>NZ_JBHLXP010000001.1:1022542-1399224 GCF_042432165.1 Rheinheimera tilapiae
AAGTGGACCTGACCGACGAAGCGAACGAGAAAAATATCAAAGCGCGTGACCAGTTTATTGGTCTGACTGGTAGCTTCGGTACCATCAAAGCCGGTCGCAACGATACTGCGCTGAAATTGTCGCAAGGCAAGATGGATCTGTTTAATGATTATGAAGCAGACATTAAAACGCTGTGGAAAGGCGAAAACCGCATGAGCAATTCTCTGGCTTATATCACGCCGAAATTTGCCGGTTTCTCGCTGATGGTCAGCCACATTATGGAAGACTCGGAAAAAGGCCAGGACGGTCAATCTGTAGCGCTGATGTACGGTGATGACAGTTTGAAAGATGGCCCGCTGTTCGCGTCCGTTTCAATGGACAATGACGTGAATGGCTACGATAGCAGTCGGGTATTTGTGCAGGGCAAAGTTGCCAAAATCAAACTGGGTGCCGGTTTACACCAGCAAGAAGTAATGGCTGGTGGCAAAAAAGAAGATGGTTATCTGCTGAACGCAGCTTATCCGCTGGATAAGTTTGAAGTGAAAGCACAGTACCAAACGCTGGAAGACCACGACGGTTATAGCTTGGGTACTGATTACAAACTCGGTAAAGAGACTAAATTATTCGCCTGGTACAGCAGCTTTGATTTCTATAACAAAGCCGATACCGACTATCTGGCGATTGGTATCGAACATAAGTTCTGATGCTCTTGGATGACATGTGACGACCATTTCATGGTGCGTTGCGCTTCCTTTAACGGCACCCTACATTCAGATCTGACGTAGGGTGCGTTTCAAAACGCACCAAATTTCCACTCCGCTACAACCAACCCTTTCTTTTAAAAAACAGATACGGCGTGATGCCGGCAATCAGCATTAAGCCAAGCGCCAGTGGATAACCAAACTGCAGGTTTAGCTCGGGCATATGCGCGAAGTTCATGCCGTAACTACTGGCCACCAGCGTTGGTGGCAGGAAAATTACCGAGACCACCGAGAAGATTTTGATAATGCGGTTTTGTTCGATGTTGATAAAACCCATCGCTGATTGCAGCAGGAAGTTGACGCGCTGCGAGAAAGACTCGTTGTGTGGCAGCAGCGATTCGACGTCGCGTAATACGTCACGCGCCTGCTCCAGCTGATCGGCCGGTAAGCGGGCTTTGCGCAGTAAAAAGCTGATAGCGCGCTGGGTATCCATCAGACAGAGCCGCACTTTCCAGCTCATATCTTCCAGTTCGGTCAGGCGGGATAGCGATTCCTGAAAGGCTTCATTTTGTTTGCCTTGCAAAATCACCTGACTAATGGCCTCGAGGGCTAACGAAATCTCTTCGATGCTGTCGGCTAACTGTTCAATTTTGACTTCAAACAAATCCAGCAGCAATTCAAACGCATTACTGCTTTGCAAATGCGCATTGCGTGCGCGCATCCGGTACAGACGAAACACCGGCAGTTCGCGCTCACGCAGGGTAAACAGACGACCGTCGCGAATGGTAAAAGCCACAGTGGTGGTGGCCGCCCGGTCTTCCTGATAAAAAAACAACGAGTGGACGTGCAGGCCGTCTTCGTCTTCGAAAAAACGCGCTGACGCTTCAATGTCATCCAGTTCTGCCCGTAATGCCAATTGCTGGCCAAACTGGTCGCTAATAAAACTCCGTTCTGCTTCATCCGGCTCCTGTAAATCGAGCCAAATCGCCTGCTGCACTTGCTCGGCGCTTTGCAGCTCGAGCCGTTCCAGTTTTTGTTGTTGTACGGTGAAGATCCGCAGCATCAGGTGACTCCCGGTAAAAAGACGAGGTCCAGGGACGACACAGTGCGAGAAAATACTTTGAAGTGGCAATAGGCCGGTCAGACTGCAACTGACCTGGCTGTACTAGGCAGGAAGAGGCGGCAGACTGAATTACAACAAAGCAGGTCGACTGGGTATGTCCAAGGAAATGCAGCCTCTGGCAAAAAGTTAAGTTGATCTTAAAGAACCTGCACCGGTCTGGTCAAGGTAAAGCTGGTCAGAACAGCATTCTTGCCCGCTACAAAAACAGAACCGCGGTAGCAGCTATCCCTGCTGACTTCCGCGGTTCTCCAACCGTAGTAATGTAACCCGGCGATGCGGATCAGAACTTCTGGCTGTAACTTAAGCCGACGCTGACACCTTCTTCACGTTTTTGCAGAATTTCGCCTTGTTGCAGAATTTCTGTTTCTTCGTTCAGCAGGTTTTTCACGGAGAACTTCAGGTTACCTTCTGGCAGCACCGTGTAGCTATAAGTGAAATCCAGCGAGTGGAACGGCTGTTCATAGGCGTCATCTTTGCCATCAATACCGGCGAAGGCGATGCGTTTGCCAAACACGTTATAAGTCAAAGTTGCCGTATGGTCTTCGTTATCGGAATCGTAACCGAGTTGGAAGTTCACTACGTTCTTACTGTGACCCGTCAATGGCCGTACCAGATTGGTCAGGTTTGACTCACCTAATGCCTGCATTTCGATTTCTGATTTGCTCAGCGTCAGGTTGGTGTTGATAAAGAAGTTGTCCACAAACTGACCAAAGCTGCCTTCGAACATATCGAGCTTCTGCAGCATTTCGGCTTCGATCCCGTAGACTTCACCGGCTAAGGCGTTGCGGAATGACATCAGCAGGTTACCGTCTGAGCCTTTCAGTTCAACGGCTTCAATCGGGTTGATCATGTCTTTGTAGAACACACCGATGCTGTAGTTGCTGCCGGAATCTAAGTAAGATTCAAACCGCATGTCGTAGCCTTTGATGTCAGTGCTCTTCAGGTCGGCAAAGCCCATTACCTTAAAGTCAGTGATTGGGTCGATAAACAACACCGGCGTCACTTCACGCAAGTCTGGACGAACCACTGTTTCGCTAAAACCAAAGCGCAGTTGTGTTTCTTCCGTGCGCATCCAGGTCACCGACAGCGCCGGATACAGGTCATCTTCCTGGATCGGCATCTTGGTGATATCACCCTGAACAGCACCAGTTGACGGGTTCAGTGGGATAGAAACCTGACGGAAATCTTCATAACGCACACCCAGATTGACGCGCCAGGTGTAGTCATAAGTCGCTTCCATCGAGACATAAGCCGCATCAATCATCTGAGCTGCTTTGTAATCGTCGGCATCACCAGTTACATCAGAGATTTGGAAGCGTTTGGCGGCGTTCTGGATATTGGCATCGGCAAACACCTGGCTGTACGCCAGACTCAGGTCGTCGTTGGAAAAACCACGGGTATCAAACTTGTAGCGCGCAGTAGAGGCGTCACGCTGACGTTCGAAGTAGTTGTAGCCGGCACTGAAAGTCCATTCGGTTTTTTCGGTCGACAATGGATACTTGGCGTTCCAGCTGACGTTTTCGGTATTGTCTTGCATATCGCCAAACTGATAAATCACCGCGTTGTCGCTGCGGCGCATCGTTTTGCTTTGCAGTTTACCGGCATCATCCAGCGTGCGGACATACAGGTATTCCACTTCGCCTGGAGCAGTCCGTTCAGCCTTAGCGTCGGTATATTGCCAGTCGATATTCAGGTCGCCAGCCCAATCCAGCGTATGTTTGCCGCGGATCTGGTTGCTGAGCATTGAACGCTCTTCATACAGAATGTTGTAAAATTCGTTTTCGCGATTCGCTTCGTTGATGGTCTCAATCGAGTCACCGCTTTTGCGTTTGATCCGATCTTTAGTGTCCTGCAGGTAGATACTGGAGGTTTCAAAGCGGTGATTATTATCCCACTCAAAACCAAAGTTCAGCATGCCAGACAATTTGACCTGATGCTCAGTACGCAGGATGTTATCGTAGCGATTCAGCGGCGTTAACTCGGTGCCTGTCGTGATGGAGTAATAACGTTCCTGATCTTTGCTGTTTTCGCTGGACTGGTCGTAGCTGACGCCCGCCATCACACCAAATACCCGCTCACCGATATCAAAACGGTTACCCCAGGACATGCTGGCGTCATAGGCCGGGCCTAAGCTTTTCTCATTCACATCCAGCTGGCGATTCATTTCCAGACCCAGATTACGGTTAATCAACTCAGCTTTTGCCAGGTTGTCCGCGCTGACACCACCGAGGCCTTGGGCAATAGTGACTAAATCCAGTGAACCGTATTTGGTAACTGCGTTACGGAATGCTTCTGACAGACCGCGGGTGCCGTCATCACGACCACGCCAATCATCACCACCACCAGTGTATTCGAGGCCTTTGTCACTGCTCAGGCTGTTGTATTCAGTACCGACTGAGAAACTGAACACCTGGTCTAATGGGATGCTGCTGGTGCGGATGTTGATATTACCGCCACCAAAAGCGGCTGGTAATTCCGGGGAATAAGACTTCTGCACGACCATACTTTCGATAATGCCGGCCGGGAACATGTCCATTGGCACGACGTTACGCGTTGGATCCGGGCTTGGCACCTGTGCGCCGTTTAACAGCGTGGATGAGTAACGCTCACCGAGGCCACGCACATAAATAAACTTGTCTTTGACCAGCGTCAGACCTGTCACGCGGCGCAGTGCTGCGGCAGCGTTGCCGTCACCGGCGCGGGAGATTTGGTCCATACCGAGCAATTCAGCAACAAAAGGTTGCTGACGACGTTCTTCAGCAGTAGCCGCGGCTGAGCTTAACAGGCGGCCTGAAACGTTGATCCGTTCTACGGCCTGTGTTTCGCTGGCTGGTGCCGGGCTTGTTACTGCCGGCGCTGCGGCTTCCTGTGCAACAGCCGCAGTCAGCGGCAGGGCAGTACTGGCGCTCAGGGCCAGCAGGACTGCGCGGGTGACGCGGTTGCGGTTTAAATGAAATGGGCCAAATGGGTGCAAGCTGCTCATTTTTCTGAATCCTGTCGGCTGCGAATTCCAGCCTGAGTTTTTATCTGCCCGGTCATTGCCGGGTTCTTCACAAAAGTCTTCGTCAGCACAAAGCCGGCCTTTGATTACTCAAAAGCCGGCTCTTTATCATGCTTAGTTGCCTAAACCAGTGGTCCAGCCTTTGGTCCAGTCGTTGGCAGCATCCATCGCGCCGACAAAGGTGGTCTTGGTGAAGAAGCTGTCGACTGCGGCCATATCTTTGGCAGCTGTCGTGTCGATGGTGTACAGACCGTTCAGCACTGCAGCCTGATCCGCCGCAGTTTTGTTGCCTTGCTGGCCTTCAAACCACTGTTTAACAGTCATGGTTGGAGAAACGGTACCTTTAAACGGTTCCGGGCAACCCAGTACTGAGTGCGTCATCACCAGTTTGGCGCTGGCTGCCAAGGCCTGAGATTGCGTTGATTCAATTTCCAGACATTCGCCCATGGCGCCAGTGTCTGTTTTTGGACCTGCTACCAGAATGTTGTGCAGCTTGGCAGAAGTACCGGCACGCAGCAGGATGCCTTCTGAGTCCATATCGGCAGACTTAAAGGTGTTACCGATGATGGTCATGTTGGCGATAGTCGGCTCAGACAGTGGCGTCGCAGAGAAATTCGTTGACTGGTTGTCTGCTTCGATACCACGGTTGGTCACTGTATTCGCTGCATCGTGTTTAACCAGCAGGAACTGCGCTTTACCGTTCCAGCCATCAGTCCAGTCCAGTGAATCGTCTTCGTTACCAGTCAACACCACATATTTCACGTTGACAGTACCGCCGAACAGTTCCAGACCGTCGTCGAGGTTTTTATGGATTTGCACGTGGTCAACCACAGTGCCTTTACCAACGCCAGCCAGTGTCAGACCGTTCAGTTCGTTGTCTTTGATGACTTCGTAACCCGCATTACGGATTTGTACGTATTTGATCACACCAGAGTTGTCATCCGCTTTGTAACCACCGTATGGGCCGGCATTGCCTTCCGCTTCGATAGAGCAAGTCGTTGCTGCCTGGTCACACTTGTTGCTTGGTGCGTTACCCAGTACCACGATACCGCCCCACTGGCCGGCACGAGTGGCTGAGCCAATCACGTCTTGCAGTGAAGTGAACACGATTGGTGCAGTAGGAGAGCATTCAGCCATGATTTTGCTGCCGCGGGCGACAACCAGATAGTCAGAACCTGATTTGCCGTAAATCCGCACGCCCGGGTCAATGCTCAGTGTTGCTGAAGTAGTGTTGTCACCACCGACAGTCACTTTGCCGTTTAACACGTAATCAGCACCGGCTTTTAATGCCACGTTGCTGGTCAGAGTGCCTTTGACTTCACAGTTCAGTTTGCCGGTCAGTGACGCGACTTCTGTCGTACCAGTCGGGCAGGCGGTCAGTGCTGCATTGCTGGCATGTAAACCGTGCGTCCAGCCTTTGGTCCAGTCAGTCGCACCATCAAAAGCACCGATGTAGTTGGTATTGTCGAACCATGGGTCGACAAAGTTCTGCATGTTGTAGCCTTTGCCAAGCGCAGGTGAAGTTGCAGCTGGCATGTAACCGCCTAATAACGGGTCAGCTACGCTGTTGCCTGGTTGTGCAGCAAACCATTTCGCCACGTCTAACAGCGTGTTGCCGCTGGCGTCTTTTGGCGATTTGAAGTTTTCCGGGCAGCTCACGATAGAGTTGCGGAAGATAATTTTGCCGCTGTTAGCATTGGCAACAGATTCTGGTGTTTCGATTTCAAAACACTCGCCCATGCCTTTTGGCCCGGTGATGATGGTGTTGTAAATCTCACCAGCGGTACCAGCGCGCAGCAGGATACCTTCAGAATCAGCAGCCGCTGAGGTAAAGGCGTTACCGATGATCGTGACGTTTGACAAACGTGGTTTTGATACCGGCGTCGCGTCAAATTTAGAAGACTGGTTATCCGCTTCAATCGCACGGTTTGCTTCAAGATTGTTCTGGTTGTGACGGATCAGCACGTGTTGCACACGGCCAGTCCAGCCATCAGCCCAATCCAGAGAGTCGTCGCGGTTACCGGTCAGTACTAAGTGTTTCAGGTCAACGTTACCGCCGAAGAATTCAACACCATCGTCTGAGTTGTTATGCACTTGCAGGTAATCAACGACAGTGCCTGAACCTACGCCGGCAAAAGTCACGCCGTTTAATTCGTTATCTTTGATGACTTCATAACCAGCGTATTTCACTTGGACAAATTTCAGGATACCGCTGCTGTCCGTTGGGCGATCGCCACCGTATGGGCCGGCGTTACCTTCAGCTTCAATTTTACAATTAGCCAGCGCAGCAGCGTCACACTTGTTGGTCGGTGCTTTACCCAGTAACACGATACCGCCCCATTGGCCGGCAGATGCATCATTGGCTGTGCCAATCATGTCGTTGACAGAGGTAAATACGATTGGCGCGTTGGCTGAACCAACAGCACTGATTTTCGAACCACGGGCGACCACTAAGAAATCTGCGCCTGATTTACCAAACACTGTGGTGCCTGGTTCAATCGTCAGTGTTGCGCTGTTAGCGTTGTCGTTACCGACTTGTACTTTGCCGCTTAAAGCCCAAACGATACCTGAAGTGAAAGTCGCGTCGGCGGTCAGAGTGCCGGTGACTTCACAAATCGTTTTGCTGATGCCACCAACTGCAGCGCCTTCTTTGGCAAAGCTCGGGCATTTGCTGGTTGGTGTAGTTGGTGTAGTTGGTGTAGTTGGTGTAGTAGGAGTGGTCCCGCCAGCGCCAGTGCTAATCACAATGTCACCGCCGCCACAACCAGCCAGGAACAAAGCAGTCGAAATTGCGCTTAACTTTAAAATCTTGCCGAATGCCATCTTAATCTCCGTCGATGCAGTGGGTCAGTAAAAAAACTGCACAGACGGTAAATCTCGGGCGTGACTGTTTTATGACAGAATGTTGGCAGGCAGATGACAGCAACCCAAAGTCCAGCAATGGCGCCTGCTGGCGTCGATGCTGTCAAAAAACCTTCACAAATAAGTCACGGAACTGTCTTCCCAGTTCGCAATATTTTGTCGCCGGGCTTTGCGCTGCCGCAGCAAAGCAATCGGAAAAAAACAGCATACGGCTGTCATGTATGCAAATGAGTTGTGAAGAAGTCGATGCCGGAACAGTCGGCTTTCATAATTATGTCATAATTAGGCGGGATACTGATCGCAGTACCCAAAACCTCGGATGATGGTAACAGGCTATGTCGAGACGAATTCTGATAGTGGAAGATGAAGCACCAATTCGCGATATGTTGTGTTTTGTGCTGGAACAAAATGGATATCAGGCCAGCACAGCGGCAGATTTTGACAGCGCGATTAATCAGCTGGTAGAGCCATACCCGGATTTAGTGCTGTTGGACTGGATGCTGCCAGGTGGCAGTGGCATCCAAATCGCGAAAAAAATGAAACAACATGAACTGACCCGCAGCATTCCGATCATCATGATCACGGCGCGCGGCGAAGAAGAAGACAAAGTGCGCGGTCTGGAAGTAGGCGCGGATGACTACGTCACCAAACCATTTTCGCCAAAAGAACTGATGGCTCGAATCAAAGCAGTGATCCGCCGCGTCGCACCGACTAGTCTGGACGAGGTGATCGAAGTGCAGGGCCTGAAACTGGATCCGGTGTCACACCGCGTGACAGCAGTAGACCAGCCACTAGATATGGGCCCGACTGAGTTCCGTCTGCTGCACTTTTTTATGACACACCCGGAGCGGGTGTATAGCCGCGAACAGTTACTGGACCATGTCTGGGGCACCAATGTTTATGTCGAAGATCGCACGGTCGATGTGCATATTCGCCGCCTGCGTAAAGCCATCTCTCATGGCGGTCATGATCGGTTAGTGCAAACCGTACGTGGCTCTGGCTATCGTTTTTCGGTAAAATAACCTCAGACTGCCGCGCGACCTGTGATTTGCACGGGTCGGCGCAACCAAGTAGGTGTTATGCGTTTATTACTGTCCAAACGGGTTATTGTCAGCCGGTTAGCCGGGCTTGCACTGCTTGCTGCTGGGCTTGGCTGGTTATTTGACCTGACCGCTGAATTCCTGTTATTGCTCGCCGCCGGTATCATTGCCTGGCACTACAAACATCTGTTTTTGCTTGATAAATGGCTCTGGCGTGACCGTAAATTGTCACCACCGGCCGGTGATGGCAGCTGGCAGCAGGTGTTTGACGGGATTTATTACCGGCAACGCAAAGCGCGCAAGAAAAACAAAGACTTACGGGCGTTGGTCCGGCGTTTTCGCGACGGTGCCGAAGCCTTGCCGGACGCCATTGTGGTGCTGAGCCTGGACTGGACTATCGTCTGGTGTAACAAACTGGCACAACAGATGGCCGGTTTACGCTGGCCGATGGATGAACGGCAGCGCATTGATAACCTCATTCGTAATCCGGAATTTCAGCAATATCTGCAACAGCAGAACTTCGAGCAGGCGATTGAATTACCGTCGCCGCTGACTGAAGATCTGACGCTGGAATACCGCGTGCTGCAATATGGTGAAAAGCAATATCTGCTGATCATTCGCGATATAACACAGCTCAAACAACTTGAGCAAATTCGCAAAGACTTCGTCGCCAACGTGTCGCATGAACTGCGCACGCCATTAACAGTGCTGCAGGGCTATCTGGAAATGATGGAGCCTGAGCATCTGCCACAGCAGGCGATCTGGCAAAAAGCCCATTCAGTGATGCTCGACCAGACCAAACGGATGGACAATCTGGTACAGCAACTGCTGACCCTATCACGGATAGAAGCTGCCGCCAAAGTGCATTATGACGAAAACGTCGATGCACCAGCCATGCTGACGTTGTTGGAGCAGGAAGCGCATAGCCTGAACCGCGAGAAACAGCATCAAATCAGTTTTGATATTGATCTGGATTTACGCGTCAATGCAATTACTGAAGAGCTACGCAGCGCCTTTTCCAATCTGGTGACGAACGCGATCAAATACACGCCGGACGGCGGTGACATCAAAGTCAGCTGGCGGCGTGAACATCACAAAGCCGTATTTACTGTGACTGATAATGGTGAAGGTATCGCACCGCAGCATGTCAAACGTTTAACCGAACGGTTTTACCGCGTTGATCAGGCGCGGGCACGCACCACAGGTGGTACGGGACTGGGCTTGGCTATCGTTAAACATGTGTTGTCGCGTCATCAGAGCAGGTTGATGATTTTCAGTGAACCGAAACGCGGTAGTTCATTTTCTTTCGCGCTGCCGCCGGAGTTAGTGGTGGGTGAGTTAACTGCGAATCAGCCGAAGTTGCCGAAAAAGCTGAAATAAGCTGCTTGCTTCGCTGGTGTTTGAATAGAGTACGGCAAGCGGAAGCGCCGCCGTACGCTGGCCGGGACTACTTTAACGCCGGCGCCTGTGCCAGAAAATCTACCGCTAAACCCGCCATTGCCCGCACACCATTTTCCATTGCCGGTTCATAAACGCGGAAAAACGGCGAGTGATTGGGGGCGGTTTTCTCAATTGGCTGACCCGGTTCGGCGATGCCAAGAAATAAAAACACCCCCGGCACTTCCTGCTGGAAAAAGGAGAAATCTTCCGAAGCGGTGATCGGCTTAATCGGGCTAACGCCCGCTTTGGCACCTGCCCAGTTCAGCGACGGCATCGCCCAATCAGTCAGGCCCGCGTGATTCCAGGTGACTGCCGCAAAGCTTTGGGAATGGAAATGCGCCGTCGCGCCGCTGGCGGCAGCAATATGTTCGCTGGTGTGCTGCATTTTACTAATCAGCTGCTCGCGCATCACCGGGTCAAAGGTCCGGATCGTGCCGCCGAGTTTGACTTCATCCGGAATAATGTTCCAGCGTACGCCGCCATGCACTTGCCCAATCGACATCACTGCCGGTGCCTGGGTCACATCCAGTTGACGCGCCGGGATTTGATGCAGGGCGGTGATCAGCTGTCCTGTCACCGCCACAGGGTCGATACCACGCCAGGGGCTGGAGCCATGCACCTGCACACCTTTGACGGTGATCTCGAAGCTGTCCGCTGCCGCCATAATGCCTTCAGGTTTCACCTGTAACTGACCGGCAGGGCCAGGCCAGACGTGCACACCAAAAATGGCATCTGGTTTACGTTTGGCAAAAATACCTTCTTTGAGCATCAGTTTGGCACCACCTTCTTCACCCGGCGGCGGGCCTTCTTCAGCTGGCTGAAAGATAAACATTACGTCGCCTGATAGCTGTGCCTTCATCTTACTGAGCACTGTGGCGGTACCTAATAGCATCGCGACATGGGCATCGTGGCCACAAGCGTGCATCACGCCGACTTGCTGACCATTAAATTCCGCCACCGCTTTGGATGCAAATGGCAGGTCCACTTGCTCTTTGACCGGCAGTGCATCCATGTCGGCGCGCAGCGCCACCAGTTTGCCGGGTTTGCCACCTTTTAACATCGCCACCACGCCGGTATGGGCAATACCGGTCTGCACTTCCAGCCCGAGTTTTTTCAGCTCAGCCGCGACCATGGCGCTGGTGCGCTTTTCCCGGTTGGACAGCTCGGGATGTTGGTGCAAATCCCGACGCCAGCTAATCACTTGTGGCATTACTGCACTAATGGCGGGTGACAGGTCAGCTTTTACATCGGCGAAACAAACAGCCGGCACCGCAGAGCAGGCCAAAGCAAGGGTAGACAGCAGCAAACGCATAAATGACTCCGGTAGTTAACCACTCAACATCTCTGATGTGGAGTAATACCACATATCCGGTCACAGGTTCAAAGCAATAGGGCGTTAAGTGCTGACCCGGCAGTGAACCAAGCAATACCACCGCAAAATTCCCGCTGATTTTAGTGCGGTGGGATCAGTTGAGAATGCGTAAAAATTCGCCTAATGTGGTGAAGTTAACGAGACAAGGAGAATAAAAATGTGGCAAAAATTGTTAATAATGATCTTCTTATGTTTAAGTGCAAAATCGGTATCCGCCAGTGATTTCAGCTTACCTGAGGCCTGGCAGGGCGAAACGCCGGACAGCGTGATCACAATAGACTATGCCGATCTCGACTATGTGCTGGATGCCGCTGTGTTAATGTCCGGCCCGCCCAGCCGGAAAAAGTCCAAGGCCGCTTCGGCGTCTGTCAGCACTCGGCTGAAAAACAACTACAACATACTGACGACCAATGCCGGCAACCGCATCATGTTTGAGGAGTTTAAAAAGAAACCAGAAATGGCCGCCGTGATCAGTAAAATCCGTGCCAGTCTGGAATCGGTTCCCGTGGAGATCCCACTTAATTCTCTGAATAAAAAAGAGCAAATCGCTTTCTGGCTGAATTTGTATAACGTGGTGGTGATCGATGAAATCAACAAAGTCTATCCGAAAAAAGACTTGGAAGACTTTGTCACCGGTAAAGACGGTCTGTTAACCCGCAAGCTTGTGAAGGCAGGCGGTGTGCAACTGAGCCTCAATGATATCCAATATGGCGTGTTGCAACAAAAATATCCGGATGAAGTGCTGGTGATCTATGGCTTATATCAGGGGTACATTGGCAGTCCCAGCATCCGCAAATATGCCTACACCGGCGCCAATCTGAATCGCTCGCTGCAGTTTAATGCCACTGATTTTATCAATACCAACCGCGGTACTTATCCCAATGGCAAGACCTTTCGGGTCGCTGGGTTTTATCAGCGCAATGCCAGTTATTTCCCTGACTTTGCCGCCGACCTGCGCAATCATTTAAAAGAATACCTGCGGGAAGACGAAATTCCGCTGCTGGATCAAGCACAAACATTGGTTGCTGATATCAATGACTGGACTGTGACGGATATCTATGGCACCAGCCGCAACTATGGCGGTGGCGCCGCGACGAATGATGCGGCTTTGTTAGGGGCTTTTGCCCAGGGTCAAACGATGCCGGGGTCGGAGGAAGTGGCCAATTTGGAACTGATGGCAAGTACCGTGCAGGCCAAGTCTGTCACTTATGGTCGCTTTTCAGCCGATCAGGTACAAAAGCTCAAAGAAATGAAATTTAATCACGAGAACCGCGGTGGGGTAGTGACGGTGACCGATCTCACAGAAGCTGAAGCTGCAGCAAAAGCAAAAGCAAAGAGCGAAAGCGGAAAGCAAAACGATAAACAGCGGCAGTAAACAACTAACTACAGCGCTGCGGTATGTTCCGCAGCGCTATGCTTCATATCTCGTCACTGAGTTCAGGCAAGCCCGGACAATTTAAGGTCAGACCGAGTCGTTTGATAAACTGCTGCTCTGAACGTAAATCTGCGGCCAACACCGTATGTTGCTGATACCAGCTGTCCGGAAGCAGCAGCGTCAGTTGCTGTGCAGCCGCATGCACCTGGATCTCCGGCAGAATATCTTCCCGGCGTTTCTGATTCAGTAATATTGCTAGACGAAACAGACACAATGCGTAGTAAAAATCGCTCTGACGATACAGATAAAATGGCGTGATATCGTCCGGTTTTATTTTCCGCCGGTGATACCGCACCAGACTGGCCAACACCCGTTGTTGTTCCTGGTTAAAGCCTGGCAAGTTGGAATTATTCAGGATATAAGCACTGTGGCGTTGCACGCTGGATGAGTTGATCTGCAGGCCAATTTCATAGACATAACAGGCAAACTGTAATAGTTGTCCCCATTCTGCACTGAGCTGCCACTGGGTCTGCGTTTGAGCCCACAAGGTTTGCACGGTCTGGCTGACTCTGCCGGCCTGTTCTGCATCGACTACATAACGTTTAATCAGGCTTTGTATCGTATGCTGACGGATATCCTGATGTTGCAGCCGATCGCTCATCTCATACAACACGCCTTCGCGCAGGGCGGCGTCGACATAGACCATCTCGTCGATCCCCAGCATCCGGAACGAAGCCAGTAAAATCGCCAGGCCAGGCGCCAGCAATTGCTTACGATCTTCCGTCAGACCAGGCAGATTTAACGCATCACAGAGCTCAACTTCCAACAACAGTTGTTGCAGTTTTTCCAGATGCTCGAGCTTAATCACATGCGGATGCCAGCCTAGTCCGCTGACGATGTCTTTAATGGTTTTGATGGTGCCGGATGTACCTACCGCCTGCTGCCAGCCGGTGTTTTTATAACCGGTGTAGATGTTTTCCAGTTCCTGTTCGGCATGCATCAGAGCCCGTTCAAACCGTTTGGGGCTGATGCGGCCACGCGGAAAATAGAACTTGGCGAAACTGACACAGCCCATATTGCGGCTGGCCAGTTTCAGTGGCTGAAAATCCACACCAATGGCAAATTCAGTGCTGCCACCACCAATATCGATGACCAGGCGTTGACCGGTGTATGTTTCAAAGTGGGCGACGCCCTGATAAATCAACCGCGCTTCTTCTTGTCCGGCAATAACCTCGATCGGAAACGGAAACACGTCCTGCGCCTGTTGTAAAAAGCGTGCGCTGTTTTTTGCCCGGCGTAATGTGTAGGTGGCGATCACGCGGACGGATTGAGTCGGCATGTCTTTGAGCGTATCGGCGAATTGCCGCAGCACGGCCAGGCCGCGCTGCATCGCTTCATCGCTGAGCATTTGCTGTTCATCCAGCCCATCGGCCAGCTGAACTTTTTGTTTTTCCCGATGCAACAATTGCAGTGCGCCGTCAACGATACGTGCGATCACCAGATGAAAACTGTTGGAGCCTAAGTCTACCGCCGCAATTAATTCGGCGGCAGACAACGCATTTGGCGTCAGATGGGTCATAACTCTGCCTGAATAGTCGGTCCCAGTTGTTGGCTGGCGAGATAGTCATAAATCGCCTGCTGAGACCTGATACTTTTTCTGTTGCCCCTTTTGACATAAGGGTTGCTTTGTTCTTGGTCGATTAGACGAGCTTTGACGTTGTCATTCCATTGCAAATCAAGCACTGTCATAATTTGTTGTTTAATCCGCGCGTCATAGATCGGCACGCCCACTTCGACGCGCATTTCGATATTGCGTGTCATCCAATCCGCCGATGACAGATATAAATCAATATCGCCACCATTAAAGAATTGGTAGACCCGCGCATGTTCAAGGTAACGATCCAACACACTGATCACTTTGATGTTATGACTTTTACCCGGGATGCCCGGGATCAGCGAGCACATGCCGCGCACGATAATCCGGATCTTCACGCCAGCCTGACTGGCTTTATACAGCAGATCAACAATAGGATCATCGACCAGATTATTCAGCTTCAGCACAATTTCGGCTTTGCGCCCGCTCAAAGCAAAATCAATTTCGCGCTGAATTAAGCTGTTAAGCTTTGGCCGGCTCCAGGTCGGCGACACAATTAAGTGTTGAAAAACAAAAGGCTTGTAACTGTATTCAACAAACTCAAATACCTGATCAACTTCATCACAGATTTCTTTGTGACAAGTAAACAAGCTCATATCTGTGTAGATTCGCGCGGTTTTTTCGTTGAAATTACCGGTGCCGATATGGGCATATTTTACCAGTCCGGCTTTTTCTTCGCGGCTGATGATGCAGAGTTTGGAGTGAATTTTCAGTGTGGTCAGGCCAAACACAACCTGCACACCGGCCTGAGTCATCCGCCTGGCCCACTGGATGTTATTTTCTTCGTCAAAGCGCGCTTTGAGCTCGACCACCACTGTTACTTTTTTACCATTTCTGACCGCATCGAGCAGCGAATGGATCACCCGCGAATTTTTTGCCACGCGGTACATCGTCATTTTGATCGACTTCACTCTCGGGTCAAAGGATGCCTGACGGACCCATTCGGTGAAATAAGTGAAGTTGTGATAGGGGTAGTGCAGTAACACGTCATTGCTGCGGATCGCATCAAAAGTGGTGTTGTGTTGTTCAAAATCCGGACTTGGTAATGGCGGCAGCGGCGAAAACTCCAGACTGGCATGACCGGTGTACGGGAAATTAATGAAATCTTTGAAATTCCGGTACCGACCACCGGGGATCAGGGCGTCCAGCGTGTTTGCACCCAGCAATTTACGCAAAATTTTCAGCATGTGCTCAGGCATCGACACGTCGTAGACCAGTCGCACCGGCTCCGATTCCAGCCGTTGCCGGATACCGTGCGACATCTTGTCGAGCAGGCTCTGATCCAATGACTCGCTCAAGTCATACTCGGCATCTTTGGTTAGTTTCATCGAGTAAGCCTGGATGTCACAGAAATCAAAGAAACCAACGAACAAATCACGCAGGCAGTGAATAATCACATCGTCCAGCATCATAAATTGGTGGCGATAACGGCCGCGGCGTTTGGTGCGGTTTAATGCAATCGGCAGTTCCAGAAAACGCGACACATCATCTGTCGGAACCTGCACTATGGCATATTCCGGTTTGCCCTGACCGGTCATTTCCACCATCAGGTAAGTGGCATTGTCTTCGAGGCGTTTTGATAACTGCAGGTGTTCGTTCGACAACAGAATGGGCGAGATGTGACGCAGTACTTTTTCTTTGAAATAGGATTTAACCCAGGCGCTTTGCGATTCATTCAGCTTGTGTTGGTCGATAAACTCGATGTTATGTTTACGCAAACCAAGTTGCAGGTCCATATGAATGGCATTGAACTTGGCGCCGAGACGCAGCACAAACTGTTGAATTTGTTTTAATAAATGTTCGGTCTGGCTGGCGTCTTCATTGTGATACATCTGCAGCATGATACGCCGCTTCACGTCCGCAACCCGCACCCGGTAGAACTCGTCCATGTTATTGGAATAAATGCCGAGGAAACGCAGACGTTCAATTAATGGGTTGCGCTCATCTGCAGCTTCCTGCAACACGCGTTCATTAAAAGCAAGCCAGCTTAGTTCTTTTGGGAAATAATGCATCGGGTGTTCTGAATTGTTTGGTAGTTCCATATCAGTTCCATCACTGCGGGGGAGGTGCTGAGCCTAATCTATGGCAATTTGATGAAAGAATTATGAATAAGATAGCCCGTCACGTCAGAACATGCACGGGCTATTGTTGGACAGAACCGTTTCAGTTCAGATTTTCGACATCAACCATCACATCTGAGGCAATGTCTTCAAGCGCCTGTACCACTTCGTCTTTGTTCAAACCTTCTGGTAATTCGACGGTTGCGATCGCATTAAACAGTGGCACACCCCAATTCGGTGCGCTTTGCTTAGAGCTTTCAAAGTGAATGATATTGGTGCCTTTGTGCTTAATGACCGACGACAGTTCACGCACAATGCCCGGTCTGTCGTTGCCGGTGATGACGAACTTTAGCAGTTTCTGCTCGTTGACGCGGGAGTCCACCCCATGTTGTACGCGGATATCCAGATCCTTCATCTGTTGCAGGGCAGCGGTTAAAGCCGCTACATGTTGTTCTGCCACTTCAACCTGTAAAATCCCAGCGAAGTAACCAGCCAGATGGCTCAGATTACTTGCGGTCCAATTGCCGTGGTATTCGGCAATCAACGTTGCAAGTTGTTCGACCAGGCCTGCTTTATCCTGACCGATCAACGTTAAAACCAACTGCTTCATAGCGCATTTCCTTGTTTTAGTACGCCGCTGTAAATCCCGCGACTATCTGGATTCAGCGTAAAAAATATATCACATTAAAATTTAATTTTTGTTATTTAAACGACTTGACCAGTGCCCACACGGTTAACCATCCGGGCGCCCAGCCTGCCGAAACTATAGCCAGCCACTTTAAAAAAACAACACTGTTAGTCGCTTTTTACTAGAAATTCACCAGACTGTTTTATCGTCATATTATTGTCATATTACCGAAATATGATGTGTAGCGTGAACTGCAGGCACAGGCTTGCGATTGCCAACAAGAGGACTTTAAGGTGAAAACTTTTAAAATTTTATCGACTGCAGCCATTATCGCTGCCACTTTCAGTTTTCAAGCCGCTGCGGTGACTAAAGTCGACCCGGCTTTACCTGACTACCAGAAAGCCTCTGGCGTATCGGGCAGTATTTCCAGTATCGGTTCTGATACGCTGAACAACCTGATGACGTTGTGGGCTGAAGATTACCGTAAGCTGTACCCAAATGTGAACATTCAAATTCAGGGCGCAGGTTCTTCTACAGCGCCAACGGCATTGACTGAAGGTACTTCAAACTTCGGCCCAATGAGCCGCGCGATGAAGCCAAGCGAAATTCAGGCGTTTGAAGCTAAATTCGGTTACAAACCAACTGCAGTGCCGGTTGCGGTCGACTTGCTGGCGGTTTACGTCAATAAAGACAACCCAATCAAAGGCATGACCATGGCGCAGGTTGACGCAGTGTTCTCTGCGACCCGCAAATGTGGTTACAAAGAAGATGTCACGCGTTGGGGTCAATTAGGTCTGGATGGTGCGTGGGCGAACCGCGATTTCACCATGTACAGCCGTAACGCGGTATCTGGTACTTACGGTTACTTCAAAGAACATGCGTTATGTAAAGGCGATTTCAAATCAAGCATCAACGAACAGCCTGGTTCTGCTTCAGTAGTGCAGGGTGTCAGCGAGTCTATCAACGGCATCGGTTACTCAGGTATCGGTTATGTGACTTCTGGTGTACGTGCACTGCCACTGGCGAAAAAAGAAGGCTCACCTTTTGTTGAACCAACAGCAGACCATGCGCTGGATGGCAAGTACCCACTGTCCCGTTTCCTGTTTGTTTATGTTAACAAACACCCGAACAAAGAACTGACGCCAATGGAACGCGAGTTTATCAAACTGGTGTTATCAAAACGCGGTCAGGAGATTGTGGTTCGCGACGGTTATGTACCAGTTCCGAACAAAGTTGCGGCGAAAGTACTGGCCGAACTTGGTATCAAATAAATCTCTGCTTTTTTTTAAGGCGCCTGCGGGCGCCTTTTGCGTTAGGTGCTCTTCGAACATGGGAGCCAATTTGCGGTTTACCAGACTGTTTGGCATTGAATATTGCCAAATTATGACAAAAATCTACGCTGTAATATTTCTGACATAAATCTCGTCTAAGCTTTGCAGCATCCGAAAAGTCAGTACTGGATGTGTAAACATGCAACAGACCTCCACGTCAGCTCCTGTCACTACAAGGCCATCATTATTGCCAAGCGGTGAAAAACGGGCTCGTCTGCGCCGCTGGCGCAGTTTTAAAGATAAAATGTCCAAATACGGTATCGCATTTGCCGGCATCAGTGTAGTCGCAGCCTTTGCGACTATTTTTGTCTATCTGTTTTCTGAAGTTGGGCCGATCTTCTCGTCAGCCAGCGTGGAAGCAGAGCAAAGCTACCAGATCAACAGCAGTAAACCGCTGTATACCAACCTTGAACGCTACAGTGAAGTGGGGCTGAATGTCTCGGCGTCCGGGGAGCTGCAATTCTTTGATGCGCTGACCGGTCAGGCTGGCGAAAAAGTGCAGCTGCAACTTCCGGCACAAACCTCGATTTCAGCATTTGCCCGCGGTGAACCTCGCTCAGGTTTGCTGGCACTTGGTTTATCGAATGGCCAAGCGCTGGTGATCAAACACGAATACAACCTGAGTTATCCGGACGACAAACGCAAAGTGGTGCCAGTGGTTACCTATCCGCTGGGTGAAACACCACTGGATTTAAATCCGGGTCAGGCGTTAAAGAGCCTGGCGGTGCAGGAAGGTAGCGCGGGTACTGCGTTAGTGGCGTTTGCAGCTGACGGTCGCTTGAGTTACCACGTATTTGAAGCACAAACCGAGTTTATGACCGGTGAGACGACCTTAGTGCGCACCGATTATTCGTTGCCGGATGCACCAAAAGACGTCAGCCGGATTTTACTTGATACCACGCTGCACAATCTGTTCATCGCGGAAGGTAATGAAAAGATTCATTATTATGACGTCACAAATCCGGCCCAGGCCCGATATGTTGAAGCAGTCAGTGCGGTAGCTGCCGGTCAGCAAGTTACTGCGGTCGAGTTTCTGGTCGGTGCGGTCTCGCTGATTGTCGGTGGTTCGGACGGCAGTCTCAGCCAGTGGTTTCTGGTGCGCGATGAGCACAACAACTTCCATTTAAAACATATCCGTGATTTTGAACAGCATCCTGCAGCGATTCGCCAGATTGAACCTGAGTATTCCCGCAAAGGTTTCCTGGTACTAGATGCTGCGGCCAACCTTGGCATCCATTACGGCACGTCAGCCCGCACTTTAGCGCTGGAACCGTTGCTGGAGGGGACCAGTTTTGAACGCATCGCCATCAGCCCAATCAATACTGCATTACTGGCTTTTGCCGCAGACGGTAAAGTACAGCGCTTCGCGCTGGAAAATGCGCATCCGGACGTCAGCTGGAAAGCGATGTGGAATGAAGTCTGGTATGAAGGTCGTGGCGAAAGTGACTATATCTGGCAGGCATCTTCAGGTTCTGATGAGTTTGAAGCGAAAATGAGCTTGGTGCCACTGGCGCTGGGTACTCTGAAAGCGGCTATCTTCGCCATGTTGTTTGCTACACCGCTGGCAATTATGAGCGCGCTGTATACTGCCTATTTTATGACGCCAAAATTACGCGGGAAGGTGAAGCCAACTATCGAGATCATGGCGGCTTTACCAACTGTTATTCTAGGCTTCTTAGCCGGATTATGGTTGGCGCCTTTTATCGAGAAATATCTCAGTGCTGTGTTCGCCATTCTGCTGTTGTTACCTTTCATGATGCTGTTGGCCGCGTATCTTTGGCGCTTTGCGCCGCGCTCTTGGCGCGAGCGTTTTGGTCTCGGTTGGGAAGTGCTGCTGCTTATTCCCGTGATTATTGGTTTTATTTGGTTGTGCGTCAGTTTAAGCCCAAGCGTAGACATGCTGTTCTTTAATGGCAGTTTACGTCAGTGGTTCACTGATAACGGTATCACTTATGACCAACGGAACGCCTTAGTCGTTGGTATCGCGATGGGCTTTGCCGTGATCCCGAACATCTTCTCGATTGCTGAAGATGCCGTGTTTAACGTGCCACGCCATTTAACGCAAGGCTCACTGGCGCTTGGGGCAACTCCTTGGCAAACCATGATGGGCGTCGTCTTACCAACGGCAAGTCCTGGTATTTTTGCGGCGGTCATGGTTGGTTTCGGCCGCGCAGTCGGTGAAACGATGATTGTGTTAATGGCCACCGGCAATAGTCCTGTCGTGAATTTCAATTTGTTTGAAGGTATGCGCACCTTGTCCGCGAACATTGCGGTTGAGTTACCAGAAACTGCAGTAGGGAGCACGCACTTCCGCGTGTTGTTCTTGGCGGCGCTGGTGCTGTTTGTCTTTACCTTTGTGTTTAATACGCTTGCTGAAGTGATCCGGCAGCGGTTACGTCAACGCTTCAGTAATCTGTAATTCGGAGTGAACGGCATGAAAGCTTGGTTTAAAACGGGTACTCCGTGGATTTGGTTAAACGCCGGTGCAATCGCCTTATGTTTGGTGATGGTCATTGGGGTTCTGGGATTAATCGCGGTTCAAGGTGGTAGTCACTTTTGGCCTGCTGATTTACAACGCGTACAGGCGGTTCAATCAGATGGCAGCAAGAAATTGCTGTTGGCTGAACACGTGCGCACAGAACAGGTCAGTGCGGTCACGCTGAAAGATTCGGGCGTAACCTTGCCAGACAACGCAGAATCGTATGCACGGCATTTGTTGAAAGTGTCTAACCGTGACGTGTATGGTCGCGACTTTGCGTGGTTCCTTGATTACGATTTGTCAAACTGGGAAAAACCAGAGAACGCCATCGTGATTGAACGGCGTGAGTGGGGCAATTTCCAGGGTTTCCCACTGCAATTGTTGCAACAAGACAAAGTGATAGCTGAAGGTGAAGCATTGTGGCCAGCTCTGCAGGTAGCAATGGCGCGTGCTAACGCGTTGCACGATGACATCAGTGAAATTGAAAATGGTGAGATTGGTAAAATTAACAAGGCGCTGGAAGCGTTGCGTTTGGGCAAGCGTACGCTTGAACTGAACGGAGCCAGTGCTGAAGAATTGAGCCAGTATGTGCAGCAAGCCGCGCAAGATCAGGCTGCGCTTGATGCTCAATATGCTGAGTTACAGCAGGAATTAGAAGCGCTTTACTCCCAAGCTAAGCGTGACAGTCTGAAAGTTGTCACGGCCGAAGGAAAAGAGCTGACGATTAATCTGTCCAATATTGTGCATGCGCATATGCCGAACCGGATGTCAGTGCTGGATAAGTCTGTGCACTATGTTGCGGCGATTTGGCACTTCCTGAGCGAAGATCCGCGCGAAGCCAATACCGAAGGCGGCATTTTCCCAGCCATTTTCGGTACCGTGACCATGGTCATCTTGATGTCAATCATTGTGACGCCGTTTGGCGTGTTGGCAGCGATTTACCTGCGTGAATATGCCAAGCAAGGCACCATGCTAAAAATTATTCGCATCTCTGTGTATAACTTAGCGGGTGTGCCATCGATTGTTTATGGTGTGTTTGGTTTAGGTTTCTTTGTTTATATTATGGGCGGCAATATTGATGCGCTGTTCTACCCAGAAAAACTGCCGGCGCCAACTTTTGGTACCCCAGGCCTGTTTTGGGCGTCATTGACACTGGCATTATTAACACTTCCAGTCGTGATTGTTTCGACAGAAGAAGGTTTGTCACGCATCCCAAGCACGATTCGGATGGGTAGTTTGGCGTTAGGCGCGACAAAATCTGAAACATTATGGAAAGTTGTAGTGCCGCTGGCTACACCAGCGATGATGACCGGTTTGATCTTAGCTATCGCTCGTGCCGCCGGTGAAGTAGCGCCGTTAATGTTGGTCGGCGTGGTGAAACTCGCACCGACCTTACCGGTCGACGGTACTTTCCCATTTGTTCATTTAGATCAGAAAATTATGCACTTAGGTTTCCATGTGTTTGACGTTGGTTTCCAAAGCCCGAACGTTGAAGCGTCAAGACCATTGTTATATGCCACAGCATTAGTACTGGTTGTGTTGATTGTACTGCTGAATATGGCGGCGATTCATTTACGCAATAAACTGCGGGAAAAATATCGCAGCGAATCTGACTAGAACCCATAGAGCAAATTGGTGCCGATGGGCACCTAACGCGGGATGCGTGGCATCCCGCCGCAGAACCTGAACTGAATTTTAAGAGTGAACTGACGTATGACCACACAACAAACTCTGAACGGCTACAGCGAGCTGAATCTGGCAGATGAAAAAATCAAGCTGGAAGTGAAAGACCTGCGTCTTTACTACGCTGAATCGCAGGCGTTAAAAACTATTAATATGCAAATCCCGGAAAAACGCGTGACCGCATTTATCGGCCCGTCAGGGTGTGGTAAATCTACTTTACTGCGTTGCTTTAACCGGATGAACGACCTGGTTGATATTTGTCGTATTGAAGGACAGATCCTGCTCGACGGCCAGAATATCTATGACAAAACGGTCGACGTCGCTGAGCTGCGCCGTCAGGTTGGCATGGTGTTTCAGAAGCCGAACCCGTTCCCAAAAACCATTTATGAAAACGTTGCTTATGGTCTGCGCCTGCAAGGCGTAAACGATCGCCGCGTACTGGACGAAGTGGTGGAAAGCTCGCTCAAAGGCGCGGCATTGTGGAACGAAGTAAAAGACCGCTTACATGACAACGCTTTTGGCCTGTCTGGTGGCCAGCAACAGCGTCTGGTAATTGCCCGCGCTATTGCGATTGAGCCTGAAGTGCTGCTGCTCGATGAACCAGCGTCCGCACTGGACCCAATCTCCACGCTGAAGATTGAAGAATTAATCAATGAACTGAAAAATCGTTACACCATTGTGATTGTCACGCACAACATGCAACAGGCTGCACGGGTATCGGACTATACTGCCTTTATGTACATGGGCAATCTGGTGGAATACGCGGCGACGAATAAGATGTTTACCAACCCGTCGCAACAACAGACTGAAGACTACATCACTGGCCGTTTTGGTTAATTACCAGACTTAAGCAGAGGTTTCACATGGACAAACTGAATTTAACCAAACACATTTCCAGTCAGTTTAATGACGAGATCGAGCAGATCCGTAACCACATCATGGCGATGGGTGGCTTGATCGAGCAACAGCTGTCGGATGCACTGAATGCGATTGCCGGCAGCAATGCTGAACTGGCGCAACAAGTGATTGCCAATGATTTGCTGGTCAATGACTGGGAAATCAAAATTGACGCAGAATGTACGCGCATCATTGCGAAACGTCAGCCTGCTGCCAGTGATTTACGCTTGATTCTGACCATCATCCGCGCGATTTCTGATTTGGAACGTATTGGTGATGAAGCCGAGCGGATCGCCAAAGTCGCACTGGAATCCTTCAGCAGCGCTCAGCAGGATCTGCTGGTCAATCTGGAGAATATGGGCCGTCATGTCGCGCAGATGCTGCACGATGTATTGGACGCATTCGCCCGGATGGACGTGGAAGCAGCCTTAGCGGTCTACAAAGAAGACAAAAAGGTCGACCGTGAATATGAAGCCATTACCCGTCAATTGATGACTTACATGATGGAAGATCCACGTTCCATTCCAAAAATCATGAACGTGCTGTGGTCTGCCCGTGCACTGGAACGGATTGGTGATCGCTGCAAAAACATTTCTGAGTACGTCATTTCATTTGTCAAAGGTCGTGATGTGCGCCACAGTGATGAAGACAGCCTGGAACAAAATGCCCGTAGCTGAATAATCGCTGAATTAGGCGCCCAAAAAGCCAGTGCTGACTATAATCAGCCTGGCTTTTTGCATTTTTACGGCTTTATGACATTTTTATTATGCGACGGTTGCAGTACAATGCGCGCCGACTTTCGTCCACTACAAAACCAAGAGGCAAAGCTATGCCAAGTGCATTTTTGGCTGTTTTCGCAAAATCTCCAATTAAACCAATTGAAGAACATATTCGTAAAGTCCTGGCGGCGAGCGAGCAGTTACTGCCGTTTTTCGCAGCCGTATATAACAAGGATTGGGACACTGCAGCGGAAGTAAGAAAAGTAATCGTTAGCCTTGAAAAAGAAGCTGACACTTTGAAACGCGATATCCGCGTTCATTTGCCGCGCGGCTTGTTTTTACCTGTCGATCGCACCGATATACTGGAGTTGGTGTCGCAACAGGATAAAATTGCTAATAAAACCAAAGACATCACCGGCCGTGTATTGGGCCGCGAGCTGGAAATCCCGGCACCTATCCAACAAGAATTTAATGCTTACCTGCAACGTTGTATCGATGCCGTCGCCCTGGCGTGTGAAGCGATCAACGAACTGGACGAATTGCTGGAAACTGGTTTCCGTGGACGCGAAGTCGATATGGTGATCAAAATGATCGCAAAAATCGACGAAATCGAACACGACACTGACGAAATGCAAATCAGTTTGCGCAAATTCGTACGCAAATCTGAAGGTGCATTGAACCCTGTTGATGTGATGTTTCTGTACCGCACTTTAGAGTGGGTCGGCGATTTAGCTGATACCGCGTTAAAAGTAGGCTCACGTCTCGAAATCATGTTGGCTCGTTAAGCGCTAAAGGTAAAAATTCATGGAAATTTTGGCTCAATATGGCCATGTGCTGGTAATTGTTGCCGCACTATTTGGCTTTTTTATGGCTTATGGTGTTGGCGCGAATGATGTTGCCAATGCAATGGGAACTTCAGTCGGTTCAAAAGCCTTAACTTTAAAACAAGCAC
The DNA here is from genome assembly GCF_042432165.1 of Rheinheimera tilapiae. Taxonomy (NCBI): domain Bacteria; kingdom Pseudomonadati; phylum Pseudomonadota; class Gammaproteobacteria; order Chromatiales; family Chromatiaceae; genus Rheinheimera; species Rheinheimera tilapiae. The sequence continues at coordinate 1,047,839 of NZ_JBHLXP010000001.1, forward strand.
TGATCATCGCCGCGATTTTTGAAGCGTCAGGCGCCTGGTTAGCCGGTGGCGAAGTCACTTCAACTATTCGCAGTGGTATCGTCGATGCCGAAGCCTTCAAAGAAGTACCGCAATTGTTGGTATACGGCATGATCGGCTCTTTGTTAGCTGCAGGTTCTTGGTTGTTGGTTGCGTCTCATTATGGCTGGCCGGTATCGACCACGCATTCGATCGTTGGTGCTATCATCGGTTTTGCCTCAGTTGGCGTTGGCATGGACTACGTGCACTGGGATTCTGTCAGCGGGATCGTCGGTAGTTGGGTGGTGACGCCTTTGCTATCTGGGGTGCTGGCATTCTTGATCTTTATGAGTGCGCAGCATTTCATTTTTAACACAGACAGTCCGCTCAAAGCAGCGAAGAAGTTTGTGCCTTACTATATGTTTTTTGCCGCCTACATTATGTCTTATGTCACGGTAACCAAAGGCTTAAAACACGTTGGTCTGGATTTATCTACCAACGAAGGCATCTTGTTGTGTTTTGCCATCGCTCTGGTTGTTGCATTGATTGGTGCTTTTGCAATCAGCCGCTTGAAAATTGATCCGGATGCAGATAAGGAAATGCACTTTACCAACGTGGAGAAAATTTTCGGTATCCTGATGATTTTCACTGCTTGCTGTATGGCATTTGCACACGGTTCTAACGATGTGGCCAATGCAATCGGGCCTTTGGCTGCAGTTGTTGGCATCATCCAATCTGGTGGTCAGATTTTAGATAAAGTGTCGTTGGATTGGTGGATTCTTCCTCTGGGTGCTATCGGTATCGTCGTCGGTTTGGCTACTTTGGGTGCCAAAGTTATTCAAACTATTGGCGAAAATATTACCCATCTGACACCAAGCCGTGGTTTTGCGGCAGAAATCGCCGCAGCGACGACTGTTGTAGTCGCTTCTGGTATGGGTTTACCTATTTCCACAACGCAAACTCTGGTCGGTGCAGTGCTTGGCGTTGGTATGGCACGTGGTATTGCCGCACTGAACTTAGGTGTCATCCGGAATATTTTCGTGTCTTGGGTTGTGACATTACCAATAGGCGCATTTTTATCGATCATATTCTTCTATGTGATCAAGACCGTTATGGAAGCGTTATAAGCGCGTTGATATACAAAAAACCGCCTTCGGGCGGTTTTTTATTTAGCGCAGGAAATCTCTTCGCTGGCGCGAACTTGCTAAAGGTCCTCGTCCTTTGCACAACCTAACGCATTTGGGTTGCAGAGGCTGGCTCCGTGCACTAGCATCTTCATCGCTATCTTTGCGGGTAAATCAAAATTTATAACGGAATTTACGATGAAACGACTACCCAGCGTGAAACAACTGCAATATTTACTCGCCTTACATGAACATCAGCATTTTGGCCGTGCCGCCGATGCCTGTTACATAGGCCAGTCCACTTTAAGCGCCGCCATTGCCAATCTGGAAGAAACTATCGATGCCCAGTTACTGGAGCGTGATCACAAAACCTTTATATTTACCTCGCTAGGTGAAGATGTGGTGCGGCAGGCCAGGTATATCATTGAACAATGTGAGGAACTGGCCGATTTTGCCCGTAATCAGGGGAAGCCGATGACCGGACAGTTCCGCCTCGGTTGTATTCCAACTATAGCGCCTTTTGTGCTGAGCGAAGTGATGGCGCTGTGTCGTCAGCGTTATCCGGAATTGCAGTTATTACTGCGCGAAGACACCTCGGAGAACTCATTACGGGCGCTGACAGAAGGCCGGCTGGACATGGTATTGCTGGCGCTGCCCTATGAAACTGGTGCTTTACACACTGAAGTACTGGCGCAGGACGGTTTTAAACTGGTGTTACACAAAGACTGGCAAGACCGCGGCTTCAGTCAGGATATCTCACAGTGGCCGGATGAAAGTATCTTTTTACTGGAACGGGAACATTGCCTGACCGGCCATGCGGTGAAGGCATGTGAGCTGGAAGATTCGCGTAAAGTGAACCCGTTTTTTGCCACCAGCCTGCATACGTTGACGCAAATGGTAAACAACAAACTCGGCGTGACTTTTATGCCGCAGATGGCGATTAACAGCGGGTTGTTACAAGGTACTGAGCTGATCAGTCAGGCACCTGCCAGCAGTGGTGCCGCGCGCGACATCGGCGTAGCCTGGCGACCAACGTCAAGCAAGTCGCGCAATTACCGCTTGATGGCAACGCTCATCGCAGAAGTGTTGCAACAAAAGTGCGCCGGTTAAGCTGGCGCACTCAGGCTATCAGGGGCGTTGGCGGAATTTACTGAAATACAGCTGGTGCTCGGCCAATCGTCGGTCTGGCAATAATAGTAACAGCATCAGTGCAAACAGATTCAGCAGTGGTAACAAACCTGCACCGGCAAACAGTAGTGCAGGGTAGCCTTTTTCAATTGCAAGCTGGTAACTGTACCAGCATAAGATGATTTGACTGGCACCCAACAAAATCAGACTAAACCAGATATCCATAGTGACTCCCTGTATCTACGAAACGAATGTTGCCGCGCGTCCTGCGCTTTATTCGATTATAGAGCAGTTGTCAGGGAAGCCATGACGATTCTGCACTTTATTTCTGTAAGCCATAAGCCGCAGAGTCATTGAGAAAATCAGCGTGAATCATTAGACTATGTCCCCCTTCAGTGTTTGTCAGTAAAGCGGACCTGTGATGCAAAAAACTGATTTTTCTTTTGAGCTGCCCGAGCAGCTGATTGCCCGTTTCCCCCAGCCAGAACGTTCTGCCAGCCGGTTGTTAAAACTACAACGCCAGACTGGAGAAATTGAACATACCCACTTTAAAGCGGTATTGGATGCAGTTAATCCTGGAGATCTGCTGGTATTCAACAATACCCGCGTGATCCCGGCGCGGTTATTTGGCCAGAAAACGTCTGGCGGCAAAGTCGAAGTACTGGTTGAACGCCTGTTAGACGACAAACGTTTCCTCGCGCATATCCGTGCCAGCAAAGCACCAAAGCCAGGTAACCGTTTAATCCTGGAACAGGACGCCGAAGTCGAGATGACCAGCCGTCACGGTGAGTTGTTTGAGCTGACGTTGCTGTCAGACGAGCCCGTGCTGGCGATGCTGGAACGACTCGGTCATATGCCTTTACCACCTTACATCGACAGACCGGATGCGGCCAGCGATCGCGAACGCTATCAGACTGTGTATAACGCGAAACCCGGTGCTGTCGCGGCGCCTACTGCGGGATTGCATTTTGACGAGCCATTGCTGGCGGCGTTGCAAGCCAAAGGTGTGGAATTTGCTTTTGTTACGCTGCATGTCGGTGCCGGCACCTTCCAGCCAGTGCGGGTCGACAATATTCTTGAACATCAAATGCACGCCGAATATATCGAAGTGCCACCGGAAGTCGTTGCCGCCGTCGAAGCATGTAAAGCTCGGGGCAACCGCGTGATCGCTGTGGGCACGACATCGGTGCGGTCGCTGGAATCTGCTGCGCAGTTCGCGAAAGCTGCTGGTCAGCCGTTGCAGCCTTATTACGGTGATACGCAGATTTTTATCTATCCCGGTTATCAGTTTGCCGTCATTGATGGCTTGATCACCAATTTCCATTTACCGGAATCGACGCTGATTATGCTGGTGTCGGCGCTATGCAGCAGAGATATCATCATGCATGCCTATCGGGAAGCGATTACGCAGCAATATCGATTTTATTCCTATGGCGATGCGATGCTAATCCTTTAAGCGGCGCAGTCAGGTCGGATTGTCAACATACGCCTGGCTTTCTGCTACAATCGGGCGTTTTTTTAAAAGGCTGGACTGTTTTTCCGGTCAATGAGGTCACAATGAAATTTGAGTTAATGAAGACCGACGGCAAAGCCCGGCGCGGACGTATGACATTTGCCCGTGGTGTGGTCGATACCCCGGCATTTATGCCAGTTGGTACCTACGGCACAGTTAAAGGCATGACGCCGGAAGAACTGGCTGCGACCGGGGCACAAATCTGCCTTGGCAATACCTTTCACCTGATGCTGCGTCCTGGCACGGAAATCATTCGTAAACACGGTGATTTACATGATTTTATGCATTGGGACAAACCCATTCTGACCGACTCTGGTGGTTTTCAGGTGTTTAGCCTCGGCGAACTGCGTAAAATCAAAGAAGAAGGTGTGACGTTCCGCTCCCCGCTGAATGGCGAAAAAATCCAGCTGACGCCAGAGCGTTCGATGGAAGTACAGCGCGATTTAGGCTCTGATATCGTAATGATTTTCGATGAATGTACGCCATATCCTGCCACCGAGCAGCAAGCGAAAAAATCGATGGAAATGTCTTTGCGCTGGGCCAAACGTAGCAAAGATGCGCATGGCGATAACCCTTCTGCATTGTTTGGCATCATTCAGGGCGGCATGTATCCGAATCTGCGTGATGTGTCATTAAACGGTCTGGAAGACATCGGCTTTGACGGTTACGCCATCGGTGGTTTATCGGTTGGTGAACCGAAACATGAAATGATCAAAATCCTCAATCACACCACAGACAAAATGCCGGTACATAAACCGCGTTATCTGATGGGCGTGGGTAAACCGGAAGATCTGGTTGAAGGCGTGCGCCGTGGCATCGATATGTTCGACTGTGTGATGCCAACCCGTAACGCCCGCAACGGCCATTTATTCGTTACAAGTGGTGTGATTAAGATCCGCAATGCCAAATACAAAGACGATATCGCGCCTTTGGATGAAAATTGTGACTGTTACACTTGTAAAAACTATTCGCGCGCATATCTCCATCATCTCGATCGTTGTAATGAGATCCTGGGTGCCCGACTGAATACTATCCATAACCTGCACCATTATCAGAAATTAATGCAGGGCTTACGCGATGCGATTGAACAAGGCACACTGCAGGACTTTATCACTGACTTTTATGCCCGTCGTGGTTTGACTGTTCCGGCACTTGATGCGCCAGTTCCGGTGTTGGCAGACAGTGCAGAGACTGCGTCAGCTGAATAACAATTTGAAATTAAGCTTTAAAATTTAAGGGGATACCAATGAGTTTTTTTATTTCTGATGCACAAGCACAAACGGCAGCTGCTGGCCAGCCTGGTGGTGGTTTAGATCTGGTGATCATGTTGGCCGCTTTTGGTCTGATTTTCTACTTCATGATCTTCCGTCCACAAAGTAAGCGGATGAAAGAGCACAAAAACTTGATGTCATCTTTGGCCAAAGGTGATGAAGTGCTGACGCAGGGCGGCCTGGTCGGTCGGATCGCGAAGATCGCTGACGATAAAGATTTTGTCGTCATTGCGCTGAACGACACGACTGAAGTGACAGTGCAAAAAGGCTCTATCAGTGCCGTACTGCCGAAAGGCACGATGAAATCGCTGTAAAGCGAACGGCTGAAAGGAATTTAATGTGTTAAATCAAAACTCAATCTGGCGTTATTTGCTGGTAGTTGTGGTAATGGCCGTCAGTTTTATCTACGCCTTGCCCAACATTTACCCAAGCGATCCATCGCTGCAAATTAATGCGACCCGTGGTGCTGAAGTCACTGCCGAAGTGGTCGACAAAATTAGCACTGAACTGACTGCCAAACAAATCAACAGTAAAAGCGTAGTTTTAGAAGACGGACAGGTTCTTGCGCGTTTTCTGACTACTGAAGATCAGTTAAAAGCACGTGAAGTCATCGAGCAACTGCTTGGTGACAAATACGTCACTGCGCTGAATCTGGCACCGGCGACGCCGGCTTGGATGGACAGTATCGGCGCAGCGCCAATGAAACTGGGTCTGGATTTACGCGGTGGTGTGCATTTCCTGATGGAAATTGACATGAAAACTGCGATGGACAAAAACGTCAATGATCTGGTGCAAAACTACCGCACCGATTTGCGTGAAGCCAAAGTGCGTTACCGCTCTGTCGCGGCCGACCTGCCAAAACAGCAAGTGGTGTTAACGTTCCGCAGCCCGGAAGATGTTAAAGCAGCACAGAAAGTCCTGTCGGAAAAAGACCGCGATATGGTGTACACCGAAGGCGCTGACAATACTTTACTGGTTAGTTTCAGCGAAGCCAAAGTTAAAGCGCTGCGTGAAGATGCTGTCGCGCAGAACATTACCATTATCCGTAACCGCGTTAACGCCATTGGTGTGGCTGAACCGCTGGTGCAACGTCAAGGCGCTGAGCGGATAGTCGTTCAACTGCCTGGCGTGCAGGACACAGCACGCGCTAAAGAAATTCTTGGCGCTACGGCGACACTGGAATTCCGTCTGGTTGACGAATCTGCCGATGTCGCCAGTGCTGCTGCAGGCCGCGTTCCACCAGCTTCACAGCTGTTCTATGACCGCAGTGGTGCACCAGTGGTGCTGCAAAAACGTATCATGCTGACTGGTAACCACATCGTTGGTGCCAATGCTGGTTTTGATGAATATAGCCGGCCGCAGGTCAATATTGACTTAGATGCTAAGGGCGGCAACAGCTTCTCGCTGGCGACTAAAGACGCCATCGGTAAAGCGATGGCCACGGTGTTTATCGAATACAAGCCAACCGGTAAAAAAGACGCTGATGGCAAAACGATTCTGGAGAAAAAAGAAGAAGTGGTATCTGTCGCCACTATTCAGGCTCGTTTAGGCCGCAGCTTCCGTATCACAGGCCTCGATGCGCCAGGTGAAGCCCAGAATCTGGCTGTGTTGTTACGCGCCGGTGCCCTGATCGCGCCGATCCAAATCGTGGAAGAACGGACCATTGGCCCTAGCTTGGGTCAAGAAAATATCGACCTCGGTATGAACGCCATTATGTGGGGCATGCTGGCTGTGGTTGGTTTTATGGTGTTCTATTACAAGTGGTTTGGTGTGGTCGCAAATATTGCGCTGGCCTGTAACCTGGTGTTGCTGGTCGGTATGATTGCGATGATCCCCGGTGCGACCCTGACGTTACCTGGTATGGCCGGTATCTTGCTGACTGTCGGTATGGCGGTGGACGCTAACGTATTGATTAACGAGCGGATCCGTGAAGAATTGGCGAATGGTCGTTCTGCGATGCAGGCGATCCATGAAGGCTATGACCGTGCTTTTGCTACTATCGCTGACTCGAATATCACTACCTTATTGGTCGCGTTGATTCTGTTTGGTGTCGGTACAGGTCCGGTTAAAGGTTTTGCGGTGACATTAGCGCTCGGTATTCTGACTTCTATTTTCACAGCGGTTGTGATCACGCGTTTGATCGTCAATGCCGTCTGGGGCCAGCGCCGCGGCGCTGACCTGCCGGTTTAAGGAGCGCAAGATGCGTCTATTTATCTATAAAAACGCGCTGAACTTTATGAAGTTCAAATGGCCGGCGTTGATTTTCTCAACCTTTTTGGTACTGGGTTCATTGGTCAGTTTATTTACCAAAGGACTGAACCTGGGGCTGGATTTTACCGGTGGTACCGTCATTGAAGTGCAATTTGAGCAACAAGCTGAGTTAGACAAAGTGCGTGATGCGCTGGCTGCTGCTGGTTTTGCTGATGCCCAAGTCCAGTACTTCGGCAGTAGTCAGGACGTGATGATCCGGATCGCACCGCGTGAAGGTGTACAGCAAAAGGCCATCGGTGAGCAAATCCTGACCGTCATCAACACTGTCGCAGCGACTCCGGTTACGGTGAACAAAGTTGACGTAGTGGGTTCTGCGGTTGGTGATGAACTGAAAGAAGATGGTTTTCTGGCGATTCTGGCAGCATTGGTAGGGATTTTAATCTATGTTGCTGCCCGGTTTGAATGGCGCTTTTCTGTCGGCGCTGTGGCATCTCTGTTACATGACGTGATTATCACGTTGGGGATGTTCTCGGTAACAGGCATGGAATTTGACCTGACGGTTCTGGCCGCAATTCTGGCGCTGATTGGTTATTCCATCAACGACACTATTGTTGTGTTCGACCGGATCCGCGAGACATTCCGGAAAATGCGTGATCTGTCCACCGACGAGTCGGTGAATGAGGCGATCACGACAACGCTGAGCCGAACCACGATGACGTCTTTTACCACGGCATTAACTTTGATAGTCCTGTTCTTTATGGGTGGCGCTATGATCCACGGTTTTGCCACAGCGCTGTTGTTTGGTATCGCGATTGGTACCTATTCTTCAATCTTTATCGCATCTGCGTTGGCCGTGATCCTCGGCGCGAGCCGTGAGGATTTGATGCCCACAGTGATCGAAAAAGAAGGGGCGGATACACCGTCCATCTAAATAGCTGAAAGCCAGTCTCGTGACTGGCTTTTTTCTTTTTAAAGCAATAAGGTACTGAGGCTTACCGGCAGTTGCATAACGGCTGCACAGGTTTTAGTTGAAGGAGTTGCAGATGAGCAAACAACATAATACCGGCTTTCTGGCGATGGTTGACGCGGCGAAAAGCCGGGTTCGTGAGATCTCTATCGAGCAATACAATGCGCATCAAGCGCCTTGTGTGCTGATTGATGTGCGGGAAGATCTGGAGTGGCAAAAAGGCCATTTGCCACAAGCGATGCACATCGGTAAAGGTGTCATTGAACGCGATATCGAAGGTAAAGTTCAGGATAAGCAACAAACTTTAGTTTTGTACTGCGGTGGTGGTTTTCGTTCAGCTTTAGCGGCGGATGCGTTACAGCAAATGGGCTATAGCGATGTGTTGAGTCTGGCCGGCGGTTATACTGCCTGGGTCAATGCTGGTTTGCCGGTGACGCAAGATTAAATGCCCATCGACCATGCGCCAAAAAAACGCCGGCAATCGCCGGCGTTTTTGTCTCTGCCGCTTAGCGCATCAGCGATTCGGTCAGGTGCGGGCGCATGCCTTTTAACATCGCAGCCAGCACTTTCGGGTTACCGGCAACAACGTTGCCGCTTTTCAGCTGGTTATTGCCGCCAACGAAATCGCTGACCAGACCACCGGCTTCCCGCACAATCAGTTCACCTGCAGCGATATCCCATGGTTTTAAACCGATTTCCCAGAAACCATCTAAACGGCCAGCGGCGACATAAGCCAGATCCAACGCAGCTGAACCGCTACGACGGACGTCTGCAGCAGTAGTGAAGAAAGTTTTGAAAGTTTCGGTATAAGCATCAAGGTGATGCTTTTGCTTAAACGGGAAACCTGTTGCCAGAATAGTGCCGGTTAAGTCTGTGGCGTTGGTCACACGAATACGGCGACCGTTTAACTGCGCACCACCACCACGGCTGGCAGTGAACACTTCACCACGCAGTGGATCATAAATGACCGCCTGATCGAGCTTGCCATTGTGGCGCAGCGCGATAGAAACGGCGAAGTGGGGGATGCCTTTGATAAAGTTGGCGGTACCATCGAGTGGGTCGATGATCCATTGGTATTCACTATTGAAACTGCCGTAATCGCCACCTTCTTCGCCAACGATATCGTGGGTTGGGTAGGATTTACGCAGGATTTGCACTATTGCCTGTTCTGCTTCTTTGTCGACGTTGGTGACAAAGTCGTTGGTGCCTTTTTGGCTGGTCTGAACCATGTCGAGTTGACCACAGGCCCGGGCGATGATATTGCCTGCGCCACGCGCAGCACGAACAGCGATGTTTAACATCGGATGCATAGAGTGAATACCTTATTGTATAAAGAACAGTCAAAAGAGCGGCGCGTATTGTAGCCGTTAGGTGGTAAAAGTAAAGTGATTTTCGGCTGTCCGGCAATGCCTGATGTATGCCCGCCTCTCGTTGCCTATAGGTTTTGATGCAATTCGCGTGCTCATTGCCCCCTACATTCTGCCTCAGAATCGTAGGGCGGGTAGAGCGAAGCGAAACCCGCCGGCTGGTCAGCTGAACCGAACTCAGACTTCCGCGTCGCCCTGTGCCTTTACCCCCACGCGGCGGATCTGCTGGCCGTCCAGCTCGGCCACTGTCCAGCCCATACCGGACCATTGCAAGGTGTCGCCGACGACTGGATTCCCTCCCAGTTTTTTCGAAATAAAGTCGGACAAGGTGACTGCGTCGCCGCAGTTGGTTAAATCCAACGAATAGAACATGGCCAAATCATCCAGCCGGGCAGCGCCGTCCAACATAAAATCGCCAAAGAACTCAAAATCAAAGTTACGTTGTGGTGTTTCACTGAACATGCGTCCCAACACCGGTAAATCAGCGTCATGGCCAATAATACACAGGACGTCGCCGGCCATCAGCTTACTGCTACCCGAAGGATGCAGTAGTTGATTGTCACGAAACAGTGCCACAATTCTGGTATTGTCCGGCATGTTCAGCTGCTTTAGTTCGCTGCCTATACACCATTTGTCCGGATTGAGTTTGTAAACAAACATTTCCCATTGGCTGGCCAGCTGCACTTCTATACCGGCACGTGAGACCGGCAATGGCATCGGTGGTACTACCACATGAGCCTTTTTTGCGGCAAAGCCGAGCGTCGTGCCTTGCAGCAGCAATGAGACCAGCACGATAAAAAACGCCACGTTAAAAAACAGCTGGGCGTTTGGCAGCCCTGCCATCAGCGGGAATACCGCCAGAATAACCGGCACTGCGCCACGCAGGCCGACCCAAGAGATAAAAGTGCGCTCTCGCAGTGTAAAACTCTTAAATGGCAGCAGGCCGATAAACACCGACAAAGGTCGGGCAAACAAAATCATCCACAAAGACAGTAATAAAGCAGGAATAGCGATGGGGAGTAATTGACTTGGCGTCAGCAATAAACCCAGCACCAGGAACATACCGATTTGGCTGAGCCAGGCTAAACCGTCAAACATATGCACAATGCCATGCCGGTTACGAATTGGCTGATTGCCGAGTACTAAACCACAGACATAGACACTTAAGATACCGCTGCCGCCGACCGAACCGGACACGGCATAGAGGAATAAACCACCGCTGACCGCAAGTAACGGATAAAGGCCATCGGCAATCTGAATTTTATTGATGAGATTCAACAGCACCCAGCCACCGGCCAGCCCGAGCAAAATCCCCACACCAAATTGCTGAAACAAACTCACCACGACTTTCCAGTCAAAGCTGGTTTGACCGGCAGCCAGCATTGAAATCAACGTTACCGTCAGAAACATCGCCATCGGATCGTTACTACCGGATTCGATTTCCAGCGTGGCGCCAACCCGTTCGTTCAACCCCTTTCCATTCAATAAGTTAAAAACAACCGCCGCGTCGGTGGAGCCGACAATAGCGCCAATCAGTAAACCTTCTAGCATCGTGAGATCAAACAACCAGGCAGCAGCAAAGCCGGTAAGGCCGGCCGTAATCATCACGCCGATCGTTGCCAGAGATAATGAAGGGCCTAACGCTACGCGGAAGCTTTTGACATTGGTGCGCATGCCACCATCCAGCAAAATCACCGCCAGCGCCAGGTTGCCAACCAGATAGGCCATGGAATAATCGTCAAACGCAATACCGCCAGGGCCGTCGATGCCGGCAAACATACCAACACCAAGAAATATAACCAATATAGGCACGCCAATCTTACTGGCAACCGAACTCATCATGATGGCGGCGGCGACCAATATGGCTCCCAGCAGGAATAAATGATTGATCGTTGTTGCGTCCATAGCGAGCCTGTTGACGTAGATTGTTCGTAGATAATACTAAAATGCAGACGTTAGGTTGTTATTTCAATGATTAATTCATTATTCATGATTAATACATGAAAAATAACAATAAATACAGTGGCTTATGTTTTGTTTATTTTAATTCAATTGTGCTTTTCAAGTGTTTTATCTGACTATTGCTGTGCATTCCTGTCATCTACGCAGCTAAATGGGTGATAAAGCGCATTTTCAATTATAAATGATACGGAGATATCTGCTGTGTCAGAGCTCTTCATCGTGACTGATCATCAGAATCAACGACTTTAGATCGGCCGCCTGAATTTTGCTGACACAACTTTGTGCCTGGGCGAAAAAATGTTGCTGCACTCTGGCGATCAGTTGTGGTAATGACCAGCGCCGGGTTGTTGGGTATGGAACCCCTTCGTTATTGAACAGCCATTCGGTCCCCAGGCTATCGATAATATAATCAGCGTCAGGCAGCATCGCATGTGTGTCTGCCAATAGACTTTGCAGCGCTGCCAGGTTGTCGAGGCGCAGCATCTCATCTGCGCCTGAGTAACAAAATAAAGCGGGGAATTGGATATCGTTCATTTGCCTCAGTCCCTTTTTTTTGTAGATAAAAAAACGGCAGCCAAAGCTGCCGTTTTTGTGGGTCATGACACAAGCGTCTAAAACAAGCTTAGTGGCGGAAATGCCGCACGCCGGTGAAGACCATTGTCATGTCGTGCTCGTCAGCAGCTGCAATGACTTCAGCATCGCGCATCGAGCCGCCTGGCTGGATCACGGCTTTGATACCGGCTGCTGCGGCTGCGTCGATACCATCACGGAACGGGAAGAAAGCATCAGACGCCATCACTGAGCCTTTGACTTCCAGATTTTCATCGGCCGCTTTAATACCAGCGATTTTCGCACTGTAAACACGGCTCATCTGGCCGGCGCCAACACCAATCGTCATAGAATCTTTTGCATAAACAATGGCATTTGATTTGACGTATTTGGCCACTTTCCAGCAGAACAGCAAGTCACGCAGTTCATCGGCAGAAGGTTGACGCTTAGAGACCACTTTGAGGTCTTCCAAACCGACCATTCTCTGGTCGCGGTCCTGCACCAATACACCGCCGTTGACGCGTTTGATATCAAAACTGGTGGTCTTCTCTGACCACTGGCCGCACACCAGCAAACGAACGTTTGGCTTTTTCGCGACTACAGCTGCAGCTTCTGCCGTGGCGGTTGGCGCAATTATGACTTCGACAAACTGACGGCTGACAATGGCTTCTGCGGTGGTGGCATCCAGTTCGCGGTTAAAGGCGATGATGCCGCCAAAAGCCGAGGTCGGGTCGGTCTGATACGCACGGTTGTAAGCAGCCAGAATATCGTCGCCAATCGCCACACCACATGGGTTGGCGTGTTTGACGATAACACAGGCCGGCTCTGCGAATTCTTTTACGCATTCGAGTGCGGCATCTGTGTCAGCGATATTGTTGTAAGACAGTTCTTTGCCCTGCAGCTGCGTTGCGCTTGCCACCGAGGCTTCCTGAATGCTGTTTTCCACATAAAAAGCAGCGGCCTGATGGCTGTTTTCACCGTAGCGCAGATCTTGTTTCTTGGTGAACTGGCTATTGAAGGTGCGTGGGAACTTGCTTGGCGTTGCTTCTGGTGTGTCGTAGGCGCTCAGCATAGTCCCGAAGTAGTTCGCGATCATGCCATCATACTGCGCCGTGTGTTCATAGGCACTGATGGCCAGACTGAAGCGGGTCGCATGCGTGGTGGCGCCATTGTTGGCGGCCATTTCAGCCAGTACTTTGTTATAGTCTGCAGCATTCACCACAATAGTCACGTCTTTGTGGTTTTTCGCAGCAGCACGCACCATGGTCGGGCCGCCGATATCGATGTTCTCGACCGCATCTTCCAGTGTGCAACCGGCTTTGGCCACGGTTTGCGCGAATGGATACAGGTTCACTACGACTAAATCAATTGGCTTGATGCTGTGAGTGTCCATCACACCCTCGTCAGTGCCACGACGGCCTAAAATGCCACCATGTACTTTCGGATGCAGGGTTTTGACCCGGCCATCCATGATTTCCGGGTGACCGGTGTAATCAGATACTTCAGTGACCGGAATACCAGCGTCGGCCAGTAATTTCGCGGTACCACCGGTCGACAGCAGTTCAACGCCCTGTGCATGCAGTGCAGTGGCGAATTCCAGAATACCAGTTTTATCAGACACGCTCAGCAGTGCGCGACGGATTGGTAAGTTTGAGCTCATCGTCAGTCTCTTCTGTTAATTAAAAATTTAGGAATGGACAGCCAAGGGTTGCAGAAGAATAGTCGGGGAAACCTGGCTTGTCCTGTCAAAGCTGGTCACAGCAAGAACCTGGCTTTGAGAAACAAAAAAGCACCCGAAGGTGCTTTCTGGCGGGACTCCTCCCGCGGGGGCATTAACTCATGCCGTATTGTTTCAGCTTCTTACGCAGCGTACCGCGGTTGATGCCCATCAGGTTGGCGGCCCGGGTCTGGTTGCCGCGGGTATATTTCATCACTTCTTCCAGCAGAGGGCGTTCCAGCTCTGACAGGACCAGCTCGTACAGGTCGTTGACGTCCTGACCGTTCAGCTGTTGCAGGTAATTCGCCACCGCTTTTTGTACCGCGTTACTTAAAGGCTGCGGTTTTTCCTGAGTCTGTACATGGGCGTTGGTGATAAATGGCGAAGTCACGTTTTGATTAAACATTGCCTAGTCTCTTTTACGTTAGGTTGCTGCTAGTTGTTCGAAATACAGATTTAAAGCATCGAGTTGCACGCTGGCATCCTCAATACCATTAAATTCACTGCGGAACAGTCCCGCGCTGTCTTGTTCGGCCAGATACCACCCGACATGTTTACGGGCGACTCTTGGACCTAACACATCACCATAAAGCTGGTGCAGACCGCGGACATGTTCCAGCAAAATCTCCTTCACTTCCTGCAAAGCAGGCGGAGGGAGTTCTTGTCCTGTGGCCAGATAGTGCACCACTTCCCGGAAAATCCAGGGCCGGCCCTGCGCCGCGCGACCAATCATAATGGCGTCGGCACCGGTATAATCGAGCACAAACCGGGCTTTTTGTACGTTGTCGATATCACCATTGGCGACCACCGGAATAGCCACAGCCCGCTTAATGGCGCGGATAGTGTCGTATTCGGCTTCACCTTTATACATACAGGCTTTGGTACGGCCATGTACCGCCAGTGCCTGAATGCCGTTATCCTCAGCGATCCGTGCGATCTGAACCCCGTTTTTGTGTTCCGGGTCCCAACCTGTACGGATTTTCAGCGTCACCGGCACATCGACTGCACCGACAACCGCCTGAATAATCTGCTCAACTAAGTCCGGGTACTGTAACAGTGCCGAACCCGCCAGCTTCTTATTCACTTTCTTCGCCGGACAACCCATATTGATGTCGATAATCTGGGCGCCATGTTCGACGTTAAATCGGGCAGCATCTGCCATTTGTTCCGGATCCGCACCTGCAATCTGTACCGAGCGTAAACCCGATTCATCTGCATGTGTCATCCGTTTCAATGACTTTTCGCTTTGCCAGACCAAAGGGTTGCTGGACATCATTTCTGATACAGCTAAACCGGCACCAAACCGGCGGCACAGCTCACGAAAAGTGAAATCTGTTACACCAGCCATCGGGGCACAAATCACATTGTTGTCAAGTTGATAAGGACCGATGCGCACCGCTCTATCTCTGGGGTCTACCCTCAAGGGGCGCTAAGTTTACGGATTTTTGCCCACAATGCAAAGGCTAATATTTAAACAAAAATATAAATTTATCGGGGGTTGGCGGGTTGACAATCGCTAAACGGCTGAAAATTGGACTTATCGGTTTTGGGAATGCGGGTTGGCGTGAAGATTTGTCATAGATAATTGTAGTGTTGCTGAATTTGTCACCAATGACTTGATAGCAAATACTGCGGATTTGCGTGGTAATTCGTGAAACTGATGCCACGAATCACCGACTAGCTCCCAGTAAAGCGTCCCTGTATTGTTCAGCCATTCACAGCGCTCATGGTGTTCACCCAGCGCCGAGCCAATAGATTGGCGTGGCGAAAACCCTGATTCACTATACTAACCGCCCCTTTCTATAAAAAATTGCCGGGAGTAATTTTTAACAATGCGTAGCGTTGGTCCGAAGGAGGAGCTCGAGGGATGGCGCGAATAAAAAATTGCCGGGAGTAATTTTTAACAATGCGTAGCGTTGGTCCGAAGGAGGAGCGTCAGGGATGGCGCGAATAAAAAATTGCCGGGAGTAATTTTTAACAATGCGTAGCGTTGGTCCGAAGGAGGAGCGCTAGGGATGGCGCGAATAAAAAATTGCCGGGAGTAATTTTTAACAATGCGTAGCGTTGGTCCGAAGGAGGAGCGCCAGGGATGGCGCGAATAAAAAATTGCCGGGAGTAATTTTTAACAATGCGTAGCGTTGGTCCGAAGGAGGAGCGCGAGGGATGGCGCGAATAAAAAATTGCCGGGAGTAATTTTTAACAATGCGTAGCGTTGGTCCGAAGGAGGAGCGCCAGGGATGGCGCGAATAAAAAATTGCCGGGAGTAATTTTTAACAATGCGTAGCGTTGGTCCGAAGGAGGAGCGCCAGGGATGGCGCGAATAAAAAAAGGCACCTGATTAACAGGTGCCACAGGCAGAAATCCCAGGAACATGGTGTTTTTACAACTGAACTGAATGCGCCTGCCGGTACAGTTCATATTGTTATAGTATAACATATCCTGCGTTTCCGGTAGCGACATAGCCGCCAATGCGACTAATTTCGCAAAAGCGTCGTTCAATGACAGCAGGCGTCAGTTATTCACAGGATCTGTCGGACATGATGCCGACGAAACCCAGACATTAAAGTAAATGTGGCTGAAGTAGTGCCGTGGCTAAAGGCATTTGTGTCCGGCTGACCGGGACTTTACTGCCATCCTGTAATAAAAGCTGGCCCTGTCGCCCCTGCCGGCTTAGCTTTTTTACCGCTGCAAAGCTGACCCAATAAGAGCGGTGTGGCGAAAAGCCACTGGTTTCAGGTAATTCTGCGATGGCGTCTTTCAGATTGCAGAGAATTAAACTGCGTCCCTGCGATGTTACGACGAGTAAATAGTGCAGTTCTGACTTCAGATAAAGCAGCTCACCACGTCGCTCTGGCGGCACCTGACGTTGCAGACCGCTGAACTCAGCAGTCAGCGCTAATGCGCTGCCTGCAGTGTCAGCTTGTCCGGCAGTCGGATGTGGCTGAGTATGGGGTGCGTCCGGGCTTCTTTGTGGGCGAATGAGTCTGAAACCAAATAACCATGGCGCATTCGCCGCTATCCAGGCCACCGTTATCAACGGGCCCACTGCCAGCACTTCACGCCACCAGGCGGCGGCCCAGTTTTGCCAGCCCTGATATTGCGGATCTAAGCCCAGTGCTACATCCAGCAACAATGCAGGACCGGCAAACAACAGGCTGGCACTGAGGCCACACAGCAGCAGTTTCAGCCAGGCCGATTGTTGTTGCAGCGCCGGCACATGCTGCAAATGCTGCTGACACAGGATCAGCAAGGTCACCGGTAATAAGCCCTGAAGTAACCAGGTTCCCAGCAGCAGAGGAAATTCCAGTTGCTCTGCATTGCGATCGAGTAAGGCGAATAACAGCGCCAGCACAAATCCAACTGAATAGAAATAATGTTTAGGGTTTGGTTCGTGACTTGATAAATCTGTGACCAACATTTTATCCCTGTGCTCCCGCTGCTCCAATGATGTATCTCCCGCGGCCATCGATGCCCATTGGTGCAAAACCATGCCCACTGGTGCATCTGTCACCGAACTGACTTTTCGTCCTCAGTATCCTAAGGCGCGCAACCTGAGTTGCCGATTTGATGAGCTCAGGTTTATTTCAGGTTAATCAGATGTTTTTTCTAGTGTATCTGATCTGACTATCAGTGATCCATGGAGGTACTATGACGTTTCATCACAAACCGGTCCCTGTTTGTGCCTTACTCGCTGGTTTTCTCTGCCAGCTTCCCGTTGCTGCTGCGCCAGACAAGTCCGCCGCCGCTGCGGAGCCGGCAAACCTGGTTGCAGATCAGCCGGTTCCGGCGATTGTTGCAACTGCAGACCCTGCGGAAGAGCCGCTGGAAGTGATCCAGGTGTTGGGTCGCCGGCCGGACGGACTGACGTTGAGCAGCGAAAAGATCCTGAATGTGGCCGGCGCCGGCAACGATCCGTTGCGCGCGCTGGAAGCTTTACCCGGTGTAATTCTGGCAACGCCAGGCACCGGTGGACCTGTCGCAAAGCCAGCTATCCGCGGCAGTTCACCGGTGGATAATGAATATCAGGCGGATTTTCTGCCGGTCGGTTATGTATTTCACAATGATGGTCTGAGTACCTTTAATCCTTTATTAATCCAGAGCTTCAGCTTGTACAGCAGCAGCTGGAGTCCACAGTACAAAGATGCCACCGGCGGCGTCATTGTGACGGAGCTGCGTGATCCGTCATTTGAGCAGTCCGGCTGGTTCCTGGACGCCGGTGCGATTCGCTCGTCACTGTTGTACGAAGGCCAGATCAGCCCGCAGGCGGCGTTTTACTTTTCGCTGCGCCAGAGTTTTATCCACTTATATATTGATCAGTTTATCGAAGACGAAGAATTCGATTTTTCCACGCCCCCCCGTAACAACGATTTTCAAAGCAAACTGGTTTGGGATATCAATGAACAGAACCAGCTGCGGCTGATCGCTACCGGTGCGCGTGACAAAGTCAGGCGCCGCTTTGACGACGGCAGCCGCGATGTGGCAAAAAATCCGGATCTGGCTACCGGTGAGGGCTATCGCAGTAGCTACAGCCAGTTTGGTGTGTTGTGGGATAATCAAAGCGTTGTCGGAGACAGTAAACTGGCGTTTAACCTGCTGGATCGTAGCGAAAATATCGAAGAAGGCATTGCCTGGAACCTGCAAAATGATATCCGCGAATGGCTGCTCAAATCGGCCACAGTCAGCCCGGTTGGCGACGCCGAACTGCATTGGGGGCTGGAACTGCGCCAGCAGAACATCGACTGGCAGGCCAAAGGACGGGCGCAGCCCTGTAATCCGGAATTAAATGTATGCCCGCCTGGTTATTATGCACCGATCCTGGCAGATAACGCCGGCGCGGACGTACGTTTTGTCAGCGGTCATCTGAACTACCAGCGGCCATTGGCAGCGGCTTTGCAACTAAAGGCCGGTTTGGCTTTGGAACATAACGATTTTACCGGTGAATCTTTTGCCGAACCCCGCATGGCGCTGACGTGGCATCTGGATCCGAACTGGCAGCTGGACCTTACGGCCGGTCAGCATCACCAATGGTTTCGTCGGGTAGAAATGCTGTCTTCGGTGTTTGGCAATCCAGAGCTGGAACTTGAAACTGCCGATCAGCTGGGACTTGGGCTGGAACATCGACTGAATGACTTATGGCGCTGGCAACTGGATTTGTACCACAAAAAGCTGGATAAACTGTTTGTCAGTAATCCGGCCCGTCAGTCCGGCGGCTTGTCCCAGCCGGGCCAGCTGCAGGCGCCGGCGTTTTTAAACGGCGGCAGCGGCAGTGCCAGCGGCGCGGAGTTTTTATTAAACCGCGATCTGACCGACGGTTGGTATGGCTGGCTTAGTGTGGGATACGCCAAAACCGAGCGGCGTAACGACCTGACTGGGCAGGATTTTAACTATGAGTGGGACATTCCGCTGATCATCAATGCCGTGGTGAACTACGAGTGGGATGAGCACTGGGAGTTAGGTTTTAAATGGCGTTTCCAGAGTGGCCGGCGTTACACTGAAATTTTTGGTGCCCGACCGGTGTACCCGCAGGTCAATGGTCAGCCAGATCTAAGCAAAGCGCCGATTTTTTATGACCCGACAGAAGGGACCTTTAACGGTGGCAGACGCGACGCGCTGCATCGACTGGATGCCAGGGTCGATTATCACACGCGCTGGGGCCAGTATCCGGTGACCATGTACTTTGAAGTGCTCAATCTGTATGGCAACAAGACAGTGCAGGAACAGGAATGGAACGCCGATTACACCAGCTATGAAGAAGATTATGAGTTCCCCGATTTTCCGTTCCCCGGACTGGGCATCAGTATCCGCTTCTGAACAACATTGCTGCCAGCCAGGTCGCCCCTGACCGGCAGCAATAAGCTACTTCCCGTGCTGTGATGGAGGGTTTACCCGATGGCTCAGCCATTTTTCCAGCAGCGACAATAGCAGCAGTGGTAAAAATGCACTGTACAGCAAGGGCCACTGGGTCAGCATGGCCGGTAGCATGGCTAGCAGACTGGCCAGCCACAACAGCAAAGAAGCCTTTTTACCATTCCGCCGATTCTGTGGATATACCGACAGACAGCCCGCAGGGTGACCACACAGACACAGCAAATTCAGCAGCGCAATACCAACAAATAGTGCCTGCGCCCGCCACAGATCCAGCAGCCACTGCAATAGCGACAGCTGCAGCACACTGGCGGCAGCTCCCAGTAACAAATACAGATTGGCCGCCAGCATCAGTTTGTTGACAGGCTGCTGGTGCCGGCACAACCACAGTTGTAGCAGCGCCAGCAGCGCGCTGTATTCAAAGGCCTGTAGCCAGCGGGCAAAGCTGTCCTGACCCTGCCAGCTGGCGTATAGCACAAAAAAAGTCAGTGGCACAAATTGCGTATGCCGCAACAGGCCGGTGAAATGCCGGTCTGTTGCAGTATGTCTGTAACGGTCTGCAGCTGATTTTTTGTGCACCGAAGTTATGTGATCAGCCACTTCGCCCTCCGGCAAACCAACTGTCGCAATGGCGGCTACAGTCATTCAGCAGCGCCTGGTCTATCTGCAATGCAAGCCCTGGCATCGTTTGCAGTGCGGCATTGGAAAGCAGACCTTTTGCGCCAAAGCGCAGGGATGGCTGCTGCAAGTCATGGCACAACAGATAATCACCAAAGGCTCCTTCGTGGTAGCGACAGTCCCCCAGCACCGCAGCGACCAGCTGGCCGGCCCGCGTCAGGATCACGCTTTCCCCGACCTGGGCCCCCAGCTGATACATCAGGCCATGCTGACGCGCCAGTGCGGCCAGCGCCAGTGTTGATAAGATTCCGCCACATTTGGAAACCCGCAAATTCAGCGCCGGCTGGAAACCGGCGTCCAGCAGATATCCCAAATCAGACCAGCGGCAGAAGGATTCATCGAGCATCAGCGGCACGACCCTGGAATATTCAGCAAAAAGCGCTAGATAACCAGCTTGGTCGTTGGCCGCCAGCGGTTGTTCAATACATTGCACACCCAACGCCAGCAGTTGCGGAATTGCCTGACGGGCCTGCGTCAGTGACCAGGCACCGTTGGCATCGACCCGCCAACTGGCCTGCGGATGGCTCTGTTGTAAGTCTGACAGCAGCGCCAATTCTGCGTTGAGGTCAAGCCCGACTTTTAGCTTAAATGCCCGCAGGTCCAGCGCCTGATACGCTTGCTGATAGCGGTTGAGCAACGCGGCATCGCCCAGGCCATAAGTACCGCTGTACTGAATATCGGAATTTTGTGTAGGGGCAGCGCTGCCGGTTTCAGACAGCCCAGCAGAGAGCAGTGTCGCCAGTGGTTGTTGCAGACATTGGCCAGCCAAATCCAGCAGCGCCAGATCAACAGCAGTCCTGACGCAGCTGGCGCTGGGCGCTAATGCAGGGTGTTGCTGATAGAAGTTGCCAAGGTACTCTAGGATAGCGCTAACACTGACAAAGCACTGGCCGGCGAGTGCCGGCAGCACCACTTCGCGCAGCGCCGCCACGACAGACGCATCGGTCTCGCCACTGACATAAGGCCGCGGCAACACTTCACCAAAGCCATGCCGGCCACAGGCCGAACTTAATTGCAGCACGATGCCGGTCACGGCCGCCCGCTGCTGACTGGCATGATTAAAGCTCAGCCGAAACGGGATTTCGGTTTGATACAACCGGATCGCGCTGATCTGAAGTTCCGGCTGAAATGGCAGATCAGACATCATAACCAATGCTCCGGTAACACCATCAACGGCTGGCGTGCCGGCACCTGCAGCACATCCTGTCCCTGCACTGGCCGATCATGCAGAAAATCATCAATATCCAGAATGCTTTGCTGCATATCTGCCGTGAAGGCCAGCAAATGACGGTGATCATCGCCGCCACTATAAGCTTTGGCCACGGTATTGGCTGGTGCCAGTGTCAGATAACTGCGCAGCCGCTGATTGTCCATCATCGGGTCGGCGGGCACATATAAATAGAAGCGCGGGAAGTGGGCCAGTGGATCTGTCGTAAAGCTGGTTCGCAACAGGTTAAATTGAGTCAGACCACCGACGGCCAGATAAAACTCACGGCTGAAACGGCGCTGCGAATACCCATCAGTGCTGATCGCCCACTGATAAAACGGATCTGAAGTAAACAAGGTGGCGCCTTTGTCGCCCTGTTGTTCCGGAATGGTTGAGGCAAAATATTGACCTGGAGCCGCAGCAATCAGCTCAGGAATGGTAAAAGGTAACGGCAGGCGTGAAAACAGCCCTGGTGTGGTAAACACCAGCCGGCGCACGCCCTGAGGCGGATAACTGTTGATATATCCGGTCAGAATATGCGCGGCAAAGCTGTTTGCCCACAGGTTCAGTTCAAGCGATGGATGGCGTTTGCGCACCAGCCGGACCATCTGATCCAGGCTGTCGGTCCAGACTTGCCAGCGGTCGACATGGCCCTGCTGGCGGATGAGGCTCCTGCCGTTGTCGCTGCCCGGCCGCACTGAGACGCCGGCCGAAGACTGACCGGCGCCCACTCGGTCAAATGCGTACACGGTATAGCCGAGGATCGCCAGATACTCCGCGCTGCCATAAAACCAGCCGCGATGACTCTGCAGGCCGTGATTGTAAACAATAACCTTGCCATTGCTGCGCCCGGGCAGCCAGTAGGTGTAGCGCAGCTGGTAATTCACAGGTTGGCCGGCCTGGCTGAGCAATGGGTCACTGTAATGCAATACCCCTTGGCGACCCGAGTGATTCAGCTGAAAAAAAGCGCTTCCGGTGGCTTGGCTGAGCGTCGAGCCCAACAGCGAGACCAACAACAAACTCCAGAGAAGGCTGCGGTGTAGCACCGCGTAAAATTCATGCAACATATTGATTTTCCTTAGCAGCAGTGCTGCTGATAATGACAAATTCAGTGCTGAGGCTGGCGTCAGCCGTCAGCGGGACAGTCTTAAATTGGGCTTCGCGGACACCCGCGGCGACCCGGCGGCGTTTAAATTGCTCCAATGTGCCACTGGCCAGTGCATGGACCTGCACCGCGCTGAGGCGTTGTGACAAACGTTTGCTGCGATACTCGATGTTTTGCTGTTGCAGCGCTTGTTCAAAGGCGCCGGCAAAGTGCTGTAGTTGCTGGAGGGCTGGTGGCTGACTGAACTCGGCAAACAGCTGGTAACCGCCTTGAGGGGCAGAGGCAAGACACTGAAAAAATACACAGTGCAGCGACGTTTGTTGCTGTGCAACGGTGATCGCTGCCAGCACTTGCTGCTCGTAGATTTTTTCCCCGGTAATATTGGTAACCCCTTTACCTTTCTGGACAAAATCAATCAGCGGTGTCGTGCCGTGAAAGCCTTTGACTTCGATAATGTCGTTCAGGTCATAGCGGTACAGGCCGGCGATATTGCTGAAATACAGGTAATAGCGCTCGCCGGTACACAGTTCGTCGGCCAGCAGATATTGCCGTTGCTCAGGGTTTAAATCGCCTTGTTGCACATCACTGACCCGGACAAATTCAAAGAAATTGTCCTCGATAGTTAGCAAACCTGCGCTTTGGTCCAGCGCCAGCGGTATAGAGCCGCGGATCTCTGAGGCGAGAAACCCCAGATCTTTGATATGTACCCGGCCGTACCACTGCTGCATTTTTTGCAGGAAAAATGCTGAGTTCCCGCCTGTCCAGCAAGCGATCACCGCCAGTTGTGGCCAGTAGTGGTAAGGCCGTAGCCGCAGCTCAGGGTCCTGTTGCCGCAAGGCGCGCAGTGCAGCTGCCCGCAGCGGATTGGCCGGACACAATGGCAACAACATTTCGCGGATCTCGGGTTCCACTGCAAACTGGCTGTTAATGCCGCCATGGGTCAAATCGTCCAACAACATGTCTTGCCACAACGCGCCTTTTTCCGCCAGCAGGCTCAAGGTCGATGGGTTGGTTGACGACACCAGACTGACATCCGCAGCCGCTATCCCCAAGCGTAAAATAGTGTAATAACGCGCATCGTAGTCTTTGATGCAATACACCGCATAAGGCAGCAGATATTTGTGTTTGATGGCCTCATCCAGATCCTGAATATACTGGCCGGAAATAGAGCCATAAGGCGTGCCGTCCGGCGCATGGCCTTCCACTGCCGGCGACACAATTACCAGCGATTTGCCGGTAAAAGCTCCTGAATGATTCTGCTGCAGGCTGTAACCCCATAACCGGGCGGCATCCTGATGGGCCGACTGTTGTTGCGCTTTGGTCACGGGGATAAATTTTGGCTCCCCGGTCGACCCGCTGGTGGTCGCGTAATAACAGGGCTTGCCTCGCAGCAGCACGTCGGCTTCGCCCTGCAAGTGGCGTTGAATATAAGGTCTGAGAGTTTCATAATCCTGCAAGGGCACATGCGCGCGGTATTGGCTGAGGCTTTGAATATCGGCAAAATGATGTTCGCGGCCAAACACAGTCTGCGCTTGCTGCTGCAGGATTTGGTTCAGTAACTGCAGCTGATAATAGCGGCTGTAACGACAGCGGAATTTAAAGCGGCGCAGCGCAGCATCTCCGCTGAGCGCAAAATTCAACCGGAAATCGCGTTGCAGCCGCAAGTTGCCGCGCTCCAGTGCTGAGCCGGCTTTGCGGTAAGCCCGCCAATAGCGGAACTGAATACTGAGCCGGATCAGCATCGCCATCAGCTTCCCCCCCAGCATGTGTAGTGTCAGGGCTAGTGGGCCCGGAGTTTTTACCTGCGGGTCTTTTTGCAATTCAGTCATGCCAGTTCCTCCCTGACATTTACCGTCAACGGTTGCAGGAGTTCTGCGCAAAGCTGACACAAGGCACTGACTTGGTTGTGCAGGTAAAAGTGATCACCATCGAACTGGCGTAACGTGGTGTCATTTGCCAGAACCTGACGCCAGGCCGTGATCTCAAAAGGGCTAACCAGCCGATCCTGCCGGCCTGCCAATAGAGTGGCGCTCAGCTGCCGCGCCGCCGGATGAGGCTGAAAATGGTAATTTTCCAACATGGCGTAATCCGCTCTGAGCACCGGCAGTACCAACGCCAGCAACTGTGGATTTTGCAACAATTCCTGCGGCGTGCCACCAAGCCGGCGCAGCTCATCGATCAGCATGTCATTGGTCAGGTGTGAACGACGGGACCTTACCGGCAGTTGCGGTGCCGGCCGGGCCGACAACAGCAGATGCCGCACTGGCTTGCCAAGTGCTTGAAGTTGCAGCGCCGTTTCATAGGCCAGTAGCGCTCCCATACTGTGGCCAAACAGCAGCAATTCGCCCGGATAGACCTGCAGTGCACCGGCACATTCGCGAGCGAGCTGACGCAGATCCTGCGGCAAAGGTTCGTGCCGGCGCTCATCCCGGCCAGGTAGCTGTACAGTCAGCAGATTCACTGAGGCCGGCAATTCCGGTAGCCAGGGGGCGAAAATCCGGCTGTTGCCGCCGGCATAATGAAACGCCACCACTGCAGGCGCTGTCGGATCGCTGCAGCGCAGCGCCCTCAGGATAGAACTTGAAGCGACCAGTAAAGACATTCAAAAACTCCTTCTCTTTTCGATATCTGGGGGGGGCTGGCAGCAGGGCTGCCAGCCGATGATGGCAATATGTCAGACCAGGGCTGCGTCTTCGCCAAGCAGAACCAGCTGCTGCTGGGCCAGTTGCTCCAATGACGGACCTGCCAGCAGGCTCATACTTGAAATAGCCAGACCCAGCTGGGTTAACAGCTGTTTACTGAGTTGATTGGTGGTCAGCGAGTCGACGCCAAGCTGGGTCAGGCTGATGCGCACATCAACCTGCTCCGGCTGGTAACGCAGCAGGGACGCCACTTGCTGCTGCAATGCCTGTAACAAAGCGCCTTTGCGTTCCGGTGCGGGCAGCGTTTGTAGTTGCTGGCGGAACAGCCGGCCAGCGCTGTGTTGCTGGCCAAACTGCTGCACAATCTGGCGGAAACGGCCGGAGCGACGGGCAGCCTGATTGGCGTTGAACCACAGCGGCCATTCGATATCCATAATGCCAATTTGGATTTCGTTGGCGGTCAGCGCATGCTGCAACTGGTTAAACGCATAATTGTCACTGATTGCATGAACACCTTGTCCAGCCAGAATGGTGCGAACTTGTACATCGCGGGCCACCATACCGGCACCCGCCAGCGCACCCCAGTTCACCGATAAGGCCGGTAAGCCTTGCCGACGTCGCCAGTGGCAGAATTCATCCAGCCAATTGTTGGCAACCACATAATTCGCCTGACCCGGATTACCGACCAGCGCCGACACCGATGAGCAGCAGATGAATCGCTGCAGCTGTTGCGGCGGCAATGCAGCCAGCGCTTGATGTAAATGCAGAGCGCCGAGAATTTTCGGTGCCAGGACAGTGCGGCAGTTGTCTGCACTGAGGTCACGCAGATAACCATCGGCCAGCACGCCGGCACAATGCACCACAACCCGCAGCGGTGCGGCCGGCTGGTTGGCAAAAGCCACAGCGTCGCGTACTGCGCAGGCATCGGTCACATCAAGTGCGACAGTGTCGACCTGCACACCACGGTTTTGCAGCAGCTGCAGCGCTTTTGCATCAACCTGACCGCTACGGCTTGCCAGCACTAGGCGGGCAGCGCCCCAATCGGCCAGCTGTCTGGCCAGCGACAGGCCAAAACCGGCAGTGCCGCCGGTGATCAGCACTGAACTTTGTGGTGGCAGCCACGGGGTATCAAAAGGAGCTAATAACACCAGTGGTTGCTGATGCAGTAACACGCTGTCATAGCTGTCACTGAGCGTGTCGGTTTGGGCCAGTAATGCAGCCGGACAACTTTGTGAATCCGGCAACTCGTTGCTGTGCGCCACAATAAATTGCAGTGCTGCACTGATAAATCTGGTTTTTTCAGTGCTATGTAACAGGCCAGACAGATCCGGTTGGCAGATGATGTCGTCCTGGCTTAACCGGGCGCTGTCCAATGGCTGTTGGCTGAGGTCAATCAATAGCCGTTGTTTGCCAGGCAGGCGCAGCAATTTGTCACGGATTTCGCTGCCGGCTGCTGAAATGATCAGGTCAAACGACGCCTGCTGCAGCAATGGCCGGAAAAAGCTCAGGTCGTAGCAGCCAAACTGTTGCTGTCCAGATCGCCGGACGACTGATGCTTCGACACGATCATGCAGGGCCGTGACCTGCAGTTGCATAGTGGCTGCGATATGCCGGAGTGCATTTTCCAGATCCAGCGGCAGGTCGGCCAACAACAACCGCTGGCCTGCTGCAGGGGCAGACAACCCTGACAGGCAGTACAGCGCCTTTACATAAGGCTCAACCAGACCTACTTGAGCTGGCAAAAAGCCGGCCGGCAGCGGCAACAGCTCGTCCTTAGTTGCATTGCGCTTGCTTTGCAGTCGTTGCTGTCGCTGACGTAGCAGCACCAACTCACCGTTCTGATAAGCTGCCGCCGCTGGCGCCTGCCGGACTTGTGCGACCGCGATTAAATCCGCCGGCTGCCCCTGACGCAGCGCCGGAGATAATGCCGCGCTGTGCAGTGTCAGCTGATATGGTCCGGCTGCAGTTTCAGCGGCTTGGCTGGCACACCAGCCAGTGAAACTATCGGTTTGTGCTTTGTCTTTTGCTGTTGTGACGGCAAACTGGCGCAGCTCCACTGCACTGTCACTATCTGCGGCGATTTGTTGCCAGGTGCTGCTGTCTGCCTGTTCCGCACAGAGCTCACGCCGGTAACGGTTGTTTTCGCGCCAGGCGACATCGCTGGCCTGATCGCCGATCTGCAGTTCCTGAAACAGCTGCTGTAACGCAGTACGGGCATCACTGCTCAAATCCAGATTCTGACAGAACACTGCCGGATACTCATTGATAATGGCGGCACTGAGGCCGGCGAGTGCGGAAGCTGACCAGCTCTGCACGGAATCGTCTGGTCGCACCTGATACGCGGCGATGCTCAGACGCAGGTAACGCCATGGCTGTTTACCATCATCTAACAGCTGCAACAATGCACGGCTGTCTTGAATGGCATCAGTCAGGCGGCATATCAGTAGTTCTGGATCCTGCCAATCCGTCTGTGGCCAGAGACAGGTACTGAAATCAAGCAACAGGTCCGGTTGTTCAAGCCCCTGCGGCGGCAAAGTGCCGATGCGATAACTGCGCACCAGGACGCCTCGTTGCTGCAGCGCGGCAGTGGCGGCAAATGCCAGCTCACTGCCATCGTCAATGATCAGCACCCGACGCGGCAGCGCCTGCAGTACTGGCACTTCGGGTTGTTGCAGCCATTGCAGCTGATAATTGACCGGATTCTGCACGGGTTGTTGCCCACCGGCCAGTTCAATGGCGCGGCATTCCAGATCCTCCAGCAATAGGCACAGCGCGCCCGCATCGTTGTAAAGCGCCAGCTCACAGCGAAGACTACGCGCGGTTTTTTCCAGCAGACGACAGTGGCTGAAACAGACTTCTCCGGGCAGCTGCAATAGCGTCAGGCGGCCACAGCTGTGCGGCACATACGCCGGCCCATTGTTGACCAGAGCCAGCAATGACTGAAAAGCGCCATCGAGCAGGGTAGGGTGTAGCAGATATTGACCGACCTCCTGTGTCGCAGCCGCGCTAAGCACTAATCTGGCGCTGACGCTGTCAGGCTGAATCTGCAGTGCTGTCAGTGTCTGGAAGGCCGGACCATACTCCAGCCCGATGCCGGCGGCAGTCTGATAAAATTGCTGTATTTGTGCAGGGGCGGCTGACAAGTCTAGTAAATGCTGACCATCCAGCGCGGGCATTGGCACCGGATACTGACAGAGTCGGGCGCTGGCATTGCGTTGCCATTGGCTCAGTTTGTCGGCCTGATCCCGGCTGGACAATTCCAGCAGACGCTGCGCAGCATGATAACGAACTTCGGTTTTCATCACGGCCTGCGCCGGCACCTGGAGCATTTTTTCAATCTGTAGCTGCTCCAGCGTCAGACTGGCGGCGCCACTGAGTTCCGCGGCTGCACAGAACAGCGCATCAATAATGGCCGCGCCCGGGAATACCACACTGGCGTTGACCTGATGGTCGGGCAGGTAAGGCATAAAATGCCGGTTGATCTCGCCACTCCAGGCGATACCGGAGCCCGGCAATTGTTCGTTCAGATACACAGCGCCGGCGCGACCGATTCGGCGTTCTACCGAACGGCCGGACTCACGCCATAAGTGTTCCCGTTGCCACGGATACAACGGCAGCGGTACATAATGCGCCAAAGGGCCATGAAAGGCCTGCCAGTGCAGCGCGCCACCCTGGTTAAACCAACGCGCCAGTTCGCCGAGGAAAAAGTTCTGCTCAGGCGCTTTACGCTGTAAGCTGGCCAGCTGTGGTAGGTCCAATCCTTGTTGAGTCAGCAACTCACGAATATTTTGCTTCAGTACCGGGTGTGGCCCCAGTTCAAGCACCGCATCCGGAGACATTGCCAGCACACTGTGAAAACCGCGGGCAAATAACACGCTCTGGCGCACATTACGCCACCAGTAATCGGCACCGAGTTCTTCGCCGGAGACCTGTTGACCGGTAACGGTCGATACCAGCGGGATGTTGCAGGCGCGTGGTTGTAGATCTGAAAGTACCTGCAGCAGTTCCTGTCGGATCTGCTGCATCTGACTGCTGTGATAAGCGATTTCAACCTGTAGCATCCGGCAGAAAATCTGCTTCAGCTCAAGCTGTTGTGCCAGTTCCTGCAGCGCTGGACGCGGCCCGGCCAGCGTCAGTGCTTCGGGCCCGTTTAGTGCAGCGATTTCGATGGCCGGGAATTGTTGCAGCCAGGGCTGGCAAGCCGCTTCCGTCAACCCTACGGCCAGCATGCCGCCGTTAAGATTGGCGCACTGCTGCTGCAGGCGACTGCGGTGGTAACTGACTTTACAGGCATCTTGCAGGCTCAACGCACCGGACAGATACGCGGAAGCCACTTCACCAACACTATGCCCAATCAGCACAACCGGTTTAACACCAAAATGTGCCCATAACTCAAACAAAGCTACCTGCAATGCGAAGTTTGCGGGCTGCGCCACCTGAGTTTCGTGCATGCGGGAGCTGGTTTCATCTTTTTGCATTTCACTGAGCACAGACCAGCCGGCTACTGCTTGAAATACCTGATCAACCCGCTCCAGAGCTTCGCGAAATACCGGTTCGGTGCGGTAAAGTTCCTGACCCATGCCCCACCACTGTGGTCCCATACCGGTACAGACCATCGCCAGGCGCTGCAGTTTCTGGTGGCATTGCCGGACCTGCAATGGCTGACTGATCTGTTGCTGTAATTGCTGCAACAGCGTGGCCGGACTTTCGGCCAGCAGGCACAGGCGATGAGTCAGTGCGGTCCGCCTTGCGCTCAGACTATACACCCAATCTGCTAGCGCAATATCCGGCTGTTGTTGCAGTTGCTGCTCGAATCGCTGTAACACGGCCAGCAACGCCCGTTCCGAGCGGGCGCTGAATGGTACCAGCATCTGCCGGATTTCACTTTGCTGCGCTGCTCTAGGCTGCGGTAATTCGTGTTGTCGGGCGCTGCGCAAAATGACATGGCCATTACTGCCACCATAACCAAAAGAATTCACGCCGATAAAATGAGTTTTATCCGCATCCAGCGGCGTCAAAGTGGTGACAACTTTCAGCGGTAATTGCGCAAAGGGGATTTCCGGGTTTGGGGTGTGAAAGTGCAGGTTGGCTGGCACCTGTTTTTCCCGCGCCACCAGTGTCGCTTTAATCAGGCCCGCCATTGCTGACGCAGCTTCGGTATGGCCAATATTGGTTTTTACTGACCCGATCAGACATGGCTGTTGCAGCGAGCGGCCGGCCAGAGCACGACCCAGTGCGGCGACTTCCAGTGGGTCGCCAGCTTTGGTGCCGGTTCCGTGGGCTTCGATATAACTCAGCTGTTCTGCCGGCACGCCTGCACGTTGATACACCTGCTGTAACAGTCTGAACTGAGCGTCAGGGTTGGGCAAAGATATGCCTTTGGTTTGGCCATCCTGATTAATCCCGGTTTCGACAATTACCGCGTGAATGTGATCACCGTCGCGCAGAGCTTCCGCCAGCGGTTTTAACAACACCATGCCGGCGCCTTCAGCCCTGACATACCCACCAGCATCGGCATCAAAGGCCTTACACCGGCTGTGCGCTGACAAAAACTGGCCTTTGCTCATCACCACCGGGTAATGCGGTGTCATCATGGCATTCGCGCCACCGACCAGCGCTATTTCGCAATCGCCATTGCGCAGGCTTTGCATCGCCAGGTGCAGCGCAGTCATTGACGCTGAGCAGGCGGTGTCGACCGTAAAACTTGGCCCTTTTAAATCAAAAGCATATGAAATACGATTGGATAACAGCGCCATCGTCACCCCAAACGCTGTGTGCGAGTCTGTTTCGTATAAATTGTCACCATCAAGTTGGATCGCTTTATTGTCGATGGCAAAAGCGCCGATGAACACGCCGGTCGTTTTTTGCTTGGCCAGATCCTGTGGCATGCCGGCATCTTCTAATGTTTCCCAAGCGACTTCGAGTAACAGTCGCTGCATCGGATCTATCACTTCCGCTTCTTTTGGCGACATCAAAAAGGGCTGCGGGTCAAAGTGATCCAGCCGCTGGCGGATGAACCCGCCCTGGCGCGCATATGTCTTACCAGGTTTGTGAGGATCGGCATCGTAGTATTTACGGATATCCCAGCGTTCAGGCGGCACGTCGACAATGCCATCAACGCCCTGTTTAAGCATTTGCCAGAAAGCGGCTGGATCATCAGCCCCACCGGGGAAGCGGCAACCCATGCCAATAATCGCTATTTCGTTTGTCCGTGTTTCGTTATTCACCCTGCTCTCCTTTATAGACAGATGGCCGCTGGCCGCCTCAATGTGGTTTCCCAGCCGCAGAATGATGACGGCAGGGATGTGGTTAATGCGGCAGCGAGAATAACAAAGGCTATTTCATGGCCGGGCGAGCGGCCTGCGGATATCAAATAAAAATCAACTTGTAGTTTTAAAAATATTAACAAGGTGACGAAACTGTCTTGTAACTGCCCGTTGACGCATGACTGGGCGATACTGGAAAGTCGCGTAACCACTGCGGAGGTACAGTCATCCTTGCTGGATGTAAAAAAAATATTGCAAAATAGCGACTAGGTAGCAGGGCAGAGGACAGAACATGGCATGGTGTGAAACGGCATTTTGGCGGCCGGAGCTGGTATGGAATGAAGGGCCGGCGACTTTTGCCATTGCGAACTTCAGCGCAGCACATTATCAAAGTGATGCTTACAGGCATTGCAATATTTTGTTTCCACCCGAGATACAGGCGTCAGTGCCATCGCGTCAGGCCGAATACCTCGCTGGCCGGTTACTGGTGCGCTATTTACAGCAGCATTGCGCTTTGACGGTGATGCCGCTGTTGGCCGCAGCCGATCGCTGTCCCCGCTGGCCACCTGGGCAGGTCGGCAGTTTGTCGCACTGCGATGGCCAGATATTTGCGGCGCTGCAGCCCGCATCGATGTCTGGTCAGTCGGTCATCGGTGTTGATGTCGAATGCGCTTTTAGTCAGGAGCAACAGCAGCAATTGGCGGCTGAGGTACTTTCTGCGGCTGAACTTCAGATAGGGCGCGCTGCGGGTTTAACAGATACTGCCTTGCTGACGCTGGTTTTCTCTGCCAAAGAAAGCCTGTATAAAGCCTTGTACCCGCAGTGCCGGCGTGTGATGGATTTTACTGCTGCAGAGGTAGTCAGGGTTACAGAGCAGCATTTTATATTGCAGCTGACACAACCCTGGAATGAACGCTGGCGGCAAGGGGCGTTATTTTCGGGGCGTTATTTCTGGCGGCAGCACCAGTTGTATACTCTGGTGCTGCACGAAAGGAGGGGCGGTTCAGCCGATGAGGCGTTTACGTGCACTTAAGCGCACCCATTCTTCTTTGACGGCAACCGGGTCAAAGTCAAATTCATCGCTGTAAGCATCAATCACCGATTGGGCCTGACTCTCCAGAATACCGGATAATGCCAGTAAACCACCCGGCCGGACATAAGCGCTGATGATTTGACTCAGTTCGGCCAAAGGACCGGCGAGGATATTGGCCACGACGACGTCCGCTTCCAACTTCGGCTGGTCTTTGGGTAAATACAGTTCAATCTGCCCTGCGACGCCGTTGCGTGCCGCGTTGGCGGTGCTGGCTTCAATGGCTTGTGGGTCGATGTCGATCCCGACGACGCGTTTGCCGCCCAGTTTCAATGCGGCAATACCCAAAATGCCGGAACCACAGCCAAAATCGACGACGAGACTGTCGGTTAAATCCTGACTGTCGAGCCATTCCATACATAAAGCGGTGGTTGGGTGCGTGCCGGTACCAAAGGCGAGGCCTGGGTCCAGCATCACGTTGACAGCAGTCGGGTCCGGAATTTCGCGCCAGCTCGGGCAAACCCACAGCCGTTGACCAAAGCGGATCGGGTGGAAGTTGTCCATCCATTCGCGTTCCCAGTCTTTGTCTTCCAGTTGCTCCAGCTTGTACTGCACGCCATGTTTAAACAAACTGACCTGTTCGAGTTTGCGGATCACTTTATCCATTGGATGTTCCGCATCAAACAGACCTACCACCACGGTATTTGCCCAATAAATCACTTCGCCCGGCATGGGTTCATAGATAGGGGTGTCGTGCGCATCGACAAAACTGACGGCCTGGGCGCCCCAGCTCATCAGCATGTCGCTGACAGTCTCAGCATGTTTTTCTGTAGTGTGAACACGAAGTTGGATCCAGGGCATCAGCAGTTCCTGACAGGTTGGCAAAGCATAAAAGCGGCGATTTTAGCAGTTTTTATCGGCCTTGGCATGCGGCCGATCGGCCCTGCCACATTGGGCGCTGGCAGAAAAGTGTCACCCATCGGGCATCTGTTTACATATAAATACCAATTCTGACATATTAATTTCGTAAACTGCGCGCATTCCGACAGGCCCGATATTTTTGATAGGTTCCGACTCGTGCAGGATTTTCTGTTCAGGCCGCAGCAGCTGGCCAGCCCCCGGTTACCGGGAATAAGCGCTGTGATGCGGATTAAAAACGGCGCTGAATTTCTCGAAGCAACCATTCGCAGCCATTTGGTTTATTTTGATGAAATTGTGGCTTGTTACAACGATTGCACCGACCAGACCGCGCAGATCCTGACGCAGCTTGCTACTGAATTTCCTGACAAAATCCGCATATTTCATTATGAACCTCAGGTCCATCCTATCCTCAGTACTGCCCATGCCTCTACTGCGACCTTTTGTCTGCACAGCATGGCGAATTACTACAATTATGCTCTCGCGCAGTGTCGTTACCAATTAGCGGTAAAACTGGATGACGACCATCTGGCCATCGCTGCCAATATGAGCCGCGCCGTCGCCACGGTTCGCGCCGCCAGTGCCGCAGGCCGGATGGCATTGTTTCGCTTTTCTGGTCTGAATCTTGCCGGGAATTTAGCAGCACCACAGGTGTACCGAAATTGCCCGCTAGTCGGGACTGGCGACATTATGTTTTTCCCAATTCATCCGGAAATCTTTTTTGTACAGGCGGAAAAATTTGAAACGCTGCAGTTTGGCCGGCAAAAAGCGCTGCTGCCAAAACGATACCTCGGTGTGTTGTACTGCCACCTGAAACATCTGAAAGCGGATTATGGCTTTGCCAATCTGGCTGAACCGGCGCGCAGCCAGCATTGCAGACAATACCTGCACGGGCTGCAATTACAAAGTTTGCCGCAATTCTGCACAGCTGCGACGCAGCAGGAATTGATTCAGGATTACGGTCTGCCGGTATTTTGGCTACGCCAGCAACCTTGGTTTAAATGGTTGTTGCGTCGGGTTGGCAAAGAAAACCCGCTTCGAATGCAACGGCTGGAGACTTTGTCTGCGGACCTGGCTGCGATCAACTGGCAGCAGGATGTGCTGCACTGGCTGTCAGGCGCTGCAACGACAAAGACCGCGCATCAGCGTTATCCACTGCAGACTTCGTCCCGAGCTGCGCATTCGGCCTGGTCGGATCGCATGCTGGTTTCATGATCGCCGCAATAAAAAAAGGCCTCAGTTGAGGCCTTCGTTTTATTTGATACCGAGCTTGTGCTCAAGATAATGAATGTTGGTGCCACCCTGATTAAAGTTGGCGTCCGTCATAATCTCTTTATGCAAATCGATGTTGGTTTTGATGCCACCGACCAGCAGTTCACTCAGTGCGTTGCGCATACGCGCGATGGCAATAGCCCGGTTCTCACCGTAAGTGATCAGCTTGCCGACCATCGAATCATAGTTTGGCGGTACCGTGTAATCGGCATAAATATGCGAATCCCAACGCACACCATTACCACCTGGTGGGTGGAAGCGGGTGATAGTACCCGGCGATGGAATAAAGGTTTTTGGATCTTCAGCGTTGATCCGGCATTCCACTGCATGGCCGCGAATGACGATATCAGATTGTTTGATAGTCAGCGGCATGCCTGAAGCGATACGCAGCTGTTCTTTAATCAAATCCACACCGGTGATCATTTCAGTGACCGGGTGTTCTACCTGAATACGGGTGTTCATCTCGATAAAGAAAAACTCACCGTTTTCATACAGGAATTCAAAAGTACCAGCACCGCGATAGTTCAGGTCGATACAAGCCTGTACACAACGGCCACCGATAAAGTCGCGTTGTTCCTGGGTGATGCCCGGAGCTGGCGCTTCTTCGACGACTTTCTGGTGACGGCGCTGCATCGAGCAGTCGCGCTCACCTAAGTGAATGGCTTTGCCCTGACCATCTGCCAATACCTGAATTTCGATATGACGTGGGTTTTCCAGGAATTTCTCCATGTAAACCATGTCGTTACCAAAAGCAGCTTTTGCTTCGGCTTTGGTCATCTCAATCGACGACACCAGTTCATCTTCACTGCGCACCACACGCATACCACGACCACCGCCACCGCCTGCGGCTTTGACGATAATCGGATAACCAATACGTTTGGCGATGGCTTTGTTGGTGTCAGTATCGTCACCGACCGCGCCGTCAGAACCTGGTACACAAGGCACGCCAGCTTTTTTCATTGCTTCGATGGCGGAGACTTTGTCACCCATCAGACTGATGGATTCAGGACGTGGACCGATAAATACCAGGCCGCTGTCTTCAACTTGTTGAGCGAAATCGGCGCGCTCAGCCAGGAAACCATAACCAGGGTGAATGGCCTGGGCATTGGTGACTTCTGCAGCGGCGATTAATGCCGGAATATTCAGGTAGCTTTGTGGTGATGGGGCAGGGCCAATACAAATGGTCTCATCCGCCAGCAACACGTGCTTGAGGTTACGGTCGACGGTGGAGTGCACCGCGACAGTTTTGATACCGAGTTCTTTGCAGGCGCGTAAGATACGCAGCGCAATTTCGCCCCGGTTGGCTATCAGCACTTTTTCTAACATGTGTCGGCCTTTTCGGTTATTCGATCACAAATAAAGGCTGGTCAAATTCAACCGGCTCGCCGTTTTCTACCAGAATGGCCGTGATAACGCCGGCTTTGTCTGACTGGATCTGGTTCATCATTTTCATCGCTTCAACGATACACAGCGTATCGCCGACTTTGACCGTTTGACCCACTTCAGCGAAGTTCTTCGACGTTGGCGACGCGGCACGGTAGAAAGAACCCACCATCGGTGAGCGCAGCTGATAACCTGTTGCTACTGGAGCGGCTGGTGCAGCAGGCGCTGCTGCAGGTGCCGGAGCAGCGGCTGGTGCAGCGGGTGCTGCGGTGTAGTGCACTGGAGCGTATTGTTGCACCGGGCCACCACGACTGATGCGCACAGATTCTTCACCTTCGGTGATCTCCAGCTCATTAATGCCAGATTCTTCCAGAAGTTCGATCAGTTTTTTAATTTTTCTAATATCCATGACGTTTGCGCCTAACTTGGTTGGAATTTATGGGTTTCGTGGCGTGCTGGTCAGTGTTGCCACCGCTGAGTCGAGCGCATAACGGTAACCGTTTGCCCCCAGACCACAAATCACGCCTTTTGCGATATCTGATAAATAAGAATGCCGGCGAAATGCTTCACGGGCATGTACGTTCGACAAATGTACTTCAATAAATGGGATGGCCACCGCCAGTAAGGCGTCGCGAATCGCAACACTGGTATGGGTGAAAGCGCCTGGATTGATAATGATGTAGTCCTGTTGTCCCAGGCTTTGCTGGATAGCACCGACCAGCTCATGCTCGGCATTGGACTGTAAGTGGGATAACTCCACCTGCAATGTGCTGGCATATTGCTGTAAGTCGCTGACAATCTGGTCCAGCGTTTGAGCACCATAAATATGTGGTTCGCGTTGCCCCAGCATATTCAGGTTCGGACCGTTTAACAGCAAAATCCGTAATTTGGCAGTCATTTGTCGATTATTCCGTTGATAATTCTGGATCTGCTTCCATCCTGCCAAAGGTCGGCGAAAAAACAATCTTTTTCGCAGAAATGCGGCCGGCATTTACAGATTTGCGCCTCATTATAGTGAAATCGCAGCAAATGGCAGCAAAATACTGGTCTTATCAGCAGATGGGAACTTTTCGCCGCTATTGTTGTATCGGTGGGGGAAGGGGGAAAAAACGTGGTCTGAGCAGTTTCGCAGACCACGCCTGTCGGGTGCTGCAGCCTTATTGCTGCAGCTGGATTAGATGGGCTTTAAACTCAGCTGGCCCCATAAAGCCAGTGATGCGTGATGTCGTTAATTCGCTGCCGTTCGGTGCAAAAAACAATAAAGTTGGTAGACCGAGCACCTGAAACTTGTCCAAAACCTGCTGATCCTGTTCAGTCGCTTTGGTCACATCGATGCGTAACAAGCGGATTTTAGCCATTTCGGTTTTAACGCCGCCGTCAGCAAAAGTAATGTGCTCGAATTCTTTACAGGCGACACACCACTCAGCGAACAAATCCAGCATCACAAACTGGTTTTGCGCTTTGGCTTCTAACAGCTGTGCATCCAAATCCGCCAGCGTTTTAATGTCGATAAACTTGCCGGCTTGTTGCGTATTCGCCGCAGCAGACTGAACCTGTGGCTCCGGGGCGAACCATTGCTGATAATTCGCCATCACAACGGCGCATACTAAAAGCGTGGCGACCAGCCAGCACAGGCTTTTTGCCACGGCAGTTTTCAGCAGCTGCTGTACTTGCTGCAGATAAAGCGCAAAGCCCAGAGCCAACAAGGAGCCAAGTACCAACAAGACTTCAGCCGGCACAATGCGTGATAGCAGCATCAGTGGCACCGATAACAGCAGGAAACCGAAAATGGCTTTGATCACGTCCATCCAGGCGCCGGGTTTTGGCAGCCATTTACCGCCACTACTGCCGAGCAGTAATAACGGCAGGCCCATACCGAGGCTCAGGATGTACAGCACCAGCGCGCCATAAGCTAAATCGCCGCTTTGTGCGATATAAAGCAGTACGCCTGTCAGCGGGGCTGTAGTACAGGGGGATGCCACCAGTCCGGACAATGCGCCCATCACCAGCGCGCCCTTGAGTGAACCACCTTGCTGGCGATTGCTGGTCGCGGTTAGTTTTTCAGTCCAGCGAGCCGGTAACTGCAGATTGAACCAGCCAAACATCGCGCCAGCCAGCAGCACGAATAACACACTGATGCCAATCAACACGGCCGGATGCTGAAAGGCGGCCTGAAATTTCACACCGGCACTGGCAACGACCAGTCCCAGCAGAGAGTAGGTCAACGCCATGCCCTGCACGTAAGCAAAAGATAAACGAAATGCCCGGCCATGACTGAGTTGCTGACCCTGACCAACAATAATACTGGTTAAAATGGGGTACATCGGAAAGACACAAGGCGTGAACGCCAAGCCCAAACCAAGCAGGAAAAACAGCCCCAATGTCAGTAGGCTTTTGTCGGAACTAAGCCGCTCAGCCAGACCAATCTGACTGGATACCGGTGCGGCATTACTTGTTGTGTCCGCGCTGTTTTCGGCGGCGGCAGGTTTGGCAGGGGCTTGGCTGATCAGCGGAATTTCACGGGTTTGCAACGGATAGCATAAACCTGCTTCCGCACAGCCCTGATAACGGACTTTGAGTTTGGCGTCGGCATCGATATTGGCCAGTTTGACGTCAAATACCAGCTGGTGGCGGTAGATTTCGGTTTTGCCAAAATACTCGTCTTCATGTGGCAAACCAGCAGGCAAAGCCGGATTGCTGAAGTTAACCGCCACACCGGCAATTTTCAGCTTGTGCTTATATAAGTAATACCCGTCGGCAATCTGAAAACTAATGCGCACGGACTCACCACTTTGGGCAAAATCCAGCATAAATGCCTGATCGACGGGTAAAAATTTAGGTTGTTGCAGCGCACTTAGGATATTTTGCGCCGGCAACGGATTCTGGCTGCTTTGTGGGCTTTGCAACGGGTCGGCGCTAGCGCCGGTCAGTAGACTCTGCGACAGCAGGACAAACATCAATATTGCTGCCAGCAAGTTAGATTTATTCATTCGGTACACATTCCTCATTGACCCAGTTCAGATAAGGTAAAAAGCCCTGACTGACCGGCACTGCAATAATCTCCGGCACAGTATACGGATGCTCCCGGCAAATGGTCTGACAGATAGCGTCAAACTGTGTCACCGGTGCTTTAATCAACATTGTGACTTCTACAGAAGTCTCGATTTGGCCTTGCCAGCGATAAACCGATCGCACCCCCGGCATTATATTGATGCAGGCGGCCTGTTGGGTATTGAGTAACTGTCTGGCGATCTGTTCGGCAGTGCCTTCATCCGGACAATTACATAAAATAACCTGTATAGTTGTTGTCACAGAAAGCTCCATTTTCTCAGTGGCTTAGCCGATGTCGCTGCGAAATAAACCAATATGATGCCACGTTACCAGACCGGCCTTCGCGCTGTTTTATTGCATGGTTCAGTGCAATTTTAAAAATCTTCTGCCAATCCCCTTGGTTTTTTACGGACTTTACCCCATATCCCGGATACAAAAATTTTTTAACCCAGTATTTGGGTGTAAAACCACAAACCATGTTCAGGAGCTTTAAACATGAATATTCGTCCATTACATGATCGCGTCATCATCAAGCGTCTGGAAGCCGAAAGCAAATCAGCTGGTGGCATTGTATTGACTGGCGCCTCAGCTGAGAAG
Source organism: Rheinheimera tilapiae (assembly GCF_042432165.1). Classification (NCBI taxonomy): domain Bacteria; kingdom Pseudomonadati; phylum Pseudomonadota; class Gammaproteobacteria; order Chromatiales; family Chromatiaceae; genus Rheinheimera; species Rheinheimera tilapiae. The sequence continues at coordinate 1,087,659 of NZ_JBHLXP010000001.1, forward strand.
TCAACCCGCGGTGAAGTTGTTGCAGTAGGCAATGGCCGTATTCTGGAAAACGGCACTGTGCGTCCGCTGGAAGTCAAAGTAGGCGATAAAGTGATTTTTGGTGCTTACGTCGAGCGTTCTGAGAAAATCGACGGTCAGGAATATGTGATCACGAAAGAAGACAACATCCTTGGCATCATCACTGAATAATATTCAGTAGTATCCTTTCCCACGCATTGAATTGATTTGAGGTATTAGAAAATGGCTGCAAAAGACGTACGTTTTGGCGATGAAGCCCGTAACAAGATGCTCAAAGGCGTCAACATTTTAGCAAACGCTGTGCGCGTAACTCTGGGCCCGAAAGGTCGCAACGTAATTCTGGACAAATCTTTCGGCGCACCGCTGATCACCAAAGACGGTGTATCTGTAGCGAAAGAAATCGAGCTGGAAGACAAGTTCGAAAACATGGGCGCCCAGATGGTGAAAGAAGTTGCTTCTAAAGCCAACGACGAAGCCGGTGACGGTACCACCACTGCGACAGTTCTGGCGCAGAACATCATCAACGAAGGCGTTAAAGCTGTTGCTGCTGGCATGAATCCGATGGATTTGAAACGCGGTATCGACAAAGCGGTAATTGCTGCTGTTGCTGAGTTAAAAGCGCTGTCACAGCCTTGCACTGACTCTAAGGCAATCGCCCAAGTAGGTACTATCTCTGCCAACTCTGATGACGAAATCGGTCAAATCATCGCTAACGCGATGGACAAAGTCGGTAAAGAAGGCGTGATCACGGTCGAAGAAGGCCAAGGTCTGGCCAACGAGCTGGCTGTGGTTGAAGGTATGCAGTTTGACCGTGGTTACCTGTCACCATACTTCATCAACAATCCAGAAGCTGGCCAGGTTGAGCTGGATAACCCGTTCATCCTGACGGTTGACAAGAAAATCAGCAATATCCGTGAACTGCTGCCAGTTCTGGAAGGTGTTGCCAAGTCAGGTAAACCACTGCTGATCATCGCTGAAGATTTAGAAGGCGAGGCCTTAGCAACGCTGGTTGTCAACAACATGCGCGGTATCGTCAAAGTGTCAGCTGTCAAAGCGCCAGGCTTCGGTGATCGCCGTAAAGCCATGCTGCAAGACATCGCAGTGTTAACTGGTGGTGTGGTGATTTCAGAAGAAATCGGCCTGGAGCTGGAAAAAGCGACATTGGAAGATTTAGGTACAGCCAAGCGCGTAGTGATCACGAAAGATAACACCACAGTGATCGACGGTGCCGGCAGCCAGGATGCAATCAGCGCCCGCGTGAAACAAATTCGTCAGCAAGTGGAAGATGCGACTTCTGACTACGACAAAGAGAAACTGCAGGAACGTTTGGCTAAACTGGCCGGCGGTGTCGCAGTGATCAAAGTCGGCGCGTCGACTGAAATCGAAATGAAAGAGAAAAAAGCCCGCGTGGAAGACGCGCTGCACGCAACCCGTGCTGCCGTTGAAGAAGGCGTAGTACCTGGCGGCGGCGTGGCTCTGGTGCGTGTTGCCGGTAAGCTCAGTGAACTGCGTGGTATCAATGAAGATCAGAACCACGGTATCAAAATTGCGCTGCGCGCGATGGAAGCGCCACTGCGTCAAATCGTTGATAACGCCGGTGAAGAGCCATCAGTAGTCGTCAATAACGTGAAGAACGGTAGCGGCAACTACGGTTACAATGCTGCAACCGGTATCTACGGCGACATGCTGGAAATGGGTATTCTGGATCCAACCAAAGTGACGCGTTCTGCACTGCAGTTCGCTGCATCTGTGGGTTCTCTGATGATCACCACTGAAGCAATGGTTACTGAACTGCCGAAGAAAGATGCGCCGGCAATGCCTGATATGGGCGGCATGGGCGGTATGGGCGGTATGATGTGATAACAGAAGCCCTTGTGGTGTAAGCCACAGTGGCAACTGCCTTTATCTAAAACAAACCCGGCTTCTGCCGGGTTTGTTGTTTGTTAAACCTGTATCGTTGATCAGGTACTCTATTGTCGAGAAAAATGCAGCCTTGCTCAGATGTAACCCCAAATAAAAAAGCACCACAGTGAACTGTGGTGCTTTGCATCGTTAAAACGTGGGGGAAGGATTATTTACTACGACGACGCAGTAAAGCTAACGGTGCTAACAGCAGGGTGAACCAACCCAAGCTACCGCCGCTGCTTTTCTTCTCCGGAGTCACGACGACAGGAGCCGGCACGTCGTTGACTTTCACTGTCACTGTTGATTTTGTTGCAGCAGTTCCGTCAGATACTGACACTTCAAACACCAGATTTTCAGAACCAGATGCAATAGAAGGTGCAGTCACTGTCGCTGTCGCAGTTGTCGCATTGGCCAGAGTGGCTGCTGTACCGCTCAATTGTGTCCAGCTGTAGCTCAGCTTGTCTGCTGTATCACGGTCTGTCGCTGCCGCAGTTAATGTGAAAGTACCTGCTTCATTGACTTCTGCGACACTAGCTTTCGCTGACGACAGCAGTGGTGCGCGGTTATCACAAGCGACGGCATCTCCTGACACGACACTATGGAACACTGGCGCAGTGATATTTTTGAACTGCACATTGTCAATGTACCAGCCAGATTCATTTGAGTTTGAATCTGACACTGCGCGGAAACGGAACTTCACTTCGTTGCCATTCAGTGCAGCGCCGAAGTTAACAGTTTCCGTACGGCCAAAAGTGGTTGAACCCAGTTTTGCATCAAAATCCATGATGCCGGTGAAGGCTTTGCGGCCTGGCAGCAATTCGTCCAGTTCAGCGGTATAGCCTTGGCTGCTGAAGTTGGCATATTGCACTGGCTGACCAGAGGCGCTGCGAATCACTTTCGTTACATCAGTCCAAGCCGAACCATTGATGCTAATTTCTAAAACACCACCATCGTAGCCTTCTTCGAATTCGAAGTAGTGCCAGAAGCTCATCGTGAAATCACCAGCATAACCGACGGTAAATGCCTTGGTTTCATAAACGACATCAGAAGTAAAACCGTTGTTGGCAATTTGCATGTATTGACTGCCAACCGGATGACCTTTGCTGGCAAAGAAGCTGGCAAATTCTTGTTTTAATTGACGACTATCTTTCGCCAAATCGCCACCGTTCAGTACTTTTTCACTGAAATTTTTCAATGTGGCTAACGTTTCCATGTTGTCAGTACTTTGCATGTTGGCTGGTGCAACCGAGCTGAAACCTAAGTTGACACGCTCTGACAGACTGTACTCGCTAGTGACTACTGACTCGCTAAGCTCAGGGAAAGACAATTTCAGTTTCAGTACATCACCTGGTTTTGCGCCATCCAATTTCAGAGCAAGCGGTGCAGTTGTCACGGAAGACATCAGCTTCAGCTCAGGCAGAGTAATGACGCCACCATTCGCGAACGTCACCTGATGACCACTGGTGACTTCTACTTTGGCCTTCACATCTTTCAGCACTGCCGAACCTTTGTTCGTCACTTTGAACTGAACAGTGGCGGTCTCACCATTATCCAGTGTGTTGTTGTTGGTGCAGTAACCGGTTGTTGCATCGCTAAACGCTTTGTCGAGGCTATGTGCCGTGACATTAAAGGTGCTCAGTTCGGTTTTGAACGATTCAATGACGCCGGTGTGTTTCGAATCGTCGCGTTTTGGCGCTACTGCGCCCAGACCCATACCACGGTCAGCAAAGGCTTTGAGGATCACTTTGTAATCTTCTGGATCACGTGCATAGGCGGCAGCAAGGATCGCATCCCGTGCTTCAGTATAAGTTGGTCCAACAGGCGTCAGTTTATAACCGTTAACCAGATAACCCATCATGCGGTCTTTTGCTTTGTCATAGTCTTTGTGGTGGTTAACCAGGCTGACAAAACTTTGCCACAGCATCTGAGCCCAGACGGAACCGGCAGAGTGAACCTGCGCATTGCCAGTGTCCGGATCTTGTGCAGTAAAGTACTGTGATGTATCACCTAAAGCGATATGTTTAAAGGTACGAGGGTTGATCTCTAGGCTGTTACCGTTCGGGAATGAACGAATACCGTCATAGAATGAATCCACATAACTGATCGCAGCGTAAGCGCGTTGCATCTTGTCATTGCCGGGCAGTTTCAGATCTGATGCGTCTGACACTGTCAGCAAGGCATGGAAGTCACCCCAGCCTTCGCCCATAGAACGGCCTTGATTGTTATACAAGCCGTTACCATTACCGACCAGACGGTTACTGATGTAGTGACCCCATTCGTGCGATACGATGGCGTTATCCCATGAACTGTCTTTATAAGGTTTGTTGTTAAACATCTTGATGTCGACAGCTTTGCCAGCTGCCAGCGCATCATAAATTGCTTTGCCTTCAGCCTGTGAGATACCAACGCTTGGGATAGTGATGGTTGCATCAGCACCGCCCATGCCAGGCAGACCTGAGGCCGAGTTATTTACGATAACCACGCCAATTGCGCCGGCTAATTGGGCATTTTTCACTTTGACGGCAAAAGTACAAGTGCCGCGATCGATGATCGCAATTTTGCCCGCGACGTTAGCTGGCGTCGCTGCTTCTGTACAGCCATCACGGGTTGGTGCTGTGGTATCGGTGAATGTGATAGCCGAACCCTGCAGATTAAACTGACCAGGACCAAAGCTTGCACCCTGCATCGCTGTCAGTGGCAGTGCCATGCCATCAGCGGTCATTGCGGTGATGCCTAAATCTTTGCCGAATAAAGCATCTTTACTGGCCCACAGATACATTTGCATCCGTGGTGAGCCGCCATCAGCAGGTGTCGACATGTTCGCATTATCGAAACCTGAGTTGTCCTGCACTTCAGCTCTGATCGGGTCCCCTTCGACACCGCCACGGCCATAGTTGACCAACTGGGCATTACCTGATTTTTCGTCAAAACCATATTCATAGAATTGATCATGCAGGTAGTTGTTCATGTAAAACAGGTTAACAATCGCTGCTTTGCGGTTGTTCACTGAAGATTCTGGTTCACTGGTACGGTACTTATAGTCGAATACCAGCGGGCCTGTCGTTTCAGCGGCAAAATCACCAGTGCTAAAACCGTTTGGCGCAATTGCATCAACATAAGCAAAGACGTTGTTGCCTGACGTAATGGTCGCATCACTTTTCAGCCAAAGATCTTTAGTTTTGATTGGACCATGGGCGATTTTAACTAAAGGGGCTGCAAGATAAGCTGTGGCATCAACCTGAGTTGCCGATTCTGCAGGCACGACGTTGCCATGTGGACCGTCCCAAGGACGACCATCGGCATTGGCATACACGCGGTATTCAAACTCACCGGCATGGGCTTTGAGGTTGTTTTTGAACAACACTTCCCCGGTATCGCCGGCAATGACGTAGGCAAAATAATCTGAGTCGGTATCGTTATGGTTGGAGGTTTCAATCTCTACGTACTGAGCAGCGACCAGTTTGCCTTTTTTCTCGAAGAAAACTGGTTTGACCCGCGGGGTCCCAAGCACTTTTTTATCTGCATCATTGCTGTTAACACTGAAAATGGCATAGCCGTCAGTATTTTCAGTTTCGCTCAGTGACAACTGATCAGCATCACCGCCAGTGGCAGCAAACGCTTGTCTGACAGCTTGGTCAGCGTAGGCGAATTTCGGGTTTGCCGCTAAGGTTGTTTTAGCCAAGCTGACTGCAGCCAGACGTCCCGAACCTGCTACCAGATTAAATTCAGCATCCATCAGGATGTTGTATTCTTTGTTGAAGATCTCAATACCCATAAACTGCTGACGGAATTTCGCAGTTTTGACACCATCATCTGACTGAAATGAATGCGCCAGAACCGGTTTTAATTGTACCAGTTCGCCTTTGGCAGCCGCACCTGTCAGGGCATTCAGATAATGTGTTGCTGCAAATTCCAGTTGGTATTCAGCCGCGACTGCAGACAGGTTTGGTTTTTGCAAGCCGGTCGGTGCCCAGCTAAAAGTAGCCTCACCGGTTTGAGCATCGTACTGGTTGCGCATACCAGAGACTGTTGGCGTTTCTTGTGCAACCTGGACTGCTTGTCCTTGCTCCGTAGCATAATGCTGTAAAGTATCTGCGAATACGGATGCAGCTGGCAGCGCAACTGCCGTGCTGACGAAGATTGCGATTGCTGAACGTTTAAAGTTACTCATTCATGTTCCTTTGTATTTTTTTGTTAAAATTTGTAGGTATAGCCATGTGGAGTTATAACTCTGTCGTGAATGTTTTGGCAATTGAAGTTTTATAACTGATAATCGTAAGTCAGTTGAATGCTGCAGTTTTGACCAGCGGGGCAGGGGGACTTCGGTATGAGATGGCCTAAATTTTTGTTATTTATTTGTTTATGCTGTGCTTGTTTCAGGGTGCCAATAACCGCTGCTCAGCCTTTAACAGCCAAACCGCTATCAGCGCCCTTGTTAAATAGCAGCAAACTGGCAGCCTTTGTTTACGTCAATGGCACAAAATACCGATTGTTGCAGCGTTATACTAACTATTGGGTGCTCTATGACATGCAGCTATCTCAAGCAGTACATCTGCTAAATCAGCTTGTTGTTTCGGGTGAGCGCTCCACTGTGTTTTTGCAAAAGTACGTAAAAGACCATAATCAGTTGTCCGTCAGTAAAATTGCTGCTGAAACGTATCTGTTAGCAGGGACTATGGCAGAATTGAAACAGGCCGAGCAGCATCTGAAAACAGTTCATGGCATAACGTCAGAGTGGCAAATTCGCTACCTGCCGCTCAAGTCGGCAGCAGACCGTTAGCCTTGATGTCAGAATCATGTAAAGCTGAATTACATAACACCACAGCTTCTGACATTTCAGCACTGCAGTGCTGTTAAAATGGCGATATAGTGTGCAGAGTCGCTGTGACAGTGTTGTGAGTTCATCGTCATAGTACCGGTAAAGCAATTTCAGGAGTTTAGCAATGCGAACCTTAGTCTTTTTAATGCTTGGCGTATTCATCAGCGCAAATGCGTTGGCCAGTCAGCAGGAACCGACAATCAAGGTCAACTGGCAGCATCCGGAAAAATATAGCGATATCCGGCCTTCGTCCGGTACAAAAAAATCTTATCAAAAACGCGTAATCAGTGCCTTCGACAAAATTTGGGCTGATTTTGCTGAAAAATTACCTGTCGGGTATAGGTTGCAGGTCACTGTGAAAGACTTGGATTTGGCTGGTGATGTGAATCCGATGTATCGGATTGACCATAGTGATATCCGGGTGATTAAAGAAATCTATTTCCCGCGAATGACCTTTGATTATCAGCTACTTGATAGCACTGGCCAGATCGTTGCGGCTGAACAGGATGTTAAAGTGAAAGATATGGGGTTTATGAACTCGTCGCCGATTGGGCTCGGAAATACCGAGTTTATCTACGAAAAACAAATGCTGAAAAACTGGTTTCAAAAGCATCTGGCACCAAAGTTCAGCAAACCTTAGACCATCGGTCTTTGGCTTGAGTTTTCAGATCAAATAACGCTGCCTCAAATTATCGATGGCAGCGTTTTTTATCAGTGTAAGCCTTGGCGATGTGATTGGTTGTTATAGCATGTTCGCTATTTTCTGATAAATAGCGACAGCCTCGTCGCGGGTTAACATGCCGCTGCTGGCAGCTTTGCCGATAGTGCTACTGACGCGGACACTATCGTTAGATGGATTTGCAGATGGTATTTCCGGCAGTGTACTCAGTTGGTTTTTTTGCTGTGAATCCGCAACATTATTGATCACTTGTTGCCGCTGCATAGATGTATCTGTTTTTGGCTGCTCCACGCTGCTTTGATTTCGCGCCGCAACTCGCAGGGCGTCTTGCGATATCACGCTGGGGGTTGTCACCATATGCACCTCCACAGACTTGCCAACTCGTCGAATCACCACAGCCATCAGGCAGTATAGATTACCTCACCAACGCTGCACGGAATTCTGCCAACGTCTTGTGTAAGTGCTGTAACTGCTTTACTACGTTTTCCAAAGTGGCTGTATTAAATTGCTGTGTCTGCCGGATCGCAGAGATTTGTTCTGCGGTTTCTGACAGGTACGGCATAAATCTGTTGCTTTCGATCTGAAACAGGCCTGCCGGGAATATTTGCTGATATTTGCCATGTCCCTGTTGCTGCAGGTCGTCCAATATCGCATCAGCATCCAACGCTTTGCGGTAAAGTTCTTTTAAATTCTGGTCAAGTTGCTGAAGTAATTGTTCCATCGCGTGGTCTCATCAATAAAAACAGGATTATGCCATAGAGACAGCTGGACTTGCAGGGGCAGTCTTTTTTGCTGTACCCATTCAAATGCAGCCGGATTTGTTATATCATCTCACTCCTTGTACGCCTGGGGGGCTTTATGTTCGACAATATTCGCCACACTTTAGATAAAGTAGGGATCGCCGTCACATCTTTGTGCGCTATCCACTGCATTATGCTGCCGGTATTGTTGCCTATCCTTCCTTTGCTTGGCTTGACGTCGGTACACAACCATGCTTTTGAGCGAATCATACTGCTCATTACAATGGTTTTAGGGTTCATCACGCTGTTTGCTGGCTTTCATCGGTATCACCGCAAACTGTACCCGTTTTATTCGTTATTCCTGGGTGGGTTTATCTACTGGCAAAAAGATTTGTTGGGCCATGAGTACGAACATTTTGTGCTGATTGTAGGCGCCGCTTTTGTGGTACTTGCGCACATTCTGAATATCCGCTTATGCAATCAATGCCACAGCTGCGAGACTCACTAATTCAATTTTGATCATCGAGCCACTGCAGAGCTTCTTTTGGGTAATTACAGAACACCCCATCGACGCCAATAGCTTGCAGTGCCAGCATCTCCCGTCGCTGGTTCACGGTATACACGTACAATCTTAACTTTGCCTGGTGTGCCGCTTCCACCAGCGCGGCATCGACAAAACCCCGATCACAATTTAGCGCGACCGCGCCAAGCCGCGTCGCTATCTCCACGCCATCTGCCGGATAATGGCTGATTAACACAGCAAGCCGCAGAAACGGATTAAGCGCTTTAAGCTGTTGAAGCAGCGGATGGTGGAATGAGGACAACAAAATGGTATCGAGCCGCAGACCCAACTGTTGTTGTGCCTGTTGTAATAGCGCGACCACGGGGGTCGCAGTATCATGACCTTTGAGCTCAATATTGATTTCCAGCCGATTGGCGCATAGCTGTAAAACCTGCCACAGCGTTGGAATCGATTCTCCGTTGCCGGCGTCCAGTTGCTTCAGTGCTGCCGGGCTGAAGTCTTCTAGATAGCCTTTGCCGTTAGTAGTCCGATCGACCTGGCGATCATGAATGACGACTAGCTCACCGGCATGCAAAAACACATCCAGCTCAATACCGTCACAGCCAGAGTTCAGCGCTGCGGTAAATGCCTGCAACGTATTTTCCGGATAATGTCCACTTGCTCCGCGATGGGCAAAGATTTTCATTAGCGAGCCTCTGGCTGACGGTCTATCAATCAGCTCAGTTTAGTCGCAAACGCAGTGCCCATCCGAGTCACTGCTCCTGGGAAATTCGTCGGCAACAACTCGACAGCATCTTTAGCAAAAGTCAGCACTACAGTTGAGCCAAGTTTAAAGCGGCCCATTTCGGCGCCTTTTTCCAGCCGGATTGCGTTTGGTCCTTCCGCCGGATATTGCCAGCGGAATACTTCGCTGCCAGTCGGCGGTGTGACAGTGCCAGCCCAGACAGTTTCAATGCTGGCAACAATGGTCGCACCTACTAAAACCAATGCCATTGGGCCTGCTTCGGTGTCAAAAATCGTCACAACCCGCTCATTGCGGGCAAAGAGACCTGGCACATTGGCTGCGGTTAGCGGATTGACCGAAAACAACTCGCCCGGTACGTAAATCATCTCACGCAAGGTGCCGGTGATCGGCATGTGAATGCGGTGATAGTCTTTTGGCGCCAGATAGATACAGGCAAAAGTCCCGTCGGTGAATTCAGCTGCGGTCGCATCGTCACCGCCGAGTAATGCTTTGACGGTGTAAAAATGGCCTTTCGCCTGCAGTAACTGGTCACCGGCAATAGCGCCAGCCTGACTGATCGCTCCGTCTACCGGATGCGCCAGGGTTTGTTCATCCTGTACCACAGGACGCACGCCATCTTTTAATGGCCGAGTAAAAAATTCATTAAAACTCGCGTAATCGCTGGCATTTTCATAACGGGCTTCCGTCATATTAATGCCATAAGCACGGATAAACAGCTTCATCAGTGCGTGACTGATAAATCCCAGCCGCGCCGCAGCCAGATAACCTACCAGGCGAGAAATCAAGTGCTTAGGCAGAATGTATTGCAGAGTAATTTTAAGCTGGTCCATCGGGGAAATAACCTCGTGAATTTAAAGATAAGAGGGCTTGTCCTGCGCCATACTGAGCAGGATTTTATGATAGTTATCAAAACGTTCCACAGCGATGTCGCCGGTTTCTACTGCATGATGCAGTGCACAGCCCGGATCGTTGCCATGGGTGCAATCGCGGAATTTACAGCGGCCAAGCCAAGGACGGAATTCGCGATAACCCCAGCTGACTTCTTCATCGGATAGATGCCACAACGCAAACTCTCGAATGCCGGGCGAATCAATCAACTGGCCACCTTGTGTTAAATGATACAGCCGCGCCACCGTGGTGGTGTGCTGGCCAAGGCCGGACACATCAGATACTTCCTGAGTCACAACCCCCATCTCTGGCAGTAGATTGTTTAATAAAGAAGATTTACCAACGCCGGACTGACCAACAAAAATGCTGGTGCCCTGGCTTAAATAGTGATCGAGTTGCGCCATGCCTTCACCACTTTTGGCGCTGAGCAGCAGGGTTTCATAACCAATTTTTCGGTAAATATCGAGTTGTTGTTCAACCTCAGTGCGTTGCTGCTCGCTGAGCAAATCAATTTTATTTAGCAATAACAAGGGTTTGATTTGCATCGTTTCGGCCGCAACGAGGTAGCGGTCAATGATATTCAGCGACAGTGCCGGCAGAACGGCCGAGACGATAATCAATAAATCGATATTCGCGGCAACGGGTTTTAAACCGTCGTAGAAGTCGGGGCGGCTTAATACAGAACTACGTTCCTGCACCGCTTCGACCACGCCGTCGATAGTGCCCTGAGATTGCAACGCGCGACGAAACACTACTGCATCACCGCAGACCAGTGACCCGATAGTGCGTCGCAAGTTACAGCGGGTAATAGTGCCGTCCTTTGCTTCTATATCGGCATGCTGACCAAAACGGCTGATCACGATACCCGGCTCTGCCTCGCTAAAAGCAGCCTGTTCAATTTGTTGATCGGCTTTTGCCGCTTTTTGTGCCAGACGGTCCAGCCGTTTTTGCTGGTTGCCGGCGATGCGGTCGTTTTGGCGTTGTGTCAGGTGTTTCTTTTTAGTCACGCTTAATCTGTCTGTTGCAAAGGAAGTCACGGCGACGGGCGCGGCGTTTTCCAGATGGCACGGGGCGTAGTATCATACTAGCATTCAGCAAACTAACAAAGTACAAGCGCAAGGGGCGGCAAATGGCAGTGAATGATAACAATCTGGTGTGGATCGATCTGGAAATGACCGGGTTAGAACCGGATACAGATGTGATCCTGGAAATGGCGACTATTGTCACGGACAGTAATCTGAATATTCTGGCTGAAGGTCCGACTTTTGCGATCAAAACGTCGGGCGAGATCCTCGACAATATGAGTGCATGGTGTGTCGAACAGCATGGTAAAAGTGGTCTGACACAACGCTGCCGCGACAGCGAAACCGACTTGGACAATGCTGTCGAACAGACGATTGCCTTTTTATCGCAATATGTTTCCGCCGGCAAATCGCCTATGTGCGGCAACAGTATTGGCCAGGATCGGCGTTTTCTGGTGAAGTACGCGCCAAAATTGGAAGCGTTTTTCCATTACCGCAACTTAGATGTCAGTACAGTAAAAGAACTGGCGAAACGCTGGAATCCGGCGGTGACCAAGCTGGTGAATAAATCATCAAGTCATCTGGCGCTGGATGATATTCGCGACTCAATTGCTGAATTAGTCACCTATCAGCAGCACTTTTTCCGTTTGCCCGCATAAAAGGCTTGCAAACTCAGAGTGATTTTGTAAAATGCGCCGCGCTTGCTTCACAAAGTTCGTTTGAACTGAAGCAGCGCTGCTGAAGATTTTATGCGGGCATAGCTCAGTTGGTAGAGCGCTACCTTGCCAAGGTCGAGGTCACGAGTTCGAGTCTCGTTGCCCGCTCCAAAATCTTCAGCCTGGATGCGGGCATAGCTCAGTTGGTAGAGCGCTACCTTGCCAAGGTCGAGGTCACGAGTTCGAGTCTCGTTGCCCGCTCCAAATTTCAAAATTTTTCGGTTCAGAGAGCGGGCATAGCTCAGTTGGTAGAGCGCTACCTTGCCAAGGTCGAGGTCACGAGTTCGAGTCTCGTTGCCCGCTCCAGTCGAATATCCTCTTCGTTTTAATCACGCAGTATGCAATACAGCAACTTGGCTAAACGCATTCCCTGCATATCCTCACCGTTTTTTTAATTTCAGCTTGCTGTTTGTGCTAATTTGCATCCAGATCAAGACTTCGCATACTTGAACTCTGTGGCGTGGACTGTTAGCGTAGCGCGAAATTTTTCAGGTATGACCAGTATGCAAACTCAGAATAAACTCAGTCGTCTTGTGCAGAAGGTAAATTCGGCGCCGGCTTTTTGCCGTAGTTGGCTGTTGTCGATGTTGTTCGGTCGCACCATTAAGTTTGCCGGTACTGCAGGTGTGCAGGTGGAACAGCTTGACTGGCATAAATCCCGGTTAAAACTCTCCAACCGTAAAAAAGTACAGAATCATATTGGCTCGGTTCATGCCGCCGCCACCGCCTTATTAGGTGAATCTGCCAGCGGTTTTTTACTCGGTATGCATGTGCCCGATGACAAAATCCCTTTATTAAAATCAATGCAAATCCAGTATTTGAAGCGATCTACCGGTGCTTTGACCGCGCAGGCGCAACTGGACGACGACCAGATCAGCCAGATCCGCAGTGCCGAGAAAGGTGAAGTGGTGATCCGGGTCTTAATCAAAGACCAGCTGGGTGTCGAACCGGTTGAAGCATTGTTTACCTGGGCCTGGATCCCGAAAGTCCGCAAATAACCAATTGTTACGAGAGCTGGCAGGCCAGTCTGATCCCTGTTAGATTTGGCAATAGGACAGGCGACAGGAATGGCAAGTGACAACAACAGAGCTCAAAGCTGGCAGCAGGCTCCCCGGTACGCGACAAGATATACATTTGTCCTGGCTGGTGCGACACCCTAAGCGTGTTGCTGTCTCTCTGGCGTTGTTGTTGATGCTGCTGTTTGGCGTATTAGTATGGCAACAGCAGCAAAAAAATATTGAAGTCGAACGCTACCAGCTGTTGCAGCAAGTCAGTCACCATGCGGCGGCGGTCGAAGCTGCAGTGCGTACCGCGGTGGTGGTTAGTGAATCCCTGCGCACCGAAATCGTATTAAACCCTACTCAGTCGCTGTCCGAGCTTGATGCCCGTATCCGCTTGTTATTAGAAGATTATCCTCTTTTTCGCCACATTGCTTTGGCGCCGGATCTTGTCATCCGTTATGTCTATCCACTGGCTGGCAATGAAGCTGCGCTAGGGGTCAATTACCGCTTGGTACCGGAACAATATGCCGCAGTTGAAAAAGCGGTTGCCTCCGGAGGGCCTTTGTTAGCAGGGCCGGTGCAGCTGGTGCAGGGCGGCAGCGGCCTTGTGCTGCGGGTGCCGGTATTGCTTTCGGATAAACAGTTATGGGGGATCATCGCGGCGGTGCTCCCACTCGAACGTTTGCTACAGCAAACCCAACTGGAAAAATTGCAGCAGGATTATTATCTGGGTTTGTCTGGTCGCGACGGCGACATGCATGACCCTGAACTGTTTTGGGGCGATCAGGTCTTGCAGGGATTGCCGTCCGTATATGCCAATATTCGGTTGCCGAATGGCCAGTGGCGTTTACATGCATTTCCAAAACAACATATGCCGTTGCTGGCCGGGTTGCCCACATTATTTCTACCCGCCGGTATCTTAGTGATTTTTTTACTGAGTACGGGCCTATATGTGTTGCTGCGTTTGTCACAAGAACGGCAGCAAGCGCTACAAACTGTGGCATGGCAGGCTAGTTTTGATCCGCTGACCGGTTTGGCGAATCGCTCTGTGTTGTTAGGCCAGCTTGAATTGATGCTCAAACACGCCAAAGCGCAGCGTACGCAATTAGCGGTACTCAGTCTGGATTTGGATGAATTTAAGCAGGTTAATGAAAGCCTTGGTCACCCGGTTGGTGACCAGTTACTGCAATTAGTTGCGGACAGGTTATTAGAGCAATTGCACGGCCCAGAGCTGGTGGCGCGTTCCGGTGGCGATGAGTTTGTGCTGGTATTGCCGGCGTCAAGCCAGAGCGAAGCGCTGGAGAATTTCTGCCAGACGTTGTTAAAATCGTTTCAAGCGCCTTTTATGGTGCGCAATACACCATTGTCGATCTCAACCAGCATCGGCGTAGCGATTTACCCCAATGACGGTTTGCTGGCGATTGATTTGTTAAAACATGCGGATCGTGCCATGTATGCGGCGAAACATCTGGGTCGCAATACTTTTCATTTCTATGACGCCGGTATGCAAAAAGAAGCCGATCATTTTGTCCACCTGCACCATGAAATACTCAAAGGCATCGAACAGCGTCAGTTTTTTCTGGTGTACCAGCCAATTTTTGATGTCGCTGCCCGACGGTTCAGTAAAGGCGAAGCACTGGTGCGTTGGCAACATCCGGAGCGGGGCCTGATTTCGCCTTTTGACTTTATTCCTGTCGCGGAACGAACTGGTGCCATCCGGCCGCTTGGTCAGTGGATTTTACAACAAGCCATTGCTGATATGCAGCTATTTCAACAGCTTGGGCTTGATCTGCAGATCTCAGTCAATCGCAGTAGTCAGGAATTTAATCAAAGTAAAGTTGCGGATGATTGGCTGGCACAGCTCAGCGCTGCAGGTTTGCTGCCGGAACAGTTGATTCTGGAAATCACCGAGTCGGTGTTTATGGACACGGTGTCGGTACAACAATCTAATGTGCTGAGCCTACACCAGCAAGGCGTGAAGCTGGCTATTGATGATTTTGGCACCGGCTATTCAGCACTGAATTACTTGAGTCGCTATCCAGTTGATTTTATTAAAATTGATAAGAGTTTTATCAATCATATAGCCGAGCAGGATAAAGCCTGTGCCTTGGTTGCCGTGTTGATTAATATGGCAAAAGTGCTGGATGTGCAGGTCGTGGCGGAAGGGGTGGAAACCCGCGAGCAGTTCGATTTATTACTCAAACTTGGCTGCGATTATATTCAGGGCTACTACTGTGCGCGGCCACTGGCAAAAGCTGATTTTGTGTCTTTGGTTCAACAACCACAGGCTTTTATATGACTGAACAGCCGTGTGTACGGAATTGTTGCCTGGATCCCGCGGATGTCTGTTTGGGCTGTGGCCGAACATTGCCGGAGATCACTGGCTGGCATCAGGCCAATGAGCTGGAAAAACAGCAGATTTTGCAACGCTCACAACAGCGTTTGCAGCAGATGGCAGACAGTCAGCTCAGGCGTCGCGCGGCAAACCGACCTGAATAATCCGCACTAGGCGTTGTTGTGCCCTGCTCAGCACCTGTGCAGCTTTTTGTTGTTGCTGTTCCAAGGCCCAGTCGACATGGCGCTGCACCAGCGCGTCACCGCGATAATCCTGCAGCGCCTGCAGAATTTCCGGCGAGTGCGGCGCATTGCCAAGCGCCACCGCCAGATTACGTTGCCAACGCTGATAACCAATGCGGCGAATGGCCGAGCCTTCCGTCAGTCGCAGGAACTCAGCTTCGCTCCAGCCGAACAAATGCAGCAGTGATTGGTCACGCCACTGTGGCCGGCGTTGGAAGTCTGGCTCCTGTGTCAGTGGGGCAGTGCGGTTTACCGGGCAAACCAGCTGACAATCGTC
Source organism: Rheinheimera tilapiae (assembly GCF_042432165.1). Classification (NCBI taxonomy): domain Bacteria; kingdom Pseudomonadati; phylum Pseudomonadota; class Gammaproteobacteria; order Chromatiales; family Chromatiaceae; genus Rheinheimera; species Rheinheimera tilapiae. The sequence continues at coordinate 1,103,569 of NZ_JBHLXP010000001.1, forward strand.
ACAACCGTAGATACGATTGCCGAGCAAAGGGCGCAGTTCTTCCGGAATATCATCTTTTAACTCGATCGTCAGATAGCTGATACAGCGCCGTGCATCAACGACAAAAGGCGCAACGATAGCGCCGGTCGGGCAACTGGTGATACAGGCAACGCAGTTGCCGCAGTCTTTTTCGATGGGCTGGTCAATGGGAAGCGGAATGTTCACCAGTAATTCGCCGAGGAAAAACCAGGAGCCGGCCTCTTCACTGAGTAACAGACTATGTTTGCCAACCCAGCCGAGACCGGCTTTGGCGGCCAGCGGGCGTTCCAGTACCGGTGCCGAATCAACAAAAGGCCGGAAACCTAAGTCACTAACTCTGCCAGCAATCCGCTCGCCAAGCTGTTTCAGCCGTTGGCGCAGCACTTTGTGGTAATCCCGGCCCAGCGCATAACGACTGATATATCCCAGGTTTGGATCTGCCAGGTTGGTGGCAAAACCAGCCTGCGCCGGCAGATAGTCCATCCGGACTGAAATGACCCGTATGGTACCAGGTTGCAGTTCTTGAGGCCGTGCCCGCATCATGCCATGGGACGCCATATAATCCATCTCGCCATGGAAACCGGCATCCAACCACTGTTGCAGCCTGGGTTCCTCGCTGCTCAGGTCCGTATCGGTAATACCACAGGCACTGAAACCCAGCTGCAGGGCCCAGTCTTTGATTTCGGTCGCCAGTGCGGACCAGTCGGTGCAGATGGGGTTAGTCATAACAGAGAATGAAACGCCGTGAATCGCCAGATGTTACCACAGAGTCCGATGTGCAGCGCGGTAGTGCTGACGCGTTGATTTTGGTAGCATAAGCGCTGAGTTGATGTTTTACAGGCCAAACTGCCCATGTCCGGACTTTCCCGTCAGATAGAACTGAGTGATGAAATTGCCACGAAGACCCTGGCAAGTTTAGTGGCACAAAGCTGTCGACATGGAGCGGTGATTTATTTGCATGGTGATCTGGGAGCCGGCAAAACCACCTTCAGCCGATATTTGCTGCAGGCATTGGGTCATCAGGGCAACGTAAAGAGTCCGACTTATACCCTGGTGGAATCCTACCAGCTAGACACATTGGCAGTGTTTCATTTTGACCTGTACCGGCTGCATGATCCGGAAGAACTCGAGTTTATGGGGATCCGCGATTATTTTGCCCCTGAACATTTATGTTTGGTGGAATGGCCAGAGCGCGGCCAGCCTTTATTGCCGGTGCCTGATTTGGACCTGCAACTGAAAATAACCAGCGCTTCGGCTCGTCAGTTGCACATCAGCGCACTGACGGCACGTGGCGCAGCGATGTTGGAACTGATTGTCTGATATGAACTTTTTCCGGATGTTTTGTTTGGGCCTTTGCCTGACGCTCTGCAGTTTTGTCGTTATGGCGGCAAATAAAATCGACAGCGTACGGATATGGCCGTCACCGGACAGTACGCGCGTCGTATTCGATGTGGAGCAAAAACCAGTGTTTCGCTTATTGGCCAAACAAGGCTCATTAGTGACGCTGGAAATCGATGGTGTCAGTGAACCGAAACTTGGCAAAATGTCTGGCGCTTCAGAACTGGTTAAATCGATCCGGGTGCAAAAAGTTGCGGGCAAATCATCGGTTCGGGTATTGCTGGATTTAAGCCGCGAATCCACTGAAAAAGCTTTTGCCTTGCCGCCTTCAGACCGATATGGCCACCGGCTGGTGCTGGATCTGACTGATGTACAGGCCGAACAAGCCTTTGTCGCGCCGCCCCAGCCAAGACGCACTTCAGGCAGCAGCAGTGGCCGAGACATCATTATTGCCATCGATGCCGGTCACGGCGGCCATGACCCAGGCGCAGTGGGGCCCAAAGGCACCTACGAAAAACACATCACCATGGCTGTAGCCGAAAAACTGGCCGCGTTACTGAACAAAGAACCCGGTTTCAAAGCGGTGCAGACCCGGACGGGCGATTATTATATTTATCCAAGTAAAAGACCCGATGTAGCGCGCAGCAAACAAGCTGATTTACTGGTCTCCATTCATGCCGACGCGGCAGAAAACCGCAAAGCCAGTGGCGCATCGGTCTGGGTATTGTCATTAAAACGCGCCACGACGGAAGTTGGCCGGATGATGGAACAGACCGAGCAACATTCTGAATTGCTCGGTGGTGTGGCCGAAGTGATAAAAGATTCTGCCAACGAGCGTTATTTGGCGCAGACGGTGCTGGATTTGTCGATGAATCATTCCATGACTACCGGCTTTGAAGTTGCAGCCTCGGTCTTACGTGAGCTGGATCATGTCACTAAGCTGCACAAAAGACAGCCTCAGGCGGCCAGTCTTGGTGTGTTAAAAGCGCCGGATATTCCATCGATTTTGGTCGAAACCGGCTACATCTCCAACCATAACGAAGAGCAAAAACTGAAAACGGCTTCGCACCAGCAGAAGCTTGCGAATGCAATGTTTCGTGCGTTGAAAAAACATTTTCAGCAGTCGCCGCCGGCCGACAGTGCACTTGCGCAGTGGCGGGGCAAAAACAACCTGCAGATGCCAGCTGAATCGGCCACTGCGCGCAGTAGCGGCGCTGACACCAGTTTGCCGGCGTCGTCGAGCCCGACCGTATCGGGCCCACGCAGCAACACTGCCAAAGTGGCTGGTCCTGTACTGCCGGCTCGAAGCGAAGGCAGTGCAAGGCTGGTGACACATAAAGTCAAATCCGGCGAGTCCTTGTCGATGCTGGCACGCAAATACGGTGTGCCGATGTCGCGATTGCGCCAAATCAATCAATTGAAGTCTGACAATATCCGCATCGGTCAGACCTTGCGGGTGCCACAGTCATGACTATCCGGCTGCTACCCCCGCAACTGGCAAACCAGATCGCTGCCGGTGAAGTGGTAGAACGGCCTGCGTCGGTGATCAAAGAGCTGGTAGAGAACAGTCTCGATGCCGGGGCCACCGATATTCACATCGATGTGGAGAAAGGTGGCAGCAAGTTGTTGCGTGTGCGTGACAATGGTCAGGGTATCGCTAAAGATGAATTGACTCTGGCTCTCAGTCGCCACGCCACGTCCAAAATTCATGATTTTGCCGATCTGGCACATATTGTCAGCCTCGGGTTTCGCGGTGAAGCGCTGGCCAGTATCAGCTCAGTTTCACGGCTGACACTGACATCCAGGCCGGCCAGCCAGGATGCGGCCTGGCAGGCAATGGCAGAAGGTCGTGATATGGCGGTGCAAATCAAGCCTGCAGCCCATCCGGTGGGCACCAGTATTGAAGTGCTGGATTTATTTTTTAATACACCGGCCCGGCGGCGTTTCCTAAAATCAGATAAAACCGAATTCAGTCATATTGAAGAGCTGGTAAAACGTCTTGCGCTCAGTCGTGATGATGTCAGCTGGACCCTAACGCATAATGGTCAGCTGGTGCGGCAACTCAAAGCCGTGACCGATGATGCCGGACGGCAACGCCGTATACAGCAGCTATGTGGTCGAAGTTTCGCGCAATCAGCCTGTTATGTAGAAAGTCAGTATGAGCAGATGCAGCTGAGTGGCTGGATCCTGCCGGCGGCGGCCTGCAGCGCACAATTGCAATGCCAGTACAGCTATGTCAATGGCCGCATGATGCGTGACAAATTACTCAATCATGCCATTCGCCAGGCATATGCCGAGATGCTCGCACCGGAAGCACTACCGGCTTTTGTGCTGTATCTGCAAATCGATCCGGAACAAGTCGACGTCAACGTGCATCCGGCTAAACACGAAGTACGGTTTCATCAGGCGCGACTGGTGCATGATTTTGTGTTTAGTGCGCTGAGTCAGATGCTGACACAAACTGCACAAAATGATTTATTACTGGCTGAGCAGGTGAATCACAGTCAGGCTATGCAGCAACGTCAGCCGATGCCGACAGCACTGCAAAGTCAGGCGCCCAGCCGCCACGAAGTTATTAACAGCGCTGCCAGAAGTCTCAGTGCCGTGCCTGCGCGCAGTTATGCTGGGCTGACGTCAGCGCGCAATCAGATCCCAACCGGCAGTGATTGGACTACCTTGGTGCAGGAACCACCGGCAAATACACCAATCACTCCTGCTATGGTTACCACTGCCAATACGCCGCCAGGCAGCTTGATGGTCAGCAGCACAGAGCTGTTGGTTATGCAGCAGGACCAGTTGTGGTTGCTGGATGTTCCGGCCACTGTCGCGCCACTGTTGGCTTTAAAAAATGTGGCATCTGCGGCGTTGTTGTTGCCGGAGCGCTTGCGGGTCGAACCCGCAGAAGTCAGCTTGCTAACCGCGAGGGCCGGATTGCTCTGTCAAATGGGATTTGATGTGGTGCTGAGCAATCAAATCCTGATCATTCGCGCTGTGCCGCAGTTACTGCAAGGCACTCCATTAAGTCATGTATTACCGGTGTGGTGGTCAGGCTGGTCCGCGCAAACAGAGCTGACGCTCATGTGGCAACAACTATTGCAGTTGTTGTTAAGCCGGCAGTTATTGTCGCTCCACTTGCTGTTACAGACCGAAGCGGATTTATTGCGACACACAGAACACTGGTGCGCCGTGCCGGTTGATTTAACCGGGGCACGTCGACAATTACAGGAGAGAACCCAATGACTGCTCCGGTCGTATTTTTGATGGGGCCGACAGCATCCGGAAAAACTGCACTAGCGCTGGCGCTGGCCGAACAGCAACCGGTAGAGATTATCAGCGTCGACAGTGCGTTGATCTATCGCGGCATGGACATTGGTACCGCTAAGCCGAACGCGGCGGAGCTGGCTACAGTGCCACACCATCTGATTGATATTCTCGATCCGGCACAGACTTATTCGGCAGCAGATTTTCGGATGGATGCTTTGCGACTTATTGCTGATATACAACAGCGTGGCGCACTGCCATTATTGGTTGGTGGCACGATGTTGTATTTTAAGGCGTTACTGGAAGGTATCTCGCCATTGCCTGAAGCTGACCCAGAAATCCGTGCAAAGATTGAAACAGAGGCGGCAGAGCAGGGCTGGGCCACGTTGCACGGTCAGCTGGCATTGGTGGATCCGGTTTCGGCTGCCCGAATTCATCCGAATGATCCGCAGCGGATCAATCGCGCTTTGGAAGTATACCGGCTTACCGGACGCAGCCTGACCGAATTGACGGCAGAAAAAGGTGAACCTTTTCCGTATCCGGTCTGTCAATTTGCTATCGCGCCGACCGAACGGGCTGAACTGCATCGGCGCATTGCACTGCGTTTTGAGCAGATGCTGGCACAAGGTTTTGAGCAGGAAGTGCGACTTTTAAAACAACGCTCTGATCTACATCCTGATTTGCCTTCTATACGTTGTGTGGGCTATCGGCAGATGTGGGACTATCTGGACGGGCTAGTGCCTTATGACGAGATGGTGTATCGTGGTGTTGCCGCAACGAGACAACTGGCAAAACGCCAGCTGACATGGCTACGCAGCTGGCAGAATTTAAGCTGGTTAAATGCTGATTTAACTCAGCAAGAAAACTTGCAAGCTGTTTTAACTTCGCTACGCTCAATTAGTGAAGAAAAAAGCGTTATTTAACGACTTGAAAATAATATAATAATCCATATATCAAGAATCAGAACAAAGAAAAAGGAAAGCGGCAAATGGCAAAGGGCCAATCTTTACAAGACCCATTTTTAAACACTTTACGGCGGGAACGTATTCCTGTGTCCATTTACCTTGTAAATGGGATTAAGCTGCAAGGCCAGATTGAGTCATTCGACCAGTTTGTCATTCTGCTGAAGAACACCGTAAGCCAGATGGTCTATAAGCATGCGATTTCAACAGTAGTCCCGGCCCGTGCGGTAAACACTATGACCACGCACGGTAGTGGCTCTGGTGACGACGAGCTGGAAGAGTAATCAGGACTATATTGCTTGTTTGACCTTCATCAGCCGGCTGAACAAGCGATCCTTGTCCATATCACCTTTCCGCAGGAACATGCGCGGGAAGATCTTGATGAACTGCGGATGCTGGTTTCGTCCGCAGGTGTGCACGCTGCAACAGTTGTAACAGGCCCGCGTCAGACCATAGACGCACGCTTGTTTGTTGGCAGTGGCAAAGCTCAAGAAATTGCGGCTGCAGTTCAGCAGTACTCTGCAGACGTAATTATCTTTAATCATAGCTTGTCGCCCGCACAGACCCGCAATCTGGAACGACTTTGCCAGTGTAAGGTCATCGATCGTACTACCTTGATCCTCGATATTTTTGCCCAGCGTGCCCGCAGTTTCGAAGGGAAACTTCAGGTGGAGCTGGCGCAGCTAAAACACCTTGCGTCCCGTTTAATCCGCGGTTTTGACAATGAGCGGCAAAAAGGTGGGATCGGCTTGCGTGGACCCGGCGAGACCGCTCTGGAAACTGATCGGCGCTTGTTGCGTGACCGTATCAGTGCACTAATGCAGCGTCTTGATAAAGTCAGTCGTCAGCGTGAAACCGGCCGCAAAGCTCGGCAACGTGCTGAAGTGCCTGTTGTGTCGCTGGTCGGTTACACCAACGCTGGCAAATCTACTTTATTTAATAAGCTGACGCAGGCCGACGTTTATGCAGCGGATCAGCTGTTTGCAACCTTGGATCCAACATTGCGCCAAGTGCGTTTTCCGGACTTTGGTGCATTGATTTTTGCTGACACCGTTGGTTTTATTCGTCATCTGCCCCATGATCTGGTGGCAGCATTTAAATCGACGTTGCAGGAAACCCGTGAAGCGGATTTACAGCTGCATGTGATTGACGTGTCAGACCCAAGGCTCGAAGACAATATTGCCCAGGTCCAGCATGTGCTGCATGAAATTGATGCAGATGGTTTGCCGCAGCTACGGGTATACAACAAGATTGACCGGGCAGAGCAAGACCCGCGTATAGAATATGATGAATATGATGTGCCACAGGCCGTATATATTTCGGCGCAAAATGGTGTGGGGCTGGATTTGCTTTCCCGTGCTATCGTGGCCAGATTATCGGATCGATATCTGTCTATGCAGCTGCGTTTGCCACCCGACGCTTTAAACTGGCGGGCAAAGTTGCATGAAGCAGGCTGCGTGCGTCAGGAATTATTTGACGAGAATGGCAACTGTTTGTTGCATATTCAGTTGTCACTGGCGTTATGGGAAAGACTGAATAAACAAAGTCAGGCTTTGTTACAAAGCTGTGTCCTGACGACTTAAGATTTTGATATAGTAACTTTTAACCTTCTGAAGCAACACGGAGTAACGTATGGCTTGGAACGAGCCGGGTAATAACGGCAAGAATAATGATCCCTGGAATCAGGGAGGGCGCAATCAGGGCCCACCAGATATGGACGAAGTATTCCGTAATCTGAGCAAAAAGCTTGGTGGCATTTTTGGCGGTGGTGGTTCCGGCGGCGCCAGCAGTGCTGGTGGCGGTGCCAGCTCAGCAGTCATCACACTTGTCTTGGTGCTTGCTTTGTTAGGCTGGCTTGCCAGCGGTATCTACACGATCAAAGAATCTGAACGCGGTGTGGTACTGCGTCTGGGCCAATATCACGGTGAAGTAAATCCAGGTATTAACTGGAAACCGACCTTCATTGACCAGGTATTGCCAGTGGACGTGTCGAGCGTAGAGACACTGAAAACAGACGGCTTTATGTTGACACAGGACCAGAACTTAGTTCGTGTGACCTTTGAAGTTCAGTACCGAATCGAAGATGCACGTGCTTACAAGTTCGCAGTCGTTGACCCGGATAGCAGTCTGCTGCAGGCGACGGACGCAGCTCTGCGTTATGTTGTTGGTCATTCCATCATGGATGACGTGCTGACGAAAGGTCGCGAGTTGATTCGCCAAAATACCCGCGTAGAGCTGGAAAATATCATCAAGCCATACAATCTTGGTCTGCAGATTGTTGACGTCAACTTCCGTGATGCGCGACCGCCTGAAGAAGTGAAAGCGGCGTTTGACGATGCAATTGCCGCGCAGGAAGATGAACAACGTTTTATTCGTGAAGCTGAAGCTTATGCCCGTGAAATCGAACCTCGAGCCAGCGGCCAGGTTTATCGGATGGAGCAGGAAGCGAAAGCGTATAAGCAACAAACCTTGTTAAAAGCGCAAGGTGAAGTGGCCCGGTTTCAGAAGTTACTGCCTGAATATCTGGCAGCACCGGAAGTGACCCGCAAACGCCTCTATATCGAAACAATGGAACAGGTTTACGCCAACACGTCTAAAGTGCTGGTCGATGTGAAAAACGGCAATAACATGATGTATATCCCATTGGATAAAATGATTAATCAATCAAACTCTGGTGCTGTAACGCAGCCACAGTCTGCTGAGCCGCGTTTACAGTTACCTGAAAGCCGGCCGACGGATGCTCGTACGTCGACTCCGCGATCAGATAGCGGTCGGACAGGGAGAGGTTAAGACATGAAAAATTTCCTGTTAGGCCTTATTGCTGTAGGTGTTTTTGTCGCGACTTCTTCTGTCTTTGTGGTACAGGAAGGTGAACGCGGTATTGTATTCCAGTTCAGTAAAATTCAGCGGACTACCGACGGTGCTATCCGGGTATTTGAGCCGGGTATGCATTTTAAGTTACCGCTGGTTGAGACAGTGCGTAAGCTCGATGCCAAAGTGCAGACGCTGGACGACCCGGCTGACCGCTTTGTGACTTCAGAGAAAAAAGACTTGTTGGTCGATAGCTACGTGAAGTGGAAGATTAAAGACTTCGGTAAGTACTATTTAGCGACCGGCGGTCGGACTGAACGCGCTGAAAACTTGTTAAAACAATATATTAACAACGGTCTGCGTACTGAGTTTGGTACCCGTACTATTCAGCAAATTGTCTCTGGCGAGCGTTCTGAACTGATGGTCAAAGCGATGGCGCAAGCTTCTAAAGGTTCTGATGAGCTTGGTATTGAGATCGTTGACGTGCGGGTGAAGAAAATTAACCTGCCAGATGAAATCAGCAACAACATCTTCCAGCGGATGCGTGCTGAACGGACTGCAGTAGCCAAAGAACATCGTGCCCGCGGGATGGAAAAAGCCGAGGTACTGCGTTCTGATGTTGATGCTAAAGTTACCATTATGGTGGCAGATGCTGAGCGTAACGCCCGTACCACTAAAGGTGAAGGCGATGCTGAAGCAGCAAAAACATATGCCGACGCTTATAGTAAAAACGCCGATTTCTTCAGCTTCGTCCGAAGCATGGAAGCTTACCGCAACAGCTTCCAGAATAAATCAGATGTGATGATTATCCAGCCTGATAACGAGTTCTTTAAGCATATGCAGTCAATGTCAGGCAACTGAGTTGATTGCCGGAAAAGGCCCGCTTGCGGGCCTTTTTTTTAATGTTGGATAGCGTCAACCTGTCTTGCTGTGAGTAGCGCTGTTCCCGTGATTTTGGCCCTGCCGGAGTGATAAATGAATTACAAAAAATATTACCAGCGCTTTCTCGCCGCCCACCCGGATACTCAGCATTATGCTTGTCATTCCCACCATTATTGGCCAGACGTTACGCGAGATGCCATGCTGCAGTATTGGGATGATACCGCCGCATTAGTCGATGATAAATGGCACATGATGTTTGGTCAGAAAGTCCCGCGGGTGCAGCAGCTCATCGCCGATGTATTGAACATCAAACAGCCGCAGCAACTGGTATTTGCACCTAATACACATGAGCTGTTGTTTCGATTGCTCAGCTGCTTTGATTGGTCTGCCGGGTTTAAAGTGTTGACGACTGACAGCGAATTTCATTCGTTTTCCCGCCAGATAAACCGGTTAATGGAAGACCCGCGGGTGCAAGTCGTGAAGGTGCCGACTGAGCCTTTTGCGACTTTCTCGCAGCGCTTTATCGATGCGGCTACAGCGCTGCAACCGGATTTGGTATTTTTCAGTCAGGTATTTTTTAACTCAGGCCTGGTCGTTGCTGATCTGAATGGTTTGGTGACACAGTTAGAGCAGCAATGTCAGGCGACAATCGCTATCGACGGCTATCACGGCTTTATGGCACTTCCGACCGATCTCTGTGCGCTGGAAGGTCGGGTTTTTTATCTGGCCGGAGCCTATAAATATGCGCAAGGCGGCGAAGGTTGCTGTTTTATGCTGGTGCCGCCAGACAATGCCTTCAGGCCAGTGTATACCGGCTGGTTTGCTGAGTTCGGTGCCCTGGCCGGCGTGAAAAGCCAGCAGGTTGGATATGCTGCAGACGGTTATCAGTTTGCTGGCGCAACGATGGACCTGACGGCGCTCTATCGTTTGCAGGCTGTGCTGGAGTTGTTTGCAGCGGATGGCCTGACTGTCAGTGCTATTCATCAACATGTGCAGCAAATACAGCAAACTTTTTTGCATGAACTGGATGCGTTGCAGCACCCTTGGCTAAATCGGACGCATTTACTCGCTGAAGATTTAGCGGTGCATGGACATTTCTTCACATTCCGCGGACCGGATGCTGCAGCGGTGGCGGATTTATCAGCCTTGTTGAAGCAAAACCGGATCGAAACCGATTATCGTGGCGACCGCTTGCGCTTTGGTTTTGCACTGTATCATCAGGTGGCAGATATTAACTTAAGCTGCCTGACTAAGGCACAGTCATGACCACAGACTGGATTTGGCCGGCGCTGGCCCTACTACTGATCGTTGAAGGTATCGGGCCGTTGTTATTCCCAAATCGCTGGCAGGCCTATTTGCGCAAGCTATCTGCGGAGCCGGTGCAAAATCTGCGTCAGCTCGGTATGGTGCTGGTTTTCGTCGGTATTTGCTGGTTATGGTGGCTGTTAGCGCCATAGAAATCCAGACGTCTTCATTTTAATTCCAAGTGAAATCAACCAGCTGAAATATAAGCTGGTTTTTTTTTGCCCTTGCGGCTGAACTTTGACTTTGAATTTGCTAGAATCCCCGCCTAATTTTTTTCCATGATGCAGGAACCATGGCCAAGAACGTTGTAGTGCTCGGCACCCAATGGGGTGACGAAGGAAAAGGTAAGATTGTCGATTTATTAACCGACAAGGCGAGTTTCGTTGTGCGTTACCAGGGCGGCCATAATGCCGGTCATACTCTGGTGATTGACGGGGAAAAAACCGTACTGCACCTGATCCCATCAGGCATTTTACGTGACAACGTGAAATGTGTGATCGGCAATGGCGTGGTGTTATCTCCGGAAGCGTTGCTCAAAGAGATGACCATGCTGGAACAGCGCGGTGTGCCGGTGCGTGAGCGTCTGGTGCTTTCCGAAGCCTGTCCGTTGATCCTGCCATTTCATGTCGCTTTAGACGTTGCCCGTGAACAGGCGCGTGGCGACAAGAAAATCGGCACCACAGGCCGTGGTATCGGCCCTGCATATGAAGATAAAGTGGCTCGTCGTAGTCTGCGCGTTGGTGATCTGTTCAATAAAGAACTGTTTGCTGAGAAGTTAAAAGCGCTGATGGAACTGCATAACTTCACGCTGACGCAGTATTACAAAGTTGATGCTGTTGATTATCAGACCACATTGGATAGCGCCTTGGCCTTAGCAGATATGCTGAAGTCAATGGTTGTTGATGTGACTGATTTACTGGATAAAGCCCGTAAAGCTGGCAAAGAAATTATGTTTGAAGGCGCGCAGGGTACTCTGCTCGATATCGATCATGGTACTTACCCGTACGTGACATCTTCAAATACGACTGCTGGTGGTGTTGCAACAGGTGCTGGTTTTGGTCCTTGCTATCTGGACTACGTGCTGGGTATCGTCAAAGCGTACACAACACGTGTGGGCTCAGGTCCATTCCCAACCGAACTGGGCTGCGAAATTGGCGAGTACCTTGGCGTGAAAGGCCATGAGTTTGGCGCCACCACCGGCCGTAAACGCCGTTGTGGCTGGTTTGATGCTGTCGCCGTGCGCCGTGCGGTGCAACTGAACAGTATTTCAGGTTTCTGTTTAACGAAACTGGACGTGCTGGATGGTCTGACTGAAGTGAAAATTTGCGTTGGTTATCGCCAACCGGATGGATCAGTCACCACAGTGCCGCCGATGGCTGCTGAAGGCTATGAGTTGGTGACGCCAGTGTATGAAACGATGCCAGGCTGGAGTGAATCGACTTTTGGCGTGCAGTCGCTGGACGGTTTACCACAGGCGGCCCGTAACTATATCAAGCGCTTGGAAGAAGTAACTGAAATCCCAATCGACATCGTATCAACTGGCCCAGATCGGGTTCAGACGATAGTTCTACGCCACCCTTACGAGGCGTAATCAGAAAAAACGCTGCTCCGGCAGCGTTTTTTTATGTTCCTTGATCGACAACCCCTGGTTATATTTTTCAATCAGGCACAAATTTTGTATTCTTTTTGCCTGAGTTGCTGTGCAAGTGCATAGCGTCATTATTCTGACCTGGTGGCTGCTTTGAAAAAGTTTGTTTGGTCTTCTTGTGCAACGATTCTGTCCGTTGCTTTGATTGCAACACCTGCTACGGCGCAGGAAGCCCTCACTGAGCTCGGTGTTGTCCAGCTGTATACACAAGACGAACTGCTCGAAATGATTCGCGCCAATACTCATCTTAAACGTGTACAGGCCGACGAATGTCAGTTGGTCAAGGATATTGAAGCGCGTGCAGATATCATGAAATTACCGGCTTATCAGTTTTTATTCGGCGACATGCTGGCGTTTGGTATTTGTGTACCAAAAAACGCTGAACGCGGCTGGGATCTGATGTTGGCGTCGGCATTACAAGGCTTACCGGAAGGGCTGGAACAGGTCGGTCGTTATTACCAGCAAGGTAAATTAGTGCAAAAGGATCTGGCTAAAGCGCAGCTGTATTTGTATCAGGCCGGTGCTATGGGCAATCTGAATGCTCAGGTACGCCTTGCGGAGTTGTTTCTGGCTAACCAGGGCAGCCCGACAGATTACGAGACAGTATATCGCTGGTTACATCATTCAATTACGGCCGACAAGGACATGCACGCCCGTATCGATAGAGCATTAAAAGGGCTCGCTGCTCGGATGCCTGAGGGGGTGGTTACAAGAGCAAAAAAACCACTTTGATTGTAACACCGGCTGACCCTATTTCGTCTGACCTGTTGTTTGCCTCGGTTTTGTGACAGTTTGCTGAAGATTTCTGCAGTTTCAGTGAAAATTTCGCGCCAGACTGTTAAACTTGCCGCAGTTATTCAACGAAAGAGTCTCCATGACGATCAAAGATCCGCATCTTGCGCGTGAGCAAGAAAAATATGAAAACCCTATCCCGAGTCGGGAATTTATCCTCGAACACATCAAACAGCGGCAACAACCTGCCTACTTCGACGAATTAGCGGCAGAACTGAACCTGAGCGACGAAGAAGCATTATTCGCACTGAAAAAACGTCTGCGCGCAATGGAGCGTGATGGCCAGCTGCTGTTTACAAAAACTAAACGCTATGGCCTGGTCGACGACCTGGACCTGGTCAAAGGTACCGTGTTGGGCCATCGTGAAGGCTTTGGCTTTCTGAAACGAGAGCTGGGCGGGCCTGACTGGTATATTCCGAATTTTGAAATGCAGCGTCTGCTACCGGGCGACGTTGTACTGGCCAGTGCCGGTGAGATTAAGGGCAAAGATAAAGTCGAAGCGCGGATTGTCCGGGTGCTGGAACCGCGTAAAGAGCCGATTGTCGGCCGTTATTTCAAAGATTTCGCCTTAGCCGTTGTAGTGCCTGAAGATCCGCGCATTGCGCAGGATATCGTGATCCCGGCTGGTGATGAAAACGGTGCCCGTCATGGCCAGATTGTATTAGCGGAAGTGACCAGCCGGCCGTCAAAACGGATCAATGCTGTCGGTAAAGTAGTGGAAGTGCTGGGCGAACATATGGCGCCTGGTATGGAAATCGAAGTCGCCATCCGTAACCACAATATTCCACATACCTTTTCTCAGGCAGTGGAACAGCAAGTCAGTCAGTTTGGTGCAGAAGTGCCGGCAGCGGCTAAAGCCGGACGCGTCGATTTAACCGATATTGGCCTTATTACCATTGACGGTGAAGATGCGCGCGACTTTGACGATGCCGTATATTGTGAACGTAAAGAAGATGGTGGCTGGCACTTGTGGGTCGCGATCGCGGACGTCACTGCTTATGTGCAGCCGGATACCGCGCTTGATCGTGAAGCGTTGGACCGTGGCAACTCCGTCTATTTCCCGGACCATGTGGTGCCGATGTTGCCAGAAGCCTTGTCCAATGGCTTATGTTCACTGAATCCGCATGTGGACCGCCTGTGTTTTGTTGCTGATATGCATATCAGTGCGCAGGGCAAACTCGGCAGTTACCGGTTTTACGAAGCGGTGATGCATTCCAAAGCCCGCCTGACATACAACAAAGTGCATGCGATTTTGCAGGGTGACCCTGAACTGCGTCAGCAGTATGCAGAGAATCTCACCAATATCGACAATCTGAATTCGTTGTATAAACAAATGGCCAAAGTCCGCGCCGGTCGTGGCGCGATAGAGTTTGAAACGGTAGAAACGCGGTTTATTTTCAACAGCCACCGCAAGATTGAGCAGATAGTGCCAATCCACCGCAACGAAGCGCATAAAATCATCGAAGAATGTATGATTTTGGCCAATGTCGCAGCAGCCAAACTGGTAGAAAAAAATGAAGCTCCGGCGCTGTATCGCGTACATGAACAGCCAGATTCCGATCGTTTTGCTAACTTTAAACGCTTCTTGCTGGAGCTTGGCATTACCGCAGATTTACCAAGCGAGCCGACACCGCTGGAACTGACCCAGTTGTTGGCAAAAATTGGTGACCGACCGGATAAAGAACTGATCGAAACGACGTTGTTACGCTCGCTGAAACAGGCGGTGTATCAGCCTGATAATCAAGGCCATTTTGGTCTGGCACTGGAAGCCTATGCGCATTTCACCTCGCCAATCCGCCGGTATCCGGATTTGTTGTTGCACCGCGCTATCAAAGCCGTGTTGCATAAACAAGGCGAGCCGGTGAATGGTGCTCGCGGATATAGCCATGAGCAAATGGTGCCGCTGGGCGAACAGTGTTCGATGACCGAACGCCGCGCCGACGATGCGACGCGCGAAGTGTCCGACTGGCTGAAATGCGAGTATATGCAGGACCACCTCGGTGCTACTTTCCAGGGCGTGGTTGCAACTGTGACCAGCTTTGGTTTGTTTGTACGCTTGGTTGATTTGTATATTGAAGGCTTGGTGCATGTCACGTCGCTGCCAAACGATTATTATCATTTTGATACCGAACGCCAGGTGTTGATGGGCGAGCACAGTAAGCAAAGTTATCGCATGGGTGATTTGCTGGAAGTCAAAGTGCTGGCGGTCAATCTCGAAGCGCGCAAAATCGATTTGGGTGTCGTGACCACTGTGCAAAGTGCCAAAGGTGGCGGAAAAAAGGCGCCGGCAACGGATAGCAAAGCGAGCAAAGGTCATTCGACGAAAAAAGGCCGGGCTGTCGCAGATCCAACCCAGCGCCCCGGTAAGACCAAGGCAGGCCGCAGTGGCAGTAAGCCTCGTGCCAAATCGGGTGCGAAAACAGCCGATGGCGGCGCAACAAAAGCCCCACGCCGGCGCAAGTAAACAGGGGCAGATGACGGCAGGCTGAAAAAACCTATAGTTTTTGCTACACTGCCGTCCATTCACCTGACCATCTTTGGTTATCGACCACAACAGGCGCTTTTGCGCCTGTTGCATTTTGAGAACTCTTATGAGCACAGATTTTATTTTTGGCCTGCACTCGGTCAGCGCCTTTATGGAACGTCATCCCGAAGACGTCCTGGAATTGTTCGTGTTAAAAGACCGCGAAGATCAGCGGATGACACCACTGATCCAACAGGCACGTAAATCCGGCATCTCCGTACAGTTCTGCCAGCGTAAAACGCTGGATGAAAAAGTTGACGGTGCGCAGCATCAGGGCGTCGTCGCCAAAGCCCGTTTGTCTGACGCCGGCGATGAGCATGATCTAAAACGGATCCTCGACACGCAAGCGCAGCCGTTTTTGTTGATCCTCGATGGCATTACCGACCCGCACAACCTCGGCGCCATTTTACGCAGTGCAGATGCTGCGGGTGTCCATGCGGTGATAGCGCCAAAAGACCGGGCTGCGAAGCTCACCGCAGTAGTGCGCAAAGTTGCCTGTGGTGCTGCTGAAGCGGTGCCATTTATCGCAGTCACCAACCTGGCCCGCACTATCCGGGAGTTAAAAGACGCGGGTGTATGGGTGCTGGGTGCTGCTGGTGAAACCGAAACCACCATTTATCAGGCCAGTCTCAGCGGCCCGTTGGCGCTGGCGATGGGTGCTGAAGGCGATGGTCTACGTCGTCTAACGAAAGAACTCTGTGATGGTCTGGTGAAAATCCCGATGTTTGGCGCGGTATCTAGCTTAAATGTGTCCGTTGCCACTGGGATTTGTTTGTATGAAGCAGTACGGCAGCGCACGACCAGCTAAATCTGGAAAATGGCCGGCTGAATTGCACCAAAGCTGATTAACTGCTTGTATTTCGGTCGATCGATCCGTAGAATACGCGACCTTCGACCCACATCCATGTTCCTTGCCTCTATGCGAGTCTGGTCGAGCTCACCCGAGGCTAATTAACCGTAAGGAGCTACCATGCGTCATTACGAAATCGTGTTTATGGTTCACCCTGATCAGAGTGAACAAGTCCCAGGTATGATCGAACGTTACACTGGTGCTATCAAAGAAGCTGGCGGTTCTATCCACCGTCTGGAAGACTGGGGCCGCCGTCAACTGGCTTACCCAATCGAAAAACTGCACAAAGCCCACTATGTTCTGTTGAACGTAGAAGCGCCACAAGCAGTGATCGATGAACTGGAAACTAACTTCCGCTACAACGATGCTGTACTGCGTAACCTGATCATGCGCACAAACGGTGCTGTCACTGAGCCATCACCAATGGCAAAAGTACGTGAAGAACGTCGTGACCGTGCTCCGCGTGACTCTGAAGAGCAGGTAGCAAACGACGAGTAATCTGATGGACAACAGTCTGGTCATTACTGGCGTCATTTGCCGTCAGCCCGACCGGAACGAGAGTCCTGCCGGTATCCCGCATCTGTACTTGGTGCTTGAGCACAAGTCGATGCAACTGGAAGCCGGATACAACAGAGCAAGTTACCTGCGCATTCATGTGGTGGTAACCGGCGAGTTGAGCAGACAAAGTCACAATTTGATGCAGGGTAGTGTGGTCAGGGTGCAAGGCTTTTTAAACCGGCATCAGACCCGGAGCGGTCAAGCAAAGCTTGTGCTCCATGCCCAACAGATTGAAATTTTAAGTTAGGAGAAAGTTCATGGCCCGTTATTTCCGTCGCCGTAAATTCTGCCGTTTCTCTGCCGAAGGCGTGCAAGAGATCGACTACAAAGATACCGCTACTTTAAAAAATTATGTCACTGAAAGTGGCAAAATTGTTCCTAGCCGTATCACTGGTACCAGCGCTAAGTATCAGCGCCAATTAGCTCGTGCAATCAAACGCGCCCGCTACCTGGCTCTGCTGCCATACAGCGATTCACACGCATAAGCCTGGTTCAACGATACAGAGAGGATTAAACAATGGATATCATTCTGTTGGATAAAGTTGCTAACCTGGGTGGTTTAGGCGACAAAGTGGTTGTTAAATCTGGTTATGCCCGTAACTTCTTATTCCCACAAGGAAAAGCAGTTCCAGCGACCAAAGCTAACATCGAAAAATTTGAAGCACGCCGTGCTGAGTTAGAAGCCAAACTGGTTGCTAACCTGGTTGCTGCGCAAGAACGTGCTGCTAAAGTTGCTGAGCTGGGCGAAGTTACTATCGCTGCTAAAGCTGGTGACGAAGGCAAACTGTTCGGTTCTATCGGTACTCGTGACATCGCTGATGCGATCACTGAAGCCGGTGTAGCTGTTACTAAAGCCGAAGTTAAACTGCCAAACGGTACTCTGCGTGACGTTGGTTCTTTTGACATCGACCTGCAGCTGCATGCTGAAGTTACTGCAACCGTTAAACTGGTTGTTGTTGCTGAGGCGTAAGCCTTTAACTGACACGGTAACGCTGTTATCGTGTCAGTATCTCCCCTTCTGTAATTCCCCTTTTGATTTCTTCACCAGATGTATCACCTTGTCTGTTTTCGCAACAGACGGCTGATGACTTATAAATTTTCCGCTGCTCTGTTCGATGAAAAATGCTAGGCTAGGCTTCGTATTTTCAGCGTCTGCTTGCTGCCACAGCATCGTGGAAGCCAACGCCTGATCTCTCCGGTTTTCTGCTCAGTTCAAGCTATTGGGTGTTATGGCAAACATAAAAGATAAACAAGTCGCTGCGGTAAAAATGCCGCCGCATTCTATTGAAGCCGAGCAATCAGTGCTCGGCGGCCTGATGCTGGATAATGATGCTTGGGACAAAGTGTCCGAAAAGGTCGTAGAGCAGGATTTTTACCTGCGTTCCCACAAGCATATCTTCAAAGCAATGACCGCAATTGCCGAGCTGAACCAGCCGATAGATCTCATTACTGTTTCAGAATGGCTGGAACGCAATCAACAGCTCGACGATATCGGTGGTTTTGCCTATATCGGTGAAATCGCGAAAAACACACCAAGTGCGGCCAATATCCTGGCTTACGCTGATATTGTGCGTGAACGAGCCGTGGTGCGTGATATGATTTCTGTTGCGCATGACATTGCTGACGCCGGCTATGACCCACAAGGCCGTAGTAGTGCTGAATTATTAGACTTCGCTGAAACGAAGGTTTTTAAGATTGCTGAACAACGCGCTGACGCCAATGAAGGCCCTGAGCCCATCAACAGCATTCTGGCCAAGACTATCGACAAGATCGATGCACTGTTTCGTAACCCCAGCGCGGGCGGTTTGACCGGGGTATCGACCGGTTATATGGACCTCGACAAAATGACCAACGGCATGCAGCCGTCAGATTTGATTATTGTTGCCGCGCGTCCTTCGATGGGTAAAACTACCTTTGCGATGAACCTCTGTGAACACGCAGCGATAAGCAGTGATAAGCCGGTATTAATCTTTAGTCTAGAGATGCCGTCTGAACAAATTATGATGCGGATGCTGGCCTCGCTTGGCCGTATTGACCAGACCAAAGTACGGACCGGTCAGCTGGATGATGAGGACTGGGCACGCTTATCTTCGGCGATTGAACTGCTGAACAGTAAAGGCAAAATGTACATTGACGATGCGTCAGGCCTCACGCCTACGGAGGTTCGTTCCCGCGCACGCCGGGTGGCACGGGAGCATGGTGGCCTCTCCATGATCATGGTGGACTACCTGCAGTTGATGACGGTGCCGGGCTTATCGGACAACCGTACGCTGGAAATCGCTGAGATCTCGCGCTCTTTAAAAGCGCTGGCTAAAGAACTAAAAGTGCCTGTGGTCGCTCTGTCACAGTTAAACCGCTCGCTGGAACAACGCGCTGACAAAAGACCGGTTAACTCGGATCTCCGTGAATCCGGTTCTATTGAACAAGATGCGGATCTCATCATGTTTATTTATCGTGATGAGGTTTATCACGATGACAGCCCTGATAAAGGCACCGCAGAAGTTATTATCGGTAAACAGCGGAACGGCCCAATTGGTCGGGTCCGTCTGACTTTCCACGGTAGATACTCCCGTTTTGACAACTATGCCGGTACAGCGCGTTTTGAGGATGAGTACTGATGAGTCGCAGACCTCTTGCGCAAATCAATACCAGCGCCTTATTACACAACGTAGAACGTATTCGAGATATGGCACCGCATAGCAAGATCCTTGCAGTGCTCAAAGCAAACGCTTATGGCCATGGCTTGCTGGCGGTTGCCGCGCAGCTGAAAGATGTTCATGCTTTTGGTGTTGCGCGGATTGATGAAGCTTTGATGCTGCGCGCAGGTGGAATCGTCAAACCTATCGTGTTACTGGAAGGCTTTTTCCATGCCGACGAGTTATCCCAGATTGTTGCGTCAAATCTCCAGGTTGTTGTGCATCATCCGGCTCAGGTTGAAGCATTGGTTAAAGCGGAGTTGGAATCGCCCATCCATGTCTGGTTAAAAATTGATAGTGGCATGCATAGACTTGGCGTTGAACCCGCGGATTTCAAAGAGATTTATCAAAAACTCTGCCAAAGCAAAAACGTATTGCAGCCGATGCGGCTGATGACCCATTTTGCCTGTGCTGATGAGAAAGACAATCCAGCAACCGCCCGTCAATTGGCACTGTTTCGGCAAACTATTGGCGATGCCGCTGGCGAACTGAGTATCGCCAACTCAGCGGGCGTGGTGGGGTGGCCTCAAAGCCATGGCGACTGGGTAAGGCCAGGTCTGGCACTATATGGGGTCTCGCCAATGGACAAAGGGCGTTCCGCCGCTCACGCCTTGCGGCCTGTCATGACATTTAGCAGTTCGGTGATTGCGGTCAGGCAGGTTAGACAAGGTGATGCAGTCGGTTACGGAGCAAGCTGGGTAGCGCCTAAAGATACAAGACTGGCGGTTGTCGCTATCGGTTATGGCGATGGCTATCCGCGGAATGCACCGTGCGGCACTCCAGTCTTGATTAATGGCAAACGCTATCCAATCGTTGGTCGTGTTTCAATGGATATGACCACAGTCGATATTGGCGACGATGAAATTGCCCATGGTGCACAGGTGATACTGTGGGGAGAGGATTTACCCGTCGAAGAAATTGCGGAACAAGTACAAACCATCCCTTACGAGCTGTTGTGCAACATTACCAGCAGAGTGCAATTCCGATATATAGGTGATTGAATTTTTGTTTCAGCGACAAAAAAGCCGGTTCAATGACCGGCTTTTTTAGTTTCGCAAATCAGCAGCTTGAAAATTAACCGCCGCCTTGATTATCAAAACTGACTTCGATGTGCACTTTGCCGAATTCGGAGTCAAATGGCATCAGAATTTTCGGACCGTCACATTTATGGGTGATGGTGTGGCCTTTACCAGATACAACAACCGGAGTTGCCATACTGAATTCATAGCCTTTTTCGCCTAAGATTCGTTTGGCCCCACCAGTAACCATATTGGTGATTTCACCCACCATGTCAGTCACTTCTTCGTTGATAGTTTTTGGTTTCTCACCTAGCATCCGGTTCATAATCTCCAGTGCCAGAGATTCTTCAAAACTCACCGAAAAAGATCCTTTTGTCTGGGGACCAATCATGCCGATTAGGCCTGATACATCGCCACGGGCGACTTCATCTTTTTTGATTCGGGGCTGACCGGGCACAATTGTTGTATTGGCCATGGTGCTCAGCACATTCACTAACGACGATAAGAATGGATTTACATACTCGACATTCATTGAAAAGACCCGCTGCTTTGGTTCGTCACCTGGCTTTTTACCCTGACGTTAAGGTTAGGCAGATTTTATAGAATAAACAAGACTAGCTCTTTGTTTTTGAGATAGTTTCGTAGTGAATTCCACTAAAAATCTGTCGAAATAAATCCGTTTGCTCTGCCGAGTCAGTTACCGTACACAAAAAACACTAGTTCTGACAGTTCTTGCACAAGCCTCGGGCTTCAATGGTCTGCTGCTGAATGCTAAATCCTTTGGCGTCAGCTAAGCTACTGAATTCTTTAAAAAGCACATTGGAATGTAATTCCTCAACGTGCCCACACTGCTGACAGATTAGTAATTGAGCTGGGTGATGATGGTCAAAATGATGACACAGCATAAAAGCGTTGCTGGACTCAATTTTGTGGATAAAACCTTGCTCCGTTAAAAACTCCAGCGCCCGGTAAATCGTAGCAGGTTTTGCGGCTGGTTCTGTCTGCTTCAGCTGTTCCAGCAATTCGTATGCACCAACACCACTATGAGTGCCAGCAAGTAAACGAAACACCTTTTCCCGGATTGAAGTAAATCTGGCGCCATTTTGGTCACAAATGCGTTGTGCTCGCAGCACTAAGCTCTCTACTGACATGTCTGTCTGTACCTGAGTCATTATTTTTTCCGAGTGTAACACAGATTAAAATCGGATAAATCGGCATGCCCGTCACAAAACCAAGTGATTCAGGTTAAAATGACGGTCCTTGCTGGAGGTCATCTTGAATCATAAATTTTCTGTCGCGCCAATGCTGGATTGGACTGATAAACATTGTCGTTATTTCCACCGTAAATTAAGCCACCATGCCGTGCTCTATACCGAAATGGTCACGACCGGCGCTATTTTATTTGGACAGGGCGATTATCTGTCGTTTAACGAAGAAGAACACCCGGTTGTGGTGCAACTCGGTGGTTCAGATCCGGAGGCGATGGCAAAGTCAGCGCTGTTGTGTCAGCAGCATGGTTATGATGCGATTAATATCAATGTCGGCTGCCCGTCCGATCGCGTGCAGAATGGCATGTTTGGCGCGTGTCTGATGGCCCAGCCAGCGCAAGTTGCGGCATGTGTCAGTGCAATGCGCGCCGTGGTGGATATTCCGGTAACAGTTAAAACCCGCATTGGTATTGACGATTCCGACGATATGCAGTTTTTGACTGATTTTGTTGGCATTGTCAGTGAAGCAGGATGCTCGCAATTTATTATTCATGCGCGTAAAGCTTGGCTGCAGGGTCTGAGTCCAAAAGAAAATCGCGAAGTGCCACCACTGAATTATCCACGGGTATATCAACTGAAACAGCAGTTTCCAGATCTGGATATTTCGATTAATGGTGGCGTAAAGACTGTGGAAGAATGTCTGACACATTTGCAGTATCTGGACGGGGTCATGGTTGGGCGCGAGGCTTATACCAATCCATTATTACTGGCACAGATTGACCATGCCCTCTATGGTGATCCGCGGCCAGTTCCGACACCCCATCAACTGGTTCGCGAAATGCTGCCTTATATCGAACTACAGATGCAGCAAGGCGCACGTTTCTGGCATATTGCGCGGCATATGCTGGGGATCTTTCAGGGAGTGCCGGGAGCCCGGTTGTGGCGCCGCCATTTAAGTGAAACGGGTCATTTGCCAACGAGTGGGCCTGAGGTAATGCTTGCCGCATTAGCGAAAGTTCCCGAGTGATACTAAAAAGTGGTTAAATTAACCACTTTTTGTTTTTTGATATGTCTCTCGTCGTTGCGTTCCAAATAGATTTTATGAAAAAACATATAAAAAACAAGGAGATAAAATAGTTTTCTGAGTTGGCACAAGGATTGTAATTCATTGGTTGTAGTCAGTTAAATTAACCAATGAGGAAACCACCATGAAATCAATTACTTCAGTCGTTTTTGCCGCCACTTTCCTGTTTAGCCACAGCATTGCACATGCAGATCCGGTCAGTGAGCTGACAGCTATCGCCACCGCACAAATTGCTGAGCAAGCAGCTGAAATGAAACACAATATTGCTGAACAATTAAAACAATCTCTGGCAGAAAGCCTGGCAGAAGCTGTGACTGATGAATCAGAAACAGTGCAAGTAGATGTTGTTGCAGGCCTGGACAGTAACACTGTCGCTGTTGTGGAGTAAGGTTGTGATTCTGGCGCTGTCTCCGCAGCTGCTTGGGATGTTTTTGCTCCCTGTGTTCAGCATATTCATTACGGCAAAACTTTGGTTATGGTTATTGCCGCCCTCTGATATTCCTCCCGCAACCCGGTCTTAGCAGTACCGGGTTTTTTTTGTCTTGATATTGGTTTTTAGTCAAAATAGCCATTTTTTAGTATTCACAGCCTATTTTTTGCGTTTTCTCGTCATATGTTATCTGTAGTCGCTGTGCGCATTCTTATCTACATGATTTTTAAAGTAAAAATATTTGGCACGCCCTTTGATTGTCTTTCTTTGAATTTCAACAATCAGGAGAACGCGATGAGAACTCGCCATGAAAATCGCTGGTATTGTAATAAAGCGGATCGCAAGATTGCAGGGGTTTGCAGTGGTTTGGCTCGAGCTTATGGCCACAATGCAACGTTGATCCGCTGCATCGCCGTGTTGGCATTTTTAACCTTACCAGGCGTGATGTTTGTAGTATATCTGGCTGCGGCATTAATTTTGCCAAGTCGTTATGTTGTCTGACAAATTGCTGGCTCCTGTGTAAGATGTTGCGATAACACTCGCAGGAGCCTCTGATGCGTCAATTTATTTTGTTTGTTCTAAGTTGTTGTACCCTGAACGTTCTGGCTGCTCAGACTGAGATCAGCAATGCAACGGTGCGCCAACCACTGCCGGGTAAAACACTAAGTGCCGGGTATTTTTCGATCAGGAATACCGGTACCAACCCCATTGCGTTGCTGGCTGTAACCAGCCCTCAATTTGATGCGGTTGAGCTCCACGCTCACCAGATGACTGACGGGATGATGCAAATGGTCGAAGTCGATAAAATAGCCGTAGCGCCCGGCCAAAGTGTGCACTTGCAGCCGGGCGGTTTGCATTTGATGCTCTTTGGCCCGACCCAGCCGATTCAGCTTGGTCAGCAAGTGCCGCTACAATTACGTTGGTCGGATGGAACTATGCAATCTGTCAGTGCAAACGTGACGCGGATCCCCAAACAGTAGGAACCAGATATGCACAAGCTGATGATTGCTCTGGCATTGTTTCTCACAACAGTGTTGATTGGCTGGGGGATGACGCTTTATTACAGCGACGAGCCTGCCACATTTGATGTTGTCGCTGTAGCCCAGACTGCGGCCGCAGGCGAAAAACCTGTGGTGGGCTTTACCACGACAAATACCTTAATCCACATTACTGAGACCTTGCTGTATAAGCCCGGCGGTTATATCAGCAACGACATTTTGCCGCCGTTTGTCTTAATGGATGATATGCCTGCCTGGGAGCTCGGTGCATTGGAGATGATCCGAGACATGGCACTGGCGATGCGGGCGGACCTGAGCCGGTCCCAGTCGCAGTCGGTCGAAAACAGTTTGCTCAAACAGATCCAGCCTAAATTTAATATTGAACACCGCAGCTGGGCCATTCCGTCGCCGGAAGAGGAATATACTGCGGCAATCAAGCTGTTGCGGCAGTATCGTCAGGGGCTGATGGCCACGGAAAACCAAGAGCATCAATTCTTTGCCAGAGCAGATAACTTAAGAGATTGGCTAAAACAAGTCGAAAAACGCTTAGGCAGTTATAGTCAACGCCTGAGCGCCAGCGTTGGTCAGGACCGCCTTAATACCGATTTAGCCGGCGATATTGCCGCTCGAAAATCCACGTTAACACCAGACGAGATGATGATTAAAACGTCCTGGTGGCGGATCGATAATGAGTTTTATGAAGCCCGAGGTGCCAGTTGGGCGCTATTGCATCTGCTAAAAGCGATTGAAGTAGATTTTGCCGACGTATTGCAACGTAAGAATGCAACTGTCAGCCTGCAGCAGATCATTCGCGAGTTGGAGTCGACCCAACAAACCATCTGGACGCCAATGGTGTTAAATGGCAGTGGGTTCGGCATGTTGGCTAACCACAGTCTGGTCATGGCAAACTATATTTCCAGAGCCAATGCGGCGCTGATTGATTTAACTGAATTACTGGCACAAGGATAAATAATGCGGGTTGTTACCGGGATGATTCTGGGATTTTTGGTTACAGCGGGCAGTGTTCAGGCTGATCTGCTCGGCGCCAGAGTTGGTGTGGATTATTGGCAGATGCAGCCAAAGCTCTCTGCCGGCGATCCCGGCAAAGCCGGTCAGTTCGTATTGGATGATGCGAATGAACTGGCCTGGTATGCCCGATTTGAACATCCGCTGCCGTTGCTGCCCAATATCGCAGTGCGCTACCAGCATTCTGATGTAAGTGCGAATGCGGCGCTCGCAGAAGCGTTGGTGCTCGCACAAAAAACGTTTGCTGCAGGCACCATAGTCTCGCAGCATAACTCCCTGAAAAATGTTGATTTAACTGGGTACTACGAGATTTTAGATAACCCTGTTCTTCGTCTGGATTTGGGACTGACTGCGCGTTTATTGCAGTCGGATGTTCGGTTGGCAACGCCTTTAACAGCGGCAGCACGTGATCTTTCAGTAGTATTACCTATGCTGTTTATCGATGCGGAGATCGGACTGTGGGGCACCAATACGCATTGGTTCTTAACTGGTAATTACAGTCGATATCAAAGCGACCGAAATTATGACTGGCGCAGCGGCCTTGCTTGGCGCTTCATCGATATTGCAATGTTTCAGGCGCATCTGCGTGCGGGCTGGCAACATGGCCAAACCACTGTCAGTAATCGTGATCAATTGGACTTTGTAGCTGCCAATGATGGTGGTTTTATTGGGATCGATGTCGATTTTTGATTTTGTTAAAAAAATGTACGGTAAATTCGCAAAACTAACATCGTTGACTGTTGCTGCAAGAAAAGCAACGCCGCTATACTGACGTTTTTCTGGTGCCCACTTTCCGCCGCGGTTTTGTGGGTACCCGGTGATTCGGAACCGCATTATGCTCAAGCCTAAATTGCTTATTGCTCTGGTCACAGCGTTGCTGATGGCTGCTCTGGCGGCCTGTTGGCTGCAGTACCAGCTGCATGCCAAAAACCAGCAATTGCAATTGGGCCGTGTGGCAGAACATCTGAGTGATCATTTGATTGCCGATCCCGTTGATGCAGCAGAACTGATGACTTTTGCCAGGGAAAATTCCCCCGTTGGACTGCTGAGTCTGGAGTTACTTGATGCCAATGGCAAGCAACTGGTTTTCGTCGGCGAGCCTGTTCAGAATTCGTCGATATCGGTGAGGGACGTAGAGCAACAAAGCCCAACTCTCTGGCATCAATCACTAAACGATGGCCGACTTTTAGTGATCCGCGCGACGGACGTGCCTGTGTCATATATCTGGATCTATGGGTTACTTGCCGCTGCTTTGACAATCTGGTTGGGTAGCAAATTAATGCAACGCCGGCTCGAGCGGTTTTATTCTCAGATTTGGCAGAGTATTCCTGAGCCACATCGGAAGCAGGATCCCGCAGCTGCGGAAATCAACCGACTCAGTCTTGCTGTGCGGCAACTCGCGAAACAACAGGATGAGGCTGCGCATCAGGCAACACTGAATTTGCAGATTATGCAGAGTCAGCAAAAATTGCATGTAGAACAACAAACTGAGATCCGCCAACAATTATCTCAGTCTGAGCTGAAAACCTTACAACTTGGCCGTGATTTGCAGTGTTGGCACAGTCTTGCCGGCCAGGCCCCTCAGTTGCAACACGCAGAACTTGCTTTTTGGCTGGCGATGTTAAACCGCAAACAGCAACAAACGACAACGCCAAATCTTACATTGCAGGGCATCCCACAATGGTTTGCCCAAGCGATCCGTACACTCCAACCAATGTGGCCAGCAGGAATTTTGCTGTTGCCGGATGAAGATCCGGATGCGAGCCGTTATCAGGCCGAGATGGATGGACAGCTCATGCAGCAACTACTGCATTCATTGCTATTAGCGGTGAAACCACTGATTGATGGCAAAGAACTTTTAGTTAGCTACCGACTGTACTCTGGCGCACGCGATAAACTGCAATTAAAAATTCAATATACCGGCAAGAGTCTGAGCGCCCGTAGTCGTCAGGTATTAGCACAGGGGGGTCTGGCTGAGCCGCATTGGGAAGATATTCCATTTGAGGTCTGCTTTGGATTGATGCAGCAATTGTCCGCTGAATTTCAAATTCAGGAGCTTGCTGATTTAGGGACTCGTTTGGATCTCAGTATTCGCATCAGCGGACAGCAGCCGTTGTCAAACCGGCGGTTCCAGAATTTGGTTATTTACGACCCGAGGCCATGTCGGTTAGATCTGTGGCGCCATAGTCTGCTCGGTGTCAGTGAACAGGTTGTTGCAACTAAAAGTATAACGGAGCTGAAAGCTGCATTAACAAGTCGCTTGATTGATACCGTCGTGGTGCACTGGAACTATGAAGATATGCCTGATAACGAATTGGCAGAGTTGCAGCATATCAGCGGCCGTTATCAGCTCATTTTGTTTGCTCCAGCAGGCTTACAGCAACGTTTTGGTACGCAGCCGCCTGGGACTCAGTTTATCTCCCCGTTACTGTTAGCGGATCTGCAGGACTTGCCGCAGCCTGGTAGCCAATTTTCCAGTCAGCAACTGCTTATCGTCGATGACAATCCAACCAATCTGAGTTTTGTCCGCGCTATGCTATCAGGGCAAGGTATCAGCATTGATTTTGCCACCACCGGTCATGAAGCGTTAAAGCTGGCCAGTCATAGCCGTTACCAGTTGATCCTGATGGATATTCAGTTACCGGATCTTAGCGGCATCGAGGTCACAAAGAGGATCCGGCAATTACGTCACCACCAGCAGACAGTCATATTGGCATTTACCGGGCATGCATTGCCGGAAGAGGCGGTCAGTTTCCGTCTCGCCGGAATGGATGACGTGATGATAAAACCTTTGGACGCCCGCAAAATTGCTCATATTATGTCTCGGATCAGGCCATTGGCTGAAACTCAATAACGTTGCCGAACAAAGTCTGCAGCGCCTGCATGAAAAGTGGTTGCACCGGACTGTTTAACAGGCTCATCAGTTCGGCGCCATTATTGGTGAATTTATAATACTGCAACACAATGCCATTGGCTTTCAGCCGACCTTGCAGCGGTGTTTGCGGAAACATCCATTGCAATGTCTGTCCTTTGTTCATCACACCACTTTCAATTTCTGCCGGATGCAATAGACCCAGATCGGTCAGACTCAGGATCTGAGGATAGGTTAAGCCGAATTGACTCAAATTTAACACACCGCGATGCCGGCCACGGATCCATTGCCAAAAAGAGCCTTGCTGTAAATAACTGAAATAGATATGCGCCGGTTCCTGAGCGGAAATGCGGCAGCTCAGACTGCTAGCCAGCTGCAACGCCTGCGCGTCTTTGTGATGCATTTGCCGTAGTATATTGAGTGTTTTGTAAGAGAAACTGCCGGGCATACTGATTTCGGCGGCGAGTATACGGGCCCAGAGTTTTTGCATCGACAAGGCCGAAATGTTCTGTACCAGTTCACAAAAATGATAAAACCAATCCGGGTCTAACTCTTGGCTGACCGCTTGATCAGTACAATATTCCTGTGCCAGTACCATTACTTTTTCCAGATTGTACTGCTGGCGCTCGACGGTCATTTGGCGACGTCGTTCGGCACGGGTACTTAAAGTATCTTCAGGGACATCGAGATCCGCGCCAACACCAGCACGTGAAGAAAGCTGTTGATGTACGGCACTGGCCTGACGAACTTGTTGAATTGAGATGGTATTGTCTTGTTGATCCTGACGGGGACGGGACGCTAGCTCCTGACCGAGCTGGCGTTTTGCCAGCTGTCGTAAGCGTTGTTGGCCAGACATGGGTTGAATTTTGCTCATCAGAGACTATTCCTGCTGCGACTGCTGAAATGATTGTATCGGCCCACAACGACCGGTCGCCAGAGATCCGGCTAAAAACATTTGAATTTAGGCGGCCAACGGCATTTTAGCTGCCGCCTCAACCATTGGTTGACGCAAAATTGATTGCAATTTTTACTTAAGGGTATAGTGTAATAAGGCACAAAATCAGTCGTTGATGTTGACTCACAGGTAGTATGAACGGATACGTTCAGGCACAACAACATGGAAGGCCACGCAGTGTTGCCCGGTGAGACTCTAAGGATAAGGTCGTTGAATGGTGTCAAAAGTAACAGATGATGATTTTCTGTTCCTCGCAGAAGACGATAGCGTGTACACACCCGCGCCGCAGGTGACGGGTGAATGGCATTTACTGATCGTTGACGATGATGAAGAGATCCATACTGTCACCAGACTGGCGTTAAGTGACTTATTAGTACAGGGTCGTAAGCTGGTATTTCACCATGCCTATTCAGGCCGCGCCGCAATAGAATTCCTAAAGAAAAACCCACATATTGCGGTCATTTTACTCGACGTGGTGATGGAATCTGACGATGCCGGTTTGCTTGTTGTCCAGCAGATCCGCGAACAACTGGGTATGGACGAAGTCCGCATTGTATTAAGGACCGGCCAGCCTGGTTACGCCCCGGAAGAAAGTGTCATTAAAGAATATGACATCAATGATTATAAAACCAAAACAGAACTGACCCGCAGCAAGCTGGTCACATCCATTATCTCTTCCATTCGCTCTTACCAGCAGATCCGCACTATTAATCAGAATCGACTGGGGCTGCAGAAAATAATCAACGCTGGTGCCAATTTGTTGGAACAGCATTCGCTACACGAGTTTTCTGAAGGCGTCGTAACGCAAATTTCGTCCCTGATAGGGCTGCATGCAGAAGGTGTGTTATGCGCGCAGATTGAAGACGACGGTTCTGCCAGTGAAAACGTCTATGTGCTGGGCGCTGCCGGGCATTATGCCCCCTATATCAAGTGCAAACTGGAACGGCTTGGAAACGAACGGATTATCCAGCAAATCCTGCATTGTTTGGCCGAGAAGCGACATATTTTTACTGCATTTGATACCGTGTTATATCTCGGCAATGCCGAACATTGTGCGGCGGTATATATCGAAACTAACCGGCCGATTGAAGATTTCGATCGCCAGCTGATTGAGGTGTTTTTAAGC
This sequence comes from Rheinheimera tilapiae, assembly GCF_042432165.1. NCBI lineage: Bacteria > Pseudomonadati > Pseudomonadota > Gammaproteobacteria > Chromatiales > Chromatiaceae > Rheinheimera > Rheinheimera tilapiae. Next base: position 1,133,932 of record NZ_JBHLXP010000001.1, read on the forward strand.
AATATTTCAATTGGTTATGAAAACGTCACGCTGTTTCAGCAGCTGAAACATGCGGCGTATATAGACCCGCTGACAAAAACGCCGAACCGAAACGAATATACGCAGTTACTGCAGGAAACCCGTCGTCTTGCGCCGGAGAATACCGTTGCGGTGCTGATCGATATCGCTCATTTTTCGGACGTCAATGATGGCTTAGGTCAGGAAGTGGGTAACGAATTATTGGTGTCAGTAACCCGTCGTCTGGTCGCCACTTTTGGTGAAGTGGCGCAAATTGCCAGGATCGGTGCTGACGTTTTTGGTTTGATTGGGCCCGAAGCTGATTTGACACCGCAGCGACTCAATGCGGTGTTTGCAGAACCATTTCTGGCGTCGGAGCACAGCCTGCAAATCAATGCGACTTTTGGTTTTTGCCGCCTGACTGATAGCGTGCGGCAGGGGCTCGGCATCTTGAAACAGGTTTACATCGCACTAAACAGAGCGAAAAAGAGCCTGGCGCAAAATTATGAATATTATCATGCCGAGCTTGAAGATCAGATGGCTGAACGTCTGGCGCTATTACGCCGACTGCGGCAGGACTTCAGTCAGGATAAACTGGCGTTGTGGTATCAACCGCAGATTTCGCTGAGTGACAATAAAGTGATTGGTATGGAAGCTTTGTTGCGCTGGCCGGATGGGCAGGGGGGCTATATTTCCCCTGCGGTGTTTATCCCATTGGCTGAGTATTCGGGGTTGATTGTTGAGATCGGCGATTGGGTAATACGCCAGGCTTGCCAGCAAATTCGGTATCTGGCAGAGCAAGGTCTGGAACCTTTGCGGATCGCCGTCAATGTATCTATGCCACAATTCAGAAGTCCGTATTTTGTAAAATCCGTCATCGAAGCCGTTCAGGCGTCGCAAATTGATCCGCAGTTACTTGAGCTTGAAATTACTGAATCCGTGGTAATGGATGAACCGAAAATAGTGATTGAAGCGCTGAATCAGCTTAAAACCTATGGCATCAAGGTCGCTATCGATGATTTTGGCATTGGTTTTTCAAGTTTAAGTTATTTGCAGCAATTACCGCTGGATCGCATCAAAGTAGATCGCGCCTTTGTCCGCGATTTTGCTAAGCCAAATGGCGCAGTAATAGCGGAGACCATTGTCAGTCTAGGTAAACGGTTAGGTCTGTCGACAATCGCTGAAGGTATAGAGACGCCGGAGCAGGCTGCTGCAGTAAAAGCGATGGGCTGTGACGAAGTACAAGGCTTTATGTATGCGAAGCCGATGCCGACGCCTGACCTGTTGGCGTTTATCCGCAACTGGCAGCCCTGAATACTGCGGGAGCCCAATAAAAAAATGCCGCATTAAGCGGCATTTTTTTATGACCACAGCGGCATCCGCCGCTGCATTTGTCCGGATCACACGCGGAACAAGCGGGCGATATTTTCCAGATTCTGTGCCAGATTCGCCAGTTCGCGGCTGGCCTTGGCAATATGACCAGCGCTTTGAGACGTATGCTCAGTGTGTTTCACGATGTCCACTACGTGCCCGACGATAGTACCGGCCATCACTTGCTGCTCTTCAGTCGCAGAGGCAATATGCTGGTTCATCTCACGAATGCGTCGGATACTGGTAGTGATGGCTTGCAGTGAATCACCCGCCTGATTAGCTGAGGTCACGCTCTGATCGGCCTGTACAGTACTTTGCTGCATCTTCTGTACCGCTGAACGCGCGGCAGACTGCAGTTGTTCGATGGTTTTCTGAATTTCTTCAGTAGATTTCTGTGTTCTTGACGCCAGCGTCCGCACTTCGTCCGCAACGACCGCAAAACCGCGGCCTTGTTCGCCAGCGCGTGCTGCTTCGATCGCAGCGTTCAGTGCCAATAAGTTTGTCTGCTCTGCGATGCCTTTAATCACATCCAACACAGCCCCAACCTGGTTTGCATCTGTTTCCAGTTTCAGAATGACTTCTGATGCTTCCTGTACGTTGGTTGCCAGTTGACGGATATTATTAACTGTCACGCCGACTGTCTGTTGACCACGATCTGCCGCAGTATTGGAGTCATTGGCGGCGCTGGATGCTTCATTAGCGCTACTGGCCTCTGCAATCACACTATTACTCATGTCATCGACGGCAATTTTGGCCTGATCCGCTGCTTTACGCTGCACAGCAATTGTTCTGTTGGTGTCGTCAGTCAGCTGATGTAAATCTTTGGCCAGTGACGATAAAGGCAGTGCAGTATTCACGATTTCTTTGACTACGCCCTGCAATTTTTCCATAAAGGAATTAAACCAGTAGGCCAGATCACCCAGTTCATCTTTCGATTTGGTTTGGATGCGTACGGTCAAATCACCGTCTTCTTTGGCGAGGTCGCGCAAGGAGCGGATGATGTGCCCAAGGCTGCTGTCGATGCCACGAACCACTGGCAACGCTGTACCAAATAAGGCCAGCACTGTGATCACCATCATGATCACGCCGACGGTGATCATCTGCGAAGCCTGGCCATTGGCATCATCAATCGAATTTTTGAACTGAGTCAGCTGCACATCGCGGAAAGATGTCAGTTTTTTCACGGTGTTTTCGTAATCCGCATTCATTTTTTGCGAGCGTTCACCAATCGATGCCATGTCCGCTGTATTGCTGACCATCTCTTGTGACACTTTAAATGCGACAGCGTAATAAGCATCAAATGACTGCAGGATCTGACTAACTTCGCGGCTCACTTCAGATTCGAGCTGGCCGACGGTCGTTAATTGCTTTTTCATTTGCTCAGCGAGTTTATTTGCGCCATTCAGAGCTTCTTCGTCACCAGTCGTCACTGCACTGGCGAGCGATTCTTTCAGGCGTTCTAAAGACACCAGGGCGCTTTCAGAGGCTTGCAACACCGGGAATTGAATATCTCGGGTGTTTTCCAACGTTTTTACGTTGCTCAGTGCGGTTTTAGTGGAAAGCCCCAAAAACACCACGAACATCAGGGTGCCTATGAGGGGAATTAAATAGATTTTTTTCGCAATCGAAAGGCGTTGCAAAAATTCCATAGATGAATACCCCGTTGGATCAGCGCAATGGCCGGTTTTATTTTGAATGTCTTTGATTTGAAATCAATTGCCAGTATAGACAGCAAATCCCGATGCCGCTGCAATCTCAACGCATTAGAACAGAATTTCTGAATATAAAGAAAGGGATAGTGGAGAAAATTCGTGATTTGGTGATATTAATGAAACAGGCCCGACATGCGGGCCTGTTTAAGCAAAACAAATGAGTTTATTTGTTTTGTGCGCGTTCGAATGAGGTTTGGATCTCTGCTTTGGCTTCAGCTTTGTCGCCCCAGCCAATAACCTTGACCCATTTACCTGGTTCCAGCTCTTTATAACGTTCGAAGAAATGCTGGATTTGGTTTTTCAGCAGTTCAGGCACGTCGTTGATGTCTTGAATATGGTCATAAATTTTGGTCAGTTTGCTGATTGGCACGGCCAGAACTTTGGCATCTTCACCGGCTTCGTCGGCCATTTTCAGTACTGCAACCGGACGGCATTTGATCACTGCGCCTGGTACCAGTGGGTAAGGCGTTGGCACCAGCACGTCGACCGGATCACCATCCAGTGACAATGTGTGGTTCACAAAACCGTAGTTGCATGGATAGAACATCGGTGTCGACATAAAACGGTCAACCCATACAGTACCGCTGTCTTTGTCGACTTCATATTTGATTGGGTCGGCATTGGCCGGAATTTCGATAATCACGTTGATTTCATCTGGCAGATTTTTACCTGCCGGAACCAGACTTAAGCTCATGATGCTTCCTTATGCATTAAAAAATGTGCCGCCTATTATACTGGCGGCGTCAAAAATGGCTATGTTTGTGCGTCCTGACTTTGGTCGGACGCCCGGTTTACTCAGGCTTGATGATACTTCAGGCAACTGTCGACTTCGTGTTTCGACCCCAGGATCACCGCAACGCGCTGGTGAATATCCACCGGTTGGATGTCCATTATGCGTTGATAACCGGTAGAACTGGCGCCGCCAGCCTGTTCGACCAGAAAGCTCATTGGATTGGCTTCATACATCAGACGCAATTTGTCTGGTTTGTTTGGATCTTTGGTGTCGGTCGGATACATAAAGACACCGCCGCGGCACAGGATGCGGTGCACATCGCCGACCATGGCAGCGATCCAGCGCATATTAAAGTTTTTGCCCCTTGGGCCAGCTTTACCCAGTAGCAAATCGCCGATATAAGCCTGCATACCTGGTTGCCAGTAACGTTGATTGGACATGTTGATAGCAAATTCAGCGGTGACCGATGGGATCGCAACTTCTTCCTGAGTTAACAGGAATCCGCCATAGGTTTTATCCAGTGTATAGAGGCGGGTGCCTTTCCCTGTAGTCAATGCCAGCATCGTGGACGGGCCATACAACACATAACCGGCAGCCAGCTGAGCGGTGCCAGGCTGTAAAAATTGTGCCGGGTCTGCTGCGTCTAGGTTGGCTTGTGCCGGCAGAATGGAGAAAATGGTGCCAATCAGGCTATTGATGTCAGTATTGGAAGAGCCATCCAGCGGGTCAAAAGTGACCAGATAGCGGCCTTGCGGGTTGCCTGCAACCGTGTTGTCTTCCTCTTCGCTGGAGATCGCTTTGACCACGCCGGTCTCCAGAATCATGTCTTTGAGCAATTCGTTGGCGAGCACGTCGAGTTTTTTCTGCGTTTCGCCCTGAATATTTTCATCCAGTGTGGAGCCTAATACACCGGCCAGCGCACCCTGACCAACACGGAAGGAGATTTCTTTGCAGGCCGCCAGAATGGTTTTAATCAGGGCAATCAGGTCGGTATCGACCCCATCTTGTCGCAATACGGGAGCCAGACGGCGCATCGGTGTTTCCTTCTGTTAGTGTAGGGTTAAGGCCCTATGCCGGTCTTCGTTGGAATAATAAGCAGGCTCTATTGGCCGACCTAGCATCGGATCCGGCCAGAGTTTAAAGAATCTGGGCAAAAATTGCATTTTTATCACCGATTTTATTTCGAAAAAGCCGGTTGTGCTTTTGTTACAATGCCGCAAAATACCGGCAAATGCCCGTGCGTGGATTGAGGCGCGGGGCCATCTATAGCAGGACTATTCAATGCATCTTCATATTTTGGGTATTTGCGGCACTTTTATGGGCGGCATTGCTGCCATCGCCAAGAGTTTAGGTCATCAGGTCACGGGTTCCGATGCTAATGTGTATCCACCAATGAGCACACAGCTCGAGGAGCTGGGGATCAGCCTGACGCAGGGTTATGATCCGGCACAACTGGAGCCTGCACCGGATTTGGTGATCATCGGCAACGCCATGTCGCGTGGTAACCCTTGTGTCGAGTATGTGCTCAATCGCAATATTCCCTACACTTCCGGACCACAGTGGCTGGCGGAAACCGTGCTCAGAGACCGCTGGGTCTTAGCGGTGTCGGGTACCCACGGTAAAACCACGACAACGACGATGCTGGCGTGGATTTTAGAATTCGCTGGCATGAAACCTGGTTTTCTGATTGGTGGTATTCCGCAGAATTTTGCTGTATCGGCTCGCCTCGGTGATGCGCCGTTTTTTGTTATCGAAGCCGACGAGTACGACACGGCGTTTTTTGATAAACGTAGTAAGTTTGTGCATTACCGGCCACGCACGTTAATTCTGAATAACCTTGAATTTGATCACGCCGATATTTTCCCGGATCTTGCGGCCATTCAGCGCCAGTTCCACCATTTGCTGCGAATGGTGCCAGGTAACGGCTTAGTACTTTCGCAGTCCGGTGTCCCGGCTGTGCAGCAAGTGCTCGACATGGGCTGTTGGAGCGAGCAGCAACAAAGCGGTACCGACTGGCAGGTGAAGTTGCTGCAAGCGGATGGCTCTAGTTTTGTGGTCAGTTTCCGTGGCGAAGTCAAAGGTACCGTTAACTGGGCTTTATGTGGCCAGCATAGTGTCGACAACGGCTTGATGGCGCTGGCGGCGGCGCAACATGCCGGCGTGCCAGTAGCCATCGCGATTGAAGCACTGAACCAGTTTGTTGCACCAAAACGCCGGCTCGAGCTCAAAGGTGTTGTCAACGACATCAGCGTCTACGACGATTTTGCCCATCACCCAACCGCGATTGAAACGACATTGGCCGGCTTACGCGCCCGGGTGGGCCAAAAACGCATCCTGGCCGTACTGGAACCGCGCTCAAACACGATGCGCATGGGCGTGCACAAAGAAGCCTTACCGGCGTCACTGCAACATGCTGATCAGGTGTTCTTGTTTGAACCAGCCAATAGCGGTTGGTCGCTGGGGATGCTCGCGGGTCAAATCAGTAATGAGTGTGGGATTGCAGCGACCGTTGAGCAGGATATTACCGGCCTGGTGCAGCGGATTGTTGCGGCGGCGCAGCCAGGCGATTCGATTCTGGTGATGAGCAACGGGGGCTTCGGCGGCATTCACGATAAGTTATTACAGGCGCTGGCTGGCGGTTGAGCCAGCCGGTTTTTGCCGCTGTCTGCAGACGTCTGAATCCAGACCGCTGCCGGCAGATGCATTCAGCAAGAAGGCACTTTTATGCATGTAAGTGATGATCTCAAAGTTCAACACAATGTTTCCCCTAAGCGTGAAGTCACGCTGGCTTTTACCGGCGCGTCCGGTGCTTTGTATGGCTGGCGCTTGCTGCAAGTGCTGCTGAGCCTGGAAGTAAAGGTACATTTGCTGATTTCCAGTGCGGCAAAAGTGGTCTTTGCGACAGAACACGATTTGAAACTGAATGGCAATCCACAAGCCTGTCAGGCCCAACTGGTTGAAATCTTTGGCTGTGCTCCCCATTTATTGGCTGTCTATGGCAAAGATGACTGGTTTTCGCCGGTCGCGTCCGGCTCAGCAGCGCCTAAAACCATGGTGATTTGCCCTTGTTCGACCGGCACAGTCGCTGCGATTGCGCACGGCATGAGCGACAACCTGATTGAACGGGCAGCCGATGTGGTGCTGAAGGAAAAAGGTCAGTTGATTCTGGTGCCGCGGGAAGCGCCATTAAGCGCGTTGCACCTGGAAAATCTGCTGGCTTTAGCGCGGTTAGGCGCCACTATCATGCCGGCCGCACCTGGTTTCTATCACCAGCCCAAGACCATCGAAGATCTGATTGATTTTATTGTGGCCAGATTGCTGGACCATTTGGGACTGCCGCAGCAGCTGATGCCGCGTTGGGGCTATCAGCCACAGACCACCAAGGATTAATCCGAAATAGGGTTATTCAATCACAACAAAAATCGCCTGGCGATTAAGAGGAGTAAGCTGTGACGCTGGCTTTATCGATCCGCGCTTTACACAAATCCTATAAAAGCGGCACCAAAGCGCTAAATGGCATTGACCTTGACGTGCAACAAGGCGATTTTTTTGCACTGCTCGGGCCCAACGGCGCCGGTAAAAGTACCACCATCGGTATCATCAGTGCGCTGGTCAATAAGACATCCGGTTCGGTGAGGGTTTTTGATTTTGATACAGATACTCATCTTGAAGATGCCAAGAGCCAGCTAGGTTTAGTTCCGCAGGAGTTTAACTTTAACCAGTTTGAAACAGTGCTGCAGATTGTGGTGAATCAGGCGGGTTATTATGGCGTGCCGAAAAGTGTCGCGTTGGTCCGGGCCGAAAAATACCTCGGGCAACTCGGCTTGTGGGAAAAACGTCATGCGCGGTCGCGTGAACTGTCCGGTGGCATGAAACGTCGTCTGATGATCGCTCGCGCTTTGATGCACGAGCCTAAGCTGTTAATCCTGGATGAGCCGACGGCGGGCGTTGACATCGAACTGCGCCGTTCGATGTGGGAATTCCTCAAAGAGATAAACGCGCAAGGCGTGACGATTATTTTGACCACGCATTATCTGGAAGAAGCGGAAATGCTCTGTCGTAATATCGCCATCATCGACAAAGGCCGCATCGTCGAAAACACCTCGATGAAAGCCTTACTGAGCAAACTGAACAAAGAAACTTTTGTGCTGGATTTAAAAGCCGGCCGCGCCGAGTTGACACTCCCTGGCTTTGTTACCCGCAAACTGGATGAACAAAGTTTTGAAGTGGATGTTGAGAAAAATCAGGGCCTGAATGCAGTGTTCAGTGCTTTAGCCCAACAGGACATCACAGTGTTGTCGATGCGAAACAAAGCCAATCGGCTGGAAGAGCTGTTTGTCAGTCTGATAGGTGAGGGGAAACACTGATGTTTAGACCAAGATATCTGATTGCACTGCAAAGTATTCTGAATAAAGAAACCAACAGATTCCTGCGGATTTGGGTGCAGACGCTGGTGCCGCCAGCCATTACGATGACCTTGTATTTTGTCATTTTCGGCAATTTAATCGGTAGCCAGATTGGTCAAATCCATGGTTTTAGCTACATGGAATTTATTGTGCCAGGCCTTATCATGATGTCGGTGATCACCAACTCGTATGCCAACGTGGCATCGAGCTTCTTCAGTGCGAAGTTTCAGCGTAATGTCGAGGAGCTGCTGGTCGCGCCGGTGCCCAACTACATCATTGTGCTCGGCTTTGTTGGTGGTGGCGTCGCACGTGGTGTGCTGGTTGGCCTGATTGTCACCATCCTCAGTTTGTTTTTTGTTGATATCCGCATTCATCATCTGTGGGTGATTGTCAGTACTGTGTTACTCACTTCGGCGGTGTTTTCGCTCGGCGGTTTGATTAACGCTGTGTACGCCAAAACCTTCGACGACATCAGCATAGTGCCAACCTTTGTACTGACCCCTTTGACTTATTTAGGCGGCGTATTCTACTCGCTGAGTCTGCTGCCGGAGTTTTGGCAGGGGGTGTCGACATTGAATCCGATTGTCTACATGGTCAATGCGTTTCGCTACGGCTTTTTGGGGCATTCTGATGTCAGTCTGGCACTGGCCTATTCAGTACTGATTGGTTTGATTGTCGTGTTGTTTGCCGTGGCGATGTATCTGATCCGCCGTGGTACAGGGCTGCGTAGTTAGTGATAAGCGGGTGCAGTGCGGTCAGCCTCTGCTGATTGCGCTGCGCTATTTCTACTGCACGGACCAGTCAGGATATTTTTTAAAGACATTTGTAATGTGTTTTAGTACATTGCTTCCTTTGGGCCAGATCAGAGCCCATGCGCATAACAGCGCCAACAGACCGCAGAGTCTGAGCTTACCACGGCGAGGATAAATGACAGATAACAAACGACTGGCAACAGCGTCCGAAGAGGCTCTGTGGCGGATCTTTACCGTCCCTGAAGCACCGGACTCGACGCTGAGTATTATCGAGCAGAATATTTCGCAGAATCTGGCGGGGTTCCTGCGCGAGAGCATTGTGGCGGTGGAAAAACCGCTGTGGCAAATCGAGCGTGATTTCCAGGCCTACCAGATCCCGGCAGAACCTAGTTTTGTGTCGGATTACGCCGAAAATATTATGGAAAAGCTGGTCGCGCACTCAGTGCACACGGCAGCGCCCAGTTTCATTGGTCACATGACGTCGGCCTTGCCGTATTTCGTGTTACCGCTGTCAAAAATGATGGTGGGGCTGAACCAGAATCTGGTCAAAATCGAAACCTCCAAGGCTTTTACGCCACTTGAACGCCAAGTGCTCGGCATGATGCACCATCTGGTCTATGGCGAAAGCGAAGGGTTTTACAAAAAATGGCAGCATAGCGCCAACCATTCATTAGGCGCATTTTGCTCCGGCGGCACTGTCGCGAACATGACAGCCCTTTGGATCGCGCGTAACCGCCTGCTGAAGCCAGACGGTGATTTTAAAGGCGTGGCCAAAGAAGGCTTGTTCCGCGCCATGCGGCATTATGGTTACGACGATCTGGCGATCCTGGTATCAGAACGCGGCCATTATTCATTGAAAAAAGCAGCGGACATCCTCGGCATCGGCCGCGACATGCTGATCCCCATTCCTACCGACGCTGACAACAAAGTCGACGTCGCCAAGATGCGTGAAAAAGCGCTGGAACTGCAGGCTCGGCATATTCGCGTGATGGCGATTGTCGGTGTCGCTGGCACCACTGAAACCGGTAATGTCGACCCGCTGGCCGATCTTGCGGCACTGGCCACTGAACTGCAGTGTCATTTTCATGTCGACGCGGCCTGGGGCGGTGCCACCTTATTATCCGAGAGTTACCGCTATCTGCTCAAAGGTATTGAGCTGGCGGATTCAGTCACTATTGATGCGCATAAACAAATGTATGTGCCGATGGGCGCCGGCATGGTGGTGTTTAAACATCCGTCCAGTGCCCATGCCATTGAACATCACGCTGAATATATTCTGCGTAAAGGCTCAAAAGATTTAGGCAGTCAGACTTTAGAAGGCTCGCGTCCTGGTATGGCCATGCTGGTGCATGCCTGTTTGCAGGTGATTGGTCGCAAAGGCTATGAAATTCTGATTAACCGTAGTCTGGAAAAAGCACGTTACTTTGCCGGTCTGATTGATTTACATGCAGATTTTGAGTTAGTGACCGCGCCTGAGCTCTGTTTACTGACCTATCGCTATGTTCCGGCATCAGTGCAGCAGGCGATGCAAAAAGCCAAAGCTGCCGGTGACCTTGAGCGTTTAAAGAAATTTAATGATTTGCTGAGCGGCTTGACCAAGTTTATCCAGAAGCGGCAGCGTGAAGAGGGCAAATCCTTTGTTTCGCGCACGCGGTTGACACCGGCGCGTTACCACCGGCAGGATACTGTGGTATTTCGTATTGTGCTGGCGAATCCATTAACCACTGACCAAATCCTGCATGATGTGCTGGATGAGCAAGTGGAGCTGGCGAAAATGGACAAAGAGTTTTTACCGAAATTGTTGCAGCTGGCGCGCGATTATTAATCAGCACCTATCTCTGTAGTCAGAGTAAAAATGGCGGCATGGCCGCCATTTTTGATCTCGGCGATTTTGGGTCATGCCCATTTTTGATCATGACCCTTGTTGATCATCAATAGCGCCGCTAATCAGCCAGTGATGACTATTAAATGCACAGGAGTCAGATGATGTCTTTATGGATACGACGGAGTAGCCGCTTGCTGCTGACCACCGGCGCTATTGGCTTGGTGCTGGTCGCAGCGATTTGGCCATTTTATCAGGTGAGTCAGCAGCAGCTGGCCACCGCAGAGCAAGCGCGAATTGATGCACAGCCGGATGTCAGCCGCAGCGATTATCAGCCAAGGCTTGACCAGTTACAACAAACGGCTGACTTCAGTACTCTGGCTTCAACGGAGATGGCGGGGCGTCGGCCCGGTCAACCGGGTAGTGACCTGGCGCGGGACTTTCTGCAGCGTCGTTTCAGCGAATCGGGCTTAGTCCCTGCTGGCAGCGAAGGATTCCGGCAAGCCTATCAGACGGATAGTAACGGCGCTGGTGTGAATTTCGTCGGAAAAATCCAAGGCGTGGATGCACAGTTACCTGCGATCGTTATCACGGCGCACTATGATCATTTAGGCGTCCATAAAGGCCGGATGTATCCGGGGTCAGATGACAACGCCTCAGGCGTAGCTGCCTTGCTGGCGCTGGCGACGTATTTTCAGGCGCATCCGCCGCGTCATACCTTGATATTCGCGGCCGTAGACCATGAAGAGCAGGGCATGCGTGGCAGCCAGCAATTATTTGACGGCAAGCTGTTAATACCTCAGCAGCTGGCGCTCAATGTGAATCTGGAGATGTTAAGCCGTGATAGCAAGGCCCGGTTGTTTGCCGTCGGCACTTATCAGCATCCGGCGTTACTGCCGCTATTGCAGCCGCTGCAACAGGACAGTCTGGTTGCGGTCAAATTCGGTCACGACCGGCCTGCTTCGCTGGTAGGGCAGACGCAGGATTGGAGTAGCGCCAGTGACCACGCGGTGTTTGCCCGTCAAGGCGTGCCTTTTGTCTATTTCGGTGTGCCGGATCATCCCGATTATCATCAGCCGACAGATACCTTTGAGCGCGCTGATCTCGATTTTTATCACAAAGTCAGCGAGACCATCCTGTCCGCATTGCTGCTGCTAGACAATGCTGATTTAGCGCTATTGCGCAGCAAAGATTAAGCACTGAAAAACCAGTCGATGCACCAGAGTTAAAGCTGGTGCAGTAGCCAGGCCCATAACGGCAGCGTGATAAAACTCAGTAACAAGCCAAAGCCAACGAGTGCTGCGACCAGCCGCGGTGCTAAACCTGCCATCATCGCAATGGCGCCGGCAGAGATCATCGGGGGCATCGCCGCTTCAAACACTGAGACTTGCACTGCTTTGCCTGACAACCCCAGCAGCATCGCGCCTGCCAATACAAGCAGTGGCATCAATAGCAGTTTAATGCCAAGACCGCTCAGCAGTGGGGACAAGCGCTCACCGGCTACAGAAAACTTCAGTTGGAAGCCTACGGCAAACATAATCAGCGGCACCAGGGTGCCCGCCAGGTTATCCAGCGTCGTCTGTAGCAGTGGCGGATAAGTCCAGGACTTCATTAATAAACCAGTCAGCAACGCCAGGAAAGGCGGGAAGGTCAGAATGCGCATTGCCATGGCTGCAGGTGTCACTTTCTGCGCCGGCTGACTGCTGCCGTCCGGGCCAATCTGTGCGGTGCCATAGAGCGCAGCCAATATTGTTGACCAGGTCGCCAGCGCGACAAATGAGCCGATTTGGTCATAAATCATTGCATAAGGCAGCCAGTCGCCACCAAACAACGCTTCAATCATCGGGAAGCCCAGGAACGAGGTATTGCCAAGCGGCAGCACAATCAGCAACGCGACAATGATATCGCGTGACCAGTGCAGCAGACGCCCAAGCACTAAGATCAGCGCACTGACCAGCAATAACAAAATCCACGGCACTAACGCCGGGATCAATAAATCCCAGGAAAAATGTAATGACGGGATTTTCTGCAGCACCAGCGCCGGCAACGCGACATACATGACAAAAGTATTCAACACGACTGGTGTTTCAGTCGGGAATTTTGGCACCCGGCGCATGGCAAAGCCAAGGCTCAGGTAAATCAGGATCAGGATAAAATTGTCCAAGGTGCAACAAATCTCAGGTAAGACGACAACGAGCTTTGCAGGCAGATTACCGGTTTTACTCTGTCTTGCCTATGCGACTTCGGTGGAAGTAATTGTCGTTGCGGTTACTGCTGCCTCAGGTTCTGGTGTATGTTGCAGCCATTCAGGTTGCCAGCTGCCGCTGATCAGTCGTTCTTTATCGGTCTTTTTCAGTTGCTTCAGCTGATACTCCAGCATGCTGGCGTGACTGCGGTTGTGGGCCGGAAAAAGCCAGACCAACTGCAGCGGGCCTTTACCGCGTAAAGCGCGGGAGCCACCGGTCAGTTCACCTTGATGCTGACGCAGCCGGCGCTGCGGATCAGTCGAAATTCCGGTATAGAGATTGCCAGCCGCAGTGCGTAGCACATAGAGCTGCCACTGAGTTTTCGGCAGCGGGTCTGTTTCTGCTATAATCGCGCTCTGCAATTGTGCTCCTGCATTCTGGTTGTTCGTTGAGGTGTTATGCAATTTACCGATTTGGCCCTAGCGCCGTCTATTTTAGCGGCCATCGCCGAGCAAGGCTATCAAACGCCGACGCCGATTCAGCAACAAACCATCCCATTGATTTTACAAGGTAAAGACGTGTTAGGCGGCGCCCAGACCGGCACCGGTAAAACCGCCGCTTTTACTTTACCTATTTTACAAAAGCTCAGTACCAGCACCACGGAACTCGTAGCAAAACAGGTACGTTGTCTGATCTTAACACCGACACGCGAACTGGCGCAGCAAGTGGCTGATAACGTCGCGGCCTATGCGCGACATTTGCAACTGAAAACCGCGGTGTTCTATGGCGGGGTATCCGTCAATCCGCAACTGGAGCAGGCGGCTGCTGGTCTCGACATTCTAATCGCAACGCCCGGACGACTGCTCGACCATCTACATCAGCAAAGTATCAGCCTGTATCAGCTGGAAGTGCTGGTACTGGATGAAGCGGATCGCATGCTCGATATGGGCTTTATCCACGATATTCGCCGCATAATGGCGAAACTGCCGGCCGAGCGTCAGACACTGTTTTTCTCTGCTACTTTCTCACCGGAAATTAAAACGCTGGCGGATTCGTTGCTGAATAACCCGGTGCTGGTTGAAGTGGCTAAAGCCAACTCCACTGCTGCAGGGGTCGAGCAGCTGGCGTATCGGGTGGATTCACAGCGTAAACGCGAATTAATTTCCGAAGTGATCGGCAAAAAGAACTGGCAACAGGTACTGATCTTCAGTCGCACTAAGTTTGGCGCAGACCGCTTGAGCAAGCAGTTGCAGCTGGATGGTATCGACGCGCAGGCGATCCATGGCGATAAAAGCCAGGGCCATCGCAGCAAAGTGTTGCAGGATTTTAAAGAAGGCAAAGTCCGGGTGCTGGTCGCGACTGATATCGCTGCGCGTGGTCTTGATATTGAAGAGCTGCCGATAGTGGTCAATTTTGATTTACCGCATCAGGCCGAAGACTATGTGCATCGTATCGGGCGGACGGGGCGGGCCGGTAATATCGGTCTTGCCGTGACGCTGGTGACTCCGGACGATTTACCGATGCTCAAAGAGATTGAGGTGTTGACCAAGCAGGTGATCGCGCAACAGGTATTTCCCGGTTACGAACACGACCCGCGGTTTAATCATTCCAGCAAAGGCACGCACAAATCCGCCGATGAGCAGGAAGAGATCCAGCTGAAGAAAAAACTGTCCAATAACCGCAAGCTGTCGCAGGAAAAATCGCGTTTACGTGCTGAATTGACTGGAAAAAAACGCCCGCGTTAAGCGGGCATTTTGATATTGATATTCTCAATCATCATGTGGCTGCAGCGGCGTAGCCAGCGTCAGCTGATAAAACGCCAGGTCCAGCCAACGACCGAATTTAAATCCTGCTTGAGTAATAGTGCCACTGTGGACAAAGCCAAGCTTCTGATGCAGCGCGATACTGCCGCTGTTTTCGGCATCAATACCACCAATCAATAAGTGATAACCCTGAGTTTGGGCCGCTTCAATCAGCAGTTGCAGCATCTGCTGGCCGAGGCCTTTGCCCTGATGCTCCGAATGCACATACACCGAATGCTCCACCGAGTATTTAAATGCCGGAAAAGCACGGAAAGTGCCATAACTGCCAAAAGCCAGCAGCGTGCCGTCGTCGGCTTTAATGCCGATGACGGGGAAGTTGCCGGCGCTTTTATTAGCAAACCACTGCTGCATGGTTGCCATGGTGCGGGGTTTGTATTCATACAGTGCCGTGGTGTGCAAAATGGCGTGGTTGAAGATCTCGAGGATCTGCGCCGCTTCCGACTCAAACTGACACTGAATAATCTGCATGCAGCACTCGCTTTGTCTGCGCGTTAAGCGCGATATAAGGTTTTAATCAGGTGGAAGCCAAACTGGGTTTTCACCGGGCCGTGCACTTCCAATACTGGCTTTTTGAATACTACTTCGTCAAAGGCTTTGACCATCTGACCCGGTCTGAACTCACCGAGATCACCGCCTTTTTTTCCGGAAGGACATAATGAATGTTTCTTCGCAAGATCCTGAAAATTGGCGCCTTTGGCCAGTTGTTTTTTCAGTTGTTCCGCTTCTTCCTGGGTCTTGACCAGGATATGACATGCACAGGCTTTGGCCATACTGAGTACTCCTACCACTTAAAATGAGCAGCTCTGCCTTCCCGGGCGGACCTTTTGCAATGGGCGCGTAGTTTAATCGAAATTCACTACGAAAAAAACCTGCTAATCCGACCTGTTTGGCTGTGTTTTTTTTCAGCAGTTGCAGGTATGGTAAAGATGTAACAAAAAAGTATCTGGATAACTAATTTATAACTAAAAAAAGGAAAGTTGATATGTGGAAGTGGTTGGGGCGTTTATTGCTGTTGGCAGTGCTCGTTGTGACAGCGTTTGTCGTGAATGCGGTTTGGTTTAAGCCGCTGTCAGCCAGAGTGTTTTACGAACGGGTTTTTCTCGAGTTTGGCTTTAATAGCCCTGAATTATTAAGCCAGCTTGGATTGTTAGAAAGTTTTGGTTTACGTGCTCACAATGCTGAATTAGATGACCGCTCGCAAGCGGCCGGTGACAAGCAATATGCCAAAATGAAGCAAGATTTAGCGACGCTGCGCAGTTATGACCGAGACGGGATGTCTGACAGTGAAAAACTCAACTATGACATGCTGGAATGGTTTATGGCGCACCAGGCCGAGGGTGAAAAGTGGCGTTACCACGAGTACCCGGTCAATCAGTTATTTGGTGTGCAGAATGTGTTGCCGCGATTTATGACCACCACGCACAGACTGAAAGATAAAACAGACGCCGAACAATATGTCAGTCGTCTCAACCAGTTTGACCGGGTTTTCAGCCAGGTGATTGAAGATTTGAATATTCGGGCTGGCAAAGGCATTGTGCCGCCCCGTTTTGTGCTGGAAAAAGTGCTGGCGGAGGTAAAAGGTTTCACTGCGGGCGGTGCCAAACAAAATATGATGTATAAGCATCTGGTCGATGCGATGGCGAAAATGCCGGAACTTACCGATGCAGAACGGCAAAAGATCGCTGCTGATGCCAAAACCGCAATGGAAAAATCGGTATTACCGGGTTATCAGAAACTGACAGATTTTTGGGCCGATACTGTGGCCTCAGCAACACAGGATGATGGTGTCTGGAAGCTGCCGGACGGTGATCAGTACTATGCCTATATTCTGAAACAACATACCACGACAGATATGACACCTGAACAAATCCATCAGATGGGACTGTCAGAAGTGGCCAGGATCCAGCAGGAAATGCTGACAATTTTGCATGCGCAAGGCATCAGTGGCGACAATGTTGCACAAATGATGACTGCACTTGGCGATGACAAACGTTTTCAATATCCGGATTCAGACGAGGGGCGCGCCCAGATCCTAGCTGACTATAAATCACTGCTAGAGGCAAATGAGCAGCTTTTGGCGCCAGCTTTTAATATCAGGCCTAAAGCTGCTTTAGAAGTAAAACGCGTACCTGAGTTTTCCGAAAAAACCTCACCAGGTGCCTATTATTATGCACCAGCAATGGACGGTTCACGGCCGGGGCTGTTTTATGCCAATCTATATGATATCCGTGCGACGCCTAAATTTGGTATGAAAACGCTGGCTGTGCATGAAGGCATTCCCGGCCATCATTTCCAGATTGCGATCCAGCAGGAACTGAAAGGCTTACCGACGTTCCGCAATATTCTGCCATTTACCGTCTATGCCGAAGGCTGGGCGCTGTACACCGAACGGCTGATGGCAGAACTCGGTTTGTACAAAGATGACCCCTTTGGCGATTTAGGCCGGCTGCAGGCCGAGTTGTTTCGCGCGATCCGCTTGGTAGTAGACACCGGTATCCATCACAAACGCTGGAGCCGCGAACAAGCAATCGCGTATATGTCCGGTAATGCCGGTATGGCGAAATCTGATGTTGAGTCTGAGATTGAGCGTTATATCGTAATGCCGGGGCAGGCCTGTGCTTATAAAGTCGGCATGATGAAGTTGCTGGAGCTGCGCAGCAAAGCACAGCAGGAACTGGGTGATAAATTTAAGCTGACCGATTTCCATGACGTGGTATTGCAAAACGGCTCGATGCCGCTGGCGATCCTGGAGCGGGTGGTGGACCAATATATCGCGGCGAAAAAAGCGGCCTAATCAGGCCTACACCCATACGATAACAAAAAGGCGCCTGATGGCGCCTTTTTCACGTTGTAACTGTCGTTACGCCGGTTGTTGCTGGGTAATACAGTGAACGTTACCGCCACCTAACAGAATTTCGCGGCCAGGCACAGTCACCACCTGATGCTGCGGAAACACCTTGGCGAGGATATCTGCGGCAACGTTATCCATCGGATCGTCAAAGGTTGGCAGGATCAAACCGCCGTTACACAGATAGAAGTTGATATAAGAGCCAGCCAGACGGGCTTCGGCTTCGCGCGGTACGGCAGCACCTGTTAAGTCGACACTGGCATATTCTTCGGCTTTGGCCAGTAACGGGCCCGGTACCGGTAGTTTATGCACGATAAAAGGCCGGCCTTTGGCGTCTGTGCTGTTTTCCAGCACTGTGAGCGCCGCGCGCGAGCGGGCGTATTGCGGGTCGGATTCGTCATCGGTCCAGGCCAGCAGCACTTCACCGGGGCGGACAAAACAGCACATGTTATCGACATGACCGTCGGTCTCGTCATTAAAAATGCCTTCTTCCAGCCAAACCACTTTATCAATACCGAGGTAATCGCTGAGTTGTTGTTCAATCTGTGCTTTGGTCAAATCCGGGTTGCGATTCGGATTGAGCAAACATTCGGCGGTGGTCAATAAAGTGCCTTCACCGTCGGTGTGAATGGCGCCGCCTTCCAACACAAAACCTTCAGTGCGGTAGCGTGGCAGGCCTTCAATATTTAGTACTTTTTGCGCGACCTGGTCGTCCAGATCCCACGGGAAATACAGGCCGCCATTGAGGCCGCCCCAGGCGTTAAAGGTCCAGTCGATGCCACGCACTTCTTTGCCGTTGGTGACAAAAGTGGGGCCGGTATCACGGCACCAGGCGTCATTGTTAGAGACTTCAACGACACGGATTGGATGCACGCTTTCCAGCAGGCTCAATTGCGCCTGCGCATTGGCAAACTGACGGGCTGACGCCATCACTGTCACTGGCTCAAACCGGGCAATAGCGCGGATCACGGCGGTAAAGGCCTGCTGTGCAGGCTTGGCACCAAGGCGCCAGTTGTCGGTCCGCTCCGGCCACACCAGCCAGGTTTGTTTGTGGCGGGCCCATTCGGCAGGCATATAAAAGCCGTCCGCGCGTGGCGTGCTGGTTAAGGTACGATCTGAAATAAATCCGCTCACGTCAGGTTCCTTGTTCAATGTTCAGCCTGCTGCTGAAAAGTCGTCAGGCCAGAATAATCCGGCCTGAGTGTTTATCTGTCGCTGATATCCTGCGGCGTTGCCGCGGTACACTTAGTTGCTGTTTTTAGGCACTGTTTTGCCGTCTTTGGTCAGCAGCGTGTCAAACAGGTCGATACGGCGGTCACGGTAAACGCCCCAGCTGCGGCGAATGTGTGCCAGCTCGTCGAGGTCAAAACTGTGCACCAGCACTGCTTCGCTGACTTCGTCGGCTTCCTGCACTTTGGCACCAAACTGGTCGGCAATAAATGAGCTGCCATAGAAAGTTATAGAGAAATCCTGTTCAGATTCAGTACCGATCCGGTTCGACGCAATCAGCGGCACCAGGTTGGCGGCGGCGTGACCTTGTTGGGTACGTTGCCAGTGGTCGCGCGAAGAGATGGTTGGGTCATGCGGTTCGCTGCCAATCGCCGTTGGGTAGAACAACAGTTCTGCGCCCATCAATGCCATAGTGCGGGCACATTCCGGGAACCACTGATCCCAACAGATGCCGATGCCGATTTTGGCGTAGGCGGTGTCCCAGACTTTAAAACCGGAATCACCCGGCGTGAAATAGTATTTTTCGCTGTAACCCGGGCCGTCCGGGATGTGGCTCTTGCGATAAGTGCCGAGGTAAGAGCCATCGGCATCAATGACTGCAACGCTGTTATACAGGCAGTTACCGGCGCGCTCATAGAAACTGATTGGCAGAACCACATTCAGTTCTTTAGCGATTTTAGTGAAATGCGCGACGGCCTGATTGTTTTCAAGCGGTGTGGCGAATTCTAAATATTCTGGTTTTTGCTTCTGGCAGAAGTAGTTACGTTCAAACAGTTCCTGCAGCAGGATAATTTGGGCGCCTTTTGCAGCGGCATCACGCACCAGTTTTTCACCGCGGGCAATATTTTCTTCTACATTCCAGCCACCGATCATCTGAGTGGCAGCAACAGTTACCTTACGCATGCAAAGCATCTCCTGGCAAAAGAACAAAATAGACACATTACTTTAGCCACTTATCGTCACCGCAGCAAAGACTGACGGGCAGTAATGGACTGGCACATAATGCAGTTTGGCCGCGCAAAATGCCGGATTTTTCCCCTCGGGTCAATGAAATTCTGCTGATTTTTCCGCGCCTTGGCTGAGATGAATTATCCGCGAATTTCTATGCGGCATTCGCGGATATTCATTAGGATTTTATGCTGTTTTCGCCAGGTCTATTGATTTGCCAATTCAGCAGCCAAAAGCAACAACCGAGGTTGCAGGCGGGTTTTGTAATTGATATGCACATAACTGAACTGAATTTCGCCGCTTTTACTGATAATAAAAACGGCGGGCGCCGGCAGCACAGCCTGACCTGTACTGTCATACGTCAGCTGTATGCCATAAGTACCTTTATAGGTTTTCTCTGTCGCGGCATCCATGTAATACGCCACACCAAAACCTTGCAGGGCATTCAGGTGAGGATCAGACAACAGCTGATAATTCAGCGCGGCATCTTTAGTCATTTGTTCTGACTTGCTGCTGGCTGTCGGTAATTCAGGGCTGATTGCGAGAATGCGGTATCCGAGTTTCTGTAATTGCGGTGCGATGTCGCGAAGGCCCGCCAGTTGCGTGTTGCAATAAGGGCACCAGCCGCCACGATAAAATACCAGAATGGTTTTTTGCTGACTTAACAAGGCTGACAAATCGATAGTCGCTCCTTTACTATCTTGCACCTGTAATCCGCTAGGTACTGACTGACCGTTTAATAGAGGCCTAATCTGTTCGGGTTTTAACGCGATTTCTGCCGCACCGGCAAAAAAAGTGCTGAGCAGCAGTGCAATGGAAAACAACATCTGTTGGTAACGGGTCATAACTTGGGCCTTTGATTGATGAAAGTCACTGGGATCACAAGACCTGTTCACGCCGGATTTTCGTTCGCGCTGTGAAAAAAATTATCATTTTGTGATTTATCGCAGCTTTCAGCTGCGGAAGCTGCGTAAAATACCGGCTCAGGATAAGTGTTTGATGGTCATCATGAATAAGGCAGGTCAGCGTGTTTGATATTGCAATTGTCGGTGGCGGCATGGTTGGCGCGGCTTTGGCTGTAGCAACGGCGCGAGCTGGTATGAAAGTCGCGTTACTGGAGCGGCAAATGCCAGTCACGATCAGTGAACACAGTGAAGTGGACTTGCGGGTCAGTGCAATCAATCGTCGCAGCGAGCAATGGCTTCAAGATCTTGGCGCCTGGCCGCAATTAATGACCAGCCGGCTGGCTCCGTATGCCACATTACGTGCTTTTGAAGGCGATGCGGCACCGCTGGATTTTACTGCCGCCGAACTGGGTGAAGATCACCTCGGTCACATCATCGAGAATTTACATATCCAGCAAGCGTTATGGCAGCAATTGCCAGATACAGTCGAACGGTTTTGCCCGGTCCAACTGCAGGGCTATCAGCAGATGAACGATTATGCCAGTCTGCAGACCGATCAGGGCGAGATAAAAGCCCGTTTGCTGATCGCCGCCGACGGTGCTCAGTCGCAACTGAAACAACTGGCAGGGATTGGCTCACAAGGGTGGCAATACAGCCAGGCCTGTTTGCTGGTGCATGTCAGTACCAGCTATAGCGCATTGCCGATGACCTGGCAGCAGTTTACACCACAAGGGCCGCGGGCCTATTTGCCGCTGCCGGGCCGCGAGGCATCACTGGTGTGGTATGACGACCATCTGCGCATTCAGCAACTTGCAGCGCTCCCGCCGCAACAGCTCGCACAACAAATCCAGCAGCATTTCCCGGCAGAGCTTGGTGAATTCAGCGTGCTCAAACAGGGTTATTTCCCATTGACCCGCAGCCACGCCAATCAATATGTCAAAGGCCGGCTGGTGCTAGCCGGTGATGCGGCGCATACCATCAATCCACTAGCCGGGCAGGGTGTTAATCTGGGGTTTGCCGACGCGCAGTGCCTGGCGGCATTACTGATTAAACAGTTCGCTGCTGGTGCTGATTTGGCTGCCCCTGCGTTGTTGGCGCAATATGAGAGTGAAAGGCGTAAGGCGAATCTATTAATGATGTCCGCGATGGATGTGTTTTATCAGGTGTTCAGCAGCAAACTGACTCCTTTGGTACAGCTACGCCGGCTCGGGTTACAGGTGGCCGCGAAAGCAGGGCCACTGAAAACTTATGTGGGAAAATATGCGGCGGGTCTGGTCTGAGACCAGTTTCCAGACATTTAAAACGCGGGACAGGGCGCTGGCCTTGTCTGTTTTACGCTGCACCCTGCTGAATCGGGGAGACATATCGTATGCAGAGTCTTGGCTGGCGTGATTATGCTGCGCGCCGGACCGGTTTACCAGTCGGTAGCCGTGGTGAGTTACGGCAAAATCTCTATCGGGCCTTCACCGCCAGTAGCTTCGGCCGTTTCTGGCAGATCTGGAACCCGCTGTTTGGTTTTTATTTACAGCTGTGGCTGTATCGCCCGCTACAGCGACGACTGCCGCAATCACTGGCTCTGTGGTTGACCTTCGTTGGCAATGGCATGTTGCATGATGCAGTAACGATGCTGGTACGACAGGATGTTGCTTTGTTTTTCACACCCTGGTTCTCTTTGATGGGCGCTTATGTATTGGCGGAAAAACGGTTTGGGCTTCGTCTTACAGCTGGCAGACCAGTACTTGCGATGTGTTATCACGCCAGTTTGTTAGCAGGGGCCGCAGTACTGGCAGGCTTTGCGCGGATTTGAACTGATAGCTGATATTTATTCAAATATCGCCGCAAAAAGAAAACCCAGCCGAAGCTGGGTTATCAAATAATGGCAGGGGTACAGGGATTCGAACCCCAGAATGGCGGGATCAAAACCCGCTGCCTTACCGCTTGGCTATACCCCTGCAGAAGCACATGTGGCTGTAACGTATGAACTGATGACCATACTGCCACTAAAATTAATGGCAGGGGTACAGGGATTCGAACCCCAGAATGGCGGGATCAAAACCCGCTGCCTTACCGCTTGGCTATACCCCTGCAGAAACTGCAGAATTCTTACTTGCTTTGGTGCGGAAAGAGAGACTCGAACTCTCACGCCTCGCGGCGCTGGAACCTAAATCCAGTGCGTCTACCAATTTCGCCATTTCCGCAATATACGGCGAACAACGCAGAGAAAGTGGTGGCTACAGCGGGAATCGAACCTGCGACCCCAGCATTATGAGTGCTGTGCTCTAACCAGCTGAGCTATGTAGCCACTGCGTCTTAGTTGTCCTAAGCAAGTGGCGCGTATTATGCTCATCCATGTTTTTTGCGTCAACCGTTTTTTTGCCACAAATCCATGCATTTGAATCGTTTGCTGAATTTATGTTCGCCTTGCTGCAGTTCGCAGCAATTTCTGGCCAAA
Source organism: Rheinheimera tilapiae (assembly GCF_042432165.1). Classification (NCBI taxonomy): domain Bacteria; kingdom Pseudomonadati; phylum Pseudomonadota; class Gammaproteobacteria; order Chromatiales; family Chromatiaceae; genus Rheinheimera; species Rheinheimera tilapiae. The sequence continues at coordinate 1,157,117 of NZ_JBHLXP010000001.1, forward strand.
TCATCGCCGCTGAGGCTGATAAGGTTTGGCACTTTGCACTTTTGCGTTAGTATCGCTACCTACCTTTATACGCAAAAAATTGCCTTTGGATGACCAATGACAGATAAAACTGCGCGCTGGCCGCGCCAACTACCATACATTATTGCCAGTGAAGCCTGTGAACGCTTTAGTTTTTATGGCATGCGCAATATTCTGACGCCGTTTTTAATGACGGCGTTGCTGTTGTCGGTGCCGGAGCAATTCCGCGCCGGTGAAGCTAAAGACATTTTTCACTCCTTTGTTATTGGTGTGTACTTTTTTCCGCTGCTTGGTGGCTACCTCGCTGATAAATTCCTCGGTAAATACCGCACTATTTTGTACTTAAGCATTCTGTACTGTATTGGTCATGCTTTTCTGGCAGTCTTTGAGACCAACAAAGAAGGCTTTTATGCCGGCTTGTTTTTAATAGCCTTAGGCTCAGGCGGTATTAAACCGCTGGTGTCGGCCTTTATGGGTGACCAATTTGACCAGTCGAATAAACATCTGGCCCGAAAAGCCTTTGACTGGTTTTATTTCACCATCAATTTCGGATCGTTTTTCGCGTCATTATCGATGCCGCTGGTGCTGAAACATTACGGCGCAGCCTGGGCCTTTGGTTTGCCTGGCGCGCTGATGGCGTTGGCTACGTTGTTCTTCTGGCTTGGACGTAGCCGCTACGTGCACGTTGCGCCGGAGCCGGATAATCCACATAGCTTTTTGCAGGTGGCGAAAACAGCGCTGCTGAGCAAACAGGCTGGTCACGCAGATAAAGGTTTATATTTGGCCTGCGCCGGTGTGGCGCTGGCGCTGTTTTCATTGTCACAAACACCGAACTTAGGTTTTGTCGCGGCTTTCTGTCTGGCCTTAGTCTTTATCATTGGTTTTGGCGGGGGCGGTGCCGCCTTGCAGCTTGAGCGTGCGCGGGGAATACATCCGGACGAAGCAGTAGATGGTGTGCGGGTGGTATTGCGGGTATTAGTGCTGTTTGCTCTGGTCACGCCATTCTGGTCTTTGTTTGATCAAAAAGCCTCTACCTGGGTACTGCAAGCAAACCTGATGAGCCGGCCGGAGTGGTTTGAACCGGCGATGATGCAGGCACTGAATCCTTTACTGGTGATGATCCTGATCCCATTTAATAACTTTGTGCTTTATCCGTTATTAGAACGATCTGGCTTAAAAATCACAGCGTTACGCCGGATGGGGGCGGGGATCGCTTTTTCCGGTTTTGCCTGGATAGTGGCAGGCAGCCTGCAGGTTTGGTTGGATAACGGCCATATTGTCAGTATTTTATGGCAGATGCTGCCATATGCCTTACTGACCTTTGGCGAGGTTCTGGTCTCTGCCACCGGTCTGGAATTTGCCTATAGTCAGGCGCCGGCCACGATGAAAGGCATTATCACGGCATTTTGGCAATTGTCGGTCACTGTCGGGAACCTGTGGGTGCTGCTCGCCAATAATAGTATCCGCAGTGAGTCGGTGTTATCGCATGTCGACAGCACAGGTCTCAGTCAAACTGCGTTTTTGATGTACTTTTTTGCAGGTTTTGCGCTGGTGGCTGCCGCCGTGTTCGCGTTATATGCAAGGCGTTATCAGCTGGTGGATAACTACCGGGCTGCGGGTTAATCAGCGCCGTGTGCCCATAAAAAAAGCCCGCGTTGCGGGCTTTTTTTGCAAGAAATGAATCAGACGTTAAACAGGAAGTGCATCACGTCGCCGTCTTTACAGACGTAAGTTTTACCTTCAACTTTCAGCTTCCCGGCTTCTTTAGCCCCGGCTTCACCGTTACAGGCGATAAAGTCGTCAAAAGACACCACTTGAGCACGGATAAAACCACGTTCGAAGTCGGTGTGGATCACGCCAGCCGCTTGAGGCGCTGTCGCGCCAACCGGAATAGTCCAGGCACGCACTTCTTTCACGCCGGCAGTGAAATAAGTGTGCAGATTCAATAACGAATAACCGCCGCGGATCACCCGGTTTAAACCAGGTTCATTTAAGCCCATTGATTCTAAGAATTCGGCTTTTTCGTCATCTTCCAGTTCAGAAATTTCTGATTCAATGGCGGCGCACACTGGCACGACAATAGCGCCTTCTTTGGCGGCAATTTCACGCACTACATCGAGGTGTGGGTTATTTTCAAAGCCATCTTCCAGCACGTTGGCGATGTACATGGTTGGTTTGATGGTCAGGAAATTCATGTAAGAAATCAGCGCTTTTTCTTCCGGCGACAGCTCCAGCTGGCGCAGCGTCAGGCCTGATTCTAAGTGCGCTTTGACTTTTTCCAGTACTTCAATTTCAGCTTTGGCGTCTTTATCACCGGCTTTGGCTTTTTTGCTGACACGGAAAATAGCTTTTTCTGCGCTATCCATATCTGCCAGTACCAACTCCATATTGATGGTATCGATGTCGTCAGCCGGGTCGACTTTATTGGCAACGTGGATCACGTTTTCATCTTCAAAACAGCGCACCACGTGGCCGATGGCGTCGGTTTCGCGGATATTGGCCAGGAACTTGTTACCCAGACCTTCGCCTTTCGAAGCGCCTTTGACCAGACCTGCGATATCAACAAATTCCATTGTTGTTGGCAGGATACGTTGTGGTTTGACGATGTCAGCCAGTTGCGTCAGCCGTGGATCCGGCACAGGCACCACACCGGTATTCGGTTCAATGGTACAAAACGGGAAGTTGGCCGCTTCGATGCCAGCTTTGGTCAAAGCATTGAATAAAGTCGATTTACCGACGTTGGGTAAACCAACGATGCCACATTTAAAGCCCATTTTCAGATCCTGTGTTATCCGGGGTCAGCGTGCTGACCAGAAAAAAGATGTAGCGCCCAAAGGCACAGGGCTCAGGCTTGCGCCGGAGCCGCGTTAAAACTATGCAGCCGGTGTTGTGCTTTAACCAGGCCTTGTTCCAGCCACAGTTCAAAACAGCGCAGACTTTCGTCCAGCGTTTCATCCAGCAGTTTTTGCTCCGCCTGCGGCGCTTTACCCAGCACATAGCCGGTCACTTTATCTTTGTGACCCGGATGGCCGATGCCAAGCCGCAAACGGTAAAAATTCAGGTTGTTGCCAAATTTGCCGGCAATATCTTTCAGACCATTGTGACCGGCGTGGCCACCACCGAGTTTGATTTTCGCCGTACCGGCTGGTAGCGCCATTTCATCATGCGCGACCAGGATCTGCTCAGGTGGAATTTTGTAAAATTGCGCCAGCGCCAAAGTTGCCTTGCCACTTAAATTCATAAAAGTGGTGGGGATCAGTAGTTTGATTTCACGGCCCTGACAGACAATCTTGCCTGACAAACCATAGAACTTCGGATCAGCTTTGAGCGGGGCGTTGTAGCGGCGGGCCAGTTGTTCGACAAACCACTGTCCGGCATTGTGTCGGGTCTTTTCATACTCGGGGCCTGGATTACCCAGGCCCACGATTAACTGAATGTTTTCAGTCATGCTTACTCAGCGGCTTCAGCGTCTGCTTTACCAGCTGGTTTGTTGACAGAAACAACAGCCTGGTCATGACCAGCGCCTTTTGCCAGTTCAGCGATAGTCACGCCGGCTGGAACTTTCAGGTCTGACAGGTGCAGTGTTACGCCAACTTCAACGTTTGCCAGGTCAACTTCAATGAATTCTGGCAGGTTTGCTGGCAGAACAGTGATAGCAACTTCGTTGATGTGGTGAGCAACGATACCGCCTTTTTTACCTGCAGCAGCTTCGTTAACGAAGTGCAGAGGAACGATTGTGTGCAGCTCGTGGCCAGCTTCAACGCGTTGGAAGTCAACGTGCATTACTTTTGGCTTGAACGGGTGACGTTGCATGGCTTTAACGATTGCTTTTACTTCTTCACCGCCGACGTTGATAGTCAGGATGTGAGTGTAGAAACCTTCGTTGGCTTGTGCTTGGATCAGTTTGTTGTGGTCCAGAGTCACTGACAGAGGCGCTTGGTGGCCACCGTAGATGATTGCAGGAACTTTGTCCGCGTGACGCAGGCGGCGGCTCGCACCTTTCCCCAGGTCGTTACGGATTTCGGCATTTAACGTGTAAATGGCTTCAGACATTTGGATCTCCAAAAATTAAGAATGCCGGTTTCCGCGACCAGAAAACCAGCTCAGATTTTTTTCTCGCCACGAAAACGCGAGGCGCTCTGGCGGAAAAAAGCGCGACATAATAGCACCGGCCCTATGTTCAGGCAAACAAAAAAGCCGCTCAGGGAGCGGCTTTTATCAACAGAGCAGGCTCTTAGTCAAACATTGAAGAAATCGATTCTTCGTTGCTGATGCGGCGGATACACTCAGCCATCATCTCGCTCAGGGTCAGCTGTTTCACTTTACTCACCGCCTGCATGGCTGGTGACAGTGGAATAGTGTCAGTAATGATCAGTTCATCAATCACTGAGTTGGCAATGTTTTCTGCTGCGTTACCAGAAAACACCGGGTGCGTTGCATAAGCGAACACACGGCGGGCGCCTTGTTCTTTTAATGCTTCAGCGGCTTTACACAGCGTACCACCGGTGTCGATCATGTCGTCGACGATGATACAGTCGCGGTCTTTCACGTCACCGATGATGTGCATCACCTGCGCCACGTTGGCTTTTGGCCGGCGTTTATCGATGATAGCAAGGTCGGCATCGTTCAGCAGTTTGGCAATAGCACGGGCACGCACCACACCACCGATATCCGGTGACACCACGACAGGCGCCTGGAACTCACGCTTACGCATATCATCCAGCAGTACTGGCGATGCGAAAACGTTGTCGACCGGGACGTCGAAGAAACCCTGGATTTGTTCAGCATGCAGATCAACGGTTAATACACGGTCAACACCGACGCTCGACAGGAAATCTGCCACAACTTTTGCTGTGATAGGTACCCGGGCAGAGCGGACACGGCGGTCCTGGCGGGCATAACCAAAATATGGGATCACCGCAGTGATACGACCGGCAGAAGCGCGGCGCAGCGCATCGACCATTACGATCAGTTCAATCAGGTTATCGTTGGTCGGGGCGCAGGTAGACTGGATAATAAAAACGTCCGATCCACGGACGTTTTCATTAATCTGAACGCTGACTTCTCCATCGCTGAAACGGCCAACTTCGGCATCGCCGAGCTTGATGTACAGGCGGCTGGCGATTTTTCTGGCGAGTTCTGGTACGGCGTTACCAGCGAATATCTTCATGTCGGGCACGGTAGGATCCTCAGGGATTGCTCCGGTTAAAATCTGAAATCAGCACCCGGCAGCAAAAGGGCGCTGATCCCTCGTCATACGGCATGTCGTAACGCAGTCAGCAGCGGCGACTGGTTGAGCCCCCGGGCGACAAATCCGCGGCAATTAGCCGGCAGGTCAGCCAGGGCGCGACGAGCACTGAGTTCATCGGCGAATTCAGCGAAAACACTGGCACCAGTACCCGTCATTCGAGACGGCGCGTATTCTACCAACCACTGTAAGGTTATTGCAACCTGCGGACACAGACGTTCAACCAGTGGCTGACAGTCATTTCGCCACGGACTGCTCATTAAATCTGCCAGCGTCAGTGGTTTGCTGTCGCGAATTAAATCCGGATGGGTAAACACAGCCGCGGTTGAGACGTGTGCATCCGGCGTGACTACCAGATACCAGCAATCCGGCAATTCAACCGGCTGTAGCTGCTCGCCAACACCTTCAGCAAAGGCGGTCTGGCCAAACACAAATACTGGCACGTCGGCTCCGAGTTTTAAGCCGATATCGGCTAGTTGCTGGGTTGATAACCCGAGCTGCCATTGCAAATTTAAAGCATGCAGGGTGGTCGCTGCATCGGACGAACCACCACCAAGCCCACCGCCCATTGGCGTACGTTTTTCCAGATAAATCTCAACACCGGCATCTGGTGCGGCGAATGGCTGCAGCAGTTTGGCGGCACGCACCACCAGATTATCTGCACCGGCAATGCTGGCATCAGAGCAGCGAAAATTGATAGCGCCGCTTTGATTGGCGCGAAAACTCAGCTCGTCACCGACGTCCAGCATGCGAAATAGGGTTTGTAGATTGTGGTAGCCGTCCGCGCGCCGCCCGGTGATATGCAAAAATAAATTCAGTTTGGCCGGCGCCGGTAATGTCAGCATGCTATTGATAAAAGTGCCTGTCATGGCTGCCACTCCCGGATCACCAGTTTGAGGCGGGTCTCGCCGGATTGCAGCTGCATTTTCCGTGGTAACGATTTGGCGTCAGGGAAAAAGTCACTGTAACTGACCTGCCATTGCCGCGAGCGGCTATCGGTTAGGGTGAAACTGGTCAGGCGACCCATGCCGTCGCGTTGCAGATTTTCACTGCTGGGGCCAGGCAGGCCTTTGAGCCACAGTTGCATTTCTTCAATCGGTAAAGACCAGCCGGATAAATAATCCAGCAAAGCACCGGCAGACATGGCCTGATGCGTCTGACCATCGACTTTGACTGTCGCACCTTGTTGATGCGTTTCCAGTTCAAACACGGTCAGACCCAGAAAGTTGGTCATGGACGCCTGATAATATTCGCCGTTTTGCTGCCAGTTCAACGTGCCACTGACATTTTCACCGGGCGCTTTGACGCCCAGAGCCGCGACGACTTTATATTCGGTCATCGCATCCAGTGCCTGCTCCCGTTCAACAGCGGGCAATGGGCGTGAAACTTGCGGAGCCGGCTGGCTGGCACAGCCGGTTAATAGCAGGCCCAGCAAACAGCCGGCCCAGAGATTTTGCTTCAAAAACACAGTTTTTCCTGCTTCAAAATGATGCGCCGGACCTGCAAGCGGTTGCAGTAGGCTTTTCAGCGTCCGTGGATTTTCGTACAATCCGGCCTTTATCCGGTACTCTGGCTGTATCCTGCCAAAGTTTCCTTACTTATTTTCAGGTGAATCGCTATTTTCGCACTTGGCATCAATCACAAAACTGCGCCGGTCGCCCTGCGTGAGCAACTGGCCTTTGCGCCAGAGCAAGTCGCTGATGCGCTGCTGGATCTGACTGCCAAAACGGCGGTGACTGATGCTGTGATCGTATCCACCTGCAATAGAACTGAATTGTATTTTAGCGGCAGCAGCGAACAATCGAAACAAGTGATTGACTGGCTGGCGCAATTTCATCAGCTGAACCGGCAGGAAGTGGAGCCGCATTTGTATCTGCACAGTGCAGATGCCGCCTCAACACATCTGATGCGGGTCGCTTGTGGTTTAGATTCACTGGTGCTCGGCGAGCCGCAAATCCTTGGTCAGGTGAAACAGGCCTACAGTCAGTCGCGCCAGCTTGGCACTATTCAGCCGGTGTTTGAACGCTTGTTCCAGAAAACTTTTGCGGTGGCCAAACAGGTTCGCACTGACACTGAAATTGGTGCCAGTGCCGTATCGGTGGCCTTTGCTGCGGTGACGCTGGCGCGGCAGATCTTCGGTAAGCTCAATGATGTCAAAGTGTTATTGATTGGTGCCGGCGAAACGATCGAACTGGTAGCCAAACATTTACTCGAGCAAGGCGCTGCCCATTTGACAGTGGCGAATCGTTCCTACGACCGGGCCGCGGCTTTGGCGGCACAGTTCAACGGTCAGGCGATTAGCCTGGCCCAAGTGCCGCAAGCGCTGGTTGATGCCGACGTGGTGATTAGTTCCACCGCCAGTACTTTGCCGATTGTTGGCAAAGGCATGGTGGAGCAAGCGCTAAAAAAACGCCGGCACAAGCCGATGTTCCTGGTCGATTTAGCGGTGCCGCGTGATATTGAAGCGCAGGTAGCAGAGCTTGAAGATGCGTATCTGTATACCGTCGATGACTTACAGAATATCGTTGCGCAGAATATGCAATCCCGCCAGGCGGCCGCCGAGCAGGCTGAGCAGATGATTGCGGTTGGCGTGGCAGATTTCAGTCAATGGCTGGCGCTGCAGGGCAATATCGACTGGGTGCGGGACTATCGCGAGCGCTGCGACGCGGTGAAGCAAGAATTATTACAACGGGCGTTGAATCAGCTCGCCAGCGGCCAAAGCGCCGACAAGGTGATGACTGAATTAGCGACTAAACTCAGCAACAGGTTAATGCATGCGCCAACCCGGACTATCCGGCAGTTGCTGCAAGATGACACTACTCAACCCCAAACATTGATCAACACGCTGTTAGATGTGTAGTTGGATGTTTAACCAGGTATTTATTGTTCCATGAAAGAATCGGTATATCGCAAACTCGAAGGTCTGGTCGAGCGTTATGAAGAAGTGCAGGCGCTGTTAAGCGACGCTGCTGTGATCTCTGATCAGAATAAATTCCGCGAGTTATCCCGCGAATACAGTCAGCTCGAGCCGATCGCTCAGCATTTTGCGCTGTATTGTCAGGCGCAAGACGATTTGCAAAGTGCCGAAGAGATGTTGAAAGACGCCGATCCGGATATGCGGGAGATGGCGCAGGAGGAATTCAAATCTGGCAAAGAACGGATTGAAGTGCTGGATCAGGAACTACAAATCCTGCTGTTGCCAAAAGACCCCAACGACAACAACAACTGCTTTCTTGAGATCCGGGCCGGCGCCGGTGGTGATGAAGCCGCGATTTTTGCCGGCGATTTATTCCGCATGTACAGCCGTTATTGTGAAAAACGCCGCTTCAAAACCGAGATCATCAGTTTTAACGACGGTGAACACGGCGGCTACAAAGAAATCATCGTCAGTGTGCAGGGCGATGGCGCTTACGGCGTGCTGAAGTTTGAATCCGGTGGTCACCGTGTGCAACGGGTGCCAGCCACCGAATCGCAAGGCCGCGTGCATACTTCTGCCTGTACGGTCGCTATTATGCCGGAAGTACCGGAAAGCGAAGCGATTGAAATCAATCCGGCTGATTTAAAAGTTGATACTTATCGCGCATCCGGTGCCGGTGGTCAGCACGTCAACCGAACAGATTCTGCTATTCGGATCACTCACTTGCCAACTGGCATTGTGGTGGAATGTCAGGACGAACGGTCGCAACATAAAAACCGCGCCCGCGCTATGTCGGTGCTGCAGTCGCGCATTCAGGCAGCCGAAGATGAAAAACATCGGTTGGCGGAAGAATCGACCCGTCGCTTGTTGGTGGGCTCGGGCGATCGTTCAGAGCGGATCCGCACTTATAACTTCCCGCAAGGCCGTTTGACTGATCACCGTATCAACCTGACCATCTACAAATTACTCGATGTGATGGAAGGTGACCTGGATCCGGTATTAGGTCCGCTTGGCCACGAATATCAGGCCGACCAATTGGCCGCGCTGGCCGAGGAAAACCGCTGATGTTGTTGCGTCAGTGGCTGCAGCAGGCAGAAACCGCGCTGCAGGCGCTGGCACAGCAAGACCCGCATGCCACCGATCTTGCTTTCGAAGCCAGCCGGCTTTGGGCTGACGTGTTGGATAAAAATCCGGCCAGCCAGCGTCTATATCTGGACCAGCCACTGAGTGAAACTGAATTAGACCGCTTAAATACCGCGTTACAGCGGCGCGCCGCTGGCGAGCCTCTGGCCTATATTACCGGGCGCTGGTGGTTCTGGGATCTGGAACTCGAAGTAGCCCCGTGCACGTTAATCCCAAGACCGGATACCGAGTTACTGGTGGAGCAAGCCTTAGCGCTGCCGTTGCCGTTAGATGCCAAAGTGCTGGATTTAGGCACTGGTACCGGCGCCATTGCGTTGACGTTGGCGTCACAGCGGCCACACTGGCAAGTCACAGCTGTCGATTTTTCGCCGGACGCCGTTGCACTGGCGGAGCGCAACCGCAGTCGCCTAAGGCTGGTTAATGCTAGTGTCTTGCAAAGTGACTGGTATCAGGCCGTTGCTGGCATTCGTTTCGATTTAATCATTTCAAACCCGCCTTACATCGACGTTGCGGACCCGCATTTGCAACAAGGTGATGTGCGTCATGAACCGCTCAGCGCCTTGGTGGCTGCAGATGACGGTCTTGCTGATATTCGGCTGATTTGCGCGCAGGCGCCGGTGCATTTAGAGGCTGGCGGTTGGCTCTGGCTTGAACATGGTCATCAGCAGCATGAAGCGGTGCAACAAATCCTGACTGACGCCGGTTTTAACGCGGTGCAATCACGCCGTGATTATGGCGGCAACTGGCGCATCAGCGGCGGTTGCTGGCTGCCCTGATCTTATCCTGCTTTTGGCGCGTACCCACCTCCCGTATTTTCCCGAATATTTTCAGTGCTATTTGCAGCAATCTTTTTGACCATCGCTTGATTAGCGCATATAACTACTGCAGTTTATTCTTAAAATAATTAATTCATCTCAATCACTTAAACTACCGGAGTCGAGTGGCTGAAGCTCAAGAGGGAACAAGCGTGGCGAATGATTTTTTATTTGCGGATGAGCCGGAAGAGCAGGCGCCGCAACATAATGGCAGCTGGAAAATTCTGATCGTCGACGATGAGCCGGAAGTGCACGCGGTGACGAAACTGGCGTTGAGTGATTTTTCCTTTCAGGGCAAAAATCTTGAGTTTTTCAGTGCTTATTCCGGTACTGAAGCGAAAAAATTGATCGAAACGCACCACGATGCGGCCATCATCTTGTTGGATGTGGTGATGGAATCAGACGACGCTGGCTTAATTGTGGCGCGTTATATCCGCGAAGAACTGCACAACCACTATGTCCGCATTATTCTGCGGACTGGTCAGCCCGGACAAGCGCCTGAGCGCCAGGTGATCGTCAATTACGACATCAACGACTACAAATCCAAGACTGAACTGACCGCACAAAAACTCTTTACTGTGATTATGTCGAGCCTGCGCTCGTACCGCGATATCTTGTCGATTGATAACAGCCGGCGCGGTTTAGAGAAAATTATCACGGCCTCCGCCGATTTATTTTCGTCGCACTCGATGGAACAGTTTATCGATGGCGTCCTGCAACAACTGACCTCTATCCTGGGCTGTGATGACAATGCGTTATTGGTCACGTCGTCTCTGGTTGCTGGCAATATTCACGAAAATACCGATCCGGATAAGTTGGTGGTATTTGCCGGTCTCGGTGAATTTGAACACCAGGAAGGCCGTGCTGTATCTGATGTACTGGACCATACGCTGATGGATGCTTTCCATCAGGCGCTCAGAAGCCGCAGTATTGTTTATCGCGAAAACTATCTGGTGGCCTACTGCACCAGTAAATTCACCCATGGCTCTTTGTTGTATGTTTCGGGTCTGCCGACTCTGGTCAATGAAACGCAAAAACGGCTGATCGAGCTTTTTTCGCAAAACGTGCAAATTGCTTATGAAAACGTGCAATTACAGCATGAAATTGAAGATACTCAGCGCGAGATCGTTTACCGGCTTAGTGAAGCGGTAGAGCAACGCTCGATTGAAACCGGCAACCATGTCAAACGCGTCGCTTTTATTTGTTATGAGCTGGCAACGGCTTATGGATTACCCGTGGATGAGGCAGAAAAACTGATGTTTGCCTCGCCTTTGCATGATGTCGGCAAAGTAGGTATTCCCGATGGTATTTTGAATAAACCGATGAAACTGGCTGAACACGAGTGGGAAGTAATGAAAACCCATTCCAGTATCGGTTATGAGATCTTAAAAAATTCAAAGCGCGCCATTATTCAGGCCGGCGCGGTGATCGCCCGTGACCATCATGAAAAATGGGATGGCAGTGGTTATCCGGCCGGTAAACGCGGCGAAGAAATTCATGTGTATGGCCGGATCGCGGCAGTCGCTGATGTCTACGACGCGCTGCGGCATCGACGCTGCTATAAATCACCCTGGACCGCAGGCGCAACTTTGGCGCATATGGAAAGTGAAGCAGGGCGCCAATTTGACCCGCGATTGGTGGAGATCCTGAAAACCCGCGTCGATAAAATTGAAGCGATTTTAACTAAGTATCCCGACGAAGAATAAATCTGTATCGCGTATGACAAAGCCACCATCTGGTGGCTTTGTTGCTGATAAGCATGGACGATCAAGCGATGAACATGCAAAATGCGTTTTTCTTCAATTAATCCATAGATTGTGCGTCGTAACCATGCGACTGCTCAGTCAGGTTCCGGAGCATATTGCGATGTATATGGCATTAAAACATACCCACCTGTTATTAGCTGCCCTGAGTGTGTCCCTGTTGTTTATTCGGTTTGTGCTGAGCATGCGTGACTCAGCGTTGTTACAGAAAAAACTGTTCAAAGTGCTGCCGCATGTGATTGACACCTTGTTGTTGTTATCAGCTGCAGGCCTGATGCTGACCATTCAGCAATATCCTTTTGTCACCCCATGGCTGACGGAGAAATTTCTCGGTTTATTGGCTTATATAGCCCTTGGCGTGATGGCGTTAAAAGGCCGGACCAAAGCGCTGCGGGTGTTCGCGTTTTTCGGCGCCCTCGGCTGGTTGGCATTAATGGTGCGCGTAGCAATCACTAAGACGCCGGTATTATTTGGTTAAGTTTGGACTTGTGCCCGGCTGCAACAATCAGCCGTGTTATTGAAGGAGGCCCTTGTGGCGTCAATGAATATTCAGATTGGTAAGCTGGAAGTTGCCAACGACAAACCTTTTGTGTTGTTCGGTGGTATGAACGTGCTGGAGTCGCGTGACATGGCAATGCAGGTGGCAGAGCACTATGTCAGAGTGTGCGAAAAGCTCGGTATTCCTTATGTGTTTAAAGCGTCTTTTGATAAAGCCAACCGCTCGTCAGTGCATTCTTATCGTGGTCCGGGTCTCGAAGAAGGCTTGCGGATTTTTGAAGAGATTAAACGCACATTTAATATTCCGCTGATCACGGACGTACATGAACCCTATCAGGCGGCGCCTGTGGCAGAAGTGGTCGATGTGATCCAGCTGCCGGCATTTCTGGCGCGCCAGACGGATTTGGTCGTAGCTATGGCCAATACAGGTGCGGTAATTAATGTGAAAAAGCCGCAATTTCTGGCTCCGCATGAAATGCGCCATATCATCACCAAGTTCGCCGAAGCCGGCAACGACAAAGTGATCCTGTGCGAGCGTGGTTCTTGTTTTGGCTATAACAATCTGGTCGTTGACATGCTGGGCATGGACGAAATGAAGCAATATGGTCCGGTGATTTTTGACGCGACCCATGCGCTGCAGAAACCGGGCGGTCGCACCGATTCTGCCGATGGCCGTCGCGCACAGGCTGCACAGCTGGCTCGCTCGGGCATGGCCCTAGGTCTTGCCGGTCTGTTTATCGAAGCGCATCCGGATCCAAATCAGGCCAAATGCGATGGTCCTTGCGCGTTGCCACTGGCGAAGCTGGAAGATTATCTGCAACAAATGCAGGCGTTAGATCAATTGGTGAAATCTTTTGCACCATTGGATACTTCCGCCAGTTAACCGATACGCCTTAACCGTGACAAACGCTGCAGCGCACTGCTCAGCGTTTGTAGCGTTCCTGCACATACACCACCACTTGTTGATAACTCTGCTGTAACCGGTCCGCCAATGCGCTCAATTCGGGCCAATAAGGTTGTTCTGCCTGCTGCTCCAGCTGCAATGCCAGTTCTGACAATGCTAAGGCGCCAACACTCTTTGCCATGGACTTTAACTGATGGGCCAGACTGCGACAGACGTCTGCTTGTTGCTGTTGTTGTGCGTCCTGCAGTTGCACCAGTAAATCGGCGGCATGACTAACAAAATAATTCAGATATTGTTGATGTTTCGCCGGATCCGGCCCCAGGAAATTGGCAATAGTGGTAAAACAAATGGGGCTTACTTCTGCAGCGTCCGGTGCCGCCGGCGTGTTTTGTACCGTAGCTGGTTGAGGCTCTGCCGCTTCAGGCGCAGCGAGCGGCAGCCAACGCTGTAGCACGGCATGTAATTTCGCCAATTCGACCGGTTTGGTCAGATAGTCGTCCATACCAACACTCAAACATTTTTGTGCCTCTCCTTTGAGAGCATTGGCGGTTATGGCCACAATGCGGGTAAATACGATGTCTTCGTCATCATACTGTGCGGCTTCCTTGCGGATAGCCTTAGCCAAATCATAGCCGCTCAGATTTGGCATATGCAGGTCAGTCAGCAACAGTGGATAGCGATATTGGCGCCATTTATCGAGGGCGATTTGGCCGTCATCTGCGACTTCAACCCGATAACCGAGCGTTTGCAACTGTTCGACCAAGACCTTTTGATTCATCGGATTATCTTCGGCCAATAACAACAGTGGGGCGTTCACGTCTGTGACGGCCAGGCCGCTATCCAGTGCTTGCGGAAATTGCAGCGCAGGTTTGTTACTCAGTTGGCCCTGAAGTTTTAACAGCGCAGTGGCCAGGCTGCTGCGACACAGTGGATTGAGTTCCAGTACCTCACTGCCGGCTGGCGCGCTGCGCAGCGCTGATTCCGCGGCAACCAACAATAAGGTCGGCAACGGTAGCGACGCTGGTAACTGTTGCAAAGCACTTTCCGGCGACTGACTGCAGTCCAGCACCACCAGGTCTGCGCCATGGTGCGGCGACCACAACTCTGTCAGGCCGACCAGCACCGGCGTTGCACCAAACGACGCCAGGTAACGCTGCAGTAGTTCTTGCTGACCGCTGTCGTCGCTGCAAATCAATACGCGCTGGTTTTGTAGATCTGGTTGTTGGCGCGGGATGGTTTCCTCGGCGTGGCGCATCGGCAACAACACGCTGAATTCGCTACCTTTACCAATCACACTCTGCACTTCGATCCTGCCAAACATCAATTCAGTCAGATGCTGACAAATCGACAGACCAAGGCCGGTGCCACCATACTTGCGCGTAATGGAGCCTTCTGCTTGTAAAAAGGGCTGAAACAACTGATTCAGCTGGCGCGGGGTCATGCCTTTTCCGTTGTCGGTCACCGAGATCCGGATCTGACAAAACTCCAGATTATTGTCGACCAGTTCAGCTCTGATATGCACTTTGCCACGTTGTCCGGGCAAGGTTTCGGTGAATTTAATCGCATTGCCGGTCAGGTTATAAAGGATCTGCCGCAAACGCACCGGATCACCGACCAAGCTTTCCGGTATCGCCGGGTCAACAAAGATGCTGAGCTGCAGCTGGCGCTGCAATGCGACGGTAAACATGACCTGAGCGACAGCCTCAACCACTTCATTTAGCGACAATGGAATATGCTCGATTTCCATTTTGCCGGCTTCGATTTTGGAAAAATCCAAAATGTCATCGAGAATACGTAGCAGCGCAAAGGCGGATTCACGCACAGTATTGGTCAGACGGAACTGATTGCTGTTTAACATGGTATTTCGGAGTAAATCGACTGTCCCGATGATGCCATTCATCGGCGTGCGGATCTCGTGGCTCATTGTGGCGAGAAAGGTGGATTTCGCTTCATTCGCGCGCTCTGCACTGATTTTAGCGCTGGCTAGCGCTTCGGTGCGTTGCAGGATTTTATCATCCAGTTCGTGTTGTAACAGGGCGCAATCCGCTTTCGTTTTTTCCAGTAGCAGTTGTTGTTCACGACAATGTTGTAACAGCAGCTGTAATGGATGTTCCAGCGCCTGCAAACTGCTCGGCGCTGTTAGCATCAGTTCAAACTGCTGCCTGCCCACACAAAGCAGTAATTGGTCGTTGAGTTGTTGTTGCTGCTGTTGCAGACGACGCTCGAATAAACGCATCGGTACAACCCCTAACAGCAGTAGCACGCCTGCGCCTGCCGCTGCGAACAAGAACCAGAGCCGCCAGTCGCTCTGTAGCGGCTGTGCGACCAGAATCATTTCCCCTTGCGGTATTGATTGACGTGCCAGCAGCAATTCTGCAGCGAGTGTTTCAGGCTGCAGCGGATTAAAACCCGCGAGTCCGGGTGTGTGCGCCAGCACCTTTTGGTTGGGCCCGAGCAGGTACAAGGCTTGTTGTTGCTCGCCAGCCAACAAGTCCGACAGCTGCTGATTTGCTTGTTCCAGCGGCATGGCAGCAATATTGGCCGGCACCAGCTGACTCACTAATTGCAACTGATGCTGCAATTGCATCTGTTGTCCATTATCGTGCTGATGTTGTTGATACCAGGAATGGCACCAAAGCGCACTGAACAATAAACAACTACTGACAGCTAATAGCCAGACGATAAACAGCGGCATTTTAAAGCTCGATTGCGGCATACGGATGTGTACGAATAAGTGGAAGTCCTTTCATTTTAATCAGTTTTTTCTAATTATCTGAGAACTTTCAGAAAATTTGCGACTAACGCGTGTGTGGTGAAAGTTCAGTCGTGCCGGTTTTCACCGTTACTTCCGAAAATATGCTGATAGTTTCAGCAGAATCGCCTGATTTGTTCAATCCATAAGCGGTCAGCAGGTTCAGGCCAAAAAAAAGTTGACTTGATCCGGCAAAATCCGTTTAATACCCCCCGTTGCCCAGATAGCTCAGTCGGTAGAGCAGCGGATTGAAAATCCGCGTGTCGGTGGTTCGATTCCGCCTCTGGGCACCACTAATTTTTAGTGTCTTGATTTTCCTCATCAATTCGCTACACAAGCAACAACAGTTTCGCTTGATATATGCCGCTTTAGCTCAGTTGGTAGAGCAACTGACTTGTAATCAGTAGGTCATCCGTTCGACTCGGATAAGCGGCACCATTCAAGGCCAGTTTTGCCCAGATAGCTCAGTCGGTAGAGCAGCGGATTGAAAATCCGCGTGTCGGTGGTTCGATTCCGCCTCTGGGCACCAAAACAGCAAGCCCCGGACAATGTCCGGGGCTTTTGCTTTCTACTGCAGTCAGATTCTTCTGTGTCTTGCCATAGTGACACAACGTTCTGTTATTAACTCCCGGTTGTCAGCAATCAGTTAAGTAGTTGCTAATTTGTCGCATTCGTTCTAATCTGCGTGCCCCTTTTTGCATTCGCGCTGCAACAGGGGACTGGTTGTGCCATTTTGCTGAAAAAAGCAGCGGTCAGTGCAGACTGAGTTTCAACAGTTTCCGCTTCAGCTATGGTTATCAAATCTGCTGTGAGTCCACTGGCTTGCAGATCAAGCGCTGTAGGGGTCAATCCATGAAAAAAGCTGTGATTCTGGTATTGGACAGTTTTGGTGTCGGCAGTGCGCCGGACGCTGATAAGTTTGGTGATAGCGGAGCCAATACCTTTGCCAGTATTGCTCGTGCTTTTGCCAATCATAAAGGTAGGCAGTTGCAACTGCCAAACTTGGCGAGACTGGGTCTCGTCAAAGCCGCATTTGCGGCTTCTTCTGAAATGGCTTGCGTGACCGACAATGAGCCCGCGGTTGGGGCCTTTGGTTATGCCCGCGAATTGTCCAGCGGCAAAGATACGCCGAGTGGTCATTGGGAAATCGCCGGCGTGCCTGTGTTGTTTGAGTGGGGTTACTTCCTGAATAAACAACACAGCTTTCCGCCGGAACTGATTGACGAATTATGCCGTCGTACCGGCGTGCCCGGCATTCTGGGCAATTGCCATGCGTCTGGCACCGACATTCTGGTGCGCCTCGGTGATGAGCATATCCGTAGTGGAATGCCGATTTGTTATACCTCGGCTGACAGTGTGTTTCAGGTCGCCGCCCACGAAAGCCATTTTGGTTTGGAACGGTTGTATCAGTTCTGTGAAACTGCCCGTCAGTTACTGGATGATTACAATATCGGCCGGGTGATTGCGCGGCCATTTTTAGGTGATGCACCGAACAACTATGCGCGCACCGGTAACCGCCGAGACTATTCCGTGTTGCCACCGGCGCCAACGGTGCTGGACAAGCTGACCGCTGCCGGCGGTACTGTGGTCAGTATCGGTAAAATCGCCGACATCTACGCTCATCAGGGCATCAGTAAAGAGGTGAAGGCCAATGGCCTCGAAGCACTGGTTGACAAAACCATCAGCGAATATCACGCCGCGCCGGATAAAAGCCTGATCTTCACCAATCTGGTGGATTTTGACCAGAACTACGGCCATCGCCGTGATCCGATTGGCTATGGCGAAGCGCTGGAGTATTTCGACAGCCGTCTGCCTGAATTAATGGCCATGCTTGAACCGGATAGCCTGATGCTGCTGACTGCAGATCATGGCTGTGATCCGACCTGGATTGGCACCGAACACACCCGGGAATATGTGCCGGTATTGTGCTACGGCCCGCAGATCAACGCCGGTTCTTTGGGCGAACGTGCCAGCTTCGCCGACATGGGCCAGACCTTTGCTGAGTATTTTGCATTGGATGCGCTGGCGTATGGCCAGTCGTTCCTGACAGAACTCACCCGTACTCATTAAATAATCAGAGAATTAAGTTTATGACCACTCCACATATCCACGCCGCTGCCGGCGCTTTTGCTGAAACAGTACTGATGCCGGGCGACCCGCTGCGCGCTAAACATATCGCCGATACGTTCCTGACCGACGTGCAATGCATTAACACAGTGCGCAATATGTATGGCTTTACCGGTAAATATCAGGGTAAACCAGTCAGCGTGATGGGCTCAGGCATGGGCGTGCCGTCGATGTCAATTTATGCCACTGAGCTGGTGAAATTTTATGGTGTGAAAAATATCATTCGTATTGGTTCTTGCGGCGGTCTGCCGCTGTCGGTCAAAGTGCGTGAAGTTGTTGTCGCGATGGGCGCCAGCACTGATTCTGCCGTGAACCGTAACCGCCTGCAGGGTATGGATTTTGCCGCGCTGGCAAGTTATGACCTGCTGGAGCGTGCAGTAGCCGCAGCCCGGGCGAAAAATATCGGTGTGAAAGTCGGCAATGTCTTTACGTCTGATCTGTTCTACAACCCAAGCGACACGCTGTTTGATACGCTGGAAAAATACGGCATTCTCGGCGTGGAAATGGAAGCGGCCGGTTTATACGGCGTCGCTGCTGAGTATGGCATTAACGCGCTTGCAATCATGACGGTCTCTGATCATATCCGTACCGGTGAATCGTTAAGTCCGGAAGAGCGCCAGACCAGCTTTAACGAAATGGTCGAAATCGCCTTAGCACTGGTATAACGGGAGTCAGCTGACATGTCTTTATCCGGCAATAAGAACTTTTATGTGTCCTGGGAAGCGTTCCACCGCGCGACCAAGGAACTGGCGAAAATGTGCCTGCACGGTAATTTTGATAGTATTGTCGCAGTCAGCCGCGGCGGTCTGGTGCCGGCAACGATCATCGCGCGCGAACTGAATATCCGGGTGCTGGATACTATTTGTGTCTCCAGTTATGACCATGATCAACAACGTTCGTTACAGGTGCTGAAAGATGCCACGCTGCCTGACTCAGAGCGGCTGTTGGTGATTGACGATCTGGTGGATACCGGTGAAACCGCCCGTGCACTGCGTGAACGGTTTCCTAAAGCTTGTTTTGCCACTGTTTATGCCAAACCACAAGGCAAAGCACTGGTCGACAAATATGTCACCGACATTGAGCAAGACACCTGGATCCACTTGCCTTGGGATATGGAGCTGGCCTACAGCGCGCCACTGGCAGAGCAGTCACGTTAAGTGATTGTTTTATAGATAAAAAGCAGCCGATGGCTGCTTTTTTTATGTCTATGGCCGGACGGTACAGCGGCACTGCCGCAGCAATTGCCGCTGTTGATCAGCTAAAAAGACTTATTTCTTTTCGCCGGTGAGACTGAGCTTGACCCAAACTAGCCGGTGATCTGAGCTGGCGCCGCGGCTGGCGACCGCATCAAACAAGGCTTCGCCTTTAACCGGCCAGAACACACCACTGCTGTGCACCGTTACGCCTTGCTTTGACGGCAACACATAGTCAGCGCGCATCCGCCAGCCGGCGGTGTGGAATTTCGCCAGCGGGTTATCCGGGCTGTGCGCAGCGCCACCAGCGCTTTGCGGCACAGGTTCATGCTGGATTTTTGGATGATTCACCAGCGCCTGAATCGCGTCACGATGCGCATCGCCTTCATCCGGTGACGAGTTCTGATCACCCATGACCACAAAAGGTGCATCGGCCTGATAACCACCGCGGCCAGCTTTATCGTCATAGATGTAGTCGGCGTTGCCGGACAAATAATCGACCCAGAATTTGACTTCGTCATGGTTACGATGGCCATTGCGGTTTTCCGCGCCATCAAACACGGGGGGGGTCGGGTGGCTAATTAACAAATGCAGCGGTTTGCCATCGACATTGACCGGTAAATCCCAGTGCGATTTACTCGATAACGGCATGTTGGCCCAGGCATCTGGACTGAACCATGGGCTGCCATCGGCTTTTTTCGTTGTTTTGTGCCCTGGCATATCCTTCCATTTAAAATGCTGAAAAGTACGCGCTTTTTCGGCATCAATTGGGAAACGTGATAGCACCAGCATGCCATATTGGCCCGGATAGTGGCCAAATCCCCAGGCATCTTCGGCGCCTGCGGCTTTGCCATCATTGTTTAAATCAAAACCACTCGGCTGACCGGTATTGACGGTTTGATAATAAAAGTAGGGGTATTGCAGCGGTTGACCGCCGTGTTGTGGTTTTTGCAGATACTGCTGAATGAATTGCTTGACGCCCTGCGCCGGATCTTCGATATAGTCGAATTCATTTAATAGCAGAATATCGGGGCGTACTTGCTGCAAAATAGCCGCGATATTGCGGATTTGCGCATTATGGCCGCTGGCCAGTTCGCGGGCCAGCACTTGCGGGCCCAGCGGGCTGCCTTTGGCGACGTAATTTTCGGACTCCATGCTGACATTAAAGGTGGCAATGGTCAGTTCAGTAGCATGCACGTGCAGACCTCCGCAAAGCCCCAGTCCGGCCAACAGGCTTGTGATCAGTGATTTCATTGATAAAAATCCGGCAGAAAAAGACCAGTCTAGCCTACCCAGATTTGTAACGATATCCCAGAAGTTTCGAATTTAGATGGCTGGATAGCCGAAAATGTCAACAAAATACAGCGAAAATTTAAACAAACTTATTTAGGCTGCCTGCATATTTCTGGTCTGATATGTTACACTCGCATGACATCAGGCGTCTTGACTGCAGATGTGCGGATAAGTTCCGCGAGCTGATATTAATATTTCATCAGCAAGTGCTTGTGTAAGAAAAACGTAATGTTACTGCGTTAAGCTTGCCACCCAAATTGGACACACAGTTTGGTTTTATTCAGGGTTTGACAATACCTACAACTACCAGGTGAAAAACGATATGAAAATCAGACATATTGCTATGGCCGTTGCCGTAGCCTTAGGTTCTAGCTATGCCATCGCTGATACTTCTTCAGCAATCCGCGGTCGTATTTCGAATCCTCAAGGCGAAGCCGCTGCAGGAACCAAAGTTATCATTCTGCACGTGCCTTCAGGCACCAGCCGCACTGTTGTTACCAACGAATCCGGCAGCTTTGTAGCTTCTGGTCTGCGTGTTGGTGGTCCATACAAAGTTATCGTTGATTCAGATACTTACAACGACGAAACCGTCAACGACGTATTTTTACAACTGGGTGACACCTATCAGTTAAACCGCCAACTGCAATCTGCTGCAGTAGAGCGCATCGCGGTAACAGGTTCTGCGATTGCAACTGTGGTTGCAACGGGCAGCTCCAGCTATTTCAGCGCCAAAGAAATTGAAAACGCGCCAAGCTTAAACAATGATTTAAAAGATATCGTTAAAAACAACCCGTTAGCAGTGTTGTCACCAAAAGACGGCGAGCTGAGCGTGGCAGGGACTAACCCACGTTTTAACAGTATCAGCGTCGATGGTATCTCTCAGAACGACGATTTCGGTCTGAATGCCAACGGTTACCCAACGACCCGTACACCAATTTCTTTTGATGCTATCGATCAGGTCACTGTCGATGTATCGCCATTTAATGCCAAAGCTGGTGGTTTCCAGGGCGGTAATATCAACGCCGTCACCAAGTCTGGTGCTAACGACACATTCGGTTCACTGCGTTATGAAATCAAAAACGACAGTCTGGCCGGTACACCAGAAAACCAATTCGCTGCCACTCCAACCAATCCAAAAGGTGAAGTGCCACTGAATTTTGAAAACAAAAACTGGGCTGCCACATTAGGTGGTGCAGTGGTTGAAGACAAACTGTTCTACTTCGTTGCTGCTGAGCAATATGATGCAACGCCTCCGCTGGAGTGGGGCCCGGTCGGTTCTGGTCTGTCAAACGCTGCATTGGTCAGCCAGGCAGATTTGGACCAGATCATGCAGATCGCCAAAAACGTCTACGGTGTTGACGCCGGTGACTGGAATGTGAACCCGGAAGAAACAGATGAAAAGTTACTGGTCAAATTAGACTGGAACATTTCTGATATTCACCGTGCGGCTTACACCTATCAGTACAACAAAGGTAACCAGACGCAAAATAACCAGTCAACCACGACGCGGATGCGTTTGTCGTCTAACTGGTACAACAAAGAAGAAACACTGAACAACCACGCACTGAAACTGTATTCAGACTGGACTTCAGAGTTCTCAACCCAGTTAAGCGCTACTTATATGGACGTTGCTACTGTTCAAGCGTCACTGGGCAATTACGGCGAAGCCATTATCAACGTGCCACGTGTAGGTGGTACTGCGACTCAGACGACTTCAGTCAATATCGGCAGCGATGTTAGCCGTCATTCAAATGACCTGAAAAAGAAAACCTGGATTATCGCCGCTGACGGTGAGTATCTGATGGACGAGCACCGTTTGTCTTTCGGTTACCAGATGAAACGCCTGGACATTTTTAACTTGTTCCTGCAACGCACTAAAGGTGAGTACACCTTCAGCAGCATCGCGAACTTCCAGAACCGTTTAGCACAATCAGTGCGTTACCAGAACTCTGTGACACACAACCCAGATGATATCGCTGCGAGCTTCGTGCGTGACGAACATGCGCTGTACGCACAGGATGAGTGGGCTGTTACTGACGAATTCACGTTAAACTATGGTCTGCGTTATGAGCGTTTAGGTTCGAATGACAAGTCAACCTATAACAAGTTCTCTGAAGCTCGCACTGGTCTGCGTAACGACGAGAACCTGGACGGTGTGGATATCTTCTTACCACGTGTTGGTTTCAGCTACCTGATGACCGAAGATCTGACCGTTCGCGGTGGTGTTGGTCGTTTCTCTGGTGGCCAACCAACAGTTTGGGTGTCTAACAGCTATTCAAACCCAGGTATCGGAACCGGTGACCGTTCACAAAGCAACGTAGCGAACGTTAGCCTGAGCCAAGTACCACAGTCATTAAAAGATGCAGTTGCTGGTGTCACAACAGGTGGTAACACCAACCTGGTTGACCCGAACTTCAACCTGCCTTCTGACTGGCGTGCGCAGTTAGGTGCAGACTATATCTTCAGCCTGCCGCTGATTGGTGATGACATCACCTGGACCACTGAATATCTGTATATCAAGAAAGAAGACAGTGCAGTGTGGAAAGACCTGTCGCTGGCTGACAGCGAAAAAGTGGGTACTACACCAGATGGTCAACGGGTGATTTATAACGACGCGGACGGTGTGGTTGATATCATGCTTACCAATGCGGATGAAGACGGCCGTTCTAAAGTATTCAGCACACAATTAGCGAAAAACTGGGACAGCGGCGTCAGCTTACGCACGTCTTACACCAACATGGACATCACCGAAGGTGCGCCGGCGACCAGTTCTACTGCAGGTTCTAACTTCGGTAACAACGCAGTCATCAACCGCAACGACATGCTGATTGGCCGTGGCGCGTTCGAAACTGAACACCGCTTCGTGGTGAATCTGGGTTATGAAACTGAGTTTTTCGCCAACTATGCGACCAACTTCAACCTGTTCTTCGAACGTAAATCAGGCAAGCCTATTACTTATGTATTGGGTGTAACTGAATTCAACAGCACGAACAAAGCAGCGAACCCGTACTTGCAGTTAAGCCCGGGCACAACTAACAACTACTTCCTGCCGTTTATCCCGAAAAAGGGTGATACCAGCGTAGTAACTTTTGCTGATGCAGCCTCTGAAACAGCGTTCTGGAACACGGTCACTGCTTTAGGCCTGGACAAATACCAGGGGCAATACCTGCCAAAAGGCGCGAATACTACGCCTTGGGTAACGACACTGGACTTGTCTGTACGTCAGGAAATCCCTGGTTTTGCCGAAGGTCATAAAGGGTCTGTTTACTTCACAGTCGACAACCTGCTGAACCTGATCGACAAAGATAAAGGCAAAGTATACGGTGATGACTTTGGTGATTTGACGTTGTCTAACTTTGTGTTGAATCAAACCAACAACAAGTACGTTTACAGCAACGTGACTAGCAACACCCGTAACTGGGACAAGTTCTATACTGAAGAATCAACCTGGCGCATCAAAGTAGGCGTCAGCTACAAGTTCTAAATTGAACTGTTGTTGATTGAAAAAACGCCGGCTTGTGCCGGCGTTTTTGTTTTATCTGCCGCCGACTGGCTGACAGATACATTTTCCCGCTTCTGGCAGTTTCTAATCCGGCCGGAATTGGCGATAATTAGCGAACTATCTTAAAAGAAGAACAACATCGTGGCCAAACCTACCATCATTGCTATCGCCGGCGCTTCAGCGTCTGGCAAAAGTTTATTTGCTTCCACCGTCTATCAGGAATTGGTGGCAGAATTTGGCGGAGAACGCATCTCCGTGTTAGCAGAGGATGCTTATTATCGTAATCAGGATCATCTGTCGATGGATCAGCGCGTGCTGACCAACTATGACCATCCTGCAGCTTTTGAACACGAATTGCTGGCGCAGCATTTACAGCAGCTACGCGACGGCAGTGCGGTGGAAATGCCGCAATATTGTTATAAAACTCATACCCGTAAAACCGAGACGATTAAAGTGCAACCAGCCAAAGTGGTGCTGGTCGAAGGCATTTTACTGCTGACTGATGCGCGTTTACGTGAGCAGTTTAATATCACGGTATTTATGGATACACCGCTGGATATCTGTTTATTGCGCCGGATTAAACGCGACGTAGAAGACCGCGGCCGCACTATCAGTTCAATCACCGAGCAATACGAAAACTACGTGCGGCCGGCATTTTTTGAGTTTATCGCGCCGTCAAAGCAATATGCCGACATCGTGGTGACCCGCGGTGGTAAAAACCAGATTGCGATTGATATTCTGAAAACAAAAATCCGCGCCTTGCTTGCCAATTAAGCGAGCGTCACATAGTAAGTAAATCCCGCTAAGGCGGGATTTGTTGTTTTTAGTGATTGTCGTTGATTATCTTTGAACTGGTAGCGAAAAAGCAGGGATATTCTGTCTTTTATTTGTTTGCATTGCTGTTAAATTAGTCTCTTTTCAACTGCAAGTATTCTGCTATATAATCGACCGGCAAAACTTCAAGTTCAGACAACCCCATAAGAGCAATTCCAAGCCCGAGCACTCAGCTTCGGCTCCCGCTTTGAAACTGTAACTACTTGATCTTTTGATGCTATCCTAGGATTTCAGCATCACAAGAACAATAATTCCGCAGTGCTGTAGCGGACCTAAAATCCAAGGAAAATCAATATGATGAGTTTAGTTGGCATCGCTGCCATCTTATTAATCGCTTATCTTTGCTCAGCGCACCGCCATGCCATTAAATGGCGTACTGTCGGCGGCGCTTTTGCAATTCAGCTGGCGATTGGCGCTTTTGTGTTATACGTTCCGGCCGGTAAAGACGTGCTGATCAGTGTGTCAGATGCAGTCGGCTCTGTGATTGGTTATGCCAACCAGGGCATTTTATTTTTATTCGGTGACGCCGGTGCGAAAAAATATGGCTTTGTCTTCGCCATTCACGTACTGACCGTCATTATTTTCTTTTCATCATTAATTGCTGTGCTGTATCACATCGGCGTGATGAAAGTGGTTATTGGTGTGATCGGCGGCGGCCTGCAGAAACTGCTTGGCACCAGCCGGCCGGAATCGATGAGCGCGGCAGCGAATATTTTTGTTGGTCAAACCGAAGCGCCATTAGTGGTGCGGCCATTTATTCCAACGATGACTCGCTCTGAGTTGTTTGCGGTGATGGTAGGGGGCCTGGCTTCTGTTGCCGGCTCAGTGCTGGCCGGTTACGCCGGTATGGGCGTAGAACTAAAGTATTTAATTGCGGCCAGTTTCATGGCGGCGCCAGGTGGTTTGTTGATGGCAAAACTGTTGTTGCCGGAAACGGACACGCCAAAAAATGATTTAACTGAAATCAGTTCAAACGAAAGCAATACCAACGTGATCGACGCTGCCGCATCTGGCGCTGCCAGTGGTTTGCAGTTGGCGCTGAACGTGGGCGCAATGTTACTGGCTTTTGTCGGTCTGATCGCACTGGTCAACGGTATTGTTGGCTGGGTGGGTGGTCTGGCTGGTTTTGAAGGCCTGACATTGCAGCTGATTTTTGGTTATCTGTTCCAGCCACTGGCGTTTATTTTGGGCGTCAACTGGGAAGAAGCACGTCTGGCCGGCAGTTTTATCGGTCAGAAACTGGTGATCAATGAATTTGTCGCTTACGTTGATTTTATGAAGCATGTGCAGGCCGGTGAATTGTCGGCGCATACGCAGATTATTGTCACGATAGCGCTGTGTGGCTTTGCGAATTTCTCGTCGATTGCCATTTTGCTGGGTGGTCTTGGCAGCATGGCGCCAAGTCGGCGCAGTGATATCGCAGAGCTGGGTTTAAAAGCACTGTTTGCCGCAACATTAGCGAACCTGATGAGTGCGGCAATCGCAGGCTTTTTCTTCTCGTTAAGTTAAAAACAGGTCGATATTATGACTCAACAACAAGTCCCTACGTTGGACATCAGACGGTTTGCCACCGACAAAGACGCCTTTGTTGCCGAAATTGGCAAAGCCTACACTGAGTTTGGATTCTGTGGCATTAGTGGCCATGGCATTGCAGACGAAGTGGTTGGGGAAACCTACAAAGCAATTAAACAATTTTTTGCTTTACCGACTGAAGTAAAACAGCAGTACCATGTGCCGGGTCAAGGCGGCGCGCGGGGCTACACGGGATTTGGCGTTGAGAAAGCCAAAGACAGCAAGCATCCGGATTTAAAAGAGTTCTTCCATGTTGGCCGCGAGCTGAATGGCCCGGCACAACACGAATGCCTGTATCCGAATGTCTGGCCAAGCGAAGTGCCAGAGTTTAAAGCAGCGACATATACGCTGTATCAGGCGCTGGAAAACCTCGGCTGCCAGGTGCTGGAAGCTTTGGCTTTGTTCTTAAAACAAGAACAGAAATACTTTGCTGACAAAGTGGATTACGGTAACTCGATTCTGCGGCCTATCCATTATCCGCCGATCCAGGATACCTCGACGCAAAGTATTCGTGCTGGTCAGCATGAAGATATTAACCTCATCACTTTGTTGGTAGGTTCGCACGAATCAGGGCTGGAAATTTTACGTCGCGACGGCAGCTGGCTGCCGGTAACGACCATTCCGGGCACTATCGTGGTGAATATCGGCGATATGCTGCAACGCCTGACCAACCATGTGCTGCCGTCAACGACGCATCGCGTGGTGAATCCGGCCGGTGCTGCTGCAGGTCAGCCACGCTATTCCATTCCGTTTTTCATGCACCCGAATCCGGACTTTGTCATTGAAACGCTGAGTTCTTGCGTCAGTGCTGAGAATCCGGACCGCTATCCGCAGCCGATTAATTCCAACGACTATTTATTACAACGTCTGGAAGAAATTGGTCTGCTGAAAAAAGCGAAGTACTGATCTTTGCCTTGACCTAAAAAACGGAGCCTCAAGCTCCGTTTTTTTTATGCCGGTAAAACCAAGATGCCGATAATAAAAAACGGTAAATCTGGCGGGACTGGCGCAGATTCCTGCAGGTTGCTGATGATTTGCGCAATCAAACTGCTTTTGCCAGATTTTTTGCATTCAGCAGTTGACGACTTTGTCACTGGCGCATAATATGCACGGCGTCGGCGGCATATGCCTCGGTGGTGGAATTGGTAGACACACTAGCTTCAGGTGTTAGCGCTTCGCGGCGTGGGGGTTCGAGTCCCCCCCTAGGCACCAAAGTCGCAGACAAATAAAGTCGTATTGCAAAATACGCAGAACACATGCCTCGGTGGTGGAATTGGTAGACACACTAGCTTCAGGTGTTAGCGCTTCGCGGCGTGGGGGTTCGAGTCCCCCCCTAGGCACCAAATAATCCAGCTTAATGCTGGATTTTTTGCATTTTACATCCCTGTAAAATGTCACTACGTGACCCTCCGGCCTTCGCCAGAGGCTCAGGCGTTAAACCGGCAGCAAGCCAAACTATTGGCTTGCTGAAAGACCGGTTTCACCCCATGGCGGTCCAAAAAACGGTAGGATTGCCGTTTTGCACAGCATTAGCTGCCGTCAGGCGAGCGACACGGATGTTGCGAGTGAATAACGTTCCGGACGTTTTTGTGTTTTTTGGCATTCGCAAAAAATCCCTGCGGGACCGGCGTTCCGCCGTCCACAAAACGGTAGGATTGCCGTTTTGCACAGCTTTAGCTGCCGTCAGGCGAGCGACATGGATGTTGCGAGTGAAATCGCTCCATGCGATTTTTTGTATTTTACAGCCCTGTAAAATGCCATTTCGCAACCAGCCTGCGCCAGAGGCCCAGATGTTCAACCGGAATTTCGTCCAGTTACTTTCTGTCTTGTTGTTGTCATCTGGATCGCTGACACTGGTGGCTGACTTGTACCCGGAGTGATTATGTCGGTTCAAACCATTTACCTGTTACGTCATACCAAAGCAGAAGACCGATCTGTGTTGCGGCCCGATGTTGATCGGTGTCTGGTGGAGAAAGGGCGGCAGCAGGCGTTGCGGATTGGCAACTTTATCCGCCGTCAGCAATTACAGCCGGATCTAGTATTGACCAGCCCGTATCCCAGAGCCTTGCAAACGGCGATGTTGGTGTCTGCCAGTGCCGATTTGCTCACCGAAGTCCAGGAAGCTTTGTGGCTGTCGCATGGTACCGCCGCGGAAACACAGCTGGCGCAAATCGAACAGGCGCGGGCAGACTGGCCGGCTCGATTGCTCTTAGTTGGGCATGAGCCTGAGTTATCCCAGTTGCTGGCACTGATGCTTGGCAGCAGTGCACATCAATTGTCGATTAAAAAGGGGACGTTGGTGGCGGTGCAATACGACGCGCAGGCTGGCTGGCGTTTATTATGGTCGTTACCTTGTCAGCTGATGCGTTGAATAATCATTCGTCTGCGTTACGTTAAGTTGCCAGAATTTGCCAGTGCTGTTGTCGTCTTTTTGTCCCTTCTACGCCCTGCTGGTCACAAATATTTGACATGACTGGGTCACAAAGCACTAAGCTGAGATATTGCTTGCCTGAATTTCACAGGCGACAACTTCAGCTGTGGTGGAGGTGTGTGATGTGGCGAATAGTACTGATGCTGCTGGTGGCAGCACTCACCGGCTGTCAACAGACGCCGGCGAATCAAATGCTGCGTTCTGCTGACGATCTATTACAAAATCAGGCATTTATGCCTGTTGAAACCGCCATCGAAACGCGCGAGCAGATTTTTAAACTCCCAGAAGATTTAGTTTTGAAGGCGCGTCAGGAGATATTGGCTTACTCGGACCCACGTGAACGCAGTCTGGCGTTATTAAAGTTTATTTTTCGTGAGCAAACCGACCCACTGCAATACGTCAATAATGCCACACTCACGGCATTAGAAACCTATGAGCAACGTGAGGCCAATTGCCTGTCACTGACCATCTTGTCTTATAGTCTGGCGCGATCGCTGGGTTTTCGCGCGCAGTTCCAGGATGTGCAGATCCCCGAATATTGGATCACCCGCAATGGCACCAGCGTGCTGAATGGTCATGTCAACCTGGTAGTCACGCCACCTTATATGCAAACGCTGACCAAAACCTTTATTTCGGCTTCGCACAATTTCCTGATCGATTTCGAACGGGCTGGTGGCTCGCGCGAGCGCTTGCCGGTGCGGAAAATTAACGAAGCGGATATCGTTGCGCTGTTTTACAACAATAAAGCGGCAGATGCGATGCTGACCCAGCAGTTTGATTTAGCTTATCGTTATTTGCAGGAGGCTGCTGCCGTGGCGCCTACAGTTGCAGCAACCTGGAATAATCTGGCGGTGCTGTATCGCCAGCGCAGTATGCCCGAAGCTGCAGAACTGGCCTATTTACAGAGTCTGGCGCTTGAACCTGATCACCCGAATACCATGGCCAATCTGGCGATTTTATACGATCTGCTGGGCCGTCATGCCGATTCGGTGCAGCTAAGCGATAAAGTGCAGCAAACGCGGCTGCGCAACCCGTATTATTTTGTCATGCAGGGCAATGAAGCGCTGAGCCAGCAGCGGTTTACCGATGCAGAGATCGCTTTTCATCGCAGTATCCGTTTAGAGCCCAAAATGCCAGAGGCGCTGTTTGGCCTGGCTCGTGTGGCTATTCTGCAGCATGACTATGCCGCAGCGACTGGTTATCTGCAGCGCGCAAGGCTGCATGCTGCGCCGGGCGCTGATCGCCGCTTATATGACCATAAGATTGAGATGTTGAATGCTGTGGCGCAAGCTGATTAAACAGCTATTTGTGCGCATCGGCTTGCTGCTGTCGCTTTGCGTCGTCGTACCGTGCGTGGTCGCGCCACTCGCGGCGGCTGCCAACAATAGCGAATATAGCGAAAGGAGTTGGCAGCAGGCCTGGCAGGATCTGCAGCAATTGTCAGCGGACGCTATGGCTGGCCGCGCCACCGGGACTGCCGGCAATGAGGCGGCTCGTTTGTATCTGCAGGCGCGTTTTGCTGAGTTACAACTGCTGACAGCTGGCGACAGTTATTTTCAGCCTTTTGTGTTTAAAGAAGGCTTCAGTCAACGCCAGGGCGTCAACGTGCTGGGTTTGCGGCGTGGCTGTGTGCATCCGGACCGCTATATCGTCGTCACGGCACATTACGATCATCTGAAACCCCGCGGCAAAAAAATCTTTAACGGCGCTGATGACAATGCGTCCGGAGTCGCTGGCTTGCTGTATCTGGCCGCGCAGACACTGACGAAGTGTCCGGCCTATTCGTATTGGTTTCTGGCGACCGATGCCGAGGAGATGGGGCTGGACGGTGCAAAAGCTTTTCTGGCGGCGCCGCCGGTGCCCCGTGCGCAACTGCTGCTGAATATCAATCTGGATATGATTAGCCGCGGCGAAATGAATCAGCGATTGTATCTGGCCGGTAAAAAACAATTACCACAGCTGAAAACGTTCGCTGCCGCCGCAAAAACGCCGTTGAAGTTGACGCTGGCGCATGACGGCCGGCAGTCACGGCTCGGCCGCCACGGCAACGCCGCCGTTGATTGGGCTAACGCTAGTGATCATGCGGTGTTTCGCAAGGCCGGGATGCCATATCTGTATTTTGGTGTTGATGTACATCCGCAATACCATACCCCGCAAGACGACTGGCAACGGATTGATCCGGATTATTTCCGCGCCGCCCTTGAATTGATTGAGCAAAGTCGGGGCTGGGCTGATGCATTACCGCTTGATGAACTGGCTGCGGCTCAGAAATCCAGCGTCAACTGAGGTGCAGGGGCGGCCTTGAGCGGGCGCCGCTGCGGTGGCCGCTTGCGGCTGGCATGACGCTCCCGCACCTCTTCGCGGCCTTGCTGCCAGACTTGTTTGTCATATTGGCTGTGCCACTGTGTCAGCCGGCTGCGGGCTAGTCGGGTCGCCTGAACTAAATCGACGATGGGCAGCGGATAGTCTCGCCCTGGCACCCACTGATATTGTCGTTGCAATGTGGCGGGCAACAACCAGGGCTGGTGCAACCAGTCATTCGGCAGTCGCGCCAGTTCCGGACACCACTGCCTGATAAAATGGCCTTGTGGATCTTTCAGCAGACTTTGTTTCAGCGGGTTATACATCCGGTTCGGATTAATTGACGTGGTGCCAGCCTGCATCTGGATCTGTGGATAGTGAATGCCGGGTTCGTAGTCGGTAAAACAGCGCGCCAGATGCAGGGCCACCGGGCGCCAATCCAGCCAAAGCTGGTAGCAGGCAAAAGACACCAACATGGCGCGGGCGCGAAAATGCAGCCAGCCGGTCGCGATCAGACATCGCATTGCTGCATCGACGAGCGGGTAGCCGGTTTCACCGCGTTGCCAGGCCTGAAACAACGCCGGTTCAAACTGGTCGCGCATCCCCTGATACAGCGGCTGCATCGGAGAAAATTCAATGCGCGGTTCATCTTCCAGTTTTTGCATAAAATGACAATGCCAGCGCAACCGGCTGAAAAAAGCCGCCAGGGCCTGCTGTTGACGCGGATCGGTTTGTTGTTTTATTTGCAGGTAAGTCTGTTGCTGCAATTGACGCAGACTGAGCTGACCGGCGCTCAGATAAGGGCTGAGTCTGGAGCAACTCTGGCCGGCCCGCGCCGCAATCGAAATATCGCGCTGATAATGTTTACCACGAAATTGCCAGAAAGAATCCAGCGTCGGTTGCAATGCCTGCGCTTGCTGTAGCTGCACCACCGGTGGTAATTCGCGGCGTTGCGGCGCCTGCCACAAGGATCCGCACCAAGGCGCAGCGCTCAGAAAGGGCAGCGCCGTCGGAGTAGCGGCGCAAGGACTACGTAAAAACGCATCGGCTTGCTCAAACCATTGATCGCGATGCTGCAGACG
This sequence comes from Rheinheimera tilapiae, assembly GCF_042432165.1. Classification (NCBI taxonomy): domain Bacteria; kingdom Pseudomonadati; phylum Pseudomonadota; class Gammaproteobacteria; order Chromatiales; family Chromatiaceae; genus Rheinheimera; species Rheinheimera tilapiae. The sequence continues at coordinate 1,189,510 of NZ_JBHLXP010000001.1, forward strand.
GCGTTTGACCGCATGCTGACGATATTGCTGCCATGGCAAACCGAGTTCCCGCAGCAGTTTGCCGACCGCTTCGTCACGTTGATAAGTCCACAGATTACCGGTTTCCTGGTGGCTGACGACTTGCTGTAGCGGGAATTCCCGGCATAGCTCGCGCAGGACCCGCGTCGCTGGCCCGCGCCGAATGAGCAGAGGCTGACCCAGCTGACTGAGCTGCTGATATAAGCCATAGACCGCATCGCGCACAAATTGCCATTGGCGCACAGAAGTGTCTGGTTGCTGCCAATAATCCGGTTCAATGATGTAAAGCGGTAAAACTGCACCCTGTTGCAGCGCACGGACCAACGGTTCATGATCGTCAATCCGCAGATCACGTTTAAACCAGACCAGCGTCAGCATGGCTCAGTGTTCCGGCAGTTGCTGCAACTGTTCTAAGTACTGTTGCCAGGTCCAGGCCTGTGGCGCCGGCCAGTTTGGTTGTGCATAAGGCTGATGACGATGCTGACCGTTGTCCGCTTTGCCAAGCAGCAAGCCAGTAAAGGCGGCCGCCTGATCATATTCAAGCGCTTGTTTCAGCGCATTAAAACTACGCGGCGCTGAATATAACGCGCCGGCAATATAGGCCCAATTGCCCCAGTTACTGGCAACGTCGTAATCCAGCAGCTGTTGTTCAAACCAAGCGGCGCCGAGGCGCCAGTCACAGCCAAGCTGAAACATCAGATAGCTGGCGACATTCTGCCGGCCACGATTTGACATCCAACCGGTTTGCGCCAGCAGTCGCATATTGGCGTCAATAAACGGCAGGCCAGTTTCACCCCGACACCAACGTTCGAAACCCTCATCAGCCGCGCTGGGCTGGCCCGGCACCAGATGTAATCCAAGCCCCTGATGGCGGAAACACGCCAGTGGATGTTTGCGTTGCAGGTGGCGGAAATATTCCCGCCACAGCAATTCAAACCGCAACCAGTAACTGGATTCATTCTGACCAAACTTGTGCTCATATTGCAGAATCAACTGCCATGCCAGTCGCACCGACAGCGTGCCGCGGCTCAGCGGGATTGACAGGAAACTGGCAAAATCGGTGCCGATCAGCGCATTACGGCTGAGCTTGTAATGTGATAAATGCTGCTGCAGATATTGCTCAAAACGGGCCAGTGCGGCAGTTTCGGTTTGTGCCTGCCAGTCCATGATCCCTGCGTTCAGCTGAGCGGCGAGCGCAGGCGCTACTGTTACCGGTGGCGCTGCAAGCATGGCCGGAAGATCTGATAAAGCGATAGCGGTGGCGACATCCAAAATGCCGTTTAACTGTGAAACCGCGACAGGCTGATGCTGTGGCGGCCGCACATTCAGTTGCGGCTCGCGTTGCTGGCGAAAGGCCGTAAAGCTACGGGGCAATGTAGCAAGGTCCGGTCTTAATTCGTCGGCCAGCAGTGAATTCAGATCCAGATACTGCATCGGCAGATCTGTGCCCCAGCGATACTCGTCAATGGCCGTTGGTTCGGCTGCGGCGATCCGTTCTATCTGATATTGCGCACAGAGCTGGCGCAGTACTGTCGCGGGCTTGCCATGGCGCAATAATAACGGGATCCCCAGATTAGCCAGGCGCTGTTGAAACTGATAAAGCAGGCCGAGTTGCTGTTGCAAGCGGCGGGAACTGGCCCGCTGCTTGCGAAATTCGGCGGCAGGCAAGATACACACCAGCAGCGCAACATCGCGTGTTGCCGGCAGGCTCAGTAAGGCGTTGTCATCAAGCCGCAACAGGTCATTACAGAACAGCAGCCAACGGGTCATAATTGCTCCAGATGGATCAAAAGGTCAGCAGCCTTATCCCGCAGTGCCTGCTGGATGTCGGGGCTTTTGCGGCGCCATTGCTGATAGGTCAGTTGCATGCGGGCATTACCGCCGAGTTTGTCGCTGTTGCGGGCGATAAAGTCCCAATACAACGCATTAAACGGGCAGGCGGTCGGGCCGGTGCTTTGTTTAACATCGTAGTGACAGTGCTGGCAGTAGTTGCTCATCTTGGCGATGTAATTGCCACTGGCGACATATGGTTTAGACGCCAACACACCGCCGTCGGCAAACAGCGCCATGCCGAGCGTGTTTGGCAGTTCGACCCATTCATATGCATCGGCATAGACCGCCAGATACCATTGCGTCACTTCGTCTACCGACAGCCCGGCCAGCAGCGCAAAGTTGCCGGTCAGCATCAGGCGCTGGATATGGTGCGAATAGGCGTGCTTGATGGTGTGCTGTATTGCCTGCGACATGCAGTTCATTTTGGTGTCGGCATGCCAATACCAGCCAGGCAGAGGCCGTTCGGCGGCAAAAAAGTTTAATTCACGGTACTGAGGCATCTTCAACCAGTACAAACCACGCACATATTCACGCCAACCGATGATTTGACGGATAAAACCCTCGGCGGCAGCGAGCGGCACCGCGCCAGCTTTCCATGCCTGTTCGACCTGCAGGCAAACCCAGCGCGCGTCAAGCAAGCCGCAGTTCAGATACATGCCCGCCAGACTGTGAAATAAAAAGGCTTCGTCCTGGCGCATCGCATCCTGATATTTACCAAACAGTGGTAAGCGATACTGCACAAAATGTAAAAAAGCTGCTCTGGCGTCCTTGCCAGTGACAGCAAAACTAAAGTGCTCCGCCTGACCCATATGGCCGGCGAATTGCTGCTGCACCATGCGGATCACATCAAGGGTGATCGCATCCGGCTCGAATTCTGGCGCCTGCGGTAACTTTAAATCGGGTGGGCACGGCAGCCGGTTCTCGGCATCAAAATTCCATTGCCCGCCGACCGGGCCAGCGCCATCCATCAACAGGCCGGTATAACGGCGCATCTCCCGGTAAAAATATTCCATCCGAAAACTTTGCCGACCGTCAGCCCAACGCCGGAACATGGCGTGGCTGCAGATAAACCGATCGTCTTCGACAATTTCAACCGGCAGGCCAAGTTGTTGCTGCCAGGTTTGCGTCTCTGTCGCGAGCCGATGCTCGGCCAGCTCCGTCAGGCGGACGCTGTCGATGCCGCTCTGCTGTGTCAGCACCAGGCGGACAGCTGCCAGCAATGAAGGTACTTGTTGTTCGTAGTTGAAGTAGTGCACTTGATAACCCTGCGCTTGCAGGGTGTCGGCAAAGTGACGCATGGCACTAAACAACAACACCAGTTTGAGTTGATGATGCGGCGCGTAATGCGCTTCGGCCTGGACTTCAGCCATTACGATCTGGTCGCCGGGTTGCAGTGCACGCAGCGAGCTCAGTGCAGGACTCAGTTGGTCAGCTGTGAGCAGGATTAATGCCGGCATCAGTAGGAATTCATTGATTTGTATAACATTTGGGGAATTTCACCGCAGAAGCAGCATCGATAAAATAACTACGCGCGATTTTCTACGCTGGATCAGTGTTTCAACACCGCAGAGCAATTTACAACGCCGCTACTTTTCTATAGGTTAGTTTTTCAGCAAACAGGTCTTGGGGGCGGATTGTGGATCCATTGGAGCAAATTTTACTGGATGTATCTGCATCGCCGCTGATTGACCTCGGGGCCTGGGACCAAGCCAGTCAGTTAATTCTGCAAAGCGTACAACACGGCTTGCAGGTGCAACGCGTCAGTTTGTGGCTGTATGATCAGGATGATTACAGCATGGTTTGCCAATTGCTTTTGGATGGTAATGCGGTGGCGACAGAGCCGTTGCGGTTAAGTGCCAGCCAGTTTCCGGCCTATTTTCAGGCGCTGCGGCGTGAGCGGGCGATTGTGGCGCATGATGCCCGCCATGACGCCAACACCGCCGAGTTTCTGGAACCTTATCTGCGTTCGCATCAGATTTTTTCAATGTTGGATTTGCCGGTCCGTCATCTTGGCAAAATGATTGGGATTATTTGTTGTGAGCAGACCGGACAACCACGATATTGGCAGGATGATGAAGTCCGTTTTGCCGCCGCGCTGGCCGATCAGGTTGGACGCGCATTAAATGCCGACCGTTTTCTCAGTGCACAAAGCCAACTAGAACAACTGAATTTGCAGCTGGAACAACGAGTAGAACAGCGGAGTCAGCAACTGGCGGATTCAGATGAAATTGTCCGGCGCGCACATCAGCAGATGGAAGACCAAGCCCGGCTGGCCACTTTGGGTGGCATCGTCGCCGGTGTGGCGCATGAAGTGAATTCACCGCTTGGCGTGGCGTTGACCGCCAATTCATTGCTGGAACAGCGGCTGCAGGATTTTATTCACGGTATGCGCCAACGCTCGCTCAGCGCAGCGCAGGCGATGAGTGTGCTGGAACAGATGCATGAGAGTTCGTTGTTAGTGACGGCGAATTTGCAGCGGGCGCAGCGCTTAATGGAGCAATTTAAAGACACGGCCGCACACCAGACCCGGGTAGAATCCGCGCCGGTGGCGTTTCGCCAGTTGGTGGTGGATTTGCTGGCCAGCCTGACCCCAGCCACCCGGCAAGTGCCGGTGTTTCCCGATGTGTATATAGATCCAAATCTGATGCTAATCACCGCGGCCGATGTCTGGTTGCAGATATTGACCAATCTGGTGATTAACAGCTGTCTGCATGCCTTTGCCGACACGGCGTATCCGACCGTGAGTATCAGCGCCACATTAAATGAGCAGCATGAACTGTGTTTTGTCTATCGCGACAACGGCTGTGGCCTGACACCGCAGGTGCGCCGGCAGATTTTTGAACCGTTTTTTACCACCAAACCGCATCAGGGCGGCACAGGCCTTGGCATGTCAATCTTGCGTCAGCTGGTCGAGAAAAAACTCAGTGGTGAACTGCAGCTGCTGGACGGTCCGGGTTTTGGCCTGCAAATCAGCTGTCTGGCGTAACAAGCTGGTTAATTCGATAGTTTTGTTATAGTGTCACATTTTGGCCGGAAACGGCAGCATTGCTGATGGGGAGATTTTGCTATGCGTTGTCACACTATTATTCCGCTGCTGGCGGTATTGGGTATCCCTACTATCGGGACTGCGGCTGAGCCTGCTCAGAGCAGTTCGCATGGGGCTCACGTGCATGGCCAGGCGCAGCTCAGCTTTGCCACAGACGCGCAGCAAGTAGAGTTGCTACTGGAAAGCCCGGTCGCCAATTTACTCGGGTTTGAACATGCTCCCGGCAGCGCGGCAGAAAAAGCGGCGTGGCAACAAAGCCAGACGCTGTTACAAAGTGGTCAGTGGTTACAGTTGCCGCCTGCGGCGAATTGTCAGTTGCAACAACAGCAGCTGAACGAGCCATGGTCGAAGTCGGCGGATCCGCATCATCATGCCGATGTCGAATTGAGTTTAACTTATCAGTGTAGTAACCCTGCCGCGCTGACTGAAGTGCGGTTAGATCTGTTTCGTCATGCTGCTGATCTGCATCAGGTTGATGTGCAATGGGTGAGTGGTCAGCAACAAGGCGCAGCAACGCTGACGCTAAAACAACGCGAATTTCGCTTGGTTCCGGCAAACTAAGGCGGTTAGCGGCATAAAAAAACACCGCATGAGCGGTGTTTTTTTATTGCAGTGCGCCACGAATTTATTCGTAGACGTATTCGCTGATTTTATTCACTTTCAGGCTATACGCCGAATTGGCCAGATCATGGCTCATCGTATCTGTGGTTAAAGTACCTTCAATCCAGAATGGGTTGTAAATCAAATCTGCTTTTAAGTTTTTCGCGCCACTGACATAAACAATCTGGTTCGGTGGCGGTGGTGGCACGTGAATACAGGCACCAAAATACGGCACCAAGAAAAAGGCGGTGATGTTTTGATCCGCATCGTATTCAATCGGTACTACGAAGCCCGGAATTTTCACGAGGCGGCCGTTCAGCTCGCCACGCACATTGGCTGATGACATCACATCGGCCCAGGCTTTCATTGACGGATCGTTGCTGGTATTGAGGTTCTTGTTGATCGCAGAGCCGGCAGCTTCACCACCTTCGTGGCTGACTTCAGGCAATGCTTCCATTTTTTGTAAATCGGCGTCAGGCAGCAGATCTGTCCATTCCAGCTCAATAACTTTGCTTTTATCGGCGGGCAGGACCCGCGCTGCTGGTGCTTGTTCTGCAGCTTTTGCTGTTTCAGCGGCCTGTAATGGCGCCGATGCGACCAATACCAGCCAGGATCCCACTAACAACGGTTTGAACATAAGCGCTTTTTCCCGACAATATGTTATAAAATCACGATTCTTAGCATCATATCATTTTTCACAGGACAGCTTGTGGCCGCGGATCTGAATATTCCAGCAGTTGAACTCAAAAATCTGCGACATCAATGGCCGGGGCAGGCCTTCACGCTGGAGATCCCGGCGTTGCAATTAGCCACCGGACAACATTTGTTTGTGCGGGGGGCTTCCGGCTCCGGTAAAACCACGTTACTAAATCTTTTGTGCGGAGTGCTGACGCTGCAGCAAGGCGAGATCTGGTTACAGCAACAACGCTTGCAGCCCAACAAAGCTGCGGTGCGTGACCGTATCCGCGCCCGCGAGATCGGCGTGGTGTTTCAACAACTGAATCTGATCCCTTATTTATCCGTGCTGGATAACGTAGTGCTGGGGCAGGCCTTTTCCGGCAAAGCCGCTGATGAGGCGCGAGCCCGAGATTTATTAACCGCCTTGCAGTTGCCGGCCAGCCTCTGGCAGGCGCCGGCGGCACAGCTCAGCGTCGGACAGCAACAACGGGTAGCGATTGCGCGGGCCTTGCTCGGTAAACCGACCTTGTTGATCGCCGACGAACCGACATCCGCACTTGACGCTGACAACCGCGATGCCTTTATGCGGGTGCTGCTGAAAGAAGCCAATGATGCCGGCAGTACGGTGATTTTTGTCAGTCATGATCAGGCGCTGGCGCGGTATTTTGGCTTCCAGCTTGATATGAATCGTTTGCAGGATGGCGTAACGCCAGTGATCGCGGAGGCGTTATGCTGCTAAAACTGGCCCGACAGAGTTTATGGAGCCGGCGCGGCACGGCCTGGCTGACGTTGCTTTCACTGATTATATCGCTGAGTTTATTGCTCGGGATTGACCATCTGCGCCTCGAAGCCAAACGCAGTTTTACCAGCACGGTGGCCGGCACAGATCTGATTGTCGGTGCGCGCTCTGGTCAGCTCAATCTGTTGCTGTACACCGTGTTTCGTATTGGTAACGCGACGAACAACATCAGTTACGCCCACTATGAACAAATCAGCCGCCATCCGCAGGTGCGCTGGGCGATCCCGCTGGCGCTTGGCGATTCACACCGTGGCTTTCGGGTCTTGGGCACCAACACCGACTATTTCCGCTATTTCCGTTATGGCGAGCAGCAGCCGTTGCGCCTCAGTAGCGGCCGTGAGTTTGCGTCTGTTTATGAAACCGTACTCGGCGCTGATGTGGCGAAGAAACTTGGTTATCAGCTGGGTCAGGACATCGTGTTGTCACACGGCGTTGGCAAGGTGAGTTTCAGTCAGCATAAGGACCAGCCTTTTACCGTCGTTGGCATTCTGGCACCAACAGGTACGCCGGTTGATCAATCCGTGCATGTCAGTCTGACCGGCATTGAAGCCATTCATCAAGGTTGGCAAAACGGTGCACCTGCGATGCGTAAAGCCAAACAAACTCTGAGCGAGGCAGAGCTGGCGGCGCTGCAACCCAGCGTGCTGACCGGCGCTTTGCTCGGCTTAAAATCAAAAGTGGCCACTTTTGCTGTGCAGCGTCAAATCAACGAATTTAAAGCCGAACCGCTGACCGCGATCCTGCCTGGCGCTGCGCTGGCGGAGCTGTGGCAGATGCTGGTGGTGGTCGAAAATCTGCTGCTGGTGATCACCGCGCTGGTATTGCTGGCGGCGCTGATCGGCCTGACGACCACTTTGTTAGCAGCCCAGCGCGAGCGGGCGCGGGAACTGGCGATCTTGCGGGCGATTGGCGCAAGGCCCTGGCAATTGTTTCTGCTGATTGAACTGGAAGTGTTGATCCTGACTTTGTGTAGCATCGTCGGAGCCTTCTTGCTGCTGACAGGTAGTCTGGCTGCGCTGCAACCCTGGCTCAGCAGTGAATATGGTCTGGTGATCAGTCTGTTCGCCTGGCACCCGCATACTGCGGCAGGCCTCGGAATTGTCGTTGGTCTGGCGTTGCTGCTCGGTGCAGTGCCTGCGATACAGGCGTACCGGCAAAGTCTGAATCAGGGTTTACAAGTGCGATTGTGACGGTGCTGGAGTCGCGCAGCGGCCCTTGCTATAGTAGGCAGTAATTGCTTGATACTGATGTGGGAAGTGCATGCACGGAACTCCGGCAAACCTGGAACAACAACTGGCTGAACTAAACCAGCAATATCTGCGGCGTCTGCAACAGGAGATCCCGCAGCTGCAGTGGTTGCTGTTACAGTTTATTCAGGCAGGACCGCTCGAATGGCGTGAGCAGGCTGCTGTGCTGGTGTTACGTTTTCATACCTTAGCCGGTTCCGCCGGTACTTTTGGTCTGGCGGGCGTTGGCACCGTGGCCAAAAGTATCGAAAAACACGTCAAGGCATTGCTCAGTCAGCAACAAGTGCCGGCTCGGGAAGAACATGCGCTGTTGCAGCAGTATTTTGTCGAAATGCAGCAAGCCGCCGGTCAGCCAACCGCACAGAGTTTCAGCAAAGCCAAGCCGCAACGTCAGGATAAAACCGACGCCCGCATCCTGTTGTTATGCCACGATCCGCTAATTTCACAACCGATGGGCCAGACGTTAAAAACCTTTGGCCATCAGGTGGAACGTTTTGTCGATTTAACTCAGTTAGTCGCTTCTGCCAGGCTCGATCCGCCCGACGTGATCATTGTTGATTTGGATGCACTGGATGATTCCACTGCGGCCTTTGCGTTGCTGAGTAATCTGCAATGTCCGCAAGCCCAGCCTATCCCGTTGTTTGTGCTGTCGTCACAGGATGAATTCAGTCATTACCTGCAGGCCGTGCGGGCCGGAGTAATTGGTTATTTTGTCAAACCGCTGAATCCGGCCACGCTAGAAGCACGGTTACAACGCTTGTTGTCGGTTCGCGAGCGCGATGCCTTTCGGGTGTTAATCGTCGATGATGACATGCTGTTAGCGCAGCATTATGCGCTGGTGCTGCAAAATGCCGGGCTGCGGGCTGAGATCCTGACCGATCCGGCTGAAATTTTTCAAGGGCTGCGGCGCTTTCATCCGGATGTGATCCTACTGGACGTCAATATGCCGGAATGTTCCGGGCCGGAACTGGCGCAGACGGTGCGGTTGCAGGATGAATGGCTGGGCGTGCCGATCATTTATTTATCCTCCGAAACTGACAGTGAACGCCAGATGGCGTCCCTGATTAAAGCCGGGGATGATTTCCTGACCAAGCCAATCAGCGACAATGCGCTGGTGGTAGCGATCTTTGCCCGCGCCCAGCGTGCCCGCCAGTTGGCCGAGGTCATGACCAAAGACAGCCTGACTGGCCTGCTACAGCATGCGCATATCAAAGAGCGGCTCGGCGCTGAACTGGAACGCGCCGCGCGGCTGCAACAAAATGTCAGTGTGGCGATGCTGGATATCGACCATTTTAAAAAGGTTAATGATGTCTATGGCCATTTGACCGGTGATCAGGTGATCAGCAGTCTGGCCAACCTGTTGCGCCAGCAACTGCGCAAAACGGATTTGATTGGCCGTTATGGCGGCGAAGAATTTTTACTGGTATTGCCGGAGTGTCAGCTGGATAAAGCCTGTCAGGTGGTCAATCAGCTGCGTGAAGCTTTTGCCCGCATTCCGTTTGTCAGTAATGGCCAGACGTTCCACTGTACACTCAGTGCCGGTGTCACCAGCGGCAGCGACAGCCAGCAGGTTGATGTCGTGGTGGAGCATGCCGATCAGGCGTTATATCAGGCCAAAGGCGCTGGCCGTAATCAGGTGATTTTGTACCAGCCGCCGGTTCCGGTGCTAAACGAGTAAAATCCACAGGCTGGCCCGAACTAAGGGCCGGCAACTCCTTTTGAAGTTTTAATGTAAAGCGCCGGCATTGTTCTCTTCACCTGGCTGATCCAGGGCAAATTCCAGATAAAAACAACTGCCATGGCCGGTGACACTATCAAACCCAATTTCACCGCCAAGCCGGTTGGTCAGTTCTTTTACAATCGCGAGGCCAAGGCCGGTACCGCCGCGCTGGCGAGCGTCCACGGCATCGGCCTGGGAGAATTTTTCAAAGATGCGCGCGCGGAAATTGTCGGGAATGCCGGGCCCTTGATCCTGCACGCTGATCCGCAGCATTTGCGCGATTTTTTCAGTCCGCACCGCCACGACTGAGCCCGGCGGCGAAAACTTCGCCGCGTTGGACAATAAATTCGCCATGATCTGGTGGAAGCGCATCGGGTCGAGCAACAACATGGCATCGGGACCAGGTTCCAGCACAATCCGGGTATGAAATTTGTCGGCGTACGGCTGGTTGTGCCGCACACTTTGCGTCAGTAGATCACGCACCGAACAATCCTGCAGTTCAAACTGCATTTTGCCGGCCACCAGTTTGTCGATATCGAGTAAATCGTTAATCAGCTGCGTCAGTTTTTCGCTGTTATCGCAGGCGATTTGCAGCATCGGCTGCATCGCGTCCGGCAATGGACCGAGTGCACCGCCACTGATGAGGCCGAGTGCGCCGGAAATGGCGGTCAGCGGCGTGCGTAATTCGTGGCTGACCATTGAGACAAACTGGTTTTTCATTTGCTCAACACGACGCCGCTCGGTGATGTCCTGAATAATGGACCAGACCTGCGCGGTACCGCTGGCGTTTTGGATCAGCACTTCACTGAGCAGCACCGGAATTTGCTGCCCTTCAACATGACTCAGTTCCAGTTCGATCGGGCCGAAGCTGGCATTGCTGGCCAGCGCTTGCTGGCGCGCTTCCAGTTGGATCTGGTTAAACGACAATAACGTCGGCAGCGGCAGGGCCGGGATCTCGTCACTAAGACCGGATAACTCGTACCACTGTGGGTTCACGTTGAGGATCTCGCCGCTGTCGAACTGACTGAGTAAGATCGCCAGCGGAGCCAGCTGATACAACGAAGCCAGTTTTTGTTCACCGGCGCGCAGTGCCAGCTGCACTTCTTTTTGCGCGGTGACGTCCCAGATAAAACCGTCGATATACAACAATTCGCCATTGGGATCATAAATGCCCCGGCCGAGTTCCTGCACCCAGCGCACAGCGCCACTGGCATGGCGGATACGATATTCGACGCTAAAGCGCGCATGGTTAGTCAGATCGCGGTCGACTATTTCGCGCAGCAATGGCTGATCTTCAGCCAGTTGTAATTCGGCAAAGTTAATCTTCTTATTGCGGATAAAACTGCGGGCCGGGTGGCCGGTGAGTTTCTCCACTTCATCGCTGATAAACAACATGGTCCAATTCGCGTCGTTGATGCAGCGATAAACCACACCCGGCAGGTTTTCCAGCATTGAACGATGGCGTTGTTCGCTGAGCAGCAAGGCGTGATGCAGTTGTTCCAGTTGGGTGATATCAATCGCAACACCAAGGTAACCGCTGATCTCACCCTGATCGGTGCAGATGGCTGATACGCTGAGGCGAACCTGCTTGCGTTCGCCATTCTTGCCAATATAGGTCCATTGCCGGGTTTCGCTGGTGCCGTGGCGCGCTTTGTAGACAAACACATCAAAGCCGTCGATCGGTAGCTGATATTCGGCGCTCAGCTGTGCGGCGCGGGCGCGCACTTCGTCCGGATCATGCAGGATTGCCGGCGTGCTGATGCCAACCAGTTCGATGGCCCGATAACCCAGCATCCGCTCGGCGCCCGGGTTAAACAACCGGATCACACCGTGAATGTCGGTGGAGATCATCGCAGCTTCGGTGGAGGAATCGATAATCGCCTGCAGGTGCGAGCGGGTGCGCTGCATTTCCTGTTGTTGTAAACGTTCCTGAGTAATGTCGCGGTGCGTGCCAAACATCAGCAATGGCCGGTGATCGTCGGTCCAGGCCATCACACGGCCAACCGCGTGGATCCACACCCAATGCCCTTGATGGTGTTGCATGCGAAAACGCGCATCAAAAAATGGTGAAACACCGGCAAAATGTTGATCAAGCGCTGTGGATGCGATCGGTAAATCTTCCGGATGTACCCGGCTGCGCCAGATCTCCACGTCCGATTGCACCTGCGGATCCAGCCCCAGAATGCCGTACCAATATTGGTTGTAAACAGTGTGGCCGGTTTGCACGTTCCATTCCCACGTGCCCATGTTGGTGCCATTGATGATGGCGTCGATGCGGTTTTTTTCCTGCTGCAAATGCAGGTTTTGCTCGGCGCTTTGCTGTTGCAATAAGCGGTTGTTCATCAGCAAAACCGCCTGATCCGCCAGCTGCATCAAGGATTTTTGCTGGGCGGCGGTTAAGTTCAAAGGTTTGGTGTCAAACACACACAAAGTGCCCAGAGCCAGATTATCCCGCAGCATCAACGGTGCGCCGGCATAAAAGCGAATGCCGTCCGGACCGGTCACCAGCGGATTGTCTGCAACCCGGGGATCATGGCGGGCATCGGGAATATAAGTCAGTTGGCTGGGCGTTAAAATGGCGTGGGAACAAAAGGAATCGTCGCGGCTATTTTGCTGAGTACAGAAATTAAAGGTGCTTTTAAACCACTGCCGCTCCTGATCGATCAGCGTTAGTGCGGCAAAGCCGGCACCGCTGATTTGTGCGGCGATTTCCGTCAGTGCGTCAAAGGCTGTTTCAGCGGGCGTATCTAATATGTGCAGCTGGCGCAGCGCCTGCAGGCGTTCAGTTTCATTGTGTGGAATTAAAGCCTTCATAGCTGCCGTTGCTGAGGAGATGCTGTTCCTAGTTTACGCAGAAAAGGCCAGAGCGCGACCTTTTCTTCACAGATATTTCTGTGAAAGGGCTAGGGACTGACGGCAGCTTTCGGCGCTGCAGCAGCTTGTAACCGCGCGTCAAGCAGCTTGTGCGCTTGCAGTTTTTCCTGTTGCTGTTTGATGCGCAATAAAGCGGCATACAACTGGGCGGCGTTAAAAGGCCGGGACGGATCCACTAAATCACTGATATCAACCTGAGTACTTTGCTGCAATTGCTGCACTAGCGTCAGATGGCGGCTTTTGATCAACGCTTCACGCATATCCGCATCTTCGGTGCCTGGGGTCACGGCATAAGTGCGCATCAGTAAATCAATGGTTTCGATATTGTCGGCGGCAGTCGGTACTTGTTTTGCTGGCGTCAGCAGCGCTTTTTGTTCACTGAGCCAGTGTTGCTGCAGCTGATACACCGTTTCGGTGTGCCAGAAATAAAACAATAACGCAGCAGCGCCGATGCCAAGACCAAGGCCTTGCAGAAATGTTTGTTGGGGAGATGCAGACACAAGACAACCTTAATAAAGCGCTGGAGCAACGCGGGCGCGGATTCAGGCTGTTATCTTCATTGCTATGGCTGGTGCTGTCAACCTTGCACCGGCAGCGCTGCGACAGTTTGCTGAAAATGTCAGCAGCATGGCGGCCATGCTGCTGGCATCGGCTGAGATTATTCCGCTAACAGGCTTCTGAGCATCCAGGCGGTTTTCTCGTGTACGTTCAGTCGTTGTGTCAGGACATCGGCAGTCGGCTGGTCATTGGCGTCACCGACCAGTTCAAACAAACTGCGTGCAGTGCGGGCCGTGGTTTCCTGTGCCGTGACCAGATGTTGCACCATCTCGTTGGCGCTTGGCACGCCTTCGACTTCTTTAATCGAGGTCAGTTTAACAAATTCTTTGTAAGTGCCCGGCGCCGGAAAACCCAGTGCGCGAATGCGCTCGGCGATGATATCCAGTGCATTCCACTGTTCGGTGTACTGCGCCATGAACATATTGTGCAGGCTGTTAAATTGCGGCCCGGTCACGTTCCAGTGGAAATTGTGGGTCATCAGATACAGCGTGTAGCTGTCGGCCAGCAGGGCGGATAAGCCTTTGACGATTTTCTCCCGGTGTTCCAGTGAAATGCCAATATCCAGTTGTGCTGATTTCGGTTGTTTCTTCGCCATGTTAAATCCTCGGATGCCAGAGCCTAAGCCCTTGATTGATGTCGCTGTATTTAAAGTGGAGCCAGCAGCGGCAAAATTAAAGCCCGCTGCCACCAATTTTCCTGCTGGCCATACCAACGGCGGTAAACACCAGCATAGCCGGTTCTGCATCAGCTGACGGTGCTATAGGCGACATATGGCAGAAAAATGCCGACCACTTGCGATTCATTTGATCGGCATAAGTTTTTTAGCGTTTTGACGCGCCTTTCGCCAGCAGTGACAGCACAAGCCCTAATGCGATCAGTGCTGCAGTTAACCAGACTGAAGTGCTGCTGACTTGTGATGCCAGCCACAGACAGACGATGCACGCCAACCATGGCAGTATTGTGGCCAGCGGCAGTTGCAGCGGGGATTGCTGCTGACGGCGCAGCACCGGCAAGGCCGCACAACACAGACCATACAGCAGGGCGCGGATTAACACTGTGGCAGCTGCCAAGTATAAAAAGCTACCGAGGCTTGCCAGCAACAACGCCAGCAGGCCAAAAAACCAGATGGCATGCGCCGGCGTCAGAAAACGCGGATGCACCGCGGCAAACCAGGCCGGCAGCTGGCCTTGTTCTGCTAAGGCATGACTTAACCGCGGCGTGGAAAACATCGCACCAAGCAGATTGGCGGCAACAGACGCAATAATGCCCAGCATCAGCAACGATGTCGCGATACTGACCAATGCTGCTGCGGCCTCCGTGGATATGTGTGGGGTCAAATGTGTCGCAAGCTGCGCTGTGGCGTCCAGCAGTGGCGTTTTGCTGTGCGCCAGATCGGGTAATAAGACCAGGCAGGCCGCCTGCACCGCCATGTACAGCAGCGTGACCAGCAACAGCGCCGAGATCAGCGCCCGTGGCAAATCGCGTTGCGGGTTTTTGGCTTCACCGGCCGGGATCAGCGCTGATTCAAAACCGACAAAGGCATACACCAATAACAACAGCGCTGCCGGTCCGTCAACAATATCCGGGTAGCTCAGCAGCGGTTGCCATTGCACCGCTGAATTTAACGTAGTGTTTAACGTTGGTATCACAGTGTTGGTTACTGGCAACATCAACAAGCTGGGCCACAACAACACACTGCAGCCAGCCAGCGCAAAACCCGCCAATACGGCGAGCTTGGCGACAGTTAAAGCGCCGAGCCAGCGCATTGTTTGGCGCACGCCCCAGACGTTCAGTAGCGTCATCGCCCCCAGCACCACCACCAGCAATAACAGTCGCAATGGGCCGGTCTGCAGCGCCGGCAGAAAATAACTGACCGAATCGACCAGCAACACGGTATTGGCCGCCACAGAAACCAGCCGGGCCAGATAATACAACCAGCCGGCCTGAAAACCGGCCGCCGGGCCAAAGGCCGCACTGACATACACCGCCGGGCCGCCACTGCCAGCAAAACGGCTCGACAGCTCAGCAAAACACAACAGCACCGGCAGGATGAGCAGGGCACACAGCGGATACAACCACAGACTGAAATCACCGGCTAGCCGCGCTGCACCGGCCGGCAGGCCAAAAATACCGGCACCGATCAGCCCGTTAATCACCAGTAACCACAAGCTCCAGAAACCGAGCTGGCGCGGCAACGCTGCTGCGGCAAACCCAGGAGATGCAGGTGATGATGATAAAGGATGTGGCTGGTCAGGGATCGGCATCGGCAGCTGGTCGCTTCAGTGGGCAGGGAATAAATCCAACATACCCAGAATTGCGCCACCGCGGCAAGGTATTGTCGCCACAACAGAAAAAGAAACAGACAAATAAAAAGCCGGCAGTTAAAAGGACAACAAGACCAGACTGCCAGCAGGGGAATTAGATAGTAGAGGGATCAGAATGGCGTCTGTACTGACGCCTGACATTGTTGCTGCAACAGCGGGCTGCTGATATCACCACAGCGGCGCACATCCAACTGCGCTTTCGCCAGGCACATCGCCTTTAAATCCGTATCCGGCAAACCCAGACAACGCGCCGGCGCCGACGACCAGGCCGAAATCGAAAACGTCACAACACCGGTCAGAATTAACAAAGTGCGTAAAACTGGCTTTTCCATTTCAGACTCCGGGACATGTGCAGCAAGGGATAACTGAAGCCTACCGGGTGTGGATGAATTTTAAATGAATGGGGTGGGGGTTAAAAACGCAAAGGCCCGGAATGGTGGTTGGGTAGTTAGTTGGGGTATTTGAACACATCAGAAATGTGAATAAAATCATTCATTTGTTAGCGTCAAGGTCTTTTCAGGTACAGTATGGCTTTGGTAGAGTGTATATCGAAAAATAAAAATACGAAATGGTTGAACATGTCTAACGGCATGACCTAAGTAATTTTAGGTGTTGTCTAAGTTATACAAGTACTTTATTTCTTGAATAGTTAAAATTTATTGGATTAATCTTAAATTGAATGCGGTGAGTTTATGAAATATGGAAAATTGAATGACAGTCCGTTTTGGGTGTCTCTGCAACAACGGACTGACTTAGCAATTCACGGTAATTTAAATGCAGCTTTGTATGCGTTAGAGTTGCATAATAACATTGCTGATATTGTTAGTCTCGCGCCAGAGATAATAACAGAAGGAGGTGATGATGAAAATATTGATTTGCTTTACGTGGATTTAGATTCTGCTTCTGTTTACGTAATCCAATCTTTTCAGTCTCCGCTATTTAGGGAGCAGGGTGCTCGGCCAAATAAAGCTCGTGATAGTAGCTATGCAGTTATGGCGTTATCTACTATGACGATAGAGGACATACCTAATAGAATTCGTGAGCAAGTTGTTATTGCTCGTGAAGCAATACAAAGTGATTTAATTAAGAATTTATACATATGGTTTGTTCACAACTGCCCTGAAACAGATGAATGTAAAAGAATAATGGATGGAATTGGCACTCAGGCCGCAACTATGCTTCGAGGTCTTGGTAAGTCATCTATTATTGTTGATGCATCTGAAGTTGGGCTGGAAACTTTGGATCAGCTATACAAATCACAACAGAACGCAATATTAATATCTGATGTCATTGAGACGCCAAAGAATGCAGGATTTGTAGAGTATAGTGACACTGGGTGGACAGCATTTAGTACAAGCGTGACTGCGTCTTTTTTAAAAAACCTCTATAGTAGATATGGGGAAGATAAACTGTTTAGTGCTAACGTCCGTTCTTATATGGGTAGTAACAACAAAGACCAAGCAATAAATGGACAAATAAAAAAGAGCGCGTTAGAAACTCCTTCAGACTTTTATGTTTGCAATAACGGAATCACAGCGTTAGTTCATGATTTTGAAGTGAAATTTCCAAGTGAAGACGACAAAAACTTAGGAAGGTTGTTGAATATTACAGGTATTTCTATTGTTAATGGAGCGCAAACTACAGGTTGTCTATCAACCAATGAGCAGGTAATAGACCCAAGAATTAAAGTTGCAATTAGATTCATCAAAGTTAATGATGATGAGAAGGTAAGAAAAATAACTCTTGCAAATAATTCTCAGAATAAAGTATTGGCATCCGATTTTCGTTCTGGGGATGAAGTCCAAAGTAGACTTCGAAGCGAATTTGAGAGAGTTGGAGATGCATTCTATACTGGTGGACTTCGGAAAATACTTACACCTGCTCAAAAGAGAATACTTATTGATCCTGAAACTCTTGCTCAGGTGCTTACGGCATTTCATGGGCACCCAACCAGTAGTTACCACCAAAAAACAGAAATTTGGGAAAAAGACGAGCTATACAACATAGCATTTAACGCAACGATAACTTCTAGGCATATATTATTTATATATAGTCTTTACGAGGCTATTGTAAGTTATAAAAACGATATAGCGATATCAAATCGTCATGGTAATCTATTAGAGCAAGATAAACCTAAACACGAGTTTCTAAGCAAACCAGGTGTTAGTTTTATAGTTATTCATGCTGTAGCATCTATCATTGAAATGATTGTTGGTAAGGTAATACCTAACAAATATTCTTTGTCGTTTAGAGATGACATTAATAGAGAGCAGTCAATACAACTTTGGGAGAATGTTATTAAGCAAGTTGTAAAGCGTACAGTGCGATTGCTGCCTGCAACAGATAATAGATTATCACAAAGAGCCAAAATTACAGAAATTATGGACAACTTCCGTGAAGATATGGATATGTTCAGAGATAATTTCAACGAATGGTTTCCAGATCTCATCAAGGCTATTAAGCTCTGAAGGTTTTATCTATTTTATACAATCTGATAAGCTATAGTTACTTTGGGCCACTCATGATTTTCAATGGAGTGAAAGCATGAGTGGTAATTAATGAGAGTCAATAAGTATACTAATTACATACATAGGCGGTACAACTAGTTTTTGTTTTCTGATTAGGTATTATTCCATATCAATCGCTGCTTCCAAACCCGCGTACTTCTTCTTCTTCCACGCATAAAATGTTCCCTTAGCGATACCAAGTTTGCGGGCAATTTCAGCTATTGGTAGGCCAGCTTCGTGCTGTTTAAGTGCAGAAAAAATTTGTTCGACTGAAAAGCTTTTTGATTTCATGATCGACCCCTCGTTGGTATTCATCATGCCCAAATTCACCGTCGTTGTGGTCCTTTATATTGGGGGACCGTCATAACGTGCTGGGGTTAGTGAAATATCTAGGTAGGCAAGCCAATAAATCCTTGGTCGTACCATAGCAATAACAGGCAGACATTCAGGCCGACTGTCAGCCAGAACCAGTTGCGAAAGGCGGTTTTGACTGATTTATGCCGCAGGATTTGTTGTGCCAATACGGCACCGGGCCAGCCACCGAGTAGTCCAAACTGTAATAAAGTCGATTCCCGCACGCGCCAGCTGCCGCGTCGGGCGGCGGCTTTGTCATGCCAGTACAGGAAGAAGGTCAGCACCGATAATGCCAGGTAGCAGTAGGCGAGTGGCAGGGGTACTTTTTGCAGCCAGACGGCGATGGCGAATAAGATCACAAAGCCAAGGCAGAGCAGACTGCTGAGTTTACGCTTGCCGGTTGTTGGTTCGGCGGAGGCTTTATCCAGTGTGCTGAAGATGACATTGGCTGCGCGGTGTTTGCCGTCGGGGCCCTGTGTCGCCTGATATACCACCATATCGCCGACCACCGGGCGCCGTGGTTTGCGGCTGAAATCACTGATGTGAACAAAAAGTCGGGGGCCTTTAAGGCAAGGTTCGATAAAACCGTAGCCCTTGTCGTCATCCCACTGACTGATTTTACCTTTTTGTTTGCTGCCTGCTAACATCGCATTCCTTGGTGATGGCAGCACAGTGTCCGTTTTGTGCTGTGTTCAATGAAACTAAAGTACCTGATGAGAGGACTGGATTAGAGTGCTGGATTGCACAGCAGCAGCTGACAATAGCTCTGAAAATCGACCAAGCGATGTTGAATAATGTGCTCGGTAATGGGCAGCTGCAGACGCTGATATTCGTGCACAGCAATATTGCGAAATCCGACCATTTTTTTCAACTGTTCAGCCAGATCTGCCGGAATAAAACTGGCGCCGGCGAGTAGGGTAAACACATCGCGTGAGCTTTGTGGCACGCCTAATTTGTGCTTGCGGATCAGGTGTTGGCCGATATCCAGCGCAGCTTCACAAGCGCGCTGAATATTCAGCACCGCTGCGTCTTGCCGGGTAAAATCTGTGGCAAAACTGGCCGGATCTTTATGAAATTCTTCTGCTGCCCGTTTTACCGCGCGTTCGATGCTGGCGGCTTTATTCAGCACCACATCGTCTGGCGCCTTTGTCTGTTCATTTGCCATAGACTGTGCCTTGTTGCTGAATGTCATCAATTAAACCCTGCCGGGCTTCATTTAAATCCGTCATATCGGACAATAAACCAGATTCGTAGCTGTTGATGTGTGGGTCGGTTGCTAATAAGCGCATGCCGGTGCTGAGAATTTGATGCTGCATCACCGTTGAAGCGGCGCGAAAGTCGAGTAAATCAACCTCCAGCTGCAGCACTTCGGCTAAATCGCCACTGATATCCCAAAGTTCAATTGGGTCCAGATAACCTGGCATTAAAACCGCCAAATCGACATCACTGGACGGAGTCGCCTGGCCACTGGCCTGGCTGCCAAATAAATAGACAGCAAGCAGGTTTGGCAAACGCTGTTGCAGCAGCTGCAGCATTAATTCAGTGTTGAATGAGGTTGTCACAATATTGTTCCAGGGATCTGAGCCCGCAATAAAAACCATAGTAACCATTTACATACTGAACACTAAATAGCCGGCGGCACAATTCGGCGGATTTATTGTGTAAATGTGGTTTGGTAATTGTTGTTTGAGGCAAAGGCCAGTCGAAGATGGCGAGGGGATATACTGCCCTGCGGGCGTTACGCAAGCTCCGGATGAGCCCCGAACCTGGCTTCGCGTCCGCCACAACACTACCACTTAAAGCAAAAGGCCACCCGGAGGTGGCCTGGGGGGATTTACCGCCCTGCGGGCGTTGTCTCCGCTTGCTGCGCAAGCTCCGGCTGAACCCCGAACGTGGCTTCGCGTCCGCCACAACACTACCACTTAAAGCAAAAGGCCACCCGAAGGTGGCCTTTTACTTTAAGTGGTGGAGCTGGGGGGATTTGAACCCCCGTCCGAAAAACCTACGTCTTCAGTACTACATGCTTATCCATTCGTTTGGTTAACCCTAAGAGCGCCGAATGGCAGGCTATCGTTGGGCGAGTCCGATTGGTTTTAGCATCTTGGCTCCGGACAAAGCCGCCATGCGATCCTATTAGGGGTGATCTTCCAGAGTCTCAGCTTATAGGCATGCGTGAGGGGAAGAGCATCTACCGCTTATTAGGCGGCGATTGCGTATGTTTCGTCGTTTGCGACTACTTTTTTGCGGCTTTTTACGAGGCCAACCGCCCCTCGGCATGCACTTAGGAGTTCGTGAATCCCGTCGAATCCAGTATCAGCCCCGAATTCTTCGTGAAGCGAACGCTTCAGTAACGTGGGCATTCTATGCCCTGCAGCACGTCGCGGCAAGCAATGCTTTTGTGCTTTGTCGCCTTTCTGTGCTGCTTTAGTTCTAAGTGGTGATCAATTCGCCAGTTTCAAGCCCTGGCAAATAAAATCAGCGTTTGGAATGCTTCATCATCCGTTCTTTTTCGCGTGACCAGTCGCGGTCTTTGATGTCGTCGCGTTTATCGAATTCGCGTTTACCTTTGGCCAGATAGAATTCGAGTTTGACCCATGGGCCTTTCCAGTACATCGCGGTTGCGACCATGGTGTAGCCATCACGCTCTTTGGCGCCAATCAGTTTGTTGATCTCGCGTTTGTTCAGCAGCAATTTGCGTGAACGTTCGGGATCACAGACGACATGGCTGGAGGCGCTGTTCAGTGGCTGGATAATGGCGCCGAACAAATAAGCCTCGCCATCTTTAATAATGACGTAGGAATCAGCGATATTGGCTTTGCCCTGGCGGATACTTTTAATTTCCCAGCCTTGCAATGCCATGCCGCCTTCGAATCTGTCTTCAAGAGAGTATTCGTGGCGGGCTTTTCTGTTGAGGGCGATGGTACCGCCCTGATCTTTTTGGTTTTGTTTCTTAGTCATGCTAACTCAGAGAAGACTTGCGGGCCTTTGCAACACAGCCTGTGTCGCTGCCGTGAAAACTTGTGACAGGGGCAGGATCTGTTACAATCGCCGACCTGATCCAGGGGAGTGAGTATGCCACAAATTGAGCGCAGCGCGCTGGTTTTTTACAGCTGCCAACAGATGTATCAACTGGTTAACGACGTACCTTCATATCCGCAGTTTCTGCCGGGTTGCAGTCATGCGGTGGTGCTGTCCAGTACCGATACTGAACAGACCGCGCGTTTAGATATCAGTAAAGCCGGTATCACCCAGAGTTTTACTACCCGTAATCGCTTAGAACCGCATCAGCGCATTGGCATGGAACTGGTCGACGGCCCGTTTAAATTTCTGCGCGGTGGCTGGCGTTTTGTGCCGCTGAATGACCAGGCCTGTAAAGTGGTGCTGGAACTGGAATTTGAATTCTCCAGTAAATTAATCGAATTTGCCTTTGGCAAAGTGTTTAATGAACTGACCGGCGCTATGGTGCAGGCGTTTACCAACAGAGCCAAACAAGTCTACGGAGTGTCACATGGCTGATGTCATTCTGATTGAAGTGGCGTTTGCGTTACCGCAGCGTCAGTCGTTACTCAGTGTCAGTGTACCGGTAGATGCTACCGTCAAATCAGCGA
Organism: Rheinheimera tilapiae; assembly: GCF_042432165.1. Classification (NCBI taxonomy): domain Bacteria; kingdom Pseudomonadati; phylum Pseudomonadota; class Gammaproteobacteria; order Chromatiales; family Chromatiaceae; genus Rheinheimera; species Rheinheimera tilapiae. The sequence goes on from NZ_JBHLXP010000001.1 coordinate 1,211,676, forward strand.
TTGAAAGCTCGGGCATTTTGCGGATGTATCCGGAAATTGACCTGACACAGCACAAAGTGGGGATCTGGAGCCGGACGGTGCGGTTGGAAGACACTTTAAGTGCCGGTGACCGGATTGAGATTTACCGGCCGTTGATCGCAGATCCAAAAGACATGCGCAAAAAGCGGGCGGATAAAGCGAAAGAAGAAGGCAGAGCGGATAAAACTACCGGTGGTCGCCCACAGCAGCATAAAAATCACGAGCAGGATGGTACGGACTCAGCGCACTGACGCTTTTTCTGCGGTGTGGGAATGTTGTGCAGTAAAGCTGTGTGGCAGCTGCCAGTCGAGCCAGCGCAGTCTTTAGGCATTTAAAGCCAAAGAAAAACCCGCAATAAAGCGGGTTTTTTAATTTCTGTTGGTCGCAGTGCTATTTGTCGAGGCCCTCAACAAAGACTGGACCGGCTGCTGGTTTATTGATCCAGCGGAACGTTAAATTCTTTTGGTGTATCAAAATCACCTGTCATTTTGACCAGCTTGCCATTTTGAAAATTCAGCACCAGCTGCTTTTCAAAATTATCACCGCGGCCACCTTTTAACGCATAAAAATAATGCCAGGTGTTGTCTTCAAAACTATTTTCAGCGACCGGATTACCGAGGACATACTGGACTTGCTCTTTGCTCATCTGGATGCGCAATTTATCGATATCTTTTTGCTCCAGGAAGTTGCCTTGCGGCACATCAATCCGGTAAATCCAGCTGCTGCAAGCTGTCACGGACAGCATCAGGCCAGAGGCAAACAGCCAGGCTCCGGCTTTTTTTAACGTCAACTCGCGCATAATTCTCTTCATTATCAGCTTTAGTTAGCAAAGTGACCGGCATCATACCGCAAGCGCCGGCCAAGATTAAAGTGCCAAGTTCTGACTTATGGTGTGCATAAAAGTTCGCGGGCATTGGCAATTGCATGTGCGCTGACGTTTTCACCGGCCAATAAGCGGGCAATTTCCTGCACCCGTTCATCGTCGGTCAGTGTGCGCATACGGGTTTCGGTGTGAATGCCGTCGGTATATTTTTCCACATACAGCTGCTGATGGCCCTGGCTCGCGACTTGCGGCAAATGCGTGACACAAATCAGCTGAGTACTGCTGCCAAGCTGTCGCAGCATCCGGCCGACACCGGCGGCGACCGGACCGCTGATGCCAACATCGACTTCATCAAAAATCAGCGTAGGGGTGGTGACCTTATCTGCCAGGATCACCTGTACCGCCAGACTGATGCGCGACAACTCGCCGCCAGAAGCCACTTTGTGCAACGGTTGCAGCGGTTGGCCCGGGTTGGTGCTGACCAAAAATTCAATCTGATCCCAGCCGTGACCATTGGCGCGCTCTGGTGCCTGCGGCTGGATATCAATAAAAAAGCGGGCGTTGTGCATGCTGAGCTCGGCCATACTGCTGGCGATCCGGGCGGACAGTTCCAGCGCGGCCTGTTGCCGGCTGACACTCAATTGTTCCGCCGTGCTACTGAATTCGCGCAGAGCCTGCTGGATATGCAGTTCCAGTTCGACTAAGCGTTCGTCATCGCCGGCCAAGGCCTGTAATTGTTGGCTGAGCAGCTGATGATGCAGCGCCAGCGTGTCTGGTGCGATCTGGTGTTTCCGGCTCAGATTGAGCCACTGACTGAGGCGCTGATCGATTTCAAGTAAGCGTTCCGGATCGATTTCGACCCGTTCGGCATACCGGCGCAGTTCACGGCTGGCTTCTTCAATTTGGACCAGCGCTTCTTGCAGCATCTGCTCGATGGGACTGAGCTGCGGATCGACTGCGGCGCTGTCGGTCACGGCAAAACAAGCCTGACGCAACATGGCAAAAGCATTGGATTCATCGTTGTCATACAGCAGCTGCAACGCGAGTTCACTACTTTGGATCAGACCCGAGCTGTGGCTCAGCCGCTGATGTTCGGCTTCAAGCGCTGCGAATTCATCTTCTTGCGGCGCAAACTGGTCGAGCTCTGCCACCTGATATTCCAGTAACTGACGCTGTGCTTCGCGTTGCTGCTGATTTTGTTGCAGGGCCTGATATTCGCTTTTCAGCTGCTGCGCTTGTTTCCAGCGTTGTTTACATTGACTGAGTAATTCAGGGTGCGCGGCAAAAGCATCCAGCAGCTGGCGTTGGTAGTCGTTTTTTAGCAGTTGCTGATGGGCATGCTGACCATGGATGCTGAGCAGATATTGGCCCAGCGCTTTTAATTGTTGCGCCGGTACCTGCACGCCATTGATATAACCGCGGGAGCGGCCTTCATGCCCAATCACCCGCCGGACTATACATTCGTGGCCCATCGCCAGATCTTGCTCTGCCAGCCACTGTTGAGCAGCCGGTAACGCACTGATATCAAAAGTAGCGACCAGATCGGCTTTGTCTGCGCCCGGTCGGACCGCCAGACCGTCGGCCCGTTCACCGAGACACAGTGCTAAGGCATCGAGGGAAATAGATTTGCCGGCGCCGGTTTCGCCGGTGATGGTGGTCATCCCGGCTTGCCATTCGATTTCAAGGGCTCGGACTATCGCGAAGTTACTGATGTGGAGATGGGTCAGCATGTCAGTTCCAGTCATGGCGGATAATGACTGTTAATTTATACAGTGTTTTTCTGGCTGACAAGCTGCATTGCGAAAAAATTTATAAAGTGATGATTCAAAACGATTAATAGAGTTTTGAACCCCAGCCGAGCTTATTGCGCAGTACGTGGAAATAACTGTATCCCGGCGGATGCACCAGAAACAGTGGCTTCGGATGCTTGCGGATCACAATTTCATCGCCCGGCATCACCGCCAGGATCACATGGCTGTCGCAGCTGATCTGCAGATGTGCGTCATTACTCGGCGCCACTTTTAAACGGATCTCACTGGTGCCGGCTACAACCAGCGGTCGGCTGCTCAGCGTATGCGGGAACATCGGCACCAGGCTCATCGCGTCCAGTTCAGGCGTCAGGATCGGGCCGCCGCCAGACAATGAATATGCGGTAGAACCGGTCGGCGTGCTGACAATCAGGCCGTCGCTGCGTTGGCTGAACACAAATTCATTATTGATATAGGCTTCAAATTCAATCATATGCGCGACTTTGTCGGCATGTAGTACTGCTTCGTTAACGGCGCTGTTGCTGCTTTTAATCGCATCATTGCGATGCACTTCGATCTCCAGCAAATTGCGTTTTTCCGTGACAAACTGGCCGGCCAATACTTCTGATAGCGGTAATTGAAAACTCTCTGGTGATAAGTCGGTCAGGAAACCAAGATTACCGCGGTTCACGCCAAGCACGGCCACGCCAAAGCGTGCCAGTACCCGCGCTGCGCCAAGCATGTTGCCATCGCCACCGACGACAATCGCCAGGTCACATTGTTTACCTAAATCGACCAGATCGGCCGCTTCAACGGCCGGCAGCCCAAGTGTTGCGGCTACGCGCTCTTCCACCAGAATGCGGACATCATATTTGCACAGGAAGTGATACAGACTGACCAGCGTATGGTTGGCGCCTTGATGATTGGGTTTGCCGATAAGGCCAATAGTGCGAAAACTCGGAGTCATGCAGGACATTCCGCTTGCTGCTTATCGGCCGAGTATACAAAGCCGGGGCGGTGGCTGCCAGACTTTCCTGCGCTGCAGTGACAGCCTTAGGGGCCGGCTCAGTGTCCGGCCAGTTGAGCTGTCCAGTTCGCTGAGCCGAAAGTCTGTGTTTGCAGGCTTGGCCTGCTGCAAATCAGGTCATTGATTTTTTCGGTTATATCCCCACTATAGACAAGTGTTTTATTCCTAACGAGCAACAAACCTGATGCTGAGCCGGCCCGAGCTGATCCTGAAACTGATCGTTGAGCAGTACCTGAGTGATGGAACGCCGGTATCGTCGAAGTTTATTTCCGAGCAGGGCGGCTTACAGGTTAGCTCCGCCACAGTGCGCAATACCATGGTTCAGCTCGAACAAATGGGCCTGATCCGTTCGCCGCATACCTCGGCCGGCCGTGTGCCGACCACGCAGGGGATCCGGCTGTTTATCGATAAAATGTTGCAGCTCGAAGCAGTGCCACAACGTTGGCTCAATGAAATTCAGCAGACTTTACTGCCGCAATTGCCGCCGTCAGTGCTGATCCAGCGCGCCGGCCAGTTGCTGGCTAACTTAACCGGTCTGGTCAGTCTGCTGAGTCCACCAAAAGCCGGTGGCCGGGTGATCCGTCAGGCGGAGCTGGTGCGGCTGGCGATGGACAAGTTGCTGTTGGTAGTGATAGATGCCGAAGGCGACGTGCTGCATCGTGTGCTGGCGCAAAATGCCGATATCCCGCAACAAACTTTAAGCCGCAGCCTCTGTGTGCTGAATGCTGCGCTGTGCGGGCAATGCTGGCCAGATGCGATTGGCCGGCTGGCGCTGATGGCGCGGACCGAAGGTGGCGATACCGAACGCTTGCTGCTGGACGTCATGGCGCAGCTTAGTTTGGACGAGATGCAGCAGAATCAGCCGTTGGTTTATGGTCAGCATCATTTGTTGCAGGAAGCTGAGCATCAGCCTGATGCCGCGCTGCAGCAGGTCGTGCAATTGCTGGAGCAGCCGGCCTGTTTGCTGCAAATCTTAGCGCCGGTGTTGCAGGATCAGTGCACCAAATTAATTCTCGGCCGTGAGTCGGGCATCACAGAACTGCATAATGTCAGCATCATTGCACTGCGCTATCAGGCCGAGCCTCACCGCGTGCTGGCTCTACTGGGGCCGAGCCGGATGCATTACGCGCATTTAATCCCATTAGTCGAAGCGGTTGGCTTGCAGTTATCAAAGCACTTGAATCAGCCGTGACAATCCCCATAATAGCCGCATTCATTTCGGAGTAAGTAAGCAATGAACGAACAAGACAAGGTACAAAGCGCGGAACAAGCAACGCAAACAGAGCAGGAACAAGTGCAACTGTCTGATGAGCAACAGATTATCGCTAAACTCGAGGCTGAGCTGGAAAAGGCAAAAACCACAGCCGCCGAACAGACCGATTTAGCACTGCGGGTGCGGGCCGAAGCTGAGAACATGAAACGTCGTGCGGCGCAGGACGTGGAAAAAGCGCATAAATTCGCGCTGGAAAAATTTGCCGGCGATTTATTACCGGCACTGGACAATCTGGAACGGTCTTTAGGCTTTATCGATCCGGCCAATGAAGCGGTTAAAGCGCTGGCAGAGGGCGTAGAGCTGACTTTAAAAGGCTTGATTGATACTGTTGCCAAATACGGCGTCCAGCAAATTGACCCACAGGGTCAGCCGTTTAACCCGGATTTCCATCAGGCGATGTCAATTCAGCCAAACGCTGATCTGGCACCGAATACGGTGATTTTCGTCATGCAAAAAGGCTATGAGCTGAACGGCCGTTTATTGCGCCCGGCGATGGTCGGCGTGTCGAAAAAGCCGGATTAACCTGTCGCTTATTTTGTAGGCCAACGCCATGCGTTGAGAAAAAACCAGCTTCGGCTGGTTTTTTTGTTTCTACTTCCATGGCGCTTACCCTTTGGGCCAACGCTTTGCGTTGTTAAAAACCGCTCCTGGCGGTTTTTTATATCCAGGGACGGATTGTATGCAGAAAATGCAGGAGCAATTTTCTGCGATGCGCAGCCATCCATGGCGCTCACCTTTCAGGCCAACGCTTTGCGTTGTTAAAAACCGCTCCTGGCGGTTTTTTATGCGCTGCCATCCATGGCGCTTACCCTTTGGGCCAACGCAGGCGTTGTTAAAAACCGCTCCAGGCGGTTTTTTATGCGCTGCCATCCTTGGCGCTTACCTTTTGGGCCAACGCTGTGCGTTGTAAAAAACCGCTCCTGGCGGTTTTTTATCTTTATCGTTGCAGAAAATTCGATAAATGCGGGTATTATCGGCAGAATCGAATACAAGGAATTTCTGATGGAATTGATGCCCGACGCCACGCTAACGTCACTGCAGTTGCCACCTTGTGCTTTGTTAATCAATGGCCAGTGGCGGCAAAGCGCTCATAGTTTTCCGGTTGTAGACCCGGCCAATGGCCAGGTGCTGGCTCAGGTTGCTTCGGCGTCGCTGGACGATGCCGCAGAGGCGCTCAGTGCGGCGACCAACGCCTTTACCCATTGGCGGCGCAGTACTGCTACCGAACGGTCGCAATTGTTACAGCGCTGGCATCAGCTGATGCTGCAACAACGTGAACGGCTGGCGCAACTGCTCTGTGCCGAGCAGGGCAAACCAATTAGCGAAGCGCGGGCGGAAATCGATTACGCGGCGTCTTATCTGAACTGGTTTGCCGGCGAAGCATTGCGGCTGGAAGGTGACTGGCAACATCCGAGCGTGGCGGGCCGGCAGCTGTTGAATATTCCTGAGCCGGTCGGTGTGGTGCTGGCACTGACGCCGTGGAATTTTCCCGCCGCGATGGTGACGCGTAAACTAGGCGCGGCACTGGCCGCCGGCTGTACGGTGTTGTTAAAACCGGCGGAGTCCACGCCATTAACTGCGCTGGCGCTGGCCGAACTGGCGATGGAGGCAGGCATTGCACCCGGCGTGATACAGGTGTTGCCTTGCGCCACACCGGATCCACTGGCGGCATTTCTGATCGCATCGCCACAAGTGGCCAAAGTTAGTTTCACCGGTTCTACGGGTGTGGGTCGGCTCCTAATGCAACAAAGCGCCACTACATTAAAACGACTGTCGCTGGAACTGGGTGGCAATGCCCCGGTGCTGGTGTTTGCCGACGCGGATCTGGATGCCGCGGTGACCGGTATTATGGCGGCCAAATTCCGCAATGCCGGTCAGACTTGTATTTGCATTAACCGGGTGCTGGCTGATGCCAAGATCGCGCCAGAACTGGAACAGCGGCTCGCCGCTGCAGTGATGGCGTTGCAGGTTGGCGCAGGTCAGGTCGACACTGTGCAGATCGGGCCACTCATTTCGGCCAAAGCAGTGCAAAAAGTGCAACAACTTGTCGAGGGCGCCATACTGCAGGGCGCGCGGCTAGTCTGCCAGCAACGATTGCCCGCAGCGCTGCAACCTGGTCCGGCAGGCGGTTATTTTTTTCCGCCGACTATGCTGGCCGATGTGACGATGCAGATGGGGATATGTCAGCAAGAGATCTTCGGTCCGGTGCTGACACTGCAGACTTTCACTGATGAAGCGCAGGCGCTGCAGCTGGCCAATCAGACCGATGGCGGTCTGGCGGCCTATCTGTACGGCGGGGATGAAAAACGCAATTATCGGCTGGCGCGTCAACTGACGGCCGGGATGGTCGGGATTAATGCCACGGCTATTTCGGATGCCCGCATTCCGTTTGGTGGCGTTGGCAGCGCCGGGTTTGGCCGGGAAGGCTCAAAATATGGCGTGGCAGATTATCTGCAACTGAAGCACTTGTGCTGGGAATTGGCTGAATAAGGTCAGCCGGATAAATCGGCTGTCGTGACCGGAGAAGCAAATGCAATGGATTTTCCTTACGTTATTGCTTGGCATCAGCGCGCTGCTTGCTAGTTCGGCACAGGCGGTCACGCCGCTGCATGACTATTTCCGTGAAAGTTGGACGACGCGCGACGGACTACCGCATAACACCATCAACAACATTCATCAAAGTGGTGACGGCTATCTGTGGCTGGCCACCTGGGAAGGCGCAGCCCGTTATGATGGCCGCAGTTTTACCATTTTTGGCCGTGACAGTGTGACCGGATTGCCGGATGTCGGGGTTCGTACTTTTTTCCGTGAACAAGATGGCAGCATGCTGGTCGCCGGTGCGCGCGGTGGCTTTAGCCGGGTTAGCAAAGGGAATTGGCAACGTTTTCCACCACTTGGCTATCTGATTAATGACCTGCTGCGCGACAGTAGTGGACAACTTTGGTTTGCTACTGAAGGCGGCGGCGTGGTCCGTCAGCTGGCCGACGGGCAGTATCAGCGGTTTGGCGTGCAGGATGGCCTGATGGTGCGGGTCATATACAAGCTGCTGCAGGACCGGGCCGGCATGTTATGGTTTGCGACTTTGCAGGGGATATATCGCCTTGACCCTAAGGCGGCTGAACCGAAGTTTGAAAAGGTGTCATTGCTGGCCGGTGCTCCGGATATCAAAGCTTTTATGCTGGCATTGGACGCGCAGGGCCAGTTGCTGGTCGGTTCAGAACAAGGGTTATTCCGCCTCAACGGCCAGCAATTTGCGCTGGTACATCCGGCACTGGCGAATGTTGCCGTCACAGCGCTGCATGTACTGCCTGACGGACAGATCTGGATTGGCACTATTAATCAGGGAGTGCAACGGGTCAGTACTCTGGGCTATGAGCAGCTGGGCGTGCAGGATGGCCTGCCAAATAACCGGGTGCTGAGCATTTTTCAGGACACTGAACAGAGTATCTGGGTCGGCACCAATGCCGGCTTGTACCGGCTGCGCGAAACGCCGTTTACCAATCTGACGCAACAACAAGGCCTGGTGGATAACTATGTCCGTACTGTGCTGGAACATTCTGACGGTAGCGTCTGGATCGGCAGTGCCGGCGGTCTGGATCGTTGGGTGGCAGGTAAGCTGGAGTCGGTCGCGCTGGATGCAGGCGTCTCAGTGTTAAGCCTGGCTGAGGGTGAAAATGGCGAGATTTGGGTAGGCACTTACGGTGATGGCGTGTACCGGATACGCCAAGGCAAGGTGATTGAGCGCTATGATCGCAGCAACGGCCTCGCCAGTAATGAAGTGCGCGCTATTGCGCTGGCCGGCGACCGGGTGTTCTTTGGTACTTCGGGCGGGCTGAATATGTTGTCGCAGCAGCAAATCAGCACGCTGACGACGGCCGATGGTTTACCCGGATTGTTTGTGTCCGCATTGTATTATCAGCCGCCGGCGCAGGAACGGGCCGGTCAGCTGTGGATTGGTACCGGTACCGGTGCGGCAGTCTGGTCGGACGGTGCGATCCGGCCAGTGGATCTGCACAGCCAAGAGCAGGCCGAGTATGTGTTTGATTTTTATCATTCACCCGGCACCGATTGGTTGTGGCTGGCGACTGACCGTGGTCTGGTGCGTTATGACCAGCAGAAAAATCAGTTGCGGCTGGTTGGTCGGGCCGCCGGCTTACCGGTAGATAAAATTTTTAGCGTATTGGCCGACAGTGCCGGTGCATTTTGGCTCAGCAGTAATCGCGGCATTGTCCGCATTAGCCAAAGTGAAGCCAATGCCGTTGCCGATGGCGAACAAGCCACACTTGGCAATACCGATATGTTTGGCGAAGCCGACGGTATGCTCAGTTCGCAGTGTAATGGTGGATCTGTGCCGGCTGCCACATTGCGCCACGATGGCACTTTGTGGTTTGCCACCTCGCAAGGCGTCGCGACGGTTGATCCGTCCCGCCTGGCCCAATTCAGCCTGAAACCACCGCCTGTTGTAGTGCAGCAACTCAGTGCGGATGGTCGTGAAGTACCCCTGCAGCGAGCCACATTGCCGGCCGGAACTTTGCGCGTTGTATTCCAGTTTGCCGGGCTCAGTTATGTGATGCCATCGCGTATTTTGTACCGGACGCAATTGCAGGGTTTTGAACAGGATTGGGTCGAACGCGGCACCGCCAATCATGCGGAATATACCAATTTGCCACCCGGCGATTATCGTTTGCTGGTCAGTGCGGCTTATCCGGAAAGCGACTGGAATACGGAAGTGGCCCGGGTGGAATTTACTGTGTTGCCACTATTCTGGCAAAAAGGCTGGGTGCAGACGCTGGCCGTCCTGTTGATATTGTGTACGGTGTTTGGTTTTGTCCGTTGGCGGCTGTACCGGCTCAGCCAGTCGGAATTGCGGCTGAAACTGCAGGTCGCCGGCAAAACCACCGAGTTACTGGCGCAGGCTCAGTCGTTGCGTCAGGCCGTGACGGAAAAGACCCAGCTAGCGGAGCAATTACAACTGCAGGCGCAGGCATTTGCTGCACAGGCCCGGGAAGACGGCTTGACCGGTCTTGCCAACCGGCGGGCCTTTGATGAACAACTGGCATTTGAATTCAGCCGGGCACTGCGCTCGGGTCAGCCACTCTGTCTGGTGATGCTGGATATTGACCATTTTAAAACCATTAACGATCGCTGGTCACATCAGGCTGGCGATTTGGTGTTACAGCAACTGGCGCAGTTGTTACGACAGCAAGTGCGGGATATTGACCGTATCGCGCGCTGGGGTGGGGAAGAGTTTGCGTTATTGTTGCCGCAAACAGATCTGACGCATGCCGTCGAGATCTGTCAGCGCATCCGGCTCGCGATCGCGGCGCTGGATTTTAGTGCCGATGTCCCGGGCTTGCAGGTGACCGCCAGTTTTGGCGTGGCACAACACGACGATGTCGGTAGCTACGACAAGCTGCTGAGTCGGGCAGATCAACTGCTGTATCAGGCCAAAGCGCAGGGCCGCAACCGGGTTTGCAGTTAGTCTGCAGTTAGGACTATGCTCAGTGTCTGTTCAGGGGACACTGGAGCCGCCGGATTGAATGTAAAAACCTGCTGCTGGCTGAGTTTCGCGTATCTGGTGCTGTCACCAGCCGCGTTGGCAGCTAACGCGCCACTGCGGGTGCCGCACATCGCCGACGCGCCGCCTTTTATGCTGACCGATCAGCAGCAAACTCCGGTTGGCGGCATCCTGTTTGATATTTATCAGCAACTGGCCCGCACGTTAAATCGTCCGATGCAAATCGAAGCGATCCCACGCAAGCGGGTCACGGATTTATTGCTGCTGGGGCAGCTGGATTTTTACTGTAACGGCACACCGGAGTGGTTCACCGAGCCGCAATTGCGCTGGAGCCCACCATTATTTGTCCACCGTGACCTGTATATCTCGGCAGAAGCTTTTACCGATTTTGCTGATTTCAGCCGGCGCAGTAAAGGCAAGGTCGGCACCACTTTTGGTTATGTCTATCCGACGCTGAGTGCTATGTTCGCCCGCGGCCAATTGCAAAGAGTGGATAGTTATTCACCGGCTGAAAGTCTGCGCCATCTGCAGAAAAAGCATCTGACTGCTGTGGTTGTGTCTGAATTTGAATATGGTTATTTGCTGAAAAATAAGCATGGACTGCACGTGGTTGAAATCGAACGAAACCAGATCCAGTGCATGTATTCACCGATGCTGGCGGAATCAACGGTCCAGCAACTTGACCAAGCGATCGAGACGTTGCGCCAGCAAGGGCAGCTCGAACAGATCCTGACGAAATACCGCTGATCCGACAGTGTTTAACTTGCGATCTGAGACCACTAGGCCCATTCCTGCACTTTGCTGAGTAGAGTGCGGGCATCAAATGGCTTGGCGATAAAATCGTTCATCCCGGCGTCGAGGCATTCGCGGCGGAATTCTTCGGTGGCGTGTGCCGTTAAAGCAATCACCGGTAAGCGGGCATGCGCCGCTTGCTGGCGTAAGATCCGCGTAGCGGTGTAACCATCCATGGTCGGCATATGCACGTCCATCAGTACCAGCGCATATTGGTGCTGACTGAGTTGCTGTAATGCCTGTTCGCCATGATCTGCCACATCCACTGCAAAGCCAGCATGCTGCAGGATGATCCGTGCCAGAGTTTGGTTATAGCTGTTATCTTCCACCAGCAAAATACGGCCCTTGGACGTTGCATCGCTGTCCGGTTTGACGGTATTTAGCGGCAGCGGCGACTCAGCAACTAATTTGGCCGGTCCGCCTGCCTCGGCGCGATAGCTCCGGATACTAAAGCTAAAAGTACTGCCGATACCGGCCAGACTTTGTACCTCGATCCGTCCGCCCATTAACTGCACCAGACGCTGGGCGATACTGAGGCCGAGCCCGGTGCCACCATATTTGCGACTTGTGGAAGTGTCAGCCTGGCTGAACGCCTGGAACAGATTCTGACATTGCTCCGGACTCAGGCCAATGCCGGTGTCCTGCACGGCAAAATGCAACCAGACTTCAGCGGCGGTTTCCGGCGGATTGACTTGCAACGCCAGATCGACGCGCAGCACGACCTTGCCCTGACCGGTGAATTTCACCGCATTGCTGAGCAAGTTAATCAGCACCTGACTTAATCGTAGCGGATCACCAATCAGCCAGGCAGGCACCTGCGGATCGACGCTAAATTGCAATTCCAGTCGTTTTTGCCGGGCCTGTTCAATAAACAAATCGCGAATTTGCTGCAGCATATCCTGCAGCCGGAAGCGGACCTGTTCCAGCTCGAGCTTACCTGCTTCGACTTTAGAGAAATCAAGAATGTCGTTGATAATGCTTAAGAGAATTTTACTGGAAGCAGTGATTTTACTTAAATACAGTTGCTGGTCGGCAAAAGACTCACTGTTTTGCGCCAATTGCGCAAAGCCAATAATGGCATTCATCGGCGTGCGGATCTCGTGACTCATATTGGCCAGAAACTCACTTTTGGCCACCGCCGCGGTTTCCGCTTTTTGTTTGGCACCCTCGAGCATCTGCATCGTATCTTCCAGATGTTGGGTCCGTTGTCTGACCAAATCTTCCAGTTTGCTGTTTTCCTGTAACACCGGCCGCACGCGCCAGCCTACCAGCACTTTGAGCAGGCCCAGTGCCGCCAGCACGTAGACCATATAGGCCCACCAGCTCTGATACCAAGGTGCGGCGATTTGCAGATGTAATGGGGTCGCTTCGCTGATCTCACCAAAAGCGTTTTTGTAGCGCAATTTAAATTGATAATTGCCCGGTGCTAAGTTGGTGTAATCACGGTAGGTTTCATTATGCCAATCCGACCAGGCCGGGTCATTCCCCACCAGCTGCACCTGAAACAGGTTGGTATCGAGGTGGCCGTAACGGGGCACCGTATATTCAAGCCGCAATGAATTCTGATCAGATGCCAGTTGCAGTTTGGCCAGTTGACCGCCGGCAAAGTGCGTCTGATTGTCACGACTGACCACCCGGCGGATCAGCGGCGGGTGCGCCACAATGCTGCGGCTGATCCGGCTGGCATCAAAACGAAAAATACCTTCAGCGCCACCAAACCAGGTAATGGCGGCATCTTCGGCCAAGATCACATCCAGTGGCGTATCGGCCAATGGGAATAATGGCGCGGTAGACCAGTGATAGGGCTGGTCCGGTCCGATCTTTTCGGCTGCTCCGGCCTGACGTTCACCAGTCTGATTGTCCCAGTTAATCATCCAGATGCGGCCACTGCTATCCTGAGTCGGCGAGCGCACCCAGGGTTGCTGCGCAAACAGGCCACTGAACACCGGATGGATGCCAAAAGTCTGAGTGCTTTGATTAAACTGATACAAACCAGCCACAGTGGCAAACAATAAGCCACCAGACCAGCGATGCACCGAATTGCGGTTCAGGCTGGGTAAGCCGGCCGCTTCAGTAAAGTTATCCAGTAAAGGCGTTTGTTCTGTGTCGCCACTTAATTGCAGCCGGTAAACACCGTGTGCCAGCGTGCCGATCCACAGGCTGCCGTCCGTTTCTTCAATCAGACTGTTCAGATTGCCGACCACGCCGCTGATGACACCAAGATTGCGCCACTGACCGTCGCTGTATTGCAGGCGCAGCAAACCATTTTGCAGGCCAACCCAGACGGTATCCGGCTGCTGACGCGACACCAGTAAGACTTTGGCCGGTATCGGCGCATCGAAAATCAATTCAGACTTGCCATCGCGATACTGATAGACGCCTTTATTGTTGGCGATCAGCATGCTGTCGGCAAAATCAGCAAAATCCCAGGTCTGGTTGCTGAAGTTATCAATGGCGCTGAAATGCGCCGCTTTTACGCCATCCGCCTGTAAACGAAATAAGCCCTGACTGGTACCGGCAAATAACTGATTTTGATAGCGATGTAACGACAACACGTTGCCTTTGAGGCCCATCACATGATTAAACATCGAAATGGCGGACGAGGCTTCTACCCGCGCTAAACCATGGTCCATCGCCACCCATAAGCCTTGCTGACGGTCTTCCATCAGCGCGCGGACATTGTCATCGAGCATGCCGGAAAACTTATTGATATGGCTGTGGATGTTGCCTTGTTGGTCCAGCAGATAGATGCCGTCCCGCACTGTGCCAATCGCCAGCAGGCCGTTACGCAGGCGCTGACTGGTATAAATCATCGCCTGGTCTAGTTCTTTGCTGGCGGGCATCTGAAATGGTTGCATACCGCTTGGACCCAGCAGAAAAAATCCGGCGTCGCGTGTGCCAATCAGTACCTGATTTTCATTCCATTGTTCGGCGACAAACACCGCTTTATCCGCCAGTGGCTGCGTGCTGTTGACTGGCTCCAGCCGCCCGTCTTTCAGTTCGAGCAGGCCGGTATCCTGTTCTTTAATCAGGATGCGGTCATTGATCTGAAAGGCCTTCATAAAGGCGGACTCGCTGGTCCAGCTGCGCACTTCCTGATCGTTGATTAAAAACAGATAGGAGCGGGCGACAAACAATATCCCTTGTTCGGTGACAAAAGTCTGGCGAATATCCTGAAAATTGCGGTAAGCGGCTGGGATGCGATCGCGCCAAGAAATAAACTGGGCGCCTTGCGGACGGGCTTTATTGATATAACCGAGGTCACCTTTGGCACCGACATAAATCCTGCCGTCATGGCCAAGCGCCAGAGAACGCACGACCGACTGATTCGTCGTCGCGATGACGCGCCAGTGCACGCCATCAAATTCGAGTACACCCACGTTGTTGCCGGCGTAAATCAAGCCATCACTATCTTGCAGCATGGCCCAATTCTGCGTGCCGGCATTGTAATCTTTTGGCTTAAAGTTTTTTAACAGCGGCAGGCCAGCTTCCATCGAGAACAGGGGATAACTGCACAACAACAGTGTGACGACTGCGGCCTGAATGAAGCGGTAAAAAACTTGCGCGGATCCCTGCACAGCAAAACCTCTTGACGTATGACTGGCCGCGCATAGCGCGGATCTCCTAAACTAACTCAGCCATCGGTCCGGGTCAATTTCAGACTCTCTCTTTCGTCAGCTTGTCTAGGTAACCCATGACAAAGGCTGACAAGACAAAAGTGATATGGATCAACAGGTACCACATGATTTTGTCGTTATCGATGTTCGGCGTGTCCATAAAAATTTTTAGCAGGTGAATCGACGATATCGCCACAATAGACGCTGCGACTTTGTTTTTCAGTGAACCCGAGTCGACTTTGCCAAGCCAATTCAGTTTTTCTGACGAATCATCAATATCCAGTCGAGACACAAAGTTCTCGTAACCGGAAAACATCACCATCACAATCAGGCCACCAACCAGCGCAATATCAATTAACGACAACACCACCAGGATCAGGTCAGCTTCTTTTGTAACGATGATGTTGGGCAGGAGATGGAAGATTTCCTGAAAAAATTTAATACCCAAGGCAATCAGCACCAGGCTCAGTCCCAGATACATTGGCGCCATCAACCAGCGGCTGGCGTACATTAGTTTTTCAATTTGCTTTTCCATCGTCTTTACTGCAGCGTCCGGTGATTAAAACTGCACTGGATCTGGGGGATCCTGCCGGCTTTTTCAAGTTCTGTATTTTTTCTGCGATTGGGACTGTTATTTGCCGACTGATTTATCGCACAATGCGGCAAAATCCAGATAAATCATCCATGTCGTGGAACCCGTTAGCTAATGTGCTGACACGGTTGGATCTCAAGGAATCGTTGAATGAAAAATTCTGTGCTGGCGTTGTCGGTATGCTCAATATTGACCGCCGCTTTAGCAAACGCCGATGAAGGCATGTGGCAACCCCATCAGTTACCGGAACTGGAAGCCGTTCTCAAAGCGAAAGGCTTGCAAATCGATGCAAAATCTATCGCCGAACTAACCGCCTTCCCAATGAATGCAGTGATTAGCCTCGGTGGCTGTACTGCATCTTTTGTGTCTAAACAAGGCCTGGCGCTGACCAATCACCACTGTGCGTACAGCAGTATTCAGCACAATAGCACTGCACAGAACAACCTGATTGAGCGGGGTTTTCTGGCAAAAACGCCGGCAGAAGAATTGCCGGCAGCACCGGGCAGTAAAATCTTAGTGACCGAAGCGGTCAGTAATGTGACCCAACAAATTAAGCAGGAGCTGACGCCGCAACTGCAGGGGAAAGACCGTTTTGACAAAATAGACCAGCTGCGTAAAGAGCTGGTGGCTGAATGCGAGGCGACTGCTGGTTATCGTTGCGACGTCTACAGCTTTCACGGTGGTCTGGAATATTACCTGATCAAGCAATTGGAGATCCGTGACGTGCGGCTGGTGCATGCGCCGCCGGGCGGCGTCGGCGTGTTTGGTGGCGACATTGATAACTGGATGTGGCCACGTCATACCGGTGATTATGCGTTTTACCGCGCTTATGTCGGCAAAGATGGCAAACCGGCAGATTACAGTGCTGACAACGTCGCTTTTGTGCCGCCGAGTGCTTTAAAAGTTTCCGCGAAAGGCGTTCAGCAAGGCGATTTTGTCATGGTGCTTGGCTATCCGGGTCGCACTAACCGCTACAACACCGCCTTTGAAGTACGAAATCAGTTCACCACTGTGCTACCGGCTGCGCGCCAGTACCGTCAGGAAGCCATAGCGCTGATTAAACAGCATGCCGCAGAAGGCAGTGAAGCCCGCATCAAATATGAGTCCATTCTGGCCGGCCTTGCCAACTACGCCAAAAACTATGACGGCATGATCCAGACCTATCAAAAAGGTACAACGCAACAGCGTAAAGACGAATTTGAAGCGATCCTGCATCGTTGGATTGAGGCTGAACCTTCACGCAAAGCCAAGTACAAACCGGCACTGTTGAGCCTGCAGCAATTGCTTGATGCTGACACGGCGACCCAACAACGCGACCTGATCCTGAATTATTTTGGTTATGCCCAGCTGTTCAGTACCAGCCGTAAATTGTACCGGTTGGCGCTGGAGCAACAAAAGCCGGATGAAGAACGCGAAACCGGCTTTCAGCAGCGCGATCAGGAGCGGTTCAAAGCTGGCTTGAAGCGGATGTCACGTAGTTTTGACGGCGCGGTTGATTTAGAAATCGCGTTACATTTCCTGAAGCATTATGCCGCGCTGCCAAAACCGCAGCGTCTGGCGGCATTTGATCAATATTTCGGTATTGCCGAAGGGTTTGATGAAGCCGCAGTGCGCGCCAAACTAGTACAGATTTATCAGACGAGCCTGCTCAGTGACGAAGTCGAGCGACTAGCCTGGATTGGTAAGTCGGTTGAGGAGTTCAAGACCAGCCAGGATCCGGCTATCCAGTTCGCTGTTGCACTGGCAGATATCGACCTGCAATTGGAAAATGACAGCAAAAACTACGCCGGCAAACTGGCCGTCGCGCGTCCGAAAGTGATGGAAGCTGTGATTGCGTTTAACAAAGCCAGTCAGAAGCCTGTGTATGCCGATGCAAATGGCACGCTGCGCGTGACCTTCGGTGAAGTGAAAGGTTATCAGCCGCGTGATGGTGTGGCCTATCAGCCGTTTACCACGCTCAAAGGCATTAGTGAAAAACATACAGGCCAAAGCCCGTTTAACGCACCGGCGGCACAGTTGGCGGCCATTGCTGGTGGCGACTTTAGTGCGTACGCGCATCCAGAGCTGAAAACGGTGCCGGTGAATTTCCTAAGCACGGTCGACACGACTGGCGGTAACTCAGGCTCACCGACGTTAAACGGCAAAGCTGAACTGGTTGGGTTGCTGTTTGATGGTGTGATTGAAGGCATTATCGGTAATTATGACTACGATCCAGCGCTGAACCGCTCTATCCATGTCGACAGCCGCTATCTGTTGTGGCAGATGGAAAAAGTCGATGGCGCGACCAATCTGACCGCGGAGATGGAGATTGTCCGTGAGTAAACACAGCTGACGCAGCGATTAGTAGAAAAAAGGTGCCAACGGCACCTTTTTTGTCAGTCTGGCTGCGGTTTTGCCCTGATTTAGCACTATGGGAAGCGCAGACATTTGCAGTATGATAGGCCGCTTTATTCAGCGCAATTAAACCGAATTTTTGCTGGTATGTTATTAGATCAAGCCTTATTTACTGAATTACTTGCGACAGCGGCGCAACAGCCGCGGCGGCGGACATTTTTGAATTTACATCAGAATTTCGCAGAGCCGGTGCAGCGGGTGGTCATTGCGATGCATGCAGACAGTTATGTTCCGCCACATCGACATACCGAACCACAACAATGGGAATTGTTTGTGATGCTGGCTGGCGCGGTGGATTTTTTGCAATTTGACGATGCCGGCACTGTCACTGCACGCAGGCAACTCAGTGCCGGTTCGGCTTTAACCGGTCTGGAGTTGGCTCCGCGACAGTGGCATACCGTGGTGGCGAGAGCGCCGGGCGCCGTATTTCTTGAAGTCAAACAAGGGCCATTTGACCCGGCGCAGCCGCGGCATTTTGCTCCTTTTGCACCAACTGAGCAGGACGCGCAGGCGTCGTTCTTTCAACAGTGGCTTTGTGCTGCAACCGTGGGCGACGTCAGCCCGACTTGGCAGGAGATAGCCGGATGAAATTACAATTAGTGATCCGCCGGGCGCCGGCGAAAGCCGGTCTGGACTGGCTCAAACAAGGCTGGTTGCTGCTGCGCCAGCATATGCTGTTACTCGCGATGTTCTGGTTGATGCTGGTTGTGTCGCTGTTGGGGCTGGTCCATCCTTTACTGGCGGTGGTTGCGGCGTTGCTGGGGCCATTTTTACTGGCTGGTTTTTATGACGGCATTGTACGGGCCCAACAACAGAAACCTCTGTCGCTGGACCTTTTGTGGCAACCATTAAAAGAAAGTAGCCATCGGGCAGCTTTTATCCGGCTGGCCGGTCTGAATATTTTGTTATCGATCCCCAGTCAGTTGTTGTTGGCGCAACAAGTGCCACTGTGGCAAACCGGCGAGGCTGATTTACTGGCATTGTTCGCGTTGGTGGCAATGGCATCGGTCAATGCGATGTTATTTGCCTATGCAGTGCCGGTGATTTATTTTCTGCGTGAGCAGCGGCTTTGGCCGGTGCTACAAGCCAGTTTCATGGCGTGCTGGCGCAATGTCCCGGCACTGACGGTGTTTGGTATTATCTCTGTACTGCTGGCGCTGACTGGCCCGTTCACGATGCTGATTTCGTGGATATTGATATTGCCATGGCTTGCCATCAGCTTTTTCCTGTCATTTCGGGAATTCTTTGTGCTGACGCCGGCACGGCCGGATGAGGCGGCAGTGTTTGAAGTCTGAACCTGAAGTTTTGACGGCGCAGCAAGCCTGGCAATTAGCCATCGGTTTGCTGAGCCGGCGCGAGCATAGCAGCCATGAACTGCTGGATAAACTGCGCCAGCGTGGCGCAGATGACGATTTGGCTCAGGTGACATTGGAACGTTGTCAGCAGGATCAATATCAGTCAGATCAGCGCTTTGCTGAGATGTTATTGCGTCATTGCGTCAGTAAAGGACAGGGTCTTGCGGTGCTGCGGCAATTAAGCCGGCAACACCGGCTGGACCAGGAGTTGTTACAACAAGCGCTCGACAGCGCTGAACCCGATTGGTTTGAACTGGCCCGCAGCTGCGTGCAGAAGAAATTCGGCGAGCTGGCGGCCGGTTCAGACAAAGAACGATTAAAACGGATGGCGTTTTTACAACGCCGTGGCTTCAATTCGGAGCAGATCCGCTACGCATTACAACATTCAGATAGTTAGGACAGCCTATGTACATGACCTCTGCGCAACTGCGCCGCGCCTTTCTGGACTTTTTCGCCAGTAAAGGCCACCAAATTGTTTCCAGCAGCTCGTTAATTCCGGGCAACGACCCGACGCTGTTGTTTACCAACGCCGGCATGGTGCAATTTAAAGATGTGTTTCTTGGCCAGGACAAACGTAACTACAACCGTGCCGTGACATCGCAGCGTTGTGTGCGTGCCGGTGGTAAACATAACGACCTGGAAAACGTCGGTTATACCGCCCGTCACCACACCTTTTTTGAAATGCTGGGCAATTTCAGCTTTGGTGATTATTTCAAAGAAGACGCCATTAAATACGCCTGGGAATTCCTGACTGAAGTTTTGCAGTTACCGAAAGAAAAGCTGTGGATCACGGTATACGCCACTGATGACGAAGCTTTTGACATCTGGACCCAGAAGATTGGCGTGCCTGTCGAACGTGCGATCCGTATCGGCGACAACAAAGGCGCACCTTTTGCTTCAGACAACTTCTGGGCCATGGGTGACACCGGTCCTTGCGGTCCTTGTACCGAGATTTTCTATGATCACGGTGACCATATCTATGGCGGTCCACCGGGTTCACCAGAGGAAGACGGCGACCGTTTCATCGAGATCTGGAACAACGTTTTTATGCAGTTCAACCGCCACGCCGATGGTCGGATGGAACCGCTGCCAAAACCAAGCGTGGATACCGGCATGGGGATGGAACGTATTGCTGCCATTATGCAGCACGTGCACAGCAACTATGAAATCGATATCTTCCAAGGGCTCATCAAAGCGGCTGCAGCCGTGACCGGCACTGCTGATTTGGACAACAAATCGCTGCGCGTGATCGCCGACCATATCCGTTCCTGTTCTTTCCTGGTCGCCGACGGTGTGATGCCATCGAATGAAGGCCGTGGTTATGTGCTGCGCCGCATCATCCGCCGCGCTGTGCGCCATGGCAATCAGCTGGGCGCCAAAGGCGTATTCTTCAGTAAGTTAGTGGCTGAGCTCGCAGTGCAAATGGGCGAAGCCTATCCGGAGCTGATTGAAAAACAAGCTGTTATTGAAAAAGTACTGAGGATGGAAGAAGAGCAGTTTGGTAAGACGCTGGAACGCGGTCTGTTGCTGCTCAAAGATGCTTTGGCTGCGCTTGGCGATAGCAAAGAAATTCCGGGCGAAGTGGTATTTAAGCTGTATGACACTTATGGCTTCCCGGTCGATTTGACCAGCGATGTCGCACGCGAACAAGGCTTGACCGTTGATCAGGCAGGATTTGAAGCCGCCATGGAAGCCCAGCGCAAACGTGCACAGGCCGCTTCCAGCTTTGGCCAGGACTACAACCAAACGGTTACTTCTGAGCAAGTGACTGATTTCACTGGCTACACCGAACAACACGGCAATGCTGTTGTGGTGGAAATCGTCCGTGACGGTGACAAAGTTGAATCTGTGATCGACGGCCAGCAAGCGCTGGTGATCCTCGACCAGACACCATTTTATGCCGAGTCCGGCGGTCAGATGGGAGACACTGGTACTTTAACGCTGGCATCCGGCGCAGTGTTCACAGTGGTTGACACACTCAAAATCGGCAAAGCTTTTGCGCATCGCGGCACCATCAGCGGCACTTTATCTGTTGGTGAGCGCGTCGATGCACAAATTGATAACGAACGCCGCGGTGCTATTCGCAAAAATCACTCTGCAACCCACCTGTTACACGCCGCGTTACAGCAGGTTTTAGGCGCACACGTGGTACAAAAAGGCTCACAAGTGGGTCCTGACCGTCTGCGTTTTGACTTTGCTCATTTTGAAGCAGTGAAAGCCGACGAAGTTCGTCAGATTGAACAGCTGGTCAATGCGCAAATTCAGGCCAACCATGAAGTGTTGACGCGACTGATGCAACTGGATGCTGCTAAAGCCGCCGGCGCTATGGCGCTGTTTGGCGAAAAATATGATGACGACGTCCGTGTGTTGTCGATGGGTGAGTTTTCAATTGAACTCTGCGGTGGTACCCACGTGGCGCGCACCGGTGATATCGGTTTGTTTAAAATCTTGGTGGAAAGCGGCATCGCTGCCGGTGTACGCCGGATTGAAGCGGTGACAGGCGCTGGTGCTCTGGCTTATTTACATAAGCTGGAACAGCAAGCGCAGCAAGTTGCCGGATTACTCAAGGGCGATGTGCTGTCGATTGCCGATCGCGTTGTACAGACCTTAGACCGCAGCAAGCTGCTGGAAAAAGAACTGGAACAACTGAAAGCGAAAATGGCCAGCGCCGCCGGTGCTTCATTGCTGGAAAAAGCAGTCGTGCTGAACGGCACGAAAGTGCTGATTGCAGAGCTGTCCGGTGTGGATCCAAAAGGTTTCCGCACTATGGTCGACGAGCTGAAAAACAACATCGGCTCCGGCGTCATTCTGCTTGGCACAGCCAGTGACGGCAAAGTCAGCCTGATCGCGGGCGTCACCAAAGACCTTACCGATAAAGTCAATGCTGGCCAGCTGGTTGGCTGGGCGGCCGAACAACTGGGTGGTAAAGGCGGCGGCAAACCGGATCTGGCGCAAGCCGGAGGCACCGACGTTGCTGGTCTTGGCAAGGTACTCGCGGCGGCCACAGACTATCTGGCAGCGAAGCTGTAACAGGTGGCATTACTGGTGCAAAAGTTCGGTGGTACCTCAGTCGGCACCACCGAACGGATAGAAGCGGTGGCGGATTTGATTATTCGCACTGTGCAGGCCGGCCATAAAGTGATTGCTGTGGTGTCAGCGATGGCCGGGGAAACCAACCGGTTACTCGGGCTGGCTCAGCGGATAGACGTAAAGGCCAGTGCGCGCGAGTTGGACGTGCTGGCGGCAGCCGGGGAACAGGTCAGTGTGGCATTGCTGGCTATCGCGCTGGTGAAGCGCGGATACCCCGCTGTGTCACTACTGGCTGATCAGGTGTGTATCCGCACAGACAATAAATTTGGCAAAGCGCGGATTGAACACGTCGATACCGAACGCCTGGCACAGGAACTGGAGCAAGGCCATATTGTGGTAGTCGCAGGTTTCCAGGGCCGGGATATCGAAGGCAATCTGACGACGCTGGGACGCGGCGGCTCTGATACGTCGGCTGTTGCACTGGCTGCGGCTGTGCAAGCAGACGAGTGTCAGATCTATACCGATGTCGATGGCGTATACACCATCGATCCACGGATCTGCCCTGGTGCACGACGTCTGTCGCAGATCCCGTTTGGTGACATGCTGGAGCTGGCCAGTGTTGGTGCGAAGGTGCTGCACTCACGATCCGTCGAATATGCCGGTCGTCATCGGGTGCTGTTGCGTGTCTTATCGACTTTCAGGCCGGATGCCGGCACGCTGATGACTTACGAGGAAGATCCAATGCTACTGCCGTTAATATCCGGTATTGCCTGCCAGCATGGCCTGACGTTTCTGCAGTTACAGGCGTTGAGTCATACTGATTTTTGCCGGTTACTGAACCTTTTAGCTGCGCACAACGTTGAAACGGATATGGTACAACAATATGGCGTTTGGCCCGATCAGCTGACTGTGCAATTGGTGCTGACTAACAGCGATTGGCTGCAAGTCGCTGACGATGTACAGAATTTGCTGAAAAATTGTCGGGACGCTCAGCACCGCATTCAAGCAAATCTTGCTAAACTGTCGGTGGTCGGTATCGGCATCAGGTCACAACCCGATGTGGTCGCGCGGATCCATCAGCTGCTAAATCAGCTGAATATCCAGATTTGGGCGATGACGCAAACTGAAAGTCGTTTTTCTGTATTAATGGCACCGGAACTGGTTGAAGGCGCCGCAGCAAAATTACATCAGGTTTTGTTCAACAGCGATAATTAATCGCTGGATTTTCATAAATTTGAATGCTGAGTTATGATTGGCAACATGGACGCGTTGGTGAAAGGCTAAGCGTCGTTTAAATAGCTGGGACTAAAGGATAGGAGCAAACGAATGCTTATTTTGACCCGTCGCGTTGGTGAGACATTAATGATCGGTGATGAAGTGACTGTCACTGTGTTAGGCGTAAAAGGTAATCAGGTACGGATCGGTGTGAATGCACCAAAAGAAGTATCAGTGCACCGTGAAGAAATCTACATGCGGATACAAGCGGAAAAGGGCACCCCAGGCGGTTACAGCCAGGATGATGACCAATAAGTCTGTTTTCGTAAATCATTGTTTTTATTGTTTTGTTGTGTAAAAAGTAGTCGTTTACGTTATTAATTGCGCAGATTGTCTAAAAGGTCGGCAATCGCACAGTCAGGTTCAAAATTTTGTTTGACATATTTTCCTGAGACATTAATATACGCACCGCAACGTAGCGCGGAGAGATGGCCGAGTGGCTGAAGGCGCACCCCTGCTAAGGGTGTATAGGGGAAACTCTATCGAGGGTTCGAATCCCTCTCCCTCCGCCAGTTGTTTTTAGATTAGATGGACGCATAGCTCAGCTGGATAGAGTACTCGGCTACGAACCGAGCGGTCGGAGGTTCGAATCCTCCTGCGTCCGCCATCTGAAACACTGGCAATACCTGCAAGATAGAAAATTGTAAGACCTGTCGCAAGACATACTCCCAGGACGCATAGCTCAGCTGGATAGAGTACTCGGCTACGAACCGAGCGGTCGGAGGTTCGAATCCTCCTGCGTCCGCCATTAAACCTGCTTAGTGCAGGTTTTTTTGTTTAAAGCTAGTCCCCGAATTAAGAACTGATGACGCAGGCGGTGAGAACCCCCGTTTGGTTCGACGCGTCGGCTTTGCCGACCGAGCGCGCGCAGCGCGACCCGAAGGGCAGTTGGCGCAGCCAGCTGTAATCCTCCTGCGTCCGCCATTAAACCTGCTTAGTGCAGGTTTTTTTGTTTTTGCGTCCCCCGGCTCCTCGCAGAGCTCGTCGCGTGAAAACGGAGCAAGCCAAATGGTTGGCTTGCTCAGATCCGTTTTCACCCATTAAACCTGCTTAGTGCAGGTTTTTTTGTTTTTGCCATCCTGGCAAAAATCCCTGCGGGACCAGCTAAAGCTGTCCACAAAACGGCAGGATAGCCGTTTTGCACAGCTCAGCTGCCGGTAGGCGAGCGACATGGATGTAGCGAGTGTAAAACGCTCGAGGCGTTTTTGTGTTTTTGCGTCCCCCGGCTCCTCGCAGAGCTCGTCGCGTGAAAACGGCGCAAGCCAAATGGTTGGCTTGCTCAGATCCGTTTTCACCCATTAAACCTGCTTAATGCAGGTTTTTTTGTTTTTGCCATTCTGGCAAAAATCCCTGCGGGACCAGCTAAAGCTTTCCACAAAACGGCAGGACAGCCGTTTTGCACAGCTCAGCTGCCGGTGGGCGAGCTCCAAGGATGTCGCGAGTCTGAAACGCTCCAGCGTTATCCAGGCAATACTCCGCACTTGCACTGCTTGAAAAGTCGGCAATCAATTCAGGGCAAACAAATCCGCTGCGCCAAAATAGCGCGGCGGACATAGTTTTATGCGCTATTTTTGCGCTTGCCGTCAGTCTATTCAGTTGAGATGCGTCAAAGTGGTGCGAATTTTGAGTTTCTAATTCAATAAATTCTTATAGATCAATTATTTAATTGTCTGTTTTGAACTGCTGGATTTAATTCATCCGTTGTGATTTGATGGAGCGGCACATGTTTGGGGGTCCTATGTTGTATCAAAAAATAACATCAATAAAAAAGAAAATTTTGTTTGCAGTCGGTGGCTCCACAGCCATTTTATTAGCAGTTGCCGCATTTCTGGTGATCCAGCATATCGCGGCGCAAACCAGAGCACAGGTGGAAGCAGAGGCAAATAGCCTGATGCAGAAAGAGTCTGTCGCTGTGGGTCAGTTCTTTGCAGAATATGCGCAGGTGGCGAAGACTTTTTTACATAGTCCGCAATTTCAGCAATGGTTTTTGCAATATCCGGGGCGTGGCACCGATTTGGCAACGGCTGAGGGTTATCAGCAGATTAATCAGACGTTTAAAACTATCAGCAGCGGCGACGCCAATATTCTGTCGGCGTTTTTTGCTTTGACCCGCTCTGACGAGTATTTCCGCGAAGATTCCAGAACCGGCGTTGATGTGGATGGGCCAGACAAAGGTGTGGTGGACAAAGGCTATTTTGCCAGCCAACGTCCATGGTATATCGAGACGATGAAGCACAATAAGTTTTTCGTCGGTTCGCCGTCGGCCGATTTTACTACCGGCATCGTCTCAGCCGTCGTGGAAGGTCCGGTGTACCTGCCAGATGGGACTTTACTTGGTGTTGGTGGTCTCGATCTGCATATCAATAAAGTCGGGGATAAAGTTGAGACCATTCGCTATCAAGGTGAGGGCTTGCCGTTTTTACTCGATGGTAAAGGCCAGATTGTGCATTTCTCCGAGCGGGCCGGCATTACCACCAAAGCCAATGACCCAATCCAGGGGCTGGATGATAAAGATAAGAACAACAGCGGTTTTGCCGCACTGGCGAAAGCGGCACAGCAAAGCCAGTCTGGTTTTGCCGAGATCCGACTCAACGGTGCGGATTATTACGTCGCTTATCAGCCGGTCAGCCGTGATTTTCCGCAAATGAACTGGTTGGTGGGTATCCTGATCCCGGCCGCGTTAATCGATGCGCCAATTGAGTCGACGGTGCAGTGGTCAATCTTTGGCGCACTGCTGATCCTGGCACTAATCACGGCAAGTATCATGATTACGACTGGGGTTATCACCAAACCACTGCAACAATTGACTCATGCTATGCAAGACATTGCCAGCGGTGACGGCGATCTGACACGACGCATCGATATTGCACAGCAAGACGAGGTGGGCGCGCTGGCACGACATTTTAATACCTTTGTCAGTAAATTACGTCAGTCACTGGCGCAGACCCAACAGCAGGCTGAACAGGTCAAATTGTCCAGTGAGCATCTGAATCAGGTCGTTGGGCTGACCAATCAGGAGATCCAACATGAGAAGGCTCAGATAGATTCTGTTTCTGCTGCGGTGACGGAAATGGCTGCGACTGTGCAGGAGATCAGCCGTAATGCGCAATCGACCAGCCAGGCTGCGGCAGATGCAGATGCCCGTGGCCAGCAAGGAGCGAAATTGTCTGAGTTGGCGGTTAACGATATGGAATCGCTGAATCAAAGCATGGTGTCTGCCGTTGATGTCGTGGTAGGGCTTGCAAAAGAATCAGAAAATATCGGTACTGTAGTCGACGTGATTAAGGGCATCGCCGAACAGACCAATCTGCTGGCATTAAATGCCGCCATCGAAGCGGCCCGTGCCGGTGAACAAGGCCGAGGTTTTGCCGTCGTTGCTGATGAAGTCAGATCTTTGGCAGGACGCACGCGTGAAAGTACTGATGACATCCGCCGGATGGTGGAAAAACTGCAGTATATTGCCAAGCAGGCAGAAGAAGTGATGCAACAAGGCCGCAGTCAGACGGAGGTGAGTGCCGACCGTGCTCGGGCGATGCAGCAATCATTAACTGCGATTAGTGCGGCTATCATGGTTGTACAACAACAAAGCACCCAGATTGCGGTGGCAACTGAGCAGCAAACTATTGTCGCTGATGACATTAACCGCAGCCTGACGGCGATCACAGCATTGGTTGACAATACCGCCGAGCATGCGCTGGAACTGACAGGGGAAGCGCGCCAGCTGGATAATTCCGCTTCTGCGTTAAATCAGGTGGTAGCGCAGTTCCGCATCTGAATCATGCCCATGTGATCATTACAAAAACGGCCGGAGTGGTAACACCCCGGCCGTTTTGTTATGAATGGTGCAGGGATGCAAAAGCCAGATTACGTCATATTGACAGCTGATCTAGGGCGACTTGAGCCGATCAATATTTTTACACGATTTTAATGCGCCGGACGCTGGATAAAGGCTTTGTTTTTTTTTCGTTCTCCATTACCATGCGGTAAGGGAAAAATAAAAGGAAAATATGGATATTTTATTTTTCAAGAGCATTTTGCATGAACAGGTCGTATTTCGTCGGATTTGTACCGCTTTTCTTAATCACCTCAGCGCAAAGCGTCGCAGCTGACTGGGATCAGGCTCACAACGAGCTCAGTGCCTTCCTTGGTGTGCACAGTAATAACAATCTATTCAATACCGCAATTCAGCGTCAGTCAGACCAAAGTGGTATCGCTGGCATCCGTTGGGATTGGCTTGGTTTGTTTGAAGGTTATGGTCTGCAACTGCCGATGCAAATCAGCCGCCAACAATACAGGGACACCAGCGATTTAGCGCAAACGCTGTATCAGTTGCAGCCAGAATTACGTTTGTTCCTGACGCCTCAAACCGATCTGTCGTTACAAGCGACTCTGCGCAAAGACCAGCATCTGGCCGGTGATCTCGCAGCAGAATTTTTGTCTGCTGCCGAGCGGGCTTTAATTGCAAAACAAACCGGCGCACAAGCCGCGCTAAGTTTTGGTCGGGCACCAGACATCCAGAATCTGCGGGTCACACTCGGCACAGATCGACGTCAGCAAGATGTCCATGATCAACGATATTCCACATTAGACAGTGATTTTGCCGAAGCCCACTACAGCCATAAACTGAATGAAAATGTCGCACTGGTGGTGGATGTCGCCAGACGGCAGGAACAACAAAACCAACTGAGTACTGACCTTGATCAGTACGGTGGCGGTCTCGCGGTGCAATGGACCGGCCAGCAGTTTTTTCGCCTGACCGGTGGGCGGTTTTCGCGCAGCTATGAGGCCCATCAACTGGCAAAAATGACGGGCAGTTACTGGCAGCTGGAAAACGTCTGGCAGTTTGACGAGCGCTGGCAGCTCCAACTGCAAAGCGGTCGGAATTCTGTGTTGTCTTATGCCACTGGCAGTGTCAGCCAGCTTGATACCCGCCATGCCGCCAGTATGCGCTGGCAATATGACCAGTCACATCAATTCAGTGCTGAACTCAGTCGGCTCACATCCCGGCTTGATCAGGGCGATTACCACAGAACTCGCGATGCGCTCAGTGCCGGTTGGCGCTGGCAGTGGGCACAGCAGTGGCAAAGCCTGGTGCAACTGAGTCAGGTCCGTCAGAGCCAACCGCAGCAATCAAATCGCGACCGTCTCGAATTGATGGCCGAGGTCAGCTGGTCATGGTGAAATGGTGGTGTGCTTTAATCAGCCTGTTGTTGCTTAGCACTGTGCAAGCACAGCCCCAGGCTACGCAGGGCTTGCAAGGCTATAAGTTTGGCCCTGGCGACTCGATTAAAATCAGTGTCTATCTGGAACCAGATTTGTCAGTGACTGCTGAAATCAGTCAGCAGGGGTTTATTGATATGCCTTTATTGGGCAGTATTCGACTGACTGGCCACACTCAACAAAGCGCTAAGGAATATCTGGAACAACGGCTTAAAGATGGATACCTGGTTGCGCCAAGTGTTTCTATCACCGTTGACAGCTACCGGCCGTTTTTTATCTATGGCGAAGTGCGTAATCCTGGCAGCTATGCGTATCAGCCGGATATCACACTGGAGCAGGCGATTGCGCTGTCAGGAGGCTTGCTGGACCGGGCGTCGCGCAGCGCCTGGCAGATCCAGCGAGGCGCAGACAAAGCAACGTTTAAAGCCAGTTCGGACACGATCATCCTGCCCGGTGATGTGATCAAAATCGATAAGAGCTTTTTTTGATGCAATCACAACAGCAACAACAGGTGCAACAGTCCAATGATGCGATTGAATTAAGCGTCATTCTGGCTATCTTGTCTGCCCGGCGTTGGCTGATTGTGTTGATCACCAGTGTGATTTTTGCCTTGGTCACTGCTTTTGTATCGCAATTGCCATCTGTGTTTCGTGCCGACACCACGCTGATGGTCAAAGGTGGTTTAGCTGCCAATCCGTTACAATCGCTGATCCCTGGCATGGGCGGTGGTAACGATGAACTTGATACGCAAATTAAGCTATTAACCTCCACTCAATTTGCCCAGGATGTGGTGAAAAATCTGCCAGCCGATCTTGAACTCGGCTTACCAAACGATATGCGTCGTGATGACGTCCAGGCCTTGCTGGCAGATCTGTCCGTAGCAGCAGTGCCAAAAACCACGCTGTTGCAAATTTCTTATAGGCACCACAATCCCTTTATTGCTGCCGAGGTGGTCAATCAGCTGGCGGCTCATTTCATGAATTACCAGACCGGCCTGATGCAGCAGCACAACCATGAGGCCAATGACTGGATCAAACAGCGGGTGGATGAAGTCCGCAACAAGCTGGTTGAGTCGGAGCAAAAGCTGCAGCAGTTCCGGCAGGAACGCAATATCATCGATATCAGCAGCGATATTGAACTGAGTAAACACGAGATCACTCAGTTGTTCGGTGAACGTCGCCTGCTGCAAAAACAAGCTGATGAGTTGGCAGTGTTGCTGGGTAAAATTCAACAGGCGGGCCAGAACTATGAAGTGCTGATTAATATCGCCGAAGTGGCTGCAGTGCCGGTGATTGCCTCGCTACAACAGCAACTAGCGATGCAACAAGCTGAATTTGCGCAACTGCGGCTGAGTTATCTGGAAAAGCACCCACGTTATATTGCCGCCAATCGCAAGATTGAAGTAACCAGTCAGCAGCTCAACAGCGAAGTAAACAAACTGTCGGGGAATTTCCAGATCCGTCAACGCGATTTACAACGCAATTTACAGGAAATCGTTGTAAAGGCTGATGCCGCAACTACCCGACTGGAGAAACTGGTTAGTGTCGGTCAGGTACATAAAAAACTCGAAGCGGAAATTCAGGCCAATCTGCATTTGCTGACCACGTTGTCGGACAAAATGAAAGAAACCGAACTGATGAAAGACATCAATAAAACGTCGAGTATTTTTGTGGTGGACCCGGCGATAGTCCCGGTCAAGCCAATAGGGCCGAAACGTTTGTTGTTGTCAGTTGCCGCTTTTGTTCTGGGCATTATCAGCGCAGTATTTTTGGTTCTTTGTCTGCACTTTTTTGCCGATGTCACTTCGAAATACCGGCATATTGCGACGCGTTATGGTTATAAGTTATTGGGAGTGGTGCCACAAATTCGCATCAAAGGCATCAACCGCAATCTGCCGGTGATCCAGCAATCTGGCAAACAATATACCTTGTATCAGGAATACATCCGTTCGTTACGTACCAACATTCTGCTGGATAAACAACTCAGTACACAGCGTTTGCTGGCCCTGACTTCCATTTCGCCCAATGAAGGTAAATCGAGTATTTGTCTGCAGCTGGCTAAATCGTTTTCTGAGTTGGAACGCGTGATCATCATTGACGCCGATTTGCGTTTTCCGGCACTGGCGGAAGCGCTGGGTGAAAATCCGCACCGGCCCGGGTTGACCAACTTACTGGCGAAAACTCATACCTTTGAGCAATGTGTGTTTTACAGCAAAGAACTGAACGCAGATGTCTTGCCATCCGGCATCCGGCCGATGAATCCGCTGTTATTTTTGTCGATGCCACGTTTTGACGCTGTGCTCAAAGTGCTGGCGAAAAAGTATGACCGGGTCATTATCGAATGCCCGCCGATTTTATCGGTGTCGGATGCGATGGTGGTGGCCAAATGTGTCGGCAAGCTTGAATTGGTGGTGGACGTGAAAAAAACGCCGTTGGTAGACTTCGCCGCCAAAATGGATTTGTTATCACAATCTGGCGTCAATATTGGTGGCGTGATCCTGAATCGGGTGAAAAACGACACCTCCAACTATTACGCCACGTCGGCCACCCGCGCCAAACAGCCTTCTGCACTGCGCCAACTGCTGCACGATAATTTGCGTCGTGCCTGATTGGGTTTACTGTTCGTCCTCAGCTGCGTCCACACTATCCAGGCAAAATAACAATTGTTGGCGTGCGTCCAGCTGCGACTGCGGTGGCAACTGCACTTGCCGGGCTTGATCCGGTCGTAGTGCAGCATGCAGCGGCAGCGCTGTCAGACCCTGCATCGCCACTTGTTCAACCTGCGGCGTTTTAATCAGCCTTGGTACGTCACGCGCCCCATATTGCGCGATCGATGGAATGAAAGGTCGCAATTTGCTGATCAGTTTATCGAGAAACCATGTGCTGACTTCACCACCAATAATTATGGTCTGGCAGTTAAACAAGGTTTCCAAGGTATGGATCGCCACCCGCATCGGCTCGGTCGCACGGTCAAACCAAAGGTTCAGTTTGTCCGCCTGTGCGGCGAGACGATCAAAGCCGTCCGCGGAGTCAAGCTGCAGTCCCGGCAATTTTTTATCGACAAATTGCTGCAATGATCGCACTGACGCAAAATCATTCAGCCGGCCAAAATCACCATTGCTGTGATCTTGATCCGGCGTGACAAAAATCTCACCCAAAGCACCTGTTAAGCCATGTTGTCCCTGCAATAACCGCCGCTCAAATACAATCGCCGTATCAATTTGCTGGCCCAGATGGATATAACAAAAGCTATGCAGCTGGCGCGCCTCACCATGCAACAGTTGCCAGGCTGCACAGGCCGCCGCCGTATGAGCGGCACAGACCGGCAGTTGCAAAGCCGTTGCCAGCTGTTGTTGCAGCAGCAGTAGTTCCTGATGGCGTTGTTCCGGCTCACTAATTGAGGCTGACACTATGGTCAGACCGGCACCCAGCAGCTGGCTGTGGTTATGCGCCGATTGTTGCAAAAACAGCGTTGTGAACTGACTGATTTGACTGATCAGGCTGACATCGTTTTGCCTGGGCTGCGTCTGATGCTGTAATAACTGACCGGTTAAATCGCTTAAAGCCAATTCAACCCGCGTCGGCCAGATCCGAATGCCAAGACTGAACAAACCCGGGCCGTTCAGCATCAGCATTGTTGACGGTTTACCAACGCCAACTTTCAACTGACCTGTCTCAATGATCAACTGATGCGCGATGAGCTCATCAACCAGATTGGTAATGGTCTGTTTGGTTAATGCGGTGGCCCGCGCGAGGTCTGCACGTGACAACGGGCCTTGGGTGGCTACTTGTGACAGCACCAGCCGAAGATTTAACGATTTGTTTTGTTTAGAGTTAGAGCCTTTCATGCAAGGGCCTTGTCTGGCGTTTGTGCACGAACTACGTGCCAGGAGATCGACCGTCATTCTTGACCTGAAGCGTTGTCAAACGCAAACAATTTGTCAGCTTAAAGTTATTAGTAAAAATGATTGACTTATAAGTGCTGGTTGGAATATAACCAATCTATCAAAGTTGTGAATAAAAGGTGTCAAGTGAAACCAAAAAAACTGCAGTGGCGACAAGTAGCACTGTTGTGCCTGTTGCCAGTCCTCAGCACGCCGGTCAGTGCAGCGACGCCTGCGCTGGATTTAACCACGGCGGCCCGCGCCGAGCAGGTGATCCTGACGCCGGCTCAGCAGCAACAACTTAAAACGACGAAGCGACGGGCTGCACTGGTCTGGCACGGCTCCAGCGCCTGGATCAATGCGGTTACTGCTGGTGCCCGCACAGAATTTGCGGCCGCCGGCGTCGACGTAGTCGCAGTGACGGATGCCAATTTTGATCCGGCCCGACAAGTGGCAGACATTGAAAATGTCACGACGATGCGCCCTGATTTTATTCTGACGTTGGCGATTGATCCATCCAGCGTCAAAAACAGCCTGCAACGGGCGGTGAAGCAAGGCGCAAAACTGGTGCTGCTCAGTAATCCTATTGCCGGTTTCCAGCATCCGGCTGACTACACAGGCATTGTGACGGATGACATGCTGGGCATGGGCCGTCGCGCAGCATCCGTGCTGGCGGAATACAGCAACAAGCCGGTTAAGGTCGGGATGATTTTTCATGATGCCGACTATTTCATTACCAATACGCGTGACCGTGCTTTCACCGACGCACTAAAAGCCCATCCACAGTTACAGCTGGTCGCCCGGAAAGGGTTTGTTCGCGAGCAGGAAACCAGTGACGTGGCGGCAGCATTGCTGCTGCAACATCCGGAACTCGAGCTGATTTATGTGTCATGGGACAGCGCCGCCGAAGGCGTATTGGAAGCACTGCGAGCGGCCGGTCGCAAGGATATCCGTGTGGTCACGCATGACTTAGGGGTCAACAATCTGTTGGATTTGGCACGAGGCGGCAACATGCTGGCAACGATCGCTGACCAACCTTACCTGATTGGCCAGACCATGGCCAAAGTGGCGTTATTGGCCGAGCTGCAACAGCCAACACCGGCCCTGACGCTGGTGCCATTTGACACCGTGCATCGTCACAACATCAGTGAAGGCTGGTTACGGGCCTTTCACAGCCCGCTGCCAGCGGTAATACAACCTTTCATCGCAACGGAGAATAGCCGATGACCACTCAGACCCAGGCGACGATGCTGAAGCAGCTGCTACTGCGCCGCGACGCATACATCTATTACATCTTTCTGATTGTACTGAGTTTTTTTGCTGTGCTGCTACACGACACTGCATTTTTAAGCCTCGACAATTTACTCAATATTGTCCGTCAAACCACACCGGTAACCGTAATGGCGGTGGCGTTGTGCTTTGCCCTGGCGGTAGGGCACATCGATTTGTCGATCGGCGCCGTGGTGGCGGTCAGCGCATTGGTCGCTGCTTTACTATTGCCACAATATGGTGTCTTGGTGGCGACTGCTGCGGCACTGGGGCTTGGCGCAGCGGTTGGTTTTATCAACGGCCTGCTGACCGAAAAATTGCAGGTGTCGAGCTTGCTGATCACGCTCGGTACCATGAGTGTGCTGGCCGGCGTAGCGCGGCAGCTGACTGGCATGGAATCGGTGCCGGTGTTGCATGATGGCTTTATTTTCTGGTTTGGCGGCGGCGAGTTGTTGGGTATTCCGACCTTATTGTTGTGGACCGTGGCGATGGCATTGCTGGGCTATTTGTTGCTGAACAAACTGCGTTTTGGCCGGCATTTACTGGCGGTGGGTGGGCAGCCGCAGGCAGCCCGCGCTATGGGCATTGCACTGCAACGGCTGCGGGTGCAGGCGCTGATGATTTCTGCCACAGGTGCGGCGCTCGCCGGGTTGTTGTACGCGGGCCGGCTGCAGGGGGCGCGTTATACGCTGGGTGAGGCTGATTTACTGACGGTGATCGCAGCGGTAGCGATTGGTGGCACCAGTCTGTTTGGCGGCCGGGTTTGTATTCTAGGCGCCGTGCTCGGCTCCTGGTTGATGGGGATGATCAATAACGGCCTGATCCTGTCTGGCTTTTCCACCAACGAACAAATGGTGGCGCGTGGCGTGATCCTGATTGTGGCGGTGGCCATTGGCGTGCGGGAGGTGAAACATGGTTAGGAATGCATTGGGGCAGGTCGCCTTAGAGATCCGGCATCTCGGTAAATCTTTTGGCGCGGTCCAGGCGTTAAAAGACGTCAGCTTTTCGATTCAAAAAGGCGAAGTGGTGGCGCTGCTTGGCGACAATGGTGCCGGCAAAACCACACTGGTACGTTGTCTGGCCGGTATTCATCAGCCAGATCGTGGCGACATGCTGTTTAACGGTCAGCCGGTACAACTGGATAATCCACAGCAGGCGCGCGCCCTTGGCATTGAAACGGTGTTTCAGGATCTGGCGATGGTGCCGGAGTTTGATATCGCTGCCAACCTGTATTTAAACCGGGAGATTTTAAGCAAAAACCCGTTGCTGCGGGCTATCGGCTGGCTGGACAAAGCGGCGATGGCGCGGCAGGCACGAAAATCGTTGCACCGGTTGAATAGCCGAATGCCGGATTTTAGCGCGCGGGTGCAAAGCCTGTCCGGTGGTCAGCGTCAGGCAATAGCCATCGCCCGCGCTGTCAACTGGGGCGCTGATCTGGTGATCATGGATGAGCCAACCGCCGCACTGGGGGTTGAGCAAAGTGCACAAGTGAACGAGTTGATCCGGTTGATTAGCTCGCAGGGCGTGGCGGTGCTGTTAATCAGCCACAACATGCAGCATGTGCTGGAAACCTGCGACCGGGCCGTGGTGTTGTATCAGGGCTGTTCGGTGGCTGATGTTGCGCTCGGTGACGTGACCAAAGAGCACTTAGTTGCACTCATTACCGGCGCGGCTAAGGCCGCTTGAGGAGTAAGCATGAAGCATCGGATCCGGCAGCTGATTGACAGTTTGCCTCTTGAACATAAAGTCGGTCAGCTGTTTATGCTGGCGTTTGCCGGGCCAGATTTGGCTTATGCCCGCCAGTTGGTCGAGCAGTATCAGATCGGTGGGTTTTATCTGACCGACGACAATGCCGCCGACCCACAGCAGGCGGCAGCGCTTAATCTGGAGCTGCAAAAGCTGGCGGCGCTGCGCAGTGTCGATGCGCCGCTGATTTTGGGCGTTGATCAGGAGGGCGCCTGGAGTGTGCTGACAAAATATACCGACACCGGCCCCGGTAATCTGGCGCTTGGCGTGGTTGATGATATCAAGCTGACCGCGCGACAATACCAAAGTATGGCGCTACAGATGCAGGCACTTGGTTACAACACCGTGCTGGCGCCTTGTGTTGATGTGAACAGCAACCCGGATAATCCCATCATCGGCCAGCGTTCGTTTGGCGCCGAGCCGGCGTTGGTATCACGCCATAGCAGTGCAGCGGTGACGGCAATTTTGCAAACCGGCATGCTGGCTTGTGCAAAACATTTCCCGGGGCATGGCGATACGGCCACTGACAGCCACAATGGCCTGCCGGTGGTGGATTTGGCGCTGACCGAATTGCTCGATACGCATTTGCAGCCTTTTGTGGCGGCGATTGAGGCTGGTGTGCCGTTACTGATGACCAGCCATATCTGTTATCCACAGCTGGACGCTGAGTTTCCCGCCACCTTATCACCGTTGATTTTGACCCAGCTGCTACGGCAGCAACTGGGGTTTGATGGCGTGATCCTGACCGACAGCATGAACATGGGCGCGATGCGCCGCCATTATGGCCCGGTGGAGGCCGCGGTACAGGCGCTGCGCGCTGGTGCTGACATGATTATGTTAAGCGAAGAACACTATGAAAACGCCGTCACGGACTATCAGGCGCTGCAACGTCAGACCATCGAGGGCGTGATTGCGGCAGTACGAAGTGGCGAGCTGGCGCCTAGCGTGATTGATGCCGCATTGCAGCGGGTGCTGTTGCTGCGTTATCAGCTGGCGGAGCCCAAAATCCGGCCATTGCCGGATGGTGCGGTGGTTGCAGCAGAAGCGGCCCGCCGCGCCTGTCTGGTGCTGCGTGATCAGGCTGGGATGCTGCCGCTGCAGCAGCCATTTTATCTGGCCTGCATGGCCGATCCGGCCGAATATGCGCAGATCTGCAATAGCCGCGGAATTGGTCCGAACGACGCGGTACCCGCCAGCAGCGTGGTGCAGGAAGCGTTACTACAGGCAGGTGCTCAAGTCGAAGTGCTGAGCTGGCCAGTGCTGGCCGGTTGGCTGGAACGTGGTCTGCGTCCGGAACTGCCATTACTGCTGCTGAGTGAAGACTATCCGTTACCGGGTAGCCGGCTCAATCTGCCGCGTCAGCGCGAGCGAGTACAGCAATGTCTGCAAGCCTGGGGTGGGCAAGTGCTGCTGCTGGCGCTGCGATCTGACACTGAACTGAGCGCTTATCCACAGCTGCAAACTTATCTGTGCAGCTATTCCAGCCGGCGTTGCAGTGCGTTGGCAGCCACCGCTATGTTATTGGGCCAGTCTGTTGAAGCAAAGGCAGACCCACAGTTAGAACCAGTGACAAACTTGTAAATAAAACGCAATTTATTTTAATGAAATAAATAGTCAAAACAATTGACAAATAATTAGTAAAGCAAATAGACTAAAATTTGAGCAGCAAAGGTAAGGCAATAATGTTGCAGTTCTGATGTCGGGAAGCATTCGGGCTGCGTAGTAACTTGTTGATATTGCTAGCGCTGTAACTGTCCAAAATCAAAAATAATACACGGGGAACTACAGATGAACGGCAAAATGACTTACCTGGGCTGTTGCGTGGCCGCTGCGTTGTTCAGCAGTACCGTTGCAGCGCAAAGTAACGAAAATGTAAAAGTAGAAGATGGCAAAATTGAGCGGATCTCGGTCACCGCCAGTAAACGCAAAACCTATCTGATGGAAACGCCGGGCGCGATCACGGCAATTAGCCAGGATCAGCTGACCCGCGGCGGCATCAAAGAATTACGTGAACTGACCACCAGCATTCCAAATACTCAGTTTGTCGTCTCCGGCACCGATTCCGGTATTCAGGCATCGATTCGCGGAGTGCGCTCCGGCAACAATACTGAAATTGGCGACCCTGCAGTCGGCGTGCATATCGATGGTATTTATTCACCACGGCCACAAGGCGCGTTGGCGCTGTTGTATGACGTGTCACAGGTTGAAGTATTGCGCGGTCCGCAAGGTACCTTATTTGGCCGCAACTCTACCGGCGGCTCGATTAACGTGATCCCGAATAAAGCGGACACCGCAGATTCTTACAGCAGTGTGGTGCTTGGTTACGGCAATTATGCGCATAAACAACTGCGCGGCCTGACCAACATCGCGGTGAATGATCGCTTTGCGCTGCGTTTTGCATTGATGGCGGACCGCCGTGACGGGTACATCCAACAGGATTATGACGTACGGGATATCAACAGACCGGACATCAAAGATCCGTTTACCGGTAAACCTATGGTGGCCGATGGCCGGCCGGACACCGACCAGCGCGAAAACCGCCGAGTTGGCAAAGAAGACTATTACAGCAATGCCGACAAACAGGCGGTGCGGGCTTTGGCACGTTGGGTACCAACCGACAAACTGACCTGGGATCTGACGCTGGAACACTTTGCTGATAAAAGTGCCGGTGAGTTGTTTTTAAAAGACTGTAAGCAGGCCAAAGGCACCGTCGATCAATGTACGCAGCAACAGTTCTACGCCAACATTAACGTGCCTGGCGATATGGACATGACCATCGATACCACCCGTTCGCATTTGAACTGGTTAATCAATGATCTGTGGAGCGCCGACTACCGTTTCAGCGTGGCCGATCAGGAACGTTATCAGTTGTTCGACGAAGACGCCGGTTTTGCCGCTGCACCAAGTCGTGCCAAGCTCGACAGCTTCAGTCATCCGTTGTTGTTTGACCGTTATGCCCGCACTGATGCGCAGTTTAAGTCGACTATCCACGAACTGCAGTTCACCTATTCCAGCAACGATCTGAAGTTTGTCACCGGTGTGTTCTCGATGCGCGAGAAAAACAAAATCAAATTTGATGTCGAGCTGGTGCACGGCCTGCGCCATTCCGCGCTTGGCTATCACCCGGCAGCATTTTCTTATCCGCAGGACGATCGGCGTGCCAACGCAGATGCCGTTTTTGGCCAGTTTGATTATCAGCTGACCGACAAACAGCAGGTGACTTTTGGTTATCGCCAGACCCGTGACGAGAAAATCGATAACGGCGGCGTCGGTTATGAGCTGGTGTTCAGCGACAAATACTACAACGGCAAATATGACCCTAAGAAAAACGGCAGTATTCAGGGCGACAGTCTGACCAAAGAAATGGGCACATACCCGCCACTTGGCCAGGTGCTAACCGCCGGCCGGCGCACTTACGCCAGTGAAGACTGGAAAAAAGGCACGTGGAAACTGGGCACCGATTATCGCCTTGATAACAACGACTTGTTATACGCCTTTGCTGCGACCGGGTTTAAAGCCGGTGGTTTCTTTGAAGACTTCGACATCTGTGACTGTGGCCAGTACTCCAACCTGCCATATGGGCCGGAAGAAGTGCTGAACTACGAGGCCGGTTACAAAGGCAGTTTGCTGGACGGCAAGATGAACCTGTCGGCGGCACTGTTCTACAGCGACTACACCGACATGCAGGTTACCAACAATCAGAAGGTCGGCACCCGGCCGGATGGCAGTGAAAAGACTCACAACGTCACCACCAATATTGGCGAAGCCTCGCTCAAAGGTTTGGAACTGGAGCTGGATTACATTCCTTGGGTCGGCGGTCGCCTGACCGGTTATGTCGCTTGGTTGAATGCCCGGGTCGAAGACATCCCGTTTGAAGATGCCTATTACTGCAGCGAGCGCTTGGAATATGGCCAGAAGCCTTGTGCCGGCAAAGTCGACATCAGCGGCAATAGCCTGCCGTATTCACCGGATTGGTCCACCAGTCTGACACTGAAACATACGCTGGAACTGACGCAGGGTTATGCGCTTGAACCACAGGTCACCGCGCACTGGCAAAGCAAAATGTACACCTCGCTGAATAACTACGACGGCGCGCATTTATCGGATGCTCAGGACGCCTACTGGAAAGTAGACGCCAGCGTGCGGTTATTGCCGGCGCAGGGTAACTGGTGGCTGGAAGCCTACGGCAGCAATCTGACCGATGAAGTGGTGCGCAATGCCAACTACTTCCAGTTCCGCGACGGTTTTATCCGTTCTACTTACAACCCGCCACGGATGTACGGCGTGCGGTTTGGTTAC
The DNA here is from genome assembly GCF_042432165.1 of Rheinheimera tilapiae. Lineage (NCBI taxonomy): Bacteria > Pseudomonadati > Pseudomonadota > Gammaproteobacteria > Chromatiales > Chromatiaceae > Rheinheimera > Rheinheimera tilapiae. The sequence goes on from NZ_JBHLXP010000001.1 coordinate 1,251,555, forward strand.
GACTTCTGACAAGGATAGTTGACGGGCTGATACCGGAAGTTTTGTGCTGCCGGTATCCCTTCACAGCTTTGCGTCCTGAGCCGGGCCCGGGCTCAGGGTATTACGCGATGGCTTTCGCCAACCTTCTTATTAAACGCAGGAGTTTTCGATGCCTATTTCATTTAAAAAGCGGCCGTTAAACCGGTTGTTCGCCCTCTGTTGTTTGGGTTTAAGTTCGCAGGCGCTGGCCGCGCAGGGTAGTTTCCAGCAATTTCTCGATACGATGCGCGCTTTTGAATCGGGTATTGACCCAGCCAAAGCAGCGTTTTACCGGCAGAATCTGGACCAGCCGGTATACAACTATGCCAAAGTGACAGCGCCGGGACAGATCATCCGTGACCCGGTCACAGGCTCGATGATTTCTGAAGCCACCACTATCCGTGAATTTTTCCAGAAACTGGGCGTCGCCTCTTTCTACAGCGAATTTCCGGCTAATGAAGCGGCGATGTTCCGCACCATGCAATACAACTCGCTAAATGCCTGGGGCTTTATTGGTTACCAGCTCGGTGAAGCTGTGCTGATATCTGCCGGTTATTACAGCCCAAAACAAGTCACCACCGGCAATGAGACTCTCGATAGCTTCTACATTTTTATGCCAGACAGCACTTGGGCCAATGGCGTAAAACAGGCGCGGTCTGAAATTCCTGGTTCTGGCGGTAACTTTATCCTGGCGACTGATACCAACCGCTGGCAGGGTAGTTTTGTCGGTAAAAACGGCGTGAGCAGCTTTGCCGACTTAAAAGTACCTGATAAGCAAGAAGTGGTGATCCGCGACGTGATGCGGTTTAACTATGGCGTGATGACGGAACTGCTGACCAAAGCCAATATGACCTGGGCGCAAGCTTTAGCGAAAAGTTGGCCGGGTAAAGATGAAGCCGGCAATAACATCACCATTCAGGCGACGATGTCGGGTCTGCTGGCGGCTGCACATTTGCGTGGCGCCTGGGGCACTGCTGATTTACTGATCAAAAACCAGCAAAGCTGTGACGAGCTGGGCACTTGTATCACCACTTATATTCATAAGTTTGGTGGTTTTGATACCATTTTTGATACGCCGGCCAATGACCAAATCAGCGGCAGCCCGTACAACGAAGTGCTGGCGGCTGGCTGGGGCAATGACGTGGTGCAGACTGGTGGTGGCAAAGACCTCATTCAACTGAATCAAAGTGCCAATGGCCGGACTTTAGTGAAAAGCTTTACCGTCGGTGATGACCGCGTGGTGCTGCGCGGCTGGTCGGTGGCCAATCCGCTGGGGAATCTGATTGTGACCCAAGGTGTACAAGGTGCTGAACTGAGTTTTGCCGGTCAGACGCTGGTACTGGAAAATGTTACAGTCGCGCAAGTGCAGGCGAATGTTGGGGCCGTGATCCAGGCCGGGCAGATTTATCCTTTGGCCTGGAGTGGCAAATCTGTCGTGAACAACTTTAATCCGCAAGCCGACCAGATCCGCGGCACCGCCGGTATCGACTTTAAACATCTCAAGGCATTCCAGGACAATGGCAGTCTGTTTGTCGGCACTCAGGCCGCAGACGGTGGTATTTATTCCTGGATTGAACTCAAAGGCGTCAATCGCAGTCAGGTCAGCCCAGAGATGTTTGTTGACGTGACTGGCAGCTACAACCGTTTAGGTTTTACCGTATTGCTGACCAATACCAGTTGGAGCTGGGGCCAGACCAAAACGGTCGACTATTTTAAAGCGGCAGATACGACGCTGAATCTCAGTGCTTTCCCTTATACCTTCAGCACGCTGAAGCTGACGCAAGACGGCACGACGACTGTGGTCAGTCTGGTTGGCAGTCAGAGTCAGGGCGATACCAAGACGCTGCGTTTATTGAATACCAAAGTTAAAGATTTAACCGCAGCAAATTTCTACGGCCTTAAAGGTGGCAGCTTCAGTGATGTGACTATTGATGATCCGTCTAACGCGATTTATCACACCATCAATGCCAGCGTTAGCGGTAGTGGCGGCGTGATTTCACCAAGCGGTGCAGTGCAGGTGCGCGATAACAGCAATCAGCTGTTTACTATCACGCCGAATGCTGGCTTTAAGGTGAAATCTATTTTGCTCAATGGCGTAGCCCAGCCAGTCAGCAACAGCCTGACGCTGAATCAGGTCAAAGCCAATGGCACTTTGGTAGTCAGTTTTGAGGCGGGCAGCAGTTGTACTACGCCAGTCTGGGAAGCGACCAAAGTCTATGTCGGTGGGAATAAGGTCAGCTATCAGGGCTTTATTTATACCGCGCGCTGGTGGACACAGGGCAATACGCCTGGCACCAACGAAGTCTGGACCAAAGGTGCAGCCTGTCAGTGATGCTGTGATGAGTGCGATGTAACTTCGGCCGGCATCCTGTCCGGCGGGAGCTATTGCCAACCGGCCCAGCAACGGGCCGGTTTTTTTATATACAGGTAACCGGTACGCGGTACCCGGAGCTTTTCGGCGATGTCCAGAAAGGAACACTTACACCTTTGGTGCGGCCATAAAAAAACGCCACGGCAGTGGCGTTTTATTCGAAGACCAGACTGGCATTTAGTGCTGTAAAAACTCTGGCGCCAGTGTCAGTTCTTCGTTGCGGTTGACACCGACACCGCGGTCAATCACGTTTTGCGCGATTTGTTTGGCCTCGATCAGTGAATGCATCTCGTAAGTGCCACATTGGTAAACATTCAGTTCCGGGATCTTGTTCTGGTCCTGCACCTGAAGTACGTCGTTCATTGCGGCCTGCCAGGCTTTGGCAACGCGTGCTTCGTCCGGCGTGCCAATCAGGCTCATATAAAAGCCAGTGCGACAGCCCATTGGCGAGATGTCGATGATTTCGACGCCCTGACCATTTAAGTGGTCACGCATAAAACCGGCAAATAAATGTTCCAGTGTATGAATGCCTCTTTCCGACAGAATTTCCTGATTTGGCACGCAAAAACGCAAGTCAAATACCGTGATGTCGTCGCCTTTTGGGGTGGTCATTTTTTTCGCCACGCGCACGGCAGGGGCCTTCATGATGGTGTGGTCAACGGTAAAGCTGTCGAGTAATGGCATTGAAAGTATCTCCATAAAAGCAAGTTGGCCGATTATAGCGGCGCAGTCTGACCTTGGGTACGAAAATTCCGTCATCTCAGACTGGCGGACCGTGACAAATCACTGAAGTTCCCGGCTTTAGCCGTGTTTTTATCCCGTTAAACGCAGAAAAGTGAAAAATTTTATTGGAATAACCTTGAATGCATTGGGGGTTAACCCCATTAAATGGTCAACAACAATGAAATTGTTCCAAATTATAGAGCGGAGTAAATTATGGGCAGAATTATTGGTATTGACTTAGGTACAACAAACAGCTGTGTGGCTATTCTGGACGGCGATCAACCTCGGGTGATCGAAAACGCTGAAGGCACGCGCACCACACCATCCATTATTGCTTATGCCGAAGATGGTGAAGTACTGGTCGGTCAGCCGGCAAAACGTCAGGCCGTCACGAACCCGAAAAATACTTTGTTTGCGATCAAACGTCTGATCGGCCGTCGTTTCGAAGACGCCGAAGTTCAGCGTGACATCAAAATCATGCCGTACCAAATTGTCCGTGCCGACAATGGTGACGCTTGGGTTGAAGTGAAAGGCAAAAAATTAGCAGCACCGCAAATTTCTGCAGAAGTGCTGAAAAAGATGAAGAAAACTGCTGAAGATTATCTGGGCGAGCCAGTGACTGAAGCGGTGATCACAGTTCCAGCTTACTTCAATGATGCACAGCGTCAGGCGACCAAAGACGCCGGCCGTATCGCTGGTCTGGAAGTTAAACGCATTATCAACGAGCCAACTGCTGCGGCGCTGGCTTACGGTATGGACAAGAAAAAAGGCGACACCAAAATTGCGGTGTACGACTTAGGTGGCGGTACTTTCGATATCTCGATTATTGAAATCGATGATGTTGATGGCGAGCAAACCTTTGAAGTACTGTCGACCAACGGTGACACGCATTTAGGTGGTGAAGATTTCGACTCACGTCTGATCAACTACCTGGTAGACGAGTTCAAGAAAGAACAAGGCATTGACCTGCGGAACGACCCGCTGGCAATGCAGCGTCTGAAAGAATCTGCTGAAAAAGCCAAAATCGAGCTGTCTTCAGCCTCTCAGACAGAAGTCAATCTGCCGTACATCACTGCGGATGCCACAGGTCCAAAACACCTGAACATCAAAGTGACACGCGCCAAACTGGAAGCGCTGGTGGACGATTTAATTACTCGTACTATTGAGCCGCTGAAACAAGCATTAAAAGATGCTGATCTGTCAGTCAGTGATATCAACGATATCATTCTGGTGGGCGGTCAGACGCGGATGCCAAAAGTACAGGAAGCTGTGACGGCTTTCTTCGGCAAAGAGCCACGTAAAGACGTCAACCCGGATGAAGCAGTGGCGGTAGGCGCGGCTATCCAGGGCGCGGTACTGTCGGGTGACGTGACTGACGTATTACTGCTGGACGTGACACCACTGTCACTGGGTATCGAGACCATGGGCAGCGTGATGACAGCGCTGATTGAGAAAAACACCACGATCCCGACCAAGAAGTCACAAACTTTCTCAACGGCAGAAGACAATCAGTCTGCAGTGACCATCCATGTTCTGCAGGGTGAGCGCAAGCAAGCGTCAGCGAACAAATCGCTGGGTCAGTTTAACTTAGAAGGCATTCGTGCTGGTCGCCGTGGCGAGCCACAAATCGAAGTGACTTTTGACCTGGATGCTGACGGTATCCTGCACGTATCGGCGAAAGACAAAGACACCGGTAAAGAACAGAAGATTACGATCAAGTCTTCTTCAGGTCTGACCGATGACGAAATTCAACGCATGGTACGCGACGCCGAGCTGAACGCCGAAGAAGATAAGAAGTTTGAAGAGTTGGTACAGACGCGCAACCAGGCTGATGCACTGGTGCACGCGACCCGTAAACAGGTCGAAGAAGCAGGTGCCAACCTTGCGACCAACGACAAACAAGAAATTGAAGCTGCGATCAGTGCGCTGGAAAGCGTGATCAAAGGCAGCGACAAAGCTGAAATTGAAGCCAAAACTCAGGCGCTGGTGCAAGCCGCGCAAAAACTGCAGGCAGCTGCGCAACAACACAACCCGGGCGCTGAGGCAGCTAATGCCAAAAACGCCAACGACGATGTGGTGGACGCTGAGTTTGAAGAAGTGAAAGACAACAAGTAAGCGTTGTCTTAGGAAGGCTGAAGCTTTAAGCTGCGGTTTTCCGGATTTTTATAGTAAAAGCGACCGCCCCGGCGGTCGCTTGTTTATCCGCTGACCCTGAATAGTTGAAGCAGCATTATGTCAAAGCGTGATTATTACGAAGTGTTAGGCGTCAGCAAAGGCGCCGATGAAAAAGAAATCAAAAAGGCTTATAAGCGCCTGGCGATGAAATATCACCCTGATCGCACGCAGGGTGATAAAGCTATGGAAGAGAAATTTAAAGAAGTTCAGGAAGCCTATGAGATCCTGAATGACGACCAGAAACGCGCGGCTTATGATCAATACGGTCATGCCGGTGTTGATCCAAACCGCGGCGCCGGTGGTTTTGGTGGCGGTAACGGTGACTTTGGCGATATTTTTGGTGACGTGTTTGGCGACATCTTCGGCGGCGGTCGGCGGGGTGGTGGCGGTGGACAGCGTGCACAACGCGGTTCGGATTTACGCTACAACCTGGAGCTGAGTCTGGAAGAAGCGGTCAAAGGCAAAGAGCTGGAAATCAAAGTGCCGACTCTGGTGGCTTGTGATACTTGTGATGGTTCAGGCGCGAAAAAAGGCACTTCAGCCAAGACTTGCGGCACTTGTCAGGGCCATGGTCAGGTCACGATGCGGCAGGGCTTTTTTGCCGTGCAGCAAACCTGTCCGACCTGTAACGGTCGTGGCAAAATTATTCCGGAACCGTGCCCGAAATGTCATGGTGATGGCCGTATCGAAAAGAGCAAACTGCTGAAAGTGAAGATCCCGGCAGGTGTAGATACCGGCGATCGCATCCGTTTAACCGGTGAAGGTGAAGCGGGCATGCATGGCGCACCAGCGGGTGATTTGTATGTGCAGGTGCACGTCAAAGACCACCCGATCTTTGTCCGGGACGGTAACAATCTGGCCTGCGAAGTGCCGATCAGTTTCTCTATTGCTGCCCTTGGTGGCGAAATTGATGTACCGACCTTAGATGGACGCGTCAAACTGAAGATCCCATCCGAGACCCAGACCGAGAAGATGTTCCGCTTACGTGGCAAAGGCGTGCAGTCGGTGCGTGGCGGCGGTGTCGGTGATTTGGTCTGTAAGGTAGTAGTGGAAACGCCGGTCAATTTGTCAGAAAAGCAAAAAGACCTGCTGCGTCAGCTCGATGAAAGCTGGGGCGGGGACGGTGAAGCGACCCATAGACCCAAATCGAAAGGCTTCTTCGATGGTGTGAAGAAGTTTTTTGATGATTTAACCGGTTAAGCTTCAGGCTCTTAAATACCGCCAGCATTGCTGGCGGTGTTGTTTGTAAGGCCAGAGAATATTTTAGTTTTTTTACGAACAGGATTTCTGATGAAAAAACCATTCACGCTGGGTATGGCTGCTTTAATCATGCTGGGGCTGAGCTCCTGTGCTGAATCGCCAACCGGCCGGCCACAACTGATGTTATTTGATCAAACCCAGGTCAACAAAATGGGCATTCAGACATTTGAAGATCTGAAAGCAAAAACGCCGGTCAGCAAAGACAAAAAAACCAATCAGTATGTGCAGTGCGTGGCGAAGCAAGTGCTCAGAGTCACGCCGGCGAAATACCAGCAAAACCCTTGGGAAATCGTGGTATTTGACAGCGATCAGGTCAACGCCTTTGCACTGCCGGGTGGCAAAATCGGCGTGTATACCGGCTTGCTGCTGGTTGCCGAAAATCAGCATCAACTGGCAGCGGTCATTGGCCACGAAATTGCGCACGTGATGTCAGGTCACTCGAATGAACGCCTGTCCAGTAATCAGGCGGTGCAGACCACACTGGGCGTTGCTGATGTGGCGTTAAGTGCGATGGATACCCGCTTTAAAACCGAACTGTCGACTGCATTTGGCTTGGGGGCGCAAGTTGGCGTGATCCTGCCATTTAGTCGGGTGCATGAATCGGAAGCCGATTTGATAGGCCTCGATCTGATGGCCAAAGCTGGGTTTAAACCGGAAGAATCAGTCAAGCTGTGGCAAAACATGGCAAAACAAGGCAGTGGCGGCACGCCGCAGATTTTATCCAGCCACCCGGTACCGGAAAACCGGATTAAAGCGCTGCAAAAGAATATGCCAAAGGCTGATGCTGAATATCAGCAACGTAAAGCCACTGGCGGCCTGCCAGCCTGCAATAAATAGCGCTGTTTGGCCCATAAAAAATCCCGCTGTTGCGGGATTTTTTTATGCCATTTCGCACAGTATCAGCGGCCGCGCGCCGGCCGCAGCAAGATCACGCCAAGTGCAACGACTAACAAAATCAGGCAATAGTAACTCTGAGTCACCACATCCCACGGCGACAAGCTAAAGCTGGCGCCCAGTAACAGCGCCTGAGCACCATAAGGTACCAGTCCCTGACTGATACAAGAGAAGATATCCAGCAAGCTGGCACTGCGTCTTGGGCTGATGTCGTGATGCTCAGCCAAATCACGGCTGACATCTGCGGCCAGAACTATCGCCACTGTGTTATTGGCGATGCAGAGGTTACTGATAAAAACCAGTGCCGCAATGGCTAGCTGCTGCGCCTTATTGCCGGCAAGTGTCAGCCTTTTCGCCAGTCCGTCAATCAAACCAGCGATCCAGGCCAAACCGCCCTGTGCCTTAACAAATTCGCCTAAGGCACCAACAAACATCGACAGCAGGAAAATTTCCTGCATGCTGCCAAAGCCTTTAAATATATCTTTGCCGAGGTTTGCCACCGCGTAGTCGGCAAATAGCACTCCTTGCAGCGCGGCCAATACAATACCAAGGAGCAGCACGGCAAACACGTTCATCCCGGCGATCGCCAGCACCAAAATGGCAGCATACGGCAGCACACCGGTCCAGCTGAACGCTTTGGCTTCAATCACCTGATCTGTAGTGGCCAAGCCGGCAAATAACAACACGGTCAGCACCGCCGCTGGCGCAGCAATCTTCAGGTTTTCGCGGAATTTGTCTTTCATCTCCGCACCCTGAGTACGGGTTGCCGCAATGGTGGTATCAGAGATAATCGACAGATTGTCGCCAAACATGGCGCCGCTTAGCAATGCACCGGCCATCAATGCCGGTTCAATCTGGGCTTGCTGTGACAGGCCCACTGCGATAGGCGCCAAGGCGCCAATGGTGCCCATCGACGTACCCATCGCGGTCGCGACTACAGCCGAAATGATAAACAGGCCCGGTAAGATCAGACTGGGTGGTACCAGACTCAGACCTGCGTTGACCACCGCATCGACACCGCCGGTGGCCTGCGCCACAGTGGCAAAAGCGCCTGCTAGCAAGTAGATAATACACATGGTGATGATATTGCTGTTGCCGGCACCTTTGACCAGCAGGTCAATGGATTCGGTCAGCGGCGCCCGGTGTAACCATACTGCCAGCACTAACGCCGGCAGGATCGCCACTGGTCCCGGCAGTTGATAAAACGCATAGGCTACGCCCTGACTTTGCAGGTACAGGCCAGTGCCTAAAAATAACACTACAAACAGCAACAACGGCAATAACGACCGTTTGGCGCCGACAGCAGATCCGGACATAGTGAACCTCGGTATAAATGCAGCCGTCTATTTAGCGACGTGCATTCTTAGTTAAATTAGTGTTTTTTGTTATTTTAATAATCTGGCGGAATATAAGGACGTCCAGATGTCCTGTCAATATGAAATCGGACTTGCTTATATCGATGTTTTACCGCAATTTGCGGCAAATGCCGAATGTTTTGCCTTGAAATACACCATTTTGCGACCATATCTGTCTGACTGAACTGCAGTTTCCTGTGTTTTCACCCTTCACCCGGAGCCCGTTATGCTGAATTTTACCTTCCAGAATCCGACCCGCATTGTGTTTGGCGAAGGCCAAATCAAAGCGCTGCGCCAGTTGATCCCCTCGGGTGCCCGGGTGTTAATGACTTATGGCGGTGGCTCGATCAAACACAATGGTGTGTATGATCAGGTCAAATCTGCGCTGACGGACGTGGTGTTGTTTGAGTTTGGTGGCATTGAACCAAATCCAAGTTATGAAACGCTGAGCAAGGCAGTGGAAATGGTCCATGCACAGCAAATTGACTTTCTGCTGGCGGTCGGTGGCGGCAGCGTGGTCGATGGCACCAAATATATCGCGGCGGCCGCACGATATGACGGCGAAGGCTGGGACATTCTGAGCAAACAAGCAAAACTGAAAGACGCAGTGGCAATGGGTTGTGTACTGACTTTGCCGGCGACAGGGTCGGAAAGTAACGGGTTCGCCGTGATCACGAAACAGGCGACGCAGCAAAAATTATCCTTTGGCAGTCCGCTGGTTTATCCACAGTTTGCTGTACTGGACCCAACGGTGACCTATTCACTGCCGGCAAAACAGCTGGCGAATGGTGTTGTTGATGCCTATATCCATGTGATGGAACAGTACCTGACCTATCCGGTAGGGGCCGCAGTGCAAGATCGGTTTGCTGAAGGTCTGCTGCTGACGTTACTCGAATTTGGGCCAAAAGCGGTCCAGGCACCACAGGATTACAATATCCGCTCAAATCTGATGTGGAGCGCGACGATGGCGCTGAATGGTTTGATTGGCGTGGGTGTGCCGCAGGACTGGTCGACTCATATGATTGGGCACCAGTTGACTGCATTGTATGGCCTTGATCATGCTCAGACGCTGGCCATTGTATTACCGGCGGTGATGCAACAACAGCGTGAACAAAAACGTGACAAGTTGCTGCAGTATGGCCGCAGGGTATTTGGTTTAGAGCATAACGACGAAGAGCGGTTGATTGACGAAGCGATCAGCCATACCCGGGCGTTCTTCGAGCAAATGGGCGTGCCGACGCGGTTGGCGGATTACGGTATCACAGCCGAAGCCAAAGCGGCGGTCGTGGCGAAGTTGGCCGAATTAAAAGCAGATCGGCTTGGCGAGCACGGCGACATCACACCGGATGTTGTGCAGCAGATCCTGCAGCGAGCCTTGTGAGGCAGGTCTGACAACGTAAAACCACCATGTTGTGGTAAAGTGTTGTTTAATTGTTAATAGGCGCCGGCATTGCCGGCGCTGCTGTTGAAGAAATACCGGAGACAAGGAATGACTGCGCAAGTCTCGTTATTAATCCTCGCTGGTGGCATGGGCAGTCGGTTTGGCGGCGACAAGCAACTGGCGACTGTTGGTCAGACTGGCCGGCCTTTATTGTATTTCAGTGTGATGGATGCCTATCAGGCGGGTGTGCGCCATTTAGTGCTGGTGATCCGGCATAATCTACAGGCCGCATTTGCAGAGCAGGTATTGCCCACCTTTCCGGCCGATTTACAGGTTGATTTGGTGGTACAGCAGCTGGATGATCTGCCGTCAGGTGTCAGCGCTGATGTGGCCAGCCGTAGCAAACCCTGGGGCACCGCACATGCGGTCTGGTCTGCGCATCGGGTGCTGAATCAGCCATTTATTGTGATCAATGCTGACGATTATTACGGTGCCGCAGCGATGCGGTTGCTGGTGCGGCATTTTGCGCAAACCACAGCTGACTGGGCGATGGTAGCTTATCCGCTGGCGCTGACATTGTCAGAGCACGGCGGCGTCAATCGTGGTTGCTGTGACGTCAGGGACGGTCGTTTATTTCAAGTGGAAGAGTGGACCGAGATTAAAGCAGATGCACAAGGGCGCCTCACGGGGATGAATAGCGATGGGCTGCGCAGCGGTTTGTCAGCGCAGCAGTTGGTGTCGATGAATATTTGGGGATTTACACCGGCACTGTTAACGCGACTTACGCAGCAACTGCAGCTGTTCTTTTTGGCAGGGCCGGGCGAGAAAACAGAGTCCTATCTGCCGTATGCGGTGGACCAGGCGCTTCGGCAAGGCCAGCCGCTTGATGTCTATGTGTCGGATGAAGCCTGGCACGGCATTACTTATCCGGCCGATCTGGCGGCTCTTGGCAGTTTTTTTGACAATAAAATGCAATCCAGCACAATAGATGTTTTGGCAGAAGATGCCGCTCAATCAGGTAGTTGTTATGTCCGTTGAATCCGCCGCCGTTGCGGCTATGCCTTTATTGCCGGCTGATGTGCTGGCCGCTTATCAGTTTACGCCCGAAGCCACAGTGCGGCTGTTTGGTAATGGCCATATTAATCGGACTTATCTGATTGAAAATTCGATACAAAAGCTAATTTTACAGCAAATCAATACGCAGATTTTTCCAGCACCGCAGCAACTGGTCGACAACGCGCTGCGTATCGAGCAACACTTAACAGTGAAACAGCAACAGGGTTTGTATCCGCTGCAAATCTTGCGGCAGCAAGCGAGACAGGATGGTCATTATCTAAGTGGCGAGCAGGCAGATTTACGCGCTTTAGCTTTTATAGACGGCGGGCGCAGTATTGAAGTGGTTGAGACGCCGGCTCAGGCGTTCGCCGCTGCACTGACCTTTGGTCAGTTTGCCGCCGCGCTGGCAGATTTCCCGGCCGATGAGCTGCACACCGTGATCGCTGATTTTCATAATCTTGGTTTCCGGTTTTGTCAGCTCGATGACGCTATTGCTGCTAACAAAGCGGGCCGACTGGTTGATTGTCAGGAACTGGTGAATTATTGCCAGTCTCAGCGTGCGCTGGTGACCGAGCTGGAGCAGCTCTGTGCAGATTTGCCGCGCCGGGTTTGTCACAATGACACCAAAATCAATAACATGCTGTATTCAGATGCAGAGGGCCGTGGCATTGCAGCCATTGACCTGGACACCTGTATGCCGGGGTATTGGTTGTTTGATTTTGGCGATATGGTACGTACTTGCTGTTCTCCAGAACCGGAAGATTCATTAAATCCAGCTGCTGTGCGGATCCGTCCGGAGATTTTTACCGCGCTGGCGCAAGGCTATTTGCAGGGGCTCGCAGGCATCATCACTGCGGCCGAGCGACAAAGTTTGTGGCTGGGTGCCAAAGTCATGTGTTTGATGATTGGCATCCGTTTTTTGACTGACCATTTAAATGGCGACTGCTATTTCGCTGTGCACAGACCGAATCACAACCTGCAGCGGGCAGAAAACCAGCTGCGTCTCTATCTGGATTTGCTGGCGCAGCAGGACCAATTGCAGCCATTACTAAAATAATTTGCTGTTTCTGGTTGCTCCTTACAACTAAACAGCCGCACCCACCGACAGAGTGAGTGTTGTTGTCTGACTTGCGCACCCTCCGGGGTGCGTTTTTTTATTTACGGCGCTACGGTATATCGAAAATGCAGCGACTTGGTGCTCAAAGCAAATTTCGGCGATGCACTGCAGGTCAGTGATGATGCGAGACCTTTGTCCGGCCACTCCACTGGGTTTACCCCGAGAAAAGCGCTGTCTCATCATCCTCAGCGCCGGTGATGCTGCAAATTTGATTAGAGCTACCGGCAATTTTTTGCTTTAATAGGCCACTTTTTTAAATATGGCGGTCTGGACTGCCATTTTGGCAAAACAGGAACTTACCGATGACTTCAATTGGCATCTTTGGTGCAAATGGCCGGATGGGCCGTGCTTTGGTGACAGTGGCAAAAGAGCAACAGCTGCCGCTGACCGCAGCGACGGTGCGCGCAGGCTCTGATCTTGCTGGTACCGATGCCGGCGAACTGGCTGGTTGCGGCAAGTTACAGCTGCCATTAACCGAAACCAGCCTGGCCGAAGTCGAGAAAGCCGATATATGGGTCGACTTCACGATGCCGGAAGCCATGCTGGCACATCTGCAGCTGGCGGTGGCGGCAAAAAAAGCTATGGTGATTGGCGTCACTGGGCTCACCGATACGCAATATGCTGAAGTGCAGGCTGCCAGCCGGATCATTCCCATCGTCTGGGCGCCAAATATGAGTGTTGGCGTCAATTTGCTATTGCATCTGGTACAAACCGCGGCACGGGTGATGGGACAGACTGCCGACATCGAAATCATTGAAGCACACCATCGTTTTAAAAAAGATGCGCCCAGTGGCACGGCGTTAGCCATTGGCAACAGCATTGCCAAAGCCATTGGCCGTGATTTAAGCCAATGTGCTGTTTATGGCCGCGAAGGCATTACCGGCGAGCGCGATCAGCAGACTATTGGTTTTGCCACAGTGCGTGGTGGTGACATCATTGGCGACCATACTGCACTCTTTGCTGACCTCGGCGAACGCCTCGAAATCAGTCATAAAGCATCCAACCGCAACACTTTTGCCCAGGGTGCATTGCGTGCAGCCTTGTGGTTGAAAAATCAACAGGTCGGACTTTATTCTATGCAGCAAGTGCTGGGTTTGGCAGACTTAACATAGATTTTTGCCGTTTTTAACGCATTTTGTCAGTTAAGTCGTTATTTTCGCAAAATACCAAAATATAATTAGACCAAAGAGCGCAAATGACCTAGAATAAGCAGGTTTGCCTAGGCAGAACTGAGTACACAATTTCTGGGTCAAAACGGGTGGTAAAACAGCAGCATTTTACGCCCGTTTTTTGCTGTTTGGAGGTTATCTTGACTAAGTCCGCCCTGCTCGTACTGGAAGACGGCACCGTATTTCGTGGTACAGCCATTGGCGCTGAAGGTGTGTCGGTTGGTGAAGTAGTGTTTAATACTTCGATGACCGGGTATCAGGAGATCCTGACCGACCCTTCGTATGCAGAACAAATGGTCACTTTGACCTATCCCCACATTGGTAATACCGGCACCAATGATGAAGACGAAGAATCCGGCAGAGTCTGGGCCAAGGGCCTGATCATTCGCGACCTTCCTCTGCTTGCTTCTAATTTCCGTAATCAACGTTCCCTTAGTCAATACCTCAAAGATCACAACGTCCTCGGTATCGCCGACATTGACACGCGTAAACTGACCCGCATTCTGCGTGAAAAAGGCGCCCAGAATGGTTGCCTGATGGCAGGTGATATCGACGAAGCCAAAGCGCTGGAACTAGCCCGCAGTTTCCCGGGGTTGTCCGGCATGGATCTGGCCAAAGAAGTCACAGTCAAAGCGCCATATAGCTTTAGCGAAGGTAGCTGGGAACTGGGGCTTGGTCATAAAAAAGCACCAGAGTCAGTCTTTCACGTCGTTGCCTACGATTTCGGTGTGAAACGCAATATTTTACGTATGTTGGTTGACCGTGGCTGTCGCCTGACGATAGTGCCGGCGCAAACGCCTGCTGCTGAAGTCCTGGCATTAAATCCTGACGGTATCTTCCTGTCGAACGGTCCTGGCGACCCTGCGCCTTGTACTTATGCAATTGAGGCGATTAAGACTTTCCTTGAAACCGACATTCCGGTGTTTGGTATCTGTCTGGGCCACCAGTTACTGGCATTGGCCAGCGGTGCCAAAACGCTGAAAATGAAGTTTGGCCATCACGGTGGTAATCACCCGGTGCAAAACCTCGACAGTAAAAAAGTATTAATCACGGCGCAGAACCACGGTTTCGCTGTTGATGAAGCGACGTTGCCTGCTACGTTGCGTGCGACGCACAAGTCACTGTTTGATGGCTCGCTGCAAGGCATTCATCGCACGGACAAACCGGCATTCAGTTTCCAGGGACACCCTGAAGCGAGCCCGGGTCCGCATGAAGCCAGTGAATTGTTTGATCACTTTATCGCACTGATGCAACAGCGTAACGCCAAATAAGCCAGGATTGAGAGAGCTATGCCAAAACGTACCGACCTTCAAAGTATTTTAATCCTCGGCGCTGGTCCAATTGTGATTGGCCAGGCCTGCGAATTTGACTATTCAGGCGCTCAGGCCTGTAAAGCGCTGAAAGAAGAGGGTTACCGGGTGATCCTGGTGAACTCGAATCCGGCGACCATCATGACAGATCCAGAAATGGCCGATGCGACCTACATCGAGCCTATCCACTGGCAGGTGGTAGAAAAAATCATCGAAAAAGAACGGCCATGCGCCGTGTTGCCAACGATGGGCGGCCAGACGGCACTGAACTGTGCGCTGGATTTAGAGCGCCATGGTGTACTGGCGAAATACAATGTCGAAATGATTGGCGCCACTGCAGACGCCATCGACAAAGCCGAAGACCGTGGCCGCTTTGACAAGGCGATGCGCTCGATCGGTTTGGCTTGTCCACGCGCCGGTTTTGCCCATTCAATGGAAGAAGCTTATCAAGTGCTGGAAACCATCGGTTTTCCTTGCATTATCCGTCCTTCGTTCACGATGGGCGGTTCAGGCGGCGGCATTGCATACAACCGCGAAGAGTTTGATGAGATTTGCGCCCGTGGCTTAGATTTATCGCCAACCAAAGAGCTGCTGATCGATGAATCGCTGATTGGCTGGAAAGAGTACGAGATGGAAGTTGTGCGTGATAAAAACGACAACTGCATCATCGTCTGCTCAATTGAAAACTTTGACCCTATGGGTGTCCACACCGGTGATTCCATCACTGTCGCACCAGCCCAAACGCTGACTGATAAAGAATATCAAATCATGCGCAACGCCTCCCTGGCAGTGCTGCGTGAAATCGGTGTAGAGACCGGCGGTTCAAACGTCCAGTTCGGTATCAACCCGGTCGATGGCCGCATGGTGATCATTGAGATGAACCCACGTGTGTCACGCTCATCCGCGTTGGCATCCAAAGCCACTGGCTTCCCGATTGCCAAAGTGGCAGCGAAACTGGCGGTTGGTTACACGCTGGACGAGCTGGCCAACGACATCACCGGTGGGCGTACACCTGCGTCGTTTGAGCCAAGCATCGACTATGTCGTGACAAAAGTGCCACGTTTTAACTTCGAAAAATTTGCCGGTGCGAATGATCGTCTGACCACACAGATGAAATCGGTCGGTGAAGTGATGGCAATTGGCCGCAATCAGCAGGAATCACTGCAAAAGGCGCTGCGTGGCCTCGAAATTGGTGTTAGCGGTTTAGACCCGATCATCGATATTCAGGCACCTGAAGCGAAAGAAAAAATCACCCGCGAACTGCGTGAACCTGGCTCACACCGGATTTGGTACATCGCCGATGCCTTCCGTTTTGGCATGACGATGGATGAGATTTTCAAGCTGACTAACATCGACCCATGGTTCCTGGTCCAGCTGGAAGATTTAATCAAAGAAGAAGCGGCCATTCATGCTGCAGGTTTTGCCGGCCTGGATCAGGCGCGCCTGACCGTACTGAAACGCAAAGGTTTTGCTGACAAACGCATTGCTGACATTCTGGGCGTGGCTGAAGCTGAAGTGCGGAAAAAACGCCATGGTTATGGCCTGCACCCGGTGTATAAGCGCGTCGATACCTGTGCGGCAGAATTTGCCTCAGATACCGCTTATATGTACAGCACCTATGACGAAGAGTGTGAAGCCGCACCAACAAACCGCGATAAGATCATGATCATCGGTGGTGGCCCGAACCGGATTGGTCAGGGGATTGAATTTGACTACTGCTGTGTACATGCGGCGTTAGCCCTGCGTGAAGACGGTTACGAGACCATTATGGTCAACTGTAACCCGGAGACAGTGTCGACTGACTATGACACCTCTGACCGGCTGTATTTTGAATCCATCACGTTGGAAGATGTGCTGGAAATCGTGCGTAAAGAACAGCCGAAAGGCGTGATCGTCCAATACGGTGGTCAAACTCCGCTGAAACTGGCGCGTGCACTGGAAGCGAACGGCGTGCCAATTATCGGTACCTCACCTGATGCGATTGACCGGGCAGAAGACCGCGAACGTTTCCAGCAGGCTGTCGAGCGTCTTGGCCTGAAACAGCCGAAAAACGCCACTGTGACCAGTATGGAAGAAGCGCTGGCCAAAGCACCGGATATCGGTTATCCAATGGTCGTGCGTCCATCTTATGTACTGGGTGGCCGTGCGATGGAAATCGTCTATGACGATATCGATTTGCGACGTTATATGACTGACGCAGTGTCAGTGTCAAATGACTCTCCGGTATTGCTGGATCGGTTCCTGGATGACGCGATTGAAGTCGATATCGATGCGATCTGTGACGGCACTGACGTGGTCATCGGCGGTATCATGGAACACATCGAACAAGCGGGCGTGCACTCCGGTGACTCGGCTTGTTCATTACCACCACACAGTCTGAGTCCGCAGATCCAGGATGTGATGCGGGAGCAGGTACGCAAGCTGGCCCTTGAGCTTGGTGTCGTTGGTCTGATGAACACTCAGTTTGCAGTCAAAGACGGCGAAGTCTATCTGATTGAAGTGAATCCGCGTGCTGCCCGGACAGTACCATTTGTGTCAAAAGCGACTGGGGTCGCTGTGGCAAAAGTTGGTGCCCGTTGCATGGCTGGCAAATCACTGAAAGAGCAGGGTGTCACCAAAGAAATTATTCCACCGTATTTCTCGGTAAAAGAAGTGGTGATCCCGTTTAACAAGTTCCCGGGTGTAGATCCAATTCTCGGCCCTGAAATGCGTTCTACCGGTGAAGTGATGGGCGTGGGTGAAACTTTCGCAGAAGCTTTTGCTAAGAGTGAATTAGGTGCCGGGACCGTGATACCAACTGGTGGTCGCGCTTTACTTTCAGTACGCGATAGCGATAAAGTGCGCGTCGTTGAGCTGGCGAAAACCATGGTCGCCCTTGGTTTTGAACTGGATGCCACCGGCGGTACTGCGAAAGCATTGCAGGCTGCAGGTATTCCATGCCGCGCTGTCAGCAAAGTATTTGAAGGCCGCCCACACATTCTGGATCGGATTAAAAATGGTGAGTACAGCTATATCGTAAACACCACCGAAGGCCGTCAGGCCATCGAAGATTCCAAAGTGTTACGTCGTGGCGCCTTGCAACATAAAGCCAATTACACTACGACCCTGAACGCCGCATTTGCGACCTGTAAAGCCAACGCTGCGAATGCGTTTGCAACAGTGAACTCGGTGCAGGAGTTACATAAGAGAGTAAACGGATGAGTCAAATCCCGATGACAGTTCAGGGCGCACAACGGTTGCGTGATGAACTGCATGAACTGAAAACAGTGAAACGGCCGGCAATTATCGAAGCAATTGCCGATGCGCGTGAACACGGTGATCTGAAAGAAAACGCGGAATACCATGCTGCGCGTGAAGCTCAGGGTTTCTGTGAAGGCCGGATCCAGGATATTGAAGGCAAGCTGGCGAATGCTCAGATCATCGACATCACCAAGCTGACCAATAATGGCAAAGTGATCTTCGGCTCCACCGTCACTATTCTGAATCTTGATTCAGAGGAAGAAGTGACCTACAAAGTCGTTGGCGATGATGAAGCAGATATTAAAAATAATCTGATTTCGGTCAACTCGCCGATCGCTCGTGGCCTGATTGGTAAACAGCAAGACGACGTCGTCAATATCACCACACCAAGTGGCGTGGTTGAGTTTGAGATCACGGACGTGAAGTACCTCTAACTGCGACTTTAGTCTCGGATTAACGGAAAAAAGCGGCTTCGGCCGCTTTTGTCGTTTTATTTACAAAGAGATATGGTTAAATTGCGCAGCGACTTGTGGTACCAGCAACCTAATACTATTGCTCGGTACCAGAGTGCGAAGGAGTCTGTCATGAAAGTTGCCAATCCGGCCTATGAATTGTATTTGGAGCAGCAAACGCTGTGGGTGCGGGCTATTGGCGTCTGGACCAGCCGTGATATCAAGGAATACATTGAGGATTTCCGGGACATAGTCCAGCCAATTATCAATCGGCCTTGGGCCTTGGTATTAGATGTACGGGATTGGCAGACCAGCCCAAAAGAAATCTTTGCCGGTGTGACCGATAATTCAAACTGGTGTGTGCAACATCGGCTTGCCCACGTCATTGCGTTGTTACCGGCCGACCATGTGATTGGCTGGCAGTTTCTCAAAGCCACGGCGATTGAGATGCCAGAAACATTGGTCAGACAACGAACAGATACCACAGACGAGGCCCGCCGCAATTTAGTTGCGGCAGGTTTTCTTGATGTACAGGTGTCGCCGGATGAAAAAAAAACCGGCTGAGTAGGCTGTGATTAACCGCGAGGCAGTTGCAGCTTTTTCTCTTTAGCGGCGCGGTACAGCACCAGAATATGGCCGATCACCTGCACTTTGTCGGCTTTCGCTTCACGGACAATGGCGTCCATGACGGCTACTTTCTCTTCCCGGTCTATGCTCGGGACTTTGATTTTAATCAGTTCGTGATGTTCCAGTGCCAGATCAACTTCGGCCATCACGCCTTCAGTCAGACCATTGCCGCCGAGCAGGATCACAGGCTTCAGCTCATGCGCTTTGGCTTTTAAAAATTGCTTTTGTTTGTTAGTAAGACTCATAAAATGACTTTTTCCGTTTGGAAAGCTTGAAATAGCGTCATTGTACCGCCATCTTGCAGGGAAGACCAATTAAGAGTGTTTCCATGACAAAGAAAAAGCGCTCGGCCAGTTCCAGCCGTTGGCTGCAAGAACATGTGACCGATCCCTTTGTGCACAAAGCACAAAAACTAGGGCTGCGTTCCCGGGCTTCATTTAAGCTCGAAGAGATCCAGCAGAAAGATAAATTGATCAAATCCGGCATGACAGTCGTAGATCTGGGCTCTGCCCCCGGCAGCTGGTCGCAACTGGCTGCAGAGCTGGTCGGGCGCGAAGGGGTCGTGATCGCCTGCGACATCCTGCCGATGGATCCTTTGGCTGGTGTAGCGTTTTTGCAGGGAGATTTTCGCGAAGATGCTGTGCTTGAAGCGTTATTAAACCGGATTGATGGTCGCAATGTGGACGTTGTGTTGTCCGACATGGCACCAAACATGAGTGGTAATGCGACGGTAGACCAAAGTCGCAGCATGTATCTGATAGAACTGGCACTGGATATGTGTAACAAAGTGCTGAAGAAAAACGGTAGTTTTGTCGTCAAAGTGTTCCATGGGGAAGGGTTCGATGCCTTTGTCCAGCAGGTCCGCGACGTATTTACCAATGTACGGATCCGCAAACCCGATTCGTCTCGCGCCCGTTCTAGCGAGACATATATCGTGGCGACAGGTTTCAAACTCTAGTAAAGTAGCAACAGAAGCAATTCTGGTAACAAGAGGTTATTTCCTTGAGCGACATGGCAAAGAATCTGATGGTGTGGCTGGTGATCGCCGTCGTACTGATGACGATGTTCAACAGTTTCAGTCCGGCTGACCGGTCTGACAGAACAACAAGCTATACCCAATTCATTAATGATGTGAATCAGGGCCAAATCCGTGAAGTCCAGGTGGATCGTGGCGGAGTCGTCCGTGCGGTACGCAAAGACGGACAGCGGGTTGAAACTACAATTCCTGGCGGCTATGACGAAAAGCTGCTCGACGACCTGATCAAAAACAACGTGGATTCAACTGGTGTTAAACCGGAAGAGACCAGTCTGCTTGGCCAGATCTTTATCTCCTGGTTCCCAATGCTGCTGTTAATTGGCGTGTGGATCTTCTTTATGCGCCAGATGCAGGGCGGCGGTGGCAAAGGCGCGATGTCCTTTGGTAAAAGCCGGGCACGCCTGATGGGCGAAGACCAAATCAAAACGACTTTCGCCGACGTCGCTGGTTGTGATGAAGCTAAAGAAGAAGTGACTGAGCTGGTTGATTATTTAAAAGATCCGTCACGCTTCCAAAAACTGGGCGGCCGCATTCCGAAAGGCGTGTTGATGGTGGGCCCACCGGGTACTGGTAAGACGCTGTTAGCCAAAGCCATCGCCGGCGAAGCTAAAGTACCGTTTTTCACCATTTCCGGTTCTGATTTTGTCGAAATGTTTGTTGGTGTTGGTGCAAGCCGCGTCCGTGACATGTTCGAACAAGCGAAAAAAGCCGCTCCATGTATCATTTTCATCGACGAAATTGATGCGGTCGGCCGTCAGCGCGGTGCAGGTCTTGGCGGTGGTCACGACGAGCGCGAACAGACATTGAACCAGATGCTGGTCGAAATGGATGGGTTTGATGGTAATGAAGGCATTATCGTTATTGCCGCGACCAACAGACCTGACGTATTGGATCCAGCATTGCTGCGTCCGGGCCGCTTTGACCGTCAGGTCGTCGTAGGCTTGCCAGATGTGCGTGGTCGTGAACAAATCCTGAAAGTACACATGCGTAAAGTCCCATTGGGTGATGGCGTGGACGCGTCCTTGATTGCGCGGGGCACACCAGGGTTCTCTGGTGCTGATCTCGCCAATCTGGTCAATGAAGCTGCGCTGTTTGCTGCACGTAACAATCGCCGCGTGGTGTCGATGGATGAGTTTGAAAAAGCCAAAGACAAAATCATGATGGGGACTGAACGTCGCTCTATGGTAATGACCGAGAAAGAAAAAGAGATGACTGCTTATCACGAAGCAGGTCATGCCATTGTCGGTCGTCTGGTGCCTGAGCACGACCCGGTGTACAAAGTGAGTATCATTCCACGAGGCCGTGCCCTGGGTGTCACCATGTATTTACCGGAACAGGATCGTTACAGCCACTCGAAGCGTTTCCTTGAAAGTATGATTAGCTCGTTGTTTGGTGGCCGGATCGCGGAAGAGATCATCTACGGCAGCGAGGCAGTCAGTACCGGCGCTTCCAACGACATTGAACGCGCCACGAATCTGGCACGTAAGATGGTGACGCAGTGGGGGTTCTCAGAAAAATTGGGACCACTGTTATATGCCGAAGAGGAAGGTGAAGTATTTTTAGGTCGCTCAGTCACTAAAAACAAACACATGTCGGAAGATACAGTCAAAATGATCGATCATGAGATCCGTGATTTTATTGACCGTAACTATGTGCGCGCCAAAGAGCTGATTGAAGCCAACATCGATATTCTGCACGCGATGAAAGATTGTCTGATGCAGTACGAAACGATTGATGCCAAACAAATCGACGACTTAATGGCACGTCGTGACGTGCGTCCGCCAGAGCATTGGGAGCCAAAGGATAAAAAGCCGGAAGCACCTGGTTCTGGTGGCACGGCGGCAACTGCAGCTCCGGCAGCAGATGCAACGCCAAGCGAAAGCCACGGCAGTTAAGCCTCTGTTGATAAATTAAAACCCCGGTCCGCCGGGGTTTTCTGTTTGGAGTCCCGATGGAATTATTATTACCCCGTAAGCGCCGGCTGGATTTGCAGCAAAGCAGGCTGATGGCGATCCTCAATGTTACGCCTGACTCTTTCTCTGATGGTGGCCAATTTACCGGCGAAAACGCTTGCCTGGCACGTGTGGCTGAACTGATCGCTGCCGGGGCGGACATTATCGATATCGGCGGCGAGTCCACTCGGCCAGGCGCGGCTGATGTGTGTCTTGACGATGAGCTGCAGCGCGTGATCCCGGTGATTGAAGCGGTGCGTAGCCGGTTTCCAGATCTGATTATTTCAGTAGACACCAGCAAAGCCGAAGTGATGCGACAGGCTGCATCGGCAGGGGCAGACATGATCAACGATGTGCGCGCTCTGCAGGAACCTGGGGCGCTTGAGGTTGCTGTAACCAGCCAGCTGCCAGTCTGTCTGATGCATATGCAAGGGCAACCGCGTTCGATGCAACATCAACCGGACTATGACCACGTGGTCGCCGAGGTCTTGGATTGGTTGCTCCATCGTGCACAGCAATGTGAAGCTGCGGGCATCGCGTCCTCACAGATTATGCTGGACCCGGGATTTGGTTTTGGTAAGAGTCTCAGTCACAACTATCAGCTGTTGGCAGCATTGCCGGAATTTGTTGCCACCGGCTACCCGGTGTTGGCAGGAATGTCACGTAAGTCGATGATTGGACAACTACTTAAGCGTGATGTATCAGAACGTTTGGCAGGTAGTATTGCCTGTGCCACAATAGCCGCTATGCAAGGGGCACAGATCATTCGTGTCCATGATGTCAAAGAAACGGCAGATGCATTAGCCATTGTTGCCGCGACCAAATCTGGAGTCATTTAATGAGCAGGAAGTTTTTTGGAACTGATGGTGTACGTGGCCGTGTCGGCGAGTTTCCAATCACACCGGAATTTGCAATGAAATTGGGCTGGGCTGCGGGGCGTGTCCTTTCGCAGCGCGGTACCCGCAAAGTATTAATTGGTAAAGATACGCGGATCTCCGGATATTTACTGGAAACTGCACTGGAAGCCGGGTTGATCTCGGCAGGTATCGATGTACGACTGCTTGGACCAATGCCAACGCCGGCAGTCTCTTATCTGACTCATACCTTCCGTGCCGAAGCCGGTATCGTGATCAGCGCATCACACAATCCGTATTACGACAACGGGATTAAATTTTTCTCCGGCGATGGCAGCAAGCTTGCCGATGAGATTGAGCTGGCGATAGAAGCCGAGCTGGAACAGCCAATGGTCTGTGAGTCGTCAGAAAAACTCGGTAAAGCACAGCGGATCGAAGACGCTTCCGGACGCTACATCGAATTCTGCAAAAGCCATTTGCCAAACCATATGTCGCTCAGTGGTTACAAAATCGTGCTGGACTGCGCCAATGGCGCGACCTACCACATCGCACCGAACGTGTTTCGCGAACTAGGTGCTGATGTACATACCATTGCCTGTACACCAAACGGTCTGAATATTAACGAAAAATGTGGTGCGACTCACACAGATGATCTGCAAAAGGCTGTAGTCGAACTTGGCGCTGATTTAGGCATCGCTTACGACGGTGACGGTGATCGCGTTATGATGGTAGATCATCTGGGCCGGCAGATTGATGGTGATGAAATTATTTATATGATTGCCCGTTCAGCCAAACAACGCGGTCGCCTGACCGGTGGTGTGGTGGGTACTCTGATGAGTAATATGGGCCTGGAGCTGGCTTTAGCCGATCTTGATATTCCGTTTGTGCGCAGTAAAGTCGGCGACCGCTATGTGATGGAATTGCTGCAGGAAAAAGGTTGGCGTATCGGTGGCGAAAATTCTGGTCACGTCATCAATCTCGATCATACCGGCACGGGTGATGGTATTGTTGCGTCTCTACAAGTACTTGCATCGATGATGGATACCAATCTGAGTCTGGCCGAATTAAGCCATGGCATGACTAAATTGCCTCAGGTGCTGGTTAATGTGAAGTTTGAAAAAGGCTCGGCGCCACTCGACAACATGCATGTCAAAGAAGTTATTGCGACAGTTGAAGCTGAATTACATGGTCAGGGCCGGGTTTTAATCCGTAAATCTGGTACTGAGCCGCTGATTCGTGTAATGGTTGAAGGAAGAGAACAGGCACAGGTACAGGAATATGCCGAGCGGATCGCCGCAGCTGTGAAGTTAGCTAGCTGATCACTGCGTTTCAAAACGTAGATTTCCTGCAGTGAATTTGTCAGATCTGCTGTAGGAAGTGCAGGATTGGATGCAACAGAACAAAAGCCGGATAAATACCTGCCAACAGGTTTTTTTCCGGCTTTGTCTTGTCTGCAGCGGCGAGGTTCGTTAAGATCGCGCCGGCTTAAACAGGGGAGTCCGCATGACATTTCGCCGTCCGCTTATCGCTGCAAACTGGAAAATGAATGGGAACCGTGAGTTGGTGCAGGCCACTGCAACGATGCTGCAAAGTATCGATTGCCCGCATGAAATTCTGATCTGCCCCCCTGTAATCTTTCTGGCTGACTTTCCAAAATCAACAAAATATTGCCTGGGCGCTCAAAATACCAGCAGTGAGAAGGCCGGTCCCTTCACAGGTGAAATCAGTGCTGATATGATTCGCGCCGTCGGAGCTGAGTATGTCATTCTCGGTCACAGCGAGCGCCGCAGTTTATACGGCGAAACTGATGCGACAGTTTTGCAGAAAGCTCAGCAGGCTATCGCAGCCGGAGTTACGCCAATTATTTGTTTTGGCGAGACTTTATCTGAACGGCAACAAGAAAAAACTATGTGGGTTCTTGCACAGCATTTAGATGCAGTGTATGCTGCGCACCCTGATTTGCTGGCCCGGTCGGTGATTGCTTATGAACCCGTTTGGGCGATTGGCACAGGCCTGACAGCAACGCCTGAGCAAGCACAACAAGTGCATGCATTTATCAGGCAGCACCTGGCGCGCATTGACCAACAGGCGGCAGCGCAGGTCCGAATTTTATACGGTGGCAGTGTTAATGCTGAAAATTGGCAAACACTGTTTAGCCAGCCAGACATCGATGGTGCTTTGGTTGGTGGCGCCAGTTTAAAACCAGCAGAGTTTGCTGCAATTTGCCAGATGGCAAAGGAATAATGATGTACGAAATTATTATCGTATTATACGCAATCGTCGCGCTGGCAATTATCGGTCTGGTGTTGATCCAACATGGTAAAGGCGCAGACATGGGCGCTTCATTTGGTGCAGGCGCTTCAGCAACAATTTTTGGTTCAGCAGGTCGTGGTAATTTCCTGACTCGCTCAACCAGTATTCTGGCAGTGTTGTTTTTTGTGTTAAGCCTGATTTTGGGTAACTACAACACCTCACACATCCAGAAAAAGTCAGAATTTGAAAATATCACTGCGCCAGCTGCAACAGAAACTGCTCCAGCCAAGCCAGAAGAGAAAAAAGAAGCTTCAAAAGATATTCCGGTCGGTAACTAATCTTCCGAATATCCCTCTGAATAATGCCGAGATGGTGAAATTGGTATACACGCTACCTTGAGGTGGTAGTGCCCTAGGCATGCGGGTTCGAGTCCCGCTCTCGGCACCAATTATTAATGTTACTGTTGCTACAAGACAGTAATGTTGCAGTAGGACTCTCGGGTCAACTGCCAAAACAATATGTTGCGATACAGTGGTCACCACTATATAATGCACGCCAGTTACGGACGCGGGATGGAGCAGCCTGGTAGCTCGTCGGGCTCATAACCCGAAGGTCGTCGGTTCAAATCCGGCTCCCGCAACCACTTTCACCGACAATGATAATTTCTGCTGAAAACATCGTTGTCGCGAACCGCAAGTGTTTACTTTCAGTTCGCAACCAGATTTAGAACGGGATTGGCGATATCCTGTTTTACCGGTGTAAAGTCGCCCCGATCTGTCGGGGCGTTTTTATATCTGGGGTAACGTTGTACTACTATTCTGGGCTATATGCCCTTTTTTTATTTCCGGAGGTCTCTTTGACTAAACAAGAACAGCGTTTAACTGAGCTGTTGGCACCCACAGTTGCAGCCAATGGCTTTGAACTGCTGGGCATCGAGTTCATGGCGGCAGGGCGGCATTCCACCTTACGCTTATTTATTGATCATCCGGACGGGGTTAATGTTGACCACTGTGCGTTGATCAGCCGTGAAGTCAGCGCCATCCTTGATGTCGAAGACCCAATTCCTAACGAATACAATCTGGAGGTTTCATCTCCGGGTTTGGATCGTCCTTTGTTTACGCTGGCGCATTTTGCCAAAGTTGTCGGACAAAAAGTTGAAGTCAAACTGGCTATCCCACAGGATGGCCGTCGTCGTTTCAAAGGGATCCTTAATGCGATTGAAGATGACATGCTGGTCATCGAAGTGGATGGCAAACCATATCGTTTGCTTATGGATAATGTAGAGAAAGCAAACGTAGTTCCGGTGTTCTGAGTAGAACCGCGGCTCTAGTGAGGCATAAATCATGGCAAAAGAAATACTATTAGTTGTTGATGCGGTTTCAAACGAGAAATCGGTTCCTCGGGAAAAGATCTTCCAGGCGCTTGAGTTTGCGCTGGCTGCAGCTACCAAAAAGAAAAATGAAGGCGATATTGAAGTTCGAGTTTCGATTGACCGCAAGACTGGCTCTTATGAAACATTCCGTCGCTGGTTGGTGATCCCGGACGACCAAGTGCAGGAACACCCGTTCCGCGAAATGACATTATCTGCAGCGCAGTACGACGAACCTGAATTAAATGTCGGCGATTACGTTGAAGAGCAAATTGATTCGATTCAATTCGACCGTATTACTACGCAGATGGCTAAACAGGTCATCGTGCAGAAAGTCCGTGAAGCAGAACGTTCTCAGGTTGTTGAAGCTTATATTGACCAGGTCGGTGAGCTTGTGACCGGCGTGGTAAAAAAAGTAAACCGTGAAAGTGTGATCGTCGACCTTGGCAATAACGCAGAAGCAATGTTAGCTCGTGAAGAGATGATCCCACGCGAAACTTTCCGCCCGGGTGACCGCATTCGTGCTTTGTTGTACGCAGTAAATCCGGAAGCCCGTGGCGCCCAGCTGTTCTTAAGCCGGACCCGTCCAGAAATGCTGATCGAGCTGTTCCGCATTGAAGTGCCGGAAATCGGCGAAGAAATGATCGAAATCCGCGGCGCGGCCCGTGATCCTGGTTCACGCGCCAAAATCGCAGTGAAAACTAACGATCGCCGGATCGACCCAGTTGGTGCCTGTGTTGGTATGCGTGGTTCACGTGTCCAGGCTGTGTCTGGTGAATTAGGTGGCGAGCGCGTGGACATCGTGTTGTACGATGATAACTCCGCACAATACGTCATCAATGCCATGGCGCCTGCTGAAGTGGCATCAATCATCGTTGATGAGGATGCGCATGCGATGGATATCGCAGTTGAAGATTCAAATCTGCCAATGGCGATTGGCCGTGCCGGTCAGAACGTTCGCCTGGCCAGCCAGCTGACGCAATGGGAACTGAACGTGATGTCAGTCTCCGACATGAAAAAGAAACACCAGGAAGAGACTTCTAAAGTCCTTAGCGTCTTTATGGATGCGCTAGAAATCGACGAAGATTTCGCCTCTATTCTGGTCGACGAAGGTTTCTCCACACTTGAAGAAGTCGCCTATGTGCCAGTATCTGAATTACTGAGTATCGATGGGCTGGATGAAGATACTGTCGAAGAACTACGTAAGCGCGCTAAAGCTGTATTGACGACCCGCGCGCTGGCCAGTGAAGAGTCACTGGAAGGTTCACAGCCAAGTGAAGCGCTGTTGAATCTGGAAGGAATGGAGACCCACACCGCTTATGTTCTGGCCAGTAAAGGTGTGGTTTCGCTCGATGATCTGGCCGAATTAGGTGTCGATGATTTGATTGAAATTGAAAAAATGGCAGAAGAAAAAGCTGCTGCATTAATTATGGCTGCGCGCAATATCGTTTGGTTTAGCGAGCAGAACTGATAGGTCAACGGAGGAAACTATTACATGGCAGATGTCACGATAGAAAAACTGGCCAGTGATGTGGGAACGACTGTTGATCGGTTGGTTCAACAATTTGCTGATGCAGGCATTGCAAAGCAGTCTGGTCAGATGGTCAGCGAAGATGAAAAAAAATCTTTGCTTGAGCACCTGAGTAAACAACATGGTGGTGCCAGCAGCGAGCCTTCACGGCTGACGCTGAAGCGCAAAGAGAAGTCAACACTGAGCGTGAGTGGTGGCGCTGGTCGCAACCGCGAAATTCAGGTTGAAGTGCGCAAGCAGAAAACCTATGTCAAACGTCCGATCATGGATGAAGCGGCATTAAAAGCCGAAGAAGAAGCACGTCTGGCAGAAGAGAAAGCGAAAGAAGACGCGCGTCTTGAAGCAGAACGTCAGGCCGCGGAAAAACGCGCCCGTGACGAGGCTGAACGTAAAGCCGAAGCGGAACGGAAAGCGGCAGATGCCAAACGTCGTGAAGCTGAACGTGCACAGCTGGCAAAAGATGATCCGGAAGAAGCGGCACGTCGCACGGCAAAAGAAGAAGCCAAACGCGAAGCCGAGCGGATTATCGCGCAGCAAGACGCAGAGCGTCTGCGCAAGCTGGAATTAGAAGCACAGCGTCAGGCCGAAGAAGCCCGTCGTCTGGCAGAAGAAAACGCAGAACGTTGGTCGCAAGAAGCTGCACCAGCGGTTGAAGTCGGTGACTATCACCTGACCAGCAACGTCTTTGCTAAACAAGCCGAAGATGAAGAAGATTCACGCGATGAGCGTGGTG
This sequence comes from Rheinheimera tilapiae, assembly GCF_042432165.1. Classification (NCBI taxonomy): domain Bacteria; kingdom Pseudomonadati; phylum Pseudomonadota; class Gammaproteobacteria; order Chromatiales; family Chromatiaceae; genus Rheinheimera; species Rheinheimera tilapiae. The sequence goes on from NZ_JBHLXP010000001.1 coordinate 1,280,431, forward strand.
GTCGTCGTCATGGCAAAAAAGCGCCAGTAGGCAAAGCCAAGAAAAAAGACGACGCGGACGATAAAGACGCATTTAACCGCGCTAATCGTCACAAGAAGAAGAAAACCCCAACCAGCATGCAGCATGGTTTTAATAAGCCAGCGCAGCCGGTGGAGCGTGAAGTGAAGATTGGTGAAACGATCACTGTAGCCGAACTGGCTGCCAAGATGGCTGTGAAAGCATCTGAAGTCATCAAAGTGATGATGAAAATGGGCGCCATGGCGACCATTAACCAGGTGATCGACCAGGAAACCGCCGCTATCGTCTGTGAAGAGATGGGCCACAAGTTTACGCTGACTCGTGAGAACGAGCTGGAAGAAACTGTAATGGCAGATCGCGAAGGCGAAGGTGCGCAGGAACATCGTGCGCCAGTAGTGACCGTTATGGGTCACGTTGACCACGGTAAAACGTCATTACTTGACTACATTCGTAAAGCGAAAGTGGCCGCAGGCGAAGCCGGCGGTATCACCCAGCATATCGGTGCTTACCACGTCGAAACCGACCGTGGCATGATCACCTTCCTCGATACCCCTGGCCACGCTGCGTTTACTTCGATGCGTGCCCGTGGTGCCAAGGCTACGGACATTGTCGTACTTGTGGTCGCAGCCGATGACGGCGTAATGCCACAAACCAAAGAAGCTATCCAGCACGCGAAAGCAGCTGGTGTGCCAATCGTGGTGGCAGTGAACAAGATTGATAAACCAGATGCAGATCCGGACCGTGTGCGTAACGAGTTGTCACAATACGGTGTGATTTCAGAAGAATGGGGCGGCGATACCCAGTTCGTGCAGGTTTCTGCAAAAACTGGCTTAGGTATTGATGATCTGCTGGAATCTTTACTGGTGCAGTCTGAATTGCTGGAACTGACAGCAGTTCGTGAAGGCATGGCGCGTGGCGTTGTGATCGAATCTCGTCTGGATAAAGGCCGCGGTCCAGTTGCGTCTATCCTGGTACAGGAAGGCACGCTGAGTCAGGGTGACATCGTGCTCTGTGGTCTGGAATATGGCCGTGTCCGTGCGATGCGCGACGAAAATGGTCAGGACGTGAAAGAAGCTGGTCCGTCAATCCCGGTCGAAATTCTGGGTCTGTCTGGCGTACCTTCAGCTGGTGATGAAGTGACAGTGGTGCGTGACGAGCGTAAAGCCCGTGAAGTTGCCCTATACCGTCAAGGGAAGTTCCGCGACGTCAAACTGGCACGTCAGCAAAAGGCCAAGCTGGAAAACATGTTCGCCAATATGACCGAAGGCGATGTGGCCGAGCTGAACATCGTACTGAAAGCTGACGTACAGGGTTCTGTCGAAGCGATCAGCGAGTCGTTGTCGCGTCTGTCTACAGATGAAGTGAAGATCCGCATCATCGGTAGTGGTGTTGGTGGTATCACCGAAACTGACGCCACACTGGCGGCTGCTTCTTCTGCTATCGTGATCGGCTTCAACGTTCGTGCTGAGGCAAATGCCCGCAAGATCATCGAAGACGAAGCACTCGACTTACGTTACTACAGCATCATTTATGAACTGTTAGACGAAGTGAAAGCCGCAATGACCGGTATGCTGGCTCCAGAGTTCAAGCAGCAGATCATCGGTCTGGCGCAGGTTCGTGACGTGTTCCGCTCACCGAAATTTGGTGCGGTTGCTGGCTGTATGGTCACTGAAGGTATCGTCAAACGCAATGCACCAATCCGTGTTCTGCGTGACAACGTGGTGATCTACGAAGGTGAACTGGAATCGCTGCGTCGCTTCAAAGACGACGTCTCTGAAGTCCGTAATGGCTTCGAGTGTGGTATCGGCGTGAAGAACTACAATGATGTCCGTGAAGGCGACCAAATCGAAGTATTCGAAGTGGTTCAGGTTGAACGTACACTGTAATCTATTGAGTTAATAGAAATTATTAAATGAAGCAGGGGCCAGCGGCCCCTGTTTGTTTCTGATTTCAGGTGAGAATTATGGCAAAAGAATTCAGTCGGGTTGACCGGCTTGCCCAGCAGATGCAGCAGGAAATGGCGCTGATTCTGCAACGGGAAATTAAAGACCCACGCTTACATACCATGATCACTGTCTCTGATGTGGATGTGTCAAAAGACCTATCGCACGCCAAAGTCTATGTGACGTTCCTTGGGCTGGAAGCGGAAAAGGTAAAACAGAACCTCGACATTCTGAACGATGCCAGTGGTTTTATCCGCAGTCTGATTGCAAAGCGGATCCAGGCGCGTATCGTCCCGACAGTGCGTTTTTACTTCGATAAGTCGCTGGATGAAGGTATCCGGATGGCGAATCTGGTCGAAAATGTGCGTAAAAGTGACGAGCAGAAACGCGTTGCCGCAGGCCAGGAGCTGGATCCAAGGCCAGATGCTAAGACCAAGTCAGACGAAGAAGAATAACAATGGCGCGTCGTATCGTTGATGGCATTCTGCTGTTAGATAAACCGCTGGAAGTGTCCAGCAATGGCATTTTACAGCGCGTGCGCTGGTTATTTCAGGCGGAAAAAGCCGGTCACACCGGCGCTTTAGATCCGCTGGCCTCTGGTCTATTGCCGATCTGTTTTGGTGAAGCGACCAAATTCAGCCAGTTTCTGCTGGATACTGACAAGACCTATGAAGTCAGTGCGCGCTTTGGTGTTCGCACTGATACGTCGGATGCTGCCGGTGAAGTGATCAGCGAAAGGCCAGTTAATTTTGTGCTGGAGCAGCTGCAGGCTGCGGTGATAAGCATGCGTGGCCCGCAATTGCAGGTGCCGACGATGTTTTCGGCGCTGAAGTATCAAGGCCAGCCGCTGTACAAATATGCGCGTCAGGGCATCACAGTGCCGCGTGAAGCCAGGCCGATCAACATCTTTCGCTTTGATTTACTCGATTTCGACGGGCAGGACGCACGGTTTATCGTGCACTGCAGCAAAGGGACTTATATCCGCACCCTGATCGATGATTTGGGTGAAACGCTGGGATCTGGTGCTTATGTCACAGCGCTGCGGCGGACTCAGGTCGGGCCATTTCAGGCCAGTCAGATGTTGACGGATGAATTTTTGGCACCGCTGAATCAGGCGCAGGATTGGGCCGGGCTGGATGCACTGTTACTGCCGATGGACTATGCGCTGGCTGGTTTGCCGCGTTTAACGCTAGATCCGTCTGCAGTCAAACGCTTGCGTCATGGCCAGACTGTGTTGTTAACGCCTGAACTACTGGAATTACTGCCAGTGGGACCGAGTGATGCGATCGCACTTTATGACGACAGGCAAGCTTTTATTGGCGTCGGCATGCAGGACGGTGCTGAGCTCAAAGTTCGTCGTTTGCTCAATACGGCGAATAGTTAAGATAATCCTTGTACTGCGAGCATGCTGTGTTAGAATGCGCGCTCATTTTTGGTCGTAGGCTGGATTAGTGCCTGGCTGCGATCGTATTTAATATCCTGGAGGATACTATGTCACTAACTACTGCTGAAAAAGCAAAAATCCTGGCCGACTTCGGCGCAAACGCTGCGGATTCAGGTTCAACTGAAGTTCAAGTTGCTCTGCTGACTGGCTCTATCGCCAAGCTGCAACCACACTTCGCTGAACACAAACACGACTTCCACTCACGTCGTGGTCTGTTACGCATGGTTTCTCAGCGTCGTAAACTGCTGGATTACCTGAAGCGTTCAGACTCTGCACGTTATGCTGCACTGATCGAGCGTTTAGGTCTGCGTCGTTAATCGACCAAACCAGCGAGAAAAGGGGCTTTAGGCCCCTTTTTTTATGGCTAAAATCGATACTGGTGAGAGAATTCTGCAAAATCCTATGATGCCCCTTTTCCAGCGATAAAAAGCGGCGCTTTTTCCTGTTGCTGTCCGGTCCTGAACTATCTTTTCCGCCTCTGAAACAGCTATACTGTGCCGCGCAATATCGAGCCAAAAATACACCGCGTAAAAGGCCCATCAGGCGCCCTCATCCACGCGTACAAGACAAAGGAAAAATATCAAGTGAATCCCATCGTAAAATCATTCCAGTTTGGTCAGCATACCGTCACCTTAGAAACAGGTGTTATTGCCCGTCAGGCCGACGGTGCTGTATTAGCCAGCATGGGCGACACCGCAGTGCTGGTTACTGTTGTTGGTAAAAGAGAACCAAAACCAGGTCAGGACTTTTTCCCGCTGACCGTAAACTATCAGGAAAAAATGTATGCTGCCGGTCGTATTCCTGGTGGCTTCTTCAAACGTGAAGGCCGTCCGAGTGAAGGCGAAACATTAACTTCACGCCTGATTGACCGCCCAATCCGTCCATTATTCCCTGAAGGCTTCACTAACGAAGTTCAGGTTATCGCTACTGTTGTTTCTGTTGAGCCGGACATTCAGCCGGACATTATCTCTCTGTTAGGTACTTCTGCTGCACTGGCGATTTCTGGTATTCCGTTCAGCGGCCCACTGGGCGCAGCCCGCGTTGGTTACATCAACGACCAGTACGTACTGAACCCATCAGAAACTGATCTGAAATCAAGCAAGCTGGATCTGGTCGTTGCAGGTACTGCCAATGCAGTACTGATGGTTGAATCTGAAGCTGAAGTGCTGTCAGAAGATGTGATGTTAGGCGCCGTGGTTTATGGCCATGACCAAATGCAGATCGCCATCAAAGCCATCGCTGAATTTGCAGCAGAAGCTGCAAAACCGGCCTGGAACTGGGTGGCAAAACCAAAAAATGACACGCTGATCAGCAAAATTGAAACGTTGTCGACTGCTCCAGTTGGCGAAGCGTACCGGATCACTGAAAAAGCAAAACGTTACGAGCGTATCGGCGCGATCAAAGCTGAAGTGTTTGCCAAAATCAAAGCTGAACTGGCTGAAGGCGAAAGCTTCAATGAAACCGAAGCTGGCGACATCTTCCACAATCTGGAATCAAAAATTGTTCGTAGCCGTATTATTGCCGGCGAGCCACGCATCGACGGACGTGATAACGAGATGATCCGTGGTTTGTCCGTAATGACTGGCTTACTGCCACGTACACACGGTTCTGCACTGTTCACCCGTGGTGAAACGCAGGCTCTGGTAACTTGTACTTTAGGTACTGCCCGTGATGCGCAGACAGTAGACGATCTGCTGTCAGACAAAACCGACAACTTCCTGTTCCACTACAACTTCCCTCCGTTCTCGGTTGGCGAAACCGGCATGGTCGGTTCACCAAAACGCCGTGAAATCGGTCATGGTCGCCTGGCGAAGCGTGGTGTTGCTGCAGTGATGCCAGAATTCGACAAATTCCCGTACACAGTACGGATGGTGTCTGAAATCACTGAATCAAACGGTTCAAGCTCAATGGCATCAGTGTGTGGTTCTTCTCTGGCTCTGATGGACGCTGGTGTACCAATCAAAGCATCTGTTGCTGGTATCGCGATGGGTTTGGTTAAAGAAGGCGACAACTTTGTAGTACTGTCAGACATCCTCGGTGACGAAGATCACCTGGGTGACATGGACTTCAAAGTGGCTGGTACTACAGCTGGTATTACTGCACTGCAGATGGATATCAAGATTGAAGGTATCACCAAAGAAATCATGCAGATCGCACTGAAACAAGCCAAAGCTGCCCGTATCCATATCCTGGGCGTAATGGATTCTGCAATCAGCACGCACCGTTCAGAGCTGTCTGAGCACGCACCACGTATCTATACCTTACACATCAACCCGGAGAAAATCCGTGATGTGATCGGTAAAGGTGGCGCGGTGATCCGTCAGATCACTGAAGAATCAGGCACGACTATCGAAATCGAAGATGATGGTACCGTGAAAATTGCCGCAACCAACAGCGCTGCTGCTGGTATCGCCATCGCAAAAATCGAAGCTATTACTGCTGAGATTGAAGTTGGTGCTATCTATGACGGTGAAGTGGTGCGTATTGTTGATTTCGGTGCTTTCGTCAACGTATTACCGGGTAAAGATGGTCTGGTTCACATTTCACAAATCTCTGATGAGCGCGTGAATAACGTGGCAGAACACCTGCAACTCGGTCAGAAAGTCAAAGTGAAGGTTCTGGAAGTAGACAAACAAGGTCGTGTCCGCCTGTCTATCAAAGAAGCCAACAGCAAAGCGGGCGAAGCCCATGCCGAAGCAGTTAACTAAGCTGCTGCTGGCGCCACTGCTGCTTGCTGCAGTAGTGGCATTGCCTGCCTGCCAACTGGTGCCAAAAGCGCCAGTTGGTATCCTCGTTGAAGATCCGCTTGAACCAGAACCTCTTGCTGCACCATTTCGCACTGAAATAGCGGTCGCCCGTATCAGCGAAATGTTACAAAATGCCAAACTGTCTGAGCCCGAACGTGCCCGCCTGCATTATGACCGCGGTGTGATGTACGACAGTGTCGGTCTGTCGGCGTTAGCGCGCTACGATTTTATGCGTGCACTACGTTTACAGCCAGATATGGCGGATGCCTATAATTTTATTGGGATCCAGCATACAGTTAGCGGCGATTTTGAGCAGGCCTATGATGCGTTTGATTCGGCTTTAGAGTTAGAACCTAAGTATCAGTATGCCTATCTGAATCGCGGCATTGCGTTGCAGTATGATGGCAAGCTGGCACTGGCAATCAACGATTTCCAACAGTTTCAGGCAATGAAACCGGATGACCCTTATCGCAGTCTGTGGTTGTATTTGGCGCAGGTTGAACATTCAGCCCCGCAGGCACTGGAAACTCTGACTAAACATCAGGGCGCTTTGGATAAAAAAGTCTGGTCGTCGCAGATTGTGGCGTTCTACCTCGGCCAAATCAGCGAAGCAGATCTGTTAAAAGCAGCCAGTACCGATGTCACAGAGCCGCGGCAATTAGCGGAGCAACTGTGCGAAGTCTATTTTTATCTGGCACGCTGGCATGGTCTGAAACAAAACCCAACGCAGGCAGTGGCGTATTATAAAAAGTCACTGGCAACTAACGTGTATGAGTTTGTTGAACATCGTTATGCCCGTCTGGAGATGACGCGCTTACGTCAGGCGGTAGTCGAACAGGGGCATGAACAAGAGTCTGATCATCAGCACGAGCAAACGCAAGAGCCTGCAGACACGCAGGACAGTGGCCATGCGCACTAACCAGGTGCTGTCACAACAAAAAGGCCGGCTTGCTGGCTTTTTTTTATTGCTGTTAAGCGCCTGTCAGCCCAGTCAGACGGTTGTGCCCGGTGCGTTGGAGTTTGCTAAAGCGCAGCAGGCGATTCAGGCGAAGCTATCGATAAAGGCTGCGGAACATCTGGCGTTAGCCATTCAGCAAGGCCACCCGGATGCTTCAAGTCAATGGATTAGTCTGACTCAGACTGAGCAAGGTCCGCTGCAGCAATATCAGCAACTGCAACAATGGCGTTCGCAGCCGCTGGATGCAGATTCTGCTGCATTATTGGGACTTTGGCAGGAGCAGGGCCTGACCAGACCACAGCTCTCGCCGGAGCCTGCAACGTCGCAATGTCAGCTGAACATCCAGCCGGTGTTGACGTCAGCCTCAGCCACCAGCCACTGGCAACAGTTCCGGCAGAATTGGCCCGCTTCAGCGTTCGCCACTTTACCCCTATGTTTTTTGCCACCAGCTTTTGTTGATAGCCGGGCGCTACAATGTTCTGAGACACCAGGCAGTCGAATTCAATGCAATGCGCAGGTGCTGCAGGAGATTGTCAGCAGCGGCCGCGCACAGCTGCTGATGGTCGTTGCTGGGCGCGGTAATGCCAGTTTTAACAATGGTTGGTTGCAATTGCCCGAGAATTTCACGCCGGCGTTATTTCGCCATGAATTCAGTCATGCCTTGGGCTTTTTGGATGAATATGCATTACCTGCATCTGTTGCCGCAGCGGAATGTCAGCGGACAGATCTGACAGCGAATATTCTGTTTACCGCCGCTGATTTAACGCGTTATGCCGATTATTGGCAACTAGACCCTGAGCAGTTGCGTTTAACGCCGGTCGCGACCTGCGACGCGGTAAATCGTCAGGCCTACCGAGTGGTAGAGGCGAACAGCCATATGCAACATTTTGAATTACCGGTACCGGCTCTATACGTCAGATTGATGCAGCAACAGCTGAAACAGCCGCAACAGGTGATGCCCGTGCAGTATTATTTCGCTTCACTGGCTCGCCAACGGCAGGATATGGCCAGCTGGCGTCAATTGATGCAGCAGGCGGCTGCATTTGGCTATCCGGCCGCACTGGACGGCCTGACCGCGGCAGGATTTAGTTCGACAGCTCGTTGAGCTCGCGACTTAATAATTCAGCGTCGCCAAGATTCAACTCAAGTAACCGCCGCAGGTGGCTGGCACTTTCAATATCGATACGCTCGCAGCGCAGCCCGATGGTGGTTGGGTGTAAATGTGCGATGCTGACATCCATTTCTAACACTAATTCTGACTGATCCAACTGAAATTGCAGTTGGGCATGTTCACCAACCAGTCCCTGAAATTCAGCAGGGCGTTGGATCAACGCGCCTTTTAACGACAGATCTGTCACTTGCGTGAAGAAATTCTGTCCCTGAAAACGCAGGGTCGCCTGATTGCTAAATAAGATACGGCTGAACTTACGGTTGTCCATGACAGCTCCTTGAGAAACGTTAAGAGCATAAGCTCTTTTGCTGAAAAAAAACAGGCTGTTGCAAGACAGCCTGTTCTGGATCAACGCAGTTGTACCAATCAGAATTAACTGATGTCTTCACCAGCGGCCTGACGGTCAGCATGGTAACTAGACCGGACAAAGGGTCCGGCGGCAACATGTTTGAAGCCAAGTTCAAAGCCGATCCGTTTGATTTCATCAAACTCTTCCGGCGGCATATAACGTTTGACCGGCAGGTGATGTTTACTGGGTTGCAGATATTGACCAACCGTCAGCATATCCACGTTATGGGCCCGTAAGTCTTTCATCACTTCGATGATTTCTTCGGTAGTTTCACCGAGGCCAACCATCAGACCTGATTTGGTTGATACTTCCGGATGCGCTTCTTTGTAGCGGCGTAATAGCTCCAGTGACCATTTGTAGTCGGCACCCGGCCGCGCCAGTTTATATAAACGTGGCGCAGTTTCCAGATTGTGATTAAACACATCTGGTGGCGTTTGGGTCAGAATATCCAGCGCAGTATCCATGCGGCCGCGGAAATCTGGTACCAGTACTTCAATTTTGATCGTTGGCGTTTCGCGGCGGATAGCGCTGATACAATCGGCAAAATGCTGAGCGCCACCGTCACGCAGATCATCGCGGTCAACCGAGGTGATCACGACGTATTTCAGCTTCATATCTTTGATGGTCAGTGCCAGTTTTTCCGGCTCTTCGGCGCTGGGTGGCAGTGGACGACCATGCGCGACGTCACAAAACGGACAACGGCGGGTACAAATGGCGCCGAGGATCATAAAAGTCGCGGTACCGTGGTTAAAACATTCAGTTAAATTCGGGCAGGACGCTTCTTCACAGACGGAGTGCAGGCCGTGCTTACGCAGTGCGCCTTTGATTTCGTCGATGCGTTCAGAACTTTTCGGTAATTTGATTTTCAGCCAAGCCGGCTTACGCAGCATTTCGGCTGGTTCCGTTGGCAACACTTTTACCGGAATTAACGCCATTTTGTCAGCATCACGCAGCTTGACGCCTGGTTCCATACGGGCAGTTTTGGTCATCTGTACTAAAACCCTGTTATTTCCTGAAATTCACTGACGTTTAGCAGCTTTACCAGCTGTGCGGTCAGTTGTTGTTTTGCCTGCAGCATGCTGACAGGTCCGCCCAAATCTTTGCTTTGTACCATTTGCATGCCGGCATAACCGCAAGGGTTAATCCGGGAGAATGGCGACAGATCCATATCGACGTTCAATGCCAGACCATGAAAGGTACAGCCTTTACGTACGCGCAGGCCTAATGAGGCCACTTTTTTTTCATCAACATAGACACCGGGCGCGTCACTCTTGGCGTATGCGTTGACCTGATTGGCCGCCAGCGTATCAATAATGCTCTGTTCAATCAGGTTCACCAGCTGGCGAACCCCGAGATTTCGGCGTTTGATATTCAGCAGTACATAAGCGACCAGCTGGCCTGGACCGTGGTAAGTCACCTGGCCACCGCGATCGACCTGAACCACCGGAATCTCACCGGGAAACAGCAGATGCTCAGCTTTGCCAGCCTGACCTTGAGTGAATACGGGCGGATGTTCCAGCAACCAGATCTCATCGATAGTGCTGTCATCACGCTGATCTGTAAATTGCTGCATCCGCTGCCAGGTGGAGGTGTAATCGACCTGACCCAAATCACGGATGATCAGCGCAGCAGAACCGGGCAATATGAATTCCTCAGCTGAAATCGTCAAAACGAAGCCGGCGACATTATACGGGGTGTGTCGCCCAGCGCGAGCACTACACTATTGTTACATGACATAGCGGACCAGTTCGAGCCGGCCAAGTTCGGTATACAGCAGCTCGATATGGTCTTTGTCCCGCACCGTTACCGAGACAGACACTGAGTGGTAATTACCTTTACTGGATGGTTTGATAGTGGGGGCGTAGTCATTGGCACCGGCATGTTGCTGCAGGGCTGCAATCACCTGCGTCACTAAATCTTCGTGCGCCACACCCAGAACCTTAAACGTAAAGGCGCAGGGAAATTCCAGATATTCGTCAAATTTGGTATCTTTCACCACTGTGACCATTGCATACCTCCGCGAAGCTGTGTTGCACAGCAAAAAAACCGGGCCTTATTCTAACAAAAAGTCCCGGGCTGTGCCGGGACTTTCTGCATTACGCTGATATTGATACGGCGTTTATTGCAGCTGCATCTTCACATAATCGACCAAGTGGCCAAAAATACCTGCCTGCTCAATATCTTCCAGTGCTACTAATGGATACTCAGCGATATCAGCATCATTCAGTTTCAGGTAGACAGTCCCGACTACTTGGCCTTTGCTAATAGGCGCAACTAATTGTTGGCTCAGTTTAAAATCGGCTTTGATATTTTTGCGCTGACCGCGTTGTAAGGTGATTGGGGTTTCGCTCAGGACACCCAGACTGATGGTTTCTTTCGCACCTTGCCAGACGCGTTGTGCTGCGAATTCTTCACCGGCCTTGTACGGCGAAAAGGTTTCGAAGAAGCGGAAGCCATAGGTCAGCAGTTTTTTGTTTTCGGCTTCGCGGGTTTTCGCACTGTCAGTGCCCATCACTACTGAAATCAGCCGCATGCCGTCTTTGGTGGCCGATGTAACGAGGCTATAGCCGGCTTCTGAGGTGTGACCGGTTTTAATACCGTCAACGTTCAGGCTCTTGTCCCACAGCAGACCATTGCGGTTGTATTGCTTGATGCCGTTAAACACATATTCTTTTTCTGCATAGATTTTGTATTCGTCCGGCACGTCCCGGATTAAAGCCACTGATAACTTTGCCATATCGCGTGGTGTTGTTTTCAGTTCCGGATCTGGGTAGCCGTGTGAGTTAGTAAAGTGTGAACTTTCCATACCAAGACGTTTCGCGTGTGCATTCATCAGCTCAGCGAATGCGCCTTCAGTACCGGCGATATGTTCAGCCATCGCCACACAGGCATCATTTCCGGACTGGATAATAATGCCGCGGTTTAACTCTTCCACGGAAATGGTTTTACCTACTTCGATAAACATCTTTGATGAATCGGTATATTTTTTCGCCCAGGCATTTTCACTGATCGTGACCTGATCACTCGGCTTGATGTTGCCGTTTTTGATTTCGGTGCCAATGACATAACTTGTCATCATCTTCGTCAGGCTGGCTGGCGCTAAGGATGCATCGGCATTGCCTTCAGCCAGCACTTTGCCGGTATGGTAATCGATCAGGATAAAACCTTTGGCATTCACTTCAGGCGGCGTTGGCGTGACCTGAACGGCCTGACTTTGCGCGAAGAAACTAAAGCAGCTGAGGCTGCTGGCAAGCAAAAGACGACGATACTGATTCATGAGACTCTTTCTTATTGTGCTAACAGGTTAATTTCCGGCAGCTTTTCAGCTGCATAAACTTTTATTGGTGAAGTATGCCTGGGGATACTCACCGGAACGCAGGGTGTCCAGCATATGTTGTGCATTGTCTTGTAATGGCCCCGCTAATAACCGGAATAATCCATTGACGCTTTCAATCGCTGTAGGTACGGACAATTGCTGTTGTAATTCGTTCCCTAAACGCTGCACTTTGGCTTTATCGCTACTCGCAATCAGCTGAATGTAACAACCATTGGCACTGCTGCCAGCGGACGGATTGCTCCGTACAGGCGCTTGGGCCTTTGGAGTGGTGCTGACTGGCGCGACTGCCTGAGGCTGTGCCACAGTGCCCGCCGGTACATAAGGCCGCTCGACAAATTCATTGCTGCTGCGGCTGGGACGTTCGCTCGGAGTCACCGGTTGATAGGGGATATCCGGTAATTTGGCAATTGGGGTGGCAAAACTTTCCTGCGACGCCATTGCTGGTGATGAGATCAATTCCAGTTTAACGCGACCGGTGCCACCCGGGAATATGCCCAGCTTGTACGCTGCAGAATAAGACAAATCGATAATGCGGTTGTCATGAAATGGCCCGCGATCATTAACCCGTACAATAGCCGTGCGGTAATTATCGAGGTTGGTCACCCGCACATAAGACGGCAATGGCAGGGTTTTATGCGCAGCAGTCATCGAAAAGACGTTATAAACTTCACCATTCGACGTCAGATGGCCATGAAATTTACTGCCATACCAAGACGCGACGCCTTCTTCTTCATATTGCAAAATATCGGTACGAGGCGAGTAATTCACGCCATAAATATTGTATGGTTTATTGCCGCCGCGGCTTAAGCCTTCGACTGTTGGCTCCGGGTCACGCAGTTCATCTTCTGTGGGTAAACGCAGTGGAATACTGTCTTTATCCTGCGAATAACGGCCAGCATTCGGGTCCATATTGTCACGCAGGCCTGAGTCTGATTGCTCTGGTGCGCTGGAACAGGCGCTGAGTAATACCGCGAACGCAATGACGGAGAATTTTTTGCCGGAACCGGGTAGGGAAATAAATGCGAAACTGTGCTTCATGATTGTTTTGCTAACATCCGTTTGTGGGTACTGATCGACATCAGAATGCCAAAGCCGGCCAATAAAGTAACCATCGATGTGCCGCCGTAACTAATGAGCGGTAAAGGCACACCAACTACTGGCAGGATACCAGATACCATACCGATATTGACAAATACGTAGACAAAAAACGTCAGGGTGATACTGCCGGCGAGAAACTTACTGTAGTTATCCTGTGCCTGGCTTGCGATCACCAGGCCGCGTCCGAGAATAAAAAGGTAAATCGCCAAAAGGGCCAGTACACCCATCAGACCAAACTCTTCGGAATAAACCGCAAAAATAAAGTCAGTATGGCGCTCTGGTAAAAACTCCAGCTGTGATTGAGTGCCGTGTAACCAGCCTTTACCTTCAATACCACCTGAGCCGATCGCGATTTTTGACTGAATGATCTGGAAGCCTTTACCGAGTGGGTCGCGTTCTTCGTCCAGCAGCGTTAACACTCGCTGGCGTTGGTAATCATGCATCAGGAAATTCCACAGGATCGGAATAAAACCGGCGATTAGCGCCGCGATCAAACCGATGATCTTCCAGCTCATGCCGCTTAAAAATATCACGAAGACTCCGGCGACACAGACCAGGATTGAAGTGCCGAGATCGGGTTGTTTCGCAATCAACAAGGTAGGGATCAGGCAGATGGCAAATCCGACCAGAATATCGCGGATCCGTGGCGGGATCGGTTGATTCCCCATGTACCAGGCGACGGCCATCGGTACTGCCAGTTTCATCACTTCGGATGGCTGGAATTTGGTAAACCCCAAGTCGAGCCAGCGGGTAGAACCTTTCGCGGTATAGCCGAACAATTCGACCAGCACCAACATCACCACACCCACTGAATAAAGTGGGACTGACCAATGCTGATAAGTCTTGGGGTTCACCTGTGCCAGCGCAAACATTACAAACAAGGCGAAAACAAGCCGAGCTGCCTGTTGTTCCAATTTGATCAGGTCCTGGCCGTCAGCGCTGTACAGCGTGATGAGGCCCAATATCGTGGCGCACAGCAAACCAATCAACAATGGCAAATCAATGTGCCAGCGCTGCAGGCGATTGCTGCTGTTTTCCGCGAAACTATTCATAAAACGCCTCCGGTTGCGGCTGCGGCGTTATTCCCGCCGTTTTGCTGTTGGTTCTGTTGACCATTTTGCTGGGTTTCTTCGTCCAGCTGCGGTGCCGGTAAATTTTCCGGCTCTGGCGTGACGATCACCGGTGCGGCATTTTGTGGTTGGCTACGTGCTGGCACGTTGTCGGTGTTGCTCTCTACCGATGCAGGCGGTGTTGCCGGTGTTGTGGGGCTCACCACTGTTGCTGCGGCTTTGAGCGCCGCCTGTGCTTTTTCTGCTTTGTCGCGCGCAGCCTGTTCGGCATAACGTTGTTCGCGTGCCACCATCGCCAGCGCACGCTCAGTTTGTATTTTTTGCACTGTCGCGCGGTCTGGTAACTGTGGTGTGTTGTATTGTTCGGAGAAATAATAATCCATCAACTGACGGGCGACGGGCGCAGCATTGGTGCCACCGCCGCCACTGGCAACGTTTTCCACAATGACCGAAATGACAATTTCCGGTTTGTCGTGCGGTGCATAGCCGACAAACAATGCATTATCGCGATGACGTTCACTGATGTTGGTAGCTTTATATTTTACGCCGGCGGCGATATTAATGACCTGTGCCGTGCCGGTTTTTCCGCCCACGGTATATGGTGCGCCAATAAAAGCGCCGCGTGCGGTGCCGCCTTCCTGATGCACAGTGCGGTACATGGCTTCGCGTGCGATGTTCCAGTTTTGTGGGTTTACCACTTCAATCACCTGTTCTAACGGCATCAGCAGAGATGTCTGGCTGGTGCTGTTGCGAAAGCTCTCGCCTAAGCGTGGTGTGATGCGGGCGCCATCGTTGATCAGTGTGGCTGTCGTCAGCGCGATCTGCAGCGGAGTGGATTGCCAATAACCCTGACCGATACCAATATTGATGGTATCACCCGGCCCCCAGTTTTGTTTACGCCGCACTTTTTTCCACTCGCGGCTCGGCATCAAACCGGCGGTTTCTTCACCGATATCAATGCCGGACAAATGGCCATAACCTGCTTTTTGCATAAAGTCGGAGATGCGGTCGACGCCCATTTTGTAGGCCAGATCGTAGAAATAGGTATCGCAGCTTTTGATAATGCCTGTATAGACATCTACATAACCATGGCCGTATTTGACATGGTCGCGCCAGGGCCGGCTGACTTTCGGTAAACGATAAAAGCCCGGATCCGGGACTCGGGTATGTTCGGTGACGATACCGGCTTCCAGGCCTGCCACCGCCATCAAAGGCTTCACTGTCGATGCCGGTGGATAAACGCCTTGGGTCATCCGGTTAACCAGCGGCCGGTCCGGTGAATTCAGCAGCATGCGGTAATCTTTGCCGCTAATGCCATGGACAAATAAATTCGGGTTGTACGATGGGTTGGAATAAAATGCCAGAATGCCACCGGTGCGCGGGTCCAATGCAACGATGGCACCACGGTTTTCACCCAGCGCTTCCTGGGCTTTTAATTGCAGGCCTAAATCCAGCGTCAGGTGCAAGTCATCGCCGGATACGGCGGGTTGTTCGCGTAGCGTCCGGATCACTCGACCGCGGTTGTTCACTTCGACTTCCTGAAATCCGACAGTGCCGTGTAACTGGGTTTCATAAAAACGTTCAATTCCGATTTTGCCCATATCACGGGTGGCGGCATAGTTTGGGCTCAGGCCGTCTTCTTCGATTTTCTTAAATTCTTTATCGTTGATTTTGCCGATATAACCCAGTGCATGCGTCAGCAAATCACCGTACGGATAATGCCGGGTTAAGCGTGCTTCAAGAGTCACACCTTTGAGTTTGTGTAAATGCACGGCAAGACGCGCAACTTCCTGCTCACTCAGCAACTCTTTCAGTGCGATGCTTTTAAAGCGGCGCTGTGCTTTCACTTCTTTAAAAAAGTCAGCTTTTTGCTCCGGCGTTATGTCGATAATGGCGGCAATTTGTTCCACGGCGGCTGCCAGATCCGGTACTTGTTCCGGCACCAGTTCCACCGAGTGCACCGGTGCGTTTTCGGCCAGTAAAGTGCCGCGCCGGTCGAAAATCATGCCACGGTTGGGTGATAGCGGCACCAGTTTGATGCGGTTGCCGTCGGCGCGGGTGGAATATTCTTCGTAACGCACCACCTGCAGGTTATACAAGTTGGCGATTAGGATGCCGAAACACAGCAGGATAAAACCAAAAGCAAATAACGCCCGGCGGTTAAATAGCAGGGTTTCAAAGGCCAGATCGGCGATGGCAATACGGGATTTACGCATCCGTTACTCGCGATGATAAGGATGGTTAGTACTGATACTCCAGGCGCGGTACAGGCTCTCTGCCAATACCACCCGAACCAGCGGATGTGGCAAAGTCAAAGCAGATAATGACCACTTGCCTTCACTGGCCGCGATACAGGCTGGCGCCAGTCCTTCAGGCCCACCGACCAGCAAACAAACATCACGGCCATCGAGCTGCCATTGCACCAGTTTTTGCGACAGTTGTGGGCTGGACCAATATCCGCCTTCGACTTCCAGCGTGATGATGCGGGCGCCTTTGGGCACAGCGGCCAGCATTTTTTCGCCTTCGAGATCCAGAATTCGTTTGATGTCGGCATTTTTGCCGCGTTTGCCGGCAGCGATCTCAACCAGTTCCAGCGGCATATCACGTGGGAAACGCCGGGCGTATTCTTCAAAGCCAGTCGTGACCCAGGCGGGCATTTTGGTGCCAACGGCAATCAGCATCAGCTTCATTGATCAGGCCGCCCAGAGTTTTTCCAGTTGATAAAACTGACGGGATTCTTCCTGCATTACATGCACTACCACGTCACCCAAATCAATCAGCACCCATTCTCCGCCGCGATCGCCTTCAGTACCGATAATATGCAGGCCGGCTTTGCGCGCTTCGTTGACCAGATAGCCGGCAACAGAACGCGTGTGGCGGTTGGAGGTGCCGGAACAAATCACCATATATTCGGTTTCTGAAGACTTGCCTTTGACATCGAGCTGGATGATATCGCGGCCTTTCATGTCGTCGAGTTTGTCGACCACAAAGGCGACTAATTGGTGGCTGTGCACAGAGCGGAGTCCTTCAGTTGCTAACACTGCATGTTAACAGTTTCTACCGGTCAAACCAAAGCAGGGAAGCCGGCTTTGTGCCGGCTTTTGCGCAATTTTTAGCGTGGATACAGGTCATGCTGACGGATGTAAGCCTGCACTGCTGAAATTTGCAGCGCTGCTGGGGCCTGGCCGCCGCGAATTGCCGTGGCGGAGGCATCGACCGGTGGATTGGGCAGCAGCAAAATCTGGCCGCTACCGGCTCGTTTTAACTGAGTAAAGCTGGCTGCACCAAACTGTTGTAATAACGCCGGCGCATCACCATCCGCACTGCTATAACCGGGTCGTGCTAACACCAGTAAATGGCAAAGCGTCAGGATCTCGCGCCAGCGGTGCCAGCGCGTCAGATAGGCCAGTGAATCCATGCCAATGACAAAACACAAGGTATCGCCGGGATATTGCTGTTGCAATTGTTCCAGCGTATCGACGGTGTAAGACGGCGTATGCCGTGACAACTCCAGCAGGTTTAGCCGTAGCTGCGGATAAGGTGCGATGGCCAGACGCACCATTTCGGCGCGGTGCAAACTACTGCTCGGCGAGTCGCGGTGCGGTGGTAAATGGCAGGGAAGCAAGTCCAGACTATCGAGCTGACAATATTGCTGCACAAATAACGCCGATTGTAAGTGCCCCTGATGAATAGGGTCAAAAGTACCGCCGTAAAAGCCCCGGAATTTGGGTGACGGGGTAGGCACAGGCATCGTCCTTAGTCCCCGGCAATCAGTTGCTGTAGCGAAAAGACTTTGGGCACTGGTTTGATGAACAAAGTCGCCAGATGTGCCAGTGCGGTTTCAGTATGGGTCAACTGACCAGATTTAAAGCCGCGGTCAAAGGTCTGCAGCTCTTGCAGTAAAAAATGTAACCAGTTCGGCGACAATCGCAGCAGTGCCTGCTGATATAGCGGCTGACGTTTGGGCCAGATGCCATATTTTTTATATTGTTCGTCACCAACTGAGCCGGCCTGTTGCAACGCCAGTAAAGTGGTGGCTTCTTTTTGCAGTTGCCAGGCGATAATCACTGGCTCGGTATCCTGCTGCAGCAGCCGATCCAATCGGTGTAATGCTTCTTCGCCCTGGCCGGCCAGCAGCGCGTCGACCAATTGAAACACGGTAAAATGCGATTGGTCAGCCAGATATTGTTGTAAAAATGCACCATCGAGCCATTGGCCTTGCGCCGTCAATGCCAGTTTTTCCAGTTCCTGCCTTGCTGCCAGTAAGTTGCCGGCGGCATGGTGTTGCAGCAATTGCAGCGCGTCGGTTTGCAGTTTCAGGCCAAGTTGCTGCGCCCGCTCTTTCAGCCAGCGCATAAACTGATTGTCGTCCAGCGGATAAAACTGCACTTGTACACCTTGTTCTGACAAGGTCTTAAACCAACTGGTTTTACTGAACTCACCGCTGTTACGCGCGCCGTGCAACACCAGACAAATGTCCGGATGCAGCATAGCCGGGATTTTTTTCAGTTGGTCTTGTTGCGCCGGCGTGATTTTACTGGTGCCAAGGTCCAGCTCAATCAGTTTGCGATCAGAGAACAGGGACAGGCTGTTAAATTCACCGAACAGACTGTCCCAATCGAGTTGAGCTTCTAACAAGTAGCTTTGCCGCTCGGTAAAGCCCTTAGATTTAGCCGCAGCGCGGATCTCATCGAGGCTTTCCAGTTTTTGCAGCGGTTCTTCACCAAACACCAGATAAACAGTGGCCAGCTGTTTTTTTAAGCTGGCCCCCAGTTGATTGGCATAGAGTTTCAGCATGGCTTACAGCCGGCCGAACTGACGGATAATGCGGGCGACCGCCTGCGAGCGCAGCTCGGTAAGCATCAGATCCAGTTCTTTTGATTTCGCCAGTGCGCGGGATGGGTCGTCCTGATAATCGCGATACAACTCAATCTGATAAGGCCGTGGCTCTTGCCCCGGCAATATCAGTTGGTAATTCACTTTATAAATCAGTTCATATTCCGCCACCTGGCCGTTTGGAAACAATGACAAAGTACGGCGCTGTAAACTGTCTGAATCCAGCACAAAAATAGCCGCGGTGGTGTCTGAACTGTCCAGCAGTTTGACCTGATTGCGTTCCAGCTGCGTGCCCAATTGCTGCAGCAGTTCGGAATGCTTATCGCCTTGCAGATACACCGCTGGATATTTTTCCAACGGTAACGAACCGCGCAACTGAAAGCCGCAGCTGCTGAGCATTAGGCTCAGCAGTACCAGCACAGGCAGACGCCAGCCGCGCATCAGCCGACCACCAGGCTCAGCAGTTTACCTGGCACGTAGACCACTTTTTTCAGTTCAACGCCTTCTAAGTACTTCTGTACTATGTCTTCGGCCATCGCAAGCGCCAACACGTCGTCCTGAGTTGCATCAAGCGCGACTGTAACTTTGCTGCGCACTTTGCCGTTGATCTGTACCACCACCAGCTTAGCGTCTTCCACCAGCGCTGATTCGTCCAGCAGCGGCCAGCCGCTATGTTCCAGCTCAGTGCTATGGCCCAGCGTTTTCCACAGATATTGGGATAAATGCGGCGTGATTGGGTTCAGCAGCTGCAACACGGCAATAATGGCTTCAGCCAATACGGCTTTATCCTGAACTGTCTCAGTCGCGGCTTTTTGCAGCTTGTTCATCAGCTCCATAATGGCGGCAACCGCGGTGTTGAAGGTATAACGCCGGCCGAGGTCATCGGTCACTTTAGCAATGGTTTTGTGCAGTTCACGGCGCAGCGCTTTCTGGTCGGCATTTAATGCGGCTTTATCCAGCGCGGCGAGTTGCGTGTCAATCGGGCCAAAAGCGTTAAATTCATTGACCAGCGTCCAGACGCGGCGCAGGAAACGCATCGCGCCTTCCACGGCAGAATCCTGCCATTCCAGCGTTTGTTCTGGCGGTGACGTGAACATCATAAACAGTCGTACTGTATCTGCGCCGTATTGGTCGATCACCGTTTGCGGGTCAATGCCATTGTTTTTTGACTTCGACATTTTGCTCATGCCAGCCGATTCAACTTTCTGACCATCAGATTTCAGCACAGCACCAGTGATGCGGCCTTTGTCGTCACGCTCAACCGCGACATCTTGTGGCGAGAACCAGGTTTTGCTGCCACCTTCGTTGTCACGGTAGAAGGTTTCAGCCAGCACCATGCCCTGACACAGCAGGCGTTTGAATGGTTCATCAGATTGCACCAGACCAACGTCACGCATCAGTTTGTGGAAAAAGCGCGAGTACAGTAAGTGCAAAATGGCATGTTCAATGCCGCCGATATACTGATCAACCGGCAGCCAGTAATTGGCTTTGGTCGGGTCCAGCATCATATCGGTGCTGTCTGGGCTGCAGTAACGGGCGTAGTACCAGCTCGATTCCATAAAGGTGTCGAACGTATCTGTTTCGTGGAAAGCAGCCTTGCCGTTATAGCTGGTTTTGGCCCACTCCGGGTCGGCCTTGATTGGCGATTTCACGCCATCCATCACGACATCTTCTGGTAAACGCACTGGCAGTTGATCGGCAGGGACCGGCACTTGCGTGCCGTCTTCCAGCGTCAGTACCGGAATTGGCGCGCCCCAATAGCGCTGACGGGACACGCCCCAGTCGCGCAGCCGGTAATTGACTTTGACCTGACCGACGCCTTTCGCCACCAGCTTGTCAGAGATCGCTTTAAAAGCAGCGCCGAATTCCAGCCCGTCAAACTCGCCAGAATTAATTAACACGCCTTTTTCGGTAAAGGCGGCTTTGCTGAGATCAACTACAGATGCAGAACCAGCAGCCGGTGCAACCACTTGTTTAATCCGCAGACCGTATTTGGTCGCGAATTCAAAATCACGCTGGTCATGGCCAGGCACCGCCATTACTGCGCCTGAGCCGTAATCCATCAGCACGAAGTTGGCGACAAAAATCGGCACCTGTTCACCAGTCAGCGGGTGCACCGCGAAGAAACCGGTTGGATGGCCTTTTTTCTCCATTGTGGCCATGTCGGCTTCGGCAACTTTGTTGCCTTTGCAGTCTTCAATAAAGGCAGCCAGCTTGTCGTCAAGCTTTGCTGCTTTTTGCGCCAGCGGGTGTTGTGGCGCAATCGCGACATAAGTCACGCCAAACAAAGTGTCCGGGCGAGTGGTGTACACACTGAAATCATAACTGGAACCGCCGAGGCTGAATTTGATTTCGACGCCTTCAGAGCGGCCGATCCAGTTGCGTTGCATGGTTTTAACCTGCTCTGGCCATTCGTCCAGCTGGTCTAAGTCATTGAGTAATTCTTCGGCGTAGTCGGTGATTTTGATAAACCACTGCGCCAGTTCGCGTTGTTCCACTAACGCGCCTGAGCGCCAGCCGCGACCGTCAATCACCTGCTCGTTGGCCAGTACACACTGATCAACCGGGTCCCAGTTGACGGTAGCCATTTTTTTGTAGACCAGGCCTTTTTCAAACAGCTTGGTGAAGAACCATTGTTCCCATTTGTAATATTCTGGTTTGCAGGTCGCGATTTCGCGGTCCCAGTCATAACCAAAACCAAGGCGTTTTAACTGGTTTTTCATGTATTCGATGTTGGCGTAGGTCCACTTGGCCGGCGCGGTTTTGTTGGCAATGGCGGCGTTTTCTGCCGGCAGACCAAACGCATCCCAGCCCATTGGCTGCATGACGTTTTTACCCTGCATGCGCTGGAAGCGGCTGATCACGTCACCGATGGTGTAGTTACGCACGTGACCCATGTGCAAACGGCCACTTGGATAAGGGAACATCGACAGGCAGTAGTATTTTTCTTTGCTTGGGTCTTCGGTCACTTTAAAGGCGTTTGAGCTCGCCCAGTGCTGTTGTAACGCGGTTTCAATCAGGCGCGGTTCGTATGGAGCTGCAACGGCTTGCGCTGAAGGGGCCTGAGTGCTGTTTTCTGGTGCTTGCATGCAAAGGATCTCAACAGATAAATATCACGGGGGATATGGGCAAAAAAATAAAAACTATTACCGTTAGGATAACGCATTCAGGCCCGTGGCAACAACTGCCACGATGGCCTGACAGCGGCTTCTTGCTGCCGTTTCGCGCCTGAATCGGCTTAATGTACCGCTGGCAGCGCCGCCAGCACTTTGCCGACCAGTTGATTGAGCTCGGGGCCATTGCCAATCCACCGGGTAACAATCAACAGATCATGTTCTTTATCGAGATAAATCACATTGCGGCCGGCGCCTTCAAAGGTCACCGCAGAGGCGGGGGCACTCGGCAGGGCTTTTTGATCGGTATTTAAAAACCAGTTGGCAAAACCGTATTGCGGGTTGGCCGGACCGCCCGTGCGTGCTTGCTGAATAAACTGCTGGCTGACCAGTTGCTGGCCATTCCAGTTGCCGTCGCGTAAAAACAGGTAGCCAAAACGGGCCAGGTCCCAGGCATTGATAAACATGCCGCCGCCCCAGTGCCCGCCACCGGACACCGACTGCATGTTCTGACCGTCAAGCTCTAGCCAGCTATTGTCATAGCCAACCCAGCGCCAGGTCGACGATGCGCCAATCGGCTGCATAATCCGTTCGTTTAACACCTGCGGCAGTGGTTTGCGCCACACATATAAAGTGGACAGCGCCAACAGATTCATCCGCACATCGTTGTATTTGTAAAAAGTGCCGGGGGTGCGCAGTGGGCGCTGTGGCCAGTCGGCCGGTGTTTTGCCTTCAGGCCGGTCGGCCCAGTCCGGTTTACCCCACAAGGTGCCTTGCCAGTCGCTGCTCTGACGTAATAAATGCTCCCAGCGGATCTGACTGTTATGCGCGCCCTGATACAAATCCACACCCGGCGGCATAGAAGCTGCGACTTTATCGTTCAGGTTGTGGATGAGGCCCTGTTGCAGCGCAAGGCCGGTCACTGTGGTTAAAAAAGTTTTGGTAATGCTGTGCGTCATATCGACTTTGTCGACGTCACCCCAACGCGCCACGACTTTGCCCTGATACACAATCAGGCCATTGGCGCCGGCCCGCACACTCATAGGGCCGATGATTTGATCATAAGGCTCGCGAGCGCCAAAAGTAGTGGCCTGAACGATGGCCTGATCTTTGGCGGCTTTGTTTTCGCTGGCGATAGCATAGTCCACCGCTTGTTGCAGCCGCTGTGCATTGATGTTTAGGCTTCGTGGCGACGCTTCGGCCCACTGCCCAGCAGGCGGGAAATAGGGGGTTGCCACGGCCGGGGTCCAGACACCGACCACAAACAACACCGCAGGACAAAACCGACGAATAACATGATGGGCCAATTGCTGAACTCCTGAATAAAACAGCAGCATGTCGGCCGGAACGGATAGAGGCAACCGCGCTGCGACCAATGCAGACAATTCGCCGCCAAAAAAAGGAGAGGCAAGCCTCTCCTTCGATATTGGACTGATAGTTCAGAACTGAATTATCGTCAGGGTCAGAACTTGTAGTTCACGCCAACAGTCAGGCGACGACCCAGAATGTCATAGTGCTCGCCCGAGTTATATGTGTTCGGGTTACGCACCGGTTGACGGTCCGCCAGGTTCAGTACGCCAGCGCGTAATTGCAGCTCTGGTGTCAGGTTATATTTACCGGTTAAATCCCAGGCAATATAAGAGGCGATGTCGTTGTAGTTATTCACTTCTGCAGTCCAGGCGTTGCGGTCCCAGACTGAGCTGTGGATATAGGTCGCACCTAATGCCAGCGACAGATCGTCGTAGCTGTAGTTGGCGTTAAAACGGCCTTTCCAGCGGAACGTATCGTAGCTGCCAGCATACTTGCGATCGTCACCGGCCCGGCCTGTGGTATTTTGGTTCCACTTGTCGGTGTAAGTTGCGATCAGACGCAGGTCCAGGTTGCCGTAGTTACCGAGGTCAAACTTATAGTTGGTCTCGATATCATAACCTGCCAGTTCGGCAGACGCAGAATTCACCGGCTTGACGAAGTAGTTGGTGATATCGCGTGTCACTGTATCGCGGGTAAACAGTGAGCAATACGGGTTGTCCAGACTGTCTAGCTGATAGCAGAAGTTCACCACGTTTTGCGCGGTGTGGCTTTCGATCATATCGGCGATCTTAAAGCTCCAGTAGTCCACGGTCAGGCTAAAACCATCCAGATATGACGGTGTATAGATGAAGCCGGCGGTGATGTCGTAAGCGCGCTCACTGTTCAGATCGGTGTTACCTATAATAAAGCCAGGTTTATTGCCGCCATTCACCCATGCTGGAGTTGGCGACCAGCCTTGTGGCATTCCATCGGCGCGGCAGTTTTTCTCTACGTTGGCTTTGTAGACACCGGCGCTGTCAATCCGCAGTTGCTGACATGGGTCAACCAGGGTGCTGAAAGTCTGGCCTGGTGGGTTGTACAGCTCACCAATGTTCGGTGCACGTACTGATTTCGACCGGTTCAGCCGCAGTTTCAGGTCATCGTTGATGGTGTAGTTCAGACTAATTTTCCAGGCATTCTCGCTGCCTGTAGTGCTGTAATCCATCGCGCGGACTGCCGTTTCCAGCGTCAGATCTTTGACATAGGCAAGGTCGGCCAATAACGGAATCGAGAATTCAGCAGAGGCTTCGCGCACGGAGAATTCACCTGACAGCGGTGATGACTGGTTGTTAAACAACGCGCCTGAACGCATCGCCGGATCTGGCAGTGATGACGAACGTTCTTTGCGATATTCCACACTGAATGCCGAACCAACTATGCCGGCCGGCAGTTCATAGATATCACCGGTCAAAGTGAAACCTGCAACGTCCTGATCTAATGTGGCATCGCGCATCGCATCGGTGCGGATCCAGTCCAGCGCAGACTGAGAAGCCATGCCTGAACCGTAAATATTCAGCGGCACACAGCCTTGTGCACGAGCGGTCACGTCTTTACAGACGATGTTGCCGTTAGTATCACGTGTAGCCTGGATCGCAGCGTAAAAGCGGTCTTCCAGCATTTCGCCAAACCATTTTGAATTGGCATCAACATGACCTTTCTGGGCATATGCTTCGTAGCCCCATGTATCCGTCAACACACCTTCCAGGCCAATAGCCGCACGGGCCAAGGTCCGGTTCTGGTCGTATTTACGGTTACCGAAAATATCCGCTAGGTAGGTATTCTGGATTTGTGAAGTGACTTTGTTGTCGGCAAAAAACTTGCGCGCGCTGTCAGTCAGCATTGGGTTCAGCGGGTCGATACCGTTCGCACTGCTTAACACAAAAAATGCCGGAGAGCTTTCCCCAAAGGCTTTTGTATTCGAATAAGTGGATTCAAAGGTAAAACGGTGGTCATCGTTAATCTGATAACCATAATTCATATTCAGGTTCAGACGTTCCAGCGGGGTCCGCAGGTAAGTGTGGTCCAGCGTGTTGTAACCATCGCCCGGAGCACCATCAGCAGATAAATAACGGCTGTTGTTAGCGCTGCCTGTGACAAACGGATATGCAGTGCCGCCATTCATATCAAATGGGCGCACAGAGCCGTCATTGGCAAACACATAATTTTTACCGCCAACCGCGAAAGTACCGGTTTTTCCGTAGTTGATCAGAATTGGATTACCGGTTTTTTCCCAGACAATACGGCCAGGAATACTATCAGTACCGGTTTTGTTCGCCGGGTTGTCGATCGTGATCAAACCATCGCGGACGAAATCACGCTGGCTACCACGGATTTGAGATTGTTCAGAGTAAGTCAGGTTCGCGATAAAATCGGATTTGCCTTCACTGTTACCAAAGGTCAGGCTGTAAAAATCTTCTTCACCGCCACTTTGTGACGGCCGGCTGGTTGCTGCATCCACTTCAAAGCCGTTAAATGATTTTTTGGTAATGATATTCACCACACCGGCCACGGCGTCAGAGCCGTACACTGCGGAAGCACCGCCAGTGGACACTTCAATGCGTTCGATCATCGCCGTTGGGATGTTGTTTAAATCGACTGCGCTGTTGCCTGGGTTAGAACCGACAAAACGGCGGCCGTTTACCAGCACCAGCGTGCGGTTGGTGCCAAGACCGCGTAATGCTGTGTTGTTCAGACCTGAAGCGAAAATAGTGCTGTTCGTGGTTTCTGGTGACAATCCGGTGACTGCATTTGGCATGTCATTGAGCAGTTCACCGACGTTGGTGACACCGGCGTCAACGATAGTGTCACCACTGATCACTGTGACCGGCGTTGGTGATAATTCGCCAATCCGTTTGATTTTCGAACCTGTTACTTCAATGCGTTCTACTTTGTCGTCGGTCTGGGTTTCTTGCGCTTGCGCCTGGCTGACCAGACCTAGACTCAGGGCGATTTGTACGGCAATCGCCAGCTTATTATTTTTGTACATCCTGGATATCCTCTAATTGGCTTGTGTACTGCAGCCCCCAGTTCGTCATGATCGCAGGGAGAAGTTGTTTTCATAAAATAGGTACTAGGGGCCGCAGCGGCGACAACCTAGACAGATCATCAATTCGGTACAAGAAAATTGCGGTGATATCACAGGAAAATCATAATGAATGACAAATTCGGTACAATTAATATACAGGCCTGAGCCAATACCGATTGCCATGGATGCCAGTCTTTAGCTTGGTTTTTTTCTGAGCTGTTGTTGTGCGAGTGTCCTGGCCTTAGCCAGCTATACTCGGCATATCAAGGGTTGTTGGTACGAGGTCAACATGACTGATTTAATGCATAAATACCGGCACTGGCTGCAACAGTTGGACCAACTGCTGCACAGTGCTCAGGCCGAATCCGATCCGCTGCTCAGGCCCGCCCATCATGTCGCCGACACCTTCAGCGCCTATATCAAGGCCGGCCGTGATCTGACCGCTTACGAAACCCAGCTATTTATCGAAACGTTTTTCCATCAACAGCAATTGCCGCAGCCGCCGTCCATCTGGCCGGAAACCTTATGGCAGCTGCTGGCGCAGGTCACCGATAAAACCCAGGTGGAATGGCAGGAACTGGAGCAGGATCTGTCGCATCAGGGGTTATATCTGCAAGGCGAACCGGTAGGTATGGGACTTTATCTGTGCCGCAACTGCGGTGAGACGATGCATTATAACCACCCGGCAACTCTGATCCCTTGTCCGGGCTGTGGGGGCGGGCATTTCTTGCGCCGCGGTCTGCCGGTCTGAGCTTGTTCTTTGCCGCCCAACAGATCTGATGTTCGATCACAGATATGTTTTCGGCATGCTACTGATTTTGTTAGTATGCCCGCATATCCCAGTAAGGAATCTACGGCATGACGCAAATTGCAGTAACCAAAGCTGCCGACACTAAACTTCAACTGCTCGCCCTCACTGCGGCACAGCTGTCCCCACAATTGGACGACGCTCAGATCAAAGACGCGTTGGACGTGGCGGGATATAGCAGCACCTTTATCGGACAGGATCGCGCCAAGGCTGCGCTGGGTTTTGCCATCGGTATGGATATGCCAGGTTATAACCTTTATGTGATGGGTGAACCGGCTTTGGGCCGCTTTACGTTGGTGCAGGATATTCTGCAGCAGGCGGCCAGTGAAAAAGAAACGCCGGATGACTGGTGTTATCTGAATAATTTTGACGATGAACGCACACCGCAAACACTGCGCCTGTTACCGGGTGAAGGCCGGGTACTAGTTAAAAAACTCGAAGCCTTGATCGACGAATTGCTCGATACCTTTCCGGCCGCCTTTGATAACCCGGGTTATCAACGGCGCAAAAAGGCCATTCATGCCGCCTTTGACAATAAATATGAAGCTGCCATCGCGTTGGTGGAACGCAAAGCTCTGGAAAAACAGGTGGTGCTGTACGAAGAAAACGGCGCAGTCAGTTTTTCGCCGATGATCGACGGCAAACCGCTGGACGATACTGAATTTGCCAGCCTTGCCGATGACAAACGGCAATTTTTTTATGAACTGGTCAGTGAGCTGGAAACTATCCTGAATGAACAGCTGCTCGAATTGCCGCAGTGGAAACGTGAGTTATCGGAAAATCTACGTACACTGCGCCGCGAAACCATCGAGCAGGCGATCAAACCGCTGTTAAAGCAGCTGGAACACGATTACGTCACCGAACTGGGTATTTTGCGTTACTTACGCGAAATGCGGCCAGAACTGGTGAAAGCCGTGCTGGAATTGTTGCCGGAAGAGCTTGAGAGCGATAAAGCCGAAGAGCTGGATATCCGCAGCTTTTTTATCAACGACTTTGTGCCCAACGTGCTGGTGCATCACGAATCGATGTCTGGTGCGCCCATTGTGTTTGAAGCCAACCCCAGCTATGGCAATTTGTTTGGCCGGGTTGAATACAGCTCAGCACAGGGCTCGTTGTACACCAATTACCGCATGATCCGCGCCGGCGCTTTGCACAAAGCCAACGGTGGTTACCTGATCCTGGATGCAGACCGGCTGCTGACGCAACCCGCGGTATGGGATGCGTTGAAGCTGGCGCTGAAATCCGGCGAAATTGTCATCGATACCTTGAGTGAACACGCCGTCACCAATTCGACCATTATCACGCCTAAAGCGATTCCGCTCAGCGTCAAAGTGGTACTGCTGGGCTCGCGCGATTTGTATTATCTGGTGCAGGATGTCGACGATGAGTTTAACGAACTGTTCCGCGTGCTGGCTGATTTTGAAAGTTATCTGCCGCTCAATGATCAAACTATTAAATATATGTCGTTGCAGCTGCAGGATCAGATCCAGCAGTTGGAAGCAGGCCCACTGACGGTCTGCGGCCTGAAGCAATTGTTGTTATTCAGTTTCCGCCAGGCCGAACATCAGCGCAAGCTATCGGCCCGCTTTGCCGATGTGCTGGAACTGGTGCGTGAAGCCTGTTATTACGCCAATCAGCAAGGTGATAACGAGCTAAGCGGTGCGCATGTGCAGCAGGCTTTAGCTGGCAAACAATACCGCACGGGTCGCATCAGCGAGTCATTTCTGGAAGATATTCAGGAAGGGCAGATCCTGATTGATTCCGATGGCTGGGCTGTTGGCAAAATCAACGGCCTGACGGTACTGGAAATTGGCGACACCGCCTTTGGTACGCCGGCGCGTATCAGTGCCACTGTCTATCCGGGCTCAAATGGCGTGATCGATATTGAGCGTGAAGTTGAACTGGGCAAAGCCATCCACTCTAAAGGGGTGATGTTGCTGACTGGTTATCTCGGCGCTAAATATGCGCAGCAGTTCCCGCTGACGCTGTCCGCCAATATTGCGATGGAACAGTCTTACGGCCTGATTGACGGCGACAGTGCCTCGCTGGCGGAAGTGCTGGCGCTGATTTCGGCGATCTCCGGTATGCCACTGCGGCAGGATCTGGCGATCACTGGTTCAATCAACCAGCATGGTCAGGTCCAGGCCATTGGTGGTGTCAATGAGAAAATCGAAGGTTTCTTTAAACTGTGCCAGTCGCGCGGTCTGACCGGGCGGCAAGGGGTGGTGATCCCTGCCAGCAATCTGCTGCATCTGGTGTTGCATCAGGATGTGATCAATGCGGTCGATGCCGGCTTGTTTCATATTTACACGGTGCGGACTGTCGATGAGGCGTTGGAACTACTGACCGGTCTGACCGCCGGCGAGCGCAATGCCAAAGGTCAATATACGAAAAAAACCTTAAACGCACTGACGATGCAAAAACTTGCTGCCATTGCTGAGTTAGTCAATGGTGGCGCTGAGGAAGATTAAATTGATGAAAAAAGTGGTAATGCTGGCGTCCATGCTGGCGACATTGTTGGTACTGAGTGGCTGCTCGACGGCTTATTATGCGGCGATGGAAAAGGTGGGTATTCATAAACGTGACATTCTGATCGACCGGGTTGAAGAAGCGCGGGATGCACAGATTGCCGGTCAGCAGGAATTTAAAGATGCGTTGGATCAGCTGTCGCAGCTGATTGGTTTTCATGGCGGCGATCTGCAAGGCCGCTATGAAGCGTTAAACAGCCAGTATGAAGACAGTAAAAAAGCTGCAGCGGACGTCAGCGCACGCATCAATAAAGTCGAGCTGGTCGCGTTTGACCTGTTTAACGAATGGGATGATGAGTTAAAACAATATCAGAATAAAAAACTGCGGGCCGAGAGCAAGCAAAAGCTGCTCGATACCAAACGCCAGTTTGATGCACTGGTCAAAGTGATGCGCCGCGCCGAAAGCAAAATGCCGCCGGTATTGCGGGTATTACAGGATAATGTATTGTATTTAAAACATAATCTGAACGCGAAAGCGGTAGGTGCAATTTCCGGTGAATTCTCTGTGTTGCAACAGGATGTCGAGCAACTGGTGCAGGACATGAACCGGGCTATTGCCGACTCGAACCAGTTTATCGCTGCGATCAAACAGTCATAACAGAACGAAGGAATGGGCATGCCGAATAAACCTGTGGTGGAAGCGACTTACCGGTTGGAGCCAGGATGTCTGGGGCCAGACGGTGCGCAATATATTACCGAGTTTTGTCAGTTTGCCCAGCCGCTGGTGAGCAGTCATACCCCGGCATTTATGCAATGGGTGTTGACGCCACGTTTTGATAAATCGTTGCCTGAATTAGAGTTTTCGCTAGCGGGCCGGGTGCTGACTGACAGTCAGGCTGAGCGGCTGTGCAGCAGTTACCAGACAGACGCCGACACGCTGGTCGAAGAATTGAATCATCATCTGATGTTATTAATTGACCAGTATTTTGGCCGCTGGTAACTAGCTGGCAACTAAGAGTTTCTTCAGGATTCGCTGTTATCTTTGCGTTACCGCAATGTTTGTGGAAGTCGCATGATGCATGCTGCGTTTAGAATTTCATTTTGCCATGGAGCCACCCGATGAACAGATCCCGTTATTCGTTTCCGACCATCGCTTTGCATTGGATCACTGTTCTGCTGATTATTGCCGTGTATTGCACCATGGAGTTTCGCAGCAGTTTCGAGCGAGGCAGTCCTGAGCGTGACTTGATGAAGACCGTGCACTATATGCTGGGACTCAGTGTATTGCTGTTGACCGTGGCCCGGCTCTGGTTTCGTAGTCGTCAACCGTATCCGGCGATTGAACCTTTACCGCCAGTCTGGCAGCACAAACTAGCGGCGTTGGTGCATCTGGCTCTGTATGTGTTGTTAGTTGGTTTACCATTATTGGGCTGGCTGATTTTATCGGCAGAGGGCAAAGTGATCCCGTTTTGGGGGCTCGAATTACCGGCGTTGATAGCGCCGAATGAAGAATTAGCCGGGAGCTTTGAAGACTTACATAAATTGTTAGCAGATGCTGGTTACGCGCTGATCGGTATTCATGCGTTGGCGGCGATTTATCACCACCATATTGTCAAAGACAATACCCTGCTGCGGATGAAACTGAAGTAAGAAAAAGCAGCGCTTTGGCCTTTAGGATTAACGTGCTGTTGATGGCCAGAGCGCTGCCGGGAACCCGGATAAAGGTTATGAACTGACGGGTTCTACCGTCATGAGTTTACCGTCCTGCAATAACATCCGGCCTGATGGTTTCTGACTGACCTGCGTGGTCTTCAGCTCGCCATCATGCAGATAACGCACTTCGTATCCGATAGTTTTCTCGACAGTTTTTTGCACCGTTTTACACACTTGTTGCTCTTGATAGCTCACATCTTTTTGCTGCATGTCTTCCTGGACTTGTTTGCCGGCATAACCACCGGCAGCAGCGCCGGCAACCGTTGCCAGCTTTTTGCCAGAACCACCACCGACCTGATTACCCAGCACACCGCCAACCACTGCACCGATCACAGTGCCAGCGATTTCGTGCTGGTCCTGAACCGGCGCGGTTTTAGCGATTTTCTTGGTGGTACATTGTTGTTGTGGTTCGGAAGAGGTTTCTGTCAGCGCTTTGCTGCTGACGATTTCAACCCACTGGGGTTGATTGTTTTTGCTGCTGGTGTAGTTGGTGGCGACTGCGCCTAAGGCGGTAATGGCAGCTGCGCCTAACATGGAACCAACGATCATCATTTTACTCATAGGTATGCTCCGAAAAGTCCGACTGACTTGGTGGGCAGACTAACCGGCTGGAACTGTATTGCGGCTGAATGAAAAAAGGGACTGCTACATTAGCAGTCCCTTTATGTCGAAGCGCACCATGGTGTCGGTCAAATATCAGAAATGTGGCTCAATGCGTTCTTTCGCTGCTGATTCTGCTGACTTGCTGTCAGTCATCACCTCGACCGGCTCTACATGGGCCGCTTCGGTTATTGGCTCTGGTGTTATCGTCTCTGCAGGTACCGGGTCTGTACCGGAGCGTTGCCGCCACCAGAGGA
Organism: Rheinheimera tilapiae; assembly: GCF_042432165.1. NCBI lineage: Bacteria > Pseudomonadati > Pseudomonadota > Gammaproteobacteria > Chromatiales > Chromatiaceae > Rheinheimera > Rheinheimera tilapiae. The sequence continues at coordinate 1,312,736 of NZ_JBHLXP010000001.1, forward strand.
GAACACAGGTTAGCAGGCAGAACGCGTACAGCGGCCAGTCACCCAGTCGGCTATAGAGCGTACGGCCTTGTGTCAATGGGACTTCCAGTGTCAGGACACCGTCCTGAAATTGTGGCAGCTGGGCCAGCACCTGGCCATCGGCGCCAATGGCAGCGGTCACACCTGTGTTAGTGGCACGCAGCAGGGGACGACCAAATTCGAGCGCCCGCATCCGGGCAATTTCCAGATGTTGCCACGGACCATGTGAATCACCAAACCAGGCATCGTTGCTGACTGTTAACAAAAAATCGGTGTCATCAGTGAAATTGGCACGGATTTGCCGTGGAAAAGCGATTTCAAAACACAGTGCTGCCAGCAGCTGATAGCCTTTGGCCTGCAAATTCGGCTGCAGCCATTCGCCGCGGGCGAATGAACTGTTTGGCAGATCAAAAAATGGCGCCACGTCACGGAGGAAGCGTTCAAAAGGCACAAATTCCCCAATCGGTAACAGGTGGTGTTTCTGATAGCGGTTGCGGGTCTCATAATGATAAATCTGACCTTTCACGCCGGTATCACCAACCACAATCATGCCATTGTAGGCATCGCCATTGCGTTTCCAATCAAGGATCCCGGTGATCACCGCCGCTTTGTTTTCAGCGGCCAGCATATCGAGGTTAAACAAGTAAGCTTGTGCATCGGGTTCCACCTGCGGAATGGCGGCTTCTGGCCAAATCACCAACCGCTCAGATAGCTGCGGCCGGGTCAGCTGCATATATTTTTTCATGGTCGGCAGTTCCTGCTCTGGTGCCCAGCGCAACTCCTGACGGATATTGCCCTGTACCAGCGCCACCGGCACTTGTACGCCATTGGTCTGCCAGCCTTTGAAGTGGCCAAGCACAGGTGCCAGCGCCAGCAACACCACAGCAGCCGCCAACTGCCCATGCACCACACGGCTCGGCTGATAGCGCCACAACAACGCAAAGCTGCCTGCGGCCAACAACAGAATAAAGTTAATGCCGGTTTCACCAATCAGCGGCGCATAACTGGCCAGCCAGCCATCGGTTTGACTGTAACCGAGCGATAACCAAGGGAATCCGGTAAAAAGCCAGGAGCGAAGGTTTTCGCTGAGTGTCCAGCAGACGGCGAGTAACAGCGGCCAATAGTGTGGCCTGTTCTTGGCCAGGCGCGCCGCGCTATAGGCCGCAAGGGCCGGAAACAATGACAGATAAGCGACCAGAGCCGCCATAATACCGAGACTGGCAATCAGCGGCATGCCACCAAAAGTAGCTATGCTGACATGCACCCAACTGACACCCAGACCGAACCAGCCAAGACCATAACACCATCCCAGCCAGGCAGCCTGACGGGCAGACTCAGCTTGGCGTAAGGCCAGGGCTAGTATGGCGAGTGTTAACAACGGCAGGGCATGCCATTGATAAGGGGCAAAAGCGAATGTATTCAACAGGCCTGCTGCACATAACAACAGGCTCCACAGGCCGGTTCTGGCCGAAATATTTAATCGCACTGGTTTCATCCTGCGGCTGGGCGTTATTCGTCGGTGGCGGTATCGGTTTTTGGTTTAATCACTTGTAACTGCACCAAACGACGATTGTTCGCTTTGTTCACTTTGAAGGTCAGGCCGCCGAGACTGATGCTTTCACCTTTCACCGGCATATGACCAAAGGCATGGAGCACAATACCGCCGATGGTACTGGCTTCGTCTTCATCAAAGCTAGTGGCAAAAGCTTCATTAAATTCATCGAGGGGTGTTAAAGCGCTAACCAAAAATACATGACTGCCGAGCTTACGAATGTCGGAGCCTTCGATTTCATCGTGCTCGTCTTCAATTTCGCCGACGATTTGTTCCAGAATATCTTCGATGGTGATGAGGCCGGACACACCGCCATATTCATCAACCACAATTGCCATATGATAACGTTGCTGGCGGAAATCTTTCAGCAGTGCATCAACTCTTTTACTTTCCGGAATAATGACGGCCGGTCTTAAAATGTCGCGAAGTTGCCATTCAGTCTGCGGCTTTAGAGCATATTGCAGGATATCTTTAACGATCAGAATGCCTTCGATGTGGTCTTTATCTTCATTGACCACCGGATAACGACTGTGATTATTTTCCAATAAAATAGGCAGGTATTCTTCTAGTGGCTGGTCAATATCAATAGTTGCCATCTGTGAGCGCGGCACCATGATATCGCGGGCCCGCATTTTGGAGATCGCGAGCACGCCTTGCAGCATGCCTTTGGTATCAGTGTCGATTAACGCACGGGCATTGGCCTCGGCGATAATGGCTTGTAAATCGGACAGGTCTTGGGGTTCTGCAGTAAATATCGCGGCAATGCGCTCTAACCAGGATTTTACGGCAGAACCGCGTCCCGAGTGTGGATTGTCGTCACTCATGACTTCAAATCAGCTCCATGTTCAGTCAATCAAATAAGGGTTGGCAAAGCCAAGTTCCTGTAATATTTGGATCTCTTCCGCTTCCATTTCTTCGGCGTCAGCGTCATTTATATGGTCAAAGCCGAGCAAATGCAAGCTGCCATGTACCACCATATGCGCCCAATGGGCTTGCAGGGTTTTTTGTTGTTCCTGCGCTTCGCGCGCGACAACCTGCGCACAGATCACCAAATCACCCAGCAAGGGTAATTCAATGCCCGGCGGGCACTGAAATGGGAAACTCAACACATTGGTCGGTTTGTCTTTTTCACGATAATCAAAATTAAGCTGCTGGCTTTCAGTTTCATCGACGATGCGGATCGTCACTTCCGCATCCGCCTGAAAAGGCGCCACTGCGGCGTCCAGCACCCGTTGCAACTCTGCTTCTGTCGGCAAATCTGTTGCGGTGCTGGCTTGTTGTAAATCCAGAATAATCGCCATTTAAACCTCTTTACTGCGCCGGCGCGTGGTTTTCGCGGCAGGCTCTACAGGCTCGGCGACGACCGGAGTGGCTGGCACGGCCTGCTCAGCGGCACGCGCGGCGGCTTTGGCATCAGCGACGGCCTTTTCATGCGCTTCATAGGCCATGACAATTTTTTGCACCACCGGATGTCGCACCACATCTTTCGCATTGAAATAGTTAAAACTCAGTGCGTCGACTGCAGACAACACGTCGATGGCATGCTTCAGACCTGAATACTGACCACGCGGTAAATCGACCTGGGTGACATCGCCGGTGATCACGGCTTTGGAATTAAAGCCAATCCGGGTTAAAAACATTTTCATCTGCTCGACCGTGGTATTTTGGCTCTCGTCGAGAATGATGAAGGCATCGCTCAAAGTCCGGCCACGCATATAAGCCAGCGGTGCGATTTCGATAGTGCCGCGTTCGAGGTACTTTTCAACCTTTTCAAAGCCCAGCATATCAAACAGAGCGTCGTACAAAGGCCGTAAATACGGGTCGACTTTTTGCGCCAGATCACCGGGCAAAAAGCCCAGCTTTTCGCCAGCTTCAACGGCAGGGCGGGTGAGCACAATACGGCGGACCTGTTGTTTCTCGAGTGCATCGACGGCACAGGCAACTGCCAGATAAGTTTTCCCAGTGCCGGCCGGACCGATGCCAAAAGTCACATCATGGGTCAGCACATTGGCGACATAACGGCTTTGATTGGCGTTGCGGCCTTTAATCAACCCTTTTTTGGTTTTGATGCTGACTTCATTCTGCGTTGCATCAACACTGACCAGACTACTTGGGTTTTCCACACTGCTCAGACTCAGATGGACCTGTTCCGGGCTCAACGGCTGTACTTTACCGTTGGCGGATACAGTTTCCTGATACAGGGACTCTAGTAGTTGACGTACCAGCGGTAGCTGTTCGGTCAGGCCCAGCAGGCGGAATTTTTCTTCGCGGTTTTGGATCTGAACGCGAAAACGCCGTTCAATCTGGTGCAGATGATCGTCAAATGGGCCACATAACATCGCAATACGCTGGTGGTCAGCCGGAGCAAAACTGAATTCTAGGCTGCTGATCGGGTTGTCCAAATGTCCTTCTCTCATGGTTGGATAAAAAAGTCCGGTATGGTGACCGGACTTGCTTATCAACACTTCAGGCCTGCAGCAACTGCAGCCGGTGTTCAGGGTTGGTAGGTTGCGACACCGAGTGTATCGGCGCTGCCTTCTGGCCGGTTTTGCCGGGCCATAATTTGTTGCGGGGAAATTTCCCGGCGCAGGTCCATCTCTGCTTCAGTCCTGATCACCACACCTTTTAGGGAATTGGTGAACACATCAGTGATCCGGACATCAACGAACTGCCCAATCATATCAGGCGTGCCTTCGAAATTCACCACCCGATTATTTTCAGTGCGGCCGGTCAGTTCCATCAAATCTTTCTTCGACGGGCCTTCCACCAGAATACGCTGTTCAGTGCCCAGCATGCTACGGGCAATCTGCAGCGATTGCTGGTTGATACGGTCCTGCAGGATATACAGACGCTGTTTTTTCTCGTCTTCCGACACATCATCCGGCAGATCAGCTGCCGGTGTGCCTGGCCGTGCACTGTAGATAAAACTGAAGCTCATATCAAAACCGATGGTGCTGATGAGGTCCATCGTCTGGGCAAAATCTTCCGCCGTTTCACCAGGGAAACCGATGATAAAATCGGACGACATCGACAGATTCGGTCGGATCTTTTTCAGCTTGCGGATCTGAGCTTTGTATTCGAGTGCGGTATGGTTACGTTTCATCAGCGTCAGGATCCGGTCCGAACCGCTTTGCACCGGTAAATGCAGGTGGTCAACCAATTCAGGGATATCGCGATACACTTCAATAATATCGTCTGTGAATTCAACCGGATGCGACGTGGTGTAGCGAATACGGTCAATGCCGTCGATGGCAGCAACCAAGCGCAGTAATTCAGAAAAGTGACAAATCTGGTCGTCGTGCGTGGCACCGCGATAGGCGTTGACGTTCTGGCCTAACAGATTGACTTCCCGCACGCCTTGTTCAGCCAGCTGCGCGATTTCCAGCAGCACATCATCCAGCGGGCGACTGACTTCTTCACCGCGGGTATAAGGCACCACACAGAAAGTACAGTATTTTGAGCAGCCTTCCATGATCGAGACAAAAGCGCTTGGACCTTCGGCTTTTGGCTCTGGCAGACGGTCAAATTTCTCTATTTCAGGGAAAGACACATCGACCACAGGGGAGCGGTCACCGCGAACGGCGTTGATCATTTCGGGTAGACGGTGCAGCGTTTGCGGCCCAAACACAATATCAACATATGGCGCGCGTTCGCGGATGGCGGCGCCTTCCTGTGAGGCAACACAGCCACCAACACCGATGATTAAATTCGGTTTTTTCTTTTTCAGCGGACGCCAGCGTCCCAACTGGTGAAACACTTTTTCCTGTGCTTTTTCGCGGATAGAGCAGGTGTTTAATAAAATAACATCCGCGTCTTCTGCTTCTTCAGTCAGGGTATAGCCATGAGTGGCATCCAGTAAGTCAGCCATTTTGGATGAATCGTATTCGTTCATCTGGCAGCCCCAGGTTTTAATGTGCAGCTTTTTGCTCATGGTCAGAATATGCCTGTAAAAAAGTCGGACGGAAAAAAGGCGCGTATTTTAACTGACACCCCGCTCAAGTACCAGCCTTGTGCAGTTTATTCGGTGGCTGCAAAACACCGAATTGTCGTTTTGGTAAAATTTTGCTTTCAGTTCAGTATGTTCAGAATACTGGTCTACACTTCAAAAAAGTTGTAAGGCCAGCGTGGAGCTTAAAATGAAGAAAATTCTCTGGGTGCCTTTGGCACTGTTCAGTGCATCTGTTTTCGCCGAAGTTGCAGTTGTTGTTCACCCGTCCAATGCTGCAGCATTAAATCCTGAAGCCATAGCGCAAATCTACCTTGGACGCAGTAAAAGCTTTCCAGATGGCAAAGCTGCATTACCCTTAGGTCAGGCAGAAGGCAGTAAAACCACAGAACAATTTAATCAGAAGGTGCTGAATAAATCCGGCAGTCAGATTAAAGCCTATTGGTCCAAGCTGGTGTTTACCGGTAAAGGCACACCACCAAAAGAGATCAGTACCGATGCAGAAATGCTGGAACTGGTCAGTCAGAATCCCAGCGTTATTGGTTATGTCGACAAAGCATCGGTCACAGATAAAGTTAAAGTGCTGGCAACGTTCTGACTTGCGCGGCTAGTCTTTTACTATTGCCGGAGTAAACAACATGAATTGGCAGAATCCTAAGCAGCAGGCCGTGTCTTTGCTTGCGTGTGCGCTTTTTGCCTCAAGTGGGCAGGCGGCGGAATTTAACTGGAGCGGGTTTCTGACGCTTGCTGCTGGCAAAACCCTGAGTGGTTCGGTGCAGGGACAAAATGAAGTCGGTATAAATTGTCCCTGTATGATTTCCGATTTTTCGCAATCCGGAGTCATTGATAGCAGCTGGGATTTTGCCGCGGATTCAAAACTGGGGTTGCAAGGCAATCTGCAGCTGTCAGAGCAGCTTAGTTTGACGGCGCAGTTAGTTAGTCGTGGTGCCCGTGACTGGGATCCAAATCTGGAGTGGGTCTATGCCGGCTGGCAACTCGGCGACAGCGATTTAATACAGGTTGGCCGTAAGCGTTTACCGCTGTTTTATTTTTCAGAACAGCAGGATGTCAGCTTCACTTACCCTTGGGTGCATCTGCCGCCGCAAACCTATGGTTGGGAAGCGGTTAATTACAACGGGATTAACTGGAATCATAGTTTTCAGGCCGGGGACTGGAGTGGTCTGGTCAATACATTCGCCGGTAGCGAAACCCGCAAAGACAATGATTACATGAAAATTTATAACGGCATCGACAGTGAAACCGACACGCGCTGGCGCAAAATCATCGGCGCAGAAGTGCTGATGAACCGCGACTGGTTTGAAGGCCGCCTGATGCTGATGAAATCCGATACGCAGAGCCGTCTAGCCAGTGACAATGCAGATTGGTCAGCTCCAACGGAACAGATGCTATTTGGTGCATCTGGCTTGATTGATTATCAGGACTGGATCGTTAGTGCTGAGTTGTTTTTCTCCGACCGCACAGAGTCCTATGGCCGTGATTTGGCTTACACCCTGACTACAGGCAAAAGGCTCGACGGCTGGGTCTGGTACTTAACGCATGGTTTGTATCAGCAAAAAATTAATGCTATGAATCCGCTGGAACTGACTACAGAAGCGGACCAGGAGAAACATCGGTTATCCTCTGCGGTGGTAAGGTTTGACGTCAGCTCTGCTGCCGCAGTAAAAATCCAGCTGGATCACTGGCAGGATGGTGGTGGTCAGTGGTTTAAACAAACCTACGGCGATGCCAACGCACTGAGCATCAGTTACGATCGCGTGTTCTGAACAAGACCGGCAGTGTTCAGAACAAGCGCTGCCGGCTCGTCACATAACCGGCATAAAAGATAATCAACACACCAGCAAACCAAGCCATAGTGACTGGTTCCTGCCAGAACAAATAACCAAACAACCCGGCAAATACTACGCTGCTGTAGGTCCACATTCCAATATCACTGGCTGGCGCTAAGGCATAAGCGCGGGTCATTGCCATTTGTCCGGCGGCAGCCAGTACGCCCATTCCGGCAAAAGCCCACCAGGCGACTGCCGGTAACGGATGCCAGTCAAATGGCACTGGAATAAAGGAGATAATGGCCGTCAGCAGCGAGAAATAAAACACGATGCGTGCGGCAGGTTCGGTATCTGACATATACCGTATTGTGGTTTTCGTCACGGCGACCAGCACTGCCGACAATAGTCCAATCGCCAGCATCAACCAATTGCCCGGACCGCCACTGACTGGGATTGCAATAAAGACGCCGACAAAGCCGAGAGCAATGGCAAACAGGGTTAAACGACTCGGCCGTTCATTCAGCCAGAAGCGGGCAATAATGGGGACGACAAAAGGGGAGAGCAGTAAGACCAACATAGCCTGCGCTAACGGTAACTGACTGATCACATAGAAAAAGCAGTACATTGAAATGATGCCGGTAGTGGCACGGCTCAGATGTAAATACCAGCGGTCGGTTTTCAGTATTTGCATGCCTTGCAAGTAGATCCACGGCAGCATAACCAACAGAGCAAAAAAATTGCGGAAAAACACCACCTGGACCTGACTGGCCGACTCACTGGTCAGTTTAACCAGTGCGCCGATGCCGGCAAAGCAAGCTTCAGCCAGTAATAACAGGGCTGCCGCCAGATAGAGTTGGGAAGGCCTCACAGTGTTCAATTTTGCTGAAGCTTGCGGATCAGCTGATCTGCGGCCATCGGTTTACCAAACAGATACCCCTGAATTAAGTGACAACCACGCTGACTAAAAAACGCCAGTTGTTGCTCAGTCTCAACGCCTTCGGCTACACAATACATTCCAAGGCTGCTGGCCATACTCAACATGGCGTCAATAATGGTTTCATCATTACGATCGATACCGATATCTTTGACAAAGCTGCGGTCAATTTTGATGCCGTCTATCGGCAATTCTTTCAGATATTTCAGCGAGGAATACCCGGTGCCAAAATCGTCGAGCGCCAGCTGGACACCCAGTTCACTGAGCGCCAGCATGGTCGCGATGGCACTTTCGTGATCTTGCATCAGCGCACTTTCGGTCACTTCAAAGCGCAGGCAACTGGCCGGTAACTGATACTGCGCCAGTAAAGCCGCTGTTTCCAGCGCCAGATTTTCCTGCTCCAGGTGGCTGGGTGACAGATTCACTGATACATAAAGCGGAAAACCAGCCTGATGCCAGCGCTGCAGATCCGCCAGTGCCCGGACCAGCAACGCCTGCGTCATGGGCACTATCAGCCGCAAATCTTCAGCCAGCGGAATAAAATCATTGGGTGGCACTAAACGGTCGCTATCCTGCCAGCGCATCAGCACTTCGACTCCGACAATTTTCTGTTGCACGCTGTCGTAGATCGGCTGGTAATAGTTCAGGAACTCATTGTGTTGCCAGGCGCTGCGCAGCCGGGTCTCACGTGCCAGTTGCATGTGCGCTTTGTCATTCATTTCCTGAATAAAAAACTGGAAGTTATTGCGACCAAGATCTTTCGCATGGTACATCGCAACGTCCGCGTGTTTCAGTAGCTCGCCAGCGTCCGCCGCGTCTTCCGGATACACAGCAATACCAATACTGGGGGACACACTGACGGAGTGCACACCAAGTCGCATCGGCTCGCCGATTGATTTCAACATTTTGCGTGCAACATGGCTGATATTGTCGTCGTTTTTATAGCTTTCCAGCAGCACGACAAACTCATCGCCACCTAACCGGGCGACAGTATCGGTCAGCCGTAAAATGGTACTCAGACGTTTCGCAACTTGTTTGAGCAATAAGTCGCCGATGTCATGACCCAGACTGTCGTTGATTTGTTTAAAACGATCCAAATCGATAAAACACAGTGCCAGTGAGCGTTTTTCCCGTTTGGCTGTTTCAATGCCGTGCAGAATGCGGTCCATCAACAGCGCGCGGTTTGGTAATCCGGTCAGCGCATCATAATTCGCTAAATAACGCAGATCATCTTCGGCTTGTTTTTGTGCGGTGATATCGGTGAACACCAATACATAGAAATCGACCCGATCATCATCTCCAACCGCACTGATATTTAATAACGTGGGGCGCTCAGTGCCGTCCGGACTCAGAACCAGCTCTTCACCCTGCCAGTGCTGATTGGCCTGCATACCACTGAGCAGTCGCGTGTAAAAACGCCGTCTGCTCAGGCTGATACCTAGCTCATGCACGCGTGGGTTATTCAAATAATCATCCATGTTGCCGAACACATCGGCAAACGACTGGTTGGCGGCGAGGACCCGTTGTTCCGGGTCGAGCAATACAACCCAATCGCGGGTTTGCTGGAATGCTTCGCCAAATAACCGCGCTTTTTCTTTGGTAGCCCGTGTTTCGGTAATATTGCTGTAGGTGCCGATGACACGTAACGCCTGACTACTGTTGGTCTCTGTTACTTTGCCGATATCGCGAAACCACAACCAGCTACCATTCTTGTGCTGCATGCGGTAGGTAAAATCAAAACTACGGTCGGGCGCACTGACGAATTTGTTCCAGGCTTGCTGATAGCTGTCGCGGTCGTCCGGGTGGATCAGGGCCAGATGTTGTTGCATCGACAGTGGATTTAACTCTTCGCTATAGCCAAGCATCGCGTGCACACGCTGGGCATACATGCTGTTTTTTGGTACCAGATAATCCCACACACCGCTGTTGACTGCTTCCAGAGCTTGTTTCAGTCGCTGCTCGCTGGCCTTCACCTTGTAATGCGCCTGCGCCAGTAAGCGTTTTTGCGCCAAGCGATTGTGTTGCCACAAAAATAACAGGATCAGCGCCAGCACCGCATAGCTTGCCAAGGCAGCCGGTGAATACCATGGTGCTGGATCAATGCGCAGAGTTAACACTGCAGTGTCACTTTCCAGCCCGTTGTGTGGGGAAACAGCTTTGACGTGAAAGGTATAGAGGCCAGGTTCGAGTTGCGGAAAAGTGACACTGGCATTGTGTTGTTGCGGAAAGCGAATATCCCGGTTGCCTTCGAGCCAGAATTTATACTGGATTTTGTCATTATCACGGAAATTCAAGGCGGAGAAACTGACCTCAATGCCGAGGCTATCATAGGCGAACCGGAACGATGCGCCATTTAAATTGCTTAACGATGTCGACTTGGCTTGATTCATCGCCCCGATATGAGTGATGGCGATCACCGGTTTCTGCGGCGTTTCTACCAGTTCGGCCGGATTAAACCAGGTAACGCCGGCATTGGTGCCATAAGCCAGATTACCGTTGGACAATTTCAGACTGGCGGCATAGGTAAATTCGCTGCCGGACAGACCATCGTTTTTGTCAAAAGGTTCCAGTCGCAGCGTTTCCGGATCGAGCCGGGTCAACCCTTGTTGACTAGCAAACCACAACTGACCATTCAGGTCGCTTTCACAGGAATAGATTGCATTATTGGGCAAGCCATTTTGCTTATGCAGATGATGTTTTAGTTTTAACTGCTGCCCATCGAAACTCAGCAAACCAAGGCCACTGATGGTAAACCACAGATCGCCGCGACCATCGACACACATTTTATCTGCCTGACGCGCAAGACCTGGCTGATAAGGCATCGCCTGATAGATTTTCTGCACGCTGCGATCGCGCTGATTAAACAACCAAATCCGATCGGATGCACTGAAAAAAATCTGTTCCGGATGCTGTGGGCGACTGCCCAGAAAACGACCAGCGCGGTGGGGAGGTTCAGCTTGTTTTAACTCAGGAAAAGTCGTCAGAGTGCCGTCAGCGGGTTGATAACGATAGTAGTCTTCTGCGTTGTAGTACCAGAAAGCGCCATCATGGTCGCGCCAGTGACCGGCAGCCTGGAGCTGGATCAGTGGTTGCTGCTGGCTGTCTTGCAGCGGTAACGGTAAAAACTCAGCGTTGCTGGCAGCGAATAGATGCAATGAGTTGCCACTACGTAGCCAGAGTTTGTCAGCGTTGTCTGGATAAATACGCGCCACAATCCGCGAAAATAGGGCAGGTAACGGCTCTGGATAGGCCAAATCCTGTACAGCTCCTGATAGCAAATCCAGCCGTTTTAAGCCGTTGGGGGTACCGAGTACCAAATGATTCGCCGGGCTTTCGGCCAATGCCAAAACTGCTCTGGGACTATAGCTGGCTGGCTGGGCAGACATAGCCTGCTGAGCAGGTGGCATTGGCAATCTGACATGATAAAAATGCGTACTGCGAGGGTGCCAGTAATAAGCGCCTTGCAGTCGACTGGCGACCCAAAAGCCGCCATCTGGTGTGCGGACCAGATCGGTAATGCTGTCCTGATCAACTTCATGCACGCTGTCGGTAAAACGCCACAGCAACTCCGCCTGCGCTGCACCGGGAGTTGCCAGATACAAGCCTTTATTAGTACCAAGCAGCAGTTTATTGAAATAAGGCAGGATTTTATTAATCTGCAAATCAGTTAAAACCGGCGCCGAGTCGATTGGCGCGGTAGCACTCTGGCGCAATTGGGCTTCAGTCAGTTGATAAAATTGACTGCCAATAGCGAGATACAGCAGATCATCGCTGACTTCCAGCGACCGGACAACCTGACCGCCGCGTTCGCGGCTCTGTGTTGTCAGCGCAACCAGCCAGTGCTGTTGCGTTTTTAAATCATAAACATAGAGACCGCGGGTGGTGCCAATCAGCAGTAATTGATTGAATTTTTTCAGCAAACGAACCCGCGACATTAGGCTGTTACCGCCATCAAATTCAAAAATTTGAGTCAGTTGCTTGCCGGGTAATTGCAGTTGATAGACCGCTTTGTTGATGGCCAGCAGCAGTAAATCCGGTTGTTGTTCAATCACATCAAGCAGTTGCGGGATAGTGTCGCTTTCTAGTTGCTGCAGTGGCGTTAGCAATTCTGCCACTGACGTCTGTAGATCAATCTGATATAGCCCTTGATTCTTCGCCGCAACAAAAAAACGTTGCTGACTGTCTTCCAGTACCTGAGATATATCCAGTTCAACCTGTGCGTCACCGGCTAATGGTAATTGTTGAACTTTATAGGCATCAAACCGGTTCAGTCCCCGGTCGGTCGCCAGCCACAAAAAGCCGGTGCTATCGATATGCAGACGATTGATGGTCCCGCTGATCAGACCTTGCTCAGTGGTGAGGGGCGCCAGAAGCGGAGGATTTGCATGTTCAGTATGCGCGGCCGCAGATTGCAGCGTAGAGATGCCGATAAGCAACAGCAGCAGAAAATGGCATAAATTGTGGCGTAGCACAGACATTTTTGTTGCCAATATTTTGACCAGCTGTTGAAGTATGGCGGCGAACATAACGCAGAAACTCATCAAAAGTCCAGTGGGATCCATTACAACGGCTGCGGCCATTGATAAAGAATGGTCAGTGCAAATCCGCAACAGAGCAGCAAAAAAAGCGTACGTTGAATTTGTCGGCTCAGCTGCAGCGCAAGCTGCAAATCGGCTAGCTGCGGATTTTCTGCCGGACCAATTCGCTCGCGCCGCAGTTTCGTGCCCTGATATATCACAGGCCCCGCCAAATTGCGCTGTAGTGCAGCGCTCCAGGCTGACAGATACCAACGATCCGCAGCAGCTAATCCAGCGTCCTGGCTGGTATTAAAATAACGTACAGTTGGACGGAATCGGTACAACAATCCGACCAGTGCGCCTTGCAACCACAACGCCGGCACAGTGAAAAACCGCCCACCGATACTGACAGCTCCGCTAAAAGCGCGCTGGCCGGGTAATTTGCCGGACCAGACTTGTTGCAGCTCCAATAATAAGCGGTAACTCAGTGCCAGCATCGAGCCGCCGAGCAAATACCACAGCAGCACGGCCACCACATGACGGACCTGACGCTGCGCCAGCACTTCAATGCCGGCTTTAGCCAGGCCGGTGGCCGACAGTTGTCCGCATTCACGTCGCAGTAAAGCCTGTAGCTGATCTTTGGCCAACTGATATTGCTGGCGTTGCAAACTGCTGGCAGCACTCTGGACCTGCAATTGGTAATTACGATAATCCAGGCACAAATACAGCAGGACGGCATCAAAGCCAACCGGCCATTCCGACAGCTGACGCAAGGTCCAGCTCAACAACAACACCGGCAACAGGACTACCGTCAGTGCCAATGCTCCGGCGAGTCGTTGCTGTGACTGGCTGTCAGTGCTTTTATTCACTTTCTGTTCAATGCGTTGGGCCAGCAGGCGTAGCAGCGGCCACATCTGGTATTGCTGTGGCAATGCGGCGTACTGCGCCAGCAAGACCACCAGCAAAAACAACAGTCCCGGCTCGAAGGCCGGGATCTGTGTCAGCAGTTGCCAGTATTGTGCAGCCAGTTGTTGCATTGTTACTTATGCCGCTGCGTGCAGTTCGCGCAGCAATTCCAACACCATGGCACTGCTATTTTTCGACGCAATTTCCAGATAGGCATCAAAAGAGGTCGGTGATTCTTTGCCGGCGATATCACTGAGGCTGCGGATCACGACAAATGGCGTGTTGAGCTGAAAACAAACCTGTGCGATAGCTGCGCCTTCCATTTCGACTGCCAGCATTTGCGGGAAGGTGGCGCGGGTTTTATTGATGCGTTCCGGTTCACACATAAACACATCACCGGTGGTGATCAGGCCAGTTTTGGTTTTGCAAAATCCGAGCGTATTGATGCTGCGCACTGCAGCGGCTACTAAGGCCGGATCTGCGGTAAAAGCGGCAGGTAAACGCGGCAGCTGGCCCGGTTCATAGCCAAAAGCGGTAACATCAACATCGTGATGGCGTAATTCGGTAGAGACAACGATATCGCCGACATTGAGTTCAGGATCAAAGCCACCGGCAGATCCAGTGTTAATCACCGCAGTTGGTTGAAACAGCTGGATTAATAAGGTGGTTGCAATGGCTGCGGTGACTTTGCCAATGCCGGACTGCACCAGTACGACGTCATGGCCTTGCAACTTGCCACGGTGAAATTCAAAACTGGCGACGCGGGTGGTTTCAATATTGCTGAGCTGCGCTTTGAGGATCGCAACTTCTTGTTCCATTGCGCCGATAATGCCGATTAATTGCATAGGGATAGTCCTGTGACATAAGTCCTGTGTCAAAAAACGGCATTATACAAGCCTGAAGGATAATGGCCCAGCGCGATTTCGCGCCGGGCGCTTTTGTGCAGTCAACGGTTTTTGCTGTGGCTTAAATCTGCAGGACTTTAGCGGCGCCTTCGGTCAGTCTACCTTGCTGATAATCCTGAATGGCCTGCTCAATTTCAGCTACTGAGTTCATCACAAAAGGGCCGTATTGCACGACCGGTTCCTGTAACGGTTTACCGGCGAGGACGATGATCCGCGCTGGACCTTCAGTTCGCAGCTGCACACTATCACCATCACTGAGCACCCCGGCGTGGTGCAGCGGTACCCGATGAGTGCCGAGCCAGGCTTCGCCTTCGTAGGGATAAATCAGCGCATTGTGGCCGGCCGGTACGGCCAGTGTTAAATCAGCCGGACTGTGCAGTTGCAGGTCCAGATACAATGGCTGCGTTGACGCAGCACGGATCGGGCCTGTTGTTTCGGGAAGTATTGGGCTTTTGGCATCGGCCGGGCTTTGTAATGTTCCGGCGATCACTTTAATCAGGCCTTGTGGGATCACAGCCAGCGGGATTTGGGCCGGATCTAAATCCAGATAAGCCGGATCCTGCATTTTCTCCGCCGCCGGTAAATTCAGCCAGAGCTGAAAACCTCGTATCAGGCCTGATTTCTGCTGTGGCATTTCCGAGTGAATAATGCCACGTCCGGCGGTCATCCATTGCACACCGCCACTTTTCAGATGGCCCTGATTGCCCAGATGATCTTCATGCAGCATATGCCCGTCCAGCATATAAGTGACAGTCTCAAAACCACGGTGTGGATGCGGCGGGAAGCCGGCGATATAATCGGCAGCTTCATCGGAGCCAAAACAGTCCAGCATCAGAAAAGGGTCGAGCCGCCATTGCGGTTGCAGCCCAATGCTACGGCGGATTTTCACGCCGGCACCGTCTGAGACTTGTTTGGCGGGCCAGAGTTGGGCGAGTTGACGTACTTTCATCAGTGACAGTTCCTGCGATGTTGATGAGCCTAGTAAACCCTAAAGCTAATCGAAGTAAAATTGCAATGAATCCACATTTTTGTTCTAAATAATCGAACGAAAATGGCCAGCTACGCGCTGCTCATGTTGCAGCAGCCAGATTTTCCGATCCAGCCCGCCGGCATAGCCAGTCAGTTTGCCATCAGCACCAATCACGCGGTGACAAGGCACAACAATGGCGATCGGGTTCCGGCCATTGGCGGCGCCGACCGCGCGCATCGCATTTTTATTGCCAAGTCGCTGCGCCAATTCGCCATAACTTTGGGTATGACCAAAGGGGATCTGTCCCAGTTGCTGCCAGACTTGCTGTTGAAACAGGGTGCCGGCAGCGGCAAGAGGCAGCGTGAAAGTCTGACGCTCACCGGCGAAATATTGCCTGAGCTGATTGACGGCCTCTTTTAATAGCGGCTCGGTGGCGTTATCACTCTGCAGGTTTAGCAGCTCAAATGGCTCTGCTGCTGTGCTGACTGATGGCAAATCAGCATGCCGGGCGCTCGCCAGACTGCGGTCTTGTTGCACTGAGGGGAAATGCACCGCATGCAGGCCGGCCGGGCTGGCGTGGATCTCCAGCGCACCGAGCGGTGACAGGCAATACGCAATATGTGTAGTCAAAGACATCTTATTCTCCTTGTGCAATAGGGCTATCTGCCAGACCAAACCAAAGTTGTAATGTGGCATAACTACGCCAAGGTGACAGCGCTGACGCATCAAAGCTGGCGTGCTGGCGGGCCAGCGCTTTTTGAATGCCTAAATCACCACCGAGCCAGACGTCGGTTTCTGACAGACCCCGCATACAGGCATAAGCCACAGTCCAGGGGCCTATACCTTTGATCGGCAGCCACTGCGATGGATGTTGTTCGGGCGCCGTGATCATACTGGCGGCAAGGGCCAACAGGGTTTGCCGTCGGGCGCCAGGGACTTTCAGCATCATCAACTCATCGGCGTAGACTTGTGCTGGTGTCGGAAATTGTCGCCATTGCATCGCGCTAGTCTGCGCGGCGGCACAGCTTGGCGTAGCCTGCTCGGTACCCAACACCAGTAAACGGTTGAGCTGAGCCCGTGCGCCGGCAATACTGACCTGCTGACCCAAAATGGCCCGTATACCTGCTTCCCAGGCTGACCAGACGCCAGGGATCCGCAGGCCTGTTTTGACTTTTTCGCCTAACTGGCCACGCAGATGTTGTTCGATAACCTGTAAATCGGCATCGAGATCCAGCAAACGCCGGATATGTTTCACTACCGGCAACAAGGTGTCGTGATGCTGCCAGTGCAGTTGGAGTTGTAGCGTATGTTTATCCGGGATTGGCCGTACTTCAAACCAACCCTGTTGCTGTCCCTGACCAGGCGGCCAGTCAATTTGCCGGCCATAGCGTTCGCCATCCAGCCATTCCAGACCAGTTAAGGTCCGTAGTTGCCAGAACTCGAGTAATAAGTGCCAGGCCAGTGGTGGGCGATAACTCAATTCCAGCTCAATCACTTGGGCATGTTGCGACATGCGTTGTCCCCGTATTTGTGTCGGTGTTAGTTTTAGTTGTTGTTTAAACGCATCATGGAAGCGGCGCAGGCTGTGAAATCCGGCCATGGCAGCAATATCAGTGACCGGCATCGTGGTTTGATGCAGCAGCTGTTTGGCAAAGAGGATTTGTTGATACAAGGCGTACTGTTTCGGCGAAACGCCGAGATATTGCGCGAATAGTTTACGCAAATAGCGTTCACTGATACCAAGCCGTTCACACAGACTGGCCTGATTGCCATCTTGCAGGGTGCCCTGATCAATCAGTTTCATTGCACGGCGCAGACTGGCCTGATTGCCTTGCCAGGCGGGAGAACCTGGTGCGCTGTCAGGCCGGCAGCGTAAACATGGCCGAAAACCCGCCGCCGCCGCTGATGCTGCGGAAGCAAAATACTGCACTTGATGTTCCGCCGGTGCGCGGGCCGGGCAAACCGGCCGGCAATAGATGCCGGTACTTTTCACTGCGATATAAAACAGTCCATCAAATCGGGCGTCGCGGCTGAGCCTGGCTTGTTGGCAAATTTCGACAGCGGGCAATACTTCACTGTACACAGACGGCGCTCCAATGCAGATGAATGCCAGCAGTGTACAGTGAAGTATCATACCGGATCAGCCAGATCCGGCACTGAATATCAGATATTCAAATCGACCTGTTGCATTAGACCAACATTGCCCTGTTCAGACAAAAAGATGCCGCTACGCGCAATGCGGGCCATCAGCGCATCGCCATCGTACAGTCCAAACGACGTCGCAACCGATTGCGCTGAAATGGCGCCAATGCCAGCGTCGGTCAGACTTTGCAGCGCTTCGCCCGGCCGCCAGATACTCAAGTGCTGCCAGGCGCTGTCACTGCTATCAACAAAGCCATCTTGATCTTCATCGAGTGTAGCCAATTCGGCAAAGCCGCTGCCGGTGCTAGGGCCAAACAGTTCTTTACCTTGGGTGATGTGACCATCTTGGTTGCGGTCGTAACTCAGGTAATACTGGCCGTCAGCAAGCGTGGGTAATTCTGCGCTGCTGCCATTACTGTAAAAATCAAAGGACTGACTGGCACCGGTCCACTGAAAACTCTGTCCTGTGGTGCTCAGTACTAGCGGGTCTTTCAGTACCGCTTCTTGCCGGATACTGAAGCTGGCATAACTTTCCTGCATACTGAAACTGAAGTCAAAACTCTGGCTGCTGCCGTCTTCGAGCTGCACAGCACCGGCAAAACTGGCTTCGACAGACTGATAGCGATAGGTAAATTCCATGATGGTGCGTTCGGTGGGCGCTGGCGGTGGCGAAGCTTTTTCGTGTAGTTGCTGTTGTTGTGCCTGAATTTTGTCAAAGGCACTGCCGTCGAGCCAACTCAGCAGTTTGCCGCTAGTCAGTTGCTCCAGAATGCGTTTGACTGTACCGATACTTTCTTTGGCGCTGAATTGCTGACCATCTTCATTTTGTTCTTCGGATGACTTAGACTCGGCTGCGCTCTGTGGAGCAACTGCTTGAGCTGTTGTCGTTGTTGCGGGAGTAGTAGGGGCGACTGTTGAAGTTTGCACTTCGATTCGGCTGTGTTGAAATAACTGCTGTTCGCGGGCACTAAAGGCCTGTGTGGCGCTGATGATGTTCATGGGATCCTCCCATCGGAATTGATGGATTGCTGATCGCGTAATCGGCAGGATTTGATCAAACTTTAGGCGGTTTTATGCTGGAAACTTTTTTTCGACAGTTAAGTACCGAGCCGGACAGCATCAGCTTCCAGCAAACCATTACATTGATTGATGCACTCTACGATTTCACGCCGACGGCGTTTCAGAATGGTGAGCAAAGCAATGCGGCAGGGGAGAACAACGGTTCTTGCAAGATCCTGGCGTTTGCGCTGTTACACCAGCTGTCGGAGCCGCAGACATTGCAGCTGTTTGGCGATTTTTACCGGCTGGAAGTGTTGCCGGATGTCAAAGGGACTAATCACGGCAATATCCGCAATTTTATGCGCACGGGCTGGGACGGTATTGAATTTCACGGCACACCTTTAAGCGGCAAGGTCTGAAGGCCTTCGTCTGTTCTTCAGGCCGGGCGATATTCAGGCAGTCAGACTTTTTTTCTGACATTTCACCAGCACAGACTCAATTTTCTTCGCTGAAAATGGTTTCGCAATAAAACCGCAGGCGCCCGCCAAGATGCTCTGTTGCACATTCTCTACTGTGCTGTGGGCGGTCATGATGACGACATTGGCGTTTGGATTGATTTCTTTGAGCTGGCGTAACAGAGATTTGCCATCGCAGTCCGGCAGTTCAATATCAAGGAACACGACATCCTGATGTTGTTTGGTGTAGCTGCTGATCCCCAGGCTGCCATTTGATGCTTCGCTAACGTGGGTGATACCAAGCAACATGAGAGTCTGACGTAAATATTCTCGGACGGAAGGGACATCGTCGATGATTAATACTGAATAGTCGGTCAATTTCATGCAAACATCCTTTGTAGTGTTACATCCTGCTGCGTTAAGTTGTAGTCGCTGTTTTGCTGAACTGCAACTTGCTCTGTTTCGCGGCGCGTGATGCTAACAAAGTCGCGCTCCACTTGCATCTTTTTTACTCAAGCAACTTTGCATGTAGTTCAACATAACGGCGAAAGCTGCACTAATAAAAGGCATCTTGGCTGAATAATGCGCAATTGATTGCTTTGTCTGAGATTTTTGCTTTACCTTTGAAACTCCTTTTGTATAATGGCGCCTCAATCACAGGGGCATAGTTCCAATTGGTAGAACAGCGGTCTCCAAAACCGATGGTTGGGGGTTCGAATCCCTCTGCCCCTGCCAATTCTCTCAGGCAAGACCTAACGAGGTACTGAGATGAATCCAGACGTGACAAATAACATCACTTCTTCCATGTCAGAACTGCAGCTGCAGTTCTTGCAGCATTTGAAAATCCAACCCTTACAAACCGATTTGGCTGCGCCGGATTATCACGCACCTCAACATGTTTCTGCGAGCACAGCACCGGTTGGGCAAGACTTTGTGGTTTCAGAAAACTGTAGTTTGCAGTCTGAATCAGCAGAAGTTTTGCAACCAGCACCGGTACTAGCACAGTGGATAGCGGCAGAGACCAGCTTGCCGTTGGTGCAGGATATGTTGGCTTTCTTGCAGCAGGCCGGTTTTCATGCGCAATGGTTTTATCAGGTGGATACCACAGACATTCATCTGAGCGAAGCCGGTTTGTTCAGCGCACCACCGCAGCATTTTTATAGTGCGGATAGCAAAAAACAACTATGGCGCAACCTCATTCAGTTGTTACCGGCTGAAATCTCTACCGAAACGGACCCAACATGATCCACATCCGCAGCGCCACGCCGGCAGATATTCCGGCGATGCTGGCTACAGAACAAGCCGCGACGGCTTACCCTTGGGCTGAATCTTCGTTCTTGAGCAGTTTTTCAGAGCGCTATTTTAATGCGGTCGCACTTTTAAATGAGCAGGTGGTCGGGTTTTATATCGGCGAACTGGTCGCTGGGGAAGCCAGTCTGTTTGATATTGCCGTGCACCCGCAGCAGCAGGGCAAGGCGATTGGCAAAGCCTTGTTAAGCCACTTTTTAGATGAGGCAGAACGCCGGCAAGCGACAGATTGTTGGCTGGAAGTCCGCGCATCGAATCACAAAGCGATAGCGCTATATCATCAGCAAGGCTTTCATCAGGTTGGGGTCAGACCAGCATACTACCCGGCTCCGGGTGGAAAAGAAGATGCTATTCTGATGGCCATGTCTTTGGCGATGCCGTCACTCTGAAACGGTGGGCCTGATTCACGGAGGCCCTATGCAATTGATCTGCAAAATTTTTTCTATTCAGAATTTCAAACATTTTTCAGCGAATTCGATTTCGTTTTTACGCTACAGCCTGTGGTGTCTTACACTTTTCTGTCTCAGTGCCTGTGGTGGTAGTGATCAGGCAGACAGTGCCGCTATCAGCCCGGTGAGCGGTACTATTTCATGGCGCGCCAGCGACAATCCGGTTTTTCCTGTCAGTACTGCGGCAGCGGAAGGCTTCAATGAATCGATGCTGGAGCAAGGTTACAACGCCGCACGTGCCACACCAGGATTGTTTGCAGTATTGGTGTTACGCCGTGGCCGGTTAGTTGGCGAAGCTTATTTCAGTGGCCGCAAGTCGACTGATTTATTGCATTTGCGTTCGGTGACCAAAACAGTGATCAGTCATTTGATTGGTGTAGCGATCAGTCAGGGCAAAATTCAGAGTCTGCAACAGCCGATCAGTGAATTATTACCACAGCGCTATCGTGTTCTGTTACATGGCAAGGCGCCTATCACAGTTGCTGATTTACTCAGTATGCGCAGCGGATTTGCCTGGGACGAAAGCACCCTGGCGGGTTTTGAGCACTGGGTGATGTCGGCCGATCCAACCCGCTATGTGCTGGAACAAGCACAGACCCAGCTGCCGGGGACGGAATTTCGTTATAACTCAGCCAATTTTCATTTGTTATCAGTGATCCTCAACGAACAAACCGGGATGGCCACCCGAGATTATGCCCGGCAGGTGTTGTTCGTGCCGCTTGGCATTAGTAACTTTCGCTGGGAAAAACTAAAAGATGGTTATGATAATGGTGGAGCCGGTCTGGAACTCACCGCGCGTGATCTGGCTAAACTGGGTGTTTTGTGGCAGCAACAGGGGCGTTGGGGCAGTCAGCAGGTGTTGAATCAGGCCTACGTGATGACTTCCGCGAGCGTGCAGCAGCCACGTAGCCGCACTTTTGCCGGGCTCAGCATTAGCGGATATGGTTATGGCTGGTGGTTATTCAAACAGAGTAGTCAACCGGCGGGGCAGTTAGCCTGGGGCTATGGTGGCCAGTTTGTCATGACAATCCCGGAGCAGGAATTGACTTTGCTGCTGATGGCCAATAATCAGACAACTGATGTGGGGCCGCAGGAAAATGCTGTGATGCAGTTGGCGACGCAATGGTTTTTGCCGGCAGTGCAATAAAAACAGGGATAAATCCGGCTGGTAATCCTGGTTTTCGTACTTCGCCAAAGCCGCTGTTACTGCTATAATCTGCGCCATTTTTCGCCGGACTCCAGCTGCTGTACAACACGGCATCAGAGCCGGCCGCCCATTAAGCTTATATTCGGAACTCACTCAGGCATGGCCAGCGCAGAATTTCTTCAAGAAGTCAGTATCCGCAGAACCTTTGCGATCATCTCTCACCCGAACGATTGCCTTTAATTCAAAACATTTCAAACCCATTCATTCGATTTCAGCACACCCCGCAAAGCCCCGATAGATAAAGAAAAATCCTCCGCTCATTTTTTTCAAAAAGACTCAAAACATTTCATCTGCATTCACCACCACTGACTACATAGCTGTGTACAGAATTTCAGTTTTTAGGCTACTGTGTACATAAAAATTTATCTGGGTGGTAATTATGGCCTTATCAGACAGTTGGCTTCGGGCCAACAATGGCCGTGACCGTGAAGGCGTACTGGAGAAAGCAGATCAGGATGGTCTGTCTGTACGCATCAGCGCGAAGGGCAAAATTAAGTTTCAGATCCGCTTCCGGTTTGCCGGCAAAAATCAGCGCTGTGATATCGGCACTTATCCGCTTATGGGCCTTGCCGATGCCAGGCGTGAAGCACAGCGATTCCGTGCTGAGTTAGAGCAGGGCAAAGATCCGCGCATCGTTAAGGTGCTGGAGCGGTCGCAGCAAGATGGTGAGCTGAATCAGACGCTGGAGAAGTTGTTCAACGACTGGTACCAGGCATTCGCCATAAATGCCAAAAAAGGACACCACGGCATCCTCCGCTCATTCCAACTTCATGTATTCCCTAAGCTGGGCAGACTGCCGTTCAGTGAACTGACTGTTCACCACTGGCTGAACATTCTGGAGCCATTGGCAAAGGGCACTGCGAAAGTGCCGGGTAAACCGCAAATTGCTGACCGCATCCTAGTCAACTCAAAGCAGTTCTATAAGTGGGCGAAGAAACGGCACCTGTGCGAAAACAATGTGCTTGCTGATATCTCTGCATCGCAGGACTTGCAGGTTAAGGATCGGATCAATACCCGGCATTTGAATGATGACGAGATCCGCCTGATGCTGGAGGCTTGCGAGCAAAGCCGCATGGAGCCAAAGAACGCGATGTTTGTCGAGCTGCTGCTGTTCTATGGATGCCGGCCGATGGAGCTGCGCGAAGCAAAGCGGTCAGACTTCGACTTTGAAGCAATGGTTTGGACGGTACCCGCCGAGCGCCACAAAATGGGTGCCAGCACCGGCAAGCCGTTATTGCGACCAATCATTCCTGAGATAGTGCCGCTACTGAATCAGTTGATGGCGTTATCTGATAGCGAATACCTGGTTACGAATCGCGATAGCGATAAGTGCCTGAGTCGTTCAGCCATCATCGCGCTGCCGGTCAATATCATCCAGTGGGTGCGCAAGAACAAGAGCATTGAAATGGAGCACTGGTCCATCTATGCGCTGCGGAAAACCTGTCGCTCTAATATGTCGACTCTGTGCGCACCGCACATTGCTGAAATCATCCTTGGTCACAAGCTGCCGGGCGATTGGGGTACGTATGACCACTACCACTATCTGCCAGAGCAGGCTGAGGCTTACACGGCTTGGTGGAATCGGATCCAGCGGATCAGGAATCCGGAGTTGTATCAGAATGTGGTTGAGATGAAGCGGGGGTAGAGCCGACCTTTCAGCCGGCGCGCTGGAATCAATCAACAGCAAGCTGCCGTTTATCCAGTAGGCGGGATCTGCACTCACGGGGCCGCCTCATAGTTCCGTGAATACATCTGCGGTTTTTCAGTCCTGCAGCTGACTGTTTCTGGAGTGAGGCTTGCTGATGAATTAACGGGGCGCCAACCCGAACTACGCGCTGCCATTGGCCTGCTCTACGCTAAGTATCATTCGGAGCAATGAACTGGCCGGCTAGGAACTCCCGACCCGTTTTTCCAGCTCATTGCTCTACCACCTGAAGCTATGTTACGGCAACAACACGCGCTATCTGATTGGCTCGGATTATGAGCCCTGCCTTTCCAAGCGGTAGAGCAATAAACTGGCCCCGCAGCCACCGATTTGAAGTTCGTTATGCTTTCAGCCTGGGCAAACCCTAAAACGTACAACGTGTTTAAAGTTTCGGCTGCGGGGTGTCGTTTATTTTGCCTGTGTCCTATGAGAGTTCAATACCCTCAGAATGGAATATCCGGGTCATCATCAAAATCAATCGGCGGAGCCATCGGTGCACCGCTCATTTGGTTTTGAGCTGGCGCTGCCGGGCGCTGATTGTAGCCGCCTTGCTGTGATGCTGGCGCTCGCTGTGACGGCTGATTTGTTTGACCGGCGTTTGACTGATTCTGACTCATAAACTCCAAGCTATTGACGATCACAGTTGGTGTCTGGCGTTTCTGGCCGTCCTTATCATTCCACTCATCAAGCACAAATTCGCCTTGCACAACAACCTTTACACCTTTAAGCAGGTAGTTCGGCAGCTTTTCAGCCTGACCACCAAACAGTTTGCATTGTACCCAACTGGTTTTCTCATGCTCGCCATAGCCTTGTTTGACCGGCAGCGGGAATGTAGCGATATGCTTGCCTGCCGGTGTCACGCGCACTTCGCAATCGCGCCCGATGTTGCCACCGGCAACGAATAAATTAATAGCCATCGTATTACTCCCAATCCACTACGTCATAACAGCCGATGACAACCATCCAGCCATGTTTAATCCGTTGCCAAAGCGTTGTGCAGTTCTCTGCGCGCGCTGGCTTGTTGTCTTTGAGCCTGGTTAAGTCCCAGTTTTTGATTTGTTGCGCTGTGTATCTCATGCTTCCCCCGGTTGTTGTTTCAGTTGTTCATTGTCGGCGCTGGGAGTCATACTCTGAATTTCTCCCGCTCAGCCTCTGTCAGTCGCAACCAGGAACCATAAGCGGCCCACTGTCTTGCTCTGATGTTTCGAAAGTTGCGCGCTTCATACGTTTTTCGACGCAATATCATCGGGCCAAGGTAGTTGTGATGCTCGAATGTCACGCCTTTGAATTGGTAGACCCTCTGCCAAGAGATATGAATAACCTCCATCACTCAATCACCCACATCCAAAGCCAGAACCAATACCAGGCCACGGTTAATAACCAGCCCAAGTCGCTATAGGCCCACGGATTGAGCAGGCTGACTTCGATGTCACGAAACAGAACCCACCGCATGACGATAAGCAGAATGTGAAGCGCGGCACCGATGCCGAGCCACACCAGCCAGCGGAGCTTGCCGTGTTGGGAGAATGGGGCGGTCATTTTGTACCGCCTTTATTTTTGTAAGCTGCAATCAAGATAGCTGCAGGCCAGAAAACACAGAGAACCGCAGCCGCTGTTTTCGATGCGGCCAACATGGTGTGCTCGTCTATTTCTATGTCATCGTACAGCTCAGCCAACGCTTTCTTTTTGTCGGCATGGATTGCAGCCACTAATTTTTGATAGAACTGTGCAGCGATGATCACATAGAAGATTGCGCTTAGCGCTTGGTAATACGCCAGCTCTGTCATGCTGCACCGCCTTGCCGCACTTTGGCGGCGTACCATTCCAGCGATTCGGTTTCGATATCCAGAGCTGGAGCAAAGAATTTCACCGCATCAAGCACAGCCTCAGCGCGGATTTCGGCAAGGTGGTGTTGTGGGGTGACTGCTTTTGCTGCGTTAAATCGCTTTACTGCTTCAGCGCAAAATTCAGTAACCGGAGAACCTATAGCCACAGCGCCTGTCGCCATGCTTGCGGCGGTAGCTAATGCAGTGCCGTGTACCAGCAACTCCTCAACCTGCGCCACCAGTGCTGCGTTTTGCTCGTCGCGCTTTTTCAGTTCAATTTCGAGCCGCTCGATTTCTTTTAAGAGCTGGAATTCTTTTTTAACGAATTCTTTGCGGTCATCTAACAGCGATTCGACCTGAGTCGACTGCGCTTGATACAAATCAGCCCGAACATACTCCACAGCATCAGCATTGCTTTGACCAGCACCTGGCGCTGGCGTCCCCGCCCAACACCAGATGCCATCCTCTGGAACTAAATAAATGCGCTCGTAATCTGGCTTGCTCATGCTGCCTCCTGTTTAGTTTTGCTATCAACACGAACAACCAAGCCAAAACTCAACAACTCCAATCGCATCATTTCTGCGGCCTTTACCAACTGCTCGGCTGAAATTGTTTTGTCGCCTAACTTAAATTCCATGATAGGGAACGGCCCATGGTCTACCAGGTGAAAGCCTTCTTGATTTGCCATCATTCACTCCCAGGGCTTCAAGCCCAATTCAATTCGTCTTTTGTTCCAGCGCGCCACCATCACATCGGCGTCGGCCATATCCTGTTCGTTTGGCTCGTCGCGGCACCGGTCCCAGGCGAGAGCCAGTGCCAGAGCCTCGACGGTTGTCATGCGCTCACATGGATTCGATATAAGAAGAAACGGATTCAGCAATCAGCTCTGCCGCTGCGATCTGGCCGGCGGTGCCTGATTTCATGTTGCCGTTCTCGTCGACTAGGTTGCCGCGCCACATGTCGGCCGACTTGTTCCAATCGAGATTGGAAAGGGCAGAGCCAACTTTGAACATTGAGAAACGGTTGCCATGCTTCGCGTTTATGAGCTGATAAACACGGCCAATAGTCATAAGGCCCGCCGCTGTGAATGCCACGTTGTTGTTTATCTTCTTGCGGATTGAGTGGTCATAGCTCTCGCCACGTTCTCTGCGTTCCTGCCAGTCCCAGTAAACAGCTGGTGCGACAACATTCCACCACTGACTAATCTGGCTGACGGCCATTGCATCGGGCACCTGTTTGGCGCTTAGTCCAAGAACCAAACGGCTTGCTTGAACTGCATGGCGGAACGAAAACAGCATGCCGCTATCTGCCTTGACCACGTTATTTTCGTGGTCGATACGACCGGCCCATGATGAAACCTTCTCGATTTCCTCAGCGATAGCCGTCACGGCATCATTGCGGCGGTCATAAACCATATTCAGGCTTGCGCTCACTGCCTTAGCGTTCGCGTTGATATCGCTGAATGCCTGCTGCCGGTCTGCCAGTGTCATGTTGACGAATAGCTGAATGGTGACCTGCTGTTGCTTCAGAACTGGGAACTGCTCTTTGAGGGCAGCCATAATGCCGGTTGCCCGATGTTGGCCGTCGAACAGCTTGATGACTGCATCCATCGACAGGCTTAGCTCGCCAACTGATGTGCTCTTTGCTGCTGGTGAGAATTCCAGAGTTTCATCTTCAACAACGCCTGTCAGCGCCGGCAGAACAAAGCTCTCTGTGTTATCCAGAATGTACTGGCTAATTGCCTTTGCCCGTTTTGGGTCGACAGCACGTTGGCTGCGGTCCAGAACGTTGCCAGTATCAATGGCCAGAAGACGGGCCAGCATGCTGAATGGGATGCAGGCAGTGTAGAAAGTGCGGCCACCTTGCATGCCTTTTGCCGCTGGGAAACCAAAGCGCATGTTATCCATTTGAAACCTCGCTCAACAAAACAAAGTGCTCATCGTTGAAAACCTCGTACAACATCCAGTCATCGCCCGACTCAACTTCCACATATAAAGCAGTGTTTGGGTTTTCAACATCGATGAAGCAGGCCTGCGGATCCGCTACGACGCCAATTTGTGGCACTGCGCCGTTAGCCGCGATTCCAGCATTGACCACTACCTGCCGGCCAATTAGGCCAGCAGCAGTATGAAGTTCAACGGCCTCGCGGCCGGTTAGTGTTTCGCCGCGGATCATGACTTCACCACCGGCGATACAGATTCACCCACAGCCTTAATCACTTCGCGCAGCTGATTGACCATCAGCAGATAGTCAGCTTCGAGGCGCAGTAGTAAATCTTCCCAGCCCAGCTCATCGTTTTTGTTGGCCAGCAGTTCATGCCAGCGCAGGCGCTTAAAGGTGCCGGTTTCAGTGATGCGAAATTCGAACAGCTCTGGCATTTGCAGATCCAGTTCAGTCACCAGCTTATCTTCCAGATGGCTCTGAACTTCGTCGGCAGTCAGAATGTGGTTTTCGAAGCTGGCGCGGGCACCTTCTTCATCCGGGGCTTTTAAGCGGGCGGCATGGCCCAGCTTGATACCCGCTGGCAGATTCTTACCTGATAACCATTCCTGCATGCGCTGGCACAGGAAATTGGAGTCGACCCACGGAACCACTGGCAGCGAACCCAGCGATTTACGCAGCAGCGCCAGCAAATCTTCAGCCCGACTTGCTGATTGCGTGTTGATGAACACAAAGCCGTTAACCTGGTCAATCACTGCAGTGGTAACTGTTGAGCGACTGAAAGCGCGCGGCAGCATTGTCTGAATTAACTCTTCTTTCAGAGCCTGCTTTTCCTTGCGGCCCAGCGGCCGGCCTTTTTCGGCTTCAAGTGCATCAATTTTTGGCTGCAGCTCTTCGTTGATAACCGCGGCTGGCAGCAGCTTTTCCTGCCGGCGCAGCGCAACCACAATCAGATTGTCGTCATTCACAGCATGAGCGAATGATTTAACGCTCTGGTGCATCGGGTAGCAGAAGCCCATTTTTAGCGCGTCCTGACCCATGCAAGGATTGAATTTGTGTTCAGCCAGGGCAGCTTCTAGCTTCGCTGTGGTCAGGCCCAGTTGCTCAGTGATTTTGTAAACTTTTAAGTTTTTGAAGAACATGATTAAGCTCCCGGAGATAACTTCAGTCTGTTTGTGTGCTGCCAGATGAACCGAGCCACTTCTATTGCTCGAACAGCTTCGGCAAGGTGCGTTGAGTTTCCACCCGCTTTGAAATAAAGGGTTTGAAACACGTTGATATCCCCAACACTTAAATACCGACCATGGCCTTTAGCCCATTGGTTTTCTTCACACTCACGAATGTTGAAGTTGGTGCCGTCAATGCAAATAACGTGAGTGTCTTGGCTTCGGCAAACATAGGTAAATTGCATAATTAAGCCGCCTGTTTCCGCTCTAACCGCACAGCCAGGAGCGGATAGTGTTGAAGGATGTCGTTCATGCGTACTGCGAACTCAAACGCGATGTCGTAGTGACGCACGTAACGGTTTTTTTGGTCTGGACCATCTGGCAGCAGCCAGGCACTCTCGACTTCACAATATGGAATGATGGCCAGACCGACCTTGATCGGGCTTCTGAATCGCAGCGCTAGTTGGCGCCGCTCTTCCTTACTCAGCTCAAACTCTGTTTTTGCTGGCTTCTTGTTCAGGTGCCAACTGGCTTTTGAACTGCTCATGCGGCCTCCTGAGTCACTGGGTTTGATTTACTCAGCCGCTGCAATTCTTCGACTGAATATTTCGGGGTTTTGAACTGAGGCAGGGCATGCACGCGACCTTCGTTCCGCCACCGCCACAGCGTGATGCTGGACACACCAAGCATCGCCGCTGCCTTCTTCTGATTGAGGATTAGTGCCATGGTTAAGCTCTCCAGAACACGTGGCCGGCGTGAACGATGCCGATTAAGCCATCTGATTTAGTGCGGATCCCATACTGCTGGCCGTCAGCCTGCTGGGCTTTGATAGCGGCCTGAGCGGCTGAATCAAAGCTCGGTTCGTTGAGCTTCACCATGCGCTCGCTCATTGGTGCGTAGTACACCTTCAGCGCTTGGCCTTGTGGCGCTGCAGCTTGCTGAACTGGTGCAGGGGTTTGCTCCTGAGCTACTGGCGCAGCTTGTTGCTGTGCTGCCTGATCGGCCTTTTCTTCAGCCAGTCGGGCGCGCTCGTTGGCTTCGCGGATCCGCTGTTCTGCGGCTTCCTGAGCTTTGCGGTTGCGCTCCTGTTCCATTTCCATCTGCTGACGCATTTGTGCTTCAGCCCGCTCCTGGCGCTGCACTTCAGACTGCAACATGGCTTCCAGGCGCTGGCTGTAATCAGCTTCAGGGGCAAACAGGAACACTTCGACATGCGCCCGAGTCAGTGGCGCTTTCAGGCCGGCACGGTAGGAGCGGTTTTCAAGCTCAGACAGACGCAGCTTGATGGTGTTTTCAGCGCCTTTGTCATCCAGTGCGCGTGATTTGATATCGTTGCCCACTTTGCCGGTCAGCTTGCCGGTTGAAGTAATGCTGCCAAGCAGTACCAGGTCATTGATGTTGGCTTTGCGGAACTCAGCAGATACATCCAGGGCATCCCACTCGCGGCCCAGCGCTTCGCCCAGCATGTTGCGGATGTTGTTCAGCGTTTCGGTTTCAAATACTGTGATTTGCGAACCCAGCTTTTCGACACCGCCTTTGCACATGGCGATCAGCTCTTTCATCTGACCGTCAAATTCTTTGATTGGCGCACTCACTGACTCGACAGCGACTTTGCGGCGCTTATCGAATTCAGTGGCGTTTTTGTTCAGCTCAATTTTCAGCTTTTTCGCATCAGCTAGTGTTTCGGCTGTGACTACAACGTCATACTTTTTCAGCGCTTCGGTCAGAGCTTCTTTGATTTCAACAAAGTTAACACTGATCACTGCCGGCGTAGACTGCACACACATCAGTTCAGTGGCTGGTACTGGGCTTTCTTCAAATTCAATGTTTTCAACTGCAGACATGGCGAGTCTCCTTAGTTAGCATTAGAGAATTGAGCGCGGCGAGCTTTGTAGCTTTTAACCAGCGCAATGTAGTCGTGTGAGTTGGCGGCGAACTTGGCTTTCACCTGGCCTTGCCAGTCGGCAAAGTGCTCAGCTTCAGTGCAGTCCATCAGCATGGCTTCATACTTCTGCGCTTCTGGTGACAAGGCTGGTTCGTCATCGATGATCAAGGCGTCATCATCACCGGCGACCAGTTCTGCGACGGGTTCAACGGTCACTGGTTGATTGGCAGCGCTGCGGGCTTTCAGTGAGCTGGATAAGCCACTGGTGCGCTGCTGTGGTTGGGCTGCAGTAGCTGCTGATTCAGGTGCTGGGTTGATGTCGCGCGGTTCAATGTCGCGCTCTTGCAGTTCATCCGGTGAGTAAACGCCCAATATCACATCAGGTGCATACAGACGGGCCCAGCGCTTTTGTGCCAGGTAGGCCAGCTGTTGTTTTGGATCGTCGGCCCACAGCGTACTATTGCGAGTGCGAGCTTGCGCCAACAGCAATTCCAGTAATCGAGGCTCGGATTCGCCGCGGATCGTTGCCCACACACGAACGCCGCAGCCGGCTTCATCGGCAAGCTTCCATCCAGGCACCCGGTATTCGCCCTTGTCGCCAGTTTTGATCGTGAATTTGCCGACCACGTTTTGCCATGGACCAAACCACTCAAAGTGGAACCGGTCGACCACAACACCGCTGCTGTTGATGACCGCAGCAACCAGCTGAGCTTCGTAACCCAGCACGCCGTTAATAACGTGGGTTTTCTGCATAACAGCGAACGGGTTTAACTTCCATTGCATGGCTTGCATTGTGATGGCCATACAGTCGGCCACGTTACCCCGAAGGTGCGCCGGTACTGCGGTTTTTCCTGAAGCCATCATTTCTGAAAAGCGGTAGATCTGCTCCATGGCAACTGGGTTCATCAGCAGCATGGTAGTGTGTGATTGAACCATCATCTGGTCAGCCATTGGCTGTTGAACTTCTGCGATTGAAACTGCACTCATATCTATCTCCAGTAATTAAAAAATCAGGCCCAGCGAGGGCGGGTCAGGGTGCGAACGTGCAGCCAGTCATCAGCCTGGCGGCATGCTGCGTATGCTTGTAAGTCGCGGCGATACAGGTCGTGACCTTCCTGTTTCCACTCTTGCGGCAGGCGAACAACATCGACGCCATAGCGGCCGGCGCTGATTGAGCTGCTGACAATCAGAAAGAGGAAATCAGGGGTTTCGCCGAAGTGGTTGCGGTAGCCATCGGTGTACATGGCGTCCTGTACGTGGTACCGGAAATCAGCCACATGACGGTCAAAGCGGTCTAAGCCATCGACCTTTTTCACATCGACAACCAGCGGCCCCAGCTCAGGGATGATTGGCATGCGGTCAGGACGGATGCGGCACAGCTCATTGGTTTCCGCGTCGTTCCAGTAAATGCTGGCTTCGTTATGCCCTTGCGCTTCAAAAATCATGCGCGCCACCGGGTGAGCCATCACGCTGTCTTTCATGATCCGCAGCTTGGCCGCATCTTCATGCGTTAGCGGCGTCATGCCATCGGCATAGGCTTGTGCAAGGAATTCGCTTTCAGCTTCACGGCCTGCAGTGGTGCGGCGGTTGAACTCCGGCGCTACAACAAAGCGCTTTTCGAACTCAGCTGGTTCCAGCAGTGCACAGTGCAGGGCGCTGCCTAAATCCAGTGCTTGCAGTGCCAGGTAATCCACCGGTGCTTGCTTGTGCCAGATGTAAGCAGAAGGATTGACCGCAATCAGATCTAAACCTGATTTGCTGACGCCTGGGCCTGAGTGGTAAGCCTCGTTGCTCATAGCGTAGTAAATGCCAGTTCCGGCAAATTCTTCGCCATCGGCTTGCGGCGACAGGTCCAGTGCATCATCTACAAAGACCAGTTCTTCTTCGTCGGCGAATTGGATATCGCCAAACAGATCTAAGGGTGGGGTCATGGTTATGCGCTCCGGCTTAGCAGTTGAACCGCATGCTGAACAGAGCTGGCGCGCTGTACGTTGCGCTTTTTCCAGCTGTTGAGTTCAGCAATGGTGATGTCGTGTTGGTCACGAAAATGCAGTGCATCAGCGGTAAGCGCAGAGACTTCAGCGTTACGCTCTGGGTTGTACTGCATGCGGATTTCCGTCTGCGTGTCTTCAATGGCATGCAGCAGGCTTTCGTAGTGGGCCAGCAGTGCCTGGCGCTCTAAGGTGAAAGTGAACTGGCTCATTGCTGACCGCCTTTGATGGTGCTGACGCTGATTTTGTGCAGGCTGATGACGTTGTCCGCAGTCACGCGGCGGATAGTTACACTGCTCATGTTGTGGTCAACACGAAGCACCAGACCATTACCCAGCTCGCCGGCGCGGTTCATATAAGCCGCCTGAAATTCAGGTGATGGCAGAGCAGTGCAGAGGTGTTTCAGTAACTCAGCTGCACGCACTTGCACGCGCTGTGACTGGCTAACTTTCTCGCCGGCAACTAATGCAGCCATGCGGAGATTGGCCAGCAGAGTCAGTTCCGGAACGTGTTTGGTCCTTGTTGGGGTTTTGGTGTGCAACATTTATCGCTCCTTGGATGTGTTATCTAAGCGTTAAAATTCGCTAAAACTAATTTCCATATGTGGAAAATTAATCCGATAAAATCCAATATAATGGAAAATTCCAGTTATGCAATAAAAATTTCCATATGTGAGCAAAAATATTTCAAAACCTTGCAAATATTTCCATATGCAGTATATATGTGCTGTTTTCGTCCTAATTAGAGCAGTGATTTTTTCAGCTTTAGAAAAAAAATTCCTTTATAAGGAAAAAATCAAATTTCCATCGGGTGACTTTTTGTGCGCTGATGGTTAGGATATGAAAAGTTTCGAGGCGGTTTTTATTAATTGGGATTTAACAACAAATCGGGAGACACAATGGAAGTTAACTTTGCTCGACCTCGCCCAGATATCGTGGCGACAACTCAGGCTGGTGAGACTGCCTCAAGCAGCTCTGCTGCGTCAGCTTTGCCAGTTTCGACAGCTGACAAGGTGACATTATCGCAGGATGCTCTTTCTTTGCTCGATGCGGAGCGCAGCTCCACCGTTCAAAGTGATTTAGGTACTGGTGCAACAGTAACGCCGCTTAGTACAGGCATTACACCGCCACCACCTCCACCAGATGGCCCAGAGAAGGAAGACTGATGTATTGGGGTGCCTTGGAGTCATTTATCCTTGCTGTCGCTGAACACACTCTGTTTGCTTTTGCAGCAGTGTTGGCATTCAACTTAATAGCATTGAAAAAAGACTGGTCTGGTCGTATTTCGCTAGGGATTTTGTTGGCTATTGACCTTATTAGCATTAAGGTAACGCCGGTTTTTTACAAAATGATTGAAACTGGCAAAATAACTGATCTGGCGTGGTACCCGTTTTTTTCAGTCTTACACACTTCAGCAATAGCAATTCTGCTGGTTTGCCATAGCATGACAAGGCTTGAAATCAACAGAGTTGCTGTTTGCGTTATAGGCCTGATGGCATCTTTAACGGCAATGAATGTCGTTATGTTTTTCGATTTAGTATTTTTTGATGTGCTGCGGCCCGTGTATCAGTTTGGCGTGCCAGCATTGAAAATCTTATTTGTAGTTCTGCTTTTTCAAAGCTGCTTGCAAGTCAAAGGAGTGAGAATGTGACAAGTATATTTTTTGGGGTTTTGTCTCTGTCGTGCCTGGCTCTGTCCTGTGCTGCTTATTGGCACGCGAGAAAAGTACTGAAACGCCAAGGGACTGAGCGTGAAAGCATGGCTAGAGCACACCGAATTGTCATGGACTTTGCGAATGCCTACAGGATGCCTGATGATTTGCGCAAAGTGACCGAGATCCGTCGCCTGCGTGAAGCAGTTCAACAGTATTCTATAGATGCTTGCGCATCGATGAATGATGGGGAAGTTGTCCAGGTGGATGGTGCAGAAGTATTCAACTTCAACAAGGTGAAGCAAATCGTGAACGGGCGCTCGATCTGCTAGACAGATTTAAGCGCTCGAGCTTGGCTTGTCCTAGCCACTTCAATTCCGTATTGCTTGGCGAGTAGTGCCGCTACATCTGAAATGGTCGATATTTCGTTTTTGAGCTCGATCCAGTCAAGTTCATCCAGATCAACCATCAATCGCCCGATGAAACCTGAAAAGCTGGCACTATCAACCAGTACGCTGTCGCTCTGCATTTCATCAGCTATCAGCCGATCTGGGGTTACCCAATCAAATCCAGGTAAGAGCCGAATACCTGCAGCGATATCATTTAGCATTGCTATGCCGATGTTGGCGTCTTCTGTGAAGAGCCGGCTTAATGTGGACCTTCCAACAGTTACGCCGTTATCTGCGCACAACTCACAGAACCTGGTTGGGTTCGTTTTAGCCTGCTCAAAAATCTGCTTGAGATTTTTGGCAAGATTCTTAATGACGTCAGTCATGTTGCCGCTACCAGTTATTCGTATAAGGTCAATTATATGGGTGAAATTATCATTTATGCAACTAAGCGGCTTGCCAATTTGCCCAAAAAACAGACAGGCAAACAGTATGTTTATCATTGAGTTGCTAGATAAGCATTAGATGTATGCATATAGGCATTATAATTGTGTGCAAATGTGGCATATAAACCAGAAAATAATTCTTAATATGGAAAAATACAGCTCTTAACTTGATAAATATTCCAAATGCGGCAATATTTAGCGGAATTCACAGTAAATTTTCGCTATTTGGCAGAGTTGATCATGTCCCACCCAGAAAAATCCAGAACCAATGTCTTCTCTGAAAACCTCAATGCTCTTTTTGAAAGGACCGGTTTTAGTGTCAAAAAATTGATAAAAGACCGACGCTATATCGACTACACCTATTTTCATAAAGTGCGCCGTGGGGGCAACCTTACGGTGACAAAAGCAGAAGCAATAGTGGAAATGCTGAAGCAGCAGGAGAGTTTTAGCTGGATTGAGTTGTGGATGTTCTTTGTGCCAGGTTACTTCGAGCGCCACAACCAAAAGACCGCACCAGACGCTGAAGTGGCCACCATCAGATTTGTTTCAGACCTGCTGGATGATGCCGGATCTGTGGGTATTCTCAAGTCAACCCCTGAACAGCGGGATGGCGTGATCCGCTTAGCTGAGATACTTCTGCGCAAAGCGGATCAGTGAGCAGCGGTCAATCGTTACAAATTCTGGTAGCACCAGTTCCGGTGCACAGCTTTCCATTTGTATTCATGTAATTTCCTGTCTGCTTATCGTAAGTCCAGTAGTTACCTTGCGAGTCAATCCCACTCATATCGCCATCGGCCTGAATGTTGGTATTCCACATAGAGCCAGTATTCGTATTGGTTCCCATCACATTTGCTCCGCCGCCATAGGTCGGAGTAGTGCTGTAACTATTACCCGTTGTCGCATCATAAGTATAAGACGGTGCCGTGTAGGTAGGCGCGGTATAGGTTGGGACCGTATAGGTCGGTACTGTGTAAGTTGGTGCGGTGTATGTATACGGGTCCGCATGAATCCCGCATGCCACAAATACCATAGCTGCCAAACAAATCTTTAACTTCATTCCATAACTCCTTGTTGCTGATTTAGACACGAATATAGCAGAACAAAAAAACGGTACAACTGGCTATAAATCCAGCACTTTCCAGATAATAAAATTACACATTGTATATTTGCATATGTTGGAAATGGATCGTATTATTCCAGAGTAAATTTCTGAATCTGGAAAATTGGATATGCAACAAGACGCAATTTTATCGAAACTGCAAAAGCTGGCTGAAACGCGCGGGGCTCTGCGCACGTTCTGTTCCGATCACAAGCTGAGCTATTTAAAAGTCTGGAAGTTCACGAACGGCAAAGTAAAAAGCCTTCAGCATGATTTTGGGCTGGCCATTGCCGAGGCTTTAAAGGCGCATGAAAGCAACGGACAGAGCGAGAAGCCTGATGCCTGATCTGTTTGATTCCGCATCAGCCCTCGAACAGCACACGCTGGAAGTCGCGCTGACTCACCGAAAGCCAACTCTGAAAGACACCGGGCTCTGCCACTGGTGCGCTGAACCGGTGCAGCCTGGCGCGCACTTTTGCGACTCCGACTGCAGAGATGACCACCAAAAGAGCCAGCGCATGTCTGGTCGGATAGTGGGGTAACACCATGAGCATTTTCAGTTCAGAAAAAGAATTCGAAGACAACTTGTATGCCTACATGGTGAAGCATCAGCACAACCCCATGAATGGTCGCCGCGTACTGTCTATTATTCGCCAGCCGAATTTAGGCGCAAATGGCATACCGGACCTAATCACAATCGAATTGGATTCGGCTGGTAAAAGATTTATCAATGTGATTGAGCTGAAAAACACAGAGTTTCATTGTCGGCATATTTTTCAAGTTGCCAAGTACATGAGCCTGGTAAGCGCCTCGGCCAATTGGCAGGCAACGTATGGCGACACAATTGATGTTAATCCTGACAGTTCCAGCCCTATACGCGAAATGTTCCCTGGCGCAATCGTGCAGGGGTCTATCGTGGTTACTGGCCAAGAGTCAGTTCCCGACGACTCAATTGAAGTGGAAGGGGCGCTGTTCCTTTGTGACATCACTGTTTACTCGCTCGTCATCCAAGACCTAAGCCTGTCATTTATCCACTTGATGAATGGAATACCGTGCCCTGGCGCAGCCGAATTCTACCAATCATTCCTCACTTCCCTGGCCAATCCAATCGGTGATCTTGGCGATAATTTAACGACCTCAGCGGAGGCCGATCATGCGTGATTACGGCAAAGTGCACTCGTCGTTTTGGACGAGCGATACCATCCGGGATATGTCAGAAGATGCCAGATACCTTGCTTTGTATCTGCTGACCAGCCCGCATGGGACTATTTCAGGCGTATTCAGATTACCTGATGGCTACGTTTGCGAAGACCTGCAATGGACTTCTGAAAGGGTTCGCATAACCCTTTTGGAACTGTTAGAGAAGGGTTTCGCTAACCGTTGCGAAACCACAAAATGGGTCTATATCTGCAAGCATTTTGAGTGGAATAAGCCTGAAAACCCGAACCAGCGGAAGAGTGCGAAGAAAATCGCATTGTCGATCCCAGACTCATGCTGCTGGAAGCCTTTATTTATGCAGGCTTGGGCGGATTTCCTTGAAATTAGAGCTGAGGAAATCGGAACCCTTTCGGAACCGTTAAGAAACCCTTCCTTAACCAATAGCTATAACAGTAACAGTAACAGTAATAAGCTCTCTCTAAACGCGCAGACAGATTTTCCAGATCCGCTCGACTTCGACGAGCACGACCAACCCGATAACTCCGGGAACCAATCCAGCCAATCCGTTGCAGCTGACTCCTGCACTGGCGAACAACTCCGATTTACCGAACAGCACCTGCTGCTGGCTCGGACTACAGGCCTTGGAAGCGAATACTCCGACTCGGACATCCAAACCCGATTTGATTTGTTTCGTTGCTACAAGGCCAACGCGAACACCATGAAAGCTCAATCCGAATGGCTCAGCAACTGGCGCACCTGGTGCCAGCGGGAGAAAGTCAACCATGCGAAACAACCAAACCGTTCAGCCGGTAACGGCAGAAGCTCTGCGCAGCCTCGCAGCGAATCCGGCACACAGCGAGCCATGCGACTTGCACAGGAAGCCTCTGAGCGAATTGCAAGCAACCAGACTGGCGAAGGGCACTGAAAAACTCATGGCGACTTTGCTGCCGTTGCTGACCACGTATCACCCGGTCTTTGCCAGTCAGTTCTGCCAGACCGATGAGCAGACTCAGGCCGTCATAAGCCAGTACGCAAAACGGTTACTCGACGAAGGGATTGGCGCGGATGGATTTGCACGCGGCGTGAAAGCGCTGGAGAAGCGAGCGGCCACTGAGCGCTTTGCACCGAACCCGAGCGAATTCGCTGTCATGTGCATGCCTTCACCGGCTGGCCTTGGCATCCCAGAGTTTCAAACCGTGCTCATGCAAATCGTTGACCGCAACGGTGCACGAGCTGGCGAAGCCTTTGAGTTCAGTCACCCAATCATCCGGCTGATTAGCCAGCGCAAAGGGGCGTTGATCCGCGAGCTCACAGGCTTGGACTTTGAGCGGGTAATCAAATCCGAATACGACCACTGGACCAAACGGCTTCAGGCCGGCGAGCAACTGCCAGAGCCGCAGCTGACCATCGGACATGACCAGCGGCCAGACATGCCGGCCGAGCTGAGACTGGCGCCGAAGTCTGCAATGGCTCAGCGCGTCGAAGCAATGCGGGCCGAAGCAGCGAAGCGCAAGGAGCAGGCCGCAAAGAATGACTAATAAAATCGCCCAGCTGCCGCCAGAGCAGCGTCAGGCCATCGAGTTGGACAAGCGGCGATGGCTTGAGGCGAACCAGCTGACCAACACGAAAAGGCCGGACGAGATACGCACCTGGCTGATGAAGCAGATGGACGACGAATACCGCGAAGATATGCGCAGAAGGTTAAACATCATCCGGCGCAACAGGATGGAAATCAAAAATAACGAAGCCAGCACAAGCCACAACAAGCGAGCAGGGTAGAAGCAAGGGCGATGGTGCGGGTATCTGGGTTTAAGCGAATACAGGCGATTGGAGAAGCAGATGAATTTAGAACAGCAGCAAAATGAACAAGCAGAGCCGGAACTGAGCTTCCATCTCAGCAACGCATTTAACGAACTACAGGCCGGTGCTCGGCTGTTGCCGGATTCTGACCCGCGTAAAACTCAGTTGGCTGCGCTGGCGGGTGCCGTTAGTTCGATTCGGGAGGCAGCATGATTGAACTCACCTTGCCACTGCCGCCAAGCATGAACAGCTACTGGCGCAGCGCGACGACAAAAGTAAAACGGCCGGCACAGTTCGGTCGCCTGATGAAAACAACCAGGTCACCAATCACGGTTTACATCAGCGAGAAGGGCCAGCAGTTTCGCACTAACGTTATCGCTGCAGTGCTGCAGGCTCGGGCAAACAAAAAACTGACCGGCCGGCTTCAGGTTGATTTGGTGTTTCACCCGGCTGATAAGCGCGTACAGGACATCGATAACCGAATCAAAGCAACGCTCGATGCGCTGACTCACGCCGGCGTCTATGCCGATGATTCACAGATTGACCGGCTGATAGTTTGCCGCGGCGATATCATCAAAGGCGGTCAGTGTCAGGTATTAATCACGGAATTGAAGGGCTGATTGATGGTTATGACAGTCGAGCGATTAGTAACACGCCAGGTACCAAAGAGCATCACCGGCAGCGAACTGATGTTTAAGAAGTCAGCCAATCCAATGACCGGTGAAGATGTGCTGGGCCTGCTCGGGCAAATCCAGCATCGGGAGCCAATCGGGGCGCTCATACTCGATGCGCAGATTGCACAGGACAAAACCGCCCGGGCGAAGCTGGTTGGTGCGCTCAATGCTCAGTTGGTCGCGATGGGCAAGGGTGATGACTTGGCCTATGCCATGGCTGAAGCCGCGGTGCATGAAGTTTGTGATACCAATATCTGCCACAAATGCCACGGCACTGGGCAGGTCTACAGCAAGAAGTTCAACCAGATTAACCAGTGCAACAAGTGCGAAGGTGTGGGCCGGATCATCCTCACTGAAGCGGCGTTGTTGAAGTCAATCAATCAGCATCTGGCTGAACCACTGACGAAGCAGGATTGGCAGCGCAAACATTACGATGACTTTATGAACGCCGTAGACACTCTTCACAGACATGCAAGCAGTGCTGGACGCTGCGCTCGCGCGTTATTAGACGGCATGGGGGAGTGAAGATGCCTATGTTAGATATATTCGTCGGCGCTCGATTTAATACTTGCAACTCCGGTCCAGTGGAGGTTGTTGAAGTCATAAATCATAGGGGTGTCTCAGTTCGGTTTATTGAGACAGGTTGGATTACAAAAACAACTTCAAAATTGTTGCGACTGGGCACTTTGAAAGATCTGATGCAGAGAACTTATCTTGGAGTTGGATTTATAGGTGATGGCCGGCACAGAGCTGTAATCGGCAAAAAGAAAACGCTCGCATATACCAAGTGGGGCAGCATGCTAACTAGGTGTTACAGCGAAAAGTACCAAAACAAATTTCCCGCCTACAAAGGCTGCACAGTCATCCCTGACTGGCATAACTTCCAGAACTTCGCAGAGTGGCTTGAGTTGCACTACCCAAAAGACGGCGGCGATTATGATTTGGATAAAGATTTTAAGCTGCAAGGAAATAGGGTTTACGGGCCGACAACCTGTGTATTTATCAGGAAGTCAACAAATGTCGCCTTGGCAAATAAGAGTAAAGCCAAATCTTGCAAATTAATTAACCCGGACGGGCTAGTGGTTTCTCGTGAGAAGGTCACTGATTTTGTATCTGAGTTTGGTCTAAACTGCGGAGGGATTTGGCGCGTGCAAAAAGTGCGCGGAGCTAAACACAAGGGGTGGTCAGGTATCCACGATTGAATTAATTCACAATTCTGCTACACCTAAAGCCTGACCACTCGCCGGAGCAAGGAATGCTCTTCGAATCCATCCCCCGCGGCACCATCGCCGCAACACTCACCGCAGTTGACATGCTCAGCCGGTTGGAAGCATGCCCCAATAAAACACCTGAGCTGCGCCATGCTGTTGCCGTGGTCAGTCGGCACATACTGGATCCACACCGGTATGTCGGCTGGGACGAGCTGGAGCGATGCAGTAATCTGGTGGAGCAGCTTTACTTGCACTCTTAATCGGTACGCTGATATAACGGTTATTCATTAACCAATGGAGTGAGGAATGGAAACTTTAGTAAAGCTGACCGTTGCGGTAACCGAATCTAGCAGCGCTGAATTTGATGCCGAGGTGTCAGGAACAAGTGGTGACTACACAGCCAGTGTAAAATCACTAGGGTTGATGGAAAAGGGCAAGAGTATTCGAGAGGCGTTGCAAGAGTTGGTAAAAACAATTCAGAAAAAAGATCCGCCAAAGCTGGCAGCCGGAATTAAAGTCGGTCGTTAAATTCCCCCATCAAGCCTATTGATCTTCAAAAAAGTAGGCTTATTATTTCCACATCATCGGACTTTATTGCCTGATGATTAAACCAACCCAGCTTCCCGCTGGGTTTTTGCTTTTTAGCACCCTGTTTTCTACACCCAGAACTTTCACCCCGGTCTTTCTCCAAGCCGGGGTTTTTTCTTTTCTGAGGGTTAAATGTCCACCCAGACCAAACTTGCATCCCGCGGCATCATCGGTGCCGTGGCTCTTTCTGCTGCGGTATTAATCATGCCGTGGGAAGGGAAAGAGAACGAAGTTTATCTGGACCCAGCAAATATCTTAACCAGCTGCTACGGCCACACCGGACCGGAACTGAAGCTGGGCATGAAGTTCACCGACGAACAATGCCTTGATCAACTCGCAGCTGACCTGAGCAAACACAACCGGCAAATGCTGGCAGTGGTGCAAGTGCCGCTCTCCGAAGGTGAGCACGCGGCTTACCTGTCCTTTGTGTACAACGCCGGCTCTGGCCGGTGGCAGAAATCCACGATGCTGCAGCTGCTCAATCAGGGCAAGCGCAAAGAGGCGTGCCACCAACTCATGCGCTGGGTTTACATCAAGGGGCAACAATCCAACGGCCTAACGAATCGGCGCAGAGCCGAGGCCAAACTTTGCATGAGGGATTTGTAATGCGTACCTATCTGAAACATGGCCTGCTGGCCGCTGCCTGTTTAGCCGTTCTGGCCCTTGGTGGCTTTTCCGTACATCAGTCAATTGAGCTGACACAAGCTCAGGCATCGTTGGAACTCAAAGACGCCACGATTAAAACCCAATCCGACTCGCTGGCTGAACTGTCTGCTGCGGTCACTGAAATCTCTAACCAGGTTGACGGCCTCGTCACTCAGGCCGAACTGGTGGCCGCTCTCAACGCCGACCATGAGCGCAATAAGCAGGCGATTGCCGACACAGGCAACGACTGGCTGACCAACTCCAACAAACTGCAGGTATCAGAACATGAACCAACTCGCACCTGGACTGCTGTGCCTTTGCCTGATGATGCTCGTCGGCTGCTCGTCAACGCCAGCGCCAGTGGTCAAAACGGTCACAGTAAGCAAGCCAGTATACGTCCTGCCACCTTCAAACATGATGGCTACTGGTTGCCCGCTACGGCCATTTAACGGCACCACAAATCTGGACCTGCACCGGTACACCCTTCAGCTCATTACGGACATCAAAATATGCAACCAGGAATTTCTGAGGCTCAGGCAGTGGCGGCAAAGCGTGGAGCGCGGCGCGTCCCAAGCTCAACCGCGAAACTAGACGCCATTCTGGCCGAAGTCAGATCCGGCACTGACCGACAACAACGGTTGGAATCCAGTATCGACAAACTGGCTGACGCCGTGAAAGACCTGGCTGTTTCATCCGTTCGTTACGAAGAGAAGGTGCTTCAGCTGGAGCAGAAAACCACGAAGGAAATTGCCGTGCAGGGTGAGCAATTAGCGGCCCTGCAGAAGTCAGTCAATGACATCAAGGATGTTGTTGATGTGTTAGAGCGCCAGCGGCAGTCGCAGCAGTACTGGTTCCGCAAAATCGTTGGCGTGATTCTGGTCCCTGTGGTTGTCGTGGTGTTACTCGCTGCCGGGTATCTCTATAACAGCCTGAACTCGCTGCCGCTCTGATATGACACGCGAGTACAGGATGCACGGTGACAACGAAGAGTTAAGCGCCAAAGAGGCGCTATTCGTTCACCACTACATCATCAATGGCGGCAATGGTGGCGGCGCCGCCAAGGCTGCTGGTTACGCTGCTGCATCTGCACA
Source organism: Rheinheimera tilapiae (assembly GCF_042432165.1). Classification (NCBI taxonomy): domain Bacteria; kingdom Pseudomonadati; phylum Pseudomonadota; class Gammaproteobacteria; order Chromatiales; family Chromatiaceae; genus Rheinheimera; species Rheinheimera tilapiae. Next base: position 1,356,096 of record NZ_JBHLXP010000001.1, read on the forward strand.
CATCCAAGCACATCGGCTTCTGGAGAAGCAGCGAGTAAAGGATGCGATTGCCGCCGTCATTAAGCCAAAGCTCGATGAGCTGAAGATTGACGCTAACCGAGTGCTCGATGAGCTGGCCAAGATGGCATTCATGCCAATGGACACCGTGTTAGTCCCGGCGCTCAAGCCAGATGAACTGGTGCCGGAAGTCACGCTCATTTCAACCATGAAAGTGAGTGATAAGAAAGGCTCACTCGAGCTGATTGGTAAGCACCTGAAGATGTTTGTTGATCGCGTCGAAGTCTCCGACGACAGGCCAAGAGTGGTCCGCCGCGATTTAACAGGCAAGAAGAAACCAGCAGGTAGCGAATAGTGTGCAGACCACCTATGAGTTCGTTAGCTCTGCGCAAGGTGAAACACTTGCTCAGTACAGGCAATCTCGCGCCCGTGTAAGTTTCATCATGGGGCCGATCGGCTCCGGCAAAACGATCGAAAGCTGCCAGCGCGTATTTGACCAAATCTGCGAGCAGGCGCCAAACAAATCAGGCGTGCGAAAGTCCCGCTGGATAGCAGTGCGAAACACCTATCCGGACCTGAAAGGGACCACCATCAAGGACTGGCGCGAACTCTACGACAACGAAGAAGTAAAGCTGGGCAAGTTCAATATGGACTTTCCGCCCACACACAGCCTCGACTTTGATTTAGAAGATGGCACCCGAGTCGTTGCTGAAGTCGTATTTCTGGCACTGGACCGGCCCGATTCAGTGCGCAAGCTGCGCGGTCTGCAAGTTACAGGCTTTTGGCTTAATGAAGTCAAAGAGCTAAGCAAAGCAGTTGTCGATATGTGTGATGGCCGGCATGGTCGTTACCCGGACAACTGCAGCTGGCACGGCATGATAGGGGACACCAACGCCCCTGACACTGACCACTGGTATTACGAGCTGGCAGAGGATGTGAAGCCCGAGGGCTGGCTATTCCTGCGTCAGCCTGGTGGTGTGATTGAGACTGTGATCGGCACCGGCCACAACCGCAAATCGGTATGGCAACCAAACCCGAATGCAGAAAACCTGAACAACTTGCCCGAGGGTTATTACATCCGGCAGGTGCAGGGTAAGAAGGACGACTGGATCCGAGTCAACCTCGGGAATCTTTATGGCAACGTCAGTACCGGCAAGCCGATTTACGGCGGCACCTGGAATGACATCAGGCACATTGCCAAGCATCCATTAGCTCCAATACCAAGGCATCAAACCCTGATGCTGGGCTTTGACTTTGGACGCACGCCGGCTTGCATCGTCGGTCAACTGATGCCAAACGGCAAGCTGCGCGTGATTGAAGAACTCATTGCTACCGGCATGGGCATCCGCAAGTTCATGGATGAAATGGTGATGCCGGCACTGAAAACCAGATATGCCCGGTTTCCATTGTCACGCATTCAGGCGTTTGGCGATCCCGCAGGCATTGCCAAGAGCGGCAACGACGAGAACAGCCCCATCGGCATTCTGGTTGATGAATACAAACTCAACGCTTACCCGACAGCCAGCAACTCACCAGAGCGGCGCTGGGAGGCGGTGAATTACTTCCTGACCAACGACATCGACGGTCAGCCTGCTTTTGAACTCAGCCCTGAATGCAAGGTGCTGCGCAAAGGCTTTAACGGCGGGTACCAATTTCGCCGGATCAACTCCAGCGGTGAGCGATACACCGACACAGCAGACAAAAACAGTTACAGCCATCCGCATGACGCCTGCCAGTACTTGGCCCAAGGCGCACAAGGCATGGTTGATTACGCATGGCGCGATAAGCACGACGAGCTGATGCAAATGAATCAAACCTCCGGACGCGACAGGAAAACGGGTTACTAAATGTCAGATAAGCAGGTAATGAAGCCGGGCCCGAAAGTCTATGGCCACGAATACAACCCAGAGAGCAAGCTGGATGTGTTGGCGCAGGATTTAGAGCGCAAGCTGTCTGACACCATTTTCGAGCGCGCAACCATTGATCATCGCATGGTTGAAGATTTGCAGGCGTATCACGGTGTCTATCCCAAAAAGGAATCTGAGGACCGAGAAAACGCTGGCCGCGCCAATACCAATGTGAAGCTGACCAGAGCGAAAACAAACGCTGGTGAAGCACAGCTGGTTGATTTGCTGTTTCCGAATGACGACAAAAACTGGGGCATCCGGCCAACGCCGGTACCAGAGATTTCGAAGCTTCTGAAAAACGACGAACCTGAAATAGTAGACGGCGAACAGTACGCCGACGAGCAAGGCAATGTGATCACCAAAGGCATGGTGGCCAAGCGTAAGCAGGAGCTGCTCGACGAGCGGTGCCAAGCGATGGAAGAAGAGATTAACGATCAGCTGGTCGAATGCTCTTACAACTCGAAGGCGCGCCAGGCTATTCATGATTCGTGCGTGATAGGTACCGGCATCCTCAAAGGCCCGGTGGTGGTCGGTAAACTCGACAAGGTTTATTTAGAAACCGCACCGGGTGAATTTACGCTGGAAATGAAAGAGTCATTCCAGCCAGCGGTTGAAGTGGTGCGGCCTTGGGACTTCTTCCCGGATATGTCGGCCAGCAGCATTGATGAAGCGGAATTTGTATTTGAACGCCGCTACATGAGCCGGCAGCAGTTGCGTGATTTAACTCGCCGCAAAGGCTTTCCAAAAGAGCAGATCCAGCGCGTACTGGCGATGAACGCCAACCAAACGCAACATACCAGCACGTATCAGGATGATGTGCGTCAATTGGCGGGCTTGTCTGACACACTGAACGATACCCGTTATGAAACGTGGGAATACCACGGACCTATCTCTTATCAGGTGCTGGAGCAGCTGGGCGCTGTAGAGCCATCTGAGGGCGACAATAGCCAAACGGAAGTTATTGCCACGGTGTTCTATTGCGGTGGCATCGTGCTTGGCGCCAGAACTCACCTGATGGAGTATGAGAACTACCTGCCATACCGCGTGTTCAATTGGGAAAAAGACGACAGCTGTATTTTCGGAATCGGCATTCCGCGCATGGCAAAAGATGAGCAGGCGATCATCAACTCTGTTTGGCGCATGATTTTGGACAATGGCGCCATCACTGCAGGCCCGCAAATCGGCATAAATCCAGAAGCAATGGAACCCGCAGACGGCAGCTGGGCGCTGAAGCCGTTCAAAGTCTGGAAGATGAAAAAGCAGTATCAGGATATTCGCCAGGTATTCAGCTCATTCGAATTCAAATCAAACCTGAACGATCTTTCAGCCATTTATCAAACGGCCCGCGTGCTGTTCGATGAAGTGGTTGGTATTCCAATGTTGGGTCAAGGTGAGCAAGGCCAGAGCACGCAAACGCTTGGGGGCATGTCCATGTTGATGAATGCCGCCAACACAGTGCGCCGGCGTCAGGTGAAGTCATTTGATGACGACATCACATCACCGCTGATTAAAGACTTCTACCACTACAACATGGAAAACTCGACGAAGCCTGATATCAAAGGCGATTTCCAAGTGGATGCGCGCGGCACCAGTGCATTGCTGGTTAAAGAAACGCAGTCACAAGCCATTGCCAACTTCATCAATATGGCAGGCAACTCAGAGATATTTGCCCCTGCACTGAAAATCAAATCGCTGGAAATCCTTCGCCAGTGGGCCCGCACGCAGAGCCTGCCCGCTAATGTCGTGCCTTCTGATGATGAGTGGAAAGACTACCTGAAACGGGCTGAAGAACAGGCGCAGAGCCAGCCGCAAGACCCTGCAATGGCTGTCGAACAGCTGCGCGTGCAACAGCAGCAAGTCAAGTTCCAGCATGAAACCCAGATTGAGCAATTTAAAGCGCAGCAACGCCAGCAGGAAATGCAGTTCGAGGCCGGGCTGAAGCTACAACTGGCATCCTCGCAAGAGCGCATTGAATTGGCAAAACTGGCTCAAGAAGATAAACACAACACTGAAAAACTGATGACCGAGCTGAAGAAAGTGCAGACAGATCACGCAGCCAACTGGCAGCAGTTCATGGCTGAAGTGCAAATCAAAAAACAAGCCGGCCTCACAGCTAACTTTGGCCTTGATGGTGTTGCATGACGCACATCGATAATCATGTTGCAGGCCGCATTTTCAAAACCATCGAAGAGACTCGCGCCAGCTTGCTAGAGCAGTTAGTTCACAACATGGATCCGATTGATACCGCATTGCTGCGAGGCCGGATCCAAATGCTTGATGAACTACTTTCCGAATACAAGGCGCAAAAAGCCAAAACAGAATCCGGCACTCAGTAACCACTGACTGCCCAACAAACCCACGCATCGTCGTGGGTTTTTTTATGACTGCGATTTAGGTCGCACTCAACCAAGGGAAAACCCATGAGCGATAGCAATACCCCGATCGTCAGCGATGACGAAGCGGTCAATCTGTTCTGGAAGATGAACAACGGCGACGACTCGAAAGACTCCAAGCCTGAGATCTCTGATAGCGGATTGGATCAAGGCGGCGGTGCCACGCCAGCTGGGCCAGAGGAACAGCATTCACAAGACATCAACGGCCATGGCCAGGCAGAAGATGATCCTTGGGCTGAAGTCCCTGAACAGCTGCGCAACGAGTACCTAACTGCCAAGCAACGCGCCGAGCAATACGAATCTCAGTACCACGCGGTTACAGGTCGCCTAGCTCCAACTCAAAGGGAATTGGAAGCGGCCCGCAAACAACTGGCTGAAATCGAAAAGCAGAAAGGCGCAAAGGGCGACAGCGATGCAGTGCCCACTGCCAGCGACATTGCAGGGAAATCCATGCAGCAGTTGCACGAAGAGTGGCCTGACGTTGCTGTCGCCATGCAGACATTGTTGGAAGCGCAGCGGCAGGAGTTTGAACAACGCCTGACACCACTGCAGCAGATGGAAGCCGAACGGCGCCAGCAACAAGAGCAGGCTGCTATTCAAAACGAACTTACCCGGCTTAGCCAGGCACATCCGGATTATGCCCAGATTGCCTCTAACCCGGCTTTTGAGAATTGGGTAGCCACACAGCCACGCTCAGTGCAGGCCATGTACGGCAGCACATCTGCAGACGACAACATTGTCCTGCTGAACCTCTACAAAGGCGCCACCGGTGCAGCTCAGCCAGCACCGAAACCGCGCCAATCCAAGCCACTTTCAGACCACGCCGAGATCCCGCGCAAAGGTGCCGGTCGCGCTGCCGTGGACCCTGAAAGCCTTGATCCAGTCGAGCTGTTTATGCGGCTCAACGCTAACAAATCTTAGGAGTCCACATGGCTAACAATTATGGCGACTTAGGTGTCGCTAACGGCGTTTATGCCGAATCCAAAATGCTGGAGCACGCCGCTCCAATCCTGGTCCTGAACAAACTGGGCGATCACAAACCGATGCCGAAGAACGCATCACAAGTGATCCGCTTCAAACGTCCGAACGTGCTGCCACTGGCAACCACCGCGATGACTGAGGGCGTGCGCCCGAACGGCGTCGACTTCCGTTACACCCGCTTCAACATCACTTTGCAACAATACGGCTCATGGGCACCAATCACGGATATCGTTGCCGACCTGCACGAAGATCCAGTTGGCGCTGATTTGTCGAAAATGATGGGTGAGCAGGCTGCAGAAACTATCGAGAAAGTGGCTTACGGCACCTTGATTGCTGGATCTAATGTCCTGTGGGCAAACGGCGGCGCTCGTGCTGCGGTCAACACGTTTCTGACGCTTTCACACATCCGTCAAGCTGTCCGGACGCTGATGTCGGCTCGCGCCAAGAAAATCACCTCGATCCTTTCTGGCTCTACGCTGATCAATACCACGCCGGTTGAAGCGGCTTACGTTGCGATCTGCCACACCGACATCATTGCATCTGTTCGCAGCATCCCAGGCTTTGTGCCTGTGGCTGAATACGGTCAGCGCAAGTTGCTGTGTGATGAAGAAGTTGGCTCGGTTGAAGATGTCCGCTTCATCGCTTCTCCGCTGTTCAACAGCTGGGTGAATGCGGGTGGTGCGAAGGGCGCGGGCGCTGCCGAATGTATCTCTACTGGTGGCACTGCTGCTGACGTTTACCCGGTGATCTTCCTTGGCCAAAACGCATTCGGTCACATTGCTCTGAAAGGCAGCAAAGAAGCCGGTGGCGCGATCAAACCAATGCTGCGCAACCCTGGTACACCGACATTTGGTGATGAGCTGGGCCAGCAAGGTTCAGTGTCGTGGAAAACCTACTACACCTGCGCAATCCTGAACGACCTGTGGATGGTGCGTTACGAAGTAGCTGCTCCAAAAACCCCAGCTTAATCCCTGATTGAGCAAATCCGAGCCCGGCCAAGTGCCGGGCTTTTATTTTTGAACTGGAGAAAGACATGGCTTTAAAAATCACAACTTCGACCACCAAAGGTGATCTGGCGAAGTATGCACAGGAAGAACTGGGCATCACCTTGGATAAGGACGCAATGCAGCGTGACGATATGATCGCCGCTATCCGCGAAGAAGAGTCAGCTCAGGGCATCGAAGGTGCTACTGACGAACCAACGAAAACAGCAGTAAGTGCCAGCACCCCAAAAGAAGCGCCAGTGCAGGTCGATGATTACACAAAAATCCGCGCAGTGATTGTGATTGCCGATTTGCCATCAAATGACGGCGGCGAGACTCCACCAGATACTCATATTGAAGCCGGCTGTAACGGCACGTTCTATCAGTTGAAAACAGGCGTAGAACTGGAAGTGCCATACGGTGTGTATGACATTCTGAACAACATGCGCCAAACCAAATACTTCAGCGACAAAGACCCTCAAACCGGCCAGCAGCGCACCAGCTCACGCGAATCTCTGCGCTATCCATTCCAGCTGGTTCGTTTGATTAAGCCTGAATAACCCCCGGTACCGCGCATGAACTTCCTCGAACTGTGCCAGCGAGTCCGGCAGGACTCCGGTATTTCCGGCGATATTGCATCCGTGGTGAACCAGCAAGGCATTTTGCTCAAGCTGGTGACATGGGTGCAGCAGGCTGAATACGACATTGTGACCAGCCGTAAGGACTGGAATTTTATGCGCGGCAAGGCATCCGGCTCGCTGGTTGTCGGCAAGGTTGAATACCTGCCGGGTGAGCTGGGGATGCAGCCTTTTGCGATGCTGAGCAAAGTCTATGTGGACCGGCAACCGCTGGATAAACTGGACTTTGAATATCTGGATGACTGGCATCTGAAAAACGGCGGGGCGCCGGAAGGGACACCAACAGCGTTTACTGAGACTCCGGACGGAACCATTCTGTTTAACCACAAGCCGACACAGGCTGTGGCGTTTGATATCCGGTACTACAAATCGGCTACTCGCCTCAGTGTGAATACTTCGGCTTCACCTATCCCGGCCGAGCATGAAGAAGTAATCGTGCAGCTGGCGCTGATGAATTATGCGCGGCATGAACAGGATGATTTTTTGCTGCGGGATTCAACTGCGGCCTATGAGCGGCACCTGTCCAATCTGAGCAACAAGCAGCTGCCGAACCTGACTATCCCTGGCTGGGGTGGCTGATGGCCAGTAACACCAGAGTTGGTCAGGTCATTTTAAAAGGTGGCCTGAATCTGGCTGCATCCGTGCTGGAGTTAGATCCGGGCGAATGCACTCAGCTCAATAACTACGAAGTGAATACGCTGGGCCGCTATCAACGCTGCCTTGGCTTCGAGCGCTTTGACGGTAAAACCGCACCATCGTCGGTGATTGCAGCCAGTTTGCCTGGCTATCCGTTTGCTGATGATGAAAGTGAAGCCTTGGCGATTGCATCGCAGCAAGAGGTATTGCGAAGCCTCATTCTGCCGGTACCCGGATCCGGTCGCGTATTGGGCTGCTTTGTATTTAACGGCGTGACCTATGCGTTTCGAAACAACGCTGATGGCACCGCGGCTAATTTGTGGCGCTCAAGTGCTGGTGGCTGGCAACCGGTTAGCACGCCAACACTGCTGCCGAACGGGCGTTACCAGGCAGTGCTTACCAACTTCACCGGCTCGGCCGGCACCAAAGAAATCATTGGCGTGGACGGGGTGAATAAGGCGTTCCGGTTTAACGGCACGACATTTACGCAGCTCACTGGGCCTATTACGCCTGACGCGCCCACATACGTGGAAGTGCTGCCAAGTCAGGTATTGCTGCTGGGGTATCGCAAAGGCTCATTGGTATTCAGCGGCGTTGGTGACCCAACAAAATGGAGTGCTGTTGACGGTGGCGGTGAAATTGCCGTAGCTGACGAAATTACCGGTCTTGCAGTGCAGCCGGATAACAGCTGCGCGGTGTTCTGTCGCAACCGGACTTACGTGCTCTACGGCAAAACCAAAGCCGATTTTAACCTGACTACTCTCAGCAGTAGCACTGGAGCCATTCCAAACAGTATTCAGAGCATCAATGACAGCGTGTATCTGGATGACCGAGGCATGACGCGCCTCAATCGCGTGCAGCAGTTCGGCAACTTCGATATGGCAACCATCAGCCAGAAGATTGAGCCGCTGTTAAAGCGCTACGCAGGACGCATTACAGCCAGTTTTGTGATCAAGTCGAAGAACCAATACCGGCTGTGCTTTGATGACAGCACTGGCATTGTGGTGACGTTTTTCGGGGCCGAAGTTGCAGGGTTCAGTACCTTCAGTTTCGGCCATGTGATCCGCACCGCATTCAGCTCTGAAGATGACTCAGGCCGCGAAGTTGTATTTTTCGGCGGCGATGACGGTTATCTGTATCAAGCCGAGCGTGGCTTCAGCTATGACGGCGCCGAGTATCAATCCACGATGCGGCCGGCATTCAATCACGTAGGCAGTCCAGACGCGAAAAAGCGCTGGCGAAAAGTTGTGATGGAAGTCGACACGCCAAGCAGTACGCCTTTGTCTGTGACGCCTGACTTTGATTATTCATCGCCAGATACACCAGCCGACCGGACTCAGTTCATCACAGCCACTGGCGGTGGCGGCTACTGGGATGCGGCAGCGTGGGATAACTTCAGCTGGTCATCAGCCAGCACGTTCACTGCGGATATCTACATCGACGGCGTGGCGCGCAATATGTGCCTGGTTGTGAACTGCCGCTCTAAATCCGCACCGCCACACATCCTGAATTCATTTTTGTATCACTACAGCCCGCTGGGTCTTCGGAGATAACAGCATGCTTAATCTGTGGGAACACACAAACCCTCTTGAGTCCGGAACTACGGCTCGGGCTGACCAAGTTAATTTTAAGTTTGATGGTATTGCGGTCAGTTTCAGAGGCATCGAAGAGTATCTGGATAAGCGAGTGATCAACCTTCCGCCATCATTTACCGGCAATGCTTACATCCCAAACAAGACGCTCGCTGATGCCATTGTTTGGTTCAATCCTGCCGGCGACATTGATGTGTATTCGATGACGGTTTTTCATCAGAACGTCACTGATACGGCCAGTAATGCGGCATCAGCGCTCGATAGCAAGAACAAGGCGGCTATCAGTGAGGCTAATGCCCGGCAATCAGAACTTTCAGCTGCAGCATCTGCAGAGCTGGCTCAAGGTGCAGCCGTCACCGTCGCTGGTTCAGCATTTTTTGCCAGCCTCTGGAATGCAGGAACTGGGGCTTTTCCGGCTCCACCAGGCTCAGGCGGCTCGAGCATGTGGCAGGCCAGTAGCAATGGCACCGGTGCAACCGCAGCCATCAAGGCAGGTGATCTGATTATTTGGGACATCATTGCCAGTACTTACCGGCACTTTGCCGGTGCAGCCCGGGTGATTGCGCTCGAAGCTCAGGTAAACACCCTCAACACCACTCTGAATGACCGCATCAACTATCTGGAAGCAATCGCACTGGCAGGTAACAAAGCATGATGAATCCCAATTTAAAAACGCAGGTTCAGGCGCGGATCAACGCCATCACCGGCGCGACTGCACTTAATGAACTGCTGCAGCTGCAAACTCAGTCCAGTGGCCTTGGTTGCGATACTTCGCTGCTCGATGCGCAGATCCAATCACGGCTCACGGCCATGAATGGTGCAACGCCGATTAACGACTTAACTCTGGGCGCATTGTTGGCGCAGGGCGGGAAGGGGCGTGCGTACTATCAGGTGCCGTTTGCGGTAGCTAAAGGTGACAAGCTCTATATCGATGCGTTCGGCACTGTGAAGCAACAGAAATCTGCGGGTAACGCCCTGATATCTGCCAATGCATTTACAAATGAATTCGGCCAATTGAACCACATCCCCATCCCAGAGCGGGCCAGTGTTGGCGGTGGTGACAGTCACGCTTCAGGTTTTGTGGTCCAGCTCAGTACCGGGAATTGGTTGATTGGTCGTTTTTACCGCGAGTCCAGTTCCAGTGGCGGCACGATTCGCCTAGTCGTGGTGAACAGCACATTTACGCAAATCATTACTGAAACAAAGTACAGCTACACAACCGATATGAGCTTGGCGGCAACCGGAAATAACCTGGTCGGCGTGCGTGAGGTTTCAGCTAACACTTTCCGTGTCTATATCCAAGCCACGGAGCCATCTACTGGCAACTACATTCACCTTGCATACTTCAGCCTGGCATACAACACCACCAGTCACGCGGTAACCGGCGCGTCAGGCGCCATCGTGCACAGCCTTAGCGGTGGCGCTCAGTGGGTGCAGAAGCGCATTTATCTGGCACAGGGTGACCGATATGTGTCGCTAACGGATAGCAGTAACCGCATCTATGCGCTTGACCTACAGGCCGGCACGCTTACCAACTACGCCACCATCGGCACCGCTGGAACTGGTGAAACACAATTCGACCAGGCGAATGGCACAAACGTCTGGGGCCGGGTGATCAACGCAGGGACTGCCATGCTGTATCGGGCAGATACCATTGCAACGCAGGCGCTACCCAGCAACCTTCTGGCGGATGGCTGCTTTGGCTCATCTTGGTCAGTCCGGCACATTGGGTCTGGTCGCTGGTTGTGTGTGAGCTCTACTGCGATCAAGCTGGTGAAATTCAATGCTGCTTACACCACGGCGGCAATTTACTCACTGGACTCGGCATTCCAGACACCATCCTCACTGAACATCGCAACCATCGTCGTAGATGGCAATAACTACACCATCGGCATTGGATTTGGCCCAGCGACATTATCGCAGGTCATCGCTTTCACTTGGGACGGCAACAGCGCGCCGACCAACTACCGGTCTGATGCAGGTTTCCGTGTTACAGACCGAGCAAACTTTGTGTGGCCGGGCTCAAGCAGTAATCAGTCAATGAGCCATGTGATCACGCCATCGCAGAAGGTTGTCTGTACCGCAAAGTCTGACGATGAAGCAAATCAGTCCCGCCTGATGATCCTGCGTATTGATTTAGCTGAGTACATGCCGCATGAAACGTCAGTTTTCGCGACATGCTTAACCGCTGCGGCATCAGGACAGCTTGCTGAAGTTGAGCTGACTGCAAATACAGAAGTCGTTGGCTCCGCCGGTGCGGCTTCATATTTTGGCAAGCTGCATCAGGGGTTGCTCACAACTCTGCCGGTTCGCGCACCGCGGATCAATGCAGACGTCTACTCCTATTCAGAAATGGGACCAGTCGACCAAGCGCTATTCCATCGCAGAGAACAATCTGTGCCATTGACTCAGGCCTATCTGGTATTGCCAGCAGATACCAGAACACTCTTTAGCGCAGGCGGCGACATTGCATTGCTCACTCCATTTTCGAAGTACGACTTTGCTGCTACGGCACTGAAGTACGTCCCGATTGCGACCAGAACTGTCTGCGCTGTTCGCACAGGAACATCCCCATCACTTCAAGCGCAGGAGACTTTATGATTGGTATTGTCGTTCCACCAGGGCAGCTGCCAGCGCCTCAGGTACGTCCACCGTCTTTCACTTACGCCAACCAGGCGGTAAGTATCAACGGACAGAGCCGGCCATTTTCGCCGGCTTTTTTCATTCATGAGAATGACCTGATCCGCATTGAAGCTGATCTGATGGATAAGGACGGCCAAGGCAATCTGTTTGTCACGCCATTCAGTACGTCGCATGAAATTGCAGCCCCGGTTGTTCCGCACGCGGGAGGCAAGCCGTTTGGTAATGACCGGTATTTCCGGACTGAAATCACGGCAGGCCATGTGGTTATGCAGGGCCGGTTACCGTCCGGCGACTGGAAGCTGCTGCCCGATCGCATCAATCAGTCCCTGAAAGAAATCAACGCGCCTTTCGAAGTGTCGCTGTCACCAATCACTTTCTTCGTGAGCACCCCAGCATGAGCCAGAGCCGAATCATCCAGCAGTACGTGCCGGTGATTTACGCCGGCTCATTAAAGCCTATCTCGCTGGCCATTATGGCCGCTGACCGCGTGTGGTACAGCCATGTGGCTTTTGACCTTGGCAGTCATGTCATCGAGGCGCGTGGCGGGCATGGCGTAGTAGAAACTTCAATTGAGGAATTCTTGCTGCGCTATGGCTGGATTAAGCGCGGTCTTTATCCGACTGCTGTGCATCCGGATGACTGTATCGCGCACGCACGAAGCCTGAAAGGCTGCGACTACGACGAGCAGCAAATCTTCCGCATGGCGGTTGGCAATGAGACTGAGGTTGATCTGGAGCCCCATAAGCTCATCTGCACCGAACTCATCGCCACCTGCTCACAAACCCCAAACCCAAAATACTGGCACCGGTATCGCGTCCGTGATGCGCTGCGCCATACGATTTTCACGACACCTTAGGAGCTGCCATTATGATCAATATGAAAGAAGCTATTCTCAGACTTAAGAATCTGGGAAACAACAGATACAGAGAAAGCGATGTTTCCGCAGCGATCAATCAGCTTAATGTGGTGGTTAAGGATGTCGCGGCATTAACGTATGGCATGACTAATGCGACCGTAAGGCCTACCAAGGTCTGCCTAATTGGTGACAGCCTGACTGGTTCTGGAACCAACCCAATACTGCCGCCTGGCACTGGCGCTTATTTAAATGCAACGGTTCTCACCAACTTGAATGGAGGAGCATACGCTGGCTGGATATCGCAGCAAGAGCTGATAGGTTCGGCGTCAAGCCCTTCTTTCAGCGGAGTCCTGAAAACGGACGGACTTGGCAACCTATCATGGAACTATAACGCTGAAGGTTTCGGCGAATGGATTGATGTATCAACCGGTGGTTTTTTCGTTATTCCATCTGGCGGTGGTGTCAACAATCTTTGCGTTAAGATCGTTAAAGCAAGGCAGAACCCCAACGCTGTGCAAGATACTATTTCATCGTTTGCAGCTTTCCCATCCGTTTTAACTGGCGGTGGGAATTTATACTCTGAGTTTCTAAAAGATGACATTGGCTTCGCGTGCTCTGTCAAAACGTGGGGGATTTCAGGCGACACCGCTGATGGCGTTGCATCCAGATACATGCAGATGGTCAACTACGAGGGACAAATCGACGCTATAGTTTTACTGATTGGCACGAACGATCAGCCAGCAAATACTGCGGCAGCCATAGATCTTTACGAAAAGGTATCTTTGTTGGTTGATCAGTTAGCAGAGCACTGCAAGGTGGTGTTCGTCGGTGGGACTTTCCCGCGGACAGATGTTTCTGCCGGCATCCAATCCGCACTGCTTTTTTACTCCGATTTGCTGCAAGAAAAATGCAGGAAGTCCAGCGGCAACTTGGTTTACTGGGATGCTTACAGCTACCTAGCTGACCCGGCAACTACAACCGGGGCATTGAAATCTTCAGCGTATCATACCGACAATTTGCACTTAATGCCTTATGGTGCATGGTTGGCGAAAAACGCTCTTGCGGATCAGTTAAGGCTTGCCCTTAACATAGCCAAGAACGACTACCCTCGTCGTGGTTTCGTGGCCTATAGCGAGGCAACTGGGGCTGGCAGTCTGAACGCAAACCCGTTATACCTTGGCTCTGGCGGCACTGGTTCTGGATCTAACGGGGTAACCGGTGTTGTGCCTGCCGGATGCTCTGCGGTCAGGAATGCCGGCACGCAAACGATGGCCATCAGTACTGTAAGTGGGATATCTCAAAACCAGCTTAGACTGACCATCGCTGGGTCCACCACGGCCAATGACTATCACGAGTTTTCGCAAAACGCCTTCCTGCCTGCCGTAACTGGAGGTTGGTCTAACAGATATGTCGTTTTTGAGCTTGACATGACAATTGAAGAGGCAAATTTGTTGAATACATTACAATTTGCTCTTGTTGCCACAGGAACTAAAAACATCAGCTATTGGAATCAAGGCTCTCGTGCGTTTAGTAACTTCAGCGGTGCTCAGGCTCACAGAATTACATTTAGGTCTGAACCAATGCTTGTGAGAGATCCAACCATAACCGCCTATAACATGCGACTGCGGGTAGGCTGCGGATCTGGCGGGAGCGCAATTGTCAGGATTGCGCGAATGGAAGTGATGGAGTGGAGGCCATAATCACCATTTACTTTTTTTGAAAACACCCCAAAAAAAGCCTGCCAACGCAGGCTTCTAAAACCGACACAACGCCACCAGGTTGATCTTCAACTAATTAGGCGTAATATTTACCCATACTGCCAGTAGTTCTGCCCATTCAATCCCGTTCCAATTTTCAGCACTCAGCTCAGGTAAAAATAAGATGATCAACACGACAACTCAGGCTCAGCCTGTAGGTGCCCTTTGCTATTTCACGCAAAATAAACGGACACAGACTCATGTCTAACTGGGTATCGTTAAGCACAAAAGAGTGGGTTGACGTATACGGCGCTCTTGGAATCTCTATCGGTCAGCCGCTAATGCTGCAAAACATAGGTCAAGCGCCTATCGCTATTTCGGTATCACCATTAGATCCAGTAGATCAGATCGACCACGTAGCCAAAGTTGATGAAGTGGTTAAAGTTGCGGCTGGAGCTTCTGGCTTGTGGGCTAAACAGTATCGTGGCCAGTCAGGTGAGGGGCTTCTGATTGGCAGGTCAAAGGTTGATTTTGACAAGGTGCAGGCATACCACGCCACCAATCAGATAGCGTCTGCCGATACGGAGGACTTGCAGGACCAAGTGGATGCGCTTAGGCGCTCGCACGTAAAGAATCTGAAGGCGCTACCGACTGACCCAAACACTGACACGATTTACAACGTGATCGGGTTTTACGCTGGCTCGTTCATTGGCGGCGGTCAGTTTATATGGAACCCTAGTAGAGCTTGGTCTGATCATACTGTCGGAACTGTTATAGCTTCCGGTTCACTAGCTTCATTTGATGGCACCCCATCATCAGTAGAAGCGTTCCTAGATTGGTCTGGCGTTGGTTCTGGATGCTTTGAAAGAATATACAGTGCCGGGGAGTTGCGATTTAGCTGGTTTTTGCCGCCTAGCGACGATGGAGTGAGCGTTGGGAAGGCTCTTAGAAACATCAATAGATCTATCACTGATGGGCAAACGTTGCTCATCGACGGGAGATATCCATATCCAGAGCTTTACGGTAGCTTTCTCAATCAATTTGAGGCTGGTCAGGCAATTACGGCAGACAATGTAAAAGTATTGGGTGGCATCTTCTATAGAAAATCAACGTCAGCAGATTACGCAATTATCTTTGACGCCTGCGAGGGCGCTGTTTGTGAGTCTGTGTCATTTTTTGGCACTTCCACAGAGTTTGAGGCGGCAAAGTCTGCGCTGCACTTTAGGAATTGCACCGGATGGAAAGCTGTAAACAATTACTTTAAAGGTATCGGAGATGCAACAATTCGTTATGCAAGAGGGGCATTTCTTCCGCCGCTTCCAGCTGAGCTGCTAAGTTTTGATGGCGTAATCTCAGGCAACACGTTTATAGAAAGCAGCCAAATAACATCTAATAACACAGGCGCAAGAAATGTAGTAATCACCGGAAACACATTCAGGTCTGTGTTTACGTGCCTAAAAGTGACGGCTCGGAATGAGGACGTTCAGGGAAAAACCCTGTTCACTGGCAATGTTATTGATGGTGCTCATAGCATTTCTGAGGTACAAGGTGGTGGCAATGTAACCATAACTGGAAACTCAGCTAGGAATATACAAAGAGCACTGCAGGTTGTTCCAAGCGAAACTGGGTGGATTGGAGATGGTCTGGTTGGGAATTATAACGTCATATTTACGGGAAATGATGTTGCATTTTCATCTGATGCAATATCTCCTTTCTACATAACGCACGAGCAGTCAATCAATCAAGGTGGTGTGCTAATTGTCACAAACAATGAGATAGATGGCTCACTTATCGAAACCCCTACAGATGTTTTTCAGTGTTACTGCGCAACAGGCGGAGCGCTAATTACAGACCCGTTCAGCAGAATTGATTTTAGCGGCAACAAAATCAAGGGTGGGTTCCTGTCGCTAACCAATTTTGGTACGTTTTCAAATCAGTTTAAAATATCAAGCGCAAGAATATCGGTGTGCGGTAACGAGTTTGACGCATGTACTAAGCTTTTTCAGGGGTTTTTCTCAATTGATGGATCTATTGGCGGGAAAATATCAATTAACAGAAATAGCGGGGCCGTCACTTTAAAAGGCTCAGATTTTGTAACTGCTACCGATAATACGCTAATTGAGCGATTTGAGATGGTGCAAAACACAATATACCTTAATGGCGCAAGTGATGCGGTAAACATTGCCCAAAACAACAGATTGCTATCAAAAAATTCCTACATAAAAGAAAATCAATTTGATGTTGCACCAAATTGCACGGGCGTAATAGTCAGGCTGATTGCGCCAACGACTGACCGCTCAAATGAGATTGGCGCTAAGCTGGTGCTAACTGACAACTTAATGATTGCCGAGTCCGACTATGCAGATGTTGCATCATCGCCGAGGATGTTATACATCGGTTCATCTGGTGCCGGCGCGCAGAATTTTGATCTTGTTTCTCGCGGGAATATTTCAAAGAATAGAAACGGCAGAGCATGCCGAAGTGACAATGCTGCATACTCAATCGTTTTGGAAGATATTGTAAAACAAATTGCATACGACGCGAGGCGCGATGATTTATATGTTGTGATGACCACCAAGCAGGATCTCGGCGATGGCGATTATCGCACAGTGGTAGTATATTCAGATCGAACATTCCGCTCGTACGGGAAAAGCACAAATAAAGTGGCCAACAGCTTTAATCTAAGCATTGGTGTAACATCAGCCGGTGTTGACGACTTTTCTGTTACAGTGCTACCTATTACATCGCTAAAAGTAACAACACGAGAAATAGCAAGAACAGCATCATCAGTTGCTGTGCGTTTCGATAACGCTGGAGTGGATATTAGCCCGCAGTTTAATTTTTTGGTATTTGGAATTGTAAGTGTTGGGCAATTTAATTCGATTATCGGGATATAAAAGCAAACCGGAGTTGCGTTATACGTTATGGCTTAAGTGTTATTGAAAAGTCTTGCTAATCCACCAGGTTGATCTTCAACTAATTAAGCGTAATATTTATCCATACTGCACACAGGTCCGCCCGCTCAATTTTTCAGCCTTTTCGCTGAGGTAAAAACCATGCAAACAACAACCACCAGCCCGGTGAAAGCCGCGGTTGATATTGCCTATTTGCCGCCGGAAAAGGCGGGTAACAAGCGGATCTTCCCCGCGCCGGCGCAATCTGGGCAGACAGTTCAGGCGAAGCCTTCAAACACTGCACCAGAATACTCGCAGGGCGCATCGGCTTCGGTGCTGCCTGGTGATGAAAATCCGGATAAGCCGATGTCCGGCACTGGGCGCGGCCTTCTACAAACGCTTGGGCAGCAGGTGCCGGCTAATACACCGCAACAACCAAAGCCTGACGAAACGGGCGCACAAATGACAACCGCTGCACCTACAACAGCACAGTCTACGGGCCTGCTAAAAGCTGCAGTGCAGCAACAAGGCGCCAGCCAGCCAGTGCAGATGCCAAGTTTTGAATACAAGCCTGTCGCTGGTGAAGCCATTAAAAATGCGCCGACGATGACAGTGCCCACTGCTGCAACAGTGCAAGGCACATTTACCAAGGACGGTTACACCGGCGTGCAGGGCAACACCAGCTTTAACTACAAGCCGGGCGCAGATTCTCTGGTTGAAAATCGCGTTGCCGGTTTGCTGGATCCAAGCAGCGCCATCATGCGCAAGGCCAAGGCAGAGGCAGATCAATATGCAGCCAGCCGTGGCCTGCAGTCATCGAGCATTGGCAGCGAAGTAGCCCTGTCTACGATGGTCGATAAGGCCATGCCGATCGCAACTCAGGATGCCAACACCTACAACCAGGCACAGCAATTAGGCTGGCAACAGGGCTGGCAATCCGGCGAAAACAATCTGGGTCGAACGCACGATGCTGCTATGGCGGACAAGCAGGGTCAGTACCAGACCAATCTGCAGAACACTCAGATCGCGGCTAGTGCCGCTGAAAGTGCCGCAAATCGCCAGATGCAAGCTGAACTGCAGCAGCTGCAATACAAGCAGCAGCTTGGTCAGCTCGACGCTCAAGGCCAGCAGCGGATGCAGGAACTGAACGCGCAGGTGCAAAGCAGTGCGTATCAGCAGGAACGTGGCGCACAGCTCCAAACCGAGCGGGATAAAATGCTGCAGGATATGTCGAATCAGACCATGGATAAGCAGTATCTGCAGCAGCTGGAGTTGACGCGGGTTCAGTATGACCAAGCTGATAAGACGTTCATGGCGCAACTGGAAGCGGGCAAGCAGGCTGAGTACCGCAATGCCGTATCGACCGCTTACAACAATTATCTACAGCAAGTGGGTTCAGTGTGGGCGGATCCAAATATGACTGCAGAGCAAAAAGCGGCCGGAGCTGCCTACCTGCAGCAGCAGCTGGATGCGCACCGCAAATCTCTTGAAACGCTGTACCTGGTCACCGGCACCGGTTCAACCACGGCGCCACCAACCGGCACCAGCAATCCGACCAACCCACCAATGACAACAAAACCATGATTCGATTTGGCACACATGCGGACATCCCTGCGATGCTGGCGATTGGCAAACAGGTGATTGCACAGGCTAAAAGCCTGAACTGCGAAATGGATCCGGACCTTGCTGCCAAAACCATCCGGCAGGCACTGCACCATCGAAAGCACGCAGTCTTTGTTGCGGAGAAGGCCGGCAATGTTGTCGGCTTTTTTATTGCGATGCAGGACCAGTTCTGGTTTTCCAAAACTCACTATGCAACGGATCTGGCGTTTTGTGTCGCGCCAGAACATCGGGACCAAGCAGTTTGGCTTCTGCGCCGGTTTATCCGCTGGTGCCAGGAACACAGCATTTCTCACATCCAGCTCGGCCTCAGTACCGGTCTGGACATCGAAGGCCGCACCGGCCAGCTCTATGAGGCGCATGGCTTGAAGTTGGTCGGCGGTATCTATTCAACAACATTTCCGGAGGCCACATGAGCGGTCTGGTTAAAGGCGTGAAAAAGGCATTCAAATCTGTCACCAATGTGGTGAAAAAAGTCGTGAAGTCGAAGGTGTTTAAAGTCGTGGCCGTCGCTGCGCTTGCATACTTTGGTGGAGCGGCAATCACATCAATGATCGGAGGCGGCACGGCATCGGCTGGTATTGGCTCTGCCTGGGGAGGTTTGCAGGGGGCCGGTAGTGCGCTTATGTCTGGTAACGTCAGTGGCGCATTCTCTGCACTCAGCAACGGATTTACAGCCGCTGGTGCAACTCAGGCAACAACTTTTGCCGGTGGTCAGGCCGCAGCGCAAAGCGCAATTGCAAGTAATGCAGCTGCCACAACAGCCGCGGCAGCCAACTCAGCAGTCCAAGCAACTACACCGGGTCTGACATCAACGACAACCTCTTTAACCACGCCCGGCTTGGAGAGTATGAAGGTGGGCGCCAAACTTGGCTTGGACACCACAGCACAATCATTGATCGGCCAGAGCACAACAGAGGTGGCGAAAACCGGATTGCTTGCTGGCTTGGGTGATGCCAGCAAAGCAGCACTCATCACCAGCGGCGTAAACCTCGGTGGCCAGATGATCCAAGGTTATGCCCAGCAGAAACAAGCTGAAGAGCAGGCCGCGAACCGGGATTACTTTGGCGTCAACGGCAAAGGTGAAAAATCCACTCTGGCAGCGCCGGGCCTGCTTAATCCGGCCAACATCATGCCAAATAATCCGGTTCCACAGCTGCAGCCTCTGAAGTCACTGGATGACCTGATTGCCAGACAGCAGCAGACCGTCAGCACATACAAAAAATGGGGAGTGTAAGCCGTGGATGAAACGATGCAACAAGATGAAGTGCAGGCAACGCCAGAAGAAGAGGCGCAACTGGAGCAGGCTTTCGACATCGCCATTGAGGTGATCCACGCCCCGGGCAAAGCCGGTGACAACATCGCCAGCATGGTGCTCGATGCCAAAGAGATCCAGCAAGGCATGGGCCAAGCAGTGGCCACGGTACTTATCACTGTCGAAAAGAAAATGCAGCTGACCGACGATGTGAAGCTGGCACTGGCTGAGCAGATCACTGATGAACTGGCAGCGATGGCCATTCAGGCTGGCGCAATCGCCGAGGATGAGCTCAACGACCAGATGGTCGACGCCATCGCCAGTCATGCGATGAGCACCTATTTATCGATCAAGGAACAATTGGGCGAACTGAATAAAGACGAGCTTTCAGCCAACGTGCAGGAAGCTCAGGCATTCATGGGCCAACAACAGAAACCAGCATCACCAGCTAAATCTGGTGGCCTGCTGCAGCGTGCGCGGGGGTAATCATGGCAGCAATGGGTTTATTGCAAGGCTTTGGCCGGGGGCTCAGCCAGGGGGCTGAGTTGTTGAACCGCGGCATGGCGGAAGATCGCGAAGTCGAGCGGCAGAGATTGCGTGAAGAATCAATGAATGCACGCTGGAAGCGGCAGGAAGAGCGAGAGGATGCTCGGTACAGTGACGAGAAGAAGTACCGGGAAGACCGCAGCAAGGTCGAGGATAAACGCTATATCGACCAAAAAGCTGCACAGTCAGCTGCGACCAAGCAAGCTCAGACTAATGCCGATCGCTCATACAATCTGCAAGAGCGCCAGTTGAGCGCAGCCGAAGAAGCGCGCCGGGCTCAACGCATTGAAGAAACGCTGAACCGGATCCAGACCAAATACAGCCGCGAAGGTGAACAGATTGATCGGAAATATGACCGGCTGCTGGACAAGGCTGAAACGCCTGAAGAGAAAGATGCGCTGTATCTTCAGCGAGACAATGAACACAAAACGCTCGGTTCAAAGTTAAACGGTGAAATGCTGCCAGCTTTGAAGTCGTTTGGTGATGGCCTCAAGGGCACATCATACGCTTCATATCTCGACGTACTGGCTGAAATGGGTAAGCCAAAGCCAGAGGAAAATCCAAATAAGGGGCAAATCGCTGAGGGCAACATTGATCTGACAAAGCGGCCTGTCGTTAAAAATCCTGACGGAAGCATTAGCACTGTTCGTTCTATATCAGTAGGCTTTGATGATGGCGAGTATCTAATACCCACTGTATCGGAAGATGGCCGGATCATGTCTGAAAAGGAGGCTATTGAGTATTTCAAAAAAACCGGCAAGCACCTTGGGATTTTCAAGACCCCACAAGATGCCACCGCTTATGCTGAAACTCTACACAATCAGCAGGCAGCGATGCACTCATCGGTACCAGCGCCATCAAACCGCGTTGATGCTGTAAATAACGTGCTGAATCAACCGGGGCCGCAGCCAGCGCCAACAGCTGCAGGCAATCCAATGCCAACGCCGGGCCTTTTAAAGCCTGGATTTAGTTCAGGGATCCAATCAGGAATGTCTGGGTATAACCGCCCTGCAATGATTGATGATTCAAGTATCACTCCGCTTCAGCAACTTACTACAGCTGCGGGTCGGGCAGTCGTTGGAACCAAGACAGGACTACTCATGGATGGGCTTGAGTATCTGCACAATAACGCGATCCAACCAGCATGGGCGTGGGCAAACACTCCAAACAATCAAGGCCGCAAATAAGCGGCCTTTTTCTTACCTGTAAACAGGAACAGATATGGCTCTGAATTTTTACCAGTACACCAAGTCAGCAGATAAGTACGGCCCAATTGCACAGCCTCAACCAGTCAAGTCATCTGAACCCGGCTTGCTCGGTAACATGGGCCGCAGTGCTGCCTCAGGCACATTGTCTGGCGTGGGCGGTATCTTTGATATGGTTGGTGCAACAGGCGTTGCCAAGCAGTTCTATGGTTGGTCTGATGATGCTCGGCAAAGCATGTCGGCTGAAGCTCAGACGGATATGGCAAAACCGTTTTTCAGCGAGAATGACCAGGGCGAAATTCAGCTGGGGGAGGGGCTCACCGATTTAGATACATGGCTTCTGACCATGGCGAACGTGGCAGGCCAATTTGCGCCAACTGCTATTCCCGGTGCGGGCCTTGCCAATGCCGCAACCAAAGCACTCAAGCTCGGTGAAACCGGCGCCAAAATTGCCACTGCTGTTGGCATGGGGGCGACTGGTGGTGCATCAGCGACCGGTCAGGGCATGGAGCAAGCGCGGCAGGAATGGAAACAGATGCCGGATGAACTCAAACTGCAGTCTGATCTGTTTAAAAACACAATCCGCGAAATGAAGCAGAAGCAGCCGGATCTGGATGGCGAAGCGCTGTGGACTGCTGCTGAAGACACCGTGGCGGAACGCTTGGCCTCTGAAGTACAGACAGATCCAAAAGTGCTGATGGCTAACTTTGCAGGTTCAGCAATTGCGGATCCAATCATTGGTCGGGCATTGACCGGTGCGCGTCTGGCGAAATCCGGCGCATTCCGCTCAGCCGCCAAAGGTTTTGCGATTGAAGGTAGCACTGAAGCCGGTCAGGCAGCAGTTCAGGAATACGGCATTAATCAGGCGCTGTCTCAGGTCGATGGTCGTGATCCTATGGATGGCGTGGCTATTGCCGCATTAAATGAAGGTGTCGCCGGCGGTACGCTCGGTGCTGCAGCTGGTGGTGTCGGTGGTCTACTGAACCGCAAACAAGCCGAGCCGGTTAAAGATCCGGAGGCTGATGCTATCCGCGATAAGAACCCAGACTTGGCCAGTGCATTTGATAGCGTTGCTCAGTCTGCTGCACAGCGCGAAGCGGATCTGCAAAGTATCATCGGTGGCATGCCAGCCATCAGCCAGCCAGCGTTGGAAGGCGAACTATTGGATCCGGAACAGCTTGCCGGCGCGAACTACAATCCAAACCAAATCGGTATGCAGGCCCGTATCAGTGGCCCGACAATCCCGCGCATCAATCAGAAAGATGTCATCTTTGCCGCCGATGGCCGCACCGAAGCTGAGCGAAATCCAGCAATGGAAGGTGAGTGGTTAAGTCCTGAGCAGCGTGCAGCGAATACAGCAGGCTTTATTGAAAATGCACCGATTGATCTGGAATCTGAGCAGGTCAAACAAGCAAAGGCCGAAATGGAGCGGATGCGAAACGAGCCGCGCCAAATCACGGATAAAAACGTGATCTTTGCCGGTGACGGTCGGCCACAGCAAGCGGCGCAGGAGTTCACCGATAACCTGCAGCGCCAAGCCAACCAGGCTGCATCAGTGCCGCGTTTACCACAGAAAGACATTATCTTTGCCGGCGACCAATCCGGTGTGCGCGTCAAAGGCAATGGCGAGGTTTACAAATCACCGCGTGAAGCTATGACCAGCAAGCAGGCCCGGGCGATGAAACGCAGCGGGACACCAGTTGAAGCTGTTCAATTCGGTGATGGTTGGGGCTGGCGCGTGAAGGAATCACAGCCGGACCAGCACGTAGAGCAGGCGCAGGAGCAGCCGGAAGTGCAGCCAGCACAAGAGGTGCAGCCGGCGCCGGTACAAATGAAGAAGTCAGGCGACCCGTTCAAAACTGAAAAAGAAATGAAGATCAGCGCCAGCTATAAAGCTGCAGCCACCACAGGCGCAGAGCTGGAAACGGTACCGGTCGATGGTGGCTTTGGGTTCCGTGTGAAGCCTGAGCCGGCGCGAGCAGCACAATTACAGCCAGCCATCCAAGCCCGACCAACCGGCAAGCAAGCAGTGGCCACAACTCCGGCCGGCCGCGATATCGATGTTGAATACCAGGTTGTCGAAGCGGATTCACTGGTGACATCCAATCTGGAAGATGGCCGCAGTAATCCCGATTTCCCGGCAGAACTGCAGCCGCGTGACCGGAGCCGTGCTGCAAGTCAGGATCAAATCAACCGTATCGCCGGCGCTGTAAATCCGCGCCTTCTGGCTGAAAGCGCAACGACATCGGACGGCGCACCAATCATTTCAGCCGATGGCATTGTTGAGTCTGGCAACGGGCGCAGCCTTGGCCTTCGAAAAGCATACCGGCAAGGTGGTGCTGAAGGTTACCGACAGTTTTTAACTGACAGCGGCTTTGACATTGAAGGCATGAAGCAACCGGTACTGGTGCGTGTGCGCCGTACAGAGCTGTCACCAGAGGACAGACTGGCTTACATCAAAGAATCAAACCAGCGCACTACGCTGGAAATGTCAGCTACTGAGCAGGCTGCATCTGATGCGGCGAAGATGTCAGGCGTGGTTGCCGACTATCAAGGCGGTGAAATCACATCCGCTGAAAACCGCAGCTTTGTGCGCAAGTTCATGCAGAACGTAGCCGGTGAAGCCGAGCGCGGTGGCCTGATGGACTCAAGCGGCGTGCTGTCACAAAATGGCCGGCGCCGGATTGAAGCAGCTCTATTATCTGCCGCCTATGGCGATGATGGCATTGTGGCTGAAGTATTTGAAAGCGGTGATACCGATATCAAAGCGATCGGCGGTGCACTGCTTGATGCTGCAGGCAAGTGGGCGCAGATGCGCAATGCAGAGCGTGATGGCATGATTGCAGATGGCATGGACGTTACCCCGTTCCTTCTTGAAGCGGTGAACCTGATCCGGCGCGCACGCGGCGAGGGCAAGGCACTGATTGAGCTGGTCAGCACTGATGATATCTTTAGTGGCTCATTGCCTGATGCAACCCGCGCCTGGTTGTCTATCTTTTATCGTGGCGATACGCTGTCACGCGCTCGCGGTCGTGATAAGGTTGCAGAGTACTTAATTGGCTATGCAAATGAAGCATTAAAAACACAGCCTGGTGATGGGCTTTTCGGTGACGTTGTAACGTCAGACCAAGTAATGGGAGCGCTTAATGAGCGAATCACAAACCAAGAAGGCAGCGGCGCCAAGCAAGGCGGATTGTTCACCACTGGCAATGCAGATAATGGTGAAGCTGGGCCGGGAACGAGCCGAGAAGGACAAGGATCCAGTGCTGAACGCGCTAATGGACCAGATCGAGAGCAACCAGAAAAGTCAGCAGTAGCAGCTGAACCAACTACCCAGACCCCGGCCGATGCCGGGGTTTCTGTTTCTGGGCCTGTTGAACGAATTGATGACTTTGGCGAGAAGCTCGGTGGCGCCCGCAAAGATGTTTGGGGCGGATTCTCTGAAGCTGTCAGCAGCGAGCTTGATACAAGAGAACTGCCGCTGTCCAAATCATTCCCAGAACCAGACTATGTGAAGATGGCTGCTGATGGCGTATCTATGGAAACGCTGGCCATTATCGCGGCTATGCGCTCTGAAATTCCAGCCAAGCCGCGAGTCTCATACAAGGTAAGGCGCTGGGCTGAGAAGGTTGATGTGTTGCGTAACTTTGCCCGGGATCTGATTGGCGGAGAACTGACGCCTGAACAGGTGATTGCTGCCATGTCAAAAGGCGGCGGTGAGCTTCAGGCTATTGCTGATGCCATTCCGGCTATCGCACAGGCCAATCCAGAAACCATCAAGCTGGCTGCCAAATACCGGATTGGTTCTGGAACGTTCAGCATCTTCCGAGGCAAACAATACAGCCCATCAAAAACATTTTACTACCCACAAAATGGCCGGTCCGAAATGCTGGATCTGGCCAGTCCGGATAAGCAGGGCGCGCTGGATAACCTGGTGAAACTAATCAAGGTTGAGGCCGCGGCGAATCCTGATACTGCAGGGCAGAAGCAAAGTAAGATTTCTATCTACAGCGACCGCTATACCAAGCAGGCATACCTTGGGTGGGCAGGCGGCAGCGGTGTGTTACGGATCCAAAATTTTGATACCGTCAATGAGGCGCGTGAATATCTGAAATCCAACCGTGCTGATGTGGAAGCAAAACTGAAGCAGCTTAAACAGGTACCTGAAATGCGCCGGCCAGAGAACCGAAAACGGGTCGGGCCTCCGCGCTACGCAGGCAGTATCACGCCAGCAATTTTTGCTGATACTTTTGGCTTCAGAGGCGTGGAGTTTGGCAACTGGGTTGAGCAGGGTAAACGCCAGAAGGATCTAAATGAAGCCTATGATGCGCTGATGGATCTTGCTGATGTGCTGGGTGTTCCGCCAAAGGCACTCGCATTAAATGGCGAGTTAGGCATGGCCTTTGGTGCTCGGGGTAAAGGCGCAGCAACAACTATCAAAGCTGCAGCACACTACGAGACTTCTTATGTCGCCATCAATTTGACCAAAGAGTCAGGGTCTGGTTCGTTGGCTCACGAATGGTGGCATTCGGTTGATAACTACTTTGCGCGACTGTCCGGCAATCCGAATAGCTTTGTCACCGAAGGCGGCAATATCCGTGGTGGTGATATGCGGCAGGAGGTGCGGGATGCTTTCACCTCACTCATTCAGGCTATTCGAAAAACCAAGATGTTCCAACGTGCATCAACACTGGATTCACGGCGGAGTAAGGCTTACTGGTCGTCAGAAATCGAAGCGTCAGCCAGATCCTTTGAAACATTCATCATTGCGGAACTGGAAGCCAAAGGGTTTAGCAATGACTACCTGGCGAACGTAGTTGATCCGGATGTTTGGGGTGCAATCGAATCTGCTGAGCAGACTTACCCATACCCAACCACGGCTGAGCAGGAGATCATCAATCCAGCATTCAGGTCGTTCTTTGACACGCTGCAGACCAAAGAAACTGACAAAGGCGTCATGCTGTTCAGCAAACAAAACACCATCAAAGCCAAGCCGGCTAAAGGTGTGAACGCGAAGCTGGCCAAGCAGTTTATTGCCGGCATCATGCAGCGCCTGAACGGTGCGGCGGGGATTAAGGTGGTTGTACTTGAGACGCAGGCCGAAGCTGAAAAGCTGTGGCAGATGTCGCTATCTGGTGACCTGGTACGTGGCGCCTACAACCGGGCAACCAACACCGCTTATGTGATTGCTGAAAACATCAAATCAATGGATGAACTGCGGGAAGTAGTGGCGCACGAAGTGATTGGCCATGGTGGCTTGCAGAATGTGATCAGCAAATCGGATTACGCAGCGTTCATTGACCGACTGAAGCAAACTCGGAGCAATCCCGCCTTTGCTGAGCAGTGGGCTCAGATTGACAACGACTATGAGGGCTTTAGCGAAAACGACAAAGCCGAAGAACTGTTTGCCTATTTTGTTCAGAACAAGCCTGTAACCGGCCCGGTGAAGTTGTGGTTCAACGCCCTGAAGCGATTCCTGCATAAAGCTCTGGTGTCGGTTGGCTTGGCCAAAGCCGGTGATCCGGATATCGAGGCGATGCAGGATATGCTGGAATCGATTCGCTCCGGCTTTATGTTTGGCCGAAGCGGGGAAGCCGATAGCACTGGATCTGAGTTGGCATTCAGCAAAGCACGCACCACTGAACAGGCCGATGCTCTGGACAAATTGGGCCTTGGTGAAGAAGCCGCAGAGACTGTGGCTGAGCAGGCGAAGCGCCGGGCAAATGAAACCGTCGACACGCTGAAAAGCAGCTCATTCTGGAAGCGCCTGAACGAAGGTATTTTCGATGGTCTGGCCGGTATCAAGCAGGCTGAGGAAGCTGCCGGCATTACGGATCCGAACAAGCAAGGTTATGTGTCTGCCCGCCTGGCGTCCGGCCTGTCCGATATTCTGCATGGTGTATTCCACTACGGCGCGCCTGAATGGCGTGATGGTTTAGTGCAGCGCAAGGCTGATACCAAAGGCTTGTTGGAAGTGTTCGGCATGCTGGGTGATGACCTGAACGATTGGCTGGCATGGATGGGGGCCAATCGCGCAGAGCGCCTAATGGCTGAAGGTCGCGAGAACAATCTGAGTCAGGCGGATATCGATGAACTCAAGGCGATGGCTGCAGGTAAAGAAGCCTTATTCGAGCAGGTGCGGCAGGAATACAACAAGATCAACAGTTCCATCATTGACCTCGCTGAAGAGGCTGGGCTTTTGAGTGCTGAGCAGCGCGGCGGCTTTGATGAAGAATGGTACGTGCCGTTTTTCCGCAACATGGAAGAAGAAGTGGATCCGGAAATGTCCGGCATTGCCGCAATGGTCCACGGCCCGCGCAGTCGCAAAGGTATCGCTGGCCAATCAGCACAAATCAAAGAGCTGAAGGGCGGGCGCCAGTCCACCAAAGACTTGCTGGAAAATATCATCCATCGCCAGTCGACCATGATTGATGCAGCCATCAAGAACAAGGCGATGGCTGAAGTGGTAAGCAATCTGGAAGGTACGCCATTCATGCAGGCTGTAGACAGCCCGGATATTGCGGCGCTGAGCCAGACCGAGTTGAACCTGCTGCAGAAAGTGAAGGTGATGCGTAACGGTAAAGCTGAGGCTTATACAGTCACGGATCCGGCGCTGCTGCGTGGCCTGCTGCAAATCCACACCATTGGCAATCAGTCACTTTTCAACCGCATGGCCCGCAGTGCTAAGCGGTTCCTGACGGCGGGCATCACACTGTCTCCTGATTTCATCATCAAGAACTTTGTGCGCGATGCGGCTCATGCCTGGATGATCAACAAAGACGGTTTCAGGTTTGGTGCCGACTCGGTGAAAGGTTTGCGCAAAGCATTTGCCGAAGATGAAGCATATCGGGATCTGATTTTCTCCGGTGCAGCGTTCCAAGGTGGCTACGTGCACGGCGCGGATCCGGAAGCTGCAGCACAGCAGATCCGGCGCGCACTGCGCAGCAAGGGACTTGGCGAGAAGGATATCCAGTCATACATGGACAGCTTGATCACCAAAGGCGGCGAACTGCTGGAGGCGTACCGCACTGCGTCAGATAAGGTGGAGAACGCCAACCGGCTGAGCACCTACGAAGCAGCATTGGAATCGGGCAAGTCGCGCCGGCAAGCCGCATATGAAGCGAAAGACCTGATGGATTATTCACTGAAAGGCAACTTTGCGTTGATTGGCACCATGATTGATATGCTGCCTTTCTTCAATGCCCGGTTGCAGGGTATGAGCAAACTGGTGCGTGCCATGAAAGCCGGTGACGGTGACCGTGTATTGAAAGTGCTGAGCGCCAATCTGGCAATGAAGGGTTTGAAAGTTGCCGCGTTTAGCCTGGCACTTGCGGCCATGAACGATGACGACGAGCGGTATCAGGAGCTGCCTGATTGGGATAAGGACGCAAACTGGCACTTCTTCATCGGTGATGAGCACTTCCGGATCCCGAAACCGTTTGAGCTGGGTATTCTGTTCGGCACCATGCCTGAGCGGATGTTCCACTACGCAGCCGGTTCACAGCCTGGCGGCGACTTAGGCAAAGCCGCGGCGCATGCTGTCTGGAATACGCTGGCCTTAAACCCTATCCCGCAACTGGCGCTGCCAGTCGTTGAAGTAATGACGAACAAGTCATTCTTTAAAGGTAGTCAGATTGAAGGGATGGGCGATGCACAGCGTCAACCGGAGGACCGGTACAACGCTTACACCAGTGAAACGGCCAAGCAAATTGGCGCGGCATTCGGGGTGAGCCCGAAAATGGTTGAGCACTTAATCCTTGGTTACACTGGTACGCTCGGCGGTTATGTACTCGGCATGTCCGATATTGCTGCGCGGCAGATGCTGGGCATTGAGGCGGCAGATACACCAATCAGTCGATATCCGGTGATTAAAGCGTTCTACCAAGGCGATGCACCTAAGACTGCAACCAAGTTCCAGGATGAGTTCTACAAGGCACTGGAAGAATCGACCGAAGCATACGGCAGCTATAAGCGTGCAGTAGAGGAAGGTGATGTGGTGCGCCAGCAAGATCTGAAGGAATCAGAGTCACAAGCGCTCGGCGCCCGGGTTCAGTTGAACCGGATCCAGCGCAAGCTAAGTGAACTGAATAAACAGGCTGAGCTGGTTAACAACAACCAGAACATTAGTGGAGCAGAGAAGCGGCAGAAGCTGGACGATATTGCGAAGCGGAAAAACGCGCTGTATCAGAATGCCTATGTGCGGCATAAGCTGGGTGAGTGGTGATCACCCAGCAATAATAAGGACAACCATTCCAATCAGGCCAGATAGTAAAAACAGGCTTTCAGCTTGTTCGCGCTGTCTGGCTCCTTTCTTCCCGCCCCAATCCCCGAAGCCGATGTAAAGGCCAATGCCGATCATCGGCATCCCAATCAACCAGGTCAGATTCTGGCCGGCCGCAAAACCGACGATCACTAAAGCAAGCATGATGATGATGTGCATTGCAGGCGCTCATTTGCATAACGAAGGTGTTTAACTATGCCTATGGTTTATCCAAGTTCAAGATCTCGAGCAATCGAATTGAGATACCCGGAGATAAATTTCAATCAAGGGTGCTGGTCTGGTAAAATGCGCGCCATGTTTCATAGGTACTTTGACTGCTGACTACATAGCGGTGTACATAAATTAAGAATTTGATATGGCAAACCAAGATTTTCTAAATGAAATCAATAGTCGACGCACATTTGCGATCATCTCTCACCCGGACGCCGGTAAAACCACGATAACAGAAAAAGTGCTGTTATTCGGACAGCTGATCCAGAAAGCTGGTACCGTCAAAGGTAAAAAATCCGGTCAGTACGCCACGTCTGACTGGATGGAAATGGAAAAAGAGCGCGGGATCTCGGTCACCACATCTGTGATGCAATTTCCGTATGCTGATTGTCTGGTCAACCTGCTCGATACTCCAGGCCACGAAGACTTCTCGGAAGATACCTACCGTACACTGACCGCAGTCGATAGCTGCTTAATGGTGATCGACGGCGCCAAGGGTGTTGAAGAGCGCACCATTAAGCTGATGGAAGTCACTCGTTTACGTGACACACCCATCATTACTTTTATGAACAAAATGGACCGCGATATCCGCGATCCGATTGATTTGCTTGATGAAGTGGAAAGCGTACTGAAAATTGCCTGCGCGCCCATTACCTGGCCTATTGGCTCAGGCAAAGAATTCAAAGGCATTTATCACATCCTGCGTGATGAAGTGATTTTCTACAAATCCGGTATGGGCCACACCATTCAGGATGTCGACATCATCAAAGGCATCAACAACCCTGAATTAGATGCCCGTATTGGTTATTTTGCTGCTGACCTGCGCGAGCAAATGGAACTGGTGCAGGGCGCCAGCCATGAATTTGATCGTGAAGCCTTCTTAAAAGGCGAGCTGACGCCGGTGTTCTTTGGTACTGCACTCGGTAACTTCGGTGTGGACCATATGCTCGATGGCCTGACTGAATGGGCGCCGGCACCGCAACACCGCGCGACTACTGGCCGTACTGTCGAACCAACGGAAGAAGGCTTCTCTGGTTTTGTGTTTAAAATTCAAGCCAATATGGATCCGAAACACCGCGACCGCGTGGCGTTTTTACGCATCTGCTCCGGTAAGTATGAAAAAGGCATGAAAATGCACCATGTCCGCATCGGTAAAGATGTACTGGTGCCGCATGCGCTGACATTCCTCGCCGGCGACCGTGAACATGTCGAAGAAGCATTTCCGGGCGACATCATTGGCTTACACAACCATGGCACCATTCAAATCGGTGACACTTTCAGCTCTGGCGAGAAGTTTACTTTTACCGGTATTCCAAACTTCGCGCCTGAACTGTTCCGCCGGATCCGTTTACGTGATCCGCTGAAACAAAAGCAATTATTAAAAGGGCTGGTGCAACTGGCCGAAGAGGGCGCGGTGCAGGTGTTCCGGCCGCTGGATAACAACGATTTGATCGTCGGCGCCGTTGGTGTGCTGCAGTTTGACGTCGTCGTGCACCGCTTGAAATCGGAATACAACGTTGATGCGATTTATGAAAGCGTCAACGTCAGCACGGCGCGTTGGGTCTATTCAGAAGATGGCAAAGCGCTGGAAGAATTTAAGAACAAGGCCAGCACCAATCTGGCGCTCGATGGCGGTGACAATTTAAGTTACCTGGCCCCGACTATGGTGAACCTGAACCTGGCGATGGAACGGCATCCGAAGATCCGTTTCCATAAAACCCGTGAACACGCGCACGCCGGTTAATTTCAAGGTTTTACACAGGATACGAAATGAATATCAAACAGTTATTGGCCGCCAAAACGCAGGCCGCAATGATCAAAGTCGGTTTGCCGGCGGATACCAATACCGCGGTGACGCAAAGTACCAAAGTTGAATTTGGTGATTACCAGATTAACGGCGCTATGGCTGCTGCCAAGTTGTTAAAAACCAACCCGCGCGCGTTAGCGCAGCAGCTGGTCGATGTATTGGAATTGGCTGATATCGCCGACAAAGTCGAAATCGCAGGTCCGGGTTTTATCAACGTGACATTAAAACCGGACTGGCTGGCAACTCAGTTGCAACAGGCGGTGGCAGACCCGCGTTTGGGCGTCAGTGCCAATACGGCGCCGCAAACGGTGGTGGTTGATTATTCCGCGCCAAACCTTGCTAAAGAGATGCACGTCGGCCATTTACGTTCCACGATCATCGGCGATGCGGTTGTGCGCGCGCTGGAGTTCTGGGGTGATACCGTCATTCGGCAAAACCACATGGGCGACTGGGGCACGCAATTTGGCATGCTGATCGCGCATTTGGAAGACAAGTTGGCCGCAGGTGTTGATTTGGAAACTGTGGCGCTGGCGGACTTAGAAGATTTCTACCGCGAAGCGAAAAAACGCTTTGATGACGAAGCTGGTTTTGCCGACAAATCGCGTGATTATGTGGTGAAACTGCAAGGCGGCGACGCCCACTGTCAAAAGCTGTGGCAGTTGTTTATCGATACGTCAGTCAAGCACAGTGAAGAAGTGTACCGCACGCTCAATGTGACTTTGGGTCATGACCACATCAAGCCGGAATCGGCATATAACCCGATGTTGCAGCCGATTGTTGATGATTTAAAAGCCCGTGGCATTGCGGTGGAAGATCAGGGCGCTTTAGTGGTGTTCCTGCATGAACTGGCTGATAAAGAAGGCAATCCGTCGCCTTTTATCATCCAAAAAACCGGTGGCGGCTTTTTATATGCCACCACCGATTTAGCGGCCTGTCAGTATCGCAGCCATGAACTCAATGTCGACCGTATCATTATTTTCACCGACGCCCGCCAGGCGCTGCACTTTAAACAAGTGGAACTGGTGGCGCGTAAAGCCGGACTGCTACGCGCGGAAACTGCCTACGAGCATTGCCCGTTTGGCACTATGATGGGCGAAGACGGTAAGCCGTTTAAAACCCGTACCGGTGGCACCGTTAAACTGGCAGAACTGCTGGAGGAAGCGGTCGTTCGCGCTGAAGCCGTAGTGAAGGGCAAATCGACAGAATTATCTGCCGAAGAAATCGCCGAAGTTGCGCGTAAAGTTGGCATTGGCGCGGTAAAATTCGCAGATCTGTCAAAAAACCGCACTTCAGACTACATCTTCAGCTGGGACGCCATGCTGAGCTTTGAAGGCGCAACTGCACCTTACCTGCAATATGCCTACACCCGCGTCAGCAGTATCTTGCGCCGCGCCGGCATCAGCGACAGCTTCAGTGCGACTTTACAACTGGCTGAACTGCAGGAAAAACAACTGGCGCTCAAAGTGCTGCAGTTCGAAGAAACGCTGCAACAGGTGATGAAAGATGCGCAGCCAAACCTGCTGTGTAATTACCTGTATGAACTGGCGAGCCAGTACATGAGTTTTTACGAGGCCTGCCCAATTTTAAAAGAAGGGATTGAACCAGCGCTGCGTGACAGCCGTTTAATGCTCAGTATTATGGTAGCAAAATTGCTGGCCAAAGGTCTGGACCTGCTCGGCATCGATGTGATGGAGCGGATGTAAGTTCTTAAAAGGCTGGTGCAAACCGGCCTTTTTTCTGCCAATGGTCTGCCACGGTTCAATCAATTACCGGCAAATAGGAAGCTTTGATGAGTGTGAATGTCGCGGATATCCGCCGTAGTTATATCAAGGATAAGCTCGATCTGGATAAGTTAAATCCGGATCCTTTTGTACAGTTTGAAGGTTGGCTGAAAGACGCCATCGCGGCCGAATTGCCGGATCCAACGGCGATGTGTGTGGCCAGTGTCGATGCCGATGGCCAGCCGTCGCAGCGCTTGGTGTTACTAAAAGATATGAGTACCGCCGGATTTGTGTTTTACACCAACCTCGGCAGTCGCAAAGCGCAGGAGTTGGCCGGCAATCCGAAAGTCTGTCTGCATTTTCCGTGGCATCCGCTGGAGCGTCAGGTCATTGTTTATGGCACTGCCGAGCGGGTCCCAACCTCTCAGGTGTTGCATTATTTCACCTCAAGACCGAAAGAAAGCCAGCTCGCTGCCTGGGCTTCTGAACAAAGCCGGCCGGTGTCGACCCGTCTGGCGCTGATGCAGAAATTCGCCGAGATCAAACACAAGTTCGAACACGGTGAAGTGCCGGTGCCCAGTTTCTGGGGCGGCTTCTTGGTCAAACCACACAAAATTGAATTCTGGCAGGGCGGTGAACACCGCTTGCACGACCGTTTTATGTACAGCCGGCAAGCCGATGGCAGCTGGAGTATCGAGCGGCTGTGCCCATAGTCTGTGGATAGTCACAACAAGCCACTGCGCAGCGGATAAAAATGCCACGCAGTGGCTGTTCTCTGCAGCGCTGTTGATTGTGATCTTGTCTGGCCGTGACGCGGTCCCGCCAACGGCAAAATGCCTTGCATAGTTTCTGTACCACGTTCAATCCGTCAACACAGAGTTTTCAGGGGCCGACTTGTTTTCCTTGTCGCCATTCCACTAAGCTGGCCCGAATTTTTCGATTTGGAACAGTTAAATGAGTCAGTTACAAACCGTACTGAATGGTCAAACTCTGCAGTTAATTCCGTTACAACCTGAGCATTGGCCCGCTCTGATGCAAGCTGCCAGCGACCCGCTGATTTGGACTTTGCATCCGGAGCCTGAACGTTATAAACCCAACGTATTCCGGCCGGTGTTTGACGGTGGTCTTACCAGTGGAGGTGCTTATCTGATCTGCGATAGACAAAGCGGCGAGGTGCTTGGCACCAGCCGGTACTATGAGTTTGATGCGGCGCAGCAGGAAGTAGCGATTGGTTATACCTTCTTGGTGCGGTCTCGCTGGGGCGGTGCGACCAATACTGAATTAAAACATCTGATGCTCACGCATGCCTTTAGTTTTGTGAATACAGTTTGGTTTCATGTCGGCGAGTACAATTTACGCTCGCGCCGCGCTGTGGAAAAACTGGGCGCGATCTATACCCATACTGACATCACGTCACCCACCGGTGTCGCGCGGGCGACAGTGTTTTACCGCCTCGACCGGACGACCTGGCTGGCGCAGCAGCAGGCCTAGCGTTTGATAGCTTGCGTCCCGATCTAAAGTGCGCTCTGACAGAGAAAGCATCACGTCATCACACAAATTCGGCTGCAATTTCAGATGCGACTGGATTGAGGTTCTGTCGCCTCATAGCGAGAGGCGGATTGTCGTTGTAAATACCGTATTGACCGCAAAGCAATTGCCTTGTGCCTGCTGCTGGCTGAGTCTGAACTGTGCCTGTTCCTACCATCGCGAAGGGACAATAAAAGGCAACACCAAGCATAAGAGCAACAATTAAAACAAGCGGGAACATGGTTATGAAACAATATTTAACAGCGACGACAGCATCAGTGCTGGCGCTTGCTGTGTCACAGGCATTGGCCGCCGACTTAGAAATGGCCAATAAAATCCGTCACGAAGGACTCTATCAAAGTGAAGTGCTGCATACGCTGGAATATCTGACCGATGAAATTGGTCCGCGCCTGACGGCGTCACCACAAATGACCGCAGCCAACCAGTGGACCTTAAAGCGGTTACAAAGCTGGGGCCTGAAAAATGCTGAATTGCATCCATTTGAATTTGGCCGTGGCTGGAGTTCTTCCGCATCGAGTATCGTGCTGACTGCCCCAAGAGCGGTATCGTTACACGGCATTCCGGTCGCCTGGACGCCAGGAACCAACGGCCCTGTGGCCGGTGAAGTGATGATGTTTGATGTCAACACCGAAGCCGAGTTGGCGCAATATGCCGGCAAGTTACGCGGTAAATTCCTGATGATGGGCGAAGATTTGAAGATTGAACCGCCAAATACCATCATTTTCGAACGCCTCGGCAGCGACAAACTTAATAGCCTAAAAGATGCAGATGTCGGTGCTCGCCCGAGTTATGAGTCAGCGATGACCAAAGCGCTGCGTGCCAGCCGCAAGCAGGCTTATCAATTCAACAAAGCGCTGAGTGCTTTTTTAGTCAAAGAGCAGGCGGCAGGTGTTATTTACCGTTCCAGCCGCCAAGGTGGTCTGGTGCGGGTCTTTGGTAAATCACACAAGATTGGCGAAACCTTTGGCGTACCAGCCATTATTATCGAACAGGAAGACTACGGTCAGTTATTGCGGATGCTGGACCGCAAAGAACAACCACAGCTGACGCTCGATATCAAAGCGCAGTTCCATGATGACGATAAAAATGCCTATAACACGCTTGCTGAAATTCCGGGCTCGGATAAAAACGGCGAAGTGGTGATGGTCGGTGCGCATCTTGATTCCTGGCATGCCAGTGACGGTGCCGTCGATAACGGCGCGGGCGTTGCAGTCGCGATGGAAGCGGTACGCATTCTGTCCAAACTGAAAGTAAAGCCAAAACGCACCATTCGCATCGCGCTGTGGTCGGGTGAAGAGCAGGGGCTGTATGGCTCGCGTGCTTATGTCAACGACTTCCTGGCCAGTCGTCCTGCGCCAACAGATCCGGCGGAAAAAGCGCTGCCGCGTTATTTGTGGTCAAGCCCGGGCTGGCCCATCGCCCCTAAAGCCGGTTATGACAAGTTGTCGGTGTATTTGAACATGGATAACGGCAGTGGTCGGTTCCGCGGTATTTATACCGAAGGCAACGTCGCGGTGAAACCGGTATTTACCGACTGGTTTGGCCCATACATGGATTTAAGCAGCGGCACCGTGTCACCGCGCTCAACCGGCGGGACTGACCATGAGTCTTTTGATGACGTCGGTTTACCAGGCTTCCAATTTATTCAGGACCCGCTGGATTACAGCACCCGCTTGCATCACACGCATATCGATTCTATTGATCATGTGATTGAAGATGACCTGAAACAGGCGTCAGTGATCATGGCTGGTTTCCTGTATGAAGCGGCGATGGCCGAGAAAAAACTGCCGCGTAAACCGATGCCGACACCGGCTTCAACTGTGCAGCAGCAACGCCAGGACCTGGAAAGCCAGAAAGAACGGCGTAAGGCCGAGCTTGAGGCGAAAAGCACGCTGGAGAGCGGTCAGCTCTGATCTGGCAAAGAAAACCCGGCGCTTGCCGGGTTTTCTTTGTACGTCTCTTGCCTGCCACTGTAGCTTCTGTTGCAATGCGTTGTATCGCTGCCTGTTGAAGATGCTCAATGCAACTGTCTGTCCCGCCATTGCCGAATAGGTCTTTTAATCAATCGTGCGAACAATTGTTTGATACCCATTGCCATCTGGATTTGCCGGAACTTGCCGCAGAGTTACCGGCGTTTCTCGACAGTGCCATAAAGGCTGGCGTCAGGCGCATTTTAGTGCCGGCTGTCGAAGCTGCGCGTTGGCCAGGGTTATTGCAGCTACAACAGCAAACCACATCGCTCAGACTGGAACTGGCGCTCGGCATCCATCCGTGGTGGGCACAGCACGCGACCGAAACGCAGCTCGACACATTGGCGAACATGGTGCGGGTCGAAGCAGGTGTCTGTGCCGTCGGTGAAATCGGGCTGGATTTTGTGCTGGTACAAGAGGACGAAGAGGCGACACGCAAACTGCACCAATGGCAACAAACATTGTTTAGCGCGCAACTAGCCTTAGCCGCGAAAGCAGGCAAACCTGTCGTTTTACACCATCGCAAATCACAACCGGCGCTGCTGGCCGAATTAAAACGCCAACAGTTCAGTCAGGGCGGCATTTTGCATGCATTTTCTGGCAGTACAGCGCAGGCGCACGCCTTTTTGGATTTGGGTTTTAAACTAGGGATTGGCGGCACGATCAGTTATGAACGGGCACAGAAAACCCGCGACACGGTCAGGAAGCTGCCCCTGTCAGCCCTTGTTGTAGAAACAGATGCGCCGGCGATGCCGCTGGCTGGTTTTCAGGGGCAGGTTAATACACCGGCACAACTGGCATTAGTGTTTCAGCAGCTTTGTGCGCTACGGACTGAATCCGCCGACAGACTAGGCCTAGCGTTGTGGCAAAACAGTCTGGCGGCCTTGCACTTGCCGCAGTGAGATCAGACTTTTGGCGGGAGTGAATGGGTCTGATGTTCCGGACTATCAAGTGCAGCGTGATGCAATTCTTTATTTGAGGCCAACCGGTGTGACAGTGCCTGTAATGAACCGCGTAACATCAGCGACAGCAGGGCGGTAAAGCCCAGCATCCACAACACTTGCTCCATCAGCTGATGCCAGCTGGAACTGACCGCATCAAAGCTGCTGTATTGTTTCAGACTAATTTTGATGTAACCGAGCAATTGATTACCCTGGTAAATTTCCTGCACCATCGGCAATAAATGGTCTGGTGTCTGCGGTGCGTATAACAATCGCGCTGGCTCACTGCCAACGGATTCACTGAGACGCACGCCATTGGCATCGTAAACCACCACGTCGTGCAGATAAGGATTGGAAGCCATTTGCTGGGTCAGCGCTTTGAGACCTTCGAGCTGGTCATTTTCAATCAGATAAGCACAGGTTTGTGCCAGCGCTTTTAAAGTTTCACGCATCAGCACGGCGCTTTGTTCAGCAAACAACTGCTCGCCATGTTTGTTACTTTGTTGCCACCATTGCAGTAACAACAGGAATCCGCTGACGGCCAGTACAAATTGTACGCTACGCCAGATTTTTGCTGATTTTTTTGGCTTTTTTACTGACATTTGACCTGATGATCCGCTGACAAGGCCGGAAAAATGCCGGTAGAATGCCACGCAGCCCACTTAAAGTACAGGTACGCCCGTGAGTCGTCTTTTGCCAAAAAGCCTAGCAGATCAAGCTGAGCCATTTTTTTCTGAATTATTTCAACAGCATCCGATCGTGCTTTTGCAGGAAACAGCAGAAAGCCTGCAGATCAGTTCGGCGCAAATCACAGCGCCTGCAGCAGCGACCATAAGGATTTGGAGCAGCGAGCCTGCTGTGCTCACCATGGCGACGCTGCGGCAACTGATGCAGACAGTGGCTGGGCCGGTATTGGCATTGCCGTATCAGCCACATGTGGATTTAGCCCCGGCACTTGAACTGCGGCTGCAATCACAACTAACTGCCCAAACCATCATCCAACTGCGTGAACAGGCCGCAACTCTGGCATTGGAGCTGAACTATCTGACGTCACAGCCGAAACTGGCAATGCCCGGCGTTCTGGTGATGGATATGGATAGCACGGCCATTCAGATTGAGTGTATTGACGAAATAGCCGTATTAGCCGGTGTGGGGCCACAGGTTGCCGCTGTGACGGCGGCCGCGATGCGCGGTGAGCTGGATTTCGCACAAAGCCTGCGTCAGCGTGTTGCGACGCTAAAAGATGCGCCTGAACAGGTGCTAGCCACTGTGCTGGAACAATTGCCATTGATGCCTGGGCTCGAAGCGCTGGTCGCGACTTTGCAGCAACACAACTGGACTGTGGCGATCGCATCCGGTGGCTTTACTTACTTTACTGAAGCGCTGAAACAGCGATTGGCCCTCAGCGCGACATTTGCCAATGTGCTGGAGATCCGCGACGGTAAATTGACCGGGCAAGTACTGGGTGACATCGTGGATGCGCAGGTCAAAGCTCAGGTCGTACAGCAACTTGCAACGGCACGTGATATTCCGCACGCACAGACAGTCGCTATCGGCGATGGCGCCAATGACCTGCCGATGCTGGCGGTTGCCGGGCTTGGTGTGGCGTTCCACGCCAAACCGCTGGTACAGGCAAAAGCGCAATATGCGATCCGGCATGGCTCATTACTGCAGTTATTATACTTGTTTGATACCACAGATATCAGCGCATGAAGCATCAGCAACATTCCATTTATCTGGATCAGGGTACCTACCAGTTGCATATCAAAGCTTTGGTGCCGCATCACGCCAGCGCGACACCGGTGCTGATGTTGCATGGCGCCATTGAAAACGGTCGGATTTTTTATAGCCAGTCCGGTAAAGGGCTGGGCTGTTTCCTCGCAGATCAGGGCTTCTCAGTCTACTGTGCCGATTTTGCTGGTCGGGGTTTATCCAGGCCACACGTCAGCAGTGGCTTTGATCAAAACCAGCATCAGTTGATTTGTCAGGATATCCCGGCGCTGATTGCAGACATCTACCAACGTCACCAACAGAAAGTCAGTCTGGTGTGCCATAGCTGGGGTGGTGTTGTGGCGCTGGCTGCTTTGGCGCGACAGCCTGAGTTACTGGCCAAAGTACGGTCTATCGTTTGTTTTGGCAGCAAAAGACGCATTAGCATCCGCTCCTGGCGTAAAAGCCTGCAGGTCGATCTGGTCTGGAACAAACTCTGTCCTTTGTTAGCCGCTAAGCATGGCTATCTGCCTGCCAAACAATGGAAATTGGGTGCTGACGATGAACCGGCACAGTTTTTACGCGACACCATTCATTGGATTAATCATCCTCATTTTATCGATCCAACCGATGCTTTTGACTACAGCGCCGCAGCAAAGCAACTGCAATGGCCGCCAGCCTGGTTTTTCGCTGCAGTGAATGATCGGGTACTTGGACATGCGACAGACGTTAAACTACTGATGCATGAATCCGGTCTGCAACATGCACGATACCGGCTATTGGGAAAAATGCAGGGCGATGGACTGGATTATGATCATATATCGATGTTAACTGCGGCACAGGCCAGAAGCGGACATTTTCAGGATCTTGCTGATTGGTTAAAAATACCGGAATGATCGGTGCTGATGCTGAAAAGCTGTTGGATCAGCTTTGCTGGTCCTGTTGCTGCACGAAAGCCCGGCGTTTTTGTTGTTGTTGCTGGATCTGTTCCGGGGCGATGCTGTAACGCAGCAAGATCTCATCACTGATATCAATCACATCCCCAACGCCGACCACACTCCATAACTCTTCTTCCAGTACCTTGGCTTTATGGATCGCATACACACTGATGTAGCTCAGTTCTTTATTGATATGCTCGGTATCTGGCCGGCCGGTACGTGATAAATGGATACGGAAACAAAACAACAAATCGTTG
This sequence comes from Rheinheimera tilapiae, assembly GCF_042432165.1. Classification (NCBI taxonomy): domain Bacteria; kingdom Pseudomonadati; phylum Pseudomonadota; class Gammaproteobacteria; order Chromatiales; family Chromatiaceae; genus Rheinheimera; species Rheinheimera tilapiae. The sequence continues at coordinate 1,397,322 of NZ_JBHLXP010000001.1, forward strand.
GCGAGTGCATCCTGAATAAAATAATGTTTGGCCTGCGTGGTTTTCAGGTCAAAATCGAATTCGGTGACAAAACTCTGTTCAAACTTTTGTTGATTCTGCCGGTAGCGGATAAACACTTCGTAGGTGCGAGGTGCGTCCTGCCGTTTCATGCCTTTCAGTTGATTGGCAAAATGCAGATTCGTTGCGCTGTTTTTCAGCAGCGGTTGCAGGTTAGGCTTGGACTTATCATCAGTAAACAAACCGAGCAGACGATGTAAGTTGTTTGGCTCTGCACCTTGTCCAAGTACATTTAAGTCATACCGAATACCATGCCGGTGCATAAAAAACGGGAAGCTGTTCAGTGCCTTCACATACATGTTCCGCAGTGCCTGACCGAGCCCGGCAAATTTTGGCATTTCTTCTGCCATTGTCAGTTTGGCTCTGTTGTTTTTAATAAGCTGTTCAAAAAACAACCGACCCTGATGCGGTAAATCCTGTTCAATGATCCGCAGATTCATAATCAGCTGATTTTTACTGACTGCCATGACTTCATAGTCGAGCTCTTGCAGGCCATATTTACTGGAGATCTTTTGCATGTCTGGCAACGACAGCTGTATTTTGTCGCCTTTTTGATAGGCCACTGGTTCGTGCGTCTCAATTTGTAAGCCACGTGATGAAAAATCGCGGGTGTGAGCGTCAATAAACTGTTCTTTATTGATTTTCAGCATCACACGGGTTTTGTATAAAAAGCGACCTTCTGAGCGCAAATTGACATATTGCACCGCCACTGATTCCAGCGGCGGCAGATCGTCCAGTTTCGGATGGCCAAATACCTTCAACTGACTGAGTAAATTTTCATCAAAACTAATTTGTTGATACAACAGATTACTTTCGTTGTGGTTGATTTCGGTTAATGCCGCGACATAACGAAACTCCTGGATCAACTGCAGCACTTGCGGTGACGGCGGCTGATTGAGTTTATGAATGTCCTGATCAGCAGTGTCCGGCAGAGACAACAGGATGTGTGCATCTTGCGGGTGCGTGCGGTGCACGACCAGATGAAAAACCCGCCAGCTGGGTTTCTGTGCACCAAAGCCAAAAAATACATTTTGCAGCTGTGGTTGCTGAGCCAACTCGTCAGCGGTGGCTGAGTAAAAATAAAGTTTGCCTTTGGCCGCATGAGTGAAGCAATACAACACAGTGGAACGTTCAGCCGGCGCTTTTTGTAAGCAGCTTTTCAGCCGTTTGCCGGCCAGAATTTGCATCAGTACCGATTGTTGCCGTTCGTCCTGAAAATACTGCACGTGTTGTCGGTTATTTTCAGTTGTCAGTGCACACACGGGCACCGGTAAACCGTCCCGGACCGCAAGGAACACCGGCAAAGAAGCGATGCGTGGTAAGTAAAATTGCTCATAGCCTTTGACGATCACCGCATCTAAAGTGTTGTCAAGATTGACCTTATAGCGGCGTTTATTGCCATGAATAAACTGCTTGAGAAATTCAGTGAATCCACGTTCATCGGCGAGCGGTAGCCGTTTTACCCGCACATATTGCGTCCGCTCGATAATTTCGCTGTCAATGACCTGATATGGAATGCCATGCGATAAACCCAAGGCAAATTCTTGCTCTAAACCCGTGAAATGGATGGCAATTTTCTGCCCACTTTGCAAGCGGCGACTGCCCGGAACTTTTAGTTTACTGCCTGAGACAGAGAGGTCCACAGTGCTGGCCTGAAACTTTTCGCCGGTATCGAGTTCCACTTCGATATCGATGGTGAAGTTCATCCGTTCCTCACCGCGACTACAATAACTGGCGAACTGTACGATACGGGGGCCAGCTTTGTCCTGTTCCTGTTCAGTCTCCTGAACGGGTTCTTGTTTGATCAACGGATCGCCGGCTATTACCGCCTGCAGCCGCTGTTCTG
>NZ_JBHLXP010000001.1:1399376-1561183 GCF_042432165.1 Rheinheimera tilapiae
TCGCCGTCGACCCGACCGCGTAAATCGATGTAGTAATTACAGGGCTGACCGAGCCGTTTCAGCTCCATTTTTAACAGGAATTGTTTGGGCTTCGGGATCTCCTGCGTCAAAATGGCGAAAACCTCGCTGAACTCATTGGAGTTCAGCAAGGGTTTTAATCGCTCAATAATGCCCTGATAAGGGAGGAGATCCTGTGTTGTCATTCTGCCCTGTAGTGCCGTCTGACTGCGACGGTCTGTGTTAATATCGATACAATAAAAGCAATTATTATGCCTATCAATCACTTTGAGGCCAAAGATGGCAAAAACTAAGACTGCTTATGTCTGTAACGAATGTGGCGCCGATTTTGTACGCTGGCAAGGCCAGTGTACAGAGTGTGGCGCCTGGAACACCATCAGTGAAGTAAGAATGACGGCGCCAGCCAAAGGCAGTCGCGGTAGCGCTGGTGGTTATGCCGGTGCAACTGTTGCCAAAGTGATTCGGCTCGATCAGGTAGATTTGCAGGAAGTGCCGCGCTTCAGCTCTGGTTTTGCCGAGTTTGATCGGGTGCTTGGCGGCGGTATCGTGCCTGGGTCGGCGATTTTGATCGGCGGTCATCCCGGCGCCGGTAAAAGTACTTTATTGCTACAGATCATGTGTTATCTGGCATCAACCGGGCCGGCGCTCTATGTCACCGGGGAAGAATCACTGCAGCAAGTCGCTATGCGGGCGAACCGGTTGGGACTGCCGACCAATCAGTTAAAAATGCTGGCTGAAACCCAGGTCGAGACCATTTGTGAGCTGGCATTGCAGGAGAAACCACGCATTATCGTCATCGATTCGATTCAGGTGATGCAAATGGCCGATATTCAGTCGGCGCCGGGCAGTGTGTCGCAGGTGCGTGAAAGTGCAGCGTACCTGACGCGCTTTGCCAAACAGCATCAAATTGCCGTCATTATGGTCGGGCATGTCACGAAAGATGGATCTTTAGCCGGGCCTAAAGTGCTGGAACATTGTATCGATTGTTCTGTGATGTTTGATGGGGATAGTGACAGCCGTTACCGCACGCTGCGCGGCAATAAAAATCGGTTTGGTGCAGTCAATGAACTGGGCGTGTTCGCGATGACCGGTCAGGGCATGAAAGAAGTGAAAAACCCGTCAGCAATTTTTTTAAGTCGGGGTAAAGAAGAAGCGCCGGGTTCGCTGGTGATGGTGTTATGGGAAGGCACCAGACCACTGTTGGTCGAAATTCAGGGCTTGGTGGACTATTCCCCGCTGAATAATCCACGCCGGGTGGCGGTGGGGATGGAGCAAAACCGGCTGTCGATGTTGCTGGCGGTGATGCACCGCCATGCCGGTATTCAGATGGCTGATCAGGATGTTTTTGTCAACGTAGTTGGTGGGGTCCGTGTCGGTGAAACTGGTGCGGACCTCGCCACTTTGCTGGCGCTGGTGTCCAGTTTTCGCAATAAACCGCTGCCAATGGATTTGGTGGTGTTCGGCGAAGTGGGGCTATCCGGTGAGATCCGGCCGGTGCCCAGTGGCCAGGAACGACTGCGTGAGGCGGCCAAACATGGTTTTCGCCGCGCCATAGTGCCACATAGCAACGTGCCAAAAGAGCCGTTGGAAGGCATGCAGGTGATTGGCGTGAATAAACTCAGCGATGCACTGGAAGCACTCTGAGGCTTTTTTACTTGCATAGCAAAAAGGCCACATGAGTGGCCTTTTTCAGCAAGAAGGTATTTAGCTTTGTTGGTTCGGGAAGTTCAGCTGCAACACCGCTTTGGCGTCGTCACGCAGTTTGGTCAGACCTAACTCATCATAACTTTTTACCATCAGTGCTAACGCCTGCGGCACCAGCGGAGAATCGCGATAAGTTTCCAGCACAAAACGTGCGCGGTTGGCAGCGGCTAAATGGGCGCCACGGCGGCTGTAATAATCGGCGATCAGCAGTTCGTGGCGAACCAGTTTTTCTTTGATCACAATCATCTGCGTTTTGGCAGCCGCAGCATATTTACTGTTCGGATAAGTACTGGTCAGGATTTTAAAATCGTCAAACGCCTGTTTCGTACTGGCGATGTCACGGTCAGCGCGGTCAATGCCAAAAAATTCCTGAAATGAGTTCTCATCGGACTGCAGATTGCTGACGCCGCGCATGTAATACACATAATCCAGGTCTGGATGGTTTGGATTGAGGCGAATAAAGCGATCAATACTGGCCAGCGACTGTTTTATATCGCCTGACTGGTTGTAGGCGAAAATCAGGTCCAATTGCACTTGGCGGGCCATCGGACCAAATGGATAGCGACTTTCCATCCCTTTGAGTAATTCGATAGCGCGACTGTAAAGTCCTGAATCTAATACAGCTTTTGCTTCATTATAAGATTGTTGGGCGGTTTGATTGGTGTTCACCAGCTCATCAGCTGGCTTGTTGCCGGCACAACCGGTCAGCAGTGCGGCGACTGCAAAAACTGCGAAAAATTTCACTTTCATTAAAAAACCCACTCAGACTGCAGCCTTTGGCTGTCTAGTCCTGCATAAAATCGTTAAAATAGGCAGAATAGTTTCGATTCTACCCCAGAGCGTGCAGTGATGCACAGAGGATAACCGGTTCCGACATGACAAAACAGATAAAACTTACAGAAACAGTACCTGATCATCTTTACGGTAAACGCTTGGATCAGGTTCTGGCCGAAATGTTCCCCGATTATTCGCGTTCGCGGATAAAAGAGTGGATCCTGGCCGGCTGGGTCAACGTCAACAACCGCCTGTGTGACACACCGCGGGAAAAATTACTCGGCGGCGAACATATTGTGATCAATGCCGAGATTGAAGAAGACGAGCGGTTTGAAGCCGAACCGATTGACCTGAATATCGTTTATGAAGATGAACATATTCTGGTGATCAACAAACCGGCGGGACTGGTGGTCCACCCGGGCGCCGGCAATCACGATGGTACGTTGCTAAATGCTTTATTACACCATTGCCCAGGCATCGGCGAAGTGCCACGCGCCGGTATTATTCACCGCCTCGACAAAGACACTACCGGCTTGATGGTGGTGGCGAAAACCATCCCGGCACAGACCCACTTAGTTGAGATGATGCAAAACCGCGAGATCACCCGCGAGTATGAAGCAATCGTGCATGGTTCGATGACTGCGGGCGGCATGGTAGATGAGCCGATTGGCCGTCATCCAACCAAACGCACGCACATGGCGGTTACCTCTAGTGGTAAACCAGCGGTCACCCATTACCGCGTGATGGAAAAGTTCCGTAATCACACCCGGTTGCGTCTGCGTCTGGAAACAGGGCGTACCCACCAAATTCGTGTCCACATGACATACATCAACTATCCGTTAGTTGGTGATCCGGTATACGCCGGCCGGCCGCGTCCGCCACGCAAAGCAGATGAAAGCTTATTAGTGGTGCTACGCGCATTCCGCCGCCAGGCGCTGCATGCCGCGATGTTACGCTTTGCGCATCCAATTACGCTTGAGTTGCTGGAATGGCATGCGCCGGTACCAGACGATATGGTTGAGCTGACGGTCGCTCTGCGGAACGACACCTTACTGCACGGCATGGACAACAGCTGATGCAGCGGTTAGACGCGCCGGATTTTCTGTTACCAGACTGGCCGGCGCCGGCACATGTTCGGGCGCTTTCAACCAATCGTGGATTGGCGGCGCAGTCTCAGTTTGGTAGCTCGGCCGGTATTTATGCCGGGCTGAATCTCGGTACGCATGTTGGTGATCTGGCGGATGCGGTATTAGCAAATCGCCAGTTGCTACAGCAATACTGTGATTTGCCCCAGCAACCAGCCTGGCTCAATCAAGTGCATGGCATCGCGGTGCTGGATTTAGATCTATGGCAAGGTCAGCTGACTGATGCGGATGCCAGTGTTACTTCTATACCTGGGCTTGCAGCCGTTGTGATGACGGCTGATTGTCTGCCGGTGTTGTTTTGTGACCGTCAAGGCAACAAAGTTGCAGCAGCGCATGCCGGCTGGCGTGGCCTGTGTGACGGTGTGCTGGAAGCGACACTTCAGCATTTTCCTAAGCCCGCCGAAGTGCTGGCTTGGCTTGGGCCTGCAATAGGCCCGACCAATTTTGAAGTCGGCAGCGAAGTACGTGCTGCGTTTGTGGCCAAAGATCCGCAAGCCGCAGCTGCTTTTGTGCCCTCAATCAACCCCGGTAAATATCTGGCAGACATTTATCTGCTGGCCAGACAGCGGCTGCAGGCTGCAGGTGTCAGCGCTATTTATGGCGGTGACTATTGTACTGTTGCTGATCCGCAGCGGTTTTACTCGTATCGACGTGACGGTCAGACCGGCCGCCAAGCCAGTTTGATTTGGTTAACCGCCGCTATTTGAGCCCATTCCCTATAGTTTTTTGACATAAGTCAATTTTTTGACGGCCAACGCTTGAAAAAGCAGCAGCCGTTCCCCATCTATGTCATAACAAGGTTTTAAGATGGGAGTATACCAATGCGTTTAGATCGCTTTACCAGCAAGTTTCAGGAGGCCATCGCAACAGCTCAGTCGCTGGCGCTTGGCCGCGACCATCAGTTTATTGAGCCTGTGCATCTGATGCACGCTTTGCTGAATCAGGAAGGCGGCTCAGTGCGTGATCTGCTAAGCAAAATGGGCGTCAATCTGCATGACCTGCGCTCAAAAATATCGCAGGCGATTGAACGGTTACCCAAAGTTGAAGGCACCGAAGGTAATCTGCAGCTTTCGGCTAGCATGATTAACTTATTGAATTTATGCGACAAACTGGCGCAAAAACGCAAAGACCAATTTATTTCCAGCGAATTGTTTGTGCTGGCGGCCTGTGATGACAAAGCTGAACTCGGTGCTTTATTAAAAAGCCTTGGCGTCAGTAAAGACGCGTTGGAAAAAGCTATCGAGCAAATGCGCGCTGGCCAGAAAGTCGATGATCCAAACGCTGAAGATACACGTCAGGCGCTGAATAAATACACCATTGACCTGACCGCCCGCGCCGAAGCCGGCAAACTCGACCCGGTGATTGGCCGGGACGAAGAGATCCGCCGTTGTATTCAAGTGCTGCAACGCCGCACCAAAAATAATCCGGTGCTGATCGGTGAACCCGGGGTAGGTAAGACCGCCATTGTTGAAGGGCTGGCGCTGCGCATTATCAATAAAGAAGTGCCGGAAGGTTTAAAAGACAAACGGGTGCTGTCGCTGGATTTGGGGGCGTTGCTGGCTGGCGCCAAATATCGCGGCGAGTTTGAAGAGCGGCTAAAAGCGGTACTGAGTGAACTGGCCAAAGAAGAAGGCCGTGTCATTCTGTTTATCGATGAAATTCATACCATGGTCGGCGCCGGTAAAGCCGATGGCGCAATGGATGCCGGCAATATGTTAAAACCGGCGTTAGCGCGCGGTGAACTGCACTGTTTAGGCGCAACCACGCTGGATGAATACCGCAAATACATCGAAAAAGACGCGGCGCTGGAGCGGCGTTTTCAAAAAGTACTGGTGGAAGAGCCATCGGTTGAGGACACCATCGCCATTTTACGTGGTCTGAAAGAGCGTTATGAGTTGCACCACGGTGTCGATATCACAGATCCGGCGATAGTTGCTGCGGCCATGTTGTCACATCGTTATGTGGCAGATCGGCAATTGCCCGACAAAGCCATTGATTTAATTGACGAAGCGGCTTCCAGCATCCGGATGCAGATGGATTCCAAACCCGAAGAGCTGGACCGGCTGGAGCGACGTATCATTCAGCTGAAGCTGGAAGACAATGCGCTGTCAAAAGAAACCGACGACGCCAGTAAAAAACGCCGTGATTTTATTCTGGAACAAATCCGTGAGCTGGACGCCAAATACAACGAATTGGACGAGGTCTGGAGCTCAGAAAAAGCTGCATTACAAGGCACGCAAAGTATCAAAGCCGATCTGGAACAGGCGCGGCTTGATATGGAAGTAGCGCGGCGTGCCGGTGATTTAAACCGGATGTCGCAACTGAAATATGAACGGATCCCAGCGTTGGAAAAACGGCTGGATTTGGCCGCGCAGGCTGAAATGCATGAAATGAAACTGCTGCGTAACAAAGTGACGGAGCAGGAAATTGCTGAAGTGCTGTCAAAAGCGACCGGCATCCCGGTCAGCAAAATGCTCGAAGGTGAGCGTGACAAACTTCTCAGAATGGAAGAAGCGCTGGCGCGCCGCGTCATCGGTCAAGTTGAAGCGGTGGCGGCAGTATCGAATGCTATTCGACGCTCTCGCGCCGGGTTGTCTGATCCGAATAAACCAATTGGGTCTTTCTTATTTTTGGGGCCAACCGGTGTGGGGAAAACCGAGCTGACCAAAGCACTGGCTAACTTCCTGTTTGACAGTGAAGATGCGCTGATCCGCATTGATATGTCTGAATTTATGGAGAAACACGCGGTGTCACGTCTGGTCGGTGCACCGCCGGGATATGTCGGTTATGAAGAAGGCGGTTATCTGACCGAAGCCGTTCGGCGCCGGCCTTATTCAGTGGTGTTATTGGATGAAGTGGAAAAAGCCCACCCGGATGTGTTTAACATCTTGTTGCAAGTGCTGGATGATGGCCGGCTGACCGATGGTCAGGGCCGTACCGTCGATTTTAAGAATACGGTCATCATTATGACGTCGAACCTTGGTTCTGATCTTATCCAGGAGCACTATGCCGAGCAAAGTTATGACCAGATGAAGAGCATGTTGATGCAGGTGCTGACACAGCAATTCAGACCCGAGTTTTTAAATCGGGTCGATGAAACCGTCGTGTTCCATCCGCTGGATCATGCACAGATCAAAAACATTGCTGGCATTCAGCTGAACCGGTTACGCCAACGACTGGCTGAACGGCAATATGGTCTGGAAGTGTCAGAAGCGGCGTTGGACCAAATCGCTGCTGTGGGGTTTGACCCGGTGTTTGGTGCAAGGCCGCTAAAACGGGCTGTGCAGCAATATGTCGAAAACGCGTTGGCGCAAAGTCTGTTGCGCGGTGATATCCCGCCAAACAGCTTAATCCGCATCGATGTTGCTGCAGATAAATTCATTATCAGCAGCCAGCCACTGAACTGAGTACTGCTCTGAACAAACACACCGCAGCGCACTAATCAGCGCGGCGGTGTGATGTGCTATTTTTTGCTAGGGGCCGGAGTGTCTGGCTGGCAAAATTCACGAATATGTTGTTCAGTGACCACCAATTGCTCTGCCCGCATTTCCGTTGTTAAAGCAACTTCTGCGCCTTCAGCATTGGTTATGGATACAGGTGCTTCTGCCGTCAGCCGTTGTTTATTCGTTCGTGCCTGCTGACAGTTTTGTTGCTTCAGTTGCTGATTGACCTGCTCAACCTGTTGGTTTAACGCTTTGATTTGTTTGGCATCCAGCGGTTTTGCTGGTGCTGCAACGGCTGTGGCTTTCACTTTTGTCACTGCTGATTTTGCTTGAGTATCGACAATTTCGTAGTCAATACCGGCAGACGGAGGCGTCTGACTGACATGTAGCTGGCCGCTATTGTCGTGCCAGCGATAATACTCTTGCGCGTTGACGGTGAACGTCAGCAGTGCAGCACACAGCAAGCGACAACCCAAAGCAACATTCATCGGGAACTCCTAGCCAAAATCTGTTCTTTCTCCCAGTGTACCTGAATTCCCAGCTGCTGCTAACGGGCAATTGTCGTTGACCTGATGCACTTTGCGATTCGACAGCTGCAAATGGTAGAGTAATGATTCATAAATGAAATTGACCGGAGGCGCGCAATGTCCATAGACGTCATTATGTCGAGAAAAGTGGTTGTGACACATACGGAAGCAACTCTGGCCAGCCTGCGCGGCATATTTACCGAAGCACATTACCAACATGTGCCTGTAGTCGACAGTATGCAACGGGTGGTTGGCATTGTGTCGGTCAAAGATTTTTATAAAGCGATGAGTCCGGTCGTCGATTCCGCCTCCGAACACACTGCAGAACTTTTTGCGCAAGGTCGGAAAGTGCGTTCGATCATGACAAGCCCAGTGGTCTGCATAGGGCCGGATACCTCGGTGATCCAGGCCGCAACTCTATTGATAGAACGCAACATCAGTTGTTTACTGGTGACAAATCAACAACATAAGCTGCTGGGTATTGTGTCCTGGAAAGATATTATGCGGTTAGTTGTTCAACGCCAGCAGTCCAGACGAAGACAACAGGAAGAAGAGGAATAGATAGAACTTCCCTTGTTTTTTGTGCTCGCCTCCCCAATGATAGGGATCCGGACCGCGCCTTGCTGCCGCGTTTTCACACTAAAGGGTGCTTTGATCACCCGATAAGGACTGCAATTGAGTCAGCTGTTTACCTCCCGTATCGCCGCATTGCGCACTGCGCCTTGGCGCAACGACATCACTGGTATTCGCCGCGGTATTGAACGCGAAACTTTACGGATCAAACCAGACGGAACCTTATCACAGCAGGATCACCCGCCGGCGCTGGGCTCGGCATTAACGCATCCGCTGATCACCACTGATTTTTCCGAATCCTTGCTGGAGTTTATTACGCCGGCAACGACCAGCATTGAAACAACACTAGCCCAGCTGACCGATATTCACCGTTTTGCCATGCGTCAATTAGGCGACGAGCGGCTCGGTGCCGGCAGTATGCCTTGTTATATTGCGCATCAGGACGAGATCCGGCTGGCCTATTATGGCGAATCAAATGTTGGCAAAATGAAAACGCTGTACCGCCAAGGCTTGAAGAACCGTTACGGCAGCATGATGCAGGCCATTAGCGGGGTGCATTTTAATTTCTCAATCCCAGAAGCCTTCTGGCAGCACTATCAGCAAATGCTGGGTGATACGCAACCGCTGCAGGAATTTATCTCTGCGCAGTACCTGCATCTGATCCGCAACTATAAGCGCTATGTTTGGCTGATTGTGTATCTGTTTGGTGCGTCACCTGCGATGTGTAAATCATTTCTGCAGGGTCGGCAAAGTAAATACAGTTTCCAGACATTAGGCAGTGGAACTTTGTATCTGCCATACGCCACCTCGCTGCGGATGAGTGATCTGGGTTATACCAACAGCGCACAGTCCAGTCTGGCCATTACCTATAACAATCTGCCGGAATACATCCGTGGGCTGCATCAGGCGATCACGACTCCGTCGGCTGAATATCAGGCAATAGGACAAGGAAATGCGGGCGAACACCAGCAACTAAATAGCAATATCCTGCAAATTGAAAACGAGTTCTATTCGACCATCCGGCCAAAACGGACAATCAAAAGCGGTGAGCGGCCAACTTGTGCTTTGGCCAAACGCGGCGTCGAATACATCGAAGTGCGTGCGCTGGATGTAAACCCGTTCAGTGCTGTCGGGATCACCGCAGAGCAGATGCGCTTTCTCGATTTATTTTTGTTGTACTGTCTGCTTGAAGAAAGCCCGGAACAAGATGCGCAGGCGCAGGCTGTCACGGAGCGGAATCTGAAAAAGGTCGTAACCGATGGCCGCCGACTGAATCTGGAACTAGATCAGGATGGCCAGCCGCGGCTGATGCAGGATTGGGCAGAAGAAATTTTTGCTGAGTTGTCACCAGTGGCGACATGGCTGGATGACGCTTATCAAAGCGCCGACGACCCGGCCCGATCTTACCAAGGTATTTTGAAGCAGTATTATCTGAGCTTATTGGATCCAGCGCGGACACCATCGGGCAAAATGCTGGCCATGTTACAGGCAAATCAACAGGATAACGGTAAGGTCAATCTGCAACTGGCCGATCTGTATCGTCAGCAGTTACTAGCTGGTGATTATCAACATTATCAGCAGGCAGAACTCCTGCAGATGGCAGCAGATTCACTAACAGAACAGCAACAGATTGAAGCTGCTGACACCGTAGGTTTTGATGAGTACCTGCAACAGTATTTCGCTGAGAAACCCTGTTAGCCGGCGTCATGTTTCATTGAAGTGCCCTGAGCCTGCAGAGATGCGGGCTTTTTATCGTCTGGTTGTCCGCATGGGCTTGCTCCGCACGATGCTACAGGCAAAAAAAACGGCCACATCAGTGGCCGTAAAACTAAGGATAGGGAGAATCCAGGGATGAAAACAAAAACTTGGCAGAATCCTTTCAAATAGTCAGACGAAGTCGGTAAAAGAAAGTTCAGAAAAATTTGTGATTTTTTTAATTAATTTACAAGCCTTTGCTTTTTCAGAATTTTTTAACTGGTTTAATCTTGTTTCAGGTGCGGATAAAGTCGAACCAGTTTAATCATATTATCCTGCACTTCGACGATCTCCAACGGATAGCCCAGCAATTTCAAACTGAGGTTTGATTGCGGGATGTCTTCCAGATATTCCAGCACCAGCCCGTTAAAGGTTTTAGGACCGTCAGTGGGAAAGTTCAGATGTAACTCGCGGTTCAGATCGCGCAAGTTGATACTGCCTTCGACCAGAAAAGAGCCATCTGGTTGCGGTCGGATCTCTTCACTGTTTGCTTCTGCGATATCAGTGGTGAATTCGCCAACAACTTCTTCCAGAATATCTTCCAGCGTGACCAGTCCTTGTATATCGCCGAATTCATCGACCACTAAGCCGATGCGCTCTTTCGAGTGCTGGAACTTCACCAACTGGGTGTTCAGACTGGTACCCTCGGGAATGAAGTAGATATCATGCACGGCACGTAGCAAGCTGGCTTTATTCAGCTGCTCTTTCAGCACCAGGCGCATAATGTCTCGCGTGTGTAAAAAACCGAGGGCATCGTCGACACTGTCCCGGTATAGCAAAATACGGCTATGCTGGGTGATGGACAGCTGGTGCAGGATATCTTTCCATTCGTCGTTGATATCGATGCCAACCAGTTCGTTGCGCGGCACCATGATGTCTTCGACAGTGGCTTTCTCAAGGTCTAGTACACCAACCAGCATGCTCTGGTGCTGTCCTGGTAATATGGCACTGGCTTCATGGACTACTGTCCGTAGTTCTTCACTACTCAGACTATGTCCCTTATGTTGTTCCGCACTGACGCCAAACCAGCCTAAAATACCGTTACAGATCCGATTCATTAGCCAGACCACCGGATATAGCACTTTCATCAGTGGTTTCAGAAGCAAACTACTGGGAAAAGCCACGCGTTCCGGGTGCAATGCTCCCAGCGTTTTTGGCGTAACTTCACCGAAAATCAGAATAATGAGAGTCAGTGCCGCGGTGGCGATGGCAATGCCATAGTCGCCGTACAGGCGCATACCGATCACCGTACCTATTGCGGACGCGGCGATATTCACCAGATTATTACCCACCAGAATCAGGCCAATTAGGCGATCTCGCCGTTGCAATAAGGCATGCGTGCGCTGTGCGCCAGGGTGGTTTTCGTTTAATAAATGCTTCAGCCGGTAGGGGTTTACCGACATCATCGCAGTTTCAGTTGCGGAGAAATAAGCAGAGCAGAGCACCAGAAACGCCAGAATTAGAAGCAGCGTGCCGGTAGAGATTGCGTCCAAGTCGGAATATGCCTGTGTTGCCGTTCAGCTTCAATTAATATGCGAAATCAGACACAGCGTCAAGTCAGACTACAGCAGCACTTCGCGCACAAAGCGGCTGCCAAAGTAGGCCAAAGTCAGTAACAAGCTACCGGTCATCGTGAGGCCGTTGGCGATCCGACCGCGCCAACCTGCTAGCCGATGACCTGCTAACAACACGCCAAAGACGATAAATCCAAGTGTACTCAGTACGTTTTTATGAATGTTATGGCGGGCAAACCAATCTTGGCCAAATACCGCACCACTGAACACAGTAATGCCCAGCAGAACAGTGCCTAATAAAATCAGCCGGAACAGAAGTTGTTCGGCCTGCATCAAAGGCGGAAGGACGGTACCACTTGGCAGCGGAGTTCGCTGCTTCAGCCGTTGACTGATCAGACTGACCTGAAATGAATACAAGGTCGCCATAATCAGGATTACGTAGGCAATAAACGCCACCATAATGTGAGTAAGCAACCATGGGCTATGTTCAAAATGCTGTATTTGCACGGCATCGGGCAGCAGAATGACAGCCAGCTGCACCATAGCGGCGAAGCCGTAAACGATAGGTAACAATAATAAAATTGGGGTACGCAACGCGGTGACTGTAAAAGCTGCGGTGATGAGCCAGCACACTAGTGAACTGACATTCAGCAGGCTGAAATTTTGGCCTTCGGCGGTGAACAAACTCTGGCTTAGCCCCAGCATATGCATGACAACACCGGCAATGGCGACTGAAAACAGCAGTTTCAGGCGTGGCCCATCAGCGTGATAAAGCCGCTGCGACACAATCACAGCAGCAACCAGGTAACAAAGCAGGGCGAGTACAGGCAAGAATGCGGCCGACATGCAAATAATTCCAATTTGAATGCATATTTTTCTGCATTGTATGGGAAGAGGCGACAGAATGACAGAGCCTGAGGCTGACGCCTTGCCCCTGCTTTGTTATAATCGCCGTCATTTTTGACAGAACCGGATTTGACCATGTTTGAGAATTTGTCGGATCGCTTGACCCGAACGCTGAAAAACATCAGTGGCCGTGGCCGCCTGACCGAAGACAACATCAAGGAAACCTTGCGTGAAGTACGCATGGCACTGCTGGAAGCAGACGTGGCGTTGCCAGTCGTGCGTGATTTCGTCAATCAGGTGAAAGAGCGCTCGGTAGGCCTTGAAGTCAGTAAAAGTCTGACACCTGGTCAGGAATTTCTCAAAATCGTCAAAAAGGCGCTGGAAGAGGCGATGGGGGAAGCCAATGAAGAGCTGACCCTGAATACGCAACCACCTGCTGTAGTATTGATGGCAGGCCTACAGGGCGCAGGTAAAACCACTTCAGTGGCGAAACTGGCCAAGTTCTTAAAAGAACGTAAAAAGAAAAAAGTTATGGTGGTATCGGCGGACGTATATCGCCCTGCGGCCATCAAACAGCTGGAAACGCTGGCAAAAGATGTTGGGGTTGAATTTTTCCCCAGTGACATTTCGCAAAAACCGGTGGATATCGCCAATGCGGCTATCAGCGCGGCTAAATTAGGTTTCTACGACATCCTTTTGGTCGACACCGCGGGCCGTCTGCACGTCGACAGTGAAATGATGGATGAGATCAAAGCGTTACACGCGGCGATCAAACCAATTGAAACGCTGTTTGTTGTCGATGCGATGACCGGTCAGGATGCTGCGAACACTGCGAAAGCCTTTAACGAAGCGTTGCCTCTGACCGGTGTGATCCTGACCAAAGCTGACGGTGATGCCCGCGGTGGTGCAGCTTTATCAATCCGTCACATCACTGGTAAGCCGATTAAGTTTATCGGTATGGGCGAAAAAACCGATGCCTTGGAGCCATTCCATCCGGATCGGATCGCATCGCGAATTCTTGGCATGGGCGATGTGCTCAGTTTGATTGAAGAGCTCGAGCAAAAAGTTGACCGTGATCAGGCTGCTAAAGTCGCGGCGAAGATGATGAAGGGGCAGGGTTTCAGTCTGGAAGATTTCCGTGACCAGTTGGTACAAATGCGCAGTATGGGCGGTATGATGTCGATGCTGGACAAATTACCAGGAATGAAGAATCTGCCGGCTGGTGCTAAAGATCAGATCAATAATAAAAGCTTCAATAAAATGGAAGCCATCATTAACTCGATGACGCCAAAAGAACGCCAGTTCCCGGATTTAATCAAAGGCTCGCGGAAAAAACGTATCGCGGCCGGATCTGGCACCCTAGTGCAGGACGTCAATCAGTTGCTGAAGCAATTCACTCAGATGCAAAAAATGATGAAACAAATGAGTGGCAAAGGCGGCATGATGAAAATGATGCGGGCGATGGGCGGCAAATTACCGCCAGGTTTACCGGGCGGCGGACGTTAATCTGCTGACAGACTTGTTCAGGAGGCCATTGCATCGCAGTGGCTTTTTTACAATTACAGCCTTTGCAATTACGGTGTCGCTTTAGTAAACGCCTGACTTCAGCAGCGAATTTCACGCAGGATCCTTGCGAACCGCACAGTATCCTCAGCGCTTGTCCCAACAGCTTGTCAAGAGCTTATCCACAGAGTAATCCACCGGTAATGCTGGCCTGATAACCCGCTGCAAAGCCTGAAATTCCTTGCATTACAATGAAAAGCGAGTACAATTCGGCGTCCCTGCGGCCTGACCGCGGGGATTTTGATTTACAAAAACCTGAACGATTGAAATAGAGGACGGTATGGTAACTATTCGTTTACAACGTGGTGGCGCGAAAAAGCGTCCATTTTACCAAGTTGTGGTCGCTGACAGCCGTTTTGCTCGTGATGGCCGCTTCATTGAGCGCGTGGGTTTCTTTAACCCAATCGCTGGCGGTTCTGAAGAGAAAGCGCGCATCGACCTGGACCGCGTTGATCACTGGGTTGCACAAGGTGCATCTCTGAGCGATCGCGTTGCGTCACTGGTAAAAGCTGCTAAAAAAGCTGCTGCTTAATTAGCAAACTGGGTAGGAATTGACCTTGATGGGTAAAGATTTAGTTGTCTTAGGTAAGTTTGGCGCCGTTTACGGCATCAACGGGTGGCTAAAAGTAATTTCCTACACAGATATCCCGGAAGGGATTTTTGATTACACACCCTGGCAGATCCAATCTCAGGGCAAATGGCAGCCAGTGCAAATCTCCAGTTGGAAACGCCATAGCAATGGCTTAATCGTCAAACTGGAAGGTGTCAGTGACCGGGATCAGGCACAAGTTTTCGTGAATGCGGAAATCGCTGTGACTCAGACTAGTCTGCCCGCGCTTGATGACGGTGACTTTTACTGGAAAGACCTGATGGGTCTGACCGTGGTAAACGAAGCCGGTTATGACTTAGGCGTAGTGGATGACATCATGGAAACGGGCTCAAACGACGTTCTCGTCGTGAAGGCAAACCGGACCGATGCATTTGGTAAGAAAGAGCGTTTGATTCCATTTTTGACTGATTCTGTCATCAAAACTGTGGATAAAGCGCAAGGACGAATCATCGTCGACTGGGACCCAGATTTTTAATGTCCGGACAGTACAACATGTGGTTTGGGGTGATTACCCTGTTTCCGCAGATGTTCGAGGCAATCACAAAATATGGTGTGACCAGCCGGGCAGTCAAAAATGGCCTGATTGATTTACAGTGCTGGAATCCGCGGGATTTTACCTCGGATAGACATAACACTGTGGACGACAGACCTTTTGGTGGCGGTCCAGGTATGTTGATGATGGTGCAGCCGTTGTCCGACGCAATTCGCGCCGCCAAAGCTGCCGCAGGGGAAGGGGTCCATACCATCTACTTATCGCCGCAAGGTCGTAAGTTAGATCAGGCAGGGGTCGCTGAACTGGCGAAACGTCCGAAGCTGTTGCTGGTAGCAGGTCGCTACGAAGGGATTGATGAACGCGTAATAGAGTCGGAAATTGACGAAGAATGGTCAATCGGCGATTACGTGCTGAGTGGGGGCGAATTGCCTGCGATGACGCTGATTGATGCGGTATCGCGACTAGTACCTGGCGTACTGGGGCATGACATGTCAGCAGTTGAGGATTCGTTTGCCTCCGGATTGCTGGATTGTCCGCACTATACCAGACCAGAAGTGTTAGACGGCAAACAGGTTCCCGCTGTACTACTCAGCGGACACCATGAAAACATCAGACGCTGGCGTTTGAAGCAGTCTCTCGGGAGAACATGGCTTCGGCGTCCGGAATTGTTAAATGTCCTGGCTCTGACTAAGGAGCAACGCAAACTTCTGGAAGAGTTCCAATCGGAACACCAGGCGTTGCAGCAACGATAGTTTATCCAGGTAAAGTGAGATTGTTATGAGCAAAGTTAGCCAAAACATCATCAAAGAACTTGAAAACGAACAGCTGAAAACAGACGTTCCAGCTTTCGGTCCAGGTGACACTGTGATTGTTCAAGTTAAAGTTAAAGAAGGCGATAAAACTCGTCTGCAGGCTTACGAAGGCGTTGTTATTGCCAAACGTAACCGTGGTTTACACTCAGCGTTCACAGTTCGTAAAATTTCGAACGGTGAAGGTGTTGAGCGTGTATTCCAAACGCACAGCCCAATGATTGACAGCATCACGCTGAAACGTCGTGGTGCAGTACGCCGTGCCAAGCTTTACTTCTTACGCGATCGTTCAGGTAAATCAGCGCGTATCCGCGAAAAGCTTAACTAAGCACTTGAAGGCTGCCCCCGGGCAGCCTTTTTTTATGCCTCATCACGCCCTGTGATGTCCTAGGTAGTTGTCCCAAATGAATTCCTGAGCTGCTTGGCTCTTCATTGTCCGTTTTACCGAAAATTCAAGCTAGCGACTAAAAGTACAGCAATTAAATCATCGCCTTAGTCTAATCCCTTGTTTTGTCACTCTGCACTGTTAGTATGGAATGAACAAACTGTATGCCAGTAGCCGTGCCACAAGGACAATCCAGTGCAATCTTCTGATTTCAATGAAAAAAGAAAGTTTATCGTCAAGCTTGGCAAGATGCTGCATAAGTTCGGCACACCAGCATACAGACTTGAAGCGCACCTGCAGGACGTGGCCAAAGATCTCAATATTGGTGCTTCTTTTGCGATTACCCCAACGGTGCTTACATTTGTTATTTGGGTTCCGGGTGAAGATAACGAATACACTCATGTTGCCCGGGTGATGCCTGGCGATCTGGATTTAGGCTCTTTGTCGCGCGCAGACGAAGTAGTGGATGCTGTACTGAAGCATCAGATGACTTTGCAGGAAGCGACTGAGCGCCTGAATACTATTGCGGTGATGCCGAACCCATACTCACGTTGGGCGACTTTTTTCGCTTATGGTGCCGCTGGTGGTGCTTTTGCCATGCTGATGCGCGCCAGCTGGCTCGATGTGGCTTATGCCACTGGTCTGAGCTTAATCGTCTATTTATTTGTACTTTGGGCTGAAAAAAGCCGCCGGGTTACGCACATGCTGGAGCCTCTGGTGGCGATGAGTTCGGCCTTAGGCGCCACAGCACTTGCTGCCTATATCGACCCACGAATTAACATTCCCATCGTCGTGTTATCGGCGATTATCGTGTTTATTCCCGGGCTTGCACTGACACTTGGTTTTGCTGAAACCGCTGCCCGGCATTTGGTGTCCGGCACGGCCAGGATCATGGATGCCGTCATGATCCTGTTTAAATTGTATTTTGGCGCCTTTCTCGGCATGGCCCTGGGCGAACGCCTGTTTGGTAAAGTCGATTATGTGCCGACGCAGGCGGTTGAAGCCTGGACGGCATGGCTTGCGGTTGCCATTTTGTGTGGATCCCTGGTGATCGTTTTTCGCGCCCGGCGCAAACATATCAGCTGGGGCCTGATGTCTGGCTTTATCGCTTATGGTGCCAGTCAGCTTGGTGGGATCTATCTTGATTTAGCATTGGGCGCTTTTGTCGGTGCTTTTGCCGTTGGCGTGTATGGCAATTTGTTTACCCGATTGATGAACGCGCCTGCCAGTATCGTATCGTTGCAAGGCATGATCGTACTGGTGCCAGGCAGTAAAACTTATATTGGCCTCAATAGTTTTATCTCGGGTGAACATATGGTGCCAACCGACCATATCGGCCAACAAACATTTTTGATTTTCATGTCTTTAGTTGCAGGTTTTATCTTTGCAAATGTGGCCTTGCCACCGAAGAAAAGCTTGTAGACGTTCTGCCTTTGTACAGACGTTCTAACTTAGTGCAGACGTTCTGACCAGCCGGTCACGATTTTATCAAAACGGCCATCCGTTTTAATGCCCTGCAGGCTGCTGCGCAATCGCGCCACGATCGCTGCTGGTGTTTTCAGACTGCAGGCCAGATGAAAATCCAGCGGCAAATCAGGTAATACCAGCAGTTTACGAAACTCAGCTGGCGTCAGGCCAGATTCAATCGCACGATACTTCAGAATGGTTTCATTAATGATGACAAGATCGATGCCCTGACGTCGGCTGGTCAGCACATTCAACATGCTCGAGACATTCTCCAGAACGTACAGGTTTTTCCCTTCTTCAAAACCGTGCTGCAATAAATAGTGATGGGTGACATCGTCCCGTGTTACCGCAATGACATAGCTCTTAGCCTGCTCCAGTGACTTCAGTACGATGTCCGTGCGACTCGTCAGGCCGTATATTGCGGTTGTGTTATACGACAGCTCGCCAATCCACTGAAACAGCGCTTGTCGTTCTTTGCTTTTAGAAATAGAGAAAATACAAGTGTTGGGGTCACGCAAAGCCAATTGGTAAGCACGGCTCCAAGACTGAAACTCAATCTGATAAGAAATCCCGGCATCCTTGAATGTTTGTCTTACTACATCCGTTGCAAAGCCAGTCGCAGCGCCTGCTGAATCAATCTGAAAAGGTGGCAGATGTTCTGTCAATACCCGGATCTCTGCACCAGACACCGGGGCCAGCATCAGTAGCAAAGTAATACTGCTGCAGATTCGTATTTTACGCACGCGGCTGCTACACCTTTGAAGTTCTGGGATCCTAACTGTAAACAGCTCGTGCGGGTCAGGCAAGCATTGGTTGGAAAATGTTCGCTGGGCAGGTTAGATCCTGAGAATGGTAGTGTCTCTAGCCATATGATCGATCTCAGTGACTTAGTGTGTAATTAAATGTGTACAAATAGCCTTTAGCTTGAAGTGTTGTTGTGATGGCCATATTTGTTGACTTTTCCCATTGACATCAACTCATGTGCTTTTTAATATGTCGGCAATTTGTAATTATTAAAATACGGAGTGTATATATAAATGTACACTGTAAGTTCAAGCCAGCTCAGTCGCATTGACTTGAACTTCGGCAGAGTAAAGGAGCGAGCACGATGAGCAAAATAGTTGACGATCTACGTATTCTGGCGGAAAAGCCATTGAGTCCACCGTTGGTGCTGAAAAAAGCGCTGCCATTATCAGAACAAGGGGCATTGTTTGTTCAGCAATCGCGCCGGGAGATCGCCGATATTGTGCACGGTCGGGATAAACGATTGTTGGTGATCACCGGGCCCTGTTCGATCCATGATCCGGTTGCGGCGATTGATTACGCCGAAAGACTGAAAGCCCTGCAGTTGCAGTACGCCGACAGTCTGTACATCGTGATGCGAGTCTATTTTGAAAAACCACGTACAACTGTTGGCTGGAAAGGTTATATCAATGATCCGCATTTAAATGACTCATTTGATCTTGAAACCGGGCTGACCCGCGGGCGCGAGTTATTGCTGAAATTAGTCGATATGCAATTGCCAACAGCGACTGAGGCATTGGACCCGATTAGCCCGCAATACCTGTCGGATTTAGTCTCATGGGCCGCAATTGGCGCCAGAACTGTGGAAAGTCAAACCCATCGCGAAATGGCCAGTGGTCTATCGATGCCGGTTGGATTTAAAAATGGCACTGACGGCAATTTAAACATCGCGTTAAATGCGCTGCAGTCTGCTGCCAGTCCGCACAGTTTCATCGGCATCAATCAGCGTGGCGAAGTCGCCTTAGTACAGACTGCCGGCAATCCGGACGGACATATCATTCTGCGTGGCGGTAGCAAACCAAACTATGATGCGGACAGCATCAATGCTGCAGTTGCTGTGCTCGACAAACATCAGTTACCGCGTGGGATTGTGGTTGACTGCAGTCATGGTAACTCGAACAAAGACCATAACCGCCAGCCACTGGTCGCTGAAGCTGTGGTGGCGCAGCGCGTAATGGGGAATGACGCCATTATTGGTCTGATGCTGGAAAGTAATATTTGTGGTGGTAAGCAGAATATCGAGAATGGCAAAGCAGAGCTTTATGGTGTGTCAGTCACTGATGCCTGTATCGACTGGGCCACAACGGCACAACTGCTTGCGGGTCTGCACCATCAAATGTTAGGTGTTTGTCAGGCTGCCTGAGGCTACTTATGACCATTTCAACTTCAGCCCAAGCGGCATCAGCGGCAGAACTGGCGCCGCTGCGACAACAAATAGATGCGATTGACACACAGCTGGTGCAACTTTTGGCTGCTCGGGCCAAAGTCACGGCGCAGGTCGGTCAGGTCAAGCAACAATATGCTTTACCTCTGTATGTGCCGGAGCGGGAAAAAGCACTGCTGGAAGCGCGTCGTGCGCAAGCCGAAACGCTGGGCGTATCACCAGAGCTGGTGGAAGACGTGCTGCGCCGGGTAATGCGTGAGTCTTATTCTACGCAGGAAACTGGCTTTGTCTGCTGTCGTGAAGGCGGTGGTAAAGTCGTTATAGTCGGTGGTCGCGGTGCACTGGGTCGGCGCTTTGTTAGTTTGTTTCAACGCTCAGGTTTTGCTGTGTCTGTGCTGGAACAAACTGACTGGCCGCAAGCGGCAGAGATTTGTGCTGACGCTGCGCTGGTATTACTGGCGGTGCCTATCGCCGTCACGGATCAAGTCATTGCGATGCTGCCAAAGCTACCCGCTGATTGTGTACTTGCCGATATTACCAGTATCAAAGCCGCCCCATTAGCTGCCATGTTGCAGCAGCACTCAGGTCCTGTGATTGGCTTGCATCCAATGTTTGGCCCGGACATCAGTAATATCGTAAAACAAGTGGTTGTCGTATGTCATGGTCGCGGGACAGAGCAATATCAATGGCTGTTACAGCAGTTCAGTGTTTGGGGCGCCGTACTCACTGAGAAAGATGCCCGGCAACATGATGAACTGATGCAGTTAATTCAGGCCATGCGCCATTTTAGTTCGCTGGTTTATGGTGTGCATCTGGCAGAAGAGCATGCTGATTTGCCGCAACTGTTAGAACTGAGTTCGCCAATTTACCGCTTGGAATTGGCGATGGTGGGGCGGCTGTTTGCACAAAATGCCGAACTCTATGCCGACATTATGCTGAGCTCAGTTGCTGTTACCGGCCTATTGCAGCGTTATCAGCATAGGTTCAATCAGTTATCGCATTTATTGGCGGCGCGCGACAAAGCCGGGTTGATGGCGGAATTTGCCAAAGGTCAGGAATTTTTTGGACCGCTTGCCAGCCAGTTCTTGCAGGAAAGCCGGCGTTTGCTGCAAAAGGCTGCGGATGAGCGCAGTTAAGCCTGCGCTGTTGTAACTGGTCAAGATTGGGCGGCCGCGTTAGACTGGCCGCCATTTTTGTTAAATGTATACGCACACTTGCTGAAATTCTCCGTTCACCGTCTATTTCAAGCGCTGCTGTCAGTGCTGCGTTACTGCATCCTGGGCGTATTGACTCTGGTGTTGTTGTTTGCGCACTTGCCTGTACCTTATACCGGTGTGATGCTGGAGCGTCAGCTCAGTGCTTGGTTTGCAGGTAAAGACCAGTATCAGCCCCAGCACCAATGGCGCCCTTTAGCGCAGATCTCACCAAATCTATTGCAAGCGGTGGTTGCGGCAGAAGATCAGAAATTTTTGCAGCATAGTGGTTTTGATTTACAAGCCATTGAAAAAGCGTTGGTTTACAACAGCAAAGGCCGCAAAATACGTGGCGCATCTACCATTAGTCAGCAAACGGCAAAAAATGTATTTTTATGGACAGGCCGTAGCTGGGTGCGCAAAGGTCTGGAGAGTGGTTTTACCCTGTTGCTTGAAGGTGCCTGGGGCAAAGGCCGCATTCTGGAAGTCTATTTAAACAGCGTCGAATTTGGCCCAGGCGTCTTTGGTGCCGAAGCGGCGGCGCAGCGTTACTTCGGCATTTCGGCGGCAAAGTTGTCCCGGCAACAAGCCGCGTTATTGGCGGCGGTGCTGCCGAATCCGCATCGGTTTTTGGTACAAGCTCCATCGCCTTATCTACGTAAACGCCAGCAGTGGATCCAGAAACAAATGCAGCAGCTCGCGCCTGTGCACCGGCAACTGCAATAAAACTACTCCTACCTCTCGGTATTTTGCCGCTTTTCCCAGCAGAACTGCCTTACATTAGCGAAATAATACTGGGCGCATCCGACTTTAGTCGTTATCTTATGACGCTGATCTGCCGTGGGCTTTTGGACATCTTACTGACCTTGCCAGACTCTTGTCAGACAACGGTGCAGCAATAGCACCGCACTATAACAATCTCCGAGGAATCTACTAATGAATGAATTTGTTGCTGTGGTGAACGGCATCATCTGGAGCAAAGCGTTAATCGCACTTTGTCTCGGGGTGGGCCTGTATTTCTCCATACGCTCACGTTTCCTGCAATTACGTCATGTGCGCGAAATGATTCGATTGATGTTTGATGGCAAAAGCTCTGATAGCGGTGTGTCATCATTTCAGGCATTAACCATGACGCTGGCCGGGCGGGTTGGCACAGGCAACATCGCCGGTGTTGCTACCGCTATCACTTTTGGTGGTCCAGGAGCGGTGTTCTGGATGTGGATGGTGGCATTTTTAGGCGCCAGTTCTGCGTTTGTCGAATCGACTCTAGGCCAGGTTTATAAAGAGAAAATCAATGGTCAGTACCGTGGTGGCCCAGCTTTTTATATTGAAAAAGGACTAGGCATGAAATGGTATGCATGGATTTTTGCCATTGCGACTATTTTTGCTACAGGTTTGTTGTTACCAGGCGTACAGGCGAACTCGATCGCTTCTAGTCTGGAAACTGCCGTCGGTATTTCGCCGAATGTTACTGCTGGTGTTTTGGCCATTGTTTTAGGCTTTATTATTTTTGGTGGCGTGAAGCGAATCGCAACTTTTGCTGAAATCGTGGTGCCATTTATGGCACTTGGCTACATTATCGTGGCTTGTGTGGTGATTGCGCTGAACATCGAGCAGCTGCCCGTAGTACTGAAATTGATTATCAACAGTGCTTTTGGCTCTGAAGCCGCTTATGGCGCAATTTTAGGCTTGGCGATCGAATGGGGTGTCAAACGCGGCGTCTATTCAAACGAAGCAGGTCAGGGCACAGGTCCGCATGCGTCTTCAGCTGCAGCGGTTTCCCATCCGGCCAAGCAAGGCCTGGTACAGGGCTTCTCTGTGTATGTAGATACCCTGTTTGTCTGCTCCGCGACTGCATTTATGTTGTTAATCACGGGCCAATATAATGTGCAGGCTGCCGATGGTCAGGCCATTTATACCGGTGTGGCTGGTGTAGCGGCGGGTCCAGGTTATGTCCAAACAGCCCTGGAAAACGTCATGCCTGGCTTCGGCTCTATCTTTGTTGCGGTAGCACTATTGTTTTTCGCCTTTACCACTATTGTTGCGTACTACTACATTGCTGAAACCAATATTGCCTATATCAACCGCACAGTATCGCGGCCTTGGCTTGGCTTTGTGCTGAAAATCGGCATCATGGCTGCAGTTGTTTATGGCACAGTAAAAACTGCAGATATGGCTTGGGCCTTGGGTGACATTGGGGTGGGGCTGATGGCTTGGTTGAATATCATTGCGATTATTCTGCTGCACAAAACCGCCTTTAAGTGTCTGCGCGACTATGAAGCACAAAAAGCGGAAGGCAAAGATCCAGTATTCCATCCGGAAAAACTTGGTATTAAGAATGCCCACTACTGGGAAGGTAAAACCGACGAAGAATTGTTAAGTTCCAGTCTGACTAAGCTGGCAGAACAAGACCAAAAACGCGTTTAACCGCATCGTAAACAAAGCCAGTCTGAGACTGGCTTTGTTTTATTCAGCTCTTTTGGGAGATAAGTCGATGCCAACAGTCCTGACCACCGGCCGATTGCGCTTACGTCACGCAGAATTAAAAGATGCGCCGGCTATGCTGCTGTTAGTTAATGAACCCGAGTTTCTGCAGAATATCGGCGATAAACAAGTGCGGAATCTAGAGCAGGCGGAGCAATATCTGCTTAACGGCGCAATCGCCAGTTATCAGCAATATGGTTTTGGCTTGTATCTGGTCGAGCGGTTATCAGATAACGCTACATTAGGCTTATGCGGACTGGTGCAACGTGATTATCTGCAGCACCCTGATGTCGGCTACGCATTGTTCCGCCAATATAGCGGACAAGGCTATACCTCAGAGGCGGCGCTAGCCGTGGTCGCTTATGCGCGTGACACGCTGGGATTGAATACACTCTGTGGCATCGTGGCTCCGGATAACCTAGCGTCCAAGCGCATCCTTGAAAAAACCGGCATGCGAGCTGCCGGGCAAAAAACAGTGCTTGGCTCAGACAAACTAGTCGATTTTTATCTGCTGGACCAAGTCTAATCAGTTTTCAGCGTCACTGCGTTGGCGCTGAAATTTATCGTATTTTTTCAACGAAACATCCTTCAGGCAGCTTTCTGACAACGGTGACGGCAATAGCCGGCACTGCGCCCGTTGTTCGTCACGCATCTTATTGAACCAATATTCTTCGCTGCCGCGTTGCGGGTTCTGACAGGCAACCAGCGCTGGCAGTACCAGGCTTAGCAATAACAGCGTTTTGCACGACATGGTGTAGTCCATTCCATAATTCCTTTCGGTACTATGCCACAGCCGGACTATGGTCCGCTACTGGCGATAAGGCCAGCAGTGGCTTGCGGTAAAATTTCACCAAACTGCCATAAAACTGCGGCTGTGGTGCCTTATGCTGAGTTTTTATCCACCATTGCCGGAGTGGCTTTGCAAGATTCTCTGCCAGAGCTGCATCAGCTGGAATTGCTACTACGCCATGCGCCTGCGCCCGTTAGTGCGCAGGTTCTGGCAATGGTCAGCGCTGCTGACCAACAATTTCCGCTTTACGCTATTTCTGTCGGCAATGCAGCGCCGGACAAGCCAGTGTTGTTACTCACGGGTGGCATTCATGGGCTGGAACGGATTGGTACTCAGGTATTGTTGGCTTATCTGGAAAGTTTGTGCAGTAGGTTACGTTGGGACCAGCAATTTGCTGCGCTGTTCGATAGGGTCCAGCTTTATATTTTGCCGTTGCTGAATCCGGGTGGCATGGCGCGGGGTTGGCGCTCTAATGCGCGGCATGTGGATTTAATGCGCAATGCCCCACAAGACTGCGTAGAAGGTGCGGCGTTTTTAGTTGGTGGCCAACGTTACAGTAAATTTATACCTTGGTTCCGTGGCGCTGCCGACCAGCTGGAAACGGAAAGCCGGGTCTTGTGCGATTTCGTGCAGCAACGTTTGTTCAGTGCGCCTTTTTCACTGGTATTGGATTGCCATTCCGGTTTTGGTCAGACCGACCGCTTGTGGTTCCCGTATGCGAAATCCAGCACTCAGCCGATTGCACATTTAGCGCAAATGCACCGGCTCCGGGAGCTATTGTTTCAAACCTATCCACATCAGAACTACATCTTTGAACCACAGTGCCGGCATTATTTATGTCACGGTGATTTGTGGGATCACTTGTTTGATCAATCCTTGTTACATCAGCATCTGATGCTGCCGCTGACACTAGAAATGGGTTCTTGGAATTGGGTGCGGAAAAACCCGTTTCAGCTGTTCAAAAGTCATGGTTTGTTCCATCCGGTGAAACCACACCGGGTGAAACGGGTGTTACGCAGTCATCTGATTTTATTTGAATTTTTGCTACAGGCAACTGCAGCTTCGGCACATTGGCTGCCCACAGTGGATAGTCGCAATGCAGTGGAGGCAAATGACTTATGGTACAGCCGGTAGTACTGTTGCGTGGCCTGGCTCGTGAGCAGGCGCATTGGGGGGATTTCCCGGCAAGACTGGCGCAGCAGAGCGCACGGCCGGTGTGGTGCCAGGATCTGCCAGGAATGGGGCAGTTTCATCAGGAGCAGAGCCCGGCTGATATGGCACGTCTGGCCGAATTAATGTTACCGAGACTGCGCCGTCAGCATCCGGGACCCTGGCATTTGGTTGCGATGTCACTCGGAGCCATGTTGGCGGTGCAACTGGCAGCCTTAGCGCCGCAACAAATTGCATCATTGGTATTGATCAATACCAGTGCCGGAACTCTCACGCCGTTCTATCAACGTTTACGCTGGCAGCAGTATCCAAAAGTGCTGAGTGCTTTTTTCGCCCCCGTATCACAGCGCGAACGGCTGATCCTGCAATTGACCAGTCATCGTTGGCAGCCACAGCAACTGCTTCAGGCCGTCGATATCGCACGGCATAGGCCGGTCCAGCGGCTGAACGTGCTGCGACAACTGATGGCGGCCAGCCGGTTTAGTTTGCCGGCAAAACCACAGTGTCCGTTGTTATTGTTAAGTGGCGGCGCAGACCTGCTGGTTAATCCAATCTGTAGTCATCGGCTGGCAGAATACTGGCAAGTGCAGCACCAGCAGCATCCACACGCCGGGCATGACTTGGTGCTGGATGCTCCGGACTGGTTGCTTGGTCAGCTATTGCAGTTTTATGCGAATGCGGATTAGCTCTCGTCAAAATGCAGATGTGGTTTACCAACCATATACTGGCGGCGAAAGTGCAGGAAATAACCAGCAAGATCTTTCGATGCCTGATGATCTCCGGCCAATTGCAGCACTTCAATGCCGACTTCCGCGGTGCAAAGCTGATGCAAATGCGCGGCTTCACGCAGAACATAACCAGATGCAACGGTCGGATTGATGCCGAGAACTGGAAAGCCATCCAGATACGGACTTTTACTGAACATCTTTTTTGCTTCGCGCCAGGTGCCATCCAGCATGATAAACAGCGGCTTTTTACTGCCGGTTTGAACTTCGAGTGGAACTGAGCTGATACAGCGCTCAGCTGCGGCGTATTCATGCGGGAATACTACAACAGGGGCGTATTCCGGCTGCTGCAGCAACTGTAATAATGCCGGGTCAGGATTGGTGCGGTCCCAGACATAGGCGTAGCTGTCTGCGGCCACATCCGCAATGAGCCTACCTGTATTGCTGGGTTTGTAGCATTCACCGGTATACATCAGAAACAAAAACGCACTGCGGGCCGAAGGTGCCGGGATCGCTGCGCAGATACAGTCAGCTTTTGGCAGCAGGCAACCGTCGCAGCGGATCACTTTGCTGCCACGGGCATTAAAAGGTTTGGTGGTTTTTGCGAGCTCGCGCAGGCGCAGCTCCAACACGACATTGGCCAATATAAAATCCCGGCAGCTGAAAAGGCCGGCATTTTAGCGCAGTTGCGCGTTGAAGTCCGATCTAACTTTTTGGCCTGAACTCCTGCGGATATAAACTGATAAAGCGCTGCTGCTGCGGATAGGCAAATACATCCTCTACGATGCCATTGCGGATCCGTTGCTGTTTTTGTTGCCAATAGCCGGCATCGAGTAACTCGGGATGCAGTTCTTGCAATAATTCACGCAATTCAGGCTGAGCTGTAACAAAAGTGGCGATCTGCTCCGGGAACACATCGCCAGGGTGAATGGGGTACCAGGGCTCTGCACTGAGCATGTCGTCCCAGTTCTCCGGCTGTGGAATGGCGCGGAAAGTCATATCAAGTAAGTACTGCACTTCGTCGTAGTCGTAGAACACCACACGGCCATGACGGGTGACACCGAAGTTTTTCAGTAACATGTCGCCCGGGAAAATATTGGCTGCAATCATATCTTTCAGCGCCTGACCATAATCTTGCATCAGCCGGCGTTTTTCCGCCGGACCGGCTTGTTCCAGCGCCAGATTCAGCGGCAACATCCGTCGCTCGATGTACAAGTGTTTAATCACCACCAGCTCATCTTCGACCACCAGCGAGCTGGCGATGCTCTGTTGCAGCTCAGCCAGTAGTTCGGCTGAAAAGCGGCTTTTCGGCAAAGCGACATCGGAGTATTCCAGCGTATCGGCCATTCGGCCGACCCGGTCATGAGTTTTAACCAGATGATATCGGCGTTTGACAGTGTCGCGACCAAACGGCTTGGTATCGGCAAAGCGGTCACGGATCACTTTGAACACATAAGGAAATGATGGCAGCGTAAAGACCATCATCACCATGCCGCGAATGCCAGGGGCCGCAACAAAAGCATCGCGGCTTTGCGCCAGATGTTGCAGTAACTCGCGGTAAAATTCGGTTTTGCCCTGTTTGTGCAGGCCAACCGAGGCATAGAGTTCCGCCAAGGTTTTATGCGGCAGTAATTCTTTTAAAAAATGCACCAAAGCTGAGGGGACTGGTACATCGACCATAAAGTAGGCGCGTGAAAAGCCGAAGATGATGGTCATTTGCTGGGTGTCGGTGATCAGGCTATCGACATAAAGCCCCCGGCTGCGCTGATGTAATAGCGGCATGATAAACGGCTGCTGGCCGTCCGGGCTGACCACCCGGCCCACCACGTACGCGGCTTTGTTGCGGTAAAACACCGATTTAAGAATATCAAAGCGGATTTGATGCACCGGATGGCGGCCGTGGCTGGATTGCGCAACAAAAGTTTTGACGATTAAGCGGATATCACGGTCCAGATCTTCAAATGGCACACCCAAGCTAAATCCGCCGAGAATACGGCGCAAACATTGCCGCAGGCCGTCCTGTGCCGGAAAGTAGCTGTCATAGACCGAGGCCACCGGCGCCGGCAATTGCTGTTTGCTTAAGGTTGATTCGACAAAAATATTCTGATTATGGAAATATTGCCGATCAAACAGCTGACAAAATACCGAGTTGTAGAAGGTTTCAGCCAGTTCCGCCTGCGGGTGGAATTGCAGATAAACCAGATAATGCTGTTTTACCTGCTGCCACAAAGCTTC
Organism: Rheinheimera tilapiae; assembly: GCF_042432165.1. NCBI lineage: Bacteria > Pseudomonadati > Pseudomonadota > Gammaproteobacteria > Chromatiales > Chromatiaceae > Rheinheimera > Rheinheimera tilapiae. The sequence goes on from NZ_JBHLXP010000001.1 coordinate 1,427,788, forward strand.
ATCGAGGCAATGCACCGGCAATTCCTGCTGCAGTGCAGCAATAGTTTCGCTGACTCTGGCATCGTAATAGGAGATCCGCTCGGCATTATCGGTGAGAAATCCGCTCCAGTCTGCCGCTGCGAATCGTTGCTGGGCATTGGCGGTAATTTGCTGAAATAGCCGGAAATGGCGGCGAAAACCTCGCATGATGATGTCGGCGATATGCTGAGCTTGTGGCATAGAATATTTAGAGTTAATGCTCAATTTATTGGTTATACCTTGTTCGATAAGCGCTGTAAATCGGACTTTAGTTCTTCGTCCGGAACTGCATGCAGAAGGCAAGGCAGAGATGCTTGAGCTGTGCAGCCGGAGCGGAGTATAGTGACAGCTCCGCTCGTTTCGTTGTTTGAACTGTCAGTGTCAGAGGAGTGCAAACAAATGTTAGTTACTTTTCACAGCAAAGATCATTACCCTATCACCATGTTTGGTGACCCTGCATTGCAGCTGATTCAGCTGATGGGCGCACAACCGAAAGTTCCGGGCGCATTTTATGCAGATGACGTACCGCAAGCGTTGTGGCAGCTGCAGGAAGCACTGGCTGATGTGACTGATACTGCCATGTCTCAACAACCGGGCGAAGAGCCGGTCGTCGGTTTGAAACAAAGGGCAGTGCCTTTGCTAGATATGCTCAAAGCTGCAGTAAAAGCGCAGCATAGTATTCATTGGGACTAATTCTTGTTAAAAGCCCGCCATGCAATGGCGGGCTTTTTCGCACTTACAGACTGCGCTTAAACGTCGGCGCCGCAGTCGGCCCCCGTTGTTGCTCCAGCGCATGCGCCAAACCGATCATGTGCGCTTCTTGCCAGGGTTTACCGATAATACTGACGCCGAGCGGCAGATGACCATCAAAGCCGGCCGGTAAGGTTAAAGATGGATAGCCGGAAATGGCCGCTGCACTGGCTGAACCAAAGTTATATTGATCGCCTTTTACGTGGTCAATGGCCCAAGCGGGACCTGTTGCCGGCACAATCACCAAAGTCCCATTAACCAAATCTTCATCCAGCAACGCAGCAGCCATCTGTTGAGACCGTTGACGGGCCAGTAGATAGGCTGCTTTTTGTTTCTCAAGATCAGTCGCTGCAGCCTGTTCTAAATACTGCTGACCAAAAAATGCCAAAGCGTTTTTGCCTTGTTGTTGGTTAAAGGCAATGACGCTATTGATATCTTTGGCTGCAGCCGGTGCTTTGAAATCTTGCAGCCACTGGTTTAAATCTCTCTTGTATTCATAGACTAAGACGGTAAATTCATCCTGGTAAACGGAATCGGCCAACTGCCATGTCTGCCGTTCTTTTACTGTTACTCCTAACGAAGTCAGTTGTTTTTTCAGCTGATCGAGCATTTTGCCGATCGCAGGGAAGTCTTTGTCGTATTGCCGCACCAAGACTACCTGTCTAACCGGTTGCTGTGCGACGGATGCATTGAGGTCGCCATATTTTTGCTGTGCCTCTGGTGTGGCGATAGCCTGTAACAGCGCGGCTGCATCTGCGACATTTCGCGTCATTGGGCCTGCTGTATCTTGTGAACTGGCGATTGGAATAATGCCGTGGCCAGAAACAGCGCCATGGGTTGGCTTAATACCAACAATATTATTGATTGCGGCAGGGCAGGTAATAGAGCCGTCGGTTTCAGTACCTACAGCCAATAAAGTTAAATCGGCGGCTACTGCTACACCTGAACCTGAACTGGAACCACATGGGCTTTGGCTCAAGACATAAGGGTTTTTGGTTTGGCCGCCAAGTGCTGACCAGCCGCTGGCCGAGCCTTCACCGCGAAAATTCGCCCATTCGGATAAATTGGTTTTGCCGAGAATCACCGCACCGGCTTTACGCAATTGGGCGACTAGCTCCGCATCGACACTGGTTTTAAAATCTTTCAGCACCAAAGCACCCGCAGTAGTAGGCATCTGGTCGGCAGTAGCGATATTGGCTTTCAGTACAATCGGGATACCATGTAGCGGGCCGCGAACCTTACCGCTACGCCGTTCGCTATCCAGTTGTTTCGCCTGACTTAGTGCGTCAGGGTTGATATCTGTCACTGCATGCAGAGTGGGGCCTTGGTCATCCAGCTGTGTTATACGTGCCATATAATATTCGGTCAGCTCCTGTGAACTGAGCTGACCTTGATGCTGTAGGTTTTGCGCTTGATAAAGAGATAAGCGGGACAGGTCTGCGCCAGTCGGATTTTTCGCTAAAGCCGCTGCAGGGGAAATAACTAATAGTAAATACGATAAACGAAACAAAGACATATCATGCTCCTTTTTTATATAGGCACCCTAGCATGCGGGATGGTTTTTAACAAATAACTTACAGACTGCGGCTGTCGCAGAATCACTTCCTTCTGTCGAAAGATAACAATTGCATATCTCCGGTTACGGGAAAGAGCATTTGCTCTATTTTCTTTACAAATGCATGACTATTGTCTATCTACTTTACAAGTACCTAAAATAGCACATCAGGTTATTTATTAAGTGCTTGAATTGTATGGGAAATGTTCTATGGCACACTTCCTGCTATGTTGCGGTTGTTCTAACCTCAAATAACAAGGAACTTTAATCGTGAAAATTAAGTTATTCGCAGCTGCATTGCTGTTAGCCGCTTCTTCTGCACAAGCAACTATCGCAACTGTGTTTGAAGGGATCCCAACTGGTTCAGCTAAATTCAACACCACAGTTATCAATGCCGGTGGCACTGTTAAAACTGACATTTGGACTGACCTGATGGGTGGGACAGTTGTTGACCGCGGCGACTACAGTATCTCCCGCACCGATGGCGGTTCGGTATGGTTTGGTAGCTATGGCACTATGTCTGGTGACGTCATGAGTATCGACCCGTATGGTTCATCTCGCGATGCGTTAGGTTCAAAAGTAAGTGGCATCACTTTCAGTTTTGACAATCCAATTAATTCTTTCGGTTTTGAAGTAGGTGACTGGGCGACTTGCTGTCACTCACCAACTACTGATCTATACATCTCTTTTGATAACGGCGCGCCAATTCTGGTCGCTTCAGCTTCTCAATATGGCGAAGGTCTGTTTAAAAATAGATTCGGCAATTTAGTCCATGAGATCTTTGTTGCTGCTTTTGATGACAGTGGTACTTTCTCAAAAGTACAATTCTGGGGTAACGGTTTCGGTGAAGTGCTGGTCGCTGGCGGCATGGTGAAATATGCTCTGATTGACGAAGGCAGCTTGCCACCGACTCCAGGTGTTCCGGCGCCAGCTTCTGCTGTGCTGCTGGGCTTAGGTTTACTGGCTCTGCGTTTACGCAAACGTGCTTAATTTGCACAGCTAAGAAAAAACCCGGCTTGCCGGGTTTTTTTATTTCGAGACGACAGCCTTTTACACTGCCAGATAATCCAGAATACCTTCGGCGGCTTTACGGCCTTGTGCAATAGCGGTGACTACTAAGTCAGAGCCCCGCACCATGTCACCACCTGCGAAAATCTTCTGTTGACTGGTTTGCAGCGGGAACAGACTGTCTTCCGCGGCCACAACCCGGCCTTTGCTATCGAGCGCAACGCCCTGATCAGCCAGCCATTTTGGTGGGCTTGGCTGGAAACCAAAGGCGACGATCACCGCATCAGCGTCAAGTACCTGCTCTGAGCCTGCAACTGGCTCTGGCGAGCGGCGGCCTTTGGCATCCGGCGCGCCTAAAGCGGTTGTGACCACTTTAACGCCGACAGCTTCGCCTTCTCCATTCACTTCAATCCCAAGCGGCTGCAGGTTAAACATGAACTCGACGCCTTCTTCGCGCGCATTTTGCACTTCGCGGCGCGAACCCGGCATGTTGGCTTCATCACGACGATAAGCACAAATCACTTTGCTGGCGCCCTGGCGAATCGCCGTGCGCACACAGTCCATCGCAGTATCACCACCACCGAGTACCACGACTTTTTTGCCTTTTAAGTCGACAAACGGATGTTCAGTGGTCCAGTTGTGCAGATTGTTCACGTTGCCGATTAAATACGGCAGTGCTTCATACACACCAGGTGCATTTTCATTGGCAAGGCCACCTTGCATCGGTGTGTAAGTACCCAGCGCCAGGAACACCGCATCGTACTGTTCCAATAAGCTGTCGAAGCTGACGTCGACTCCGACTGTGGTATTGAGGCGGAACTCAATGCCCATTTCAGTGAAGATCTCGCGGCGCAGTTTCAGTACGTCTTTTTCCAGTTTAAATGGCGGAATACCAAAGGTCAGCAGGCCGCCGATTTCCGGATATTTATCAAATACCACTGGAGTCACGCCGTTACGGACCAGTACGTCGGCACAAGCCAAACCGGCCGGGCCTGCGCCAATCACCGCGACTTTTTTATCGGTTTTCACCACGGCGGATAAATCCGGCCGCCAGCCCATCTGGAAGGCTTTGTCGGTGATGTACTTTTCAATAGAGCCGATAGTGACAGCGCCAAACCCTTCGTTGAGCGTACAGGCGCCTTCACAAAGCCGGTCCTGCGGACAAACCCGGCCACAGACTTCCGGCAGCGAGTTGGTTTTGTGTGCCAGCTCAGCCGCTTCCACAATACGACCGTCATTGGCCAGTTTCAGCCACTGCGGAATGTAGTTGTGCACCGGGCATTTCCATTCACAATATGGATTGCCACAATCCAGACAACGGTCTGCCTGACCTGCCGCCTGGGTGTCGGTCATCGGCTGATAAATTTCAACAAACTCAATAGTGCGGGCATCCAGCGATTTTTTCGGTGGGTCGACCCGCTTTACATCGATAAACTGATAAACGTTCTGAGCCATAGGTTCCTCCTTACATCGCCTGAACCCGCAGCTCGGCGGACGAGCGGGCACGGTGGCCCAGCAGGGTATTAACGTCGCTGGTTTTTGGTTTCACCAGCTTAAATTTACTTAAACAGCTCTGGAACGACGACAAGATTTGATGCGCGCGTTCGGAGCCCGTGGCTTCAAAATGTTGATGGATCAGGCTACGCAAATGTTCCTGCAAAATCGGTGTACTGATGTCGAGTGTTTCAACCAGTTCGCCATTCACACGCAGGTCGAGGTCATTTTGCTCGTCATACAGATAAGCGAAACCACCGGTCATGCCTGCGCCAAAGTTGACGCCGGTCTGACCCAGCACTACCACGACTCCGCCAGTCATGTATTCGCAGCAGTTGTCACCAGTGCCTTCAATCACCGCAATGGCGCCCGAGTTACGCACAGCGAAACGCTCACCGGCGCGGCCCGCCGCATACAAACGTCCGCCAGTGGCACCGTACAAACAAGTGTTGCCGACGATAGTGGCGTTGTCTTTGGCGAAGCTGCAGCCTTTTGGTGGGTACACCGCGAGCTGTCCGCCGGTCATGCCTTTACCGACATAGTCGTTGGCATCACCTTGCAGTGACAGGTGCAGGCCACCGGCGTTCCACACGCCAAAGCTCTGGCCTGCGGTACCGGTAAACTGCACTTCAACAGGCTCCGTCGCCATCCCCTGATTACCGTGAGTGCGGGCAATCAAACCGGATAACTTGGCACCAACCGAACGGTCGGTGTTGCGAATAGCCAGATTGAGCCGGCCACCAGTTTTAAACTTGACCATTTCAGCACAGCGTTCCACTAACAACTGGTTCAGTGGCCCATTGTCGAACGGGTCGTTGTTTTGCATACAGTGCAGTGGTTTATCCGAAGTGACACCGCTTGCTTGCAGGATTGGTGTTAAATCAAGCTTGGCCTGACGGGTGGTTTCACCCGGTTTTACACTGAGTAAATCAGTGCGGCCGATGAGGTCGGTCAATTGGGTGACGCCCAGTTCCGCCATCAGTTCACGCACTTCCTGCGAGATAAACTTAAAGTAGTTCATCACCATTTCCGGTAACCCGTTGAAATGGTCACGGCGCAGCGTTGCATCTTGTGTCGCGACGCCAGTCGCACAGTTATTCAGGTGGCAAATCCGCAGGAATTTACAGCCAAGCGCCACCATAGGGCCTGTGCCAAAACCAAAGCTTTCGGCGCCTAAGATAGCGGCTTTCACTACATCAAGACCGGTTTTCAGACCGCCGTCGACCTGCAAACGCACGCGGTCACGCAGGCCGTTTTCAACCAGCGCCTGATGCACTTCGGCGAGGCCAAGCTCCCACGGGCTACCAGCATATTTGACCGACGTCAGTGGGCTTGCGCCGGTACCGCCGTCATAACCGGACACAGTAATCAGGTCGGCATAAGCTTTGGCAACACCAGTGGCGATAGTGCCGACGCCCGGCTCTGACACTAGCTTGACCGAGATCAGCGCCTGTGGATTGACTTGTTTTAAGTCAAAAATCAGCTGCGATAAGTCTTCAATTGAATAAATATCGTGATGCGGCGGAGGCGAAATCAGCGTGACACCAGGCACCGAATAGCGCAGGCGCGCAATTTCAGCCGTGACTTTCTCGCCCGGTAACTGACCACCTTCACCCGGTTTTGCACCTTGTGCCACTTTAATCTGGATCACTTCAGCATTGACCAGGTAATGCGGTGTCACACCGAAGCGACCTGAGGCCACTTGTTTGATTTTACTGTTCTTTTCCGTGCCAAACCGACGTGGGTCTTCACCACCTTCACCGGAGTTGGAACGACCGCCCAGCCGGTTCATCGCAATCGCTAAAGCTTCATGCGCTTCAGGGCTTAAGGCACCAATCGACATCGCAGCACTGTCAAAGCGCGGATACAGCTGTTCGGCTGGCGCGACTTTATCCAGGGCGACCGGGGTGGCATTGGTTTTGTTTAATGCAAACAAATCACGGATATGCGCCACAGGACGAGTGTTGACCACATCGCGATAGGCTTTGTAGTCCTCGTAATCGCCACTTCGTACGGCTTTTTGTAAGGTCTGCACCACATCCGGGTTATAGGCGTGGTATTCGCCATCATGCACATACTTCAACAAACCGCCGTGTGTCAGCGGCTTACGTTTCAGCCATGCAGTGTTGGCACGAACCAGTACATCGGCTTCGAAATCAGTGAAATCAGCACCGCCTAAACGCGAAGGCACGTCCGGGAAGCACAGCTGCATCACATTTTTATTGATCCCGACCGCTTCAAACAGGTTCGAACAGCGGTAGCTAGCCACTGTGGAGATACCCATTTTCGACATGATCTTGTAAAGACCTTTGTTGATGCCTTTGCGGTAATTCAGCACGGCCTGACGTGCGGTCAGGTTGATATTGCCTTTTTCGACCAGCTGTTCGATGGTCTCATAGGCCAGGAACGGATAAATCCCGGTGGCGCCTAAACCGACCAACACCGCAAAGTGGTGCGGGTCGCGGGCGCCGGCCGTTTCGATAATGATGTTTGAATCACAGCGCAGCTGGTTGTCGACGAGGGCATGATGCACCGCGCCAACGCCCATAGCGGCTGGCACCGGCACAAAACCTTGCTGGATCTTGCGATCGGTTAGGATCACCAGTACCACATTGTCTTCACGCACCACTTGCACGGCTTCAGCAGCAATGCGGCGCAGCGCATTTTCCAGACCTTCTTCCGGTGCATAGTTGAGCGAGATAATGTGATGTTTGTAGAAATTCTGATCAGCGGTTTTCAGCTGTTTCAGGTCGGAATACATCATCACCGGCGATTCAAATTGAATACGACGGGCATAACCAGCGGTTTCGCTGAACACGTTATGTTCGCGGCCGATACTGGTCGCCAGCGACATCACATGCGCTTCACGCAATGGATCTATTGGCGGGTTGGTAACCTGAGCAAACTGCTGGCGGAAATAGTCGTAGAAAGTGCGTGGTTTACGCGACAGCACCGCCATCGGCGTATCGTCGCCCATAGAACCAACCGCTTCCTGACCGTCTTTGGCCAGCACTGTGATGACCTGGTCAATTTCTTCATAGCTGTAGTTAAACAGCTTATGCAGCACCAGCATTTCGTCATCAGAGAACACGCGTTTGCCGATGAGGTCAGTTTCAAACTTCTCATATGGCACCAGACGCTGCACGTTCTGGTTCAGCCAATGCCGGTAAGGGTGACGGGCTTTTAAGTCGGCGTCGATTTCGTCGGAGCGCCAGATGGTACCGGTTTGAGTATCGATCGCCAGCATCTCGCCCGGGCCCACGCGGCCTTTTTCCAGCACTTCATCTGCAGTGTAATCCCAGATCCCGACTTCAGAAGCCAGCGTAATTAACTTGTCTTTAGTGATAACAAAACGGGCAGGGCGCAAGCCGTTGCGGTCCAGATTACAGGCAACATGCTGACCATTGGTCAAGACTATACCGGCCGGACCATCCCACGGCTCCATATGCATCGAGTTGAATTCATAAAAGGCTTTTAAGTCGTCGTCCATTACCTTATTGCCTTGCCATGCCGGCGGCACCAGCAAGCGCATGGCGCGGAACAAGTCCATGCCACCGGCTAAAAACAGCTCCAGCATGTTATCCAGCGAGCTGGAGTCTGAGCCTTTAGTGCCAACATAAGGTGCTGCCTGCGACATATCCGGAATGAGCGGCGAGGCAAATTTGTATTGCCGCGCCCGTGCCCACTGCCGGTTGCCGGTGATGGTATTGATTTCACCGTTGTGTGCGAGGAAACGGAATGGCTGAGCTAAGGCCCAACGTGGCATGGTATTAGTGGAGAAACGCTGGTGGAACACGCAAATCGCGGTTTCCATGCGGATATCCGCCAGATCCAGATAAAATCCCGGCAGGTCAGCCGGCATCATCAGACCTTTAAATACGGTGACCAGACTGGAAAAGCTCGGAATATAAAAATCGCTGTCATCCGGCATTTGCTCGGCGACCAGCTTTTCGGCGCGACGACGCAGCATATATAAGCGGCGTTCCAGGTCGTGGTCACCCCAGCCTGGCTGGGCACTGACAAACACCTGCATAATTTTCGGCATTGAACTGACCGCAATAGGACCCAGCACTGAGGCATCCGTAGGCACTTCGCGCCAGCCAACCAGTGTTAAAGTCTCGCGGGTAATTTCAGCTTCAATAATTGATTTGGCAAGTTCTGCTCTGACCGGGTCCTGACTTAAAAAAATCATCCCAACGCCATATTTCTTGCCCAGCACCCAGTTATTTTCTGCGGCTATTGCGCGGAAAAAACTATCAGGTTTCTGCATCAGCAGACCGCAACCGTCACCGGTTTTGCCGTCTGCTGAAATGCCACCGCGATGCTGCATCCGGGCCAGACCGCTAATTGCAGTTCTGACGATCCGGTGACTTGCCACCCCTTCAAGATGGGTGATCAGACCAAAGCCACAGTTTTCTCTGGCCTGGCTGTGGTGATACAACGCCATGACACACTCCCTCCAACCTGTCCTGCATAAATAAAAATGTAAAAATAGTGAATTTATATTCTTTTAATTTTGGTTTTTACGTGTGAAAGAAAATAACGGTCGTACTTTCAAGGGTCAATGGCTGTTAGAGTTTTTATTCTAGTGGGGTCTGGACGTCTGAACGTAAAGACCTGCTATCAGATATACCGATTTTTGCTGGAAATTGCAAGATGACTTTTGGCGGAACGCCGGTACTTCATCGCATCTGCGTTGGTCGTGTAAATGTAATAAAATTACAGAAATAGACGTTTTTAGCCGGTTAGTGCTTGGCTTCAGATGAAAAAAAAGCTGCCCATGGCAGCTTTTTGTTTGTTTTTAGTCTTGGATATATGCGGTAAATATGCGCGCTATTCAGCTCAGTGATAACGCACTCGCTCAGGCGCGGTAGCCGCCTTGTAAACCCTTGACTGTGACGGCAACTGCGTCATGCGCATGCAGGGATTCATAATGATTCACCCGCAGCCAGAAGTCTTCAAACTCTGTCAGGCCGTTTAATGTATGTTTCAGTCGGCGCGCGGCGTCTTCACAGAACATCAGGTTTTGACCGTTTAAGCGGGCAAATTCCTGCTCGTCGGCACGTTTTACCGCTGCCTGCACTGGCGTTTTCAGCGCATCTTCAATCGCATCGATCAGCGCCACAATCGGAAATTCAGTCACATTGTGCTGCAGTTTCACTTTGACTTCAGCAACAGAGCGTTGGCTGTGCGGGGTAGCGACAATGCCTTGCGTCGTACCGAGCCAATCGACCACGAGCTCACTGCTGATTTGCTGCTGACCCGCAAAACGGGTGACAAAAGCTTCCTGTATAAGCTGGCGTGCTAACGCGGCAGAACAAGGACAAGTTGATGAATAAGGCACATTGACCTTCAGCTCAACCTGCAACTGTTTTTCTACCACCTGACCGGTGATAGTCACCGGATAAGCTTTCCAGCCTTGTTTCTCGGTAATGAGTGCTTTGCGGCGTAAATGCAGATCAAAATCAAACTTCACGAAAGCTTGATCGCTTAAATCTTCATGGGTAGTAATAAAAGTGTCGAGCAGGTTACACAAGGTGGCATGGCTCAGGCTGGACTCACGGGACAATTCGTCCAGCGCCAGGTACAGCCGCGACATGTGAATGCCTTTAGCTTTCGGGTCGGCCAGGTTGACGAATGCTTCGACTTTGGCACTAACCTGACGCGGGGCTTCACCGTGTAACGCCAGCATCAACGGCACTTCAATATGGCTCATGCCAACCCAGTCTAAAGTGCCCTCAGTGGTGGCACATGATTGGTTGGCTACATCTGGCATCGCTATCGGCATGAAATCTCCGGGACTGTCTGTTGCGACTACTTCAGCACGCTTTGTCTGTAAAAAGGCCGGCATTCTATCAAGCTTCACACATTTGTCTTATGAAAAATTTGCAAAGGTGCCATCCATTTTTTCGTTCGATCGGCGTACCGGATTTGGCTTTACTCTGTCATAAGCTGCTATGTGGGGGCGGCTTTGGCAGAAACAAGAATAAATACCTGATAAAATTAGTCAGGTATTTTACTCCTTTCCTTTACGCACTGACAAGCAAGCCGGATCAGGCGGTTCTATGCTTGATATGGTTTAAAGGGCATGTTGATGGCGCCATTTACGGTGCATTAATCGGCCAACGCTATGATCTGCAATTGGCAAAGATGTCAGGACAAGATAATCTAACCGGTACAAAACAGGCCCGAATGCTTGATCATTCGGGTTGAATGAATACCGCTTTTTTATCGGTCAGAGGCTGTACGATTTGACTGAACCTGTTGCGATTTAGTCCTGCAGTTGCAGGTAGAGGTACAAACTGCATGAGTCAATACCGGATCCATCCCTGGGTCAGTCAGCTGGCGCTGGTGCTGAAGCAGTGGGGCTGGTTGCAGTTATTCAGTCTGACAACTCTGCTCATCATCGTCGCGTCAGGCCTGATTGCTTTAGCGTTCAGTCTGACGCTACATAATCGGGTTGACTGGGAATTTATTAGCGGCGCTGTATTATTCGCTGTAGTAGCAGCACCGCCGTTAGTCGCTGCCTGCCTATATCTGATTAAACACCTCGATGCCACTTTGTTTTATCTGCAGGACTCTGCCCGGCAGGAAAAACGCCTGAACGAAAATCTGCAGGAAAATATTCGCCAACTGAACTTCGAAATTGAAGAGCGGAAAAAAGCTTTTCAGGCCAAACGCCAGGCCGTCGATGAACTGCGCAAAGAGATCACCGAGCGGAAAAAGACCCAGCTATTAGTCGAAGAACAAAGCTTATTGATGAAGTCGATCGTCGACAGCTCGCCGGACTTGTTCTATTACCGCGACGAAACCGGCCGATTTGCCAGCTGTAATAAAATGTTCGAACGGATGATAGGCAAAAGCTCGAGCGAATTGATCGGCCATTACCCGTCAGAGATTTACGCGCCGGATATGGCGCCTGCAGCAATACTGACCGACCACGAAGTGTCGGTGAATCAGGCCGAGCTGACCCTGGACGTGGAATATAGTACGCCAGATGGTCAGTTAATGTGGTTTGAAATGCGCAAAGTGCCATTTTTTGATCGGCAGGGCCGCTACATCGGTCTGCTCGGCTTCGGCCGTGATATTACGTCACGTAAGATGGCGGAGCAGGCGCTGGAGCGGGCTTATCAGGATAAGGGTAAGTTCATTGCGACGCTGAGCCATGAATTACGCACACCATTAAACGGCATCGTTGGTTTGACCCGGCGCTTGCTGGAAACCCGTTTAACGGACGAGCAACGCAGCTGGGCCAATACCATTTTCAGCAGTGCCGAAACACTTGGCAATATTTTTAATGACATCATCGACTTAGACAAAATCGACCGGCAGGATTTGGATATCCTGTATCAAAGTACTGATATTGCGCAGTTTATTCTGGATATTGCCAATTTCGCTGAACTGATTTGTCAGCAAAAAGGCTTGTCATTTAAATTGCAGCAGGTTGGCGAGCTGCATGATTATCTGAAGCTGGATCCCACCCGGGTCCGCCAGGTGTTATGGAACTTACTCAGCAATGCGGTGAAGTTCACTGCGCGTGGTGAAATCAGTTTGTATGCTGAATTGTGCGAGCAAGAGCTGATTTTTGTCGTCAGTGATACCGGCATCGGTATTTCGTTACACGAGCAGCAGCGTATCTTTGATATGTACTACAAATCCAGCGATGGCCGACGTTTGAGTATTGTCGGCTCTGGCATCGGATTATCGGTGTCAAAGGCGCTGGTGGAAGCCATGGGCGGCACCGTGACAGTCCAAAGCCAAATGAATCAGGGCAGTCATTTTACTGTGCGTTTGCCAACAGCAGTGCTGCAGGCTCCGACGCTCAATCAGCCGCTGGTTTGCCCTGAACTCACGATTTTGTTGGTAGAAGATGTGCCGCTCAATGCAGAAATTGCCACCAACCTGCTAGAACAACGCGGTCATAGCGTCGTACACGCGGAAACTGGTGAAGATGCGCTGGCGCTGTTGGAAACTGAGGATGATATCGATTTGGTGCTGCTCGATATGCAATTGCCGGATATGAACGGCGACCAAATCGCCCGTTTTATGCAACAAGAACCGCATCTGGCACAAATTCCGATCGTAGTCTTGAGCGCCAATGTGCGCAAAGCCGAGCAGCAACTGGAAGGCATCAATATCGCTGGCGCTTTGGCCAAACCAATCAATACCAATAAGCTGGACCAGGTGCTGGCCAGGTTATTCTCGCCAAGTGCGGCGCGACAATATCAGACGCCGGAGAGCGACGACAAAGAACCGCAAGATACGGTCTTGGACACAAATACCTTGCAGGATTATTTGCAATCGCTGGGCAAAGGCTCGATGCAGCGCAGCATGCAACTGTTTCAGCAATTAGTGCCGGGTTATGTCAATAAAATGGTTGAAGCGGCCACTATGCAACACCTGCAGGAATTTCAGGAGGCGGCACACAAGCTTAAAGGCGCTGCGGCATCTGTTGGTTTATTGTGGGTGCAGCAACAGGCGAAGCAACTAGAGCAACTAGAGCAACCAAACTGGACTGCCGTCCAACGTCAGTTAATTGAGTTCCACTTGACCATTGATACGCACTTGCAGCTGTTACAAGAATATCTGGCAGCATATGAGGGCTAGGCGTTAAAGCCTATGCTGGACCGCGATGCATTAGCGCGGAAAAGAAAAACGGCGACCAAAGTCGCCGTTTTTTGTTTTTGCAGACTGAATTATTTTTCAATCTTGCCGACGAAGCGGTAGCCTTCGCCGTGGATAGTGCTGATCAGTTCCGGGCTATCGATGTCCGATTCGAAATGCTTACGAATGCGGCGGATAGTCACGTCCACGGTGCGGTCGTTTGGACGCAGATCACGACCGGTCATGTGGCGGATTAACTGTTCACGGGTGAAGATTTTACCCGGTGTATCCAGCATCAGACGCAGTGCGCGGTATTCACCTTTAGGCAAACGACGTGACACTCCTTTTGGAGAGGTCAGGTTGCGGCTGTTTTCGTCCAGCGTCCAGCCATTAAACTTCACGACGCTCTTATGCTCTTCGACCACAGGCTGAGCCACAGTGCGGCTCAACAGATTGCGGGCGCGGATAGTCAGTTCACGTGGGTTAAATGGTTTGGTCAGGTAGTCATCGGCACCAATTTCCAGACCCAGAATGCGATCAACTTCACTATCGCGGCCGGTCAGGAAAATTAAACCGATATTTTCTTTCTGACGTAATTCACGCGCCAGAATTAAGCCATTTTTCCCTGGCAGATTAATGTCCATAACGATCAGATTGACAGCATTGTCGGTCAGTTGCTGATGCATCTCTTCACCATTAATGGCTTCGAGGACATCATAGCCTTCGCCTTCGAACAACTGGACCAGATTTAAACGGGTTACTTCCTCGTCTTCAACGATCAAAATCACCGGCGTCTGCATGGAGATAAACCTTATGTTAACTATGTTGGATTTTCGCGCGAGTCGAAACTGGTCAAATGACAAGCAGTTGTCATTTTTTTTGCAATTATAGCTTTGGGTCCAATTGTTAACAAGTGATTTTGTTAACAATTAGAATTTGCTTAAATATATGGAGCTTTGTTAGATGGATTCTTTTAAAAACAGTCACTTATGAATACTAAAGCGTCGATGCAGCGCTGCTTTTTACGATAACCGGAAAATCAAACAGGATATCGACACCTTCGCCCAACGAACTTTCTAAGCTTATTTTACCGTTGAGTGCCTGGGTCACCAGGTTATACACCAGATGCATGCCAAGACCGCTGCCGCCTTCACCACGTTTTGTTGTGACGAAGGGGTCGAAGATGCGTTTTTTGATATGTTCAGGCACACCAGAACCATTGTCTTTATAGCGGATCTGACAACGGTTTTGCTCAACTTTTACCGTGATGTTGATGGTGCCGTGATCGGTGTGTTCAAAGGCATGGATCAAGCTGTTCATGATCAGATTGATCAGGATCTGATTGATTGGCCCAGGCTTGCTGTCGATTTCCAGCTGAGGATCACATTCAACCAGAATCTGGTGCTGGGTCTTTTTCAAGTTCGGGCGCAGCGACAACAAGACTTCATTCATCAGCTGCAACATATTAAATTGTCTGCGGTTTTCGTTCGACTGATCCACTGCAACCTGTTTAAAGCTACGGATCAAACTGGCTGCGCGCTCCAGATTACGATAAATGATACCGAGGTTTTCTTTGCTTTCACTTAAGAATTTTGACAGCTGATTTGAGGTCAGTTTTTTATCGTCGAAGGCTTTTTGGATGTCAGTCAATTTGTCCTGCATCAGCGTCGAGGCTGTTACACCGAGGCCAATCGGTGTATTTACCTCATGCGCAACACCGGCCACCATCTGGCCAAGACTGGCCATTTTTTCAGTTTCAACAATCTGATTCTGGTACTGATGTAGTGTCTCGAGAGTGTTTAACAGATCCTGGTTCGAACTTTTCAGTGCGACAGTCCGTTCATTGATTTTTGCTTCAAGCCCTTGGTTTAAATGCCGAATTTCTTGCTCAGCCTGCTGCAATTTATTAATTTGCTGTTCAATGCGTTCGAGCATGTTGTTGACGGCGCGACCAAGCATCTGCAGCTCTTCGATGTCGGTGACCGGCATTCTGACCGAGTAGTTCTTTTCTTTGGTTACTTTTTGCACAGTTGTTAGCAGTGTTTCAATCGGCGCGGTAAAGCGGCGTTGTAGCATGCGGCTGATAAAATAGGCGCACAGCAATGCAATCACTGCGATCAATAAATCAAACAGGATGCGGCTTTGCACATACTTGCCAAGCTCAGCCATGCTGGCCCGAATATAAATATACCCGAGTTTTTTCCCTTCAAACTCAACAACTTTGCTGATCTCGACTATGTCACCTTCAAACTGCGGCTGCTGTAGTGTTTCGACTTTGCTGAATTGTGTCGGGTGGGGGCCAACGTCACGTCTGTTATAACTGGAAAAAAAACTAAGCTCGCCGGTTTCAGCTGTTAATTTGTAGATATGAATGTTGTGCAAAATATCAACAGCGGCAAAAGATTTCAGCCGGTTTTCTTCGATCTCCGGATCGTCATACAAAATGCCGGCAACAGAGTTAAAAGCGATGATATTGGCGTAGGCGTGCAGCTGATCTATCAGTTTCTTCTTTTGAAAACTAATATCCTGCAGCGTTGAAATAGTCAGCGATGCCAGCAAGGTGACGCTGCAGATCAGCATCACAACCCAGCTTAGCGCTGCTTTGATCGATGTCGTACGTAATAAGGAATTCATGTATCCGTTCACAGCCCCTTACAACATTCCCACCAGGCATTGCTCCGACATCTGATTGATTTGGCGGAGACTTTCGCGTTTGAGATAGCGCTGACTGATGTTATGCACTTTCAGGTAATTAAGCAAACGACCTGACAAAATTCTTTGGCTGAGTTATAGTCAGCGCCGACATGCAATTGCTGACAGGAGCCTTTGATGGATCTGTGGGAAAGCTATAAAACCAGCGTGTTTTTGTGTCACCAGCCTTTGGGCGACCAAATCAATTTCGCCATCATCAGCGCGCAAAATCCACATGGTGATGTCAAGCATCATCAGCTGAATCTGACCTTAGACTGTCAGTTTGAAACCCGTTTAAATGCTGCACATTTACCCCATCGCCGACTCATCGGCGCTTCACCGGATTTATCATTTCAGGAACATAGCTGGGCGGTGTTGTGTGACAAAGCCACAGCAGTTGAACTGGCGCGGAAATTTTGTCAGAACGCCATTTATTGGGTCGAAGCCGGCGAGCTGTATCTGGTGCCGGCTTTGTTTAAAAATCACGAAGAATACCTGGGAACCTACCAAAGCCGGCAGATCTATCTGGCCGACTGATTTTAAACAGTAAAAAAGGCGCCTGAGGCGCCTTTTTCTGTTAATCCGTAGCTGGTAAATCAGCCGGCGAATTTGCTGTGATACACGACAAACCCCTGTTGGCGCGCCAGTTCTTTGACATTGCCAAAAGCTTGTTGCAGCCACTGTGCATAAGGCAGATGGGCGTTAGCGACCAGCGTCAGCGTGCCGCCCGAGGTTAAATGTTGCTTACACTGGCTGATGAATAACTCTGCTACCGACAAATCGGTTTTTAGACCGGTATGAAATGGTGGGTTACTGACAATGTGCTGAAACTTCGGCAAGTTCGCAGTCAGGCCGTCCTGACACAAAGTGGTGCCCTGCAATTTATTCAGCTGCAGCGTAGCTTGTGCCGATGCGACAGCGAGAGCGCAAATGTCAGTGGCATAGAGCTCCAGAGCCGGCTGTTGCAGCTTCAGCAAGGCGCCGATGATGCCAGCGCCGCAGGCAAAATCCAGTACCTTACCCGCCTGCACATGACCAAGCTGTTTTAATAACAGTGCAGTGCCAGCATCCAGCTTACCGTGATTAAACACGCCGGGAAGCGAGCAAAACTGCAGCTGTTGGCTGTTGGTGCCAACCTGCGCTGTCAGGGTGAACCGGCCAAAATCCTGTTTTGGCAACGGCTTATCAAACAGCCCGTTTAATACAAACCACAGACAATGTTTAGCATTATCAAGCTTGTGCGCATGTAACCCGAGCTTTTCGGCATGGGCGACCAGGCTTTTAATCCCACCTTTGTTATCTCCAACCAGATACACCAGCGTGTCTGCATTGATCACAGGCGCCAATTCGGCCAGCGTAAACGCCAGTTGCTCTTTGCTTTTTGGATAAAACAACACCACAGTGTCGAATTGCTCCTGGCAGTTCAGCCGGGCAGAAAAAAAGCAGTTGCGGGCACGGTCAAAAGCTTTAGCGACTGCCGCGTCGGTGCAATAGACGCTGAAATCGACGGCAGCGGCTTGAAGTTCCTGCGCCAGATCATCAGCCATAGGCTCGACCAGCAGAACTTTGCCCTGTAAATCATTGCGGTTGCGCAGCACCAGCTGGCTTTGTGGGAACAACATCAGGATTGCCGCTCAAACATCAGATCCCATACGCCATGGCCAAGTTTCACGCCACGGTTTTCGAATTTAGTTAAAGGCCGGTGATCAGGTCTTGGTACGTACTGCTGATCCTCCGCCTGATTGCGGTAACCATCGGCAGCCATCATCACTTCCAGCATATGTTCAGCGTAGTTTTCCCAATCGGTCGCCAGATGGAATACTCCGCCGATCTTCAGTTTTTGCCGCAGCATCTGGACAAAATCCGGCTGCACAATACGGCGCTTATGGTGACGTTTTTTATGCCACGGGTCCGGGAAGAATAATTGAATAGTGTCTAATGATGCGTCCGGAATACAGTCACGCAGCACTTCTACTGCATCATGTTCGAATAAACGCAGATTTTGCACCGCTTCAGTTTCGGCTTCGCCCAAACAGGCGCCGACGCCTGGTTTGTGCACTTCGATACCGATGAAATCCATCTGTGGCGCCGCTTTGGCCATCGCCACCAGCGATTTACCCATACCAAAACCGATCTCCAGCACTAATGGTGCTTTACGACCAAAAACCTGTTCTAAATCATAGAGCTCTGCCTGATATTCCAGCCCCATCGTTGGCCAGAACAGTTCAAGGCTGCGTTGCTGACCTTTGGTCAAGCGGCCTTCACGCAGGACAAAACTGCGGATCCGACGCAGATATTTCGGCTCTTCAGCCGATGTTGCTGCATCCGGCAGATCCGGTTGCGCTAAAACTGACTGGTCGGGATTGGCTTGCTGACTCATCGGGAACTCCGCTTAAAAAAGGCCGCATATTATGCCGCCTGTGGCCGCAATGCTCAACCTGCATCTGTTGGCAGTTGGCGCCGGGACGTTTAGACTGCGGGCCAGAGTAGTTGGTTGCCGGGATAAAAGTTTGAGCAGTATGCGAAATAAAGACACAACGCCAGGTGCGGGCAGTGCCGAACTTGCTGTGATTAGTGCAAAGGTTATTGAGTGGCAGCGCAGTCATGGTCGTCATCAGTTACCCTGGCAACAGGATGTCACGCCATACAAAGTGCTGGTGTCTGAGTTAATGCTGCAACAGACTCAGGTTGCGACGGTGATCCCGTATTTTAATCGCTGGATGCAGGTCTTTCCAAACGCCGAAGCGCTGGCAGCTGCCGCTGAAGATGAAGTGATGCGGTTGTGGCAGGGCCTTGGTTATTATGCCCGGGCACGTAATTTACAAAAAGCCGCCCGTTATATCGCTGAGCTCGGCGAGTTTCCGGCAACGCTTGATGCTTTATTGCAGGTGCCGGGCGTGGGCCGTTATACCGCAGGCGCTATCATGTCGTTTGCTTATCAGCAATATGGGCCTATCGTTGACGGTAATGTCCGGCGCCTGTATTGCCGCTTGTTTGCCCTTGACGGTATCCCGAATACGCCGGCGCTGGAAAAACAACTCTGGGCGAAAGCCGAGTTGCTGACGCCCAATCATCAACAAGCACACGCGGATTGCCGGTCTTTTGCCCAGGGTTTGCTGGATTTGGGCGCAACTGTCTGTAAACCGCGCCAGCCTTTGTGTGAGTTGTGTCCGCTGGCCGCGCATTGCCAGGCGTTAGCGCAAAATCGGATTGCTTCACTGCCCAATGCCAAACCGAAAAAAACCGTACCGGTCAAAGACGGCCATTTTTTGCTGATCCGGCAACAACAAAAAGTCTTGCTGGTAAAAAGACCAGGCGCCGGCATTTGGCCAGCGCTCTGGTGTTTGCCGCAACCTGAACATGCACCAGAAGATGCTGAACTTGCTGGCGAATTCAGTCATCAGTTCACCCATTACAAATTGCAGGCAAAAGTCTGGATAGCCGAACTAACGCTGCAAAACGCCGAGCAAGCCTGGGTTGATCTGAGTTGTCTGGATGATTTTGGCTTACCGGCGCCGGTGCGGCTTTACCTGCAATCAATCCTAAAAGCTGGCTAGCGCGGTAACGGCATTTGCGAAAAACGCCTGCAGCCAAACTAAAATGCATTACAATAGCGCCACTTGTGCTATTCGGAGATATTAAATGGCCCGCGATGTATATTGTGTATTCCTGAAAAAAACCGCCCCAGGTCTGGATTTCCAGCTGTATCCGGGCGAGCTTGGCAAAAAAATCTTCGACAACATCAGCAAAGAAGCGTTTTCGCAGTGGCAAAGTAAACAGACCATGCTGATCAATGAGAAAAAACTCAACATGATGAACCTCGAACATCGCAAACTGCTGGAAGAGCAGATGCAGAAGTTTTTGTTTGAAGGCGAAGCTGTTGATATTGAAGGCTATGTGCCACAAGCTAAATCTTAAGCCGGAACTGACCTATGGCCCGTCGCCTGCCGCCGCTAAACGCATTAAAAGCCTTTGAAACGGCCGCCCGCCATTTAAGCTTTACCAAAGCGGCAGAGGAAATGTTCGTCACTCAGGCGGCGATCAGCCATCAGATTAAGGCGCTGGAAGACCATCTTGGCCTTAAGTTGTTTATGCGGAAAAACCGCTCTTTATTGCTGACTGAAGAAGGCCAGGGTTATTTCCTCGATATCAAAGAAATTTTCCTGCAATTGCACGAAGCCACCGAAAAACTGCTGGCTCGTGGCGCCAAAGGCTCGTTGACGGTCAGTCTGCCGCCTAGTTTTGCCATCCAGTGGTTGGTGCCACGGTTAAGCCTGTTCAGTGAACTAAATCCGGACATTGATGTGCGTATTCGCGCCGTCGACTACGAAGAAGGGTCGCTGACCGACGATGTCGACGTGGCAATTTATTATGGCCGCGGCAGCTGGCGGAATTTGCATGCTGACAAGCTGCATACCGAATATCTGGTGCCGGTTTGTTCACCGATGTTGTTAAACCGCGCCAAACCTTTAAACGAACCGGCGGATTTACGTTTTCATACGCTGTTGCACGATGGCACCCGTGAAGCCTGGAAAGCCTGGTTTACCAGCCAGGGCTTTAAGCATTTTAATGTCAATCAGGGGCCGATTTTCAGCCATACCGCGATGGTGTTACAAGCCGCTATTCATGGGCAGGGCGTGGCGCTGGCGCACAATATTCTGGCGCGACCGGACATTACCTCTGGCCGCTTGATTGTGCCTTTTAATCACGTGTTGCAAAGTAAAGATGCTTATTATCTGGTGTGCCGCGACAATCAGATTGAACTTGGCAAAATTGCCGCGTTTCGCGATTGGATGAATAAACTAGTGGCGCAGGAGCAAGAAGCGTTTAACGAGCAGCAGTTTAATATTGCGCTGGTCTCTGAGCAGGATTAAACCATGACTATATTGGTTTATCCGGCGGCGACCCAGCCAACGCTGGCGCGGTTATTGTTGCTGCATGGTGCTGGGGCATCAGTACAGTCGGCTTTTTTTCAGCAGTTGATCCCACTGTTAACCGCAGTCGGCATTGAAGTGCACGCTGCAAATTTTGCTTATATGGCAAAAACTATGGCTGGCCAGCGCCAAGTGGCGCCCAAAGCGGAAAAGCTGGTGGCAGAGCTGGAAGCGATGATTCAGAGCTTAAGCCAGACCGAAAACGGCGCTGCACTGGCGGCAGAACAAGTACCGCTGTGGCTTGCTGGTAAAAGTTTAGGCGGTCGGGTCGTCAGCCTGTATCTGGCGGGCGCGGAAGTAGCACCGCAGGTCGCAGGCGGGCTGGTATTTGGTTATCCGCTGTGTCCACCGGCCAAGGCGAAAGATCCGGTCAAAGCTGCGCAAGTGACTTTATTACGCAGCAGTTTTCTGCAGCAGTTACAAAGACCACTGCTGATTTGTCAGGGCAGCCGGGATGCTTTTGGCTCAGCTGCTGATCTGCAAAAAGCCGGTGTTGGCCAAGCTGCGCCTGATTCATCACTGGATTTTGTACCGGCAACGGTGTTGGAACTGGCGCTGGCAGATCACGATTTTACTCTGCCGAAAAGCCAGGCGCGGCAAACTGCGACAGCGCCGCATGCGGCATTTTTGCAGGCAGTAACAGCGGCGGCGGAATTTATCCGCAGCCAGCACGCAGTTTAGGCGCCTCTAATAACCAAGGAGTAACCACATGCAATGGATCTGGAAACTGAGTTTGAGTCTGTGCGGTTTATACGGTGCTGCGGTTGTTGGCATGAGCGCTGCAATTTCGCATCATTTTCAGTTTGTGATGGTCACAGAAGAATTTAGCCGGCTGGTCTCCAGTACCGGCGTACTGGCGTTTCAGGCGATTGCGCTACTGGTGCTGTCGCTGTATTGCCTGCCGCGCAATAGCGGCTGGCGTGACGAATTCAACCGGCCGCAGCAAGCGCTGCTTGGCATGGTGATGTTGGGTTTTCATCTGGGCTTGTGGTGTTTTGTCTACACTGTTTGGGCCGGATTATTTGAGTTACCGCTGTATTGGCGCCAGTTGGCACCCATTGGCGGTCAGATGCTGATTTTTTGCTGGGTAGGCGTAATGTTGCTGCCCTGGCTTCGGAAGAACTAATGAAACAATTGTTGATGTATTGCCGCTCAGGTTTTGAAAAAGAATGTGCGGCAGAAATTCAGGACAAAGCCGGCCAACATGGTGTGTTTGGCTTTTGTAAGCTCAAAGCCAATGATGCTTTTGTCATTTTTGAAGCCTATGACGGCGACGCGCTGGACCGGTTTTTAATTGATTTTCCGTTTTCTAAACTGATTTTTATCCGCCAGTGGGCCTTAGTGATTGGCGACTGGCTGGAGTTGCCTTCAACCGATCGCATCGCGCCAGTTCTGGAAACGCTGCTCGGCGCCGAAGTCAGCGGCATTGGTGAGCTGCGGATTGAATATCCGGACACCAACGACGGCAAAGAGCTGTCGACGCTGGCACGTAAATTAACAGTGCCGCTGCGCCAAAGCCTGCGTCAGGCCGGCGTGATGCTGAAAAAAGAAAATTTACGCGCACCGGTATTGCACCTGTTTATGCAAAGCGGCCAAAAAGCCTTGCTGGCAATGTCATACCCTGAGAACAACAACTCGCTGGAAAACGGTATCCGCCGGCTGAAGTTCCCGTCAGAAGCACCAAGCCGCAGCACGCTGAAACTGGAAGAAGCTTTCCTCGAATTTATCCCGCGTGATGAGTGGGACACCCGGCTGGCATCCGGGATGCGCGCAGTCGACTTAGGCGCTTGCCCAGGCGGCTGGACTTATCAGCTGGTAAAACGCTCGATGATGGTCGTGGCGATCGACAACGGCGCAATGGCCGAAAGCCTGATGAATACCGGCCAGGTTAAACATTTTATGGTTGACGGTTTTAAGTACAAACCAGAAAAATTTAACGTGTACTGGCTGGTCTGCGACATGATTGAAAAACCGCAGCGGGTCGGCCAGCTGATCTGCGACTGGCTGATCAACGGCTGGTGTCAGGAAAGTATCTTTAACCTGAAACTGCCGATGAAAAAACGTTATGAAACAGTGCAGGAAGTACTGGCAGAAATGCAGCAACGTTTTGACGAAGCCGGCTTGAAAGTGAAATTCCAGGTTCGCCACCTGTTTCACGACCGCGAAGAAGTGACAGTGCATTTGTGTAAGGCCTGAGCCGTAGTTATGGCAGCAAGTAGCCTGAAACCTTAAATATCTGCCAGAGTCACGACCTGAGTGGCTCTGGCAGATTTACGCCGTAAGACCTTATTCGCAGTGTTTTGTCACTTTAGTCCCTCCACACTTTCCCATGATTTAATCGTTATGCAGCCGGGCGCTATATCTGTATTTTCATGCATTTAAATATTTGATTTTTAATAGCTATATTTGAATTTCGCAACGAGGTGCTGATAGTAGTGACGCTGTTTGTTTATCTAAGTACAGTTACAAAAAAGTTATATATTTGTGATATTTAATTGTCCTACTGATTTCCTTGTAGATGCTGACTACTTTCTAGTTTTCAACACAAGGAAGTTACAGATATGCAACATTTTGCTAGGTGGCGTTCCAGCTGTTCCTCTATCCGCTGGCTTAAGCGTCTGAGCATAGCCGCGGTCGCAGCCATTGCATTCAACACTAGTGCTGCCGAGCCGGCCAGCTTCAGTTGGACAACGGATTCTCATCAAGTTCTTTATGCTGATTTGACCCAGGACGGTGTCATCGACTTGTTATTGCAGGCAAAAAATGCCGGGCATCCGCATTTTTTACTGGCTGGTACGGGGCGCGAAAGCCAACCTTTTGACGTGCGTCAGCGCATTGAACTGCCAGCAACTATCCAGGGTCGTACCTGGTACGCTGGTGAAACAGCGTTGGTCGCGATAAAAAACCAACAACAACGCGGCGCCAAATTGCTGCTAATCAGCAGCAAAACTGCAAGCGCTTTTTTGTTTGAAACTTTGGGCAAGGCAGCAGATTTGTCCAAGCCCAGTCGGCAATATCAGGCGAAGCAGCATCCATGGTTGCTTGAGGCTGACAAGGCGCGCTTTTATGCCGGCGACTTTGACGGCGACGGTCAGCAAGATTTGCTGTTACTGCACACCGAAACCGGCGCTCATCAAGTACTACCTTTTGATAAAAACAATCAATTCAAAACTGCACGGGTTGTTGCCCGGAATTCGTCGTGGGGCAAGACAGAGCGCATCATCATTCGTGACTTTAATCAGGATGGCACAGACGATGTGTTTGCTTTATCAAAAGATGGTCACACGTCCAATTATCTGGTGTACGGCGATAAACAAAACGGCTTTAAGCAAGCTGCTGGTAAGGCGATCCATGCGCTGCATGCCAATCTGAGCTGGGCCGACAATAAGGCCGGGATCAGACCTGTGCTACGTAAATCTACCCGCCAGCCTCTACTGTTTCGGGCCTACAACGCTTATGAGCAGTCGAGCGCCAATTCCCACTGTCTGGGGTGGCTGTACGATACCGAAACCGACCAGACTCAAGAGCTTTGTAATGTTCCCGGCAAGGTCAAGGTCAACGTAGTTGAAAAGGAAGTGCTACTGACAAGCGAAGTGATGGAAGAATGCCCGATTGAGCAAGTAGTGCCCGGTCGTAGTTTATTGTTACAGGATTGCAATCCGGGAGCAGGGCTACCTCGCACACCGTGGGTGTCGCCTCAAGTGAGTGATGGCAGTGTGACAGCCGGCAGTATTTTTAGCGTGACTGTTGCCAATACCAATGATGTTATTGCGGTCGAATACAATGTTTGGGCAAAAGATCAGTCCGACGGTTATGAACATATTGGTGGAGTCGCGGCTTTAGAATATGGCAGCGGCATAGAGTATGTGACCACCAACGCGCGGATCTCGCGGGCTGGAACATTCAATGTATTATATCGGGTCTGCAACTGGAATGGCTGTTCGGGATTTAGCCCAGCTTCAACCACCGTCAATGTTCAAGCTGCTCCGGTTATCCACCGCGTCACTGCCAGTGCAGGAGGAAACGGCAGTATTAGTCCGGCATTTCGCGATGTGCTGCATGGACAGACCACCACATTTATCGTCACGCCTAGTTCCGGGTATACCGCAGCTGCTTCCGGCTGCGCGGGACAACTGGTTGGTACTACATATACGACAGGGCCGATTGTGGCACCTTGTAATGTTAGTGCCAGTTTTACCGCAATCCCGCTGCAACAGGTAAGTAACGTGGAGATATCGCCCAGCGGCGGCACCTATTCTGGTTCTGTATCGGTCAGCTTGTCGTCAGCAACAGCTGGTGCAACCATTCGTTACAGTACAAATGGTGCCGACATCAACGTCAGCTCACCAGTTTACTCAACACCTTTTACCTTATCTGCCAACACTACCGTTAAAGCCAGAGCTTTTAAAGCTGGCATGACCGATAGCAGCCAGACTGCAGCAAGTTTTGTGGTGAATCCGCGGCCACAGGTCAGCAACGTGGCAATATCTCCCAATGGAGGCTCGCATTCAGGTTCCGTCTCTGTGAGCCTGAGTTCGGCAACCGCGGGCGCGACCATTCGTTACAGCATCGATGGAACCGATATCAGCACTAGCTCACTTGTCTATACCTCGCCTTTTACTCTATCTGCAAGTGCGACAGTCAAAGCCAGAGCTTTTAAAAGCGGTATGGCTGACAGTGCGCAGACGTCAGCAAGTTTTGTGGTGAACCCGTTGCCGCAAGTCAGTAGTCCACAGATGTCGCCAAATGGCGGTACATACACTGGATCTGTATCGGTAAGTCTAAGCTCTGCCACAGCCGGTGCGACCATCCGTTACAGCACTGATGGTTCGGATATTAGCGCAAGCTCCCCAGTTTACTCGGCACCTTTTACCTTGTCTGCCAGCACCACGGTCAAAGCCCGGGCTTTTAAAGCCAACATGGCCGATAGTGCGCAGGCGGCAGCAAGTTTTGTGGTGAATCCAATTCCAAGAGTTGGTAACCCGGTGATTTCGCCAAACGGTGGCACGCATGCCGGAGCTGTATTGGTGAGTCTCAGCTCAGCAACTGCCGGTGCGACCATCCGTTACAGCACAAATGGCGCGGATATCAGCGCGAGTTCACCGGTGTATGCCGCACCTTTTACTCTGACTGCCAGTGCGACAGTCAAAGCCAGAGCTTTTAAAGCTGGAATGACTGATAGCGGGCAAGCTGCAGCAAACTTCAATTTTACTACTACAGATAAAACCAGCAGCTTCAGTTATGACGCCAGAGGACGTCTTGTAGGCGCTACTGACAATAACGACCTCACCATGCAGCAGCTACTCGATGATGGCCATAACCGCACGACGGTTGAAGTCCGCACTATTTCTGCAAATCTTCCACGTATCACGTTGTTTTCTGCACCAGACAAAGTGAGTGCTGTTGGCGCCACAGTTCAGGTGCAATGGGCATCGCAAAATGCCAGCAAATGCGCACTACAACTGCTTGGCAGCTACAACCAACAACTGAACTTGCCGGTTTCGGGCAGTACCAATATTCAGGTACAGCAAGCTACAGCAATGATGCTGCAATGCAGCAACGGACAATCAACTGATGTTGAAGGGAAAATAATCAGAATTGGCAATTAAAAGCTTGATGAAATCAGCGTTCATGAAGCATTAGCTTCGCAGTTGGACAAGGACGAACCTGACAAGAGAAGCGGCAAAAATGAAACTCATAGAAAAAACTTTAATTGGCCTCTGCGTTTTTTTAACAAGTATCCAGCTGGTTGTGGCCAATGACCTGCAACCGATAAAACCGCTGCAACTGGCAGCAGATCTGAATTCAGTTGACCTGATGTCCGGCAAATATTACCCACAATTGCCGGTACTGCAGATCGCTGCTGCGCCGAATTTGTCGTTGCAAAGTATGCAGCAATTCGATTCAAAAATCACAGGAGTGTTATACAGCGCCGCTACCCCACAGGGATTTGCCATTGGCCCACGCAATGAAAGTTATACCCTGACGTTTGGCGGTAAAACTTCGGAGTTTTTTAACTGCAATCCGGAATGTGTGGCGGCCGATGGCACGGGTTCGAAATTGCTGGGCACTATGGACGCGTCATCCCGGCAATTTACCTATAAACAGGGTAAAACTGGGCTCTTAATTCGATACACATTGTTGTCTTCGTTTCAGGATTTCAGCAGTGATCCTCTGCGCAAAAAGACCTATGAAGGCACCTGGTTTGCCAGTGAGGTTTATTTTCCAGATGGAGAGAAACTTAGTTATCAGTACGACACTGCCATATCAGGCTTGGTAAAACATCACAGGCCCAGAACGGTCTCAACCAATCTGGGTTATCAGTTAATAC
Source organism: Rheinheimera tilapiae (assembly GCF_042432165.1). Classification (NCBI taxonomy): domain Bacteria; kingdom Pseudomonadati; phylum Pseudomonadota; class Gammaproteobacteria; order Chromatiales; family Chromatiaceae; genus Rheinheimera; species Rheinheimera tilapiae. The sequence continues at coordinate 1,455,173 of NZ_JBHLXP010000001.1, forward strand.
TGACTTACAAATCGAATGACATTACGACCGGGACTTTTGCCTGGAGCTCGGTAGCCAGTGCCCGTATTGTCAAAACCGACACACCGGCGACTGATTTGGCTCGTTTCACTTATAGCGGACAAGGTGCATACACTCAAAGCGATTTGCTGGGTAATACATGGAGTTACAGCGGCGCTGAAAATGCACTGGGTGCCAGTGATTTTACCTCGACGTTTTCGCTGAAATTACCGGACAACAGCGTGAACACAATGCAGGTCAGCAGTGCAACGCTGAATTATGGTGGGATCAATCACAACTTGTTTGTTACTGATATTGTGAATCAGGGGCTCGTTTATAAATACAACTATACCGCGGCGACAGGCACGGGTTTTGACCCTTCTAAACAGTTTTCAAGGATCCAAATCACCGGACCGGCCGGCTATCAGCGAACCGTTCAGCTCAGTGTGTACCCTGCACCAGAGCAGCGCCAACTGATCACGTCCGATACCGATAGTCTTGGACGTCAGACCCGCTATACCTACACCAGCAACAAACTGATGGAATCCGTGACCTTTCCTGAGGGCAATAAAGAAATTTATAGTTACGATGCCCTTGGGAATCTGATTAAAAAACAACAAATTGCCAAGGCAGGATCGGGCCTGAACGACCTCATCACTGAAGCTGGGTACGACATTTTAAACTGTGATGTCCATCTGACCCTGTTGTGTTACCGGCCGACTTATACACTAGATGCTAAAGGAAATCGCACAGACTACAGTTTTGACCCGGACCACGGTGGCCTGCTGACTAAACTTGAGCCCGCTGATGCCAGTGGTGTCAGGCGTCTGACGACTAACACCTACGAGCGCCTGAACGGATTCTACCGTCTGACAAAATCCTCTGTATGCGGCTATGGCCAATGTAGTGGCAAATTGGAGCAAATTACCGAGTATAAGTATTGGAACAACACCAGCCTGCCAAGAGAAGTGAGCAAGACCAATGGCAGCCGCAGCAAAACCGAAACCACCATATTTGATTATGATGCTGCAGGCCGGTTGACGATGGAGAACGGGCCATTAACTGGTTCGGCCGATGCGAAATATTACCGATACGATGCCATAGGTCGTAAAACCTGGGAGATTGGGCCGGTTAATCAACAAGGAAAACGTCCCGCCACCCGCTTTAGTTACCGCAACCAGGATGGCCAGGTGCGGATGACTGAGCAAGGGGTCATCAATTCCCCAACCGATGTGAATTTGCAGCTCGAATTAACCACCACACATCAATTTGATGCCAAAGGCCTGAAGCTGAGAACAGAAGTCAGTTCTCCCCAGCAAATCGAGTCTTTGACACAATTCAGTTACGACAGCAGCAATAGACAGTTTTGTGTTGCACAGCGGATGGATCCCAGCCAGTTTGCAGCGACACCGGCCGACGCCTGTGTGCTATGCAGTAAAGGCGACTATGGCGATGATCGTATCAGTCAGCATAGCTACGACACCAATTCACGTTTGCTGAAAACCATCTCAGGCCTCGGCACCGCAGCCGAAGGCATTGATATCGAGATGACCTACACGGCCAACGGCCAGATTGACACACGCAAAGATGGCAACGGCAATACCACAGTTTATGGTTATGACGGTTTTGACCGGCTAAAACGCACGACTTTCCCAGACGGTAGCTTTGAGGAAAATGGTTTTGATGCCAACAATAACCTTTCGAGCTTACGTAAACGTGATGGTGTCACGCTAATACACAATTTTGACAACGCCAACCGGCTTACTAACACCGCTGTGCCAGGCGAGAGCAGTATTGTGTTTGGTTACGACAGCCTTGGCCGGGAAACCTCGGTGACACGTGGTGCTCAGACGGTCACGTCCACCTATGAAGACTTAGGCCGGCTGGAAACGACTAGTACCAATGGCAGAACTTTAACCTATGGCTATGACAGCGCCGGTCGGCGCAACCAGTTAACGTATCCGGATGGGTTTTATTTAACTTACGGCTATGAAAGTGACGGCAGCTTAAGCAACATCGTCAGTAACGGTAGTAAAACACTGGTGAGTTATAGCTATGATGGATCCAGCCGGCTCAGCGGTATCTTTCGTGGTAATAGCGTCAACTCAGTGCTGGCGCACACACCGCTAAATCAACTGCAAAACTTTGACCACCTGAATATCAACCGGAGCAGTTTTCAATACAATCCGACAGGCCAACTGATCAACCGGCTCACCTCAAGCGTGGATTTTCAAATCAAAATCCCGCAACCGGGCCGGCAGGATTATCTGCCAAATAATCTGAATCAATACGTTACCCATGCGGGGCAGAGCTTCAGTTATGACCCAAATGGCAATTTAAGAAGCTTTGATGGCTGGACCTACAACTACAACGCCCATAACCGGCTAGTCTCTGCCAGCAAGTCCGGTCAAAGCTTAATTCTAGAGTACGACGCCACCGGTCGGTTAAACAGCAATACCTTAAATGGCACCAAAACGACTTTTCTATACGACGGCAACGAGTTAGTAGCGGAATACAACACCAGTGGCACATTGCTTAAACGCTACGTGCACGGTGTGGGTAGTGATGACCCGCTGGTTAGTTATGATGGCAGTGCGACGACCAATCCAACATTCCTGTTGGCAGACGAACGCGGCAGCATCATCGCCGAGACCAATAGCGCCGGCACTGTCACCGCCAAACACCAATATGGCCCCTACGGCGAGCCGATGAATGCCAGCACGTCACGCTTCAGATACACCGGCCAAATCTTATTACCCGGCACTGAGCTTTATCACTACAAAGCACGGGTGTACCATCCAAAGTTAGGACGTTTCCTGCAAACCGATCCGCTCGGCTACAAAGACGGCATGAACTGGTACGCCTATGTTGGCAATGATCCGATGAATAAGGTGGATCCGGATGGGACTTGTGGGCTTTTCAAAGGTAAGTTAATGGGGCGTGGTTGCACATATGCTGTCGCAGAGGGAGCGTTTTCAAAGCCGCGTTTATTGGCTTCCTCAAATAAACCTGTTGGTAATGTAGCTGCAAACTCTGGACTTGGAGCACGAAAAGTTGAAGGAGGATCAGATAATCATGAAGGAACAGATTACCCTGTAGGTGTTGGCACTAGTGTGTTTGCAACTGCTAGTGGTAAAGTCGTATATCAGGGGAATCATAAACAATATGGTAAGCATATACTTATTGAACATAAGTCTTTAAGTGGTACTACTATTTATACAAGATATGCGCATGCGAATAGAATTGATGTAAAGAAAAATGATGAAGTGCCAATTGGAACTCAAATCATGCTTTCAGGGAATTCAGGGCGAAGTACAGGCCCGCACCTTCACTATGAAGTAATTAAGACCTCAGGAACTCCAACATCCAACGGGTTTTTTACAGCTTCACGAACATATCACTCGCCTAATGAATTAGAAGGGTTGTTAAATGACATGTAATATATTGTATGTATCATTGTTTGCTTTTATGTTTTTTGCTCGCAATGTAATTGCGGGGGGTTCAATTAATGTTCCATGTGCCAACTCTGAAATTGATAGTGATTATCGTGTTGTGTTTGATGATTCAGTTCTTAATCATATAAATCTTAGCGATGTCGCTTTATTTCTTGAAGAAAATTACAAGCATTCCGTCGTCTATATTGATAATAGATATATCAAGGGTAAAGATTCTCTGTTTATATTCAAAGGAACTGGCGTGTCTGCATCTACTTACAGGAGAGCAGGTGATGGAGAAGTTGTATCTCTTTGCATAAAAACAGATTATAATATAAAAGATTTTGAAGTGCGATTATTACCCTCTAAGTACTTACAAGCTAGTGGAGACGAAAAAATTTTAATTATTGATGAATCGTCTACTGTGAAAGCGTATATAAAATTTAAATCGGGAAGTATTGTAAGCATTAAATTATTTCACGTAACCACCTAAGTTCAATAAGTTAATCCGTAATTAATCCGAGACACTCATAGCTTCATCCGAACTATGGGTGTTCCTTTTAGGGACTCACGAAGGATTTCAGCAATGTCCGCAACAGCAGCTTTGAAGAGCATGGCTACACCACTTTGCTGTGCTGCGGATGCGGTATAAACGAATCCAGAACTTACTGCCTTTAGTCCGCTAAGAGTTAATAGCGGAATATAACGCTGCCGGCACGATGCTTAAACGCTACGTGCATGGCATCGGCAGTGACGACCCTTTAGTCAGTTATGACGGTAGCGGCACCACCAATCCAACCTACCTGCTCGCGGACGAGCGCGGCAGTATCATCGCGGAAACCAACAGCGCCGGTACTGTCAGCACCAAACACCAATACGGCCCTTACGGCGAACCAATTAACCAAAGCGCCTCACGCTTTCGTTATACCGGCCAGATTTTATTACCCGGCACCGAGCTTTATCACTACAAAGCCCGGGTGTACCATCCAAAGTTAGGCCGCTTCCTGCAAACCGACCCGATTGGCTACAAAGACGGCATGAACTGGTATGCCTATGTCGGTAATGACCCGATGAATAAGGTGGATCCTGATGGGAAGAATAAAGTGGCGCGTCTGATTAAATTGACAAAGAGCGGTTCGCGAATCATTCGTTCGTTAACGGCAAGTCAAGCAATTAAAGCCAGACAAAATGGGAAAAACATTGAAATTATTAACGGGAATAAAAGCTCTTCTATGGCGATTGAAAGAGCAGCCAGAAATGGTTCGAAAGCCAATTTTTTAAAAGGTGAGGAGCATGCTAAAGGCCACATAATCAATCGGGAAGAGGTTGCCAAATGCGCAGTACCAGTTAGAGGTAAACCACATGTCCAGACTGAAGATGTCCAAGGGCACACTTTTTATACTGCCTCAAATTCCGCAATAAATGGAGGTCTTAATCTTGTCGCCGATGGTTTAGATGGTATTGCAGGTGGCTTAGAGTGGGCTCAAAAAAACATGCCAAACACGATGTCTCTAGTTGAGCGAGCATCTTCAATCATAGACCCGACCAGAGGTGTTGATTCACCGTTAGTATCAAATGACTGTGTAGATTGTATCCAAGTGAGGGAGAATGAGTAAGAAATATTCAGTAATCGTTCGAGGTGAGAATTTTATACTTCATTATGATGGTGAAGAAAAATTGTGTGGTTTTGTCACCACAAGAAACGTAAAGGCATCTTCTGTCGAAGATGCAAAAAAAATCGCAATTAATCTAATAGAATGTGATGATGATCTAAGAATTTTGATGAGTCAGAGACAAAGTGATATAAACCCACCGACACTATTTGTTGAGGAGATGTACGAGTTATCGTGGTGGAAAAGACTCGGAGGCAAAGGGTATACTTTTTTTGCACAGTAAATAAATGATTATTCTATATTTTCTATGAGCTAATCATAAACCAGTAGCATCAATCAGTTGTCTGTGAAGTATATTGATGCTGTGAGAGCGGGGCTGAAAACTGGCAAAGTCTTCAAAGTTGTAGTCAGCGTCAAAACGCTGCACCTATACTGATTTTCTGTTTGGAATCAAACAAATCCAGTGAGGCTCGTGGCATTTTTGGTAGTAATAGCGTCAGTTCGGTGCGGTCGTAATTCCAGAACCAGCTGATTTGGATCTTGTCGGTCAGTGTATAACGCTGACCGGTTTCTTTATTCAATTTCATGCTTTACAAATCGTTGGTCCCGACCAACACCTAGGCCTGGAATATGATGTCACCGAGCATCTGAATTCGAGCACGCCCATCGGTCGATAAGAAAATGTAAATGCTCTTAAATGAGGTAATAAAATATTAACTATGCGTGTAGAATCTAATGATGGTAATAGTTATATTGAAATTGTGACCTCTGCTAGTGGAGGCTACTGCCTTGAACTATATGAAGCTAGGTATGATGATGAGGAGTTATGTACATATTTTGTAAGAATACTTCCGAATCCTACTGGAAAATATGGTGATTTAACGACAGCAATAAAAGAATCGGAGCGAGTGTTAATTGCTAATAGCGCACGTTCATCCAACTATTAAGTGTGGAATATGATTATTTTTGAAGCATGGGAAGATGAAAATGGGATTACTTTCACAACTCGAGAAAATGTTGTTGATTTTAAATATAAAAATTTAATTTCTAATGATGCTCGGTTACTTCATCAAATAGAAGCTTCGACATATGAAGAAGCTATGGTGCAGCATCATATAAAAATGAAGTGGGAACCATACATTCCTTTAGATGAAATCGCCACTTAAATACAGAACTATGATTCGATGTGGATTTTGATTCTGAAAACATATCAAAACGCCGCACCTATGCTGATTTTCTGTTTGGAATCAAACAAATCCAGTGAGGTGCGTGGCATTTTCGGTAGCAACAGCGTCAGTTCGGTTCTGTCGTAATGCCAGGACCAGCTGATGCGGATCTTGTCGGTCAGCGCATATCGCAGGCCGGTTTCTATCTTCAGTTCTCGCTCAAAATCAAAAATACTGAATGGCTGGCTGAGCAGCTCCAGCAAATTGCCCTCGCTATACACTTCCAGCAAAGTCCCCGGCCATTTGTGGCTGAAATCCCAGGCTAAAGACGCCGTGTTATAGCCAAGCGGCGAATGAAAGTCCGGCAACAGCCGAAAGGTCTCGTCTTCGCGGAAATAAGCCAGTTTGTGACCCACCAGCACAATCAAATCCAGCCGCGTTGGGCCTTGTTGCCACACGGCATAACCGGGGCCGGTACTGACATCGATATTTTTATAATCACTGGCCAGGTAGTTGTAGTTGTAGTCGGCATTGACGCGCCAGAACAACTGCGGGCTGTAGAAATAATCGAGCCCCGGATTTAACTGATATTTGTGGGTTTTGCGCGCAGCTTCTTTGGTTTCGTAGTCGTAATTGGCATCAAACTTACTGCGCCAGTCACCGCGGCGATATTCAAAGCGTTCGGTCAGACTGTAGTTTTGCGCCTGCTCTTTACCGGCACGGGTAGCCGCACTTAAATCCAGCTGCAAAGACCATGGTTTGGCCGGCGCTGTTGTCGTGGCTGTAACTGTGGTTGCTATTGATGATTGTTCTTTCCTTTGGCGTAGGGGACTGAAGGCCTGCACTTCACTGCGTTTAATCGTCACATCGCCGGCATAAGCGGTATGGATCACCAGCTCCTTCGCCGAACTGCTTTTCAGCTCACCACTGAGTAAATCACCATTTTTCAACCTTACCTGATAAAGGTCGCTGTTTGCTGCGGCGGCCAGAACGGGCAGAAAGCTAAGTAGTGATAGTGCAGTTTTTATACCGATACACGTCATTCGGCGCTTTACCATTTCGTCTGTGACATGCAGGCATCATCGCTTGAAATTACAGTGAAACTCAATGACAAACCAACGATATTATTCGTCAATCAACCACGGTTTTTTCATGCGACCGTCCGTTTGTTTCCTTGGACGTTCAGCCTTCACTCGTGGACAAGCGTCTGGTCTTCGCAGCCACAGAGCAACAGTTGTGCGCATCTGAAAATAGAGATTCAAGCACAAAAGGCATTGATAAACTTTCACTAATATAATGGAACTGATTGGAAAAAAGCTGCTTTTTACGTCCTATACTATCGAAGCTTCGTCTGAAAGCCGCAGGAACTTGTCAGTGATGAAGACTTGCATTTGGGAAATTACTTACCAAATATGGGAACGACATCACGTTGGTTTTATCTGTTTAGCCTGAGCTACAGCTGTGGAGTCCCTATCCGAGGCTCAGGCTCGTTGTAGGGCATCGCTACTCCGACAATCTGGAGACAACATGAGTAAAATTCTGGACCGCTTTAGCCTGCTGCAAAAATTGGCGCTGCTGCTGGCCGCATTTGCGGTGTGTGTTGCAGCAATCACCTTTAGTGCGTTCACCACCATTAACGAAGTCCGCATCGGTGGCGAAACTGCACGAGGGCTGGAAAACGATAACGTCTTACTGGCTGACATCATGCCGCCGCCGATGTTTATCATCGAAGCGCGTGAAACCGTGGCATTGATGCGTCAGGCAAAAGATCATACCTCACTGCACCGTGAGAGCGAGCGCTTGCTCGCACTGCAAGCGAGTTTTCGCGAACGCATTCAGTACTGGAACGACAATCCCCATGAACCGCCACAAATGGCGCTGATAAATGGGGAAATTACCAAGCATGGCGAGGCCTATTTCAAGCGTGCTCTGGGCAGTTACCTAAATGCGCTGCGTAGCGCAGATCCACAGCTCATCGAAAATGAATTCGCAGCACTTCAGCAAGAAGCCGCGGCACAGCAAGCTGCCGTGGTCGAACTGGTTAAAGTAGTCAGCGATGTTTACCAAAGCTCAATGGCTGATGCCAAACAGATGGTCAGTGACGATATCCGCAATACCCTGATGATCATCGCTGTGTCGGCTCTGGTGTTTGTTCTGATTTTCTTCCTGGTGTTGCATTCGATTCGCCAGCAAGTCGGTGGCGAGCCGGCGTATGCCCGGGAAGCGCTGTATCGTGCACTGGCCGGTGACACCGGTATTAGGCTGAAACTGGCAGAAGGCGATAACAGCAGCCTGATGGCTGCCATAGCGCAGGTGATCAACCTGACCATTGAAAGCTCACGGGTGCGCATTGCGCTCGATAACTGCAGTACCAACGTGATGATTGCCGACAACGATCGGACCATCATCTATATGAACCAAACCGTCAAGGCCATGCTGCAAAACGCCGAAGCGGATCTGCGCAAAGAATTGCCAGGCTTCAATGCGAGTAAACTGCTGGGCACGCCGATTGACGGCTTCCACAAGCACCCTGAGCATCAGGCCCAGCTGCTGGGCACTTTCACCAGCACCTATAAAGCCAATATCAAAGTCGGCGGCAGAACCTTCTCACTGACGGCCAACCCGGTCATCGACCAGGGCGGACAACGCCTTGGCTCAGTCGTTGAATGGAGAGACACCACCGAGGAGTTGATCGCGCAGGAGAAAGCAGAACGTCTGGCCGCCGACAACGCCCGTATCCGCAACGCGCTGGATAACTGCAGCACCAACGTAATGATTGCCGACAACGATCGGAACATCATCTACATGAACAACAGCATCACAGCCATGCTGCAGAATGCCGAGGCGGACCTGCGCAAAGCGCTGCCAGGTTTTAATGCCAACCAGCTGATTGGTGCTTCCATCGATACCTTCCATAAGAACCCTGAACATCAAAAGCAACTCTTAGCTACTTTTACCAGCACCCATAAGGCCAATATCAAAGTCGGCGGCCGTACCTTCTCACTGACCGCCAACCCGGTCATCGACCAGAGCGGACAACGCATTGGTTCTGTTGTCGAGTGGCGTGACACCACCGAGGAGTTGATCGCGCAGGAGAAAGCCGAACGTCTGGCCGCCGATAACGCCCGCATTCGTAATGCGCTGGATAACTGCAGCACTAACGTGATGATTGCCGACAACGATCGGACCATCATCTACATGAACAAGAGCGTCTGCGCAATGTTGCAAAATGCCGAGGCTGACCTGCGTAAAGCGCTGCCCAACTTTAATGCCAGCAGGCTGATGGGGGCTTCAATCGATGGTTTCCACAAAAACCCAGAGCACCAGAAACGCTTGCTCGCAACCTTTACCAGCGCTTACCAGACGCAAATTGAAGTCGGTGGACGCACCTTCTCGCTGGTCGCCAACCCGGTCATGGGCGGAAACGGTGAACGTCTGGGCTCAGTAGTGGAGTGGAACGACCGCACCGCTGAAGTGGAAGTTGAGCGAGAAGTTGCGACACTGGTTGATGCCGCGAGTGCTGGCAATTTCAGTCTGCGTATCAATGAAGCCGGAAAATCCGGGTTCTTACTGAAGCTGGCATCAGGCCTCAATCAGCTGGTCACCACAGCCGACAAGGGGCTCAATGATGTAGTGCGGGTTTTAGGCGCGCTGGCCAAGGGTGACCTGACGCAGCAGATCGAAGATGACTATGAAGGCACCTTCGGTCAGCTAAAGGATTTCTCCAACGAAACCACGTCCAGCCTATCACGGATGCTTGCTCAGATCCGTCAAGCGGCCGACGCCATTTACACCGCTGCCGGCGAAATCTCTGCTGGTAACTCAGACCTATCTTCGCGCACTGAACAACAAGCTTCCAGCCTGGAAGAAACCGCCTCTAGCATGGAGGAGATGACCTCCACCGTGAAACTAAATGCGGAAAACGTGCGTCAAGCCAATGCTGTGTCGGCTAATGCTTCAGCTGTGGCGACCGATGGTGGAGTCCTGGTTGAGCAGGTGGTTAGCACCATGTCCTCAATCAGCCAATCCTCGCGCAAGATTTCCGACATCATTAGTTTGATTGATGGCATCGCCTTCCAGACCAATATCCTCGCACTGAATGCGGCGGTGGAAGCAGCCCGGGCTGGTGAGCAAGGACGTGGTTTTGCTGTAGTCGCAGCTGAGGTACGCAGCCTGGCCCAACGCTCGACGGCAGCTGCGAAGGAAATTAAATCGCTGATTTCCGATTCGGTGGAAAAAGTCGATAAAGGCAATGTGCTGGTCGCTCAAGCGGGCAAGACCATGCGTGAAATCGTCACATCGATCAAGCGTGTGACCGATATCATGACCGATATTGCCGCAGCATCTGCAGAACAGAGCACCGGCATCGCCGAAATCAACACAGCGGTCAGTCAGATGGAACAGATGACCCAGCAAAACGCAGCCTTGGTAGAAGAAGCGGCTGCCTCGGCGGAATCGCTGCTGGATCAGGCTTCGGTGATGAGTCAGGCCGTCGCGGTGTTCAAGTTCGAACAGAGCCAGTCGCAGCCAAACCCTGTGTCACGACCGGCGTTGCCGCGTCCGGCTTCGAAGGCAAAGAGCGGTGCGCGGGTTGCAGCAAAAGGGCGTCTAGCGAAAAGTGATGATGATGAGTGGGAAGCGTTTTGACGGTCTGAATCAGCATTAAATCCTATTGTTCCCCGTAGGTCTGACTAGCGGGGAATGAGTCTCAGGACTTGCTGACTATGACTGAAAATAAAAGCTTCGCAGAGTTCGGCCATTAACGGCTGCGGGAGCGGGCAGCAAACTCAGTACCGCTAACGCAGTTTTTATTCCGATAAACCTCATCAGTCGCTTCACCAAATTCGTTTGCGATATACCGCATCATGGTTTGAAATGGCGTTGAAACTCAATGGGTTTTGCTGCTGGAACCACATTGGTGCTGAGGTAGGGTGCCAATGAGCAAAGCTAATTGTACTAATGTGAACTGGTGCATCAAGAACGATTCAACCGGCATGGGCAACAACAGACCGGGCGTCACACGCTCGCCGTAAATACTCCCGGGTCTCGCACACATGTGGGCTCCGCTGCGGCGTTCCGGGGTTTTACAGAGCAAAACCCGTTCAGTCGGCAACAAACCAGATGACAGACTTGCTGAGATCCCGCCTTCACCGTGCCGCAGAGGGTCTGCTGACGTTGTCGCCCGACCGTTTCGAGATTCATTTGAATCGTCACTTTGTGCCAAAAGCTGACATTTTTTAAACGTCATGTACGGTGGCGCTTCGCTGACCGTACCTACGCACAGAATAAAAACGTAGGTATCGGCAAGCAACGCGCCGCCGTACAACAAACACCCTTTCTTATGTCTGCAATTCGCTCAAAGCAGCCATCCCAATCCCCAACAAAGCCGACAACGGCAGCCACGGAGTGAGCGGTTAACAGTGAGCGCGGGAGGCGCGAACGGGCGAACGCAGTGGTGGCGATGTTGGTTTTGCCACTCTGAGCAGGACAGTCGCCTTTAGCAGTTCTGGCAATCATTCATCCCGCAACAACCTGACTTCAAACCCCAACAAAAAAGCGCCTAACGGCGCTTTTTTTTCCAAATCAAAAATCCCAACAGCACAACTCACTTCACCGTGTTGTAGTCTTTGCCAAAAATCTTGCCGAAGAAAGATTCTTTGTTCCAGGTTGGGCGCGCTGGAGCGTTGGCGATTTCGGTGCCGATGGCGTAGTTGATGTCGGCGAATAAGGCGCCGTAATCGTAACGGATGGCGCCGAAGTCTTTGGTGAGGCCGGCTACGTCATCTGTTGGTTTGTGGTAGTGCTTGGCAAAGAATTTGCCCCACACTTCACCGCCTTTTTGTTTCGGGTCGCGTGAGGTGAAACCTGTCATCAGGAATACTGAAGGCACACCTTGTTTCACCAGCGTGTAGTGGTCTGAGCGGGTGAAAATTGCCTGGTCTGGCATTGGGTCGGCGGCCAGTTTCACGTCATACAAACCAGCAGCTTTTGCCACTACCGGGCCAAGGCTTGAGTGGTTGGCACCAAAGGCCACGATGTCGGCAAATGGGTATAACAGCACTGGCATGTCGAGGTTGACGTTGGCGACCAGCTTGTCGCCCGGGCGGGTTGGGTTGTGCGCGAAGTAGTCGGCACCCAGCAGGCCTTTTTCTTCACCGGTTACCGCGACAAATAAAATTGAGCGTTTTGGTTTTACCGGCGAGTTAACAAACAGGCGTGCGGTTTCCAGCATAATGGCAACACCGGCGGCGTTATCCATCAGACCATTGTTGATGCGGTCTTTGCTGCGCATATCCACGCCCACACCGATATGGTCGGAGTGCGCGGTCACTACCACGTATTCGTTTTTCAGCACAGGATCAGAGCCTTCCAGCACAGCTGCGACGTTCGGGCTGCTGATTTGCTGATGTTCAGACTGACGGCTGAAGTTCACTTCACCTGGCAGCACAAAGCCTTTTGGCGCTTGTTTTTTCTCCAGCTGAGCGTAGATGTCTTTTAATGACACTGGTGCTTTGGCAAACAGCGCTTCAGCAGGTTTCATATCCAATGAGGCAGAGATTTTCAGCTGCGGATAATCGCCCTCGGCTACACCGTCGGCATGCAACCAGCGAATGCGTGGCATGTGCAGGAATAACGCCCCTTGCGCGAACGGACGCATCTTCTCATCTTTTGGCGTATTGATGGTGATCATGCCGACTGCGCCTTTCTCAGCTGCGGTGCGGGCTTTTAATGAAGCGATATGGGCGGCTTCTTCACTTGGCAGTGATTCCGGGCGGCCTGGCAGGATCACGACCACTTTGCCTTTAACATCCAAACCAGCGTAATCGTCGATGCCAAATTCTTTCGACACCAGACCATAACCAACAAACACGAGGCCGGCGCTGACGTCGACTTTGCCTTCATGGCTGCTTGGGCCTGTCATAAATTGTTTCGGGAACGCAAAATCTGTCGCTTTGCCGTCAACGGTCAGGCTCAGTTTTGGGCTCGATTGCACCAGCTTGCTCTGTTTCATTGGCACCGGTTGCAGGTAGCCTTCGGTGCCTGCTGGCTGCAAGCCAAGCTGCTTGAAATTGCTGGCGATATAGTGGCTGGCGATCAGATGGCCGTTGCTGCCGGTATCACGGCCAGCGAGGGCGTCGTCAGCTAAAAACAGCATGTGGGCTTCAACACGTTCAGCCACAGCACGTTGGCTGTTTTCTTTGTTGGCTACTTCAGGGGCGGCAGCAGCCGTTGGTGGCTGGCTGGTTTGCTGACATGCGCTAAGCGCCAGTGCTGACCCGAGAGTCAGCCAGTGAATTGTTTTCATTTACGTTCCTGTGAAATGATGACTGACGGTCCGCGTTGCCATCTTGTTATTGAATCAGCTGTTTTTTAACAGATCTTGCCGAGGCTAGCACAAAAGCAAACAACCGCCCAAGCGGGCGGTTGTTGCGAAATGTTGCGGCTGCGACGAACAGCGCAGAATCAAAGCTGGTTGGCGGCAACTGGCGCTGAATTTAATCCGCCAGCGCGCCCGGCATCTCTTCTTCGACCGGCGGTTCCATCCGTTGGGCCAACACTTTGTCGATGCGTTTACCGTCCATATCGACAATTTCCAGCAACCAGTCGTCCAGTTCTACTTTGTCCGCCGTTTGCGGAATTTTACCGAGCAACATCATGATCAGGCCATTTAAGGTCTGGTAGCGTTTGCTGTCTTCTTCCGGCAACTTGCTGATGCCTAAGCAATCTTTGAGGTCGATCACCGGCAGCAGGCCGTCCAGTAAATAAGAGCCGTCTTCGCGCTGAACGATCATCAAATCCTGTTCGGCAGAATCCGCCTGATTAAACTCACCGGTCAGTGCATCCATCAGATCCTGCAACGTCACCAGGCCTTTGAGGTCACCATATTCGTCGACCACAAACACCATCTGGCTACCGGAACTGCGGAAGTGCTCTAACAGCTCCATACCGGTTAAGCTGTCCGGCACAAAATTACAAGGCTGCGCCAGCTGTTGCAGGTCATTCAGTGTGCCGGCAACCGACTGTGCCAGTAATTGTTTGGCGGAAATAATGCCAATCAGCTCGTCGGCGTGGCCTTTGCAAATCGGGAAACGCGAATGCGGCGATTGCATCACGCGCTGCATGTTTTCACTGAGTGTCAGTTCAACATCCAAAAACACGATGTCAGAGCGTGGAACCATCAACGAAGAAATGCTGCGCTCGTCCAGGCGAAACACGTTTTTCACCATCGTATGTTCGGTATGTTCAATCACGCCGCTGCTGGAACCTTCTTGCAGCATCGCTTGAATGTCTTCGTGCGTGACATTGGATTCCTGGCTATGGGCAAAACCAAACAACCGCATCATCGCGTGGGTGGAACCAGTTAATAACCAGACAAACGGCTTGGTCAGCATCGCCAGCAGCAGCATCGGCTTGGCCATGATACAGGCGATGGTCTCGGCGCTGATTTGGCCAATGCGTTTTGGCACCAGTTCGCCGACGACAATCGACACATAAGTGACGACTACAACCACCAGCACTGTGGCGAAAATCGAGCTGAAGCTTTCAGACAGACCGTAGCTTTGTAACCACATCGAGAATGGGCCAGCGAGCACAGCTTCACCGAAGATACCGTTTAAGATACCAATCGAGGTAATGCCAATCTGCACTGTTGATAAAAATTGCGTAGGATCTTCGGCCAGTTTCAGCGCGATGGCTGCAGAAGAACGGCCGTTGTGGGCAAGTGCTGTCAGACGTGATTTGCGTGCTGTGACTATGGCTATTTCGGACATGGCGAATAAGCCGTTTAACAAAATCAGACTAACAAGTATGAGGATTTCCATATAAACCATAAGGTGACTGAGGAAAGCCGAGTATATCAAAAACTTTTGTCAGGTATAGGGGGCTATTCAGCGGGATGTCAGTTTTCGCCGTTAAACAGAGGCATCAATAGGCTGAAAATCAGCGAAAAGACCACAGTTTGTAGGGTGTCAGCACTCGCGGCAGCGGCACATCCCAGGGTTCGGCTGGCACCATGTCGACCTGCTGGCACTGATGGGCGAGGCCAACTAGCAGCGGCTTATTGCAACCCTGTGGTAACGATGCCAGCGTGCGATCATAAAAACCGCCGCCCATGCCAAGACGTCGGCCTTGGTCATCAAAAGCCACCAGCGGCATAAAAATAATGTCGAGCTGCGCGGGCAATATAATGGCGCTGACGTCTGGTTTGGGTTCGGCGATACCGAATTTATTCACCGTCATGACGGTGTTTGCGTCATAACGCTGAAATAGCAGGTAACCGGCGCAAAATGGATGTAACACCGGCAGATACAGGGTTTTACCTAGTTTTTGCAAGTGAACTAAGAAAGGTGCGGTATCCAGTTCGCCGTCATTGCTGAGGTAGAGAGCAATGTGCTGTGCGGTGGTCAGTTCGGTGATGAGATTACTTTGTTCAACTAACGCGGCGGCGTTTTGTTGTTGCTGCAGGGGGGAAAGGGCTTGCCGGGCCTGCCGCACTTGCCGGCGGATCGTGCCACGCAATGCTTGGCGCAGTGCTTGTTTGTCCTTATCCGTATCAATGAAATCAGCATTAACAGCGGGCAAAGTGTTCTCCGAATTGCCGTGACCGGCGTAAGCCCTTGAACCAGAGGTTCAAGGCGGGAAGCTAATCAACGCCGCAGGCTTCCCGGTACGGGCCGGGCTTGCACAATAGCGCTGGAGAAGAAACCCTGATGTAAAGAATTATCGGCTCAGGGACATCAGCCAGTCACAAACAACTCAGAGAACGGCTGAAGTATACCACCGGAATTTGGCGAAATATGCCTTATTCGTCGCTCTTTTTCGCTTCCAGCAACTCATTGCACAAATTTAACGCAATCATCAGCAACACGTCTTCGGCGCCATGCACACCCGGTTGATACTTGGTATTGCTGACCCGGCTTTCTAATTCACTGAGTGCCGCCTGCAGTTTTTCTTCCTGGCCAGCCGGGCAGGAGATTTTCATATGCCGGCCTAATACTGCGATGGTCAGTTGTTTTGGTTTGTTCGGATTGGCTGCTGGTTTTTGCGCTTTTGGATACATAAATTGTCTGCTTTTGTTGTAACTACAGTGGCAATTGCCGCTGTCTGGTTAATAGGTTCGGGGTGGTGCGCCCTTGGCGCTCAGGAAGCCCGGTGTTAGCATAGCGGCATTCAGCTTAAGCTATAGGTGCTCTACCGATGCCTGCACATCCTTTAATGAATTACGACCTTTGGACCACAGCTTTAGATCAAAATGCACTGATGGCTTCAGCAGCTGAGCTGCACGGTCTGGTTGCCGGAATGTTAAGCGCCGGCGTCCCCGCAGATGCGAGTCAGATTCTACCAGTTTTACACGACTTCTTAAACGACGGGCAAGCGGTCAATGCAGCTTTAAAAAGCCAGATCAGCGAACTCATCACAGAAACGGCGCGGCAACTGGCCGACGAAGAACTGGGTTTCAGTCCTTTGCTGCCGGGCGACGATGATGCACTGCCCGAGCGTCTGGAAGCCTTGGTCGAATGGTCACAGGCGTTTTTGGTCGGTTTTGCCATTCAGCAAACTGATTTATCCATAGTGGCAGAAGAAGTGCGCGATGCGGTTGAACAGTTAACCGAAGTGACGCGTATTGATATCTACACGCCGGACGATACCAGCGAAGCCGACAACGAAGAGTCGTATTTCCTGGTGCTGGAGCACGTGCGCATTATGGTGCTGACCTGCTTCAGTGAAGTCGGCCAGAAGTTTGCCGCAGCTGAAGTGTCCAGCCAGACATTGCATTGACAGGCAACAAGCTCAGCCTGTGCTGAAACTGTGATCCAAGAGTGTTTAGAATCGAATCAGAGGCATTGATGACGCCCGAACAAGTTATTGCTGCGATCCCTGTTGCTGTATATGCCAAACGCCGCGCCGCGTTGCTGGCAACTTTAACACCGGGATCAGTGCTGGTGCACTGCGCCGCGCCGGAAGTTATCCGCAGCCGCGACACCGATTATCCGTACCGTCAGGACAGTGACCTATTGTACCTGACTGGTTTTCCTGAACCCGAAGCCTGGCTGATTTTAAGCAAAGACAGCGACGGCAGTTGCCGCGAAATGCTGTTATGCCGGCCCAAAGACGAGCTGGCCGAAGTCTGGCAAGGCCGGCGTTTTGGCCCGGCAGCGGCCGCTTTGCAGTTTGGTTTGCCAGCGTTATGCCATGACGTGCTGGAGCAGGAGCTGCTGCTGGCGCTCAATGGCAAACAGACGCTGGTATTTGCGCAGGGCGCTTATCCTCAGCTTGACGAAAAGTTATTTCAAACGCTGAGTACTTTGCGTACTTATCCCAAACGCGGTTACAGCGCGCCGGTGCATATCCAGGACTTGCGACCGCTGACGGCAGAGCTGCGACTATTTAAAGACGAACATGAAATAACGCTGATGCACCAAGCCGGCCGCATCAGCGCCGGAGCGCATAAACGTGCGATGCAAATTGCCGCGCCCGGTGTATTTGAATACCAGCTCGAAGCCGAAATTCGCCATTATTGCGCCATGCATGGTGCGCGGCAGCAAGCCTACAACACTATTGTTGGTGGCGGTGAAAACGGCTGTATCCTGCATTACACCGATAACAATGATGCGCTCAAAGACGGCGATTTAGTGCTGATTGACGCCGGCGGCGAACTCTTTGGTTATGCCGCCGATATCACCCGTACTTTTCCGGTTAATGGCAAATTTAGTCCAGATCAGGCCGCTTTGTATCAGGTGGTGTTAGACGCACAATATGCCGCCTGCGCGGCGGTAAAACCCGGCAATAGCAGTCGTGATACGTTAGCTGCGGCCATTGCTGAACTGACCCGTGGCTTACGTGATTTAGGTATTTTACGTGGCGAATTGCCAACGTTGATCGCCGAACAAGCCTGTAAAAAGTATTTTATTCATGGCCTTGGTCATTGGCTTGGCCTCGATGTGCATGATGTCGGCGCTTATAAAGTCGCTGATGTTGAGCGGCCGTTTGAACCCGGTATGGTGCTGACGATTGAGCCTGGTCTGTATATTCCGTCTGGTTCGGATTGCGACCCAAGCTGGTGGGGCATGGCGGTACGAATTGAAGATGATTTGTTGGTGATCAAAGACGGCCATCTGAATCTGACCGACACTGTGCCCAAAACCATTGCTGAAATTGAAGCTTTGATGGCGAGCCGTTGATTGTTTTACGACAGTTGTTGTTAGCGGCATTTGTAGCAGCCAAAGCACAGGAGCAGATGTGAGTTCAGCCCAAAGCACGGCAAATAACAGTAGCAACCCATTTGATCTGGTGATCGCCGGCGGCGGCATGACCGGCGCCATGCTGGCGCTGCAAATCACTCGCCAGTTGCCACACCTTCGCATTGCCATCGTCGAACAGCAGAGTGCTGAACAACAAGGCGCTGAGCCGGCAGCCCAGCACACCACCAGTTTCGACAGCCGCAGCATTGCGCTCTCTGCCGGCAGTGTGGCGCTATTAGCCCGCTGGGGCCTGTGGCCTGAGCTAAAACCGCATGCCTGCGCCATCGAGCATATTCAGGTGTCGGACCGTGGCCATTTTGGCAAAAGCCGCTTAACCGCGACCGAGTTTGGCCGCAGCGCTTTAGGTTATGTCATTGAAATTGAATGGATAGGCCGGCTGTTGTATCAACAGTTACAGCAAGTGCCGACGAGTCAGCTGCAATGGTTCAGACCGGACCAAATCAGCGCTATCCGTACCGAGCGCGACTTGCGCCATTTACAGCTAAAAAGTGGTACTGAACTTTCGTGCCGCTTATTAGTGCTGTGCGAAGGCGGTGATTCGCCAAGCCGCGCGCTCGCAGGCATCGATGGCGTGCAACACGATTATCAGCAAAGCGCGCTGATTGCGAATGTAGCAGTAGCTGCGCCGCATCAGGGCAAAGCTTTTGAGCGTTTTACCATTGATGGCCCGCTGGCGTTATTGCCATTAACGCAGCAGCGTTATTCGTTGGTCTGGACTTGCCAGCCAGAGCAGGCCGTTGCACTCAAAGCATTGCCTGATGCGGAGTTTATTGCCGCGTTGCAGCAGGCGTTTGGCTACAGCGCCGGGGTTTTTAGCAGCGTCGGCAACCGCGTGCTGTATCCGCTCAAGTTAAAAACAGCAGCCAAAGCGGCTGATCACCGGCTGGTGCTTTGTGGCAACAGCCTGCACAACTTACATCCCATTGCCGGCCAAGGGTTTAATCTGGCACTGCGGGATTTAGATGCGCTATTGCAGCTGCTGGCTATTCACACCGACGCTGGCGTTGATTTGCCCGACGCTGGCGCGTATGGGCTGACCCGGCAATATCAGCTACTTCGAAGCGCCGATATGGCGCAGGTGGTCGGATTTACCGACAGCCTGGTACGGTTATTCTCCAACGACAGCAAACTACTGGCGCTCGGCCGCAGCCTGGGTCTTACTGTATTGAACCAGTGCAGCGTGCTGAAACAGCCCTTTGCTGCGCTGACCATGGGGCTATCGCCGCTCGCCAGCCAAAAGCAACAAATCGCTTTGCATCAGCAAACAGCCTCTCAAGCGGCCACTCAAACAGCCACTCATGCGGCCTCTTATGAAGCAAAAGGCGCCACCACCGGACATTCATCATGTTAGATACCGATATTCTGATCACCGGCGCCGGCAGTGCAGGCCTGACGCTGGCATTGTTGCTGGCGAAAAATAGCCCGGATTTACAAATCACTGTGCTGGAACAAGGGCCGGCACCGCAAGCCGGTGCGGTCAGCTTAAGCCGCGTCAGTGCACTGAATCTGGCGTCGCAGCGCGTGCTGGACAGCCTCGGTGTTTGGCAATTATTAAACGCCAAGCCGGCTTATCAGCAGATGCAGGTGTGGGAAGCGGACAGCTTTGCCCGCATCGAATTTGCCACCAGCGATTTAGGCGCGCTCGATGTACAAAGCGGCAGCTCTTCACCGGCTTTAGGCTGGATTGTCGATAACGAAGAACTGCGTTGTTGTTTATATCAACGTGCCCAACAGTATCCGAATATCCAATGGAAGTTTGATGCCCGCATCCAGCAAATCAGTGCAAGCGAGCGGCAGAATCTGCTGACGCTGGCTGACGGCAGCGCCTATATCAGCAAGTTACTGGTCGGGGCGGACGGGGCGAATTCGCTGGTGCGCGAGCAGTTAAAAATGCCACTTGCGTTTTGGGATTACGATCATCATGGTTTAGTCGCCGTGGTGCGCACCTCAGCGCCGCATCAGGCGACCGCGCGCCAGGTGTTTTTGCCGACCGGACCTTTGGCCTTGTTACCCTTGGCTGATCCCCACTTAGTTTCGATCGTCTGGAGTGTAGCGCCGGAGCGCGCGGCGGAGCTGATTGCTCTGCCTGCCGAACAATTTAATCAGGCGCTGACGGCTGCCAGTCAGTCGGTGCTGGGCGTGCTCAGCGTCCAGACTGAGCGGCGCAGTTATCCGCTGAAAATGCGTTATGCCAGCCAATGGGTGAAGCATAACGCCGTGCTGGTGGCAGATGCGGCGCACACCATTCATCCGCTGGCCGGGCAGGGCATGAACCTTGGTCTGATGGATGTTTGTGCATTAGCAGAACTAATAGTACAAAATATCTCCACTGGTCGCACCTGTAATGAGCAACGCATGCTGCGGCAGTACGAACGCTGGCGAAAAGCCGAGGCGCAACAGATGATTGCGTTGATGGAAGCCTTTAAACGCGGCTTTATGCTGCAGCATCCGCTGGCCAAGCTGGTACGAGCTGTTGGTATGGCGGCAACTAATCAACTGGCGCCGGTCAAGCGGCAGCTGCTGGCGGCAGCGCTTGGCAATCAGGGCGATTTGCCAGCCGTGGCGCGGCCTGGCGTCATCTCATTGTAACGTTGTTCGGCTAAGGCGGTCATAGAGTCTGTTTTCGGATTATTAAATCTAATCGAAAAGGGGCTATTTGACGCTGAGTCCATCAGTTATAATCCGGGCCATCTTTTGGTGGCCAGTCGGTTATAACGGCATCCGCCCGACCTACTGTGTCACTTTCTGCCCTTACAGGTTTAATACCTAGACAGCCGGCTATGTACCGGCACCAGAGGAAAGTACTGATGGCTCAACAAACTGTGTTATACGCAAAACATCTGGAAGCTGGCGCAAAAGTGGTTGATTTCCACGGCTGGGACATGCCACTGCACTACGGTTCACAGATTGAAGAGCACCACGCTGTGCGCCAAGACGCCGGCATGTTCGACGTGTCACACATGACCATCGTTGACCTCAAAGGCTCTCGTACCCGCGAATTCCTGCGTTTCTTATTGGCCAATGACGTGGCCAAACTCACCGTCTCCGGTAAAGCCTTATACAGCGGCATGCTGAATGAAGCCGGTGGCGTCATCGACGACTTAATCGTCTACTTCCTGACTGAAGATTTCTTCCGCTTAGTGGTGAACTCCGCCACCCGCGAAAAAGACTTAGCCTGGATCAACGCACAAGCCAAAGCTTTTGACGTCAGCGTTACTGAGCGTCCTGAATTCGCGATGATCGCGGTGCAAGGCCCGAACGCCAAAGCCAAAGTCGCTACTATCCTCTCCGCTGAACAACAAGCTGCTGTAGCTGGCATGAAACCATTCTTCGGCGTGCAAGCCGGTGATTTGTTCATCGCCACCACTGGCTACACCGGTGAAGACGGTTATGAGATTTCTGTACCAGAAGCCCAAGCGGCTGATTTCTGGCAACAACTGTTAGATGCAGGCGTAAAACCTGCCGGTTTAGGCGCACGCGACACGCTGCGTTTAGAAGCAGGCATGAACCTGTATGGCCAGGATATGGACGAAACTGTATCGCCACTGGCTGCCAACATGGGCTGGACGATCGCCTGGGAACCAAGCGACCGTAACTTCATCGGCCGTGCTGTACTGGAACAACAAAAAGCAGCGGGTACCGACAAACTGGTTGGTCTGGTGATGGAACAAAAAGGCGTGTTACGTCATGGTCAGCGCGTGGTAGTAGAAGGTGGCGAAGGTGAAATTACTTCAGGGACTTTCTCGCCAACCTTAGGTTATTCTATTGCGATGGCCCGTGTACCGGCTTCGACCGGCGACAGCGCTGAAGTGGACATCCGTGGTAAATTAGTACCGGTTAAAGTCGTCAAGCCGTCTTTTGTCCGCATGGGCAAAAAAGTCGTCTAAACTGGCTTTTGCAGAATTTTTTATACAAACACTCAATAAAAAACGTCGAGTTAGGTCCGAGGAATAAATAAATGAGCAATATCCCTACCGAATTAAAGTATGCATCTTCTCACGAGTGGCTGCGCAGTGAAGGCAACGGTGTGTACACCGTAGGTATTACTGAGCACGCTCAGGACCTGCTGGGTGACATGGTATTTGTTGAGCTGCCAGAAGTGGGTGACTCTGTCGCTCAGGGCGACGACGTTGCAGTGGCTGAATCTGTCAAAGCCGCCTCTGACATCTACGCACCAATCGCCGGTGAAATTCTCGAAGTGAACGAAGCACTGACCGATTCACCAGAGCTGGTCAACAGCGCGCCATACACCGACGGCTGGATGTTCAAAATCAAAGCGTCTGACGAGAGCGAAGTTGCCGGCCTGTTAGACGCCGCTGGTTACAAAAACGCCATCGACGAAGAATAAGCCAAGGCCCAGAGCCAGCGCCGCAAAGCCCCGTTTTACGGGGCTTTGATTTAGCGGCGGGCACAGCCTTGTAGCCAGCGTGCTGGCCAATACTGAATTTCGGCAACCGGTGGCCCAATCGCCGCCGGCAGCGTACAAACAGCTTTTAAGTTCACTATCAGGAATCTCAGGCATGACCACTTCAGTCAAAACCCTGTCGCAACTTGCGAATCATCAAGAATTTATCGCCCGCCACATTGGTCCGGACGCTGAACAGACCCAGGCCATGCTGGCCGAATTAGGTCTGAGCAGTGTTGAAGAGCTGATCGCTCAGACAGTGCCGGCCGGCATCCGTCTGACCACGCCACTGGCGACAGGCGAAGCAGTTAACGAAGTGGAAGCGCTGTCCTACTTAAAAGCAGTCGCCAGCAAAAACAAAATCTTCAAATCATACATCGGTATGGGTTACCACCCGACGCACACGCCAAACGTGATCCTGCGTAACGTGCTGGAAAACCCGGGCTGGTACACTGCGTACACGCCATACCAGCCAGAAATTGCTCAGGGCCGTTTAGAATCACTGCTGAATTTCCAGCAGGTTTCATTAGATTTAACCGGCATGGAACTGGCTTCAGCGTCACTGCTGGACGAAGCAACAGCCGCAGCTGAAGCGATGGCACTGGCTAAACGCGTCACCAAAAACAAATCCAATACCTATTTCATCGCTGACGACGTGCACCCGCAAACGATCGACGTAGTGCGCACCCGTGCCGAGATGTTCGGTTTTGATACTGTGGTAGGCCCTGCTGCTGATGCAGTGAACCACGACGTATTCGGCGCGTTAATCCAATACCCGTCAACGACCGGCGAAGTTCGTAACGACGCGCAGTTAATTGCTGATTTAAAAGCGAAAAAGGCTGTTGTTGCAGTAGCTACTGACCCAATGGCGCTGCTGCTGTTAAAAGCACCGGGCGAATTAGGCGCAGACGTCGTTTTAGGCTCTGCCCAGCGTTTTGGTGTGCCAATGGCTTTTGGTGGCCCACACTCAGCATTCTTCGCTACCCGCGATGATTACAAACGTTCTATGCCAGGCCGTATCATCGGTGTGTCGAAAGACCGCCGTGGTAACCAGGCGCTGCGCATGGCAATGCAAACGCGGGAACAACATATCCGCCGTGAAAAAGCCAACTCGAACATCTGTACTGCCCAGGTATTACTGGCCAACATGGCATCGTTCTACTGCGTGTACCACGGCCCGGTTGGCCTGAAAAACATCGCTGAGCGCATCCACCGCTCTGCGGACGTGTTCGCTGCTGGCTTAACGGCTAAAGGCGTTGCGCTGAAACACAACAGCTGGTTCGACACAGTCACGTTCAGCGTGGCAAACCGTGCTGAAGTCATCGCCCGTGCCGAAGCGGCCGGCGTGAACTTCCGGACTGATTTAGCCGACACTTTAGGCACCAGCTTCAGCGAAGCCACCACTGCTGCTGATATCGCTGAACTGTTTGATATCGTGTTTGGCAGCGGCCACGGCCTCGACGTAGCAGCGCTGGACGCCGCTATTGTTGCCAAAGGTTCAAGCTCTATTCCGGCTGATTTAGTGCGCACTTCTAAGTACTTAACGCACCCGGTATTTAACCAGTATCACAGCGAAACTGAGATGCTGCGTTATATCAAAAAGCTGGAAAACAAAGACTTAGCACTGAACCACTCAATGATTTCATTAGGTTCGTGCACGATGAAGTTAAACGCGACCGCTGAGATGATCCCGGTGACCTGGCCAGAATTTGGTGCACTGCACCCGTTCGTGCCAAAAAATCAGGCGGAAGGTTATTACCAGATGATCGGTGAACTGGCTGACTGGCTGGTCAACATCACTGGTTATGATCAAATGTCGATGCAGCCGAACTCCGGCGCACAGGGCGAATACGCCGGTATGATTGCAATCCGCAAATACCACGAAAGCCGTGGTGAAGGCCACCGCAACATCTGTTTGATCCCAGTGTCTGCACACGGTACCAACCCGGCAACTGCAGCGATGGCGAGCTTCGAAGTGGTGCTGGTGGACTGTGACAAGTCAGGCAACATCGATATGGCCGATTTAAAAGCCAAAGCCGAAGCCGTATCAGACCGCTTAGCCGCGATCATGGTGACGTACCCGTCGACGCACGGTGTGTTTGAAGAATCAATACGTGAGCTGTGTGACATCATCCACGCCCATGGTGGCCAGGTTTACATGGACGGCGCCAACATGAACGCGCAGGTCGGTGTGACATCACCAGGCTTTATCGGTGCTGACGTATCGCACTTAAACCTGCACAAAACCTTCTGTATTCCACACGGCGGTGGCGGCCCAGGCATGGGTCCAATCGGTGTGAAGAAACAGCTGGCGGCATTCCTGCCAAACCACGCTGTGGTGAAAATCGAAGACACCGGCGCCAACAACGGCGCAGTGTCTGCTGCACCATTCGGTAGCGCTGGCATCCTGCCAATCAGCTGGATGTACATCAAAATGATGGGCGGCGATGGCTTACGTCAGGCAACCGAAATGGCGATCCTGAACGCGAACTACATGGCAGCCAAGCTCGACCCGATGTTCCCGGTGCTGTACAAAGGCACCAACGGCCGCGTCGCGCACGAATGTATTATCGATATGCGTCCACTGAAAGAAGCCACTGGCGTGACCGAGATGGATATCGCCAAGCGTTTGATGGACTACGGTTTCCACGCACCAACTATGTCATTCCCGGTAGCTGGTACGCTGATGATTGAACCAACCGAATCAGAATCAAAAGCTGAGCTGGACAAGTTCATCGAAGCCATGACTTCTATCCGCGCTGAAATTGCCAAAGTAGAAGCCGGCGAGTGGACCGCGGACAACAGCCCGCTGCACTTCGCGCCACACACCATGGCCGACATTTTCGACGCCGGCTGGGACCGCGCATACGACCGTCAATACGCAGCGTTCCCAACGCAGTACGTTGCCGACAACAAGTTCTGGCCAACAGTGACGCGCATCGACGACGTCTACGGCGACCGGAATCTGATGTGTGCATGTCCTAGCCCGGAAGATTACCGCGCGTAAAAATTTTCAGATAAGACTCTGAAATAGTTAAAAAACCCGCCATTTGGCGGGTTTTTATTATGGGGTGATATTTAACCGTAAGGGCGAGTCTTGCACCCGCCCACATTTGCAGGTCACGACAAATTTAGAAGGAAACTGGTGTTAAACACTAATGAAAAGAGGCGAACTTAAGCTCGCCTTTTTTATTGTTTAAAGCTGCAGGAGTTCTGGTAAGGGAGATGGAAACATGCGCCGCGTATGAAAATTGTTGATTCGTGCCAGAGGTTGATTGCGGATTTGGTCGCGGATTCATCGCTGCTTTTCACTGAAAGCGGACGTTGCTGAGACCGAATGAACCACGGCTCTCGAAAATTTCGAGACATTCCCGGATTGCCAAAACGTAACAAAAACGTGCATTTTCCATTTCTCGATTCTGCTGGCAATCAATGTTCAGACTATAACGCAGTGGCCAAAATTAGTTGGCCATTACACTGTCTACAACATAACCGAATGCACAGGATCTGCCGTGAATAAATATAGAATCACCTGCATTTATATTCTGGGAATTTATGGCTGGCTTTCTCCATTTTAACGTTCCAGAATAATCATCTTCTTCAAAATAAAGATATAACCGAACGAATACACCTGGTGTTCTACCAGTGTTATTGATATCAGAGACAATTGCATATTTTGAGAATTTGTCGGTTGCGAGCATGTAACATGGGTATGCCGGTGGAATGGTGAGCAGATATCCCATAAAAGCGGAGAAGGCAGGCCAAAAAACAGCAGCAAATACGACAAGACCAATTTTTTTAATTCTTGTTTTTTTATTTTGAAGATTGATACTCCAATCACTGCGGCCTTTAGAATCTTTTCTAATAAACACCCAATACACTGCTGTAAAAAAAATGCTGAATGATGCAAAAGCCCAAAAAAAATAAAATAAATTTTTTTTATAAATGAAAGCAATATTTGATGAGAAATACAGCAGCGTACCCAGAATTATAGGGAGCATTAACCCGATATTAATCCAGAAATTGTTCTTTTTTTTCAAATTCAGCTTTCCTTCGCCACAGCTTATTTTGGCTTTTCTACAGTACCACCGACGCAGTAATATTTCTGCGTCAGGTTCATATTATGACATTCTAGCTTTGTCAAAAAAACGAATGCCTGAAATTAAGGCAAATGAGACTGTCTATACCCGCAATTTAGACAGTCCGAGCAATTGCGCATTGCCAGATCGTTATAATAACATGCATTATTCAGCTTAAGTTTCTGCTATTTCCCAGCGTTCAAACGCTAGCAGTTTGGCCAGAGTTTATCGGCCACCACATTTTGTATAACTCACCTGTTCGGTCGGTGTTATAAGGCTTAGTTGATGAAGGTAGTTTTAATTCCAGGCATGGACGGAACAGGATTTCTATTCGCTCCTTTTATCGAGGTGGCGCCTGCAGGAATTGAGGTAATTTCACTGCCTCTTCTTCAAAGAGCTGATGCTGATTACGATGATCAGGCAAAACACATTATTGCTAGCATTGGTGAAGAACCAATTGTGCTGGTTGCTGAATCCTATTCAGGGATGGTCGCCTATAGCATGTTAAAAATGGGTTTGCCGAACATTAGACACATTGTATTCGCTGCAAGTTTTTTAGGACGTCCATCGGCATTAGCACTGTGGGCGAGACATATTCCAGCAGCACTGCTAAAAAGTAATATTGTACCGAAATTTATATTAAGCAAATTGTTATTCGGACACTTCACAAAAGAAAAACTAGTTTCTCTGTTCGACAAAGCTCTGCATGCTGTCAGTAGTGAGACTTTAAGTTTTAGGCTCAATCAAATAGCAATGCTGCCAAATCCAAATATTCCAATTGACATACCATGTACATACATCAGGCCGACCGGTGATAATTTGGTGTCTAAGCGGGCGATCAAAGTTTTTCAAAGGCTGTGTCGTAATTTGGAAATAAAAGAAGTTGATGGAACGCATTTCGTATTGCAAACAAACCCGGAGATGTGTTGGCTCGTAATTCAAGATGTAATTGAATCGCTAAAGACAACATCGCATCTTTGAAGCGGGAATCATCACCCCTTGTACTCTCTCGCGGCATGAGACTCACGAAAAAACG
The DNA here is from genome assembly GCF_042432165.1 of Rheinheimera tilapiae. Lineage (NCBI taxonomy): Bacteria > Pseudomonadati > Pseudomonadota > Gammaproteobacteria > Chromatiales > Chromatiaceae > Rheinheimera > Rheinheimera tilapiae. The sequence continues at coordinate 1,483,166 of NZ_JBHLXP010000001.1, forward strand.
AATGTCAGCAAATAAGGCAAATCAGACAATTATCTTTTGAGATTTTACCGCTCTGAACCGCCCAAACTCACTGAAAGCGGACTTTTCTGGAAATATACAAATAATTGCTTTCGAAAATTTCGAGATATTCTCGCATTGCCAGAACGTTAAAAAATCATGCATTATTCATTTCATGTTTCTGCTGATTACCAGTGTCCAGACTATAACGATGTGGCCAAGATGAGTTGGCCGCTACAATCCTGGGCTAAGAGGCCAGAAAATGCTTAAGAAGGCGCTGCTGTCGGACAAATTTTCCGCTTCACTCCAAATTTGCCGCAGAGCGCGGCGTTAAGCCTCAAGGGATGTCATGCAGCAAGAACCAGAAATGCGAGATTTGTCTGAATTTCTAAATGAGTTCAACAGAGAAAGTGACAGAGGTGCAGCCCTTAATGCCGCAGCTGTTTTAGATGATTGGCTGGAAAATATTCTTGAGTCTTTCCTTGCTGATAATAAGTCAGGAAAAGAGCTGATCAGCGGGTTTAATGCTCCCCTTGGTACATTTTCAGCGAAAGCATCTGCCGCTCATGCGCTCGGACTTTTGCAAGATAATGAATTTCAGGAAATTACTTTAATTCGAAAAATAAGAAACGAATTTGGTCATAGCTGGAAAGGCGTAAGCTTTGAGTCAGAAAAAGTAGCAGGTCTGGTCAATCAGCTTCCTTGGTGTGGCCCAGTTGAGCTTGAGAAAGGTTCAACTCCGAGGGCGCGCTTTAATTTTTCCCTTGCAATTTTATTGACAGATTTGATGTGGCGCGCCCGATTGGTTGCTAAAGAAAAGAGAGCTACTAAAACGTGGCCAAACAAATCAAGAGATTAAGGCTTAAAAAGGCCAGGCTCGACGACGGCTTTTCCGTTGCGGCTTCGCCTCCACTACAAAGCCGCGCGTGCTGGCAACGTAATACATTTCACAGAGGCACATATGAAGATCCAATTTAAATGGTCAAATGCAGACTATCTTGAAGAAGGTAAACAAGCTGAGTTTGAAAAGACAGTTAGTGCCGATATAAGTCTAGAATCGGATGATAGAGCAAAGCCATGCCACAACGGTGACTTGCTTGTTGAGCTTAGTGTTGCCGGTCCATTGTTGAATCAAGTTGTCGGCAACGTTAAATGTAATTGCGGAACCAGCTATTTAATTATTGACGGTACGGTAAATCAAAATATTAGTTACAACAGAGTTTGACGCCGCATGTATAACAAGCGCCATCAAAAACGTGCCCTTTGGGCGCTTGACTCGCAACAAGTTGCTCGCGTTTGTGGCGGGCATTAGGCGTTTAAATGGATCCTCGTAATTTAATTGTTCAGCTTGAGAGGCCTCTGCGTGAATACAGAGGGGTAACTCCAGTACGTGAGATAATTTTGGCTGGCTTACGGTGGCCTACAGATTATTGGCCAAGTTTGGCGGTTGCCTGGATTGAACAAGGAGCGGAAGTTGACAATGACATTATCAAACTCCTTAACGAAGTAGCTTCAAAAGATGGTTTCCCACAAAAACTTCGGCATCAGGCTTTCGCCATTGCTCACAGAAAAGGTAACGGTGGTAGCCATGCCCAAAATACGCCCTGTTAGGCCTTGAAGGAATACCGGTGTTCAAACGAACGGAATATCACGCAGCTCATCAACACTCTTCTAATCACCGGAAGCAGATTGTCGACAGTGATTTGTGTGGTTGCTTTTACTGTCTTGAAGTCTACCCACCTTCCCAGTGTAGTGGCACACTGAATTTGGCCACCTAATAACAGGTAACACTCTGGATTCATGAAAAATCGAATGTCCGCAAATAAGGCAAAGCAGAGATTCGTTTTTTTCGAGAGCGTCTGATCTGAACAGCTGAAATTCGCACTTAGTCAACTTTCAGACTGTCCGCCGACTCATCTACGTTTCCGCTAGCCACGCCAGCAAACCACAGTAACCACCCGATATCTTCATCCTAAAACTCTGCCCATATCAAACCGGTTTTGGCCAGGCGCTAACCGTGTTTCCATATTTTCTCTAATACTCACCGGCATTGCCTGCGCTTGACGCAACTGCCGTCAGCCAAGCTCAACAGCAACTGTCATGTTTCGGCGACTTTTTGGTCACATTGCCTCTGTTAGCCTCCCGGTGTTGGCAAATTCATTTGGTTGATTTTGGGAGGTTCGCGAGATGCGTAAGGACTTAAAGCAAGTACCGTGGTTAACTTTGATAGGGATAATGTTATGAGCAGGACATTCAGACAAATAGGCTGGTTGACGCTGTGTGCGTTGCTGATGGGCTGTCCGCTGGTCACGTTCGGCGCAGAGGCGCCCGGCGCGCTGACTATTGTCGTCAAAGATCAGCAAACAGACCGGCCACTATCCAGTGTGCAAATCACTATCAAAAAAAGGGAAGCCTCAACCGGCCAAACTGTAGCTACTGACGAACAGGGCCGTATCGTCGTTGCGGCGCTCGAGCCTGGCCTTTATGCCGTGAACGCGGGTAAAAACGGCTTTGCGTCTTCGTTTGAGCCCAGTGTGCGGGTGGTGACACGCAAAAATATCCAGATTGAATTTAAGCTGCTGAAAGAAGAGGAGATTGAGATAGTAGAAGTGCGGGCTCGACAGGCAGATGTCTCGGCATCAGCATCAAGCAGTTATCTCGACCGGGAAGCCTTGTTAAGCGCGGTTGGTGGTGGTGCAGATCCGCTGTTATCGCTGGACGGCTTACCCGGCCTCGCTGCCACCGGTGAATTCGCTAACTTCAGCGTGCGTGGCCGCGGCCCCAGAGATAATCTGTTGTTCGTCGATGACTTTCCCTTTGATAAAGCGGTGCACTTTGATGCCACGCTGGGTGAGGACGAAGATGTCGGTGGCGGCGGGCGTTTTTCGATTTTCGCGCCGAATGTGATCAGTGGTGCAGAGTTCTCTCCCGGCGGCTGGGGGCCAGCCTATGGCGGCCGGTCGGCATCACTGCTGAAGCTGGAAGTCGCCGATGGCAATCCAAGCCCTTCCGCCAGTTTCCGCTACGATCTGGCAGGTTATGAAGTCGGTTATGACGGTCCAACCGGGATCAGCGATGACTCGACGATGCTGGTTTCTGCGCGGCGACTGGACTTCGGCGCATTGTTTGAGACTATCGAAGAGCTCGATATCGGTGAGCCGGTGTTAAGAGATGTCATTGTGAAGTCGGTCGTGCCGATCCATCCGGACCATACCGTTGAAATTCTGCTGATGGATACCTATGAAGACTATGTTCGCGGTGTCACGCATGTTTTTGCCTCGCCGAATTTCGAAGATGCTGCGCTGTTGGATTTTAAGCAAGATAGTGATTTGTATGGTCTGACATTGCGATCTTTGCTCGGCGCAGACGCGGTTTTGACCAATAAACTGTATTACCGCAACAGCGATAAAATCAGCTCAGAAGGGGAAGCCTTTCCTGATCTGGTGCCGCCGGGATCACCTGCTTCGAGTTTTCCGGTGCGGGAGGACATTATCACCATCGGTGAAGCTGAAACTGAAACGGGCTGGCGCAGTGATTTTAAGACAGCAAATCAATGGGGTATGTTGAGTGCAGGCATCCATCTGACGCAAATTGAACTGGACTACAATACGCGGCTAGCTGGTGACTGGAACCGGTTTGTCTACGACAAAGATGATTTCAGGCCAAACCCGCAGCAACGTTTTATCGTGCTGACGCCGAACAACATCAATTCGGCAGTCCGGCAGAAAGAAACAAACTATGCTGGCTACGTCGACCAGGTGTTTGAACATGGAGATTGGGATTTTGGTACTGGCCTGCGGTTCGAGCGCGACGGTTTTGCTGACGAAAGCTTTGCGTCGCCCAGGTTTAGCGTCAACTGGCAGCCCGGCAAAACAGTACGATATTTTGCCACCGCGGGCCGCTTCCATCAGTCACCACGGTTTTTAGAGCTGGCCGCGAACGCGTCAAATAAGCTGAAAACCGAAAAAATGACCCATAGTAGTGTCGGTTTTAAATATTTCCTCAGCGACAATTGGTCGGTGCTCACTGAAGCCTATTATCAAAACCTTGATGACCTGATCGTCGACCTTGACCGGGCAAAAGGGACCTTTGCCAACAGCGGGGACGGCACATCAAACGGCGTTGATATCGTGCTGACCGGGACGATCCGCGAAGGTCTTTACACCAGCGCCACTTATTCTTATAACGATATTGTCATCGACCAGAAAGACGGTCGTGGTGAGGTTGCGGCCGACTTCAGTCGCAAGCACGTTGCAACTTTGGGGCTGACCTGGGAAATCAACGACCGCTGGAAGGTTGCCGGGCGCTATAAATATCTGTCCGGCAAGCCAGACCAAACTTATATTATCCACGCCGATGTGCTGGGACCAGGACAGCCGCTACGCTTCTCGAAGGAAATTACCGCGCGTAATGTCGGCCGCCAAAGCGGTTACGGCTTGTTGAATCTACGGGTGGATTATCGGCGCGCGTTGGGCCCGATCGATGTGACCGCCTTTTTGGATGTGATCAACGTCACGGCAGCGTCGTCAGGCGATGGCAGCGAGTTTGACTACCGCCGAGGCGTGGCCGTGATAGACGATAGCGAAGCCGAGCCGCTGATCGGCCTTCGCATGGATTACGCCTGGTAAAAGAGCGTCGCAACAGGAGAGGAGTACATGGTTCGCACATTAAGTGAAGCGCCGGTAAGAGTGTTGATTGTCGAAGACAATCGCGACATTTGTGCGAACATCGCCGCATATTTGGAAAATCATCGGTATATTCTGGATTTTGCCTATGACGGTATCAGCGCGATGCACCTGGCGTTGACGCACCCGTTTGACGTGATTGTGCTGGACCTGATGCTGCCGGGGATGGATGGCCTGAGTTTCTGCAAAAAACTGCGCGCGGAGGCCAACATCGATAAGCCGGTGCTGATGCTGACAGCGCGCGACACGCTGGACGATAAGCTGAAGGGGTTTGCCGCTGGCGCCGATGACTATTTGGTCAAGCCGTTTGCATTGCAGGAACTACATGCACGACTGCAGGCGCTGTACAAACGCAGTCATGGTAAAACCGATAACCTGCTGACGGTCGGTGAGCTGAGTTTTAATAAATCGACGCTGCAAGTGTATCGGGCGGGACGACGAGTCGACTTGCATCCTGCCGGCATGAAATTACTGCAACGCCTGATGGAAGAGGCGCCGGCAGTGGTGGATCGCGATGCGCTGGAAACCTTGTTATGGGCGGACGAAGTGCCCGATGGCGATGCGCTGCGATCGCATATGTACAAGCTGCGACAGGCCATCGACCGGCCGTTCGACAGCCCGCTGATCCATACGGTGCATCGCATTGGCTATCGCATTGCTGAGGAAAATTAAGCGTGTATAAGTACAGTTTGCGCAAGCGTGTCGCTTTTGCCTTTGCGATCTGTGTGGCAGTGCTCAGTGTGGTGTGGGGTTTGGCTTTTTTTGGCGCGATCCGGCTGAGCGAAGACCGGGTGCTGACGCAACAACTGCAGGTTGCTGCCAAAAACTATCCGCTGCTGACAACGAACCTGCGTGGCTACAACGATGTGGCCAGCTTGCCGCCGTCATTGCGGGAATGGGCACAGACCAACCCGGCGGAGGGATTATACGAATTCGAAGCTGAAGAGTTGCATGTTGCGGTGATCCCGGCTGGTGAAAGGACAGGCAGTAATGCAATGCCGAATGCTTATGTGGTGTTCGATGTCGCTGGAATTGAGGCGGAATCAGCAGAGGATTGGTGGTTGCTGCTGCTGATCAGCACTGTAGTCGGAACGCTTGGTGTGCTGGGGTTTGGCCTTGGCGTGTTGGTGATGCGAAGAGCAGTGGCACCTGTGGCAGAACTGGCCAAAGCAGTTGCAGAGCTGGATCTGGAGCACCTGTCGACTGACGATCATAAACGCATCGATTCTGGCCGGTTTGGTGATGATGAAGTTGGTGTGCTTGCCGGCGCGATTGAGAAAACGCTTGAGCGGATCAATGCATTTGTTACGAGGGAGCGCGACTTTACCAGTGCCGCCAGTCATGAGTTACGCACACCGATCACGGTTATCACCGGTGCGCTGGAGTTGTTGGAACAAAGTGATTTGGCAGAGCGTGATGTGCAGACCCTTGATCGCGTGCGGCGTGCGACGCTTGATATGACCACGACTATTGAAATGTTCTTATGCCTTGCCCGCGAAACCGACGATGGATTATATGCAGAGCAGTTTCTGGTGACGCCGCTGGTGAGGAGGGCAATAGATCTGCAGCGCCACTTACTGAGCCGCAAATCTGTTGATGTTGAAATTGAACATCTGGACAACCCTTGCATCTGCGGCCATCAACAGGCGTTTTTTATCGCGGTGAATAATCTGGTGCGCAATGCGTTCGAGCACACGTATGCAGGACAAGGGCCGATCTCAATCCTGATCAAAGCACAGGAGCTCTTGATCACCAATCAGCTGATGACCAATCAAGTGAGCACCAATCAACAACACCATGACGTTGATGGCCAGTTTGCGCCAACCGGGGCGCCGTCTCAGGGTTATGGTTTGGGGCTAGGCATAGTGCAAAGGTTGTGTGAGCGCAACGGTTGGCGGTTTTCGCTGCTCGTTGCTGAGCAGCGCGTCGTTGCCTGTTTGTCGTGGTGAATCCACTAACTTCAACCGCACTGGTTTTTCAGGTAACGGCGCGGCTGGTCCACGCCGTTACTGCATCCTAGTTAGAACAGGTAAATAAACCCGACGCCGATTTCGGCTTCATAGCTACTGCGGGCGATTGGGCTATCGCGGACTTCACTGCCAAAATACTCGTACAGTGCTTCGCCATAGATCTGCCAATGTTCATCAACATAACTGCGGAAATTGTAATTGACCCCAACGGAGCGTAAGCCGCCGCTGAGGTCGGTTTGTTTGAGGCCGGATGCCATCGCCTGGGCTGCGGTGATGCCAAAACCTTTGTTGGCGTATTCGCTGTCGTGAACAACCACGACCACATTCACTTCAGAACCGCTGCCGTCGTTCTGACTGCCGAATCTGCGACCGACGCCAAATAGACCAAGGTTGCCGTCGCTACCGGTGACGACACGGCCGACCAGCCAATAACGCCAATCGGCATCGAAAGCGCGACGCGCTTGCAGCACGAGTTCAGCGCCTTCTTTCTGCTCACCGAGCCCGCGCAAGTGACCATCGTCGGAGTCACTTTCTTTGCGCCCTTCGTCGAAGCCGATCAGTGCCTCAAATAACCAGGTATTGGCACGAACACCCCGCCAGCCGAGCGCTTCACCGGCAAAAAAATACACATCGTCACCCTGGCGCCATTGCAGCCCGCCAGCAGGCTCGATCTCGAGGCCAAATTCGTCGGAGCCTTCGTAGGCTGTTTCATATTCAACACCAAAGCCAAGTCCCAGGCTCCAGCCGTCCTTGCCTCTGGAAAAGTCGTCTACGGACGGCAGAGGCACCAATGCGGCGTTGCTGTCCTGTGCCGATGCGGTTTGGCTGCAAATCGTCTGTATCAGCAACGCCAACAGCAAAGTTGTAAGTTTTTTCATCTGGGTTTTTTCCTTGGTGCGATGGCACGTTTCAGCGGTTCAATCCAAGGTTAGTACTTGATCATTCGGTGTACAGATCATTTGCCGCCACTTTTATCGGCTAACGAGCGGGGCGGTTGTCGGCGGGGAGTGTTGAGTGAGTGTTGAAACGGGGTCGAAACCCTGACTATAGCAGCCGTGCTGCTGCTCACTCTGTTGTTCAGCCAGCAGGCGGCGGCTGCTGCGACGTTTAAAACCAATATGATCCAGTTTGATCCCTGGACATGCTTAGTGGCAGGAGGCGATGGCTCGCAAACCGAAGGCATCATCGTTGACCTGCTCAATGAGTTTGAACGGCGCAGCGGTTATAAAACTGAACGCACTATGGTGCCGTACGCCTGGGTTGAACAAAACCTGCAGCAGGGCAGCACCGATTTTTCTTTGATGGCCTGGGGCGAAGCCTGCGCGCGCTATGCCGAGCGGAGCAGTTGCCTGGTGCCGTTGTCGTTTGGCGTGCGGGCCCGGAAGAATTTTCACATTCCCGATTATGACGCGTTGTACAAGATCCGTATCGGCACGCCGCGCGGGCTGAAAATTGCCCCGCGTTATGATGCCGATACTGTGATGAATAAACAGCTGGTGCTGGATTACACCACCGGCGTATAGCGACGCTCTACGGTCGCTGGCGACAGCAAATTGCCGGCCCAGATCCAGCATTCATTCCAGCATCTACCACCGGCAAGCACATCAATTTGATTTGCCGGATAAATCAAATTGATGTACCTTCAAAGAATGCAAACCGGAGGTGAGCCATGGCCGCGTCATACCAAACCACAACCATTCAAGCCACAACCAATCAAGCCACGCCTGGTCAGGCAAAGACCAATCAAACAGTGTCCGACGCCTGCGCCGTATCCGCGGCAGTTTTTGAGAACAAACGCAGTTATCTGCAGCTGGTGCGCGACGGCGTTTCCGGCGACAAAGTCAAAACTCTGCTGCAATGGCTACCTGAATTAAAACCCGTACTGGTGATTGCGTTGTCGATCAGCGCCGCCAATATCAGCCGCCTGTATAAAGGCACTTTACCCAGCCATCAGGCCGAGCCGGTGCTGGATATCCTGCAATTGATTTGCCGTTCTGAACAGCTGTTTGGCACAGAGATGGCGCGGCAGTGGCTCAATAGCCCGATGCCGGCGTTATCCGGCGACAAACCTATCGCGTTATTTGACAGTTTCGTTGGCCGCAAAATGGTCGCCGATGTGCTGCAAGCTATTGAATTTGGTGACTTCAGCTGATGCAGCTGTACCGCATTTGCCCGGAAGCCTTTCTGGAGAATTACAGCGGCGAGGGCGCCAGTTTCAGAAGTGGCGGCCGCTGGAATCAACCCGGTCAGCGCGTACTGTATTTCGCCAGTTCTGCCGCAGTGGCAATGTTGGAAGTGGCCAATTATCTGCCGTCACCGCGCTTTGTGCCGAAAAGCTACCGGCTTGGGCAATATCAGTTACCCGATGCGCTGGTCAGCCGCTTTCAGGGCGCTATGCCCGCTGACTGGGACAGCTTTCCGTATCCGGTCAGCACGCAACAACTCGGCAGCGACTGGCTGCACAGCCAACAAAACGTGCTGCTGGAACTGCCGAGCGTAACAGTACCGCCAGGCCTTGGCAGCATTCTGCTATTTAACCCCAGTCACCCAGACGCCGCACAGCTGCGCCTGCAGCAAGTATTCCACGATATCTATAACCCGCGGCTTTTTGCCGGCATGGGGATATAACCGGGTTGGAAACCCGCCAGTTTCAATAGGGCGCTGGCATCACGCCGACTAAGGTTGCCGACCGCCACTTGTGATTCAAAAACGCAGCCAAAGCAGTGCCCTCAGCGCAGCAATTCTGATCTATGAAATGTAAATTAAATGTTCATCGCCAGATCAACGGCGCCACGCCCGCTTTCGTTTTTTACAAAGCGTGCAACAGCGACGAAGAGATTGAGATCAGTAGATTTTTTCGGTAGTGTTAACTGATGTTAAAAAATATCAAAGGCACAGCGCAGGCTTAAAAGCGTGCGTTTTGCATTTGATTAATATGTTAGCCGTTAATCGGGTTTTATAGTTTTTGGCAGGTTGTGCAGCCAACACCAGGGAGGTGGCTTTGTTCGGGCAGTGCGTTGCTTGGGTAAAGTGCAAACGGAAATTGCGTTCTTCGTTTCCCTTCTGGTAGTTTGGTGTTCACCAATTATTTACAGGCTCCGTTCAGCACTTTTTGGCAGCAAGCTGCAAATGTCAGCTGTTTGCGGGGTAAGTTTTAAATTTGCACGTGCGGTGTTGTCTAGGTTTTAGCGTTGCCCTTATCTGGGCTCTCGGCTAACAAATCGCGGCACTTGCGGCCTGCGGCCGCAGCGACGTCAACTGCGATGCAGTTTTCCGCGCGTGCGCTCAGCGTTAATGGTGCAGCTATGTGGAAGAACTACGAAGTAGATGAAAGCAAAGATCATAAGGTGGCTATCTGCCAGTCTTCCGAAGGACGCCGCTATTTCGAATTGGTTGAGGCTAGCGTTACTTACGATAACCCAGACCTTATCTCAATGACCGATATAGTCCCTTATGATTTACTCTTTCGGAGAGCATTTGAAGAAATTTTAGAGTCGTCAAATTTTAGCAATGGTATGGTCTTTGGCGTTGATCCTCATGGAATATGGTTAACACTAGACGAAATTAATTCTTTCCAAAAAGGTGTTCCAGATGATCAAATTCAATGGCTTAACGGAATGCCTCCAAATTTTCTACCACGCTAGCGAAAGCCATTAACAAGCGCAGGCACGGCGACGGCTTTTTCGTTGCGGCTCCGCCTTCACTACAAAGCCGCGCGTGCTGCGGGCGTTTGGCATCAATCAAATACATCCGCAATGGAGCTGTGAATGAGGAAAGTTGTAATTTTCAGTAAAACGAAGAGTTTCTGGTCAAATGATCCTGACTTAGATTTACTTAATGCTCAGATTCAAGAGATGGAAAGTGATGGTTGGGAACTAGTATCTGCAACAGCAAATACAAGCTTATTTGGAGCTATTCATTCCTTTACATTGGTAATCGAGTTAAACGAAAAACAACACGTAACAAAAACATAATATTGAAAATTCTGCCCGCTTTATGGTGTGTGCACCTAACAAGCGTCTTAAACAACGCGGTCTGTGGCTGATGGACTCGCAACAAGTTGATCGCCGTTAAGGCGATAGTTAGGCTTGAAGAGGAATAGTCCTATGAAATACTTGGTGTCAATATCGTTATTCTTGGTTGGCATAATCCATTTGATTCCTCTTAGCGGTGTGCTAAGCGCTGAAAAGTTATTTTCGCTCTATGGAATTCTCTTTGATGAACCGAACCTTGAAATCCTCATGCGTCATCGAGCTGTTCTATTTGGGATACTGGGAGGTTTCCTGGTTCTTGCGGCGTTTAAACAAACTTTCCAATTGGCCGGGTTATTAGCTGGTTTTATCAGCGTAATATCGTTCTTATACCTCTCGTTGGCCGTTGGAGGTTACAACGAACATATTGCCCGTGTATTTTGGGCAGATATCGTAGCTTTGGTCTTGCTTGTCTTCGGGTATATCGGCTATGTCGTTAATCAACGACGAGTCTAACAAGGCCCAGCAGTTCGCAGCCTTTTGCTGCCTTACTCGCTTCGCTCGCCGCTGTGGGCATCGTTAGTCATAAAGGCGAAATCCAATGAGCAACTCAGTGCATTTAGGTTTTGTGTCAATTCTTCTCTCGCTAGTCATGTACTTTGCATTTCTCAGTTTTCAGAAAGATGACGTTGGATTAGAAGTTGATAACAGTTCAAAATGCCCGGGTACGTGCTGTCTAAGTCGTTGTGAAACGCATAAAGTTGAAGTGCTAGATGCCCAAAGTTTGCGTTTTAACGGCGGCCTGTTCTCCCCAGAAGAGTTCGGCAACCACCTAATACAGGCTCATAAAGAATGTAAAATTGGTGTAGTTCATGTACTTGCTACCCCAGAGCTTCGTCACGAAATAGTATTAAACGTCACTAACAGAGTCTTAGGCGTCGCTCCAAATTCTGAAATCATCTGGGGCCGTGTCAATGACTAACAAGGCGAGGCACTTTGCGGCCTGCGGCCGCAGCGACGCTCACCAAGGTTTGCACGCTTGCGCTTATAGTTGTGTTGTTCCATAGCCTCATAAAAAGGAGTTTATTTTGGGTGGTGTAAGTATTTGGCAGATTCTTTTGCTATTCGTAATGTTTTTAATCTGGGTGTTACCTTGGGTGCTTGCTTTAATATCAAAAAAGGCAAAAGGAATGCACAAGATAATCTGGTTTCTAATGTCGTTTTTTATATCGTGGATTGGTTATTTAGTTTATTACTTCGTTGTGATCAAAGAGCTGCCAGAGAACAATACATAACAAGCAAGTCTTATTCGCCCATGCAGCGCATGGGCTGCGACGGCAAAACGCATGCGTGTTTTTCCGCGCTAAATTTGGTAGTTCTCGCTCGCATACCAGCCGTTCTGGGTTTTCAGGCCTTCGTCAGATAAGCGCCGTCGCTCTGGTGCAGTAGGGCGCTACGACTTCTACAGCCACAAATTATGGCTTCCTAGCTGCGTGTCCAGCATAGCCCCATCCAGACTAACCCCATAAAAAATAGTCCCATCAAAAATAGTCCCGCTGTTTGGATGCTCCGGCATGCCGAACCAACATTGCTTATGTCGAATGTGCTGCGGCCTTCATCGCAGCATCAGCCCGCAGAACATCCTGACCCGGTTGAGCCGCATGGCGTAGGTGCTGATCCGCAGCGCCGTTCGCCCCGCCTAGCCGTCGTTTGCACCCTCTGGGTCGTTGCCTGTCACATAGACATTGCTCCTTTGTTTCATCCACGCCAGTCTGTAAACCAAATCGGCACCATAGCCAGGCACTATCGCCAGGCATTTATCCAAAGGAAATATCATGATCCAGAACCCTGCGGCCAATGAGGCCATCTCTGTTACTCCTGCCATGCCGGCTACATCGGCCCTTACCCAAGGCCGCCTGGTGGGGTTTGGCATGTTGGTCAGCTTCGCCCTCGGCATGTATTCCAACTTCCAATTACAAAGCGATTTGTTCTCCAACGGTGGCTTTATGGTTCAGGCCGGGCAGCAGCCTTCGTTGGTTGGTATCATCGTTGTGCTGGGGCTGATCACCGGCCTGATCTCTCTGGCGATAGCCGCGACTTTCCGCCAACGTATGGCCGCGCAGATGCCGGTGTTAAGTCTCTGTTACCTGCTGCTGGTGACGGCTGGATTCGCCATGAGCCAGGTGGAGCACACAGTGCTGCTGGCCATGCGCCCGGCCAGCGAGGCCTTCCAGACAGCCGGACCGGAAGCGGCTGCGAGCTTTGAAGTGGTGCGGGAGCTGCTGGGCGGCCTTCGCAACGGTATCCACTTCCCTGACAAGCTGGTCGGCGGCTTGAGCGTTTTCGTGCTCTTCTTCTTGCTCAAGCGCGCCCGGCTGATCCCGGCAGCTCTGGCCTTAGCGGGTATGATCGCTGCCGCCTGCCAAATGTCTACGATCCTGCGTGAGTTGTTCGGCTATGACATCATTTACGCCCTGCTGGCGCCGCTTGCTCTGGTCTACCCGGCGACCGGTATCTGGCTGCTTATCAAAGGCTTCGCTGCGAAAGAAAGCACGTCATCGATGCGCTGAACACCCGCAATTGCAAACGCGTCCGGCCCGCGACGGTATCGTCTGCGGGCTGTGGCGTAGCTGGTGGCCATGCCGTCCGTGCTGACCTTTCACGCTGTTCATCCCAACACCGAGATCAGATCTCCCTGCTTTTAACCGGTTGCTTGCCAGGTTTCCACCACGCCCCATCGCATCGTCAGGCTGGAGCTGAGGATTGAAGGGCCGTCACTTTGGTGGCCCTTTCGTTGCAGCAGTAAACTGCATATAGCAATTGCGTCCTTCGTTCCCGTTCTGGTAGTGTATTTTTCACTATTTGTTTACAGAATCTTCTTTGCGCTGGTGGACAGCTAACTGTATTTGTCTGCGCTGCGCAAATTGGCTTATTTGCGCACAGCGAAATGCCTGGACTGAAGATGACCACAATGACCTTGCTGTTTACAGACAGTTGCGGCGCCAGGCGGTTTTCGATTTTGATAACTTCACTAAACAAACAACAAGCAAAAGCAGGGAAAGGATGACAAATACAATATTGAAATTGATGCTGGCAGTGATGTGTTTTGTGCATATGCAGGTGTTCGCTGCGCTGCCGTTAATGCAAACCGAACAACTCAGTATAAAAAGCCAACTATTGGCCCAGTCACGCGAGTTGATTGTCTATTTGCCTGCAGACTATGCGCAGTCAAAACAACAATATCCTGTGTTGTATATCACTGACGGCGATATTCAGGGCGCGCATACCGCTGGCACTGTTGATTATCTATCAAAGTTTGATCTGATCCCCGCGATGATAGTGGTCGGGATTGTCACGCCGCGTCAGCAACGTGTAGAAGAACTGACCTTAGCGCAAACCACTACAAAGCCTCAGAAGCTGGCCGGCGCTGATCTTGTGCTCGCCCATCTTGAACAAGAAATCATGCCATTCATTAAAAGCCGGTATCGTACTTCAGATTATCAGGCACTGGCAGGCACGTCGCACGGCGGTCAGTTTGCCGTCAATGCCGCAATAAAGCGGCCAGGGTTGTTCAATGGGGTTATTGCAATAAGCCCTTCATTGTATTGGAATAATAATCAAGTTATTGATTTGGCAGCTGCAGCTTTGAAAACCCAGAGCATCACAGGGCGGTTGTTTCTGTCGATTGCAAACGAAGAGCCTTTGATGACCAATGCTTTTCAACAGCTGGTCGACTTCACCAATCAATATCCGACGGCAAAACTGCAAGTACTGGCAAAGACTTTTAGCGACGAAAGTCATGACTCGACAACTTTGGTAGGGCAATACCATGGCTTGAAACACCTGTTTGCCAATTGGGCGATCCCCAACACCCCACAGAATCTAACTGATCTGCAGGCGGTTTTTAATGCCAGATCGCAGGTGCTTGGCCAAAAACTGCAGATCCCGGAGGACAAGGCCAATGGTTATAGTCAATGGCTACAGTATTTAAACCGTCAGGATGAGACATTAGAACTTTTGGTATGGAACAGAAAAAACTATCCGCAGTCCTTTAACGCGCACATCAGCCTCATCAAGGCCTATTTGCATTTTAAGTTAACAGATAAAGCAAAAGCCGCTTATAACGAAACCCTGCAGTCGCTAAAAGGTATCACTGCGGCACAACAAGCTGAGCTGGACGCATTGTTCAATGTTAAAGCAAGTTAATCAAAGTTAAAGGCGGCCTGCAGAGTCAGCGATGGCTGGTTCTGCCAGCCTTTTGCCATCGGGTGTTGTGCTGGTAATTTTTGTTCTGCTGGACTGGATTGAACTGGAACAGCGTTTGATGTGGGAACTTGCCGACTTTTTTATCCTGCCGAAGTATCGGGGTGGCTGGATCGCATTAGAGGCGGTCCGGCAGGTCATTGCACAAGTGGGCCAACCGATGGCGGCATCAACATTTAAAGACAATAAACTGGCCCTGCGCTTTTTTACCGCAGTGTCAAAACGGATCCGGCTGGATTCTGTGCGTGCGGTGGAAGAGGAAGAAACGTCGCCATTTTATACCTTTATGATCAATGAGATTGAGCGTCAGGAGGCAAAGCCTGGTGGTTAATCGCATTGAATTTACCACCTCACTGCAACCGTTTTCACCACGCGTTGCAAATGAATCGCATCACCGCTTTCACGAAATAACCATTTTGTCGGATAGTGGCTTTGTGCCAATTGCGGACATTCTGACGCTGGTAACTGTGATGTCCGCTAAGAGTTAATAGCGGAATATAACGCCGCCGGCACTATGCTAAAACGCTACGTACATGGCATCGGCAGCGACGACCCTTTAGTCAGTTACGACGGCAGCGGCACCACCAGCCCCACATACCTGCTCGCCGACGAACGTGGCAGTATTATGGCGGAAACCAACAGCGCCGGCACTGTCACCACCAAACACCAATATGGCCCATATGGCGAGCCGATTAACCAAAGTGCATCACGCTTTCGGTACACCGGCCAAATCCTGCTGCCCGGCACCGAGCTTTATCACTACAAAGCCCGGGTGTACCATCCAAAGTTAGGTCGCTTCCTGCAAACCGACCCAATTGGCTACAAAGACGGCATGAACTGGTACGCCTATGTCGGCAATGACCCAATGAATGCGACTGATCCTGATGGTCAGATCGCCAATTTTATTGGTAAATTCATCGTAGATGTTGCCTTAGAAGTGGCGCTGCAAGCGGCAACCGGTCAGGATATTAACCTCAGTTCGGCACTCAGGGAATCTGCTGAAGGTATTTTAGACCCGACAAAAACGCTTAAAAAAGCAGATAGACTTGCAAAGACTTATCAAACCTATACCAAACGTAATAGCATCACTGGTGAGATCTATTCAGGGCGGACTAGTGGCAAAGGCACAGCTTTTGAGAATGTACAGAAACGAGATGCCAAGCATCATTTAAAAGAGGAAGACGGATGGGAGGCTGCTGAGTTGGATGCCTCGCACCATGATAAAGGTGCCATCCGCGGTCGTGAACAGCTATTAATTGAGCAAAATGGTGGTGCCAAATCAGAAGGCGGTACTTCAGGAAATAAAATTAATGGTATTTCCCCTAACAACAAAGAAAACCGGGGTAAATATATCAGAGCCTGTGTGAGAGCTAAGTTATGTTAGAAAAACGAAAAGTGTTGCGATTAAAAAAAGGCGATGTATTTAGATGGCAAATAGCTGATGGATTGTATGGTTACGCCCAATATATAGAACCGACCTTAACGGTATTCTTTTCAAAGTATTCGACAGGACCTTTAGAAGCTAAAGATCTCATAGATTTACCAGCAGCTTTCAAGCTTTGTGTCTACAAATCTGCGTTTAAAGATGAAAATAGTGAAAAAATCGGCAATATTGCCGTTCTTGCCGAAAATGGAGTGAAGCCCACGACATTTAAGCAAGACATTATATCTGGCGGGTTGTTTATTTATGATGAAAGTGGGCACCCAAATAATATATGGCGTCCTGCAAGTTATGAAGAATGCAAAAATATAGAAACGACTTCTATATGGGAGTTTGGTCATGTGCGAAGACGTTTACTGGAGCTTTACGATAAGAAACCCAATCGTTGGACTGGCGAGCATGTCATCGATAAAGAAAAACTAGCTAAGTATCTTGAGCAACAAAAGCAGTAAGATAGTTTGAAAAGTGGTGATAGCCGCATATGAGTATCTGTGCGGCTATTTTTATGACCAAAAAAAGGAATATTCTGTGAGTTGGGATTTTTATCAGTGTTTAGTTAATGACAAGCCCGCATCGATTTATCTGAATTTGGGATTGGCCAGCAGAGTGCCGTTGGCTGGTTACCCGGAGTTGTTTTATCTGCGTATTCCGATGTGCCAGCCGCGTGAAGACGGCTTATCCAGTCAGGCCGAGTTTGAAACGCTCAATCAGATTGAGAATAAAGTTGTCGAGGCTCTGACTGCAGATAACAAGATGATTTATGTGGGCCGTCTCACTTCCGATGGTTGCCGCGACCTGTTTTTTTACAGTAGCAGTGATGATATAGACGAAGAAGCCTTGGAACTTAGTCTGAACGATTTCTCTGAATATGCCTGGGAAGGCGGTATCAATCCTGACCCTGAGTGGGAGATGTATTTCCAATTGTTAATGCCATCAGAGACACAGCTCGAAAGCATTAAAAACCGCCGGGTTTGTGATGCCATGGCAGATAAAGGAGAGGCGTTCACAACACTGCGTGAGATTATGCATTGGGCATATTTTGCAACCGAAACAGCAGCTTCAGAATATGCCGCTAAGGCGCAGGCTACGGGCTATCAGGTCTTGGGTACGCAATTGCAAGATAATGACGACGAGCGCTATTGCGTGCAGGTTAGCAATATAGGTATTCCATCACACCAACAAATTGACGAGTATACATTGCCTTTATTTATGGCTGCAGCAGAGCTGGGTGGGCGCTATGACGGCTGGGAGTCAGCGGTCAAAACCATGTGATTTCTAGCGGGCTAAAGCGCAATAGTAATTTCTTAAGTAACCCGAAACACCCATAGTGTCCACCGAACTATGGGTTTCCTATTTTTGGTTCTCAGGCTAATCCCACAATGTCCGCAACAGCAGCAAAGCGGACATTTATTTTTTCGAAAATCAGTCATTTTTAGATCTGCTTTTCGCTCTTAGCTGATGATCAATTAGCTGGGGGATTGCTGAAACTGGTGGTTAGGTGAAAGTGCCACTGGTGCTAAACAGCCAACTACACTGTTTGTGGTTGCCGGTGCTTTCACCGGTTTTTGTTTGACTGATCCTGCCACTGGAGGCCTATGCGCTATCTGATTGCTCTGATTTTTATCACTTTTGTCGCTATGGTTCAGGCTGAGACGGCTGCGCCTCTGCAACCGACACAACTGCTCGGAACCTGGCAAGTTGACCTCAGACCCACACCTGATGCCAAACCTTACTTGCAGCAATTTGTGGTGACAAAGGTTAATCCGGATCACAGCTTCGAAGGCACTTTTTACGGCGCGCCTATCTCGCAGGCCCGCATCAATAAAGACTGGGGAGCGATCCGCATTGCTTTTGTCACGGCTGATCAGTCTGGTCCTTACAACCATTCGGCCGTGTTGCAGGGGACAAAGTTGGAAGGCCTGACTAACTCGACCGGACGGGACTTTTTATCCTACTGGAGCGCCGCGAAACAGTAACGGTCGCCGCTCTTTTACCAATTAATTCCTCTGCACAGAGTCTGATATTTGCAGCAAGCTCTGCCTTGAGTTCCGTTCCATCACACCCAATAGCTATGTAACCGATGCCACATCAGGCAATCATATGGACTTGTTGCAAAATTTCGTGTCCCCAGCGGTCTTATTTATTTATGTCGCCGTGGGCGCTGGGATTGTATTGTTGTGCTGCGCAATGGCAAAGTTAATCCGCTGGGCGAAGCGCAGGCCGGCCGGTGCTTATTTTTTTCTGGCACTGATGCCGCTTATATCGTTATTTCCGATCCCGCCGGCGGAAATCAAAAAGCTACAGCAGGTCAAACAGGAACAGGTCAAACGCAAGCAGGAAGCAGGTGAACCGCCGTCGGATGAACCGACCGTTTGAGCGTCGCGATTCGAATGTGATAGCTTGATTCGACAAACCGATCCCATTGCCGGCCCACCAAGGAGCATGTAGTCATGCAGGACTATCTGTTATTGATGTACAACGATGCGACCGATCAAGCCGCGGCCGCCGATGATAGCGCCTGGCAGAGGTATTTTGCCTTCCTGCACCAAAGTGGCTGCTTTGATGGCGGCAGTTCCATTGGCGCAGGCCAGTCATTTCGTAAAAGCGGCACCGCAGCAGGCAGCGCGGATCAACTGTCCGGTTTTATCCGCGTTCGCGCTGAAGACTTGCTGGCGGCGCAGCAGTTTCTGACCGGCAATCCGATCTATGAGGCGGGCGGGACTGTCGAAATCCGTGCGTTACCAAGGGACTGAGATGCTGAAAACACTCACCGCCAGACTTCGTAAAAGCCCAACCGGGATGGATGCCAATGACTAAAAGCCGCTTCAACATCAATAGGTTCGTCATCGCCGTATTATCGGTTTGGCTCAGTGCACCGTTACTGGCGCAAACGCAGCAGGTGGACCACACCCAAGTGTTCACGGCAGCAGTTCCTTCTGAAGCGCAAGTGCTGCAGGCGGCTCAAGCCAGTTTTGCCGAGTATTTTCAATTGCTGGCGCTGCCGAATGACGCAGTAGTCGCGGCTGATATCCAGCAAAATACTGATTTCCTGCAGCAGTCGTTTAACCGGCGTGGCTTTACCACGCAGCAGCTGGCCAATAACGGCAAACCGCTGCTGTATGCCGAATATCGCAGTCCGGTGCCGGATGCAAAAACGCTGTTGTTTTATATGCACCTCGATGGTCAACCGGTGTTGCCCGAGCAGTGGTCACAGCCAAGCCCTTGGTCGGCTGTAGTGAAGAAGCGTAATCAGCAAGGCCAGTGGCAGGCGGTTGACTCAGCGTTGCTGCAGCACAAACCGCTGGATCCTGAGCTTCGGGTGTTTGCCCGCGCGTCGGCAGACGATAAAGGCCCGATCATGATGTTGCTGGCGGCCTTTGATACGCTCAAAGCGGCCGGGCAGGCGCCGGCGTTCAACGTCAAAGTGTTACTCGACAGCGAGGAAGAAAAAGGCTCACCAACGATTAAAACCATCGCCAAAGCCAACGCAAAACTGCTGCAGGCCGAAGGATTGTTGATTTTGGACGGCCCGCAGCACGCCAGCAACAAACCCACGCTGGTGTTTGGCAACCGAGGCGCCACCAGCCTGACGCTGACGGTCTATGGGCCCAAAGCTCCGCTGCACAGCGGCCATTATGGTAACTATGTACCAAACCCGGCGCAGCGTCTGGCCAGGCTGCTGGCCAGTATGAAAGACGATGATGGCCGCGTGACGGTGCCTGGCTATTACGACACAGTGCATCTGTCGGCGACAGAACGTGAGGCGTTAGCCACTGTGCCGGATGATGCTGCGGCGCTGTTAAAGCGTACCGGCATCGCCCGGCCTGATGCGGTGGGCGCAAATTATCAGGAAGCGCTGCAATACCCGTCGTTGAATATCCGCGGTATGCAAGCGGCGGCGGTGGGAGACAAAGCCGCCAATATAATCCCGCATCTGGCGGTGGCTGAGCTGGACCTTCGCACCACACCAGAGGCTGATTCTGCTTATCTGACGGCTTTACTGCAGCGTCATATTAAAGCGCAGGGCTGGTATTTAACCAAAGGCGAGCCAACTGACGCCGAGCGCGCCAAATACGATAAAATCGCATCATTGACCCCAGGTGCCGGTGGCGATGCGGCACGCACGCCGCTGGATTCTCAGCTTGGTAACTGGGTTTATGCTGTGCTGCTCCAAGACAGTAACTCAGTGGTGCGAGTGCGGATGATGGGCGGCAGCTTGCCAACTGAACAGCTGGTTAGTGCGCTGCAGATGCCTTTTGTCATCCTGCCACTGGTCAATGCCGACAACAATCAGCACAGTTTTGATGAAAATCTGCGTATTGGGCATTATGTTGACGGCATACAAACCTTGCTACGGTTGCTGCGTACGCCTTATTAAAACAACACTTGTTCAGGGAGAACAACATGGATACTGCAAGTCAGGTCAAAGCCAGTCTTGAATATGAAGAAATGCTGCATCAGCAAAAGTTATTGGATGAATATCAGTGGCTTGGTTCACCGTATCCGCAGGCCAGTAACATGGTGCTGTTCGCTCTGGTGGTGCTGACTTTGCTGTTGTGCCATCAGTTCGCTCTGGTCGATGCGAAAACGCTGTTAATCTTGCAGTGGGCTTCGGGTGCCTATTCTGTCATGTGCGGTATTGCCATGGCGGAGCGAAGAAGAACCAACCGGCGGATGGACTTGCTGTTTCGGATCATGCAGCATCAGCTGGCAACCAGACAGCAAAATGGCGTTGAACGTCATACTCCTTCAACTCAGGCTCAACCATCACAGGCGGCAATGACGGTTGGTGACTAGCACGTCAGCGCGCCGTTAGATTATCGCCAGATGTCATTACTACATCAAAGTGCAACATCAATGCACCTACATTAAAGGACCGGCAATGGAACTGGAACAAAATAACTACCTGATTGCAGCTGCGGTTTGTTGTGTATTGGCGGCGCTCGCGCATGCTGGTTGTATCCTGTTTGGCGCTGACTGGTACCGGTTTTTTGGTGCCGGTGAGGCGATGGCGCAAATGGCGGAAAAAAAACTGTGGTATCCGACAGTGGTCACCGCCGGGATCACCGCGGTGCTGCTGATCTGGGCGGCCTATGCGCTGGCCGGCGCTGGCGTATTATCCGGATTGCCGCTGACCAGAACTGCGTTGATATTGATTAGCGCCGTGTTTTTATTGCGTGGATTAGCATTTGTTTGGCTGATGCCAAAGTTTCCGGAAAATTCTCTGACTTTCTGGTGGGTCAGTTCTTCGATTTGTTTGGTTATCGGTAGTTTGTTTGCCATTGGCACTGTGCAGCGTTGGCAGGTACTGAGTAGTAGCGCGTGAACTGCGGGTGGGTTGCCGCAGCCACGACATGAGCAGTAAGAACCGGTCTGCGGACCGGTCATTGTTTTGCATTTATCAGGCGAGAGATTTTATGTATCAGGGTAGCTGTTTGTGTGGTGCTGTGACGCTGGAAGTGCATGGGCCCATTGATTCGATCATTCATTGTCACTGTTCTAAATGCCGCAAAAGCAGTGGCACTGCCTATGCGACCAACGGCTTCATAGCCACCTCTGCGCTGCGGATCATCACAGGACAGGCACAGCTGGCGGCCTTTGAATCTGCGCCAGCTAAACACCGGCATTTCTGTCAGATATGCGCCAGTCCGGTGTACAGCAGCAACGCTGCAGTGCCGGATAAATTGCGCTTACGGCTGGGGATCCTTGATTCTGAAATTGTTGAACGGCCGATCTCGCACAACTTTGTCTCGTCAAAAGCCTGTTGGGACGATTTGGATGCAGCGCTGCCACGCTATGATAGCTATGAGCCGGGCCGGGTCTGAGTAAATTTACTTCAGGTTGTTACAACCATTCGGCTGCCTGCTATCGACTCTCTGTAAAACCAACAGGGAGTCTGAGAAGAACAATAGCTTTTTCACCGTCCGCCCAATCTTTATGACTATTTGCAGTCTCTGCTTAGCAGGACACGTCAGCGCCGCAACATCTGTGGCACTCGACCGCCTTGATCACGACATGACCGGACCCCGCACACAAGTATTAGTGTTGGGCACCGTGCATTTAAGTGAATTGCCGGCCGGTTTTAGCCCAGCCAAACCCGATCCACTCATCGCTAATATCGCGGAAACATTTCGTGAACAACCCGGCGCGCGGGTGTTATCGGTGGTTGGGGTGTCACACAAACCCTGGTTTGATCATTGGTTAGGGCAGCTGCAGGGCGTTGAGATTGTTGCGGCCGATGACTTGCTGAAATAGCGCTGTCATCGGGTCTGTGCAAGCGGGCTGACCAGACCCTGTTGCCACATCCGGGGGACTTTGTTGCTTTTCAGCTGTTGGTTGTCATAAGAGGAAAGCACCATTGCACTGGCTCCTAACGTGACCAGGGCGATCATCCACTTATGTCGCTGAGTTAAGGGGCTGCTGCTGGATGAGTGATAAAACGCGATTAAACAGACCAGCATCAGTTGGGTGAGCGGCATCACGATAACTCCCGATAACTGCGCATAAAACAATGCTGACATAATCGACAGTAATAATGCAGTGTCAGTGGTTTGATGCGCCACACTGCGTAGTTTTTTCAGGGCGGTGACAAGCAAACTGCAAACCCAGAGCAACAGGGTCAGAAACGCCAAAAAGCCGTATTCATACAGAATTTGCAAAGATGCATTGTGCGGATGAGCGTTTGACAGCGGTTTTCCGTCGGCCCAGGCAAAACTCATCGGGCCATAACCGAGCCAGAACTTCTCAGGGATATGATTTAGCACGTAAAGCCAAAGTTCTGTCCGCCCTGAACTGCCGGTTCTGAATCTTAAATTTGTTTCGCCAATCACCCAATAAGGCAAGGCGATAATAAACAAAGCCCACAAAATAAGCCCCAGTAGCATCGACTGGAAAAAAGCACGTAGCAAAACAGCTCGGACCGCCGGCAGGCTGAAGCAACTGACCAGCCCGACAGCAATCATCAAAGATAACCAGGCGCCCCGGGCTTCCGTCTGCATCATCACCATCCAATGCCCTGCCATTAAAAGCAGTGACATCCGCTGAAATGGCCGCAGGGACAGCAGTAAAAATGGCAACAACAGTAGCGGCAGCAGCATCACCTGTAGCTGATTTAAGATGCGTGGATTATCGAAACCGGAGATCAGGCTAAAGATGCCGGGTTTAGTCGCAGTCATTAAATGCTGGAGTAGCTTTAAGGAAAACTGTAATAAAAACAACAAGGAAAAGAGTACGGTAAACCAATAGAGCGCACGACAAACCGCCGGTTTCGACAGCGTGTTGCAGCAAATGCTACAGATAAAAAATGCCACCACGAGTAAACCAATGTTGGCGAGCTCTACGAAGCCCCAATACGGATGGGCACAGCTTACTGCGGACGCACAACCAACGATAAAAAATACTAGGAGTGCAGCAACCGAGCTGGGCGCTAATTGCGGGCCGCGCAAATGGCGGGCAGAGCTGAGAATAAATGCCGAGCATGCGATCACGGTAATTACGAGGAAACGTTTAAAGTCAAACAGACTACCGATATTGACGAGCCGGGCAATGCTGGATGCAAACAGAGTTCCGGCTAAAAACACGGCTGCGTAGAGCGCTAAAGACAAACTTGCAGATGACTTCGAAAACACGCACGGGCTCCGGAGAAGTAAACGTGAAGTACAATTTGATGCCAATACACAGATATTGCAGGCGGGCCTCTGCAGGTTTTGAACTCTGGCATTTTAAGGCGGGTGGATTCTACGTATCTTTTGCTGTCATGTAAAAAAAATGTTTGATTAAAGTGTGTGCAGGCAATGACTTATGCGTTTTTTAGTTAGCGGATGGCTGGGCATCGGCAGCGACGCCATGGTTGAACTTGCCAAAAACCAATAATCGTTCCCAAAATCAGATCAAATGTGCCACTACTCTTGCAGCAGCTGTGCTGGCATTTGCGCCGAAATCGCTAAAAGTTATCTGCAACTGGTTTCTAATCAAAAAATGTGATGAATGTGACCAATTTAAGTCAGTTTCCTAAATCGTAATTCGCGACTACCTTTAATCCAACTCAGATGGCGCAGCTCGCTGCTGCGGGAATTAACTTTTGACTTGAACCCAACAGAAGGAAACCTCAGATGGATAGCAACAAATCAACAGGCGGCAAATGTCCGGTGATGCACGGTGCCAACACCACAGCTGCCAATGCGACGATGAACTGGTGGCCAAACGCACTGAATCTCGACATCCTGCACCAGCACGACAGCAAAACCAATCCGATGGACCCGGGCTTTAACTATGCCGAAGCCTTTAAAACGCTGGATCTGGAAGCCGTCAAAACCGATTTAAAAGCGCTGATGACCGACTCACAGGACTGGTGGCCGGCTGACTGGGGCCATTATGGTGGCCTGATGATCCGACTGGCCTGGCACTCGGCCGGCACATATCGCATCGCCGACGGCCGCGGCGGTGGTGGCACTGGCAGTCAGCGGTTTGCGCCATTAAACAGCTGGCCGGATAACGGTAACCTTGATAAAGCCCGCCGTTTGTTGTGGCCGATTAAACGTAAATATGGCAACAAATTATCCTGGGCCGATTTGATGATTTTGGCCGGCAATATGGCTTACGAATCGATGGGCCTGAAAACCTTCGGTTTTGCCGGTGGCCGCGAAGATATCTGGCATCCGGAAAAAGACATTTATTGGGGTTCGGAAAAGCAATGGCTGCAGGCTTCCGGTGGTGAAGGCAGTCGCTACAGCGGCGAGCGCGATTTAGAAAACCCGCTGGCGGCGGTGATGATGGGGCTGATTTATGTTAATCCGGAAGGGGTGGACGGTAATCCGGACCCGCTGAAAACGGCGCAGGATATGCGCGTGACTTTTGCCCGCATGGCGATGGACGATGAAGAAACCGCCGCTTTAACAGCCGGTGGCCACACCGTTGGTAAAGCGCACGGTAACGGCAAAGCCGAACATTTAGGTGCGGCGCCGGAAGGCGAGGACATCGAAGCGCAAGGCTTTGGCTGGCTGAATAAATCCGGCCGTGGTATTGGCCGCGATACGGTCACCAGCGGCATTGAAGGGGCCTGGACTACTAATCCAACGCAGTGGGATAACGGCTATTTTTATCTGCTGTTTACCTATGACTGGGCACTGACCAAAAGCCCGGCTGGCGCCTGGCAGTGGGAGCCGGTCAATATCAAAGAAGAAGATAAACCGGTGGATGTGGAAGACCCGACTATTCGGCGCAATCCGATCATGACCGACGCCGACATGGCACTGAAAATGGACCCGGTTTACCGCAAAATTGCTGAGAAGTTTTATGCCAACCCGGACTATTTTTCCGACGTGTTTGCCCGAGCCTGGTTTAAGTTAACCCACCGCGATCTGGGGCCAAAAAGCCGCTATTTAGGGCCGGATGTGCCAGCGGAAGATTTGATCTGGCAAGACCCGATCCCTAAGGTCGACTATTGCCTGACCGATGCGGAAATCGCCGAGTTAAAAGCCAAGACCTTGGCGCTTGGCATCAGCGCCAGTGATTTGATTGCCACCGCCTGGGACAGTGCCCGCACTTTCCGTGGCTCAGATTATCGTGGTGGTGCCAACGGTGCGCGTATTCGGCTGGCGCCGCAAAAAGACTGGGAAGGCAATGAGCCGGCCCGTTTAGCCAAAGTACTGGCCGCGCTGGAAACTTTGCAGCAAAGCCTGAGTAAAAAAGTCAGTCTGGCGGATTTGATTGTACTGGCCGGCAGTGCTGCAGTAGAGCAAGCGGCCAAAGCAGCTGGCGTGGATATCACAGTGCCTTTTGCGCCGGGGCGTGGTGATGCATCCGCTGAGCAAACCGATGCCGAATCCTTTGCCGTGCTGGAGCCGGTGCATGATGCGTTCCGGAATTTCCTGAAAAAGGATTACGGTCCGGCACCGGAAGAAATGATGTTGGACCGCGCGCAACTGATGGGCTTAACCGCCCATGAAATGACCGCGTTAGTCGGTGGCATGCGCGTGCTCGGCACTAACTTTGGCGGTAGCCCGCACGGCGTGTTCACCGACAGAGTAGGGGTACTCAGCAACGATTTCTTTGTCAATCTGACCGACATGGCGTACAGCTGGAAACCGGTTGGTAAAAACAAGTATGAAATCGTCGCGAGAAAAGATGGTCAGGTGAAATGGACCGCGACCCGGGTTGACCTGGTATTCGGCTCCAACTCAGTACTGCGCGCTTACGCTGAAGTGTACGCCCAGGATGATGGCCAGCAGAAGTTCGTACACGACTTCGTCAACGCCTGGGTCAAAGTGATGAATGCAGATCGGTATGATTTGAAGTAATTCGCTGTTTAAACGATAAAAAACGCCGGCAAATGCCGGCGTTTTGTTGTTTATTATCGGGGATATGAGATGTATACGGCGTTGTTGAAGGCGACTTTTGGGGCAGAAGCGGGCTTTGGTGACACCCGTTGTGCGACAACCGGTGGGTTTCGCTGCGCTCTACCCACCCTACGATCGGGCCGCTGGATCGTAGGGTGCAATGAGCAAAGCGAATTGCACCTTTGATTCCTGTCGCAACATCAAACAGCCTGAACGGAATGTCTGCAACTCGCTCACAGCTGCAGTTCCCAAAAAACCGGTAAAGCCAGCACCAGCAGCCGCGGAGTTAGCAGTAAGGAGTGAGCGAGGGAGCCGTGAATGCAGTAGTGGCGTCGCCGGCTTTGCCGCTAAACAAGCGCTTGTTTTGTGCAACCCACCTTTGTCACAACACACATTGTTTTGCTGTATCGCAAACAGACTTCAGTCACGCTGGCGCATAGCCCAAACCAAACTCAATAAAATCAGCACTGAACCAGCAGCCAAAGTCCACCAATTGACTGCATGTTGCCAGAAGGCAAAATTCACCAGCAGCCCGGCCGGGATCAGTACGTTATTCATCACCGCAAGCTGATTGGCGCTGACTTGTCTTGCACCGGCGTTCCACAGCCAGTACCCAAGGCCGGAAGCGACCAGACCGAGCCACAGCAAAATGCCATATTCCAGCTTTGTCTCCGGCACGCGCTGCCAGTTGGCGAAGAGTGCGGTGGCAGTGAGACTGACGACAGTCGCGCCGACAAAAAACCAGCCGAACTGGTGTTTTTGTGTCCCGACTGAACCTAACGCCAACCGCCGGTAGGCGACCTGGCCAAAGGCAAAACACAAATTGGCGCCCTGAATCAGTAATAACCCGAACCAAAAATCAGTGCTCAACTGCTGATACCGCATCACCAGCGCGCCAGCAACGGCGAGTAGCGCCGGGCCCAACCAGCGCCAATGCAGTTTTTTATAGCGCCAGTAATAATCCAGCACTGAGATATATACCGGCGTCAGAATGGTGAATAACAACACTTCGGCGACACTCAGATACAAAAAACTGTGATAAAGCAGCAGATACATCAGGCCAAGCTGTACGGCGCCAATGCCCGCGAGCTGCAGTGCCTGAGTGCTGGCGGTGCGGTATTTGAATAGAAACGGACTAAATAGCAACAGCGCCAGTAACATCCGGCTGCTGACGGCTAAATATGGGTCGACCGTCGCGGCAAGAAATTCACCGATTAAGGAAAAACTAAAGGCCCAGATCGCTGTGACCAGCCAGAGTAACTGCATCCCGCATCTCCGCAGATTGACAAACCGGCGCAGCATAACGGTTGTGCCGCAGTGGCGCAAATAGAGGGGAAAGTACGGCGTGTGACGGCTTTGTCGGCACGGCAAGCAAAGCATCGCCGTGCGCACGAGATTGCTGCGTTAACTCAGTCGGATGGTTTTCCATGCCAGCAGCGAGCCGTCACTGTTTTGCTGCGTGCTGAAGATAAAATCGGTTGCACTGCTGCCAAACACGGTATCACGACCACTGGCGAGGGTGGTGTCCTGAATGCCGCGGCCACTGTAATTGGCGTGGGTGGTACAAATTTCCTGCGTCAGAGTGTCGGTAAAGCAAAATTGCGACACGACCTGATCATTGTTGTTGTTGCGCACCCGAAAGTGAATGTGAATGGTACGGCTGGAATACCAGCCCGGAAAACACGTTTTGAAGTTGACCCGGCCGTTGCTGTCGGTGACCTGAGTGCCGCGATACCATTTCGCTTTCAGGGCATTGGCATTATTGCCGGTACAAAAGGACGAACTAAAACCCGTACTGTCACTGCTACCGCTGGTATCGCCGGAATAGATCCCGGCAATATCGCAATGCCAGACTTCGACTTCAAGGCCAGATAGCGGCTTACAGTTGCTGTCGACCACACGCAGACACAACTGCATCGGTAAGCCGACCTGACTCTCGGAAATATCATCGCGATTGTCCACGGTGAAATAGCAAGGCCCTTCAGTCAATGCTTTGGTCAGTGCCAGACTGCAGCTGGTGCCCAGATCAAACAGGCTGTCGGCTGGGAAATTCGCCGTCAGCGCGGCGGTGCCGCCGGTCGCCCAGGTGCCTGAACTTCCGGTACTGCCGCCAGTACTACCACCAGTGCTGCCTCCAGTGGTCTCTGTGGTGCTGGTGGAGCTTTCAGAGCTCCCACCGCCACAAGCGACAATGCTCACCAGTGGGGCGGCTGCGAGGGCGAAACCCATCTGTTTGATAAAACTACGACGGCTTTGCGCTGCTGTGGAATAGGTCGTGATTCTTTTTACGGACATGCTGTGACTCCTGCGTGTTATCTGACGATTCCGAACACATTTGTCAGCAGAGGTTTCAATCTGAACAATACTTTACCCGCTCTCAAAGAAGGGACTGAGGCTGCAGTATTTAAAGTGTTAAATATCAATTGTTTATGCGAGTGTGCTGCGAATTTTTATGCTTCTAAAACGATACAGAGAAAATCCGTATTAGCAGATCTTAACGCAATTCCTGACACTTCCAGACAGCAGGGGCAATCCATGCGTTGTTATTGCCCCTAACTCGATGAAGATTAAGGCTGCTTTGGCGGGGCCGTTTTTGCACTGCTGACCATTTTACGTACATCGCTGAGCAGCTGCTGCGCGTCGTACACCACACCGTCTTTAATGGTGTAACGCACGCCTTTGGTGCGCTCAGGTTGGTTCTGATCATTGAGTTGATAATGACCGTTACCGTACAACACTTTGAAGTTGGCTAACGGGTTTTCCGCAACGATCACCATGTCGGCTTTTTTACCCGGCACCAGACTACCGAGGTCTTTTTCTAAACCCAGCGCCATCGCGCCGTTCAGCGTCGCCGCCTGAATCACTTCCAGCGGATTAAAACCGGCTTCGCGCAGCAATTCCAGTTCCTGAATGTAAGCAAAACCGTAGATTTTGTAGATGTAACCGGCGTCAGAACCGGCAGTGACACGACCGCCATGGTTTTTGTAGTCGTTTAAAAACTGCATCCAGATGCGGTAGTTTTCACGCCAGGCGATCTCCTGATCTGTGGTCCAGTTAAACCAGAAAGAGCCATGCGCGTAGCGGTTTGGCTTAAAAAACTCGCTCAGCACCGGCATGGTGTAATCGGCGTGCCAGGGCGCATTGCGCTGTGCTTCGGCATTGCGGGTGGCTTCATAAATGGTCAGCGTCGGGTTGATGGTGAAATTGAGGCTAATCAGTTCGTCCCGAACCGCGTTCCACTTGTCTGAGCCCGGCGCTGCGGCTTGTTGCCAGAGTTTACCGGCTTCGCCAAAGCGGTCCTGTTCGTTCTGATAGTTGTAATCAGCTTTGTAGTTCTGCACCACTTGGTTAGTGAACAGCGCTTCGGGTAAACCGTACCAATGTTCCATCGACGTCAGGCCAAGGCGGGCGCTGTCGAGCGCATTCATCCGCATCACGTTCAGCTGGGCATGATGCATCATGGTGCCAAGTTGCTGCTTTTTCGCTTCATCCAGCGCAGCGGCCATAATCGCTGGCGTGGCACCAAAAAATTTAATGCCGGCCGCCCCGGCTTTTTTAATGTTTTGCACCCATTCCCGCGCCTGTTGCGGGCTGAACACCGGCTTGCTTAAACCCTGACCAAAACCGACATAAGGCACAATGCGTGGGGCAACAATTTTATGTTCATTCGATGCTTTGGCATGTTTCAGCGTCCAGTCAAGGCCATTAAAGCTGCCCGGTTCGCGCACTGTGGTGATGCCGTGCGCCAGCCATAACTTAAACACGTATTCGGCCGGCGTGCCTTTGGCGGAGCCACCGATATGACCGTGCATATCGATAAAACCGGGCAGAATATACATGCCGCTGACGTCCATTTCTTTATCACCGGCTTTGGCTTTTGGCCGGCCCTCCGGCAGCACCGGTACACCCGGATTGCCGACGGCGGTGATTTCGCTGATGCGGTCATTTTCTATAACGATATCGACAGGGCCTACCGGCGGTGCGCCTTCACCACTGATATAAGTGCCGCCGCGTAAAATCAGTCGGGTATAGGGGCCTTCCCCTTGATCGGCGGCAGGGGCGGATGGTGTACGTTCAGTGCTGGCGGCACTGACGGCAACAGCGACGATACTGAGTGAGAAAATAACTGCGGTGCGCAACAAACGTTGCAGCGGTGATTGGATCTGCATGGCGGTTCCCGGGATTGTGTGGATCAGCTTTTGCTAATCCTTGTTGTTTTTCTTTGTTTTTATCGCATAGCCACAAATTGCTCCATGCATTTGCGGCATACCGTACATCCTGTACATAAAATCTGCGTTCAGGCCAGTGTGGCAACTGGGATCTGTCCATGCAAGCAGATCCGATCAATAGGCTGTTTGCTGCGATAACAGGGGGCAGTCAGCCGCTTAGGCTTGTGTCTATAATCGCAGGAACACAGCACCACAGGTTAATGAGATGCATCCAGATAAAGTCGACCGTAACCAACTGAAAAAGCTGACTGATCTGCCGAATATCGGCCCGGCTGGAGCGAAGGATTATCAGTTGCTTGGCTATCAAGATCCGCAGCAGTTGGTTGGTGTTTCTGCTTTACATTTGTATCAGCAGTTATGCGCCACCACTGGCGTGCAACATGACCCCTGTGTGCTGGACGTGCTGTTATCGGTCGAGCATTTTTTGGCCGGCGATGCACCGAAAGTCTGGTGGGCTTATTCAGCGCAGCGGCGCGCTTTACTTGAAGCGGACTGACAGCCTGTCGTTTCTCTTATCTTATTGAACCATCATCTATTTTTGCAGAATCCCCACTGTTTCATCTCTCAGCGCTGTATAAAAAACTGCACTAGTTTGGTGCTTTCGCTTCGATACAAATAATTACAAATGTGAAATTTATGCTTGCGAGCTGAAACCGTTTCTGCCATGGTTTAGTAAGTTCTTAAGCAAACTGACTGCGACGAACCAACAAATTACTACGATAAATGTCAGTGAACAACATCCAAATGCAGGAACATTTTATTATGCAAAAACTGATCAAAATAGCGCCGCTCGCTATTGCTGTGGCATCGACTCTGACTTTCTCTACAACTGCTCAAGCCGAACGTGTCATCCTCCAGGTCGACAATCTGAACAAAGGCATCATCACTGCCATTACCCGTCAAGCCGGCGGTGAAGTCAAAGTGGATGCTGATGGTTTTATTGCTGTCGAAGTGCCAGGTAAGAGTTTTGAAGAACTCAAAGGCATCTTTAACAATCCGCATATTTCATTGGTAGAAAAAGATGAGTTGCGTAAGCCGATGGCACTGTTTAACGACACGGCCGGTAACCCGATGCAGCAACAAGTCACGCCTTATGCCGTGTTTCAGTCACAAGCGAATCTGGTCAGTTTCAACCCGGCTACAGCTCCAAAAGTTTGTGTGATCGACTCAGGTCTGGACCGTTCTAACGTCGATTTCGACTGGGGCTCGATCACCGGCGATAACGACAGCGGCACCGGCAACTGGGATGTCAATGGCGGCCCACATGGCACGCACGTCGCGGGCACAATCGGCGCAGCGAATAATGGCGTGGGTGTTGTTGGTATGGCACCTGGCGTCAAGATGCACATTATCAAAGTCTTTAACGCCGAAGGCTGGGGCTACTCTTCGGATCTGGCCTTTGCTGCACAAAAATGTAGTGCTGCCGGTGCAAAAATTATCAGCATGAGCTTAGGCGGTGGCGGTTCAAACACCACTGAATCCAATGCCTTCCAGAATTTTGTTAATGCCGGTGGTCTGGTTGTCGCTGCGGCCGGTAATGACGGTAACAACGTTCGTTCTTACCCTGCCGGTTATCCTTCAGTCATGATGGTAGGCGCCAACGACAACAACAATGCCATTGCCAGTTTCTCGCAATTCCCAAGCTGTACGTTAAACGGCAAAACAGATGAAAACACTTGCGTGGAAATTACCGCTGGTGGTGTAGATACGCTGTCGACTTACCCGGCGGGTATGGCAACAACGGCGGCGCTGAGCACAAACCTTGGGCCATTTGCGTCTTCTTCGATGGAAAACGTAGGCACTGCCAATGCGGCAACATTCTTTATGGGCACAGCTGAGACCACCAATGCCGCAGCTGCCGGAAAAGTCTGTCTGATTGACCGTGGCGTGATTTCATTCCACGACAAAGTGAAGAATTGCCAATTGTCCGGTGGTGTCGGCGCAGTGATCATCAATAACGTTGCGGGCATGCTGTACGCGACATTGGGTGAGGGCACAGCCAATACCACGTCAATTCCGGCCGTTGGCGCTGCGTTTGAAGACCGGGCGCAATTATTAGCGTCGACCAGTGCAACCATCACTATCGGTGGCAGCGATTATGGCCTGATGAGCGGTACTTCAATGGCAACACCTGCAGTGTCAGGGATTGCGGCGCTGGTTTGGTCGAACCATCCGACCTGTAGCGGTGCGCAGATCCGTACTGCGTTAAAAGCAACTGCGAAAGATTCAGGTACGGCCGGTAAAGATGTTTACTTCGGTTATGGTATTGCCCAAGCGAAAGCGGCCAACGACTACCTGCTGCAAAATGGTTGTGGCGGTGGCGGCACAACAGCCATCACGCTGACAGCGACTGCTCAGATGCAAGGCAAAACCCGTTACGCCAACCTGAGCTGGGCCAATGCGACCACAACAAATGTCGATATCTACCGCAATGGCGTGAAGATTATCACCACTGCAAACGATGGCTCGCATCGTGACAGCCCAACGGTGAAAGGTACCTTCAGTTATAAAGTCTGTAATGCGGCCAGCGCCACGGCGTGCTCGGTTGAGAAATCAGTGACCTTTACGAAGTAACGTTCTGAATAGGACCATTGTTCTTGATGCAAAAGGCCTGCTCTAAGTCGCAGGCCTTTTTTATGGTGCGCCATTGCTGGTGCTCAGCTATGGGGCTAATGCTGAGCATGGTTAAAAAGCGTTCCTGACGCCTTTTTATGCTCCACAGTGGCTGCACTTAAATGTGGCAAATGTAAGCAAATCGGTTGGTAAATGCGGCATTGTTTCTTAATTGTGATAATAATTTTTCCCATAGAATTCAGTGAAATACGATGTTTTGGGTACGAAAGAACATATTCGCTGCCGGAAAGTACGACAATCTTGTGACAGCTTTCTTTACATACCCTAACTGGCGATAACACTAAACCCAGACCGGATGACGCTTTGCGTGATTGGCATACATTATGAATTACTAAAACAGTCAAACCAAAATAAGGTAAAACCAAATGACAGCAGCACGCAAACTAACCTCGGCCGCGATGTTAACAGCCGCGCTTTTATGTTCACAATTTACCCACGCGACGCCAATGGGCAACGGCAATGGCAACGGTGGTAATGGTGGTAACGGCGGCGGCGGTGGCAACCAGGTCACACCTCCATCTTGTAATGTTGCAGATATTCAGATCACCAGTATTCAAAAACAAGACGGCTCAGCAGCACAGAGCGTGCCAGCGATAGATGCTACCGCCTGCTATGGTGCCTTTTCCGGCAATGATGATGTAAGCGCGCTGGGAAATAACTTGGGTTACGACAATGTAGGATGGCTCAATCAGGAATCAGAATACTGGCCTGGCCAACCTGGTGCGTTCATTTCAAATGCTGATCTGCAAAACTTGCAGGGTCTGGGTAATATCGATCCGGGTTGGATCTTCTTCGGCAAGTATACCGCTGGTAACTTTGCACCTTCTTCCAGTTCAAAAGACGGTTTTGGCACTTATAACTATGCGGCAGATTTAGTCAGTCTGACCAACTGTAAAGACAAAAACGGTGGGTCAGTTGCCTGTACTGGTGGTAGCGTTGTCAGCGGTGAATGGACTTACAAACCACCAGTTAATAATCCACAGCAGTTACTCGATATGCTGGGTACTGACAAATATTTCGATCAGGTTACGGTTGTGTTTAAGTCGGGCAATATGTTTGCTTTGTACAACTTCAATATTTCGGCTTTAAACTTACCACCGGTCCTTGGCACCAATGACGAGAACTATCTGTTTAAAGGGGTGTGGAATATGGCAGGCACATTGCTGAATGCCAGCGGTGGTGCCGGTTTGTCACATGTGTCGATTTGGGGTCGTGATCCGGTGTCTGATACACCACCACCGCCACCGGTTGATGTACCAGTGTCTGCGCCATTAACTCTGGCAGGCCTTGGTCTACTGTTGTTAGGTTTGCACCGTCGTCGTCAGCAGGCATAAGTTCGGATTGCATAAAAAAACCAGCATCAGCTGGTTTTTTTATTTGTGATACAGCGAACTTATCGTTACTTTTGCAACGATAGATCCCGTGCTGCTTTAAATTCCTTACCTTCATACCAGTTTGGCCAGAGCGCTGAATTAGCGAGTTCTTGCCCGACTAAATAAAACAGCCACAGATCCTGCTGCGAACCGCGTAAATCCCATGCTGGGCTGAATTCATCATTGACCTTGTGGTAATAATTCGCCGTGTAATCGCGCCGTTGTGCCAGGCCCCAATCTTTGCCATGCTGGACGCTGTCGACACCACCACGGGCATACAACATCGGCACGCCATAGCGCGCCAGCTGGAAATGGTCTGAACGGTAATAAAATCCATCTTCCGGTGTTGGTTCCGGCGCGATATAACGACCTTGAGCCTTGGCATATTTGTCGAGCAGCGGCTCCAGCTCGGACGCACCATAACCAAACACCTGCACGTCACGCATCGGTCCATACACGTTCATCACGTCCATATTGATACCGGCGACCGTTTTATTCAGTGGAAATAACGGGTTAGCGGCGTACCAGCGTGAACCTAACATGCCGCGCTCTTCGGCTGTCACCGCAATAAACACCACGGAACGTTCCGGCTGCGGCTGTTTTTGATAATGCTCGGCCAGTGCAATTAACCCGGCGATACCACCGGCGTTATCTTGGGCGCCATTAAAAATCTTGTCGTCTTTGCGGCTGAAATCGAGACCAAAGTGGTCCCAGTGCGCCATGTACAGCACGGCTTCATCGGGTTTTGTCTTGCCGGGAATATAACCAATGACGTTGCTTGAATCGATTTCGCGCAGTTGGTTTTTGATGCTGATGGAGGCGGTACCGCCCAGTGCTATCGCCTGAAAATCTTTCGCCAGCGCTTTTTTACGCAGGCTCTGAATGCTCTGGCCTGAGGCGGCGAACAGCTGTTCGGCGCTGTCAGTGGTCAGCCAGCCTTCGACGGCCGCTTTATGCTGGTTTTTGTTTTTGTCGGCCAGCTCAAAGCGGATTGGGCTGGTGCCGGACACCACATTCCAGCCATAAGCGGCGGCATCGGTTTCGTGCACAATCAGCGCCATCGCCGCGCCCTGACGCGCTGCCTCTTCAAACTTGTAAGTCCAGCGGCCGTAATAGGTCATGGCTTTGCCGGTGAAGAGTTTGGCATCGCCGGTGGCAAAGCCCGGATCGTTGACAAACATCACCACGGTTTTGCCTTTGACGTCGACATTTTTATAGTCGTTCCAGCCATATTCCGGCGCAACAATGCCGTAGCCGACAAACACCAGTTCGCTGTTTTTCACTTCAACCTGCGGTTGCATCCGCGTCGACCAGGCCATCATTTGAGTTTTATAGGCGAAACTGGCGGGTAACTTGCCGCCTTGCAAAGTGAGTGCAGAGACTGCCACCGGGTCGATTTGTACCACGGGCACGGCCTGACGGTAGCTCTCTTTGCCGAAGGGTTTTAGGCCAAGACGCTGAAACTGTTGTTCGATATAAGCAACAGTGCGCTCTTCGCCAACGGTGGCCGGCGCGCGGCCTTGCAGCTCGTCGGAGGCCACTTCGGCAAAATAGCGGCCAAAGGCTGGATTGAATTCAGTTTGTGGCAGGGGCGCCGGGCTCTCAGCCAGCGCGCTCTGACTGAGCAGCAGACCGACACCAAGGCGTAGCAAGGAATTGGATTTGAACATAACAACACTCACAGCAGGGGGCGCTATTGTTTACAGCGACCATGAATATCAGGAAGTCTGCATTCTGCCATGGCAGGTTCACTGATGCTGTGTTTTTCGATTAAGGGCCCAGATTAATGGACAGATCTGACCAACAGAGCAGTCCGACAGAGCAGTTGATGTCGTAACGATGCTAGTGCTTGACGCAGACAAAGAGCGCATTGCCGGCGCTGCCGTCCCAGGCGACCAGTTTGTCGTAGTCATGTTGCAGGATCTGCACGTCGAAGTAAGGCGCCAGTAGTTGTTGTAATTCCGCAAAAGTGACCGCCACCATCGGATGGGCGTCTTGCCAAACTTCGGTCTGGTCATTTTCAGTTTTTTCGATGCGAAGGCGCAGCTGTTGTAGTTCACCCTGGCCCGGATAAAACCAGCCGGACGTGAATATAAACTTGCTATTAGCGTGTTGTGCCTGATGCGACACCACGGAAGCATTGTCGATTTGGCTTTTATCCACTGCGTTAAAACAAAACACACCGCCGGGATTGAGCGCCAGATGGGCTTGACGGATACAAGCGGTGAGGCCTGCGATGGTCTGGCTGTAATGCAGCGAGTATAAAAAGCAGGTGATCAAATCTACCGGTTGGCTGAGCTGGAATTCACACATATTCTGGCAAGAAAAATCAGCTTCAGGGCAGCGTTGCTGTGCCAGTTCCAGCATCGGCTGATTGAGGTCGAGCCCGGCGCTTTGATAACCGAGGTCCAGCAAAAAACGGATATGCGGGCCGGTGCCACAGGCTAAATCGAGGTGCCGTTTGCCACCATTGCCAAAAAACTGATCGATGCGATGCACGGTGTCGCTTTGCGCCTGATAATTGATGTCCGCGCACATCAAATCATAATAACCGGACAAATCGGTGTAGAGGGCAGTGGCAGTCATGGCAGGTCCGGTCAGCGCAGTAAAAACGGCGCGCAAGATAGCATAAATTACCGTCTGCGGCGACCTGTCGCACGCGCTGGTGTAATGGCCGGTTTTGTGGAAAAACTGCCGATTGCGGTTGTCATGATTACTGACCACATTATTTAGAGGAGTCCAGAATGAGAATCAAACTGATCCTGACGCAACTGCTGTTATGGGCTTTAGCCGTTGGCGCTGCCGTGCTGACCGGTGCGCCGGATTTTTATGCGCTGCTTTTGTTGCCGGTGATTGGCATCATCGCCATGGCCGCTTTGTGGCGTGCCACAGCGCCAAAAGCCGACTGCTGTAATTCGTAACTATTGCTGCGAATTCCATAAATGTAAGCGCTTTACAAAGGCGCTGCAGGCAGGCCACTATCTGGCAAACCGACAAATAAGGAACGTCAGATGAAATTGAAACTTCGCCTCAGCGGCTTGCTGTTTGTTACCAGCCTTGTCACGGCCTTTGTGGCATTACCCCTAGCTGCCAGCCCGCAGTTATCCCTGCTGGACCCGACATTAAGTCAGTGGGAGACTTACCTCAGTTACCGGCATCAGGAGCAATACAATGGCAGTCAACCGACTGATGCGGCAGGTAAACCGCTGGCACCGCTTGGACTGTTTCCAGGGCTGGACCCGCATGCCGTGTTCACTCTGCAGCAACAGGGTGGTGAAACAGTGCTGCGTGTCAGCGGCGAGATTTACGGTGCTTTAACCAGTAAACAGAGCTTTCGCAATTATCACCTGACACTGCAATACCGCTGGGGCGAGAAAAAATG
Source organism: Rheinheimera tilapiae (assembly GCF_042432165.1). Taxonomy (NCBI): domain Bacteria; kingdom Pseudomonadati; phylum Pseudomonadota; class Gammaproteobacteria; order Chromatiales; family Chromatiaceae; genus Rheinheimera; species Rheinheimera tilapiae. The sequence goes on from NZ_JBHLXP010000001.1 coordinate 1,521,448, forward strand.
GCCACCTCGTCTGCAAAAGCTCAAAGACAGCGGCATTTTGTATCATGCCAACGGGCCCCACGGGCAAGAGTACTTCCGCTCCTGGATGTTGTCGCAGGAATTTCAAATCATGCAGGGCCATACCGGCGATTATTGGCAGCAAGCCAATTCGGCAATTGATATTCGCGCTTTTCAGCCCGAGGGCGAGATGAATGCGGTGGCAGATATCACTCAGCCGTTTTTAGCTGCAGGCCGCGCCAGCGGCGGGCCGGGTTTTGTCATGCGGCAACTGAATGCGGAGAAACCGGACAACCAATGGAACACAGTGGAACTGATTTGTTTTGAAGGCCAGAGCCTCCATATTGTGAACGGCCAAGTGGTAATGGTGCTGAAAAACTCGCGTTATCAGCAGGATGGCCGTGATATGCCAATGTGGGAAGGTAAAATTCAGCTACAAAGTGAAGCGGCCGAAGTGTTCTACAAAAACATCCGGCTGCAGCCGCTTGCCCAGCTGCCAGCGCAGTACGCAGGCTATTTCTGAGCCGCAGTCTGGCTTTGGCAGCGGCCGGATCTCAGACCAGCTAGCTGCAGATCAGATAAATGTTGCACAATCCGGCCGGCACGCTGAGTATAAAGTTCAGTGTTGCTGAGTCGGAGTTTGCATGTCTTCATCTGCCATTGCGCTTATTACCGGTGCCAGTCGGGGCATCGGTGCTGCCACCGCACGGCTTTTTGCGCAGCAAGGTTATGCGCTGGGGCTTAATTATCAGCAGGACCATGGCGCAGCTGAGGCGCTTGCCACTGAGCTTCGTGCCGGCGGCTGTCGTTGCATCTTGTTGCAAGCCGATATTGGCAACGAAGCGCAAGTGCTGGCGATGTTTCAGCGGCTGGATACTGAACTCGGGCCTTTGTCGGTGTTGGTCAATAACGCCGGCATCTTACAACCTCAAAGCTCAATCAGCGGGATCAGCGCAGCCCGCTTTGCCGCGATTTTACAAACCAATGTGATCGGTACTTTTTTGTGCTGCCAGCAAGCAGTGCAACGGATGCGCACAGATTTGGGTGGCCAGGGCGGCGCTATAGTCAATGTCTCGTCGGCCGCGGCTAAAAGTGGTTCACCGCATGAATATATTGATTATGCCGCCTCCAAAGGCGCGGTTGATACGCTGACCCGTGGCCTCGCGCTGGAAGTGGCGGCACAGGGGATCCGGGTGAATGCCGTCCGGCCTGGTTTTATCTATACCGATATGCACGCCGCAGGCGGCGAACCAGGTCGGGTCGACCGGCTGAAAAGCCGCATTCCACTTGGACGCGGCGGCGAAGCCATTGAGGTCGCAGAGGCAATTGCCTGGCTGGCCTCAGGCGCCGCCAGTTTTACCACTGGCAGCTTTATTGATGTCTGTGGTGGCGTTTAACATGCAGAACTTTTTGAGGAGCAAAAACATGCGACAAACTTGGATTTTATTGCTGGTTGGTTTAGCGCTGCTGTTGCCGGTTCAGGCGATTGAGCAAACCAAGGCGGTGAAAGTCAGCACAGTGCTAAAAACCCAAACCAGCTGGGACGGACAGCCGCTGCAATATCCGGCGGGGGACGCCGAAGTGACCGGCATGCTGATCGAGATAGCGCCTGGCGGCGAAACCGGCTGGCATCTGCATCCGGTGCCTTCTTTTGGCATGGTGGTACAGGGTGAGCTTGAAGTTTCTCTCAAAGACGGTCGGAAAAAGCGGCTGAAAGCCGGCGACGCGCTGGCCGAGGTGGTGAACACGGCACACAATGGCCGCAATGTCGGTACTGAAGCGGTGAAACTGGTGGTGTTTTACGCCGGCAGTATAGGCCAGCCGCTTTCGCAGAAAATCCAGGCGGAACCCAAGGCAAAGCACTGAGCAGTGCTGAGCAGAACTAATCTGGCGGCATAGCAGCGCTTGCCCGGTAAGCGCCCGGTGTTTTGCCGGTGACGCGGACAAACTCTTTATGGAAATTCGATTTGGTAGCAAAGCCGGCATGATACATCACATCTGTGACCGCGAGTGGTGGGTTCTGTAGCAACAACTGTTTGGCCTTGCAGATGCGTTTGTCGTTTAACAATACGGAAAAACTGGCGCCATAACATTGATTGACAGCCTGCGATAATTGCCGCGCTGGTACCTGCAGTTTACGTGCGGCCTGCGCGAGCGTAATGCCGAATTCAAGCTGATAAAGCTGTTGTTGCTCCAGCAGCTCTAGCCAGCGCTGATATACCACCAGCAATTTTTCATCGGCGGCCACACTTCCGTCAGGAAGTGGTGCCAGAGTTTCGTCGGGAATTGGTGCCAGGGCTTCGTCAGGAAGTGGTACCACGGTATCGACAGGAGCGCGCGCGCTCAGGCTTGGCGCCTCTTGACGTTGCATCTGCGGTTGTTGCTGACTGCGTTGATACAGCCATTCCAGCAATGGGCTGCGCTGCAACGCGAATAACAATGTCAGCAGATGCAATAGCAAAAACAGCGCCGCCGCCGGCAGCAACAGGCTTGAAGCGGCCACAGTGCCGCCTTGTTGCAGCTCGAGATAAAGCATGGCTTCCACCAGCAGGTTAGTGCCAAGCAAAGCGCCCTGTAGTTGCAAATAGCGCCGCGCTACCGGTGCTGCGTCACCGAGCGAAGCCAGTCGCGCCGGATCCCGCGACACTGTCACCCCCACGGCCAACAGATAACCGGCATAACTCAGCAGTAAAAACAGGTCGAGATAATCCAGAAAGGCGGAGCCGCGTAGCAGCAGATACAACGTCAGCACGGCCGGGATTAAATGCCAAAGATCGCGGCGGCGCAGCCCAGCATCGGACCGCTGCAACACCTGAAAAAAACACCAGAACAACGGTGCCAGCAACATGGCGCCGACCGGCCGCAACATCGCCTGTGCAGGGAATAACTGGATCTGTTGCAGTGCCAAAACGAATAACAGGCTTTGGCCGCCATACAGCAAATAAGTGGCGCCGGCTAAACGCAGCGGCCAGGGCCGGCCTTGCGGGCTGAGCAAAAAATGCAGCCCAAGCAGCAGACACAACAACGCGATAGCGCTGTGTAGCATGACTAATTCATTCATCAGAAAACCATCTGCAGTATCAAACCCGCAAAAACCAGTGTTACGCCCACAGATCTGTGGCACCTGCGATCAAGCCGCAGTGTAACTCGCCTAACCAGGCGGCAACAGGCGAATTTAAAGTCCTTAAACGCGTTTCAGGACGCCGGAAGCGCAGCAACAACTTAATCTGAGCGCAGATAAACAGATGAGGATTTCGCATGGACAACACAAAACAACAACATTCTCGCAGCTGGCTGCTGGCCATGCCGGTTCTGCTACTGAGCTGGCTTTGCGCGCCAGCGCTTGCAGCCAACGCTCCAGCTGCTGCAGCAGCGTCCGCAGATAATCAGCTGCTATTTGGCGGTTCACGCGCCACGCAATGTGCAGCGGCGGTACCGCTGCGCCAGCAAGGTTATGTCCGGATCGGCGGTATTGACCAGTGGATCAGTCTGAACAGCAGCGATTGTACTTTACCGGTGATCCTGTTTTTACACGGTGGGCCAGCAAATCCGATCAGCCCTTTTGCCGATGCGATTTACGCCGGCTGGGAACAGCAGTTTACGTTGGTGCAATGGGACCAGCGTGCCAGTGGCAAAACCTGGCTGCGCAATCAACCGGCGGCTGGAGAGCGGCTGACACTGGCACAAATGACGCAGGATGGCTTAGCGCTGGTGCAGTATCTGCAACAAATCCTGGGTAATCGGCCGCTGATCCTGATGGGCAGTTCCTGGGGCTCGGCACTTGGCATTAAAATGGTGCAACAACAACCAGAGTGGTTCGCCGCTTATGTCGGTAGCTCGCAACTGGTCAGTGGGCCGCAAAACAGCCTGGCCAGCTATCAGGCGGTGCTGAAATTAGCCACCGCAGCGCAGGATCAGGTCGCATTGGCGCAGCTTAGCAAACTGGGGCCACCACCATATGCCAAACCAAACGGTATTCTGCGTCGTTTGAGCCGTCAGTATGAAGCGAAAATGGCCACGCCGGCGCCGGCCCACTGGTGGCAAGCTGCGCCTGCTTTTGAACTGGAAAAACATGCTCCAGCATATGAAGCGGCGGAAGAGTACTCATTTTTACAGTTTATGGGTTTTGACCCAGCAACCGGCCAGACCACAAGCGGTATGTACCACGATATTGAGCTGCAACGGGATGCCACAGTGCTGAAACTGCCGGTGTATTTTATTCAGGGCGAGGCCGACCTCGTCACAGTTCCGGCAGTCACTGCTGCTTATGTCAATGCCATTCAGGCGCCGCATAAAGAACTGATCATGGTGTCCAAAGCCGGACACGGCCCGAACGCTGCCAGCATTACCGCCGAGTGGCAGCTGCTGCAGCGCATTCGTGCACAGTTGGTCGGTAAATAGCGCTGGTTGCCGCTAGTTGCTAGCAACTTCAGCCCGGCAACTTCAACGCAGAGAAATCTGGCCGGCGCAGTCGGGGGGCTGTGGCGTAACAGCCCAGCACCAGCGCACAGAGACCGGCACTGATGGCGAACAGGGCAGGCCCGCCGAGCGCGTCGAGGATAAGGCCACCGATCAACGGCGACAAGCTATAGCCGATGGCATACAGGCTGGCGGCACCGAAATAGCTGCCACGCAGCGCCGGATGCGCCAGCTGGTCCAGATGTACATTCATATTTGCAAACAGAATGGCCTCACCAATGCTGAGGACGGCCATCGCTCCCAACCAGCCCCAGAACCAGTCCACCGGATTGAGCGCAAACCAAATCTGCGACAGTCCCAATAACACCACGCCAAGATGAATGCGTTTGATCACAGGCCAATGACCCAGCAAACGTAACAACGGAAACTGGCAGGTAACAATAATCAGCGAATTGACCATCACCAGACTGGAGATCAGCGTCACCAGATCCGGAAAATCAGCCCGCGTCAGGTATTGGATCAGGCTCGAATCGGCATGGGCGTAGATAAAGTTAATCAGAATATTGGCGAGGATAATCACGGCAAACAGCTGGTCTTGCCGCAGCAGTTGCAGGATAGCGGCGAAGTTCAGCGTGTGCGATGGCCGGCTGTTCGCGGTGCTGCTGTCAAGTTTGCCCGGACGATATAACCACATCAACCCCAAACCCAAAGCGCCATATGACGCCGCAGTGATGAAAAAGCCATGCGGATTGCCACTCAGGCCCGCCCATAACCCCAGCACCGGCCCACAGGCAGCGCCGGCATTGACCATAAAATACAGACCCTGCAGGGCTAGCTCGCGGTCTTTGCTGTCGGGTAATAAATCACCGAGCCAGGCTTTACTGGGGGCATCCCACAACGCGCGCGGTAAGGTGGCGAGGAAAATACAGCACAGCATCAGCGGTAAAGTGTCGGCCAGCGCCAGCGCAGAAAATGCCAGCACGCCGGTCAGCGCGCCGGCCAGCATCAGCGGTTTACGGCCAAAGCGGTCGGATAAATGGCCGGCATAAAAGCCAGCGACCACAGCCAGTAAAGCTGCCGAGGTCAGCCAGAAACCGGTTTCGGTCGCACTGAGGTCATAACGCTGATACAAAATGACAGCCAGAAAAGGCCAGACCATAAAATAGCTGCCGCGGACAAAAAAATTGCCCCACAACATTAACCAAACCGGCGCTGGCAGCTGTTTTACCCGCTGCCACGACAACACTTGCGCTGACATTTTGCCTCCTGCATATTGAAGCCTACCAGCATGCCGAAAAAGCAGCAGCCAAACCAGCGCACAACGCTGCTGTTTCAGAAAAGCTTTGTTTCCAAACGTGACATGACTGGCTTGAAGCGCGGTGACCATTAAAGGACATGACATGTATCAGGGCAGTTGTTTATGCGGCGCTGTGGTGTATCAACTGCTCGGCGAGCCCCGGCGCGTCTCGCATTGTCATTGCCACATGTGTCAGAAACAACATGGTGCTGCCTTTGCAACTTATCTGAGTCTGCCAGCGACTGAATTGCAATATATACAAGGCAGCGGTGCAGTCACACGTTATCAATCTTCGGCCACCGTGACGCGTGGTTTCTGCCGTCATTGCGGCTCTACGCTGGAATGGCGGGATACTACAGAACCTGATGGTTATGTGGCGCTGACCGTCGCAACGCTCGACACTGCGTTTGAAATCACTGATATCCCGCATATCTGCACAGAAAGCAGAAGCAGTTGGTGTCCTTGTTGACGCTGACTAGCCAGCTTCGGCAACGTCCATTATTAATGTGGAAAATACGTTTAATCAGAGCCAAGGAAGAACCATTGTCTTATCAAATTCGTGTCGCGACTGCTTCAGATCATCAAGCCATCAGTGCTTTGTTATTGCCGCTGATTGAGAAATTTATTGCACCGGATTGTTCGGCTGAGGGGACGGCGTTATTGCTGGGTTCGATGCAACCGCAGGCGATCCTCGGTTATCTGCATGGCGATTATCGGTATTGGCTGGCGGAGGACGCACAGGGGCTGCTTGGGGTTGTGGCCATCAAAGGCAGTAATCACCTGTATCATCTGTTTGTAGCTGAGCGCGCACAAGGACAGGGGCTGGCACGAAAACTTTGGCAACATGCGCTGGCACAATGTGCAGCGCGTGACGAACCGGATGAGTTTACCGTCAATGCGTCATTATATGCCGAGCCCATGTATCAACATCTTGGTTTTGTCGCCGAACAGGGCCCGCGCGAGCGGATGGGGATCACGGATGTACCGATGCGGCTGATTTTAAGGTCTCGCTTTGCAGGGGACACCCAGCCCTGACGAGTCTGACCGCAAGTCCCACCTGGGTTGTCACTGACGGATCTGCAGACCACACTGTTGATCCTGTTACAAATAAAGGAGATGACGCGATGACAGCAATCGCAAAATGGTTTTATCCGGTCGTGGTACTGGCGTTGTTATGGAATTTAATGGGGCTGTTTGCATTCTGGACGGATGTCACGATGACGCCGGAACAGATCGCCGCGATGCCGGCAGCGATGCAAGAAGCATATCAAAGCCGGCCTTTGTGGTCGGTGCTGGCAACTGCGGCGGCCGTGCTTGGTGGCACGCTCGGCACTGTGCTGTTGTTATTGCGCTTGCCGCTGGCAACACCGCTGCTGTTGGTGTCTTTGCTCGGAGTCGTGCTGCAGGACATTAGTTTTGCGCTGGATCCGGCTGCCCGCGCTTTAATAGACCAGACCGTGATCATCTTACAAAGCCTGGTGTTATTGATTGCTGTGGCTTTGTTGTATCTGGCGCGAACGGCCGGACAAAGGGGCTGGCTGAAAACCGGCCAATCAGCCAGTTAGCTGCGGTCGGCTGGGCGGACACCGATCCGTGATTTTGCTATGCTCCGGTTTTTGCTGCGACCGGAGCCTTTATGCAGTCTGTTATCGATTTTATCCTTGAGCTCGATAAGCTCAAAACCGTTACCCGTAAAACCAAAACCCTGCATAGCGATCGCTATGAAAACTCCGCCGAACACAGCTGGCAAATTGCCATGCTGGCCTGGTCTTTAGCGCCTTATGCGCCAGCAGAAACCGATATCCATCAGGTGATCAAACTACTGCTGGTGCATGACATCGGTGAAATCGATACCGGCGATACTATTGTTTACGCCAATGCTGATTGGACAGCATTAAAAGCGGAAGAATTAGCAGCAGTGCAGCGGATCTTTGGCTTGTTACCGGCCGGCCAGGCGGCAGAGCTGTTGGCGTTATGGCACGAATTTGAAGCCGGCGCGACTATCGAGGCGCAATTTGCCCATGCTTGTGATCGTGCGATGCCGGTGTTGTTGAATCTGGCCAACAATGGTCAGAGCTGGCGCGAAAACGGTATCAGCTATGCAAGGGTGGTCGATCGCATCGAAGCGCCAATCAGCCAAGGCTGTCCGGCCTTATGGCACTATCTCAGTGGCAAACTGGCGCAAGCGGAACAGGCCGGTTGGTTTGGTGTTTAAGGCATTACAAAATAGAGGCTTTTCATTGCCTGCCATTTTGACCTATAGTCGTTTTCGTGGAAGCGCCGCTTAGCGTCAGGCCAATTGATCATCTATGGATCATCAATAGCCAGCCAGCATCAGCGTCGCAGGATATAAGGACATAGCATGAAATATCGCATCGAACAGAAGATCCTGAGCCTCACCGACAGTTTTGATATAGATGATGAGGATGGCAGGCTCGCTTTTACCGTCAAAGGCAAATTCTTCAGTATTTCCAGCAGCCAGACCATGTATGACCGTGCTGAACGCGAAGTACTAAAAATCAAACGTAAATATCTGACCATCTTGCCGGCTTGTCGCCTTGTTGCACCTTCGGGTGACGAATGGCTGGTGCGCAAGAAATTCTGGCCGTTCTGGCGCGCGGCATTTTCGGTACAAACGCCACAAGGCACTTTAGCGATTGACGGCAATCTGTGGCAGCGCGAGTACCGCATCACACAAGGCGATCAATTACTGGCGCGGGTGTCCAAAGCCTGGTTCAGCTGGTCCGACAGTTATGGCGTGGAGATCTACCGGCCCGACGTCGCCATCCAGCTGCTGGGCACAGTGATAGTGATCGACCGGATCCAGCATGCCGGGACTAATTCGGTTTTAAGCGACGACTGATTTACCTGGGAGAATGCGATGGCCAATTTGCGAAATTTCCCTCTGCTAGTTGCCTGTGTTGTTGCCTGTACGGTTGAGGCAGCTACCAGCACTGAAACCGAACTCTGCGGCCCCGGCTGGGTCGACGCGACTGAAGCCAAGCTTGCCGTCACCGATAGCGCCGGCCACGGCCCGGATCTTGGGTCGGCAGAGTGGGCCGAGGCGCTGACCAGACGCCTTGGTGGTCATCATCAGCCTGGCACTACAGACTGGTGTGACTGGGGCACCGAGCAATTGGCAGTCCAACACCGCGGGCCAGCTTTTGATTGCAAACATGTGCCGGCCCATAGTGCTGAAGCGCTGATTTGTCAGAACGCCGGATTGAGTCAACTCGACCAGCAGCTACATCAGGTATTTGCCAAATCGGCTGTACTGGCTGCCCATGAACGTCCTTCGCTGTTAAAAGCAGAACAACGCGGCTGGATCAAAGGCCGCAATGACTGCTGGAAAGATGCGAATGAAGTCGCGTGTATGCAAGACGCTTATCAACGCCGCATTGCCGAATTACAGGCGCGCTATCGGTTAGTGTCGATGCGCGGCCCGTTGCATTATCAGTGCGGTGTCTCGCCAGCCGATGAATTAGTACTGAGTTATTTTGCTACCCAACCAGCCACCCTGATCGCTGAACGGGGCGACAGCGTCAGCCTGATGTTTCTACAGGCAAATGGCACTGACTACGTTGGACGGAATGAGACCTTGTGGCCGCAACAAGACGGTGTCCGTCTGCAGTGGGGCTATGAAGCACCAATCTTAACTTGTCGCTCAGCGCAATAACCGGAACGACCACCCACCACGTCTGGTGTTTTACAGACGTTCTACTGCATTTCGTCGCAACAATGGCGTTACTGGTCGCTGCCAGGCGGAGCGTCGGCCCAGCCGGCTGATATAAACAGCCCATTGGACTCATCCGTGAATTTTGTAGGACCTGCCATGTTTGTTATTCGTCTTGACGATTTACAAGGCCCAGAAATCGCCGCCTTACTGACCGCGCATCTGGCGGATATGCAAGCGACCTCGCCACCGGAAAGTGTCCACGCTCTGGATTTGACGGCATTGCGCCAAGCCGATATCCGCTTCTGGACGCTCTGGCATCAAGCCGACACCACTGCACCTGCCACGTTGGCCGGATGTATCGCGTTAAAGCAGCTGGATGCCTGCTATGGCGAAAAACATGGCGAAATTAAATCCACCCGGGTCGCCGAGGCGTTCCGAGGGCAGGGCTGTGGTCGGTTATTAGTGACGCATCTGCTCGCTGCCGCACAGCAAAGTGGTTTACAGAGGGTGAGTCTGGAAACCGGCTCCATGGCGTTTTTTCAGCCTGCCCGCACTTTGTATCAGGCCTTTGGTTTTGTCGAATGCCCGCCTTTTGCTGATTATATCGAAGATCCAAACAGTGTTTTTATGACCTTAGCCCTGAGCTAGCTGAAAGCACTGTTTACAATTTTCATTTCGACGCTGCAAATATTTCAGCGTAATTTAGCGCCAGCATGCTGCTGGCAACGCGCAGTTACAACGAGAACCGGCCTATCCGGACCCAACACAGAGGAACACTCCAGTGCGACATACTTTATTAGCCTTTTCCATTGCTGCGGTACTGACCGGCTGTAATCCGGCACCGGATAGCAAAAACAGCACCACGACACCGGCACAGGCCGAAGCGGCAAAACCTGCAGAGACGGTAGCAGTTCAGCAATCGGAGTCTGAGCGGATCAATCAATGGTTTGAACAGAAGTACGAAGAACAATTGCAGATGAGCCCACTGCAGATGACATTCCAGGGCCGTAAAGATAAAAACGATCAAATTGACGATGTGACCGAAGCTGGCGAAGACAAAATGTTGGCCTGGTATGCCGGCACCGTCGAAGAGCTGAAAGCGAACTTCGATTACAGCAAGCTCGATACTGAAGCGAAAACTTCGTACGATCTGTGGATTTATCAATATGAAGAAGTCCGTGACGCCGTACCGTTTCGCGTTAATCAGTATGTGTTTAACCAAATGCAGGGCATCCATGCCTTGTTACCGCAGGTGATGATCAACTTCCATAAAGTCGAAGAAGTCAAAGACATGGAAGCCTATATCACGCGGATCGGCGGCATTGCCAAAGCCATCGCTGAGTTGCAGCAACGGGCGAAAAAATATGCCGACGCTGGTGTGCGACCGCCACGTTTTGCTTATGAAGGCGTGATTGAACAGGTCAATAATCTGGTCACGGGTGCCCCGTTTACTGAATCAGATAAAGAATCACCGTTATGGAGCGACGCTAAAGGCAAAATCGAAGCGCTGAAAAAAGCCGACAAGCTTGATGATGCGACGGCCCAAAAGCTGACCGAGGATGCGAAAAATGCTCTGACCAGCCAATTCCTGCCGGCGTACCAGAATCTGGCGACTTTCCTGACCAGTGAACTGGATAAAACGGTTGTGAATCCAACGGGTGTGTCGACGCAGCCAAATGGCGTGGCGTATTACAATCTGCGACTGAAGCAGTCGACCACCACGGATTTAACCGCTGACCAAATCCATCAGATTGGTCTGGACGAAGTGGCGCGCCTGACCAAAGAGATGAACACCATCAAAGATCAGGTTGGTTTTAAAGGCTCTCTGCAGGATTTCTTTAAATTCATTAAAACCGACAAGCAGTTCTTTTATGAAGACACTGATGAAGGTCGTCAGGCTTATTTAAAAGACTCGGAAGCTTTTATCCGCGAGATCGAAGCCAAGCTGCCGCAATACTTCGGGATCCTGCCAAAAGCACCTTTGATCATCAAACGGGTCGAACCGTTCCGTGAACAACCGGGCGCGGCGCAGCACTATTTCCCCGGGACTGCCGATGGCAAACGTCCGGGCATTTATTACGCGCATTTATCTGACATGAAAGCGATGCCGAAAAATGAAATGGAAGCTATCGCTTACCACGAAGGTAGCCCGGGTCACCATATGCAGATTTCGATTGCACAGGAACTGACTGGCGTGCCGAAATTCCGCACCCAGGCTGGTTTCACTGCGTATCAGGAAGGCTGGGCGTTGTACACCGAAACTCTGGCCAAAGAAATGGGCCAGTATAAGAACCCGTACAACGATTTTGGCCGTCTGATCACCGAGATGTGGCGTGCGGTGCGTTTGGTGGTCGATACCGGTATGCATGCTAAAGGCTGGACTGAACAACAGGCTGTTGAATACTTCCTGGCGAACTCACCGGTTGCCGAAGGCGCGGTGAAATCCGAAGTGCGTCGTTATCTGGTATGGCCAGGTCAGGCCACATCATACAAAATCGGCATGCTGAAGATCCTCGAACTGCGCGCCAAAGCCAAAGCGGACTTAGGTGAGAAGTTCGACATTCGTGGTTTCCATGACACAGTGCTCGGTGGTGGTGCGTTGCCACTGAAAGTGCTGGAACAGCGCGTACAGAACTGGGTCGACAGCGTCAAAGCCAAAGGCTGAGCCGGCGACATCAGGTTGAACAGCCGGCAGCAAAAACAGGATGTTTTGCGGTCGGCTATGTGAACAATAAAGTGAACCACGCGATATCCAGAGGGCCACCAGCAGTGGCCCTTTTTTATTGATGGCAATGGCCGCTTTGTATACCGGGCTGCCTGAACGCGCGCTATTGTCGGAGGGGAGGCTCGTTTTTTTGGGGATATAGGCGAAGATGAGTGACGGCAACTCTTCAAAATGAACGTTATAAAAAATTTTATTTTAATAACTAAGCGAAATAAGTTTGACAGGATCGCCAAAGGCTATACAATGGCCTTGCTTTGTTAGTCTGTTCAATATTTATGCACCACAACGAATGTTACTGTTGTTTTAGTACCTCCTGTATCCATAAGTTTAAACATCTCTTTCAGCACCATCGCCTGACACCAGGCACAATAAATTTAATTAATACAGGTAATTACCATGTCTAATACAACTACCGGCACCGTAAAATGGTTCAACGAAACTAAAGGTTTTGGCTTCATCGAACAGGCTTCAGGTCCAGACGTTTTCGCTCACTTCAGCGAAATCGCCAGCACAGGTTTCAAAACTCTGCAAGAAGGCCAACGTGTACAGTTCACTGTGACACAAGGTCAAAAAGGCCCACAAGCTGAGAAAATCGTTGTTCTGTAATTTGTAATTACAGTGACCGGAGTCAGCAGAGAAATCTGAGGTTCTGGTAACAACCGAAAAAAAGGCAACTGCACTGCAGCTGCCTTTTTTTTATGCTTTTTGTTTGGTACTCACTGTAACCCATGCATCACGTCGTTGTTGTTTTTGCCGACACCAGCTTTTCACCAGCGCTATCTGCAACAAAATCATCAACCCATTGCGTTTGAGTTCACGCCAGCGCTATGTTATATCCGCGATGAAGCGGATCAGGAGCTGCAGTGGATTTAGTTTATGGTTTTTTGCTGGGCTGTGTTTTGTTGGTGGCGGGCACTGTTTATTGGTATTGGCTAAGCCGTTTATTACCGCAGCGGCATTGTTATCCGCTCGCTTTGTCGGTACCGCTGCACCAGCTATGCACACTGTTATTGGTGTTTGGACTTGGCGTGACTCCCGCCCAGGGCTGGTTTAGTTTTGGCTTGTTTTGCGTGTTGTGTGCCATGGTCCTGGGTCTGTTGTTATTGCCATTGATGATGTTTGTGCGCTACGTCGGTCGTTGTCGTCCGCTACAGGATAAGATATAGGTCTAGCCCTAGCTCTAACCATTTAACCGATAAAAAACGCTGCTGGACCTGCTTTGCCACAATTCGCTTGTCACACCGGGATTGCTCTTTTAGTGTTGATTTTATCAACTCAGGGAGTGTCATCGTGTTTTCAGCTAAATCTCGTTCGTCCGGCTTTTTCCAGGCTGCAGGCCTGAGCGTCGTCGCCGGTGTTTGCAGTAGTTTTCATGTGTTGGCAGCAACTGGAGTGCCGACAACGGCCGCTCCGCTGGTACAACCCTCTTATTTTGAATCGGAAGATATTTTTGGTCTGGAATGGGCCAGCGATCCGCAGTTATCGCCGGATGGCCGTACTATTGTTTATGTACGCAACAGCAATGACATCATGACGGACCGCGCCCGCACCGCGTTGTGGCAAATTGACGTGGCAAGCGGCCAGCATACGCCGTTGTATGCGGACAAATTTAATTACAGTCAGCCACGCTGGGCGCCTGATGGCAGCCGGCTGGCGTTTATTTCGGATCAAAGCGGCAAAGCGCAAATTCATCTGCACTGGGTCAAAACTGCGCAAACGACCCAGCTGAGCCGTTTAGACAAAAGCCCATCCAACCTGACCTGGTCACCGGATAGCAAACAACTGGCCTTTACGATGAACTTGCCGGCCACACCGTCCGCACTGACGACGCTGGTCAAAATGCCGAAAAAGCCTAAAGATGCTAACTGGTCCGAACCTGTGGTGGTGATCGACCGCGCGCAGTATCAGGCTGACGGTCAGGGTTTCCTCAAATCGGAATACCGGCAGCTGTTTTTGCTCAGTAGCGACGGTGGCTCCGCGCGTCAGCTGACCAGCGGCGATCGTAGTTATGGCGAAGACCTGACGTTTAGTCCGGATGGCAAAGCGCTGGTGTTTTCCGCCAATCTGGCGCCAGACTGGGAATATCAGCCACGTGACAGCGATCTGTATCAGCTGGACCTTCGCTCTGGTCAACTGAAGCAGCTGACAGCAGTGCCTGGCCAGGAAACCAGCCCGGTATTTTCACCGGATAGTAAAAAGCTGGCTTATCTGTGGGGGAGTAATGCCAAGTTGCCGTTCGCCAACGGTAAACTGAAAGTGCTGGACGTCGCGTCCGGAAAAAGCCGCGATATCGGCGCCTCGCTAGATTTAGATTTGACTGCGCCGGACTGGTGGAGTAATGACGAGCTGACCGTGCAATATGATGAAAAAGGACTGCGCAAAGTAGCGCTGCTGGATTTAGGCGGAGAACTGACCGTGCTGACGGACCAGTTATCCGGTACCGGCCTGCCGCAGCCGTATTTAAGCGGTGAGTACCAGCAAAGTGCTGAAAAACTGGTGTTTACCAAAGGGGATGCATCGCGTCCGGCCGACGTCGCGTTGTGGCAGGATGGCAAAGTACGCCAGCTGACGCAGCTGAATGAAGACTTGCTGGGCCATAAAACTCTGGGGCAGGTACATGAAATCACCTACAAATCATCTTTTGACGGTGAACTGATCCAAGGCTGGTACATTTTGCCACCGGACTTTGACCCGAAGAAAAAATACCCGATGATGCTGGAAATTCACGGTGGACCGCATCTGGCCTACGGTCCGCATTTTAGTGCCGAGATGCAGCGTTTTGCCCGCGAAGGTTATGTGGTGTTTTACGATAATCATCGTGGTAGTACCGGGTATGGTGAACGGTTTGCGTTGTTATTACACAATAAATACAGCTCACCGGAAGATTATGCCGACCATGATTCCGGCGTGAATGCGATGATTGCCAAAGGTTTTGTTGATGCCGACAACGTCTATATCGCCGGCGGTTCAGCCGGTGGCATCGCGACCGCTTATGCCATTGGTCTGACCGACCGCTATCGTGCGGCGGCGGTGATCAAACCTATTATCAACTGGGTCAGTAAAGTGCTGACCGGGGATAGTTATTTGTATCAGACCTATCATCAGTTCCCCGGTGTGCCGTGGGAGCATCTGGACCATTACTGGCAGCGTTCACCGATCGCCAATGCCGGCAAAATCAAAACGCCGACCCTGATCATGACCGGTGAAGCGGACCGCCGCACGCCGATCAGTGAGTCGGAGCAGCTGTATCAGGCGCTGAAACTGCAGCATGTGCCTGCAGCGTTAGTGCGGGTGCCGGGTGCGCCACATGGCATTGCTGGCCGGCCCAGCCGGATGATCGCTAAAATTGAACATACGTTGGCCTGGTTCGAGTTGCACAAAAAGCAATAAGGCAGCCCGGCGTTATGCTCCCGACAGAAAGGCGCTTTGGCGCCTTTTTACTTTCTGGCAATAAATTGCGCCAGCTCATAGCTTTAGCCCGCGATTAATGCTGAAATCAATCCATAGTGCTTTGAACCACCGCAGGTTTTAATGCAAACCGAGCTGACTATTTTACAAAACTTCGCTTATGCGCTCGCCATCGGTGCTTTAGTCGGTATTGAGCGCGAAAAACACAAAGTCAGCAACTTGAGTAGTTTTGGTGGCGTGCGCACTTTTATGTTAATGGCGCTGCTAGGGGCCGTCGGCGCCTGGCTTGGCTTGCAACTGCAACAACCCTGGCCTGAACTGGCGGTGTTGGCGGTAGTGGCGTTACTGGTGCTGGCGGCCTATAACCGCAAACAACGTGAAGAGCCACAAGTGCCGGGTCTGACAACTGAACTCAGTGCGATGCTGGTATTTTTACTTGGCGGCGCCGTGATGCATGGCCATGCAGGTATCGCCGTCGCGCTGGCGATCATGACATCGGCCATTCTGGCCTTTAAACAACCTCTGCACGGCCTGGTCGATAAAATCGGCAATGACGATTTGTATGCTGGTCTGAAGTTACTCATTGCGACTTTTATCGTGTTGCCCCTGTTGCCCGACCACGCCCTCGATCCCTGGCAAGCTTTTAATCCTTATAAAATCTGGCTGTTGGTGATCCTGATCTCATTGTTGTCGCTGGTCGGTTATATCGCGACCCGGCTGCTGGGGCCGGCGCGCGGCACCGCGGTGGCGGGGCTTGCAGGTGGTCTGGTGTCGTCGACAGCGGTGAGCCTGAGCTTTGCAAGGCTCAGTCAGCAGCCGCAGGGTGGTGACAATCAGGATGATGCGCTGGCGTGCGGTATCTTACTCGCCTGGTCCGTGATGTCATTGCGTGTGCTGCTGATGGTTGGCATCGTCTATCTGCCGTTACTGGCGTCGTTGTGGCCAGCGATTGGCGCGATGGCGTTGGTGACTTTGGCACTGGCGGCTTACTTTTACCGCCGGGCGCCGCAGTTGCAGGCGAATTCTGCGACTAGCGTCAGTAACCCTTTTAGTCTGTGGGCAGCCAGCCAGTTTGGCTTGATGTTTGCGGCGGTATTGCTGGTGGTCAAGCTGACCGAGCATTTTGCACCGGCGGAGGGGCTTTATCTGGTTTCGGCCATCGCCGGCACGACCGATGTCGATGCGATCACCTTATCAATGGCGCAATACGCTCAGCAGGCGGGAAGGGAGCAGCTTGCTGCAACTGCGCTGGTCATTGCAGTGCTCAGCAATACGCTGGTGAAAACGGCATTGGTGTGTACGCTCGGTAGTGCGGGTTTACGCCAGCGTTTGCTTTGGACCTGCGCCCTGGTCGTATTGACGGCATTTCTGGTGTTGTGGGCACTCTAAGCGTTATTTGTTAAGATGCGCGCGCCAATAGCATCACCCGGTCAGGCGGTGCTCCAGGAGTGATGATGTCTAAAGCGGCGCGGCCTTCCGAAATTACCTTACCTCCGGTCAATCAGGGCTGGGACAATCTGTATCAGTTTTTGTGTAGCCAGTTCCCGCGGATAGCCCCGGAAATTTGGGCTGCGCGGTTTCGTGACGGCAAAATCCATTGGCACAATGGTGAGCCGGTCTCGATGGCAGCGCCATTTTTACCGAGCCGCCGTCTATGTTATTACCGCGAAGTGGTCGCAGAGCCGGTGGTTCAGGCCGCACATCAGATTATCTATCAGGACAGCCATATCTTGCTGGCCTGCAAACCACATGGCTTGCCGGTGATCCCCGGCGGCGAATTTGTTAACGAATGCCTGCTGGAACGCGTGCGCCGTGATACCGGACTTGAAGACATCGCCCCGGTACACCGGTTAGATCGGGATACCGCCGGATTGGTGTTGTTTTCGGTCAATGCGCAAAGCCGCGCCGCCTATTATCAGCTGTTTGCGCAGGGCCTGATTGAGAAAACCTATCAGGCGGTTGCCTGTTTACCGGAATCGCTGCAGCACCAGTCACTGCCACAACAGTTCGAACTGCACAACCGGCTGGAAAAAAGTCAGCCAAGGTTCCTGATGCAGGCCGTCAGTGGCGAGCCCAATGCACATTCCACCTTGCGTTTGGTGGCCCGCAGACATCAGCTGGGATTATTTCATTTGACACCGCATACCGGTAAAACCCACCAGCTCAGGCTGCATATGCAGGCCATCGGCTGCCCGATTTTATTTGACCCTTATTACCCGACACTGTTGCCTAAAACTGAACAGCTGGCAGGCCCGTTACAATTACTGGCGCAGCAGTTGCGTTTTGTTGATCCGATCAGCGGAACTGCCCAATATTTCTGCTCCACCCGACAGCTGGACGCTTGGTCTTTGGCTGAAATCTGAGACCAGCAAGGCTTATCCAGTTTGCATCATAAAAAAACTTAATATTTATCCATTATTTAACAAAATTCACCGACGAGCAGGCTTTACCTATGGCTTGTAACTGCTTACATTGGTTCAGAAACTGCTGATATTGGTGACTGATGATTTCTTCCAGACAATTTTTTGCCGGCTCAGGCCTGTTGTTCGCGTTCTTATTGTGGTCAGCCTGGGCACCTTTTGATCGGACCACATGGTTACTGGAAGTCTTCCCGGTGTTACTGGCGTGGCCACTGCTATGGCATAGCCGTCAGTCCTATCCGCTGACCCCTTTGTTATATAGCCTGATCTTGTTGCATGCGGCCGTGCTAATTCTTGGCGGCACTTACAGTTATGCCCGGGTACCGCTCGGTTTCTGGCTGATGGACTGGTTCGCACTGGATCGCAATCCCTATGACAAAATCGGCCATTTGATGCAGGGCTTTGTGCCTGTCCTGGTGGCGCGCGAAATCCTCATTCGCGGGGCTTATGTCCAGGGCCAACGGATGTTGCAGTTTTTACTGCTCTGTATCGTCCTCGCTATTAGTGCCAGCTATGAGCTGATTGAATGGGGCGCCGCGGTTGCATTGGGGCAGGGGGCCGATGAATTCCTTGGCACGCAGGGCTATGCGTGGGATACGCAAGCCGATATG
Source organism: Rheinheimera tilapiae (assembly GCF_042432165.1). Classification (NCBI taxonomy): domain Bacteria; kingdom Pseudomonadati; phylum Pseudomonadota; class Gammaproteobacteria; order Chromatiales; family Chromatiaceae; genus Rheinheimera; species Rheinheimera tilapiae. The sequence continues at coordinate 1,540,001 of NZ_JBHLXP010000001.1, forward strand.
GCCTTTGCTTTGCTCGGTGCTGTGCTGGCGTTATTGCTGTTTAGTCGCTGGCATGACCGACAAATTTGCCAGCTTGCATCCACTGATGTTTAGAGATATGTTAAAACAATGTTTTATTAAGGTTTCTTTAGGGAAGGGTGCTAGGATGCATTGCTATTGGACACTGCTGACATTGTTGTTACTGAGCAGCTGGCCGCTTCAAGCACAAAGCTTGGCGCCAATTGTCGAATTTCTGCCGGAGTGCAAGCAGGATGATGTACTGCCGGTCAAAACCACCCTGAAAGTCCGTAATAACAACCTGCTAAGATTCTCGCAGTTGCGCGACGTGCCTGAAGTCGCCCGCTATTTACAGCAAATGCGTGAAAATGCCAGCGCACGCCGTTTTGATGCGGTGTTATTGCAGCAACTCAAACAAGCTGAATATAAAGCGCCGGGTAACAATTCTGATGTGTTCGTGCAGCTGGAACTGTTTCGGTTTTGTGATGGCAATGATGCATTGTCTGATACCAGCGCTGATCCAGGCAGCAGCCGGCAGATCCGCCAAAGTCTGGGCACGCTGGAAGTAAAAACATCCATTAATACCGTCGTGGCTTTTGCCCGGGCTGAATCAGACTATAAATTGATAGCCCCGCCGCATATGCATGTGTCGTTGACGGAAGGCGCGATGGGCGTCAAACCGCAAATGACAGCCACACAAGTGCAGGCATTGTGGGGCACTCCCTCTGCGGATTTGGTGTTGCAGGATGGGTCCCGATTGTTGGGTTATGGTCGGCGGCTGTGGGTTTTATTAGATCCTCTGGTGAAAGTGGTATTTACTGACAGCGAGATCCTCAGCGGCGTCGGCCGGAATTTGCTGGAATTTCACCCTGAGTTTGACGAAAAGCCCTGGCTGGTTGATGGCAAAGTGCCTTATAAAAAAGACATGGTCCAAGCCAGTTTACAGCTTGGTTCCTGGCAAAAAAAATCGGCGCTATTATGGCGGCGTCAGCTGGGGACGCAGCAACTGAGTGTGCAGTTTGAAGAATTTAATCCTGAATCGGTGGACAAAAATACCGCGCTGCTGACCGGGTTCCGCCTGAGCGGCCAGCCTGATCACGTTGTGAAGAGTCCGTTACAACAAGCGCCGATGGCTGACGTGCTGACCTTTGTTGAATCCGTTAATGTGCGCAATCTTCGGCAACACCCGTTGGCCAGCCAGCTGCTTCCGCAATTACGCGTGCACCAGATGGTACAGCGTCGCAATCTGATTTGGTGGTTGCCCACTACTCAGCTGCATGTGTTGCTCCAAAAAGACAAAATCAGTCGGCTCAAAGTGACGGCGCCGATCATCAGAAATTTGCAACAACCAGACCAGTTCCCACAATTGTTAAAAGCACTACAAATTCCGATCAGTAAAGCCGGTCTGCGGCTGGCGTTTCCGGACATGCAGGATTATGGTGACCGCTTTCAGTTATATCGCGACGATTTTGATATCCTGATTGAGTTTGCCTCTGATGAAGAGCACGCACCGATCGAGTTGCTTGAGATCATTTATCATTATCCGCATTAAACGGTCTGACGTTGCAGTGCACTGATGCAGCGGGCATACTGGCAATTCTGCCGAAGGCTATTCTTTTCACAAGGTTTTTCTGTTGTCCTGGTTGTTGCCGCGTCCTGATCGTCGTTCTGTCTGGTTATTACTGGGCTTAAGCCTGTTGTGTTCTGCGCTGGAATTGGCGCTACTGCAGCATAAGTATCAGTTGTTCAGTGGCGGAGGTTTTTTACAGCCACACAGCTTTGGGCTGATTTCAGAACGAGTCATCTATGTCTTGGCGGGCTGGCTGGCTGATCTCAGTGCGTTAATCTGCGCTTTTATGTTGTACAACCTGCTGTGCCGGTTTCAGACCAGCAGCCGCAGTCATTTGTGGTTCGCATTGTTTGTACTGCTCAGCTACAGCAGTTACAGCTGGCTGGGCACTGAGCTATTTCAGTATTTTGGTGACAATCTTGACTGGCAGGTGTTAGCGAATCTGGGCGGCGGCAGTGTCCTCGCCGCGATCAGCATGGTGCTGACGGAGCTAAGCCAACATCTGTTACCGGTGATCTTCGGTCTGCTGCTTGGCATCGCGTTATTGTATTGCGTACATCTGGCATTTCGCCGCTATCGGACTCCGATCTGTGATGCACAGCGCTGGTGGGCTTATGCCGCACTGTTGGTGTTGCTGCTATTTCCGTTACAACTGCAATGGGTGGCGACGGCGCAGCCTTATCGTTTTGGTCTGGAAAAGAAACTATCACAACAGGTATTAGCACAGCTGATTAACCGGCTGACGGATATCGATTTTGATGGTTATGGTGCTTTTGGCATCAACGCCGACGCCCATCCGCTGAATGCCAGTTTGTATCCGGGCGCGATGGATGTGCCTGGTAATGGCATTGATGAAGACGGCATTGGCGGTGATCTGCCGCAGCTTCAGGCCGATGCACCCGATGCATTGATGCAATTGCCGCTGCGGGCCGGCCAACATATTTTTTTAGTGGTGCTGGAAAGTGTGCGGGCCGATGCGTTGTTTGCCAACGTCGAAGGGCAGGCCGTGATGCCACATCTGGCGGCATTGGCCAAGCAAGGCAGCTACAGTGAGCAGGCCTACAGCCATACTGGCTTTACCACCAGTTCTTTAAAAGCGTTATTTAACCGCAGTCTTAGTTATCATCCGCCACAGCAGAACTTATTGGACGCGCTGCAGGCGCGGGGTTATCAGCTCAATGTGTTATCGGCGCAAGCTGAGCGTTTTGGTGACGTGTTGTCCAGTGCAAGGTTAAAACGCAGTGGTCAGTATTATTTTGACGCCGACTCGGCGCTGTCAGACCGGTTGGACCCATCGCTGAATGCCGGAGCGCTGCGGCTGAGTGAACAGCGCTTATTACGCCAGCTACAACAGCGCTTTGGCGAGGTAAATTGGCAGCAACCGCAGTTTTTTTATCTGAATGTGCAGGCTGCGCATTATCCGTATCATCACCGGGAGATGCTGCCGTTACTAACCACCCGAGCGATTAACCGCCAACAAATGCAACCGGCAAATAAGGCTTTGTTGCAACTGAGTTATTACAATGCCGTGGCCAATGCTGACTGGTTGATTGGGCAGCTGCAACAGTTGATGCAACAGCAGGGGATCGCCGGACAAAGCACGCAGTTTTATACCTCAGATCATGGTGAGTCGTTATTTGACGACGGTTTTCTCGGCCACGGCCATCAGCTCAATGATACGCAAACCCGCGTGGTGCTGGTTAGCAATCGACAGGTCACTTATCCCAAGGTACTGGGTCATGCTGACTTGGCGCCATTGATCCTGGCTACGGCACAAAATGTGACGCCACCAGCGACAGAGGACGCGGTATTGCAAGTGGTCGGGCTGGTACGCTCGCCACAGCAAATTGCCAGAGTGGACGCTGAAGGGCGGATGTTATATGACTTTCGCCAACAACATTTCCGCCGCAGCGACGAAGCGCCGTGGCAGGATTTTGCGCAGTTATCTGCAGCAGATCAGCAGCGCGCCCAACAGCTGATTAACCAATGGGGCTGGTTGCGCTATCAACAGTCTGAGCTGTACCAGCAGCAAAGTGCTACACCCTGACGCGGTTTGCTTAACGGAGGGTCAGCGATTGAGTGGTGCGAAATTGGCTTCAGCCTGTGCCATCCGGATCTGTAGTCGACCAATTTCCTGATTGTAGCCTTCCATCTGATAGCGTAGCCGGTCGGCTTGATTTAACAGCGCAGCGCGGGCCGATGCGTTTTGTTCGACCGCGATACGCTGGTTGATGGCGTAGATATCTTCACGCAGCGTCAGATTTCGGTTTTGTAGATCGTTGATGGCTATAGCGATATCGTCGACCACTTTTTTCGCTTTATACCAGCGTTGTCCTTGCTGAAAACCACTGCGAAACGCCGGTTCCATCGGGCCGGTACAGGCGGTGTTGTAGTCTTTCCCGGCCCGGCCCCAGGCTTCGCCGTGCGGGAAATCACAGAAAAATACTAATCCCTGACTATGACCTTGCTGATAGGTTTTAAAATCCGGTGTGACGCCATGGTCAGCACAGTCTTTTTGATACTCGCGAAATTTACTGCTCAGTTCGCCGGCTTTGCCATCGTTGACGCCAAGACTATACCAGTCGCCCAACAAACATTCGTTTTTGCTGATGCTGGCGCAGGCCAGTAGCTGACTGCTCAGCATGATCAGAATAATTTGACGTAACATATTGATCCTTATAAGCCTGCATGGGCAACAGAACGACGCCGGTCCCGCCGCATGCTAACGAGGGTGTCCGTCTTTGTAAAGGGTCAACAATGTTGATTACTCAAGGCCGGTCGCTTGCCGGCCTTCACAGGCCTCCACTATAGTAAACAGGTGTAGTAAACCGGAGCCTTTGATGCGACTTCTATGCGTGCTGATGCTGCTTTGCAGCCCAATGCTGGTTGCAGCGCCGACAGCAACGATCCGCATTCTCGGGCTGCAGTCCAGTTCCGAAGCCAGCGTGGTGTATTACCGCGATTTGTTGCAGCTGGTCCTCGAGCGCACAGCGGCGGAATATGGTGTAGCCAAGCTGGAACTGGTGGCGCCACCACCGCTCGGTGATTACCGTTATTTGTTGATGAAAGAGAATTTTATTGATGTGCATCACTTTGGTACATCGCCGGAGTTAGAGCGTGATCTGTTAGCGGTGCGCGTGCCTTTGCTGGCGGGTGGACTTGGCTGGCGCGGATTTGTGATCCGCAAAGCTGACCGGCTGGCTTTTAGCCAAATCAGCGAGTTTGCCGAGTTAAAGCGGCTGATAGCCTGTCAGGGCGAATTATGGCCTGACACCGTCATCATGCGGGCTGCCGGTCTGCAAGTGATCACTGCTGAGCGGCATGACCAGATGCTGGAGATGCTGCGCCGGGAGCGGTGTGATTATTTCCCACGCAGTATTTTTGAAGGCCCGGTTGAACAAAAATCCTTTCAGTTGCAATACCCGGATCTGGAATTCAACAGTAGCGTTCTGCTGCATTACCCCTTTGCCATGTATTTTTTTGTCAAAAAGGACAACATCGCGCTGGCAACCCGGCTGGAAAAAGGTCTGGAGCAACTGGCACAAAGCGGTGAATTGTTGCGCTTTTTACAGCAACATCAAATTGGCAGGCAGGTGTTTCCGCTCAGTCGATTCACTCAGTCGTTAGTATTCCAACTGGACAATCCGTTAATGCCAGCCAACACGCCGCTGCAACAGGCTGCTTATTGGTTCACAATGCCGGCGGTCCAACGCGAGATCCGCATTGCGCCGTCGCGCTGACTGCGGCTCCTTCTGATATACTGCGCGGCTTCGTGCGACAGCTGATGTCTGCTGCTCAGCTGCTGTCAATTTTCAGGAATAAACCGATGACCCAAGCCGATACTTCTGCCGAGCTGTCTGATTTCATTCAGCAGTTTTGCACAGCGTTTGAACAAAACCAGCTACTGCGTCTGGTGTTATCCCGCTATGAAGGGCCACAGACCGAACTGCAACGACTGCAGATCCGGCCGATTTTATTAAAAACCGGCACCCAGCTGAGTGTCTTGTTTGAAAACAAAACCTTTGATCAGACAAAAAATCTGTCGTTGCCAGCGCTGCAACCGTTACTGAGCGAGTGGCTCGGCCCCCAGTTTAAAGCCGCATTACTGGAAACTAATGGCGCTGAGATCCAGTTAACGATGTCGAAAAAAGGCAAAGTGCTGCTCAATAAACGCAAAACGAATGTGCAGCAAGACTTGCTGCCACAGCAGCACAATCGGGAAAAACAACGCTGGATTGATCCGCAGGCGCCATTTCTACGCGAGCTTGGCATCAATGGCAGTGATGGTCAAATTGCGCCGACCATGCAGAAAAAGTGGAAGCAAATCAACAAGTTTATCGAAATTTTTGCCAGGGCGCTGAAAGAGAGCGGTCTGGTCCAACGTCCGGCATTGCAAGTGGCCGATTTTGGTTCAGGCAAGGCCTATCTGACGTTTGCCATTGCGCACTACCTGCAGCAAGTCGGCATTCAGGGCGCTGTGATTGGCGTTGAACTTCGCCAGAGTCTGGTGGATTTATGCAACACCACAGCGGCGCGGCTGAATCAGCGCGGCATTCGCTTTGAACAAGGTGATGTGCAGCATTATCAGAGTACAGGCCTTGATGTGATGATTGCGCTGCATGCCTGTGATACGGCTACCGATCATGCCATTCATATGGGGATCCGCGCCGGTGCCGCAGTGATCATGTGTTCACCCTGTTGCCATAAACAGATCCGACCGCAGATGCATAGTCCGGCCGTGTTAACGCCATTGTTGCAACACGGCATTCACCTGGGACAAGAAGCTGAAATGCTGACGGACGGCATCCGCGCACTTTTGCTTGAAGCGCACGGTTACGACACTCAGGTTTTTGAATTCATTGCGCTGGAACATACCAGCAAAAACAAGATGATCCTGGCGATTAAACGTCAGACACCATGGTCAGCGGCCAGCCAACAGGCGGTGCTGGCGCAGGTCAGTGCTTTGAAACAGTTTTACGGCGTCAGTGAGCATTGTCTGGAAAGTCTGCTAGGGCCTGCTGTGTCTGCTTCGACCAGCTAACCGGGCGAATGCAGTACACTAGAGTTTTGCAAAGATAGGGAAATAGTCTTGATGAGCGACTTGTTTACGCTGGATTTTAAAGTGCGGGATTATGAGTGTGATATGCAGGGCATCGTCAATAATGCCGTCTATTTTCATTATCTGGAGCATGCCCGCCATGAATATTTGTTATCGCGCGGTGTTGATTTTGCCGCTCTTGCGCGGGAAAAAATTAATTTGGTCGTGGTGCGCTCAGAGATGGATTACAAAGCATCGCTGCAAAGCGGTGACCGTTTTATCGTTACTGTGCAATATCAGGCCGTTTCGAAATTGCGTTTTGGTTTTCGTCAGCAAGTGCTGCGTCAGCAAGATGGCAAACTGATGCTGGATGCGCTAATCACCGGCACCGCCTTAAACGCACAAGGCAAACCATTTGTGCCGGGCTTTATTAGCCAGTTAGCTGCGGTCGCCGGTTAGGTTGATCAGCTGATGGCGATATTCAGACGGCTAATCTGGTGTTTGTTGGTGGCGGTCGTTGCGCCGGCCGGCGCTGCCACAGTGCGCATCTGCGTGCAAAATATCGATTATTACCCGCATTATGACTTCAGTAAGCTGCCCGGTCGTGGTTATGCTGCCGATTTGTTTGCGCTTTTTACGGCTAAAACCGGCGTGAAAATCACCTTGTTGCCACTGCCGGTCAAGCGGTTGCAGGACAATCCGGAATGTCAGTTGGTGTATCCGGACAATCCGCAGTGGCATAGTGCCAAAGGTGAGCAGCAACCGCTGTATTTCAGCCAGTCATTCACCGGTATTATCGGCTCGACGGTGGTTCGCCGCGGGGAAGGGCACATAGAGTTATCCGCTATCCGGGCGATCGCCGTTCCGCGTGGGTTTACCCCAGACCACCTGCTGGCGGTGCAGCAGAACTATAGTTTTAATCTGGTGGAAGTCAGTGATGCAACTGCAGCCTTACAAATGCTGTTAAAAAAACGCGTAGATGCAGCTGATGTCGAATGGCATGTCGCCAAGTATTTGATCAACAAGCTTGGACAGCCGGATGCCTTAGAAATTGGCCGACTGCTGCCACTCGCGAGTGTCGGATTTCATTTATCCAGCCGCGATCATGGCGAACTGTTGCGGCGCTTTGATCTCTTTCTGCTGCAATACCAAAGTGAAGTCGCTCAGCTGAAAGCCCGTTATCAACTGCAAACTGTTGAGCAACTTAAAATCAACATTGTTGAGCCGCAATCTCCGGCCCCATCAGATCAGTAATAGCCACTGCTGTGCAAAAAACATGGTTCAAAGCAGCCAAACTTAAAAAGTTCAAATTTTTGCCTGATTATTTTACGAACAGACTTGACTGTTTTTTTTAGATGATCTAAAACGATTAAGTTGAAAGTATTTGACGCATACGATGCAAATTTACTGACGCATAAACGCAACATCCAGCCACACTGAGTATGTTGTTTTTTTGCAAAAGAGACTTAAACGATTAAGATTGATAAAACAATGTTGCTGACAGCAAAATCCGCTACACAAAGTCAGCAGCATCGGCAGCTGGGCAGAACTGGTCAGAGCCATGCCGCGTAGGCAGTTAAAGATTTAAGTAAACACAACACACTTATAAGCAACACAAATCGACAAGGGATAACCAAATGAGAACACAACTATTTAAACCCGCGTTATTGTCACTCGCAGTCTCGACCGCCATCTGGTCGGTGTCTGCAACAGCTGCAGAACAGCAGACTGCAGCGGCAGAAGCAAAATCAGGCGAAGCCGTTGAAGTGATCGCAGTGCGCGGCATCCGCGGCTCGCTGATCCGTTCTCAGGCGGAAAAAATGGATAACTCATCCATTGTCGAAGCGATCTCGGCAGAAGACATTGGTAAGTTACCAGACTCATCGATTGCTGAATCTTTATCGCGTTTGCCTGGCCTTGCCGGTGAGCGCGTTGGCGGCCGCACCTCCGGCATCTCGGTACGCGGCTTTAAAGAAGATTTCACCGGTACCTCATTAAACGGCCGTGAACTGATCGGGATCGGCGACAACCGCGGTGTTGAATATGATTTGTACCCGTCAGAAATCATGACAGGTGCGACCATCTATAAAACCACAGACGCCACGCTGATGGTGCAGGGCATTGGTGGTACTGTCGATTTACGCACTGTTCGCCCACTGCAGGCAAAAGAAACGCTGACGGTGAATGGGAACTACGAGTCGAACAGCCGCGATTCAGACAACCCGGAATTTGATAACAAAGGCAAACGTTATGCGCTGTCATTTGTAGAGAAATTTGCCGACGATACGTTAGGCCTTGCTGTGGCACTGGCATCCACTGAATCACCAAACAATCAGCGTAAGTACGGCGTCTGGGGTTACAGCGCCAATGCTGCCGGTCAGGTGTTGCCGACAGGTCTGGACATTGCGTCAATCAGCACCAAGCTGGAGCGCGATACTATTTCAACCGTGCTGCAGTATCAGCCGAACGATAAACTGAACATTGTGTTTGACGTACTGGATATCGACTATTCGGATTCAGGCGTGTTGCGCGGTTTTATTGAGCCGTTTTCATCTGCCAATGTGACCGGCAGTGGTACCAGCACTAAAGGCACGCAAGTCGGTGCGAATCCGGTACTGCGCACCGATCCGCTGAAAAAAGACGGTGATTTACAGACCTTTGGTCTGAACGTCGAATATCAGCTGAATGATGACTGGCAAGTTGAATTAGATCTCGCCAGCAGCGAATCGAGCAAACGCGATTTACGCGGTGAGTCGTATGCTGGCTTAGCCCGGTCAGGCGCACTGAATTCATCGCAGTTAGGTTCACGTGAATTCACCATGAGCCCTGACGGTGTGTTCTTCACCAAACTGACTGGCCTTGGCGCATTCTCGGATGCCAAAGCACTGCAACTGACTGGCCCACAAGTATGGGGCGGTGGTATGGCCAACCTGGCGAGCCAGTTCGCCACCAATGTGAAGCAAGCGAACGGTGACCCGTATAGCTATTTCAATGCGCAGGATGGCTTCTTGAACTACGCCGATTTCAGTGAAGAATTGAAAACCTATCGCTTAGAAGCGGTCGGTAATATTGAACTGAGCATCTTTAACAAATTAACGGTCGGCGTGAATTATTCAGACCGTTTCAAAGACAAAGACAACAAAGGTTTCTTTGCGACGGCAACATCCTATCCGTTCTCTACTGCTATTCCAGCCAAGTATTTGTACAACGGTCTGGCCGATTTAAGCTGGGCAGGCCTGGGACAAGTTGTGGCGTATGATGGTTTTGCGCCTTACAACGATGGAACCTACAAACTGAATGATGCAGGTTTGTTAGAGCCGGATCGTCTGGGTGACACTTACGAGGTCAACGAAGAAGTCACGACCCTTTACTTCAAGTCGGATTTTGAAACGCAGTTTGCTGGTTTACCGGTGACCGGTAATGTCGGCATGCAATATGTCAAAACCGATCAGTCGTCCAGTGGTTTCATCGGCATCGTCGGCGCCAATTTTGCCGTCTGTGATGATAACAATGACAAGCAGGTGGATGCAGACTGTATCACCGAACAAGGTGACAGCTACAATCACGTGCTGCCAAGCCTGAACCTGAGTATGGAAGTGTCGGACAACAACTTCGTCCGTTTCGCTGCCAACAAAACTATCAGCCGTGCCCGTATCGACCAGATGAAAGCGTCCGGTTTCGTCAAGTTTGACCAAAACATTGACCTCATCACCATTCCGAACAGCACTGCAGCAGTGGAAACCTACGGTTCGCCATGGTCAAAATTTGCCGGTAACCCGCTGTTAAAACCACTGGAAGCCAACAACTTCGACCTGGCGTTTGAAAGCTACTTCGAAGAAGAAGGTTACCTGTCTGCCACTGTGTTCTACAAAGACTTAGTGAACTGGACCCGTGACGGCAACAAACTGATTAACTTCACCAATGATGAAACCAATAGTGGCGCCAACTATTTTATCCCTGGCTTCCATGACCGCATCATTGACCAGGCAGGTACTTATGGTCCGGCTGATATTTTCTTCGCCGCCGGCGCGAAAGCGACACCACCGAACTACGGCTACTTCTCATACTTTGAAGATGGTCTGACCGGCCGTGTGCATGGGGTAGAAGTCACTGCCAACGTGCCATTCAGCAAGTTTTCTGACGTGCTGGAAGGTTTTGGTGTGGCCACGTCAGGTACCTTAATCGACGCCAAACTGAATGACGGCAGCCGGATCCCTGGCCAGTCTGACAAAATGTTCTCGTTAACAGCGTACTACGAGAAAAATGGCTTCGAAGTGCGGGTAGCCGGGACTGACCGTTCTGACTTCCTGACCTACGAGCGCGGTGGTTCGAACAAAATTTCTACTGCGAGCCGTAATGGCGTGACGCTGGTGGATGCGCAAATCAGTTACGACTTCTCTGAAAGCAACTTCACCTCACTGCACGGTCTGCGCGTTTCACTGCAGGGCACCAACCTGACGGATGTCGACGAAGAAACAGTCAACGATGACGGCATTGTCACCACCCGTCGTCAGTTTGGTCCGACCTACATGCTGAACGTGAACTACGCGTTTTATTAGGACGTCAACGCGCCCTAAACCGACCCGGTAGAGGCACAGGTCAGGCGAAGCCCTTCGTGAACTGACTTGTGTAGCAGGCCTCAATAAGTTATTGGTATTGAGGCCTTTTTTTAGGCTATTGGTGTAGGCTTTAGCATAGAACCTAGACCCATACCTTATTTTGCAACGGAGTTGTTATGCATCAGGCACCTGCGACCGGTTCTGCCGGTAAACCAATCCGTAAAGTGGTGATTGCCGGCGGTGGTACGGCCGGCTGGATGACCGCAGCACTGCTGAAAAAAGTGCTGGCAGACAGCGTCGAGATTGAATTGGTTGAATCCGAAGAAATCGGCATCGTCGGCGTCGGCGAAGCAACTATTCCGCCTATCCAGATTTTTAATCAGTACCTTGGCCTTGATGAAAAAGCCTTTTTGCGCGACACCCATGCCACGATGAAGCTGGCGATTAAATTTGAAAACTGGCGCAAACCGGGCGAGAGCTATTACCACACTTTCGGCGCACCCGGTGCCAGCCTCGGTTTTTGTAACTTCCAACATTATTGGTTGCGAGCCCGCGAAGCTGGTCTGCCCCAATCGCTGTGGGACTACGATTTAAATTATCTGTGCTGCGAAGCCGGTAAATTTAACATCATCAAAACGCCGAATCCGGTGTACGAAATGCCTTATGCCTATCATTTTGATTCGGCGTTATACGGTCAATTTCTGCGAAAAATGGCAGAAGCGGCTGGCGTCAAACGCACCGAAGGCATGATTGAAGCGGTGCAGCAGCATGGCATATCCGGTGATATCGAAGCGCTACAACTGAAAGATGGCCGCAAAATCCACGGCGATTTGTTTGTTGATTGCACCGGCCTGCGTGGGTTGTTAATTCGCCAGACGCTCGGTGTGCAATATGAATCCTGGGCCAAATACCTACCGGCCAATAGCGCACTCGCAGTGCCGAGCGAGCGTTTTGAAAAAACTTTGCCTTACACCCGCAGTATTGCGCACAAAGCCGGTTGGCAATGGCGCATTCCGCTGACGCATCGCAATGGTAATGGCATTGTTTATAGCTCAGCCTATCTGAGTGATGACGAAGCCTACAGCACTTTGATGGGCAATCTCGACAGTAAAGCGCTGGCCGAGCCGCGCAAAATTTCGTTTGAAACCGGCCGAACGAGCAGCCAGTGGGCGAAAAATGTCGTCGCGATTGGCCTGTCCAGTGGTTTCCTCGAACCGTTGGAATCGACCAGTATTCACTTGATCCAGTCCGGTATCGTGCGCTTGCTCAAAGTATTTCCGAATCAGGGCATCAGCGATGCAGTGGTTGACTACTACAACGCCGATTCCAAACAGGAGTTTGAAACCATCCGTGATTTCATCATCCTGCATTACCATGCCAATGAACGCGATGATTCCGAGTTCTGGCGCGATATGCGCAATATGGCTGTGCCAGCGCGGCTGCAGGAAAAAATGGCGCTGTTTCGCGAGTCGGCGCAGGTGTTTAACGATCACAACGATATTTTCCGCGACGCCAGCTGGATCCAGGTCATGCTGGGGCAGGGCATTATGCCGCGTGATTATCACCCGGCCGCTAAAGTGCCGACTAGCAGCGAATTGCTGGCAACGCTTGGCAAAGTGCAGGAAGCCAAGCACCAACCACTGGCGCAGATGCTGTCACACGATGAATTTCTTGCCCGCTATAGCGGAGTCTGAGTCATGAGCGGCAACCTATCTCCGTTTCATTTTGCCATCGTTGGTGGTGGCACTGCCGGCTGGATGGCGGCGTTGCTGTTTGCGCACAAATGGTTAAAGCCCGCGTCTGAACAGACAAGACCAGTAAAGATCACGCTGATTGAAGCTCCCGACATTGGCATCATTGGCGTGGGTGAAGGTTCGACGCCATCGCTGAAGCGCTTTTTTCAGCAACTTGGCATTGCCGACAGCGAATGGATGCCGGCTTGTCAGGCGACTTACAAGACTAATATCCGCTTTGTGAACTGGAGCCCGGCCGCTGCTGCGATGGGGCTCGGGTCCGACTACAGCCATCCATTTATTTCGCAGCCGGATCTGCACAGCGAAACGGCGTTTTACAGCAATTGTTTTAAACGCCGGCTGGGGCTTGCGGTTGAAACAGCGCCGGAGAAATTTCTGCTCAATGGCTATTTAGCCGCGCAGCAGCTGGCGCCGCTAACGCCGGCGAATTTTCCATTTCGCATCGAATATGGTTATCACTTTGACTCGGGGTTGTTGGGCCAGTTTTTAAAACAAAAGGCCTTAGCGATGGGCGTGCAGTATCAGGCGCTGACGGTGACAGCAGTCAATCAACTACCGGATGGCCGTATTGCCAGTCTGACCGGCGAGATTGCAGACGGCGACAGTAAAGCAGTCCAGACGCTGGACGCCGATTTTTTTATCGACTGCACCGGGTTTCGCGCCAACTTGCTGCAGCAAACGCTGCAGGTGCCTTTTGAGTCTTTTGCCAGCAACCTGTTTAACGATGCTGCTGTGGTGCTGCCGACCGAAGCTTTTGCGATACCGCCGGTGGAAACCAAGGCCACAGCGTTGTCAAACGGCTGGGCCTGGCAAATTCCGCTGAGGCATCGCAGCGGTAATGGTTACGTCTACAGCTCGGCGTTTTTATCCAAAGACGCCGCCGAGCTGGAATTACGGCAACATTTGGGTTTGCTCGATAGTGAGGTGAATGCGCGCCATCTGCAGATGAAAGTCGGGCAGGTGACGCGCAGCTGGGAGAAAAACTGTCTGGCGCTTGGTTTGTCGCAAGGCTTTATCGAACCGCTTGAAGCCACAGCGCTGCATCTGGTGCAAAGTTCGATTGAGCAGTTTATCGATGCCTTTGCTGATTTTTCTGACGAAGGGCAAGCCGAATTCAACCGCCAGGTGCATCAGCGCTTTGAAGCGGTGCGGGATTATATCGTCGCGCATTATAAGCTCAGCAGCCGCAGCGACAGCCATTACTGGCGCGCTAACAGCAGCAATATGCAGTTATCGGAATCACTGCGGCAAATTTTGGATGTGTGGTTTCGCCAGGGTGATTTGGCGCAGGAGCTATCCCGCCAAGCGCAGGGGCGTCAGCCATCGGGCAGCCACTTTGGTGCCACGTCCTGGCATTGTTTGTTAGCCGGCTATGGCGTGTTCCCGCCGCTGCGACAACCCCAGCCGGCAAACGTTAGTGATGCTTTTACTGAGCTGGAACTGGCAGCTTTTTTCAACGGCTGCAGCCTGAATTTTCAGCCGCAGCATCTGTTGTGGCGCGATTAAATACGAGTGGAGTCGGGGATGGCTTTTGATCGGACTAACAAACTTCGGGGCTGGCTCTGTGTGCCAGTTGTGCTGCTGTGCTGGCTGATGGCCGCTGCTGCGGTGGCGGCAGAGGGACAGCGCTGGCAGTTGCTGTCACCGGATAAACAAATAGCGCTGGAGTTATTGCTGTCGCAGGACGCTCTGACCTATCAAGTCAGTTATCGTGGCAAAGCGGTGTTAAAGCCGTCCGTGCTGGGCCTTGCTTTTAAAGGTCAGCCGCTACTAAAAACTGGCTTGCTGGCTGATAAAGTCAGTAGCCGCAGTCACGATGCACAGTGGCAACCGGTCTGGGGCCAGCGTGCGCAGATCCGTGACCACTATAACGAAATCACGCTTCAGTTGCGTGAAAGCACAGCACCGGGTCGGCAATTCACGCTGGTATTTCGCAGTTTTGATGATGGCGTGGCGTTTCGGTATCAGGTGCCGGCACAAGCGGCGCTGGCCGGTGAGCTGGTGATCAGTGACGAGCTGACCGAATTTGCTTTTGCCCGCAACTTTTCCGCCTGGTGGGTGGAGGCCTACCGCAACTTAAGTTTTGAATATCAGTATATGAATTCGGCACTGTCGAGCGTGTCGGTGGCGCATACACCGCTGACGCTGACCGATGATGGCATTGCCGTCGCTGTGCACGAAGCCGCGCTGGTCGATTACAGCTCGATGACGCTGCGCAATATCACCGACAACCATATCACGCTGAAAGCCGACCTGATGCCCTGGGGCGGTGCAAATCCGGGCATGGACAGTTCTGCCACAGTGGATCGGGTTTATACCAAAGCGCCGTTTCAAAGCCCATGGCGCACTATCCAAATCGCGCCGACCGAAGCGGCCTTGTTAAATTCCAGCCTGATCTTAAATCTGAACGAGCCGATGGCTGCCGGTACTGACACCAGCTACATCAAACCCGGCAAATATATGGGCATCTGGTGGGAGATGCATATCGGCGAAAAAGACTGGTCGCCAGGCCCTCTGCAAGGCGCAACCACAGCGCGAGCTATGCAATATATTGATTTTGCCAGCAAACACGACATTGATGGTTTGTTAATCGAGGGCTGGAATCAGGGCTGGGAAGGGCAATGGTGGCAGCGTCCGCCGACGTTTAGCTTCACCAAACCAGTGAAAGGTTTTGATATCGACAAAGTTGCCGCTTATGCCAAAGCCAAAGGTGTTGAGCTGATTGGTCATCATGAAACCGCTGCCGGCATCAGTTATTACGAGCAGCAAATGGCTGATGCGTTTAAGTATTACCAGCGTCTTGGTGTGCATAGCGTCAAGATGGGGTATGTCGGCAAACGGCTGGACGGGCGGGAGTGGCATGACGGCCAGTACATGGTGCGGCACTTTAAAAAAGTGGTCGATACCGCCGCAGCGCATCAGGTGATGGTCAATGCGCATGAAACGGTCAAAGACACTGGCTTAAGCCGGACTTACCCCAATCTGATGACACGGGAGTCGGTGCGCGGCATGGAATACAACGGTGGTAGCCCGGATAGTGGAAATTTACCCAATCACACCGTGATCATTCCTTTTACCCGCGGATTGTCGGGGCCCATTGACTTCACACCCGGTATTTTTAACTTTAATTACCAGAAACACCGGCCAAATAATCGGGTACCCAGCACGCTGGCCAATCAGCTGGCGCTTTATGTCACGCTGTATAGTCCGCTGCAAATGGTGGCGGATTTACCGGAGAATTATATGCCGGGCGGCAAGCTGCATCCGGCCTTTGCTTTTATCGATGCGGTGCCGACGGACTGGCAGCAGAGCATGGCGCTCGACGGTAAAATCGGTCAATACCTGGTGATGGCGCGGCAGGACAAACACTCTGAACGTTGGTTTGTCGGGGCCACCAGCAACGAGCAGGCGCGCACGCTGCAGTTACCGCTGCAGTTTTTAGACAAAAACCGCAGTTACGATTTGGTGATTTATCAGGATGCCGCAGATGCCCATTGGCAGACCAATCCGATGGCGTATCAAATTCAGCGCCGGCAAGTCAGCAGCAAAGATCTGATCACGCTGCAGCTTGCACCGGGCGGTGGTGCCGCGCTGGAACTGATCCCGCGCTAATAGACCCGGCCGCACTCAGTGATTGAGTTATTGCTGGCAGCGCTTTAGGATCAGTTTTTTTCGCGAACAGGATGTGGTGTTGGCTATTTTTGCGAAGTTCGCGTCAGCGCTCAGTAAATGGTACACGCAACAGCTGGAACCTTTGTGGTTTCGGCGGCGTCGTCCCAAGCGTTTGCAAAGTTTTAGTCCGGCGGTTGGGCAGCCTCTGCTGCCCGTGGCACAGCTACAACTTGACGGCAGGCAGGGCGGTGATTCGCCGTTAATCCGGCGTTATCAGCGTTATTATCAGCAGTTTTTACAGGTCGGGACATTACAGCGCGGGCCGTTGCAACAGGGCGGCATCGCGATGTTGCTGCCATTGTTGCAATATGCGGATGCGGCAACGTTTAACCGGCAATTAAAGAAAAAAGCCGGTAATTTCTGGCGCGAAGCAGACAAAGCGCGCCGCCTTGACCTGATCGTACAACCGTTCATGAGCGCCAACTATACGCCTGATTTGCTCGAGATCCGTCGCTCACGCAAAATCAGGGCCTTTGGTCCGGTTTTGGATGCGTTTACACTGCGGCTCGCGGATCTCGGCGGGGCGCCGGTCGGGCTGCAACCCTTGCAACTGCCGGTTCAGGCGGAACATTGGGATCTATATGTCGGCGTGTTCAGACCGGCCGCTGGCTATCAGCAAGGTGCAGTGACCACGGATCAGCAGTTAGTGGCTTATGCCCGGCTGCATCGGATTGGCAACATGCTGCGCTACGCTGAATTGATGGGGCATGCACAGTTTCAGCGGCAGGGCGTGATGAGTTTATTGCATTTGCAGGTGGTTGAATTGTTGCTGACCCGCAATACGCCCTGGCTGCAGGGCATTGAATACCTGAGTTATGGCGCACTGGAGCAAGGCAGTGACGGCTTACTGTTCTGGAAGCGTAAAGCGCAATTCTTACCGTATTTGCTGCTCTCTGGTTAAAAACCGCAATGTTAAAAAGCGCAGTCAGCTCAATATGATGGTACGTTGCTCGCGGCTGCTTTGTAATGCCAACTCGATTAGTTCCAGCCCTAAAATCGCTTCCGCCAGTGGCACCGGTGCTGGGGCTTTATCGCGCAAAAAAAGCGCCAGTTGCTGATAAAAGTCAGCGTAATCGCTGGCTGGGAAAGAGATGGTTTCAGCGCCTGTTGCGCACCAGAACTCACCGTGACGCCCATCCGTGCGCTGCTGCCAGGCGGCGGACTGAAATACCGCGGTCGGGGCGGCTGGATTTTGCTGCAGCGCGTCGCGCAAGATTTGTTCCTGCGGGTCCAGCCGGTAGCTGACAAAACTGCCACTATTGCCGTGTAGTTCAAACCGGGGAGCCGGATGGGCGCAATAAGGTGATGAACTTAATAGCACTTGTCGTGCCGGCGTGGCTGGTCTGGCGCTGCCGGCAGTGGCATCGGCCGGGACTGCCGGTTTCGCGGCATAATCGAGCCGCAGCTGAAAAGTATCGATACCGCCAGCTGCACCGTCGTGATTGCGCAGGCTTTGGCAGCTGGCCGTGATGGCATCAGGCGCGCCAAACAGCGCTACAGTCTGATCCAGCAGATGCGGCGCTAAGTCATACAACACACCGTTACCAGGCTCTGCTGATTCTTTCCAGCGCGCTTGTACTGTGGGTCTGAAGCGGTCGAATCGGGAGTACATCAGCTGCACCTCTCCCAAGGCATCAGACAGCATCAACTGTCGCAGCGCTAAAAAATCATCATCAAAGCGCCGGTTATGAAACACGGCGAGCTTGCGTTGTTGCTGCTGCGCCAGCTTTTGCAACTCGATGGCCTCGCTTGCCGTCACGGCCAGTGGTTTTTCCACCAATACATCTTTGCCGGCAAACAGCGCCGTTTTCGCCAAGCTAAAGTGCGCACGGTTTGGCGCGGTGATCACAATCAGGCTGGCGTCGGTGTTTTGGATCAGGCTTTCGGCATCCGGGAAAATCCGCACATCAGGCCAGCACTGTGCAGCATCTGATTGTGATGTGCTGATGCCGGTCAGCTCAAACTGCGTGGAGCTGGCGATAAAAGGCAGATGGAAGACACGGGCCGACAGGCCAAAACCAATCACAGCAGTTTTTATCATCAGGCGCTCCGGCAGCTAAGTGACAATTGTGCTGGATCATACTGTCCCTGGGGCGATTTGTCTGTTGTTTCATACCTTTAAACCACAGCGCCGGCTGAAGATAAGCCGGCGCTGTTGGTTGGTTTGACGGGGGGCGCCCTAGCTTATCAACCACAGCACCTGATAAGCAGCCAGCGGTACAGCGCCTGAGCTCAATTTTGCGCCGGTGAGCGTATCGGTGAATGTCTGACCATTTTCGCCGTGCCAATATTGTGGATGTTCGCTGAAGTTGGCGACGACACGTAGCCGTTGGCCCTGCAGTTCCCGCTCAAAACTAAACAGGTGCGGATTGTCGGTAGTGAGTATCCGGGTCGTGCCGTCACCGAGCACCGGCAGCGATGCGCGGGTTTTGACCAAATGCTGCAATTGCTGGTAAATCCGGCCAGATAAGGTTTTTGCCTGTGTCGCTTCGGCCAGCTGTGATTCGGTCACCGCAACGCGGTTAACCCAGCGGCTGTCGTCTTTTTTCGCCGGATCATTCACGTAGCTGTAGTCGTTGCGCAGACCCAGCTCGTCGCCCATATACAGCAGCGGCAAACCACCGATACTGAGGATGATGCTGTTCAGCAGGTAAATCCGCGCTAACGCATGATCCAGGTGTTGCTGATTCTGCTCGGCTTCTGCCTTGTCGACGCCAGCGAGCGATGCCAGCATGCCGGCCACGCGGCAGTCGCCGGTGACCGGGTTTTGCTGAAACGGTACGCCACTGGCAAAACTGCCGGGGAACTGACCGGTATAAAAGTGGTTGAGGAACTGGCGGTGGTGGTCTGGGTTCATCCCCAGCTGCCAGGCGATATTGTCGTCAAAGGTCCAGCCAATGTCGTCATGGCAGCGGATGTAATTGACCCAACTGCAGTGCGGATCTATAGCAAAACGCCGCTGCAGTGATTCGGTCAACAGCCGGGTTTTCCGTGTCGCCAGAGAATTCCACAGCAGCGCCATCAGTAGTGGGTTATAGGACAGCTGGCATTCGTTGGGCGCAATATATTTCACCACTTCGTCCGGGTGCACTATGGCTTCGGATTTGAACTGCAGCGCCGGCGCCGCAATCCGCGCCACCGCATTAAATGCTTTGATCAATAAATGTGCTTTGGGCAGATTTTCACAGTTAGTGCCGGCTTCTTTCCAGACAAAGGCCAGCGCGTCGAGACGCAATACCGCCGCGCCCTGATTGGCGAGAAACAACATCTCTTCGGCCATGGCGCTGAACACCGCCGGGTTGGCGTAATTTAAATCCCACTGAAAACTGTTAAAAGTGGTCCAGACCCAAAGGCCTGAGGCCTTATCCTGCGTAAAACAACCGCGGCGGATCTCCGGGAAAATTTCCCGCAGCGTTGGCGCATAGCGATCGCGTTCGGCTTCGGTCAGGAAAAAATAATAGTCGCGATAAGCCGGATCACCGGCTTTGGCTTTTTCTGCCCAGCGATGTTCATCGGAGGTGTGGTTAAAGACAAAATCCAGCACCGGTCGGATGCCTTGCTGATGCAGTTCCTGCATCAGGCTGGACAGCTGCGCCATAGTGCCCAGAGTCGGCATGGTGCTGCGGTAGTCTGACACGGCATAACCGCCGTCACTGTTCGGTTCCGGCGCTTTAAACAGCGGCATCAGGTGCAGATAGTTGATGCCGGTTTGTTGCAGATAAGGGATACGCTGTTTTAAGCCTTCGAAATCGCCGGCGAATAAATCGACGTAACAGGCCGAACCCAGCGCTTGATTGCTTTTGTGCCAATGCTGCGGTGCGGCATCTTCCGCCTGCAGGTATTCGGGCCGCTGCGCCGCGCTTTTCGCCAGCAGTTTCAGCAGTTGCTCGAGCTGGTAATAACAGTCAAACAAATCACCATAGAGTTGCAGATACAGACCCAGCAGTTCCGGCAGCACTTGCGCCAAACGCGGTTGTAAAGCCGGCCAGCTGGATTTGGCGGCGGTTTTTAAACTGGCGCTGTGACGTTTGAGCAGGGTCTCTGCTTCACGCTGCAGCAATGCCGGCTCAGCCAGCAACTGGGCAATAGTGTTTGGCATATCGTCTGGTCCGGATCTGGCCTTGTCGGCACGCTTTCTATTTATTGTGTGGCGAACTCACTGTGTCAGGCACAGCGAATCGTTATCGTTTAGTTTTACACCAGTTTGAAACTGGCGTATAGCAGAATCTTAATCGATTTAGAAAAAAGCGCAAGATCTGGGCTGACACTTGACTAGCGGCAACCATTTTTACCAAAAAATATCCAGCTGACCGATCTTGAGATTAGGGCCGTCAGGCCGCTGAAAAGTAGCAGGAGTTTTTCTGCGGAACCCTCAGGCAGCATTGTCGCTCAAGATAAAAACTTGATACATTTTTTAACAGATTGTTTGAGTACTCCTGATTAAAGTCGTTTATCACCGCCGTGACCTCCATGGTTTAGTTGATAGAGGGCAAGTCCATGAACCTTTTCTCCGGCCTCAGCACAATCCTAGTGCTGACCATGACCGCGCATGCAAGTGCAAATACCTGTGAAAAAAATTTTCTAGCCGAAGGC
>NZ_JBHLXP010000001.1:1561332-1824781 GCF_042432165.1 Rheinheimera tilapiae
TTGAACAAAAAAATGGTCATCATCCTTTTCTGATTTACCTGACGGCTAAAAATAACAACACAGCGGCGGATGTGAGTATCCGCACCAAACTGAACCGGCGTACAGTGGCGAAGCCCGAAGATATCCGGGCCGGTATGTGTGGCATGATCGCCAGAATAAAACCCGGCGCAGCAGGTGAGAAGATAGCCGCTGCTGCGCGCGCGGCGATAGTGCCGGAGGGCATTGAAGAGATCCAGCCGCGCTGGTTAGCGCAGGATATTTACTTATTATCAAAGCGTAAAACGGCAGAGATGATCACTGCGCACTATAAAGGCAAACGCTACTTGTTAGATGGTACCGTTGGCGAGCCGCTGGAAACCGATGGAACCGTGGAGCTTTGGTACAAAGTCACCATCGATAGTAATGGGATCCTGCAAACTAAAGCTGCCGATCAGTCTGCTTTCTGGCCCCCGATTGTGTGTCGGATGGCAGACGAACATCATGCCCGCGCTTTAAAGCTGCAGTCAGGTGAGTACGCCAAATTAACCGGCACTGTGTCACATTATCAGCCAGGCATACCAAGCAAATTAGTATTGAAGGACTGCCGATTCGAGTAGGTGTGCGCCTCGGGGCTTGTCATCACTGCATAGTCCCAGGTTGCGGCGGTTATACAGTGGCTGCGCTACTTTCAGCCGGTTAGAAGCGATGCCAGATCGCCTAGGGACTATCTATGCAAACGACACTCGCGATTGCCGCCGGTCTTGCAGTGGTCACTGGTATTGTCCATTCCTTGCTTGGTGAGCTGCTTATTTTTCGTCACCTGCGTCAAGGTACTGTAGTGCCTGCACTGCATGCGCCGCCGCTGCGTCAACGCAATATCCGGATTATCTGGGCGACCTGGCATTTGGCGACTGTATTTGGTTGGGCATTTGCGGTGTTATTAGCTCAGCTGGCCCTGGATCCGAACAGACCGCTGCTGCCATTGGTGCTGCATACCACAGTCGCTGCGTATGCAGGTGCTGCCATGCTGGTGTTGATTGCCACCCGTGGCCGCCATCCCGGTTGGATTGCACTGCTGGCGGTGGCCGCTCTGACCTGGTTAGCAGCAGCGATGCCATGAGGCTCTGACACTCCACGCGCTTGTCATTGGCGCTTTGCCGCAAAAATCTCTTTAAAAAAGCATTTGAAAAAAGCCAGTTGAATTAACCACTTCGATCATTTGCATCTTGCCATCCGTGTTCCTTGCGCATAACCATCAGTTTCAACAGGAACTCCTTTACGGTTAGGTCAGCGAATAGCGCGTTTAGCGCGGCAATGGAGAGGTCGCGGCAAAACAGTGCCGGATAAATCTGTAGTGTTTTTCTATACACCATCTATACAGAATGTGATTTAATACCAGTGGTTAACAATTATTTAATGGATAGAGGTTGATATGGATTGGTTTCGACATATTTTACTGTGCAGTGTGTTCGTCACAGGCGCGGCAGCGGCGCAAGAACTGCTTGAGCCACCGGTTAACGGCTTTCAGGATAAATTGACCAGCTACGGTTCCCTGATTGAGGTGAATGGCAACGTTTATTTCATTGGTGATAGCCAGGGGCATGGCAAAGGTATCTTTCGGCTGGATCCGACATTGAACGTCGTGACATTAGAAGCCAGGATCCCGCATAGTCGCCAACATTCATTGGTGGGCTTTACAAAAATTGGTAACCGATTGTTGTTTGGGGATACCTGGTATGATCCAAAGACAAAATTATTCAGTGATGCCCTGGCTAAAAACGAAAAGCAATTTGACGGCCGTATCGGCAGGTCATGTTATTTAAAAGCGTGGGATGATGCGCCGCTGTTATCTTGTGATGATAATATATATAAGCTTAATGCTGAAGATGGCTTATTTCACGCGCATGATTATAAGTTAACCGATGAGTCTAATTATTTAGATTATCCAGCGCTTGGAAGCGGAAAATCTCCGGCGAGCGCAGATATGGAGGGCGGCGTCTTTTGTTACTCGCGGCTTTCATGGGATATATATTGTTCAGAGTGGCCTGGCCTGAGAACTATTAAAATGGCTAGTAGTTCTTCGGCAATAATTCAAGAGTATCAGGTTCGAAAAGATGGTGTACTTTGGTGGACTAGTGAGAATGATGTTTATTACAAAACATGGGCAGGCGTTGAAACAAAACTAAATAAAGAACCGCTCACTGATGATTGGTACATATTTGCCAGTACGCCGCGCTTTGCATTAATGCTAAAAGGTAGTAACAATACGGGATTTGAATATCAACGCTTCTACTATCAAAATTCAGTAAAAGAAAAAATTACTAATCTTCAGGTTGTCAGCAGTTTTTATAATAGTATGCATTTTCTGCCGAACGATGACTTTATCGCGGTTGACAGAAACTTTGGCATTATAAAACTCGCCGCGAATGCGACATCGCAACAAATTATTCGGCCGGCAGAGCGGCAAGGGAACCGCGACGGTGAGGTTGGGTTTTTGCAGTTTAAAGATGCACTACTGCTGAAATTCCCTTTACGCGACGGCTATGACAGTGGTCAAGAGCCGAAAGAGCAACCCTTTTTTGCCAGACTTACAGATGGTAAATACCAGGAAAAAACTCTGCAACCATTTCCGGTGCCAGGCAATACGCCGATTGACCAGGTATTTGTCTGGAAAAATAAACTACATTGGTTTGAATACAATGGCCCGTTTTTACAGTTAAATCAGTTTGATAAAGCCAGTAAGATCACCAGTATTGTTTATCAATATGCTGGTGTTGATAAGCTCACTGAGCGGGAAGGCATATTCATAACTGCAGATTCAATGTTGATGATCAAAGATGGTAGTTTCCTGAAGTTTTCTGCAGCCACTGGCAGCTTTGAAAAAATAGGCTCGGAAGACAAAGCTGACGCGTCCCAAGGCTTGCAGGCAGGTAACCTGTATTACTATTACATCGTTAAAGATGAAAACACTATCAACGCCAGTACAGAGCTGCGGCAACTCGATATCACGACAGGTAAGATCGAAACCATCAAAGTATTCGAAAAGACCGTATTTCAAAGATTGTTGGCGGAAAAAAGCCGCCAGCTTTATATCAGTTTTGCCGATGTGCGGCCAGGGGAAACCTCCGCAGCGCCAGAATTAAAAGCATCGGGTGGTATTTTAAATCTAAATGATTTATCGCTGCAGGTGAATAAAGCACTGATCGCAACCGGAGAAGAAAGAGTTAATTATATTAAACGACCTTATATGCTAACTGAAGTATTTGAGCATTATGGTCAGTGGTATGGTGTCAGGCGCTATTACGAACCAGATACCTACTGGACAGGCAAACCATTTCACTGGTTGAATGGCCCGATGTGGTTAACCTTGGTCAAACTTGATTTGTCGGCACAGACACAAGTATTAAACAGCGATGTGGTTGGCTATTTTTATGACTATGAGCGGCCATTTAATAATGTGGTAAAATTTGGTGATTTTATTCTGACCAGCTGGGGTAAACAGTTTGACAAAGATGGCAAGCCTGTCGAGATCCCCGGTCTTTCCATGTTTTATAGCAGTTTTGCATCCGGTAATTCTTTGTATCTGTATGGCAAAGATATTCAACGCCTCGATTTAATCAACGGTAAAATAGCCGTTTCAACGCCAAAATCGACTGAAGGTACCAGCTTAATCCGCCGCTCCGGAGTCGCTAAAATTGACGACAGTCTTTATTTCTCGGCCTTTGATGCCGTCAATGGTGAGCGGATGTTGGTGGCAAAAGCAGACAATCTCGCCCCCGTCGCGCTGCCAGATGTGGCAAGTACACAGACCGGCGACAGTATTGTTATTGATGTGCTGAAAAATGATGCAGACCCGGACGGGGATGCTTTGCTGGTAAAAACCGCCACTGCTGGTCGCGGTTCAGTCAAAATTGAAAATGGTAAACAGCTTATTTATCAGGCAGACAAGAGTTTCGTCGGGACCGACACTATTGAATATGAAATTCAGGACTCGGCTGGCAATGCGGCAACATCCAGAGTATCAGTGACCATCAAGGCGGCGAATCGCCTGCCTCAGGTGCAGGACAGCACCGCATCGGTCGATAGTGGCACAACAAGCACTATTGAATTGAAGAGCTTCCTTGGCGATCCGGATGGTGACGAGCTTAAAATCGTGTCAGCTCAAGCGCAACAGGGCCAGGTGTCAATCCTCAACAGCACACAACTACAGTATGTTGGTAAGGCTGGTTTCAGCGGCACTGACCTCATTGAATTCAGTGTGCAAGACACAAAAGGTGGCACGGCTGCCGGTAAAGTGACTTTGACAGTGAAACAAGTTGTCACGCCGCAACCTGAGCCAGTGCAGACGAAGAAGTCTGGTGGGGCAGGCGGCGGCTTATTACTGATTGCGATGTTGTTTCTGTTCAATCGACTGAACGGCAAGAAGTAAGCGTGGAAGACGCTTGCGTTCCCAGCACTTGGTTTGCTGCCAGCATCGCTGAAAACGTAATGTTGTCAAATCTGAGATGAATGCGATGCTGTGATGCAAGCCGGTTTTATCTCAGATCCTGACAGAAAAAAGCCACCTGCAGTTCAGGTGGCTTTGTCTTAAGGTGCTGAAAACTTACCGGTAAGCTCAAATGCACGATAGCTGCTTGCTCTACGCTGGAGCAATCGCACGTTTTTCTTGAATGTGAAGCGGCTTCGAATCTGCCGTCGAGGGAATAAAAAAATGAGCCTGTCCATTCATCTCAATTTTAATGGCCAATGCCAGCAGGCGTTTGAGTTTTATGTAACCGTGTTGCAGGGCGAGATCGACAGCATGCTGCAGGTCAAAGACGCACCGATCTCAGAAAGTTTTTCTGCCGACTGGCAGCAGAAAATTGTCCATGCCAGCATCTCCATTCAAGATGTGGTGATCTGTGGCGCTGATGTCAAACCAGAACACTATCAAAAACCCAGCGGGTTTTATTTGTTGCTGGGGTTTGGTAACGAAGCTGCGGTCATCAGCGCGTTTCAGCAGCTGTCTGCTGGCGGCACCGTGATTTTACCCCCCCAACAAACCTTTTGGTCCAGCTGTTACGCCATCGTGATCGACCGCTTTGGTGTGCCGTGGAAACTAAACTGCGGCACAGAATAAACGGATCTGACGCCCTGGCTGTGTCCTCGGACTGACGGAGCTATGGTAGTTACATCTTTGGCTACATCTGACAAGGACGGTTTAATGGGTCTTAGTGCTACCTTTAACGGCTTGTTCCTGCTGTGTTTTGCGTTGTTGAAAGAGTTGAGCTGTTATACGTTGAGCCGGCATAAATGGCGGGTTTACTGGGTGCTTTACTTGCGCTTCAGACGCGTTAGTTTGGTCTGAATGGGCGGTCGGGATTTTTTGGTGATCCAGTTAACATTTCTGGTCTGCTCGATGCATTTTGAAACATTGACGACAGTACAAATTGGCATTCAGAATGGCTGATCAGGAGATTCTATAGATACGACAAATGTGAGGTTAACAGATGGAGCCGGCAGCATTAATTGACCAGTGGCGGCGCGGACTTAGAATCGCCCACGCCGCACATTATGAATCC
The DNA here is from genome assembly GCF_042432165.1 of Rheinheimera tilapiae. Taxonomy (NCBI): domain Bacteria; kingdom Pseudomonadati; phylum Pseudomonadota; class Gammaproteobacteria; order Chromatiales; family Chromatiaceae; genus Rheinheimera; species Rheinheimera tilapiae. The sequence continues at coordinate 1,566,873 of NZ_JBHLXP010000001.1, forward strand.
GCAAAATTTTATCACCGGATGCATTTAGTACTGAGTCTCCCGGCAGTACTGATTTCTGCGCTGCTGAGTACTTCAGTGTTTATTTCCTTACAAGACTCGTCGAACGGACAGATTAAAATTCTGATGGCGACCCTCAGTGTGATGGCTGTGGTGCTCAGTAGCCTACAAGCCGCGTTGCGCTTTTCTGAGCGCTCTGAACGTCACAAAACTGCAGCAGTGCAACTGGGTGAAATCCGGCGTGAATTAGAGCAGCAGTTGGTCTTCGTACATCTAGATGAAGCGGTACTGGAAAGGCTCCGCAAAAAATGGGATGCCGCAGACCGTCAGGCACCTACTGTACCCTCGTGGATCTATCGCCAGACGGCCAATCAGGTGTTTGCCAGTGGCGATTCAGGTAAAAAGTGAGTGCTGGGATCGCTCCAGACAGCGCGAGTTTACGCTGTCTGAGTTTGCTGACTTATATCGACGATCAGATGTTTTTCAGTACCTGCGACAGCGCCTGATAACCCTGACGGATGGTGGTGATCCGGTTGTTAGAGTTGTCGTGTTCGATAAACTGGTGGCGGATGCCAGCTTGCTCGGCCTTAGCGAAAATCGCTTTAAAATCAATAGTGCCGGTGCCCACGTCGACCATAGCGCCGTCTTTCGCCATATCTTTGACGTGCACCAGTGGGAAGCGCCCCGGATTGGCGGCAAACAGTTTCAGTGGGTCCACACCGGCTTTCACAGCCCAGAACAGATCCAGCTCCATCTTGACTAAATCTTGGTCGGTTTCGCCCAGTAACACGTCATAAGGCACACCGCCTTTGACCGGCAGCAGCTCAAAATCATGGTTGTGATAAGCCAGCTGCAGGCCAGCGTCTTTGATTGGTTTGGCAAAGCCATTCAGTTCGACCGCCAGCTTTTTATAGTTGTCGACTGAATCGCCGCGTTGCTCTTCAGATAACCACGGCAGCACAATGTATTGATGGCCAATCACTTTGGCATCTTTAATCACTTGTGGCAGCGCGCTTCTGAGCACTTCCAGCGGCACATGCACAGAAGGCGCGGCAAGACCGTTGGCATCAAGCAGTTTACGGATATCCGCGGCGCTGTGGCCAAAATAACCGGCAAATTCGACATCGCCGTAGCCGACGCCAGCCACCAGTTTCAGCGTGTCGGCGACACTTTTCTCCATCATGTCACGCAAGGTATAAAGCTGCAGACCGGTTTTTTTGACTGAGCCACTGCTGCTTTGGCTGGCAGCCAGCGCCTGCAAAGGGTTACCGAGCACAGTCAAAGCGGCAATGCCTACGCAGCTTTGCTGCAAAAACTGGCGACGGCCTGGCGATAGCAGATTTGGGGTCGTGATCATGATGAAGCTCCCTGTTGTTGTCTTGGTTCAGATAGCGGTTTTACTATCTGCGCTAGTAATTTTTTACTGGTCTTTTACTGGCCTGGCGCCGGGCCGGTACTGCCTCTAATCACTAAATCAAAAGGCAGAATCACTTTTGGCGCCTTACTGAGTTTTCCTTCCAACACATCAATCAGCAAACGCACCGCAGTGCGGCCGAACTCTTCGGCGGGCTGCGCTATGGTTGTTAGCGGCGGATCGGTAAAAGCAGCAAATGAAATGTCGTCAAAGCCAGCGACTGAGATATCAGCTGGCACGCGCAATCCCTGTTGTTTAATGCGCTGAATAGCACCAATCGCCATCTCATCGTTTTCACAGAAAATAGCTGTGGGCGGATCCGGCAGGGCCAGCAAATCACCGGCAGCCTGATAGCCGGATTGCAGCGAGAAATTCCCCGGCGACAGTAATTCTTCAGCAAATGGTACGCCGGCTTCCTGCAGGGCATCGCGATAACCAGCGACCCGGTCGCGGGTCAGTGGGCTGCGGGCTGGACCTTTTATCATCGCGATCCGACGGTGTCCCAATGCTAATAAATGTTCAGTCATCGCACTGGCCGCTGCGCGGTTATCCAGCACGACAGTCGGGCAAGGCGCTTTGTCGAGCACTTCACAGGCATTGACCATAGGCAATAAAGCCGGCGCTTCGTCATTGGATTCTGCCGGTTCAGCGGCGCTAAAAGGGTTGTGTGCGCGCAGTTGAATGAGGCCATCCGCCTGCGAGGTCTGTACCATTTTGGCATAGGCCGCTTCCATCTCGTCATCACCGAGTGTGTTGCCAAGTAGCAGGGCATATTGGTTTTCGTGTGCAGCTTCCTGCATGCCACTGATGACGCGGGCGAAAAATACGTTGGCGACGGTCGGCACCAGCACCACTAAATTGTGGGTTTTGCCGGAGCGGAACCTTACGGCCATTAAATTGGGTTTGTAACCAGCAGCTTTAACTGCCGCCAGTACTTTGTTACGGGTTTTCAGCGACACCAAATCGGGTTGCTGTAAAGTCCGGGAGACTGTTGCCACGGACACTTCGGCCAAACGGGCCACTTCGCGGATATTGGACATAGGCGTTCTTTTTGTTGGATCCAAACCGGCATTCTACTCAGTTCCGTGACTGATGATGCAATAGCTTTCAATGTAACCGGTATCATTTATAAGTGATATTTGTCACGCTGTGAAGGGGTTCTGTGGCTTTTTCGAGCAATAAATTAGTGCAAATGCTCGTTTCTGGTGCGGCGCATATTTTGTTTTTGCGCAAAAATGACGCATATTTTTTGCATTTGGTCGGAATTTCGATTGACGCGGCAAAATGTAATCCGTTACATTTTTTAAATCAGGCTAGGGTCGAGTTGCAAAAACAACCTGCCTTGGCTTTTCCACATCGCTTTTGTCAGGGATACACGCATGAATCAGCCGGTCCGACCCCGTTCGCAGAAAATTCGTTTAGGTATGCTCGGTGGAGGCGAAGGTGCCTTTATCGGCGCCGTGCATCGCCACGCTGCCGCGCTCGATGGGCAAACCGAATTGGTCTGCGGCGCTTTTAGCCGCGACGCTGGCAACAATCAGCGCACCGGCACAGCGCTTGATATCGCGCCACAGCGCTTATACGACAGCTGGCAGCAGATGTTAGACGCAGAAGCGGCATTGCCGGAACATGAGCGGATGCAGCTGTTGGTCATCGTCACCCCGAATCAACTGCACGTGCCGGTTAGCCGCGCCGCGATAGCCGCCGGCTTTCATGTGTTCTGCGAAAAACCGGCAGGTGTCACGCTGTCTGAAACAGCATTGCTGGCGGCCGAACTCGCACAAAGCGACCGCTTATATGGTCTGGCGCACACTTACCTTGGTTATCCAATGGTATGGCAGGCTAAACAGCTGGTGGCTGATGGTGTGCTTGGCACTTTACGTAAAATTTATGTCGAATACCCACAAGGCTGGCTGACCGACAACTTAGAAGCCAGCGCCCAGAAGCAGGCGAGCTGGCGCACCGATCCGGCGCAGGCCGGCAACAGCGGCTGTATGGCGGACATCGGCACGCATGCGTTTGGCCTTGCTGAATTTATCAGTGGTCAGCGCATCAACCAGCTCTGTGCGGAACTGGCCAGTCATGTACCGGGCCGCCGGCTCGACGATGACGGTGCGGCGTTGTTTAAAACCAGCGGCGGCGCCAGTGGTGTGCTGATCGCCAGTCAAATCTGTGCCGGCGAAGAAAACGCACTGAAAATTCGTTTGTATGGCGACAAAGGCGGGCTGGAATGGCAGCAAATGGAGCCAAACAGCATCATAGTACGGCCACATGGCGCGCCATTTTATGTGCTGCGTGCTGGTGCAGGTCAGGCTGGCCTTGGCGCTGAAGCTCTGAAACGTTGCCGCTTACCGGCCGGGCATCCGGAAGGATATTTAGAAGCAATGGCCAATCTGTACCGTGATTTCGCCAACGCTATTCGCGCCGGTGAGCGCGGCACGCCAAGCGGCGTGCCAGGCATCAGCGCCGGCTTACGCGGAATGGCTTTTATTGACACCGTCAGCACCGCCAGCAGCGAAAAATGGCAGGCTGTGCCGGATGTGGGCTGACCAGGTAAGCGCTGGTGTTTAAACCTTCTTGTTGCGACAGAGTTTTAGCGAGGAAACACAATGAATAGTATTCAAGGCCCGGCGATTTTCCTGGCGCAGTTTATGGGCGATACCGCGCCTTTTAACAATCTCATCACGATGGCGAAATGGGCGGCGGATTTAGGCTACAAGGGTATTCAGGTGCCGACCAACGATCCGGCGCTGTTTGATTTGGAGAAGGCTGCGACTAGTCAGGCGTATTGTGACGACATCAAGGCACAATGTGCCGCCGTTGGCATCAGCATCACCGAGTTATCGACACATCTGCAGGGCCAGTTGGTGGCGGTGCATCCGGCTTATGACGAACTGTTTGATAACTTTGCCCCAGCACATTTACGTGGCAAGCCAAAAGAACGGACTGAGTGGGCGATCGCACAGCTGAAACTGGCGGCGAAGGCCAGTCAGAATCTGGGCCTTAAAGCGCATGCGACTTTCTCCGGCGCCTTGTTGTGGCATCTGGTTTATCCGTGGCCTCAAAGACCAGCAGGTCTGGTCGAGCAGGGCTTTGCCGAGCTGGCCGCCCGCTGGCTGCCGATTTTGGACGCCTTTGATGTCGCTGGTGTCGATGTCTGTTATGAAATTCACCCCGGTGAAGATTTGCACGATGGCGCCAGTTTTGAGCGTTTCCTGAAAGCCACCAACCACCACCCGCGCGCCAATATCCTGTTTGATCCGAGCCACTTTGTGCTGCAGCAACTGGACTATCTGGCCTTTATTGATCGCTACCATGACCGGATCAAAATGTTCCATGTCAAAGATGCGGAGTTTCGGCCGGATGGTCGTGCCGGCGTGTACGGTGGTTATCAGGACTGGGTGGACAGACCGGGGCGTTTTCGCTCTTTAGGCGATGGCCAGGTCGATTTCAAAAGCATTTTCAGCAAGTTAACTCAGTATGGCTATCGCGGCTGGGCAGTACTGGAATGGGAATGTTGTTTAAAAGATTCGGCACAAGGCGCGAAAGAGGGCGCACCTTTTATTGCTGCGCACCTCATTAACCGCGCAACTCGCGCCTTTGATGATTTCGCCGGCGGCAGTTCGGATACCGCGCGCAACCGGCGCATTCTTGGTTTGGAATAGCGGCCTTGAATAGCGCTAAGGAATAGCGCTTTGGCACAGCAGGCCAGCACTTGCAGGCCTGCCAACACGAATAACAAAAAGTAGCACAGAGCATACAACAACAAAAAATCACGGGGATGACGATGAGTACAATAAAAATACGTCTCGGCACTATGATGTTTCTGCAGTTTTTTATCTGGGGCGGCTGGTTTGTCACCCTGGGCACTTTTTTAAGCCAGAACCTGGGCGCCGACGGCCCGCAAACCGGTATGGCGTTTTCGACCCAAAGCTGGGGCGCCATTATCGCGCCGTTTTTTATCGGTTTAATCGCCGACCGCTTTTTTAATGCCGAGCGCATTTTGGCGGTGTTGCACCTGATTGGCGCGGTGCTGATGTATCTGATGGCGCAGGCTACTGATTTCGCAGCTTTTTATCCGCTGGTGCTCGGTTATATGCTGGCCTACATGCCCACGCTGGCGCTGGTCAACTCGGTGTCTTTTGGTCAGATGCAGCAGCCGGAGCGTGAGTTTGGTCAAATTCGCGTCTGGGGCACTATCGGTTGGATAGCCGCAGGCCTTGTCATCAGTTATCTGTTTGGCTGGGATGCGGCTGAGGCGATTGCGGCCGGTGCACTGCAAAACACTTTCCTGATGTGTGCGGCTGCGTCTTTAGCGCTTGGTTTGTATAGCTTTACGTTACCGGCGACGCCACCAGCGGCACGCGGCAGTCAGGTCAAGCTCGGTGAACTGCTTGGGCTTGATGCGCTGAAACTGTTGAAAGATCGCAATTTCGCGCTGTTTTTTGTTTCATCGATCCTGATTTGTATCCCACTGGCATTCTATTACCAAAATGCCAACCCGTTCCTGACCGCCGTTGGGGTGGAAAATGCCACCGGCAAAATGACGCTGGGTCAGGTGTCCGAAGTCGCCTTTATGCTGGCGCTGCCGCTGTTTTTAAACCGTTTTGGTATCCGCTGGACGCTGATTTTAGGCATGGCGGCCTGGGTGCTGCGTTATGTGCTGTTTGCCTATGGCGATGCCGGCAGTGGTATGGCGTTGTTACTGGTTGGCATTGCCTTGCACGGTATTTGTTATGACTTCTTTTTTGTCTCAGGTCAGATTTACACCAACAGCAAAGCCGGTCCGGCCTACAAGAGCGCAGCGCAGGGGCTTATTACGCTCGCGACTTACGGTATCGGTATGCTGATTGGCTTTAGTGTCGCAGGGCAAGTGACGCAGGCCTATACCACGGCTGCTGGCGCCGACTGGACACAAATCTGGTTATTCCCGGCTGGTTTTGCTGCGGTGGTGTTGGTGTTGTTTGCGCTGATTTTCAAAAACGAAACGCTGGCGGTTTCTGCAGAAAAACAAGGGGAGCGCCATGTCTGATCTGCACCATGCCCAGACCGCTGACCTCGGCCTGACCCGCCGGCATATGTTAAAGCAACTGGCCGCCGGCAGTGTGGCGCTTGGTGTCGCCGGCCCGTCATTATTGCTGACAGGCTGTGCCGCGACTGCAAGTCAGGCCACTGCAACCACAGCAGCAAGTGCTGCCACTGATGAGCCGAGCGGCGCAGTGCCTGCGCTCAATGGCCGGGTCCGTCATTCGGTCGCCAGTTGGACTTATGCCCATCTGTCGATCGAAGAGCTGTGTCAGCTGGTGAAATCCTTAGGTTTCAGTGCGATTGATTTGGTCGGGCCGAAAGACTGGCCGACGTTAAAAAAATACGGCATCGACTGCTCGATGTGTAACGGCGCAGAGATCAATTTAGTCGATGGCTGGTGCAATCCACAGTTCCACGCTGAGCTTATCAAGCGCTATCGGGCGCACATTGATTTGGTCGCCGACGCTGGTTACACCAATCTGATTTGTTTTTCCGGCAATGCGCGCGGCATGGACCGCGAGACCGCGCTGCAGCATGCCGTAGCAGGCTTGTCGCAAATTCTGCCACAGGCGGAACAGCGTGGTGTGGTGCTGCAGATGGAGCTGTTTAACAGCAAAGTTGACCATCCGGATTATCTGGCTGATAGCTCAGGCTTTGGTATTGAGCTGTGTAAGCGATTGAAATCGAATCACTTTAAGCTGCTGTATGACATCTACCATATGCAAATTATGGAAGGGGATATCATTCGCACTATCCAGGACAACCATCAATATTTTGGCCATTACCACACAGCCGGGGTGCCGGGGCGGCATGAAATTGATGAGACGCAGGAGTTGTATTACCCGGCGATCGCCAAGGCGATAGTCGCGACCGGCTTCAAAGGTTATTTGGCGCAGGAGTTTATTCCAACGCCGGCAACACCAGAGGGCAAGGTGCAGTCACTGGCGGACGCTATCCGCATTTGTGATGTCTGAACCGGGGTCAGACCTAACCTTAAACGCTGAGACTCAGTACAAAGAAAGTGCACAAAAAGAGCGCGTCAGCAGAGCGCGCACAGCACAAAACAGATAACAAAATCACAGGTAGCAAGAGATGACAACTGCGCAAAATCATTACGACGCCATCGTCGTTGGCTCCGGCATTAGTGGCGGTTGGGCCGCCAAAGAGCTGACCGAAAAAGGCTTAAAAGTGTTGCTGCTCGAACGCGGCCGTAACATTGAACATATCAAAGATTACACCAACGCGATGAAAGAGGCGTGGGACTACCCGCACCGCGACCGGCCAACCGAGCAGATGAAGCAGGACTACCCGGTACTCAAACGCGATTACCCACTGAATGAAAGCACTTTTGGCATGTGGGCCAATGAAAAAGACTCACCATATACCGAGAAAAAACGCTTTGACTGGTACCGCGGTTATCACATGGGTGGCCGTTCTTTGTTGTGGGGTCGGCAGAGCTACCGGTTAAACGAAGCGGATTTTGAAGCCAATGCCAAAGAAGGTGTCGCGGTGGATTGGCCAATTCGTTATGCCGATTTAGCGCCCTGGTACGATTATGTCGAGCGTTTCGCTGGGATCTCCGGCAATCGCGACGGTCTGGACGTGTTGCCCGACGGGCAATATCTACCGGCGTTTGAGCTCAATATCGTCGAAAAAGACGTAGCCGCGCGGATCAAAAAAGCTTTTGGTGGCAACCGTCACCTGATTTGTGGCCGCACCGCCAATATTACCCAGCCAAAGCCGGAGCAAAACCGCGTCAATTGCCAATACCGCGCTAAATGCTGGCTGGGCTGTCCGTTCGGTGCTTATTTCAGCACGCAGTCGTCGACGCTGCCGGTCGCGATGAAAACCGGCAATTTGACCGTACGGCCGTTTTCGATTGTGACGCAGGTGCTGTACGACAAAGACAAAAAACGCGCCCGTGGCGTGGAAGTGCTCGACAGTGAAACCAATCAAACGGTCGAATTTACCAGCAAAATCATTTTCTTAAATGCGTCGGCTTTTAACTCCACCTGGATTTTGATGAATTCAGCCACCGATGTATGGGCAGGCGGTTTGGGCTCCAGCAGCAATGCGCTCGGCCGCAATGTGATGGACCACCACTTAGGGGTTGGCGCTTACGGCGAAGTCGAAGGCTATCTCGACAAATACCATTTTGGCCGCCGGCCGACTGGTTTTTACGTGCCGCGCTTTCGCAACTGGGGCGGTGATAAACGCGATTATTTGCGTGGTTTTGGTTATCAGGGATCGGCGAGCCGCGAGAACTGGCGCCGTGACGTGGCAGAACTGTCGATTGGCGTTGATTTAAAAGCGGCGCTGACCGAGCCAGGCCGCTGGACCATCGGTATGGGCGGTTTTGGTGAAATGCTGCCGCATCATGACAACCGGATTTACCTCGACCCCACAGTCAAAGACAAGTGGGGCTTGCCGGTGCTGGCGATGGACGTGGAGATGAAAGACAACGAACTGCGCATGCGTAAAGACATGATGCAGGATGCGGTGGAGTTCTTTGAAGCCGCCGGCGTGAAGAACGTGCAGGGCTATAACGGCGACTATGCGCCTGGTATGGGCATTCACGAAATGGGTACGGCACGGATGGGCCGTGACCCGAAAACGTCGGTATTAAACGCCAATAATCAGGTGTGGGATGCCCCGAACGTGTTTGTCACCGATGGCGCCTGTATGACGTCGGCGTCTTGTGTCAATCCGTCGCTGACCTATATGGCACTGACTGCACGTGCCGCCAATTTTGCGGTCGAAGCACTGAAAAAAGGGGAACTCTGAGATGGAAAGACGTGACCTGTTAAAAATGATTGCGGCTGCCACCGGCCTGGCTTTTGTTGGTGGTGAAGCCTGGGCCGCAGGCCCGCTGGCGAAAGATGCTTCTGGGGTTAAAAGCGCCGCGACCAAACCATTATTTGGCGCCGGCGACATCATGCTGCTGGATGAAATTGCTGAGACCATTTTACCGCGAACCAACACGCCAGGTGCGAAAGACGCAGCCTGTGGTGCGCAGATGGCGGTGATGGTGCAGGACTGTTATGACGCGAAGCAACAGGCGCTGTTTGTTGCTGGCCTCACTGCGTTGCAGGCAACTTGTAAACAACGACATCAGCGTGATTTCCTGCAGCTGACCGCGGCCGAACGCACGGCGTTACTGACGCAGCTCGATAAAGACGCCAGCGCGCGCAATGCGGCGATCGCCAGCAATGACAGCACCAATGTGTCGAATCGCAAAGGCGATGCCTCATTAGAGCCGCATTATTTTACGCTGCTCAAACAGCTGAGTATTTTTGTGTTTTTTACCTCCAAAGTGGGCGCAACTGAAGTGCTGCGCTATGTCGCGGTACCAGGGCGTTATGACGGCGCGCTGCCATACAAAAAAGGCGATAAAGCCTGGGCGACCTAAGCTGCTGGCGTTGTTGTTGAAATGGTAGTCTGGAGTCCGGCTGTCGCGCTGGAACCAGACCGCAGATGCCCAAATAGTGGAGTGAATCGATGCAAAATTTTTCGTTTTTTCTCGGTGCTTTGGCGCTGATTACGAGCCCTTTGACTTTGGCTCAGTACAAGGCTTTTCCAACGGCGGCAGAACTGGCCAAGATGACTGACGCCGAGCGCCACGCCCAGGCTGCCCGCACTGAAGTCTGGACGCCGGTGCCGCCGGTGGTCAGTTTTAACCAAAATAACGTTCCTTCGGACGCTATCCCTTTACTTGGCAATAGTTTATCGGCCTGGCGCGCGGTGAAAGATGGTGGCGCTGCACCGTGGCAACTAAAAGATGGCGTGATGACTGTACTGCCGGGTAGTGGTGATATCCGCACGGCCGAAAACTTCTGTGATATCCAGCTGCATCTGGAATGGCAATCGCCGCCGGCTGATCCGGCCAAAACTGGCCAGATGCGCAATAACAGCGGGATCTTTTTTCAGGATAAATACGAAGTTCAAATTCTGGATTCATACCAGAACCCGACTTATCCAAATGGTCAAGCTGGCGCTGTTTATAAACAAAGCATTCCGCTGGTGAATGCCACCATGCCGACCGGGCAGTGGCAGGTGTATGACATCATCTATAAAGCACCGCGTTTTGATGGCAATAAACGCCTGAGCCCGGGTTATGTCACAGTGCTACACAATGGGGTGTTATTGCAAAATCATACCGAAATTGCCGGCACCACTGAGTGGATTGGTCCGCCACAGCAGCCGGCGCATGGCTGCGCGCCGCTGAAATTGCAGGACCATGGTGATAAAGTCAGCTTTCGCAATATCTGGGTACGCAAGCTTTAAGGCAGCGCCAGTCGCTGTTGAAGGTATAGCTGGTGCAGCGCTAGTCGCTGCTCAGGTAATAGCCAGTGCCACGCAACGTGCGGACATAACCGACGGCGTGGCCTTTATCCAGCTTATTCCGCAGCCGGCGGATATAGACGTCCACCACATTGGTCAGTGGATCTTCGTTCATGCTCCAGACATTAGCCAGGATCCGTTCACGGCTTAGTACTTTTTGCGGGTTACGCATCAACAGTTCCAATAAGTTCAGTTCGCGCGCGGTCAGATTTACCAGTTCGCCGGCACGACGCACTTGACGCAAGTCCAAATCCAGTTCGATCTCTGCAAAACGCAGGCAATTGCGCTGGGCCGCGCCACTCTGGCGATTGGCCAGATTGTTTAATCGCGCGAGCAGTTCTTCAAAGGCAAAAGGTTTTACCAGATAGTCATCGGCACCGCTGGTCAGGCCGCGTACCCGCTCAGCGGTATCTCCAAGTGCCGACAACATCAGGATCCGCACCGGCAATTGCTGTGCCCGAATGAGCTGACAGATGGTGAGACCATCTAGATTGGGCAGCATGCGGTCCAGGATCACCAAGGCGGGTTGCTGCGTTCTGATCGCATGCAGGGCTTCGGCACCGTCATTGACCACGCTGGGGAAATAGCCTTCGGCTTTAAGGCCGCGGGCTAAAAAATCCGCCACCCGCTGCTCATCTTCAATAATCAGCACCTGCATCAGGTTAAATCCTCTGGTTCTTCACCGACTAACGGAAAGCTTAAAATAACGGCAGTGCCCGCATTGCTGCCTTGCTGCAGCTGTGCCGGGCTTTGGATCTGCACGGCGCCATGCTGGGCCTGCATCAGCGTGCGGCACAGTGCCAGTCCGATCCCGAGGCCGTCTGGCCGCAGGTTGCGGGCATTTTCGGCGCGAAAATAACGTTGAAACAGCTGGTTTTGCGCCGCGGGTGGAATGCCAATGCCCTGATCGGTGATGTTGAGCAGCAACTGTTCGTGCGTTAGCTGCAAGTCGACGTGCAGCGGTCGCTGCAGGCCATAACGAATGGCATTATCCAGCACAATCTGCAGTGCCTGCATGGTCTTATCCAAATCGATAAACAAGTGCTGCTGCAGTATTGTTGCTGTGACCGGCGCTATCACTAAAGCTTGTTGCGCCGCCGCACATTGCCGCTGCGCCTGCTCACACCAGAGCGGCCACACTTCTGCGACAGCCACATCGCGAAATCTTAATTGCAGCGGATGGTCGCTACGTACCAGTAACAGCAAATCATCAATACGGCTGGACAATAATTGGCTGCTTTCGACAATGCGCAGCAGGCTTTCTTTGTATTCCACTGCGGATTTGTCCGCGCCACGCAATGCCACTTCGGCCTCACCCCGTATCGTCGTCGCCGGCGTTCGCAGTTCATGGCTGACATCACCTAAAAAGCGTTGTTGCATCCGCTCTGCCTGTTGCAGCTTGCTGACGGCGTCCTGCAGCTGCGCGGTGCGCTCCGCGACCACTTTTTCAATCTGACGGGTATGGGCTTCTTCTTGCGCGCGGGCGCGATCCAGGCTAACCGCCAGTTGGTTAAAACTGCGTGCCAGTACGACAAATTCCTGTTGTCCTTGCTCGGGCAGGCGGGTACTTAACACTCCCTGCGCCAGCGCACTGGTGCCTGCCAGCAGCTGTTGCATCGGCCGGTACATGGCCCGCGCCAACACAACCGCCATCAACAAAGCCAGGACGACGGCAAAACCACAGGTACTGAACAGCAATAGCCTTGCCTGGGTGAGTGCTGCAGCGGTTTGGGCTTCGGCCGCTGCCGAGCGTTGTTGTTGTAAGTCAATGGCCTGAGCTATCAGTGTTTTCAGATCCAAGCCTTCCAGATTGTCGAAAATCTCAATAAGCAAGGTCCAGGTATCCGCGGCATTGAGTGGTGCACTGGGAGCCGATGCTTTGCGTGCCAGACCGCGTTCCAGTACCGCAACGTTTGTCTCTAGTATGGATACAGTTTTTAATTGGGTCGTAATGGCACTGAAGTCGTCAGGAGTTTGCGCCAGTTGCTGGTCTTGCTGCAGTAACTGATTGATGGTTAGAAGGTGTGACTGCATTTTTTGCAGATAGCGCTCACGTACGCCGGGGGCATCGTCATTGGTTAACAAGGCTTGCGCCAGCCAGACCTTCAGCCGCTGTTTGTCGGCGCCCAACGAGATAAATCCGGCCAGCATCTGATTGGCGATCCGGCTACGTTCAACATGGTGTGCCGCCACCTGATTAGCCCAGACGGCGGTCGCCGCCTGAATCAATGTCAGCACGACCAATAATGCAAACGCCAGATACAGCTTATTACGAAACATCCAGACTCCGGATCCGCAGCAACAGACTGAGCAGTGTAATGAAAAACCGCAGCGACAGCCAAAACTAAAGGGCGAAGCTGCGGATCCGTTTTAGCGATTAGTTTGCGCTATAAGGTAACGATGAGTGGTGCAGCACAATCCGGACTTTACCGTCGTCGCCTTTGCGAAATCCCCAGGTTTTGTCGACTTTGGTGACTTTTCCGTCCTGGTCGGTCAGCATCACATGCCCCATGGTCAGCGCCAGGTCGCCGTTAATTTGCACACCGGCATTTTTATATTCGTACTTGGTCCAGCCTTTTAAGGCGAAGCCTTTGTCAGGAAACTGTGGGTTCCCGCCAACAAAGTAGGCCAGTGCGCCGGCATAGGTTGTGCGAAACGTTGTATCGCCACTGGCCAGTGTTGGTTTAAACAATACCGGGCCCAGATTGTAACCATAGGCCTGGTCTAACACTTGCCGGGCTGTCGCTGTGGCTTTTTCAATACCACCGCTGCGATGATCACTGCTGATTTGAATTAACGCCTTCCCCCAGGCATCTTGCGCGGCTTTCACATCGGCAGCGGTGATGTTGTGGTTCAGCTCTGCGGCTAGCAGGCTGCTGCTAAAAAGTGTGCTGGCGATCACGAGCTGGCGGGCAGAAAACAAAGACCTGTTCATAACTTAACTCCGGTAGTGGAAACTGCAGCCATGTTAGGGCAACGCTACAGTCAGGCCGCCGTCAGTCAAGTGAAAAGCGCCTGTCACCAAGATGAATTATTTCTGACAATCGGAACAGGCAAGAGCTGACGCTGATACTGGATACATATCAGCGCTTTGGCAGATTATTGGCTGTCACCGGTCAACGCCGCCGGATCCATCCAGAATACTTCCCAAAGATGACCGTCTAAATCCAGTACGCTGCGGCTGAACATAAAACCGTGATCTTGTGGTGGATTTACATCGACTTTGCCGCCCTGTGCGCCCGCTGTGGCAACAAATTGATTGACAGCATCAATGCTGTCGGCATTCAGTGCCAGCATCACTTCGCTGCTGCCCTGAGCAGGGATGGGCCTGGTTGTGAAGGTTTGCCATTTAGCATGGGTCAATAGCATGACAAAGATGCTGTCGCTCCACACCATGCAGGCTGCAGTCGCATCACTGAACTGCATATTCTGGCTAAACCCAAGCGCCTGGTAAAAGCTGATGCTGGCGGTTAAATCCAACACTGGTAAATTGACAAAAATCATCCGCGACATAAAACACTCCTGTTTGTGATTGCCCGTCAATAAAATTCAAATTCGCTGTACAAGCTCATCAACAGCTTGTGCAAACAGTTGTCGATGAGCAGCGCTGATTTTCGACAAACCGGTGTTTAATATTGCAGATGTTTAATAAAAAATGCTGATGCACTTAAAACCAGTCTGGTGATAAAAACGGGATTAATGCCAGGATCAAAGCCTGCTGATACACGCTAGTGCGACTGAGTTTATGCTGTGTCAGCAGGCCAATCGCGCCGCCTGCTTGTTTGATGTTTTGCGTGCCGAACAGGTCATCCATCACATCACCAAGCTCATCGCCTTGTTGCAGGCGTTGCACCGCCAAAGCCGGCAATTGCAGCGATGCGGAGCGGGCGCGGCCGTCGCGTTTGCCATCGGTGATGCGCATCCAGGCGAATGTCATGCCATCGTCTAATCCGGCTTCAATCGCCACATAAAAATCCGCCGGTTGCTGTTGCAGTTGCAGCTGTAAATTATGCAGGCGGTTGTCGGCGCCGAGCAGGGTTTCGGCGGAGCTCATCGGCTGTGCGGCGACTCCCGATTCGGTTTTATAGCCGCTGATCTGGCATTGCACATCTGGAAACGCCAGCGCAAAGGCCTCGCGTACGGCGTTGATTTTGGCGGGATTGGTCGATGCAACTGCGATCTGCCATGACATACTGAGGTTCCTTCACACAAAAACGCAGAGTATACCGGCCTGTTATCCAGCTTGCATCTGTCCCGCTGTGGTTGGTCGGATTTCTGTTTTGGGCTACTTTGTGTTTACATAGATTTTACCCTGAACCCGCCACTTGCCGGAGCCCGCTGATGGAAACTCAATACCCGCTGACCGATTTTGTTGAATTTAGCCCTGCTGAGCTGCAACAACGCGCAAGCGATCATCTGGCGCTGATGCAGCGTCGCCATACTATCCGCAGTTTTTCTGACAAACCGGTGCCACGGCAGGTGATTGAACAGCTAATTCAGGTGGCGGCCGGCGCGCCGAGTGGCGCCAATCATCAGCCCTGGCATTTTGTCGCAATCAGCGATCCGGCGGTAAAACAACAAATCCGCCACGAAGCAGAGTTACAGGAAGCTGGTTTTTACAGTGGCCGCGCCGGCGATGAATGGCTCAATGCATTAAAACCACTTGGCACCGACGCGCATAAGCCGTACCTTGAAACAGCGCCATGGCTTATTGTGATTTTTTCGCAAAAACGCGGTGGCATCGACAATAACGACAGCGACACCAATTACTATGTGCATGAATCTGTGGGCATTGCCACCGGCTTTTTGATCCAGGCGGCGCATCAGGTTGGTTTAGTGTCGTTAACTCATACGCCAAAACCAATGAGTTTTTTAAGCAAAATCTGTGGCCGCGATAATGATAACGACCGGCCATATATGTTGCTGGTATTGGGTTATCCGGCAGCCGACGCTACAGTGCCGGCGCACGCATTGAAGAAAAAGCCGTTTGACCAAATCTGCACTGTGGTTGAATAAAACCTCAGACAGCCACACCAGCCATAACTTAACCGCCAAAAAAGCCGCCTGCGGCAGGAGAACACGATGCGCAATGATGGACTAAGCCGACTGGATCAGCATTCCTGGTTATTATTGCGGCTGACGCTGGCTGGTTTATTGGCCGCACATGGCTGGGCTAGGTTGCTCGGTGGTGGCGTGGTGCCTTTTGGTGAATGGTTGCAAACACAGGGCCTGCCGGCCGGGTTTTATCTGGCCGCCGCAGTTACCGCTTATGAGATTATTGCCACGGTACTGTATGCGTTGGGGAAATGGGTCTGGCCGCTGACCCTTGGTTTTGTTGGCATCTACAGTACTGGTCTGTTAATGGTGCATGCGCCATTTGGCTGGTTTGTCGTTGGTGCCGGCCGCAACGGCATGGAATACAGTGTGCTATTGATTGTGACTTTGTGTTGTGTCGGTTATCGGGCATATGTTGCCGGCAAACAACGTGACGGCCAGTTTTAATGGCTGTTGCTGCGGGCCAGCGAGACACTGATTAGCAACGTCAGCACTAAAAAGCCGCTGGACACCCACAAACAGGCGGGGAGTCCGGCGGTCTGATATACAGCACCGGACAACAGGGTGCCAACTAACCGGCCCATCGCGTTGGCCATATAATAAAAACCGACATCCAGCGATACGCCATCCCGGCCGGCCAGCCGCACAATCAGGTAACTGTGCAAGGCTGAATTTACCGCAAACACCGCGCCAAACAACATCAGTCCGCCAATCAATATCCACAGCGGCTCGCCGCTATAAACCATGCCAATACTGATGAATAACGGGATGCTACATAAGACTGCGGCCCAGCGCACTGCGGCGAAAATACCCGCGCGCTGATCAGTCGGATCAGCGACAGCACGACCGGTGAATACCGGAGCCAGCGCCTGCACCATGCCATAGCCGATGACCCATACAGCGAGAAAGCTGCCAATCGCCGTTTGCGACCAGCCGGCAGTCGTTGCCAGATACAACGGCAGCGCAATCACAAACCAGACATCGCGGGCGCCGAATAAAAACAGTCGTGCCGCAGCGAGCTTGTTTATCGCCGGGCTTTTGGAAAATATTTCTTTGAATTTGGGTTTGAATTTACTTTTGCCTAAATCGCGTTGCAGCAAAAACAAGCTCAGGCCCCAGATCAACGCCAGCGCAGCGGCCATCGCGGCAATGGCGCCCTGAAACCCAAACAGGGTTAACAACAGACCACCGAGGAAAAAACCAACACCTTTGAGCGCATTTTTGGAGCCGGTCAACAATGCAACCCATCGATATAACGCACCCTGTGCATCGTCTGGCAGCAGCAACTTCAGCGAACTTTTGGCGCTCATTTTATTCAGATCTTTGGCGATACCAGACAATGCCTGCGCCGCCATCACCCAAACAACGGTCAGCAGCGGTGCCGGCAACAGCAACATCGAAAGCGCCACGACCTGCAACAATAATCCGATGTTCATTGTTTTATTCAGGCCAACGCGCGCACCCAACCAGCCGCCGACCAGATTGGTGATAACACCAAACAACTCGTAAAACAGAAATAACGAAGCGATGGCCAGTGGTGTAAACCCAAGCTGATAAAAATGCAGCACAATCAACATGCGCAGTGCACCGTCGGTCAGCGTAAAAGCCCAATAATTGGCGGTGACCACGGCGTATTGACGCAGGGCCGCGTTGGCGGTTGCACTGGTTGGGGTTGTCAAAGGCATGTCCTTCCGTTTAAGCCTGACCGACCAGTCTGGCCAGTTCAACGGTGCGGTTGGCATAACCCCATTCATTGTCGTACCAAGCATAAATCTTCAGCTGGGTGCCGTTGACGACTATCGTCGACAGCGCATCAATAATGCAGGAACGTGGGTCGGTTTTATAATCGACCGATACCAGCGGCCGCTCTTCGTAACCCAAAATGCCTTGCAGTTCACCTTCGGCCGCGGCTTTGAGCAGGCCATTAACTTCTTCGGCGCTGGTGGCACGCTCCAACTCAAATACACAATCGGTGAGGGACGCATTAGCCAGCGGCACCCGCACGGCGTGGCCATTCAGCCGGCCTTTGAGCTCCGGAAAGATCTCGGTAATGGCGGTGGCCGAACCCGTGGTGGTTGGGATCAGGCTGCTGCCACAAGCGCGGGCACGGCGTAAGTCTTTGTGTGGCGTGTCCAGAATCGACTGGGTGTTAGTTAAATCATGAATAGTCGTGATAGAACCATGTTTGATGCCTAAGTGCTGGTGGATCACTTTGACCACAGGCGCCAGACAGTTGGTGGTGCAGCTGGCTGCCGTGACGATGCGATGGATAGCCGGGTCAAACAGCTGCTGATTGACGCCCATCACCACGTTGAGTACGCCGGGTTCTTTCACCGGCGCACTGACTACCACGCGCTTGACGCCCTGGTCCAGATAAGCTTGCAACAATGCCGTCGTTTTCATCTTGCCGGAGGCTTCAATCACCAGATCACAGCCAGACCAGTCGGTGTCGGCGATGGATTTATTGGCACTGACCTGAATGGTTTTGCCATTGATCCGGATGCTTTCACCTTCGGCGCTGGCTAAATGGGACCAACGACCATGCACCGAATCAAAATTCAGCAAATGGGCGAAAGTGGCGGCGTCTGCCGCCGGGTCGTTGATCTGGACAAATTCCAGTTCCGGCCAGTCAAATGCGGCCCGCAGTGCCAGTCGGCCGATCCGGCCAAAGCCGTTAATTCCTACTTTAATCGTCATTGTTGTTGCTCCAGAAACAGTCTCAGAGTGCGTTGAAATAGGCCAGATGCGGTGCCAGTGTTAATGCATAAGGCCGCAGCGCCTGAACCCGTTGTTTGGCTTCAATTTTATCCAGCCCGAGTTCCAGCAAAATTTGCGCGGCAACAAGTCCGGTGCGGCCTGAACCGCCTTTACAGTGGATGGCAACTTTCTCGCCCTGACGCAATAACTCGTGCACATAGGCGCTGGCCTGTTGCCAGTTTTGTGCAAAAGCCAGCCCTGGCGCCTGATCGTCTTCAACCGGGCAATGAAACCAGGCGAGGTCCAAAGTGCGGCATTGCGCCGGCAAGTCGGCAACCTGCAACTGCTGCAGCTCGTGGTCCGGTGTCAGTGTTATTACCGCTTTGGCGCCGGCGGCTTTCAGTTCAGCCAGTGAAGTGGCCAGCGCGACACCTTTGGTGCCGGGGCAGGGCGTAAACAGCAAGGCTGCGGTCGCGCTGGTGCCGGGATTAATCAGCAGTTCGTCAAAAGGGTGGTGCATTATCATTCTCCATCAACAGTGTTTTTAACTGACAAACCAGTGGCGGGTTCTATTGGCTACGGCCACCAGTGACAACATCACCGGAACTTCCACCAGCACGCCGACGACGGTGGCAAGCGCGGCACCGGAGTGCAGACCAAACAACGAAATAGCCACGGCGACCGCCAGTTCAAAAAAGTTGCTGGCGCCAACCATGCCGGCCGGCGCCGCAATATTGTGCGGCAGCTGCAATTTATAACCAGCAAAGTATGTCAGCGCAAAAATGCCATAGGTTTGCAGCAACAGCGGGATGGCAATGAGCACGATGGCCAATGGCTGCGTCAGAATGGTATGGGCCTGAAAACCAAACAACAATACGACTGTCGCGAGTAAACCAAAGACCGACCAGGGCTTAATCTGCGACAACAACAGGTTCAGCTGCTGCGGTGGCCGTTTCGCAAAGACTTTACGGGTCAGCACGCCGGCGCAAAGAGGGAGGACAACATAAAGCAGCACGGACAACATCAACGTGGACCAAGGTACTTTGATGTCAGCGACGCCCAGTAACAGGGCACTGATTGGTGCAAAGGCAAAGATCATAATGATGTCATTGACGGACACCTGAACCAGCGTGTAATTGGCGTCGCCTTTGGTCAGCTGACTCCAGACAAACACCATCGCTGTGCACGGTGCAACACCTAATAAAATCATGCCGGCGATGTATTCTGTTGCAGTGTTCGGATCGACCCAGTCGACGAACAATACGCGGAAAAATAACCAGCCGAGCAGCGCCATGGTAAATGGCTTAATCAGCCAGTTCACGACCAGCGTCAGCACAATGCCTTTGGGTTTTTTGCCGACATTTTTCAGCGCGCTGAAGTCAATTTGCACCATCATTGGATAAATCATTACCCAGATAAACAATGCAATCACCAGATTGACCTGGGCAAACTCCAGTGCCGCGACCGCCCGGAACCAGGCGGGCAGTATCTCACCGGCTACGACTCCGACCACCATCGCAAGCGCGACCCAGACCGATAAATAGCGTTCAAATAATCCCATGATTGCTCCAGCTGCTAACGGAGTGAGGTAAGCGGATAAGCCTGTGCCATGGCCGCAATTTTACTGCTGTCTGCTTGTTATCGCCTGTGCTCACGACCTGGCTTGCGGCCAGATTCACGGGCAACATGACCGCGTCCGCTCCGGTCTTTCCCCCATGCTGCACAGATTGGTCAGCAGCGGTGTGAGCAACGGCTGATTCTGCTGCAGGGTCTGGCTGATGCTGTCAGCGGCCCAGCCCGGTAAAGCGGGATTGAGCCGGTAAAACACCCACTGACCCTGGCGGCGGTCCAGTAAAAGTTGTGATTTTCGTAACATCGCCAGATGGCGGGAGATTTTTGGCTGCGATAGATTTAACGCCGTGGTCAGCTCACAGACACAAAGTTCACCTTCACGGGCAATCAGCAAAATCGTCTGCAGTCGGGTTTCATCAGCAAGTAATTTAAAAAATTCAACAGGTTGCATAGACTCCCTCAGCAACTAAACTCTTTGTCTAATACATCTGGATAATCATATATGCGTTTTATCATATGTTTTACCGGCGATATGTCAATAGTTTCACAAATCGCCGGCGCTATCTGTGCGACAGCGCAATAAAAAAGCCGGCTTGCGCCGGCTTTTTTATTGCAGAGATCCAAACTGAATTATTCAGCCAGACCGACGTAGACGTGTTGGACGTCATCGTCATCTTCAATCGCTTCAAGGAAGTGTTCGACTTCAGCCAAGGCTTCTGCCGACAGTGTCGCCATGCTAACCGGGTTATTCGGTTTATAAATCAGCTTGGCGGCAGACACAGTAAACCCAAATTCTGGCAGCGCTTTGGCAACTAAATCCAAATCGGTCGGCTCGGTGTAAAACACCGCATCGCCTTCTTCACCGGCTTCAAAATCTTGTGCACCGGCTTCAATCGCAGCCATTTCGATATCGGCGTCTGCATTGGCAGGAGAAGCGTCAATCTGACCTAAGCGTTTGAAATCCCACGATACTGAGCCAGAGGAGCCCAACTGACCTTTGCGGAATAACACGCGGATACTTTGTGCTGAGCGGTTTTTGTTGTCAGTCAGACATTCGACAATTACCGGCACCTGATGCGGTGCGAAACCTTCATAGACGATATGTTCGTAGTTCACTGGGCCGTCGAGCAGACCGGCGCCTTTTTTGATGGCGCGTTCCAGTGTTTCTTTTGGCATCGATGCTTTGCGTGAGGCTTCAATCGCCATGCGCAGTTTGGAATTCATTGCCGGATCAGCGCCGTTGCGCGCTGCAACCATGACTTCTTTTGCCAGTTTGGTAAAAAGTTTGCCTTTTGCCGCGGAGGCATCAGCTTTGTGTTTGGATTTCCATTGCGCGCCCATGGCTGCTCTCTCACTTATTTTAACTTCGGAAAAAACCGCCGTAGTCTAGCCAATCCAACAGTCTGAGGCAACATTACTGACCGGCTGTGGTAGACTGCTGCGGTCTTTTTCTGGAGTAGTGATGATGAAACTGGTGTCTTTAATTTCTGTAGCCTCGGTGTTGTTGGTTGGGCTTACGTTGCAACCAACGTTGGTACGGGCAGAAGAACCGGTTGCGGCCGCTGTGGCAGCGACCACCGATGTTGAAGCGACGATGAAAAAAATTGGCTTCAATTTTAAGCAGGCCATGCAGGCGACTGAAGTGCCGGTGATGCAGGAAAAAGTGCTGGTGATGGCTGAACTGGTTGCATCGGTGCAGGCATATCAGTTTACCCCTGAGAAACAGGTGGTATTTCAGCAGGGGCTCGACAAAGTGGCCGCGCAGCTGACGCTGGTACTGGGCGCTTTAGCCAAACAAGATTTGGCAACCGCCAAACAACTGCTGGGCGAAGTCGACAGTCTGAAAAAGCAATATCATAAAGAACGGTCTCCATCGTTCTGGCAGTTAATTTTTGGTGGCTAATCTACCACTACGTCAAAATGGTTATAAAAATAATCATATATATTTCAATAGATTAATTTAATTCAGCTATAAAATTTGCAACCTTAATTTGCCTTCAGGTTGCTTTAAGTTTCCCCCGCCAGAATCAGCAACATCAGAGAAAACCTGTGGAGAGGTTGAAATGACTGCTGCTGTAACTCTATCCCCGGTTGAATACCTGCCGCCACTGGCTTTCAAAGATTGTCAGTCTGGCGTTGCGACCGACAAGCAATCTGCACAACTGCTGTGGTGTGACCGTAATCACACCGAGCGCCACAGTCTGGAACAATTTATCGCCGGTGGCTTTGCTGCCGCGTACGATGCCCAAATCAGCCAATTTATGCCGCATTTACTGGCCGTCACGCTGCATGGTCAGTGGCAGGCGGTGCTGGGTATTCGCAGCGGTCTGGCGCCACGTCTGTTTGTTGAACAATACCTCGATGCGGATATCTGCACAGTGCTGGCAGGTGCCGGCATTCAAACCCAGCGTGCGCAGGTCGCCGAGATTGGCAATCTGTACGCCAGCGGCCGTCAACAAACCTTATTACTGTTCATCGCGATGGCAGTTGCCTTGTATCAACAGGGTTACCGTCATCTGGTGTGCTGCGCCACACCGACAGTGATGTCAATGTTAAGCCGTCATGGC
Source organism: Rheinheimera tilapiae (assembly GCF_042432165.1). NCBI lineage: Bacteria > Pseudomonadati > Pseudomonadota > Gammaproteobacteria > Chromatiales > Chromatiaceae > Rheinheimera > Rheinheimera tilapiae. The sequence continues at coordinate 1,589,544 of NZ_JBHLXP010000001.1, forward strand.
CTGCAGTTGAACGTGCTGGCGGAAGGCGACCCAAGCCGGTTAGGTGATGCCGCGGCCGATTGGGGCAGTTATTACCAGCGTCATCCGCAGGTCTGCCAGCTGGATTTAACGGCTGCTTACCAACTGATCATGGCAAAACCGCAGTTACAGCAAATGTTGAGTGGTTTTCTGCCCCTGCTGCAAAGCGCAGGCGCCAGCCTGTCTGAACAAGCCGGTCACTAAGGAGTCGCCTGATGAAGTTGAATTTTCCTGCCGGCGCTCGCCTGACTGATTTAGTCAGCGGGCAATCTCTGGATCAAACCGCCATTGCGGCCGCAGTGCTGGAGTGGCAGCAACTGCTGCAAGACCTGTCGGCCCGGCGTTTAGTGTTATGGGCTGATACCAGTCTGGATTGGGTGTTGTTAGATATCGCCTGTCTGCACAGCCAACAGTTATTCGTGCCAATGCCGCTGTTTGCCAGTCAGGGCCAGTTGGCCCATGTGTTGGCCAGCGTCGGCCCGGAGTTTTTATTCAGTGACCGTGAACTACCAACTGAAGCTACGCGCCAGCTTGGCCTGACTTTACGCGGTCGCTGCCGGAGCTTTTATCTGTACCAGACGTCGACTGAGCTACAGCAAAAAGCCTTACCGGTTCCGGCTGGCACGCAAAAAATCACTTTTACCTCTGGCTCAACCGGTCAGCCTAAAGGCGTCTGTCTGTCGGTGCAAACCCAGCTGAATACAGCGCAAAGCCTGGTTGAACGCATTGCACCACGGCTGCAAAACGTAACCCGCCCGCGGCATTTGTGCCTGCTGCCGCTGTCGTTATTGCTGGAAAATATCGCCGGCGTTTATGCACCGTTATTAGCCGGCGGTGAAGTGCTGCTGATGCCGGATGCCGGCCGTGGTTTTGCCGGCAGCAGTCTGGCCAATCCGCAACAATTACTGGGCCTGATTAGTCAGACCCAACCACATAGCCTGATCTTAGTACCGGAATTGCTGCAACTGCTGGTACAGGCGGCGCTAAAAGGCTGGCCAGTGCCTGCCAGCCTGCAGTTTATCGCGGTCGGTGGCGCCAAAGTGGCGGTCGACACCTTACGCCAGGCTGCAGCGCTCAAACTGCCAGTGTTTCAGGGTTATGGCTTAAGTGAATGTGGCTCGGTCGTCGCACTTTGCAGTGTCGACGCTGCACACGCCAGCGATGAAGCATTACAAAGCGCCGGCAAACCACTGGCGCATCTGGAAGTGCGTATTGAACAAGGCGAAATCCAGGTTAAAACGCCATTTCTTGGTTACATGGGACAAAGCGAGGCGCAAGCCGACGCATGGGTTGCCACTGGCGATTTAGGCCAGTGGAGTGCGGATGGCGATTTACAAATTCTGGGTCGGCGCAACAACTTATTGATTTCAAGCTTTGGCCGCAATATTTCGCCGGAATGGGTCGAAAGTGAACTGACTAAAACCGGTTTGATCCAGCAGGCTGTGCTGTGTGGCGATGCGAAACCTTATTGTGTTGCGCTGCTGTACGCCACCCCAACGGTCAGCGACCAGCAGCTGGCAGACTATCTTGACTGGCTGAATCAGCAGCTGCCGGACTATGCCCGCGTCGCACGTTTTCACCGGCTGAACTCGCCGTTGTCACAAGCGGAAGGCACCTTAACTACGAATGGCCGGCCACGCCGGGCCAGCATTGTGCAGATATATCAGCAACAGATCGCCTCCTTATACCCGGCGAACTGAACTACTGAACCTAATTTTTAGCGGACGACCGCTGTTTCCGGAGTGACTTATGAGCTTTTACCAGACTTTATTGCAAGCGACTGAACAAGACCGTCAATACCTGTTGGGCGCACCTATTATTGCCCGTTGCTTTCATGGCGATATCAGCCGCGATGACTATGTCGCTTTCCTGACGCAGGCCTATCACCATGTCAAACACACAGTGCCATTGCTGATGAGCGTTGGTGCCTTGTTACCGGAATCAAAAGAATGGCTGCGTGAAGCTGTGGCGGAATATATCGAAGAGGAACTGGGTCACCAGGAATGGATCCTGAACGATATCAAGCGCAGTGGTTACGACAAAGAAGTGGCGCGACACAGCACGCCGTCTTTTGCCACTGAAATGATGGTGTCTTACGCCTATGACATGGTGCGCCGCATTAATCCGGTTGGTTTTTTTGGCATGGTGTTGGTGCTGGAAGGCACGTCCACCGCGCTGGCGGAAAACGCGGCTGAAACCATCGCCACTAAGCTGCAGTTGCCAAAATCAGCGTTTAGTTACCTGACATCGCACGGTGCGCTGGATCAGGACCACATCAAATTCTATGAAAACCTGATGAACAAAATCGACGACCCGACTGATCAGGCGCTGATTGTGCACGCGGCGAAACGTTTCTACCGCTTATACGGCGATATTTTCCGCACCCTGACGCCAGAGCACGGCATCACCAAGCTGGTTACTAAAACGGATGCCGCGACAGAGGAGGCGGTCTGATGGAACTTCGTGGCAAAACGGTATTACTGACCGGTGCCAGCGGTGGTATTGGTCAGGCGATCGCACTGCAGCTGGCTGCTGCCGGCGCCCGTTTAGTGCTGGTCGCGCGCAATACGGCGCGTTTAGCCACGCTGCAGGCTGAGCTTGTGGCCAAACATCCGGCCGACCATCAGATTTTCAGCGCTGATTTGACCAATGCGCAAGAGCGACAAGATTTGCTGGCCTTTGTCCGCGACCTGCAAGGGATAGATCTGCTGATTAACAACGCCGGCATCAGCCAGTTTGGTCTGGTGGCGCAGCAGGATTATGCCACGCAGCTCAGCACCAACCTGCTGATGCCAATGTTATTAACCCAGACTTTGTTACCCGAATTACAGCGCAAATCCGCTGCGATGATAGTCAATGTCGGCTCCGCTTTTGGCAGCATCGGTTACCCGGGTTTTACCGGCTATAGCGCCAGTAAATTTGGCCTGCGCGGTTTTACCGAAGCGCTGAAACGTGAGCTGTCGGACAGTGCGGTGCAAGTGCTGTATTTCGCGCCACGCGCCACTGATACATCTATCAACAGTGATGCGGTGGTCGCGATGAACCGTGAACTTGGCAATCAGAGTGATAGCCCGGCTTTAGTTGCCGCGGCTTTGGTACAACAAATTCAACAGAATCAGGCACGGCGTTTTATTGGCTGGCCAGAACAATTATTCGTGCGGGTCAATGCAGTCCTGCCCGGTATCGTCGACAAAGCATTGGCCGCCAAGCTGGCCGTGATCCGTCGTTACGCGCAACTTTCCCAACCTTAAGGCTTATCACCATGAAAGTATCTATCAAACACTTATTCGCTGCTGTGACCTTATTTGCCAGTTCTACGGTGCTGGCCGATGTGTTGGCTGACATTAAACCACTGCAGGACCGCTGGGCCGAAGTGAATTACGCACTGCCGGAAGATGACCGCGAAAAAGCTTTTGCCGAATTGCTGGCTAATGCGGACAAAGTGGTTGGCGGTAACCCGGATAAAGCCGAAGCGCTGATTTGGCGCGGTATTATTAAATCAAGTTATGCCAATGCCAAAGGCGGTTTAGGTGCATTGTCAGTCGCTGAAGGCTCCAAAGCCGACTTAGAGCAAGCGCTTAAACTGGATCCAACAGCACTGCAAGGTTCGGCCTACACCAGCCTTGGCGTGTTGTATTCGAAAGTACCGGGCTGGCCAATCGGGTTTGGCGACAACAAAAAAGCCAAAGAATTGCTGTTAAAAGCGCTGGAGCAAAACCCACAAGGGATTGATCCAAATTACTTTTACGCCGATTATTTAGCAGGAAAACGCGACTGGGCAGAAGCTTTGCGTTATCTTGAAATTGCTAAAGCGGCACAGCCTCGTCCTGGCCGTGAAAGTGCCGATGCCGGCCGGCAGCAGGAAATTGCTGCGTTGCTGGCGAAAGTGCAGAAAAAATTGAAAAAATAATTGTCAGTCTTATATACCCAAAATCATTGAACATTCGGGCAGGCGAGCGAAGCCAACAACCCCGAATCTTCAAAGATGACGGGTATAAATACGGAGAACGGATGCGGGTATTATTAGTTGAAGATGATCAGGCACTGGCGCAAGGTGTACAGTTGGCGCTGACTGATCAAGGTTTTGCCGTCAATCATGTCAATACCGGTGCTGCCGCACTGTCCAGTATCCGCAGCGGCGATTGCGACGCTGTGGTGCTGGATTTAGGCTTGCCGGATATGGATGGCCTCGATGTGTTAAAACAAACCCGTCACAAATTCCCGCGTTTGCCGGTGTTGGTATTGACCGCCCGCGACGGCGTCGACGACCGCATTCGCGGCTTAGATTTAGGCGCCGACGATTATCTGGTCAAACCCTTTGCATTGCCCGAATTGTTCGCCCGGCTGCGCGTGATTGAACGCCGGCTGGGCACTGCCACCAGTCATCTAATCACCGTAGGACCAGTGGTGCTCGACAGCAGTGCCCATCAGGTGCAGGTTGATGGTGAAGCATTAACGCTGTCGCGACGTGAATATGTGCTGCTGAAGCTGCTGCTGGAATCAGCGGGCCGCATCAAAACCCGCGAACAAATTGAAGCCAGTCTGTACGCCTGGGGCGAAGAAGTCGCCAGTAATGCGCTTGAAGTGCATATCTCGAACTTACGCAAAAAGCTGCCCAAAGACTTTATCAAAACCGTGCGTGGCGTAGGTTACAGTGTGAGTGCGGCATGACTTCAATCCGGCGTTATCTGGTGACTTTACTCATCGCCTTGCTGACGCTGACCAGTTTTTTAGCCGCGCTGCAAAGTTACCGCCAAAGTAGCGCCCAAGCGCAAAAACTATTTGATGAAGATCTCAAAGCGCTGGCTGCCAGCGTGTTGGCGCCATATCAACATACCAATTCACAGACTGCGGCTAATATGGCGCAGGCCAATGCCATTCAGCTATGGCAGGGCGATCGTCTGCTTTACCACAGCGCCCAGACGCCAAACACTCTAGTCAGCCCGCAGGATGGTTACAGCGAGCAGAATTTTGCCGGTAAACGTTGGCAAACCTTTCGCCAGACGGTGGAAGATTTGACGGTGATTGTCGCGCAACCATTACAAGACCGGCTGGCTTTGTCTGATCAGGTGGTGCTGGCGTCGATTTATCCGGTGGTGCTGAGTTTGCCATTCCAGGCATTGCTGATTTGGCTGCTGGTGGGACGCGGCTTAAGGCCCTTGCTGGAACTGGCGCGGCAACTGACACAAAAAAAAGCTGATGATTTATCGCCACTAAAGCTGGAGCAGACGCCGCAGGAACTGGACCAGATGCTGTCGAGTACCAATCAGTTACTGGCGCGGCTGGATGACGCTTTTGCCCGCGAAAAACGATTTGCTGCCGATGTGGCGCATGAACTCAGAACGCCGCTGGCCGTATTACAGGTAAACCTGCACAATGCGCAGCAACGCTGGAGTGAGGCGGGTCTGGCCGATCCGGACCAGATCATGCCGGCTTTGCAAGATGGTGTCAGCCGGATGAGCGCGCTAATTGAACAAATCATGTTGTTAAACCGGACCAATCCGGCGCATTTTTCTGCCAAACTGCAGAAACTGGATTTAGCGGTGTTATGCCGCGACGTGGTGGCCGAGTTGTATCCGCAAATTGAACGGCGTCAACAGCAAATCGCGCTCGAAGGCGACGAGCAGGTTTTACTCGATGGTGACGCCTTTGCGCTCAAACTGTTATTGATCAATCTGGTGGGCAATGCCAGCAAATACACGCCAGAACAAGGCCAGATCCAGCTGACATTACAGCAAGAAGGGCAAAAAGTAAGGCTGTTGGTGGAGGATTCGGGCCCAGGGATTGCACCGGAGGAATATTCGCGGGTGTTTGAACGTTTTTATCGGGTCGGTGGGGACCGGCATCAGTCCGGCCAGCCCGGCAGTGGTTTGGGCCTTGCCATAGTGCAGGATATTGCCTTATTGCATCAGGGGAGTCTGACGCTTGGCCGTTCAGTGCTGGGTGGGTTAGCAGTGACATTGGAGTTGCCATTGTGCCATCAAAGCCATTTATAAGTCCGTTGTTCGCAAGACCTGTGAAACAGAGGCGGCGCCTTGCGCTGTGGTTGCGGTTTAGCCTGTTGCTTGGCAGCTGCTGGTCCTCCTTGCTTGGCGCTGACGAGACGCCGGTATTTCGCCTGACGCTGAAAGATCATCTGTTTAGCCCAAGCACCCTGCAGGTGCCGGCCGGGCAAAAAGTCAAAATCATTATTCACAATCAGGACCCAAACCCGGAAGAGTTTGAAAGCTTTTCGATGAACCGGGAAAAAGTGATTCTGGGTGGTAGTTCCGGGGTGGTCTTTGTTGGGCCGCTGCAACCCGGTACTTATCCGTTTAGTGGTGAATACAATCCCGATAGTGCCAAAGGCCAACTGATTGCGCTGCCAAAAGAGCAATGGCAAGCCCTGCAAGCTGGAGGCGATGATGCTGATTAATACCGTAGTGTTGCTGCTGCGCGAATTATTACCGGTGGTGCTGTTGTTGAGCTTGTTACTGGCAGCAAATCCGGCGGCGATGCGCGCTATTTTATTGCGGGTACTGTTATTGGGTGCGCCACTTCTGCTGCTGCAAAGCAGCCAATACCGCCATCTGGCTGAGCTGTGGGACGGGCAGGGCCTTGAATTCTGGTATGCCTGTTGTTATGGCCTTTGTGCGCTGTTGATCGCTGCTTTGTTGCTGCAAAAACATCATCACGCCTGGTTGGCCGCTGCAGCGGTGGTGGCGTTGTTACTGATTAACGGCAGCAATCTGGTGTTGTATTTGTTTTTGTACCCCCGCCAGCTTGATGACAGTCAAAGCCTGTGGCTTGGCGTGGCGCTTGGCAGCGGCATTAGTCTGAGTATTGCCGTATTGATTTATCATCTGGTGCAGGAATTGCGGCTGTATTGGCGTCAAGTCGCTGCGGTATTGCTGTGTTTTAGCGCCGCCCGGCAAATCAGTGCAGCGGTGTTTATTTTGCACCAGATGGATTTGCTCGGAGGTGCGGCACCGATGCTGAGTCAGCACCTGTGGATCGATGAGAGTTCTGAATTGGGTTATTTTCTGAATGCACTGCTCGGCTATAAGTCCAACCCGAGTCAGGGCCAGTTGCTGGCGTGGAGCCTGACACTGATTTTGTTGCTGGTATTACGCCGGCGGGAGTTGAAGTCATGAACAGAAAAACCGGGGTGACAGCACTGGCCTGCGGCCTGCTACTGACCGGCTTTTGTGGTGCGGCGTTGGCCGATGGCCGTGTCGTTGATAAGGTGTATCACCCTTATGTCCAGCCATATGAGCAGGAATTTGAGTACCGTTACGTCTATCAAAAGCAAAACGAGCATCAGAACGATAACGATATGGTGCAAAAGTTGGGATACGGCCGGGCTATTGCTGATCGGCTGGCGCTGGAACTCTATGTGATGGCCGAGCGCCGCTCGCCAGAAGATTACCACATCAGCGGCTATGAACTGGAAATGCGCTGGATGTTAACCGAACAAGGTCAATACAGTGCCGACTGGGGCATGTTGTTTGAGCTGGAACGAGTGAATCATCTTGGTAATTACGAATTTACCACCGGTCTGTTGATGGAAAAGGAATTTGGCCCAACCAGCCTGACGTTAAATGCGTTGGCGGTGTACGAGTGGGGCAATACCATCGAAAACGAGTTGGAAGGCGAGTTCCGGCTGCAATACCGTTACCGTTATCTGCCGCAGCTGCAACCGGCTTTTGAGTTTTATGCCGGCGAGAATTACAAAGGTGCAGGCCCCAGTTTGATGGGGGTGCAAAAATTTGAGCAGATGAAAATGCTGAAATGGGAGCTTGCGGTGATCTTTGCCATTGATGCAGCAACGGTCAATAACACGCTGCGGTTTGCACTGGAGTATGAGTTCTGATTGATTGCCTGGTTAGCGCTGGTCCGCGCAGCCAGCACTTGCTGTTGCGGGTTAATTTATGTAAGTTTTGTGACTCGAAATGTGCGGCGAAACCTTAAGGTTTATTTAAGTTTCTGCCAGCACAATGCCCGATGTATAAAAATAACAAGTTGCAGGGTTTAGATGTCACAGCAATCTTTTTTAAGCCGCCTCAGCGGTCCTTATCTGGTATTCACTCATTTTGTTATTCTGGCACTGGCTGGCTTAACGTTAAGCCGCCTGGCCTTGATGTTATGGCAATGGGAGCGGGTGCAGGCGGCCGGTAACCCGGCTTGGATGTTAGTGCAGGGCGTACGTGCCGACCTGATTCTGCTCGGTTTGTTATTGGCGATCCCAGTACTGCTGGCGCCCGTGCTGGCGATATCGCGCTGGAAAATACTGTGGCGCCGCTTTAGTTATGTCTGGTGCCTGATTGCACTGACTTTATTGATTTTTATCGAATTATCGACGCCTTCATTCTTGCTGCAGTATGACGTACGGCCGAATCGTTTATATATCGAATACCTGAAATATCCGAAGGAAGTATTCAGCACCTTATGGCATGGCTTTCGCGTGCCGCTGATTTTGGGCACAGCATTCACCGGTCTGTTGGTGTTTTTAGCAATGCGGCGTTTACGCGCAGTCGCAACCCAACAAGGCGGCACCTCGAATAAAAAACTCTGGTTGACCTGGCCGCTAGTCGTCGTGCTGGTGTTTGTCTGTATTCGCTCGACCACCCAACACAGACCGGCCAATCCGGCATTGTTCGCTATCACGCCAGATGCGATGGTCAATTCGCTGATCATTAGTTCAGGTTATTCGGTGCTGTATGCGATTTACAGCCTGCGTCATGAAGCACGTTCCACTGAAATGTACGGCAAGCTCGACGAAGCGACCATGTTAAAACAAGCGCTGGACTGGCCATGGTTAAAACACTATCAGTTCAATAACCCGGCGCAGCCGACCTGGCATCAGCAGCAAGCGACAGTCCAACGCGACAAGCCACTCAATCTGGTGATTGTGCTGCAGGAGAGCATGGGGGCGACTTTTGTCGAGTCGCTCGGTGGTGTGCCGGTGACGCCTGAGCTGGAGTCACTGAAACAACAAGGGCTGTGGTTTGAACAGCTGTATGCCACCGGCACCCGTTCGGTGCGTGGTATCGAGGCTGTCGTTGCAGGCTTTGCACCCACGCCGGCGCAAAGCACGGTGAAGCTTTCCAATAGCCAGCAGAATTTCACCACGCTGGCGTCTGTATTAAAAGCGGCTGGCTTTCATACGCAGTTTATTTATGGCGGTGAAGCGCATTTTGACAATATGCGCAGCTATTTCACCGGCAACGGTTTTAGTCAAATCGTCGATATCAATCAAATTAAAAAACCTAAGTTTGTCGCCAGCTGGGGCGCCAGTGACGAGGATTTGTTTGATAAAGCTGACGCAGAGCTGACCCGACTGCAGCAGCTGCGTCAGCAAAGCGGCCAACCATTTTTTAGTCTGGTGTTTACGTCCAGTAACCACGAACCTTTTGAATTTCCCGATGGCCGTATCGACTTACATGAAGAGCCAAAAAATACCGTCAATAACGCGGTGAAGTACGCCGACTGGGCGATGGGACAGTTCTTTAAAAAAGCCCGGCAGAGCAGCTATTGGCAGGACACGCTGTTTCTGGTGGTCGCCGACCATGACAATCGCGTTTATGGCTCAAACCTCATTCCGGTGGAGAAATTCCGCATTCCGGGCCTCATTTTAGGTGCCGACACCAAAGCTGGTACCATTGATACGCTGGCAAGTCAGATCGATCTGGCGCCGACCTTGTTGTCGATGCTGGGTGTCAGCAGTTGCCATCCGATGATTGGCCGGGATCTGACGCTCGACAGCACGTCACCGGGGCGAGCGCTGATCCAGTTTGAGCAGTATTTTGCGCTGAAACAGCCAGACGGCCTGACCATCTTAAAACCGGACGGAACCGTGGTGCGCGGTACTTATGATGAAGCAAAAAAAGCACTGCATTTGAGCGATTTACCGGCTAGCCGCCTGCAATATGAGCAAGCCTTGGCACAAGTTCAGTTGCCGTCCTATTTGTATCGGGAAACCAAGTACAAGAGTGATCATCGCTGCGACACGCCAGTGGTCGCACCTTAAGGTGATTCTATAGGCAAAGGCTTGTGTCAGGGGACTGATCAGTTTTAGCGTCAGTATCGTAAGGAGTTGCTGACAATACAGCTCGAATCCCCCAGCACAGGAACCTTTGCCAATGACTACCTCAATTCGACTATTCCCTGTTTTCGCGCTGCTTGGCAGCGCTTTGTTTGTCAGTTCTGCCTGGGCCGCCGATGCGCCAAAAGTTACCAGCCAGCAACTGGCACCACAGCTTTATCTGGTCAAAGGCAGTGGCGGCAATATTGCGGCAATGCTGGGCAAAGACGGCGCCTTAATCATTGATGCGCAATTTGCCGCAACAGCACCGCTGGTCAAAGCAGAGCTGGATCGGCTGCAAAGCGGTGTCAGCGTCAATACGCTGGTCAACACTCATTTCCATAAAGACCATACCGACGGCAATGCCGCTTTGGCTGGCGGCGCACGCATTATTGCGCATCAAGCCGTGCTGACCCGGTTGCAAAGCGATGCCAAATTTAACCAAGCTGGTTTGCCGACCGAGACTTTCAGCGGCGAAAAAACACTGAGCCTGAATGGTCAGCAAGTGATGCTCAGGACCATGCCAGTCAGCCACACCGATGGTGACTTAGTGGTGTGGTTCAAAGCACAGAATGTGCTGCACATGGGTGATTTGTTTTTCGCTGACCGTTTCCCGTTTATCGACCTGAACAGCGGTGGCTCGGTTGCCGGTTACATCGCCAATACCAAGACCATCCTCAGTCAGGTCAACGACACCACGAAGATTATTCCGGGCCATGGAGATCTGATGGATAAAGCCGGTTTGCAGCGTTTTCTGACGATGATGGAGCAGACTTTAGCTGAAGTGCAGGCAATGAAAGCGCAGGGCTTAAGTGCAGATCAGGCGGTGACCAAAGGCTTGTCTGCCCAGTGGAAAAAATGGAGCTGGAATTTTATCACTGAAGAGAAGTGGATCCGCACCTTGTATCAGGCCTAAAGGTTGGCTCAATAACCGGCCTGCAGGTGATGCCAGCAGGCTGGTTATTTTAAGTAAAAAATATGTAATTAATCGTTGCGTCTTTGTGTTGCTTTAGCTAGTGTTAATGTTGTTTTATCCACCAACAAGGATTGCCGCTGATGAAACTACGCACTTCTGTCTCTGTTATCGCCGCTCTGCTGTTAAGCCCGGTATTGACGCCCACCGCCTTTGCAACGCCTGCTGAAACGGCGCAGCCAGCACAGACCCACACTCAGTCTGAAATGCAAAATCAGACATTACCCGCCAGTTTTTTTGGCGGCGTAGAGCAGGGCAAAAAAATCGATTATAAAGTGCTGGATTTTGTGCTTCGTACTTCAGTCCTCAGCGAAGGCATACCACAACGCAGTACGGTGCTGGAACGTGAACAACGTTACGACATCTACCGCAGCTATCCGCTTGGTGACCATTTTACCGCGCTCAGTGCCAACCGTTTTCACTATGAAGAATATCAAAATAATCCGGAAATGCGTGATGTCGTGACGCAGCTGCGCCAACAGTTGTCGGCAGTACCTGAGCAAACTCCGCTCAATCAGCTGAGTAAAAACGAACAACTGGCCTATTGGTTGAACCTGTACAACGTGACAGTGCTGGATGAAGTGATCAAAGTGTATCCACGTAAAGATCTAGCAACGTTTTTACTCGGGACCTCAGAACAACCTGGCTTGCTGAGTCAGAAGATCCTAACCGTCGCCGGTGTTCGGTTAAGTCTGGATGACATTCAGTTTGCGATCCTGCCGAAACAATTTCCGCAACAGCCGGAAGTGATTTATGGCCTGTATCAGGGCATTATCGGTAGCCCGAATCTCCCGGCTATCGCCTATACCGGTAGCAATGTGCAACAGCAATTGGTGAAAAATGCCGCTGAGTTTATTAACTCTAACCGCGGTACTTTGCCAAAAGGGACCTTAGGCTTCCGGGTATCCAGCTTTTACCAACGCAGCGCTGCATATTTCCCGGACTTTCAGACCGACCTGCGTAAACACTTAGCCACCTATCTGCGCCTTGATGAGCAACCTTATCTGCAAGGCAGTAAAACGATTCTGACCAATTTGTCGAATTATTCTGTCACCGATGTGTACGGCACTTTACCCAATACCAAGGGGCATAAAACCGCTGTTCAAGTGGCAGCATTACCGTTAGGGCCGGTGGTTGCCCGTAAACTGACTTCTGAGCAGCTAGAACGCTATCACTTACTGAAACAACGCGGCCAGACGATGCAAGCCAGCCAACCATCGGTAGTAGCACCGGAAAAACAACCGGCGGCGGCGATTTAACGTTATCTTCTGCAAAACTAAAAAGCCCGCAGTGCGGGCTTTTTGCTGGCAGGGGCTGTCGAGTCTACATCAGTTGGGTTGGTGTTTTGATGCCACGGGCATTGCGTTTACCGGCCAGTTCCAGTTCCGCCAGATGGAACAGATTGGTGAATACCAGTGGTGGCGCCGGATAACCGAATTGTTCGATAAAAGCGATGCGGGCTTGCTCAAGCAGCTGGTTACACAGCTGGTCGTAGGCCGAATAACCGTCGTAACTGTATGGTTCCTGTATCGTCGCCAGCCCATGTTGTTGCTGCATCCGGATAAACCAGTTCAGTAAAAACTCATATTCTTTGACGTCGAGAATTTCGCGGCAGTCCAGTCCCATCAGTGTGCTCCGGCCAGAATTGATAGCCCTAAACGATAGAGTTTTTATAGTGTGGTCCACGTGTTGTGGATCAATTGCCGGCGGCTGAAAACTGCTTGCGAAGGTTGAACCTTCGCCCTGCAAACTCAGGTGCCGCAAAACGTCTGGTAGTTGCAAAAACTCGCAGGTGGCAATTCAGCCCAATAAACATCATCGTCAAAAGGAGTCAGGCTGGCTTTGGCCAACGCCTTTGCCGGGCCGAGATCACCATTCAGTGCACTTTCAATGATTTGTTCAATCCGGAAATTACGCGGGATAAAGGCTGGATTGACCTGTAGCAGCTGTTGGCTGAGCGCTACCGGGTCCAGAGCCACTGCAGCCAGCCGTTGCAGCCAACGCTGTTGCCATGCACTAAAGGCGGCAGGTTCTGCAAACAGCGAACTGGCTAGAGCGCCCGGTATGTTGGCAGGGCGCGACAGCTCACGGAAAAATAACGTGAAATCAATTTGTTGCTGCGAAAGTAACGTCAACAGATCATCAATCAGCGGCAGATCAGACTCCACTGGCGACGGCAGGCCCAATTTGGCGGCAAACCTGTTCAGCCGTGCAGCCTGATAAAGCGCAGGGAAGTCGTTGAGCACTGTCATCGCGGCGGCGATGGCTTGTTGCTCGTCTTCGTGCAACAGCACCAGCAATGACTCCGCCAGCCGCGCCAGATTCCACTGTGCGATAGGGGGCTGATTACGATAGGCGTAGCGGCCCTGACTATCAATTGAGCTAAAACAGGCGCTGGGGTCAAACGCATCGATAAAAGCGCAAGGGCCATAGTCGATGGTTTCGCCACTGACGGTCATATTGTCGGTATTCATCACGCCATGGACAAAACCAAGGCTCATCCAGTGGGCAATTAGATCAGCCTGTGCAGTGGCGACAGCGCGCAACAGCGCCAGATAAGGCTGTGCATCATCCCGTATTTCAGGGTAATGCCGGGTTATGACATAGTCAGCCAGCGCTTTGACGTCGGCACTGCTGCCATGCACTGAGGCATACTGAAAGGTTCCGATGCGGATATGTGACGCCGCCACCCGGGTCAGCACTGCACCGGGAACCCGCGTGTCCCGATAGATGGTTTCGCCGGTCGTGACTGCCGCCAAAGCACGACTGGTCCGCACGCCGACGGCCGCCATCCATTCGCTGATCAGATATTCTCTTAGCACTGGGCCAAGTGCAGCGCGGCCATCACCACGGCGCGAAAACGGCGTCGGTCCCGCGCCTTTTAGCTGGACATCAAAGCGCTTGCCGCTGAGGCTCAGCACCTCGGTCAGTAATAATGCCCGGCCATCCCCTAATCGCGGGGCCAGTGAACCAAACTGATGGCCGGTGTAGGCCAACGCTGTGGGTTGCATCCAGGGCGCCAACTGGTTACCACAAAAATACTGCAGCCCCAGCGGCGTCTGCCTGGCGTCTTCTGGCCACTGCAATAATGTGGCTAACGCATCGTTAAACAACAACCAGTCTGGTGCGGCCACAGGCGTAGGTGCCACTGTCTGATAAAACAGTGGGCCCAGCGTGCGGTAAGTCAGTTCAGCAGTAAATGGCATCAGTGGTGCTGATGATCGCAATCATCGTCACATTCGTGGTCGTGATCGTCAGCGAATTCGTCGTCGCCTTCCTGGTGTTGCATCACGCCCCAGCCATCGTTATGGCCACTGAATTTTTTAGCGAATTTATCCAGTTCAGCTTCTTTGGCGGTGATGACTGCGTGGTCCGGTTGCATGTGCAGTGACACGATCAGTTCCCACTGATCCAGGTCATTTAAATTCAGTTCTACTTCGCCGGGCTGGTCCAGTTTGCTCATCGCTTCCAGCGCCTTTTCGGCTTTGTCGCGATTGGGGAATACCAGATAAAAATCCAGATCCAGCGGTTTAGTTAAATCCATGCCGGAATCGTGCATGGCTTGCAGCATATCGCCGTTGCCGTCGTCAGGAAATTGGCTCATATCAGCTCCGAGTGAAGAAGGGGAAGGCCGGGATGCGGCCGCTAAAGGACTCTATTGTACCATTTTTTTCTGCGTCTGCAGGCCTCAGTGCGTGCGCTGGCGTGCAAGGAATACCGCTAATTCCGGTCCAAGCTGTCTGACATAGGCTTGGAGCTGCGGATAAAATTGCAAAAACAAGGCGTCCAGTTCGGGCAAATGCTGATTGATCTCCGCGATACTGCCAGCAAAATGGTTATCAAATCGAATACGGGTGGCGATCCGATCCAACGCCATACCAATATTCTCCAGCTGCTGATAACTGCCAAACCAGTCTTGTTGCACAATAGCTCTGACAGTTTTCGCCATCGCGGCAGGCATCAGCCCCTGTTGCTGCTTAAGCTGTTGATAAATGTCTTGGCACAGCGGCGTCAGGGCGCGAGTGTCGAGTGTTGGCCAATGTCGGATCAGGAGATGGTCAAACAACACATCAAGAATGACCGGTGCAAACCGGCGGCGTTCACGGCTGAACATGGCTTTCGCTTGCTGTACCTCTGCAGCGGCATCGGTAAAACGGTCAATTGCGCGGTGACGCCAAACACCGGCCTGCACCGCGGGCGGCAGACTTTTGAGATCCAGGCCCTGACAAAAATCACCAAGCAGATTGCCGAACCGGGATTCTGCTGTCGATTCGGCAAGCACCAGATGGGCGAGGAAATTCATCAGGCCGCTGCACGTTCGCGGGCCGGTTGCTGGTGCAAGACAGATTGCACCAGACCCGCCAGTAAGATGAGTGCCACACCGCCGACTTGTAGCAGACTGAGCTTCTCCTGAAACAACCACCAACCGGCCAAAATAACCGCAACGGGTTCAATATAAGCCAGCGTACCAAACACCCGCGTTGGTAGATGCTCCAGCGCGATAATCGCCAGATAAATCGCCAGAAAACCTGGGAAAAAACCAGCTAAAAATACCCACGGCAGCTCGTCAATGTTGGGTAGGGGCGTTGCATTGAGAAATGGCAATACACACAAAGCGCCGATCATCAGCTGATAGAACGCCCGTTGTAGCGGCGATTCGGATTGACCGCTGTGGCGGTTCGCCAGCAAAAAGCCGGTGTAGGTGAACAGCGACAACATGCCATAAACAAAACCTGGCCACTGCGCCTCTGTCAGAACCAGATCCAGCTTAAATTGCTGCAGCATGGCAAAACCCAAAAACGACAGCACAATTAACAGCCCTGAAGCCAGATCCAGTTTTTCATGAAACAGGAAATGCGCGGCAATAGCGGCCAGCGCCGGCGCCAGATAAACCAGCATAATGGCGTTGGCGAGGCTGATAAAACTAATGGCCTTGAGAAAACACAACATAAAGCTGGCGAGCAAGATGCCGTTCAACACAATGCGCCGGTCCGGCTTTTGTTTCAGTTCCGCCTGTTTACCCAGCAGCAGGACCAGCCCCAATAAACACAATGCACCGACAAAAAGGCGATAGAACGTCAGTTCTGCCGCCGCCAGGCCGGACATACGGGCAATAACGCCGCTGCTGGCCATCGACACCGCAGAGATTAAGGCAAAGATCAGATACAGATTCACGACAACTCCAAACAGGTTTTAACAGCCCGGTAGTGATGTACCGGGCCTTTGACGACGGCAGGTCGACGCGTTAGTCCGCTAGCGGTTGGATCAGCGCCTTGTGGATCACCGCCTGATTCAGCGGGCCGGTACGGCCGCCTTTGCCGCCGGTATACAAATTAAAATGCTGCAGGTAGCTCATGTTAAAACCATCTGCAATGCTGATCTGGCACGTCTCACCGGCTTTGGCATTAAAATCGGCCCGGCTCGACCAGCCGGCTTCCAGTGCGGTGGCCAGATGCGGCATTACCAGCGTGGCCTGCTGTTTGCCGGACTGTGGGCAGTCTGCATGGAGGCGTTTTACCACTGCGGTGATGCCGGTATTGATCGGGCCGTTGTCGATAAAATACTGCAAACGCAGGGCATGACGGCCATCGTGGCTTGCTGTGAAATTGAGGTTCAGCTGTTGTTCTGGTGCCCCCCAGTTTTTAAACACCGGTTGCTGCAAATAGTCGCTGATGTCGTGATCTGCACTGGTCAGCCCTCGGCCCGCCACCAGTTCGACACTAGCGCCTGGCGTGCACAAAGTGCGGCTCGGTTGTGAGCTTAAGCCTGTATCTTTGTAGCTTTGCGTCAGCGCATAACATTGGCTGTAGTCTGTTTTGGCTTTTGTGTCGGTCCAGTCTTGCTGCCTGGGTTTGAGTTTCACCGGCACGCCATTTTTATACAGCGTAAAACGGGTTTCAGTTTCACCGGCGGCATCAAACTGCAGCGTCGGGATCCCTTTGTTACTGAGGCTCAGGCTTAGCTGTGGCTCTTTGGGCGCAAGCAGTTTGCGTTTTTCGCTGCTGCTGAGGTTGCTAAGCGGGCCGCTGTTATTGGTGGTACGAAGCTCGGTCAGGCGGGATACCGGCGCATCCATCGCCTGCAGTTTCAGCACCAGCTCGTTGCGCTGCTGGCTGAAATCATGAAGGTTGATGCTAAATTGCTGGTTACCGGTCAGCACTTGTGGTTGACCGTTCAGGCTGATTTGCGCCAGTCGGTAAACCTGGCCGCGGCGGGCCTGCGTCGGTAACTCCAGCTGTAAATCCAATATGGTGCCGGCCAGGTTCAGGTTTTGCAGGTGAACGCTGTTGCCAAGATCCAGTTCACGCGCCAGGTCCGCCGGAATATACGGATTAATCGTCAGCGAACCGGCATTGAGCTGTGCGCCAAACAGCTGACCGATCACCAAATCACTATAAGCGGCAACGGACCAGAGCTGACGCTCAGAATTAACCACCGGGCCAGATAAGGCGCCATCTTCAACATGAGCTTTTTGACTGAGCCATTCCAGATTTTCCATATTCGACTGATTAAGCACTGCGCCCTGATAGAGCGACACGGCGATTTTGTGGAACAGTTGCGGCTGATTTTGCTGGCGTGCCGCGCGCAGCTGATAAGCGCTGACAAAAGGCCAGATCGCACGGTTGTGATAAATCGGCACGTCCGGCAATGCCGGGAAAATTACCGGCGGACCGGCCTGCGTCAGCGGGTAATTCTGCAAAATCTGCTCGGCTTGCAGCGGTGAGGCAACGCCATGGGTGATGGCCAACGACAGGCCCAATAAATCGTACTGTTCTACCGGCATTGGGTTATGTGCGGCACCGATATAGCGGGCATAAAGTCCACGCTCTGGCAGCCAGAACCAGCTGTTGATCGCTTGTTTCAGCGCTTGTGCCATTTGCGCCAGTTCAGTTGCGCGCGCTGGTTCCAGCGTTTTGGCTGCCTCTGCGGCGCGGCTTAACGCGACATAATGCAAGACATTAGTGGAAAGCGAAAATGACTCGGCGAGGAACAAGGTATCTTTCGCGGTCCAGCTTGGATAACTCTGCTCGCGCCAGTCGAGGAAGGACGTTTCACCGCGATATAAACCCAAGCGGGCATCAAAAATATAGGCCCGGTCCTGCAAAATAGTATTGCGGGCAATGGTGTACCAACGCTGTTGCCAGGCTTCGCCGGCGGCTTGATTCGATGCGCCTGTGGGGTCTTGTGCCGTCAGGCCACTGGCAGCCAGCACCCAAACCACCCGGTCAGAACTGACCGGCCAGCTGCCACCGGAGCCGGTGTCCTGCAATGCGACTTCAGTGTTGTCGATGCCGCGGGCAATCAGTTCAGGCCGCACTACTGAGGTCTTAAATAACAAGGACGTTTGCGCCCGCACCGGGTCCAGCGCCCCGAGGCCTAAATCCAGTGCATAAGATAAATCCCGGGTCCAGACATAATGCCATTTGGCACCGGTTTCGAAACAGGGGCAAGGCAGCGCCTGTTGGTCATTGAAGCCCCAGTCGGTAATTTCACTGACACTGTTCTGTTGGCGCTCTTGCTGGCTTAACGCAAAAGCGGCATCGAACAACGGGTTTTTACTCAGCAGCAGCGCGTCGCCAGCTGCCGGGCTGATGGTTTTTTCGGTAGGCGCTGTTGCCGGGCCGGCTTTGAGCACAAACTGGCGGCTGTTGACGCTGCCATCATCATTTTTTTGCGTCAGTGCTTCGACACTGACACTGCCAAATTTACTGTGTAACTGGCGGCTTTGCAGTTCGCCGGCGAGGCGGGGCGCTGCGGGCTGTGCGATTTGCGCGCCAGCCGCTTCGGTCTGTGGTTCGATAGCAGGCTGTGCTGTCGCAGGCTGCGCCATGACCTGCTGCGCCTGCGTCTGTGCAGAATAGAAAAATAATGGAGAGAGCAATAAAGAAGCCGGCAGCACTGCGCCGGCACTGAAACGACACAGGCCACGGGTAATAGAATTCAGCAACATGGAGAAACCCAACAAAAACCAACAAGAAGATGTCTGAGTGTACTCAAAGGGGACGGCTTAGGGTACACCTGACACAAGCTTTTTGCAGCGGACTGCGTTGGCAGGCTGTGGTGCCGCTGACTGATGCTGGGACGCGGCAACACTCAGTCGTGGTCGGCCTGCGCAGACGGCGCCTGCCAGCAGCCAGTCAACACTTGTGCGCGCTCGGTTTCCGTCAGAATGCCGCGTAAGCGGGTGCGCCGGCGATGCTTGCAGGCCTGCGGTTCCGGACTTAATAGCGCGGCTTTGAAAAGCTGCGGCTGATCGATCACCGCAAAAGCGCAGCTCCAGAATAAATAAGCGCTGTGGCGTAATAAACCTTGTTGCTGCTCTTGTTCAAGCTGTGCCACGACCGGTGGAAGTAGCGCCGGATTGGCGAGGATTTTATCAACCATGGCACTGTGCAGTTGCAAAATGGTGGCGTCGACGTTTTTTTCCTGCCGACCTTTTGGGCTGTCGTAACGGGACTGGCGCTGTGCACTGCTATTGCTGTCACGCAGCGCGCCGCTGCGGCGTTTTTGCAGGAACTGGTCAAAACGTTGGTACTTGTCTGCTTCTGTCATGGCTGGTCAGGATGATTGCTGCTGATTGATTCACTCCGATTCTACCTCGATCATGCGCCGGCGGATCAGTGGAAATCCCGGCTTGGGCTCTGAAACACCGGTAATAGTGGGTCCAGGCTTTCTATTCTGCCAACGACCAGATGGCTGACCAGACCTTCACGTTGCAGCACTCCATGCACCAGCCAGAGCCGGCTGCTGATAAACGTTTGTTGCTGCGCCAGTGCTGTGGCTTGCCAGACAATCAGGTTGATTTGACCGGTTTCATCTTCCAGTGTGACAAAAGTGACGCCACCAGCGGTACCTGGGCTTTGCCGCACTGTGACCAGGCCAATCACCCGCAGCACCTGACCGTTGCGGCAGGTGGCCAAATCACAAGCGCGTTGCAGCGACTGTTTCACCAGTGTCGGATGCTGGCGTAACAACGCCACCGGATGCTGCGTCAGGCTCAGGCCCAGACTCTGATAATCCTCGCCAAGCTGTTGCCAGGCGTCCGGTGTCGGCAACGGACAAGGCGGGGCTGCCGGTTCGGTGTGCAAATCCAGGCCCAGTTGCTGTAACAATAAAGGCTCAGCGCTTGGTGTCTGTTGTGCTGGCTGGCGTACTGGCTGGCGAACTGTCTGGCGAAACAGCGGCAGTTCATCCAGTCGATCCAGCAATTGCCAGCGACTGGCAAAACGATGGCCAGACAGCGCCTGCAGCGCATCACTGCTGGCCAGTGCGGTCAGCTGGTCTTGTCTTAAGCCGCTTTGTTTCAGGCTGCTGAGGCTATGAAAACCCTCGGCGGGGCGTTGCTGTAATACCGGCAGCAATAAATCCAGTTGCAGCCCTTTGACCTGGCGCAGCCCCAGTCGTAGCGCCGGGCCTGTCGCGGTTGCTTCGATGCGGTGGTCCCAGTCGGAGTGCTGAATGCAGACCGGCAATACCTGCAAACCATGGCGTTTGCCGTCCTGCACCAGCTGTGACGCGGAATAAAACCCCATCGGCAGGCTGTTAAGTAAGGCGGTCAAAAATTCGAGTGGGTAATAACATTTCAGCCAGGCCGAGGTATAAGCCAGCAAGGCAAAACTGGCGGAGTGCGATTCGGGAAAGCCATATTCACCAAAACCACAGATCTGCGCAAAAATCTGTTTGGCGTAAGTTTCGGCATAACCGCGTTGCTGCATACCGTTGATCAGTTTGGCTTCGAATTGCAGCAGTTCGCCGTTTTTTTTCCAGCTGGCCATGGCCCGGCGCAGCTGATCGGCTTCGCCGCCGGAAAAACCGGCCGCGACCATTGCGAGTTTAATTACTTGTTCCTGAAAAATTGGCACGCCCATAGTGCGGCTCAATACCGCTTCGACTTCAGGTGACGGATAACTGACTGGCTCCAGACCATCGCGGCGGCGCAAAAACGGGTGCACCATATCGCCCTGAATTGGTCCTGGCCGAACTATGGCGATTTCAATGACCAGATCATAAAAGCAAGCTGGCTTTAGCCGCGGCAACATACTCATCTGAGCGCGGGACTCAATCTGAAACACCCCTACAGTGTCGGCCTGTTGGATTTGCTGGTATACGGCAGGATCATCACCGGTCTGACTGATTTCGGCCAGCGTCAGCGGCACTTCCCGCTGCAGGTTGATCATCGCTAAAGCTTTACGCAACGCCGACAACATGCCGAGCGCCAGAATGTCGACTTTCATCAGGCCCAGCGTTTCTAAGTCATCTTTGTCCCATTGGATCACTGTGCGATCGGCCATGCTGGCGTTTTCCACCGGTACCATTTCATGCAGCGGGCCGGCGGAAATGACAAAACCACCGACATGCTGGGATAAATGTCTGGGTTTGCCGCGGATTTGCTCCACCAGACTGATCAGCTGCTGCGCCGGCAGGCTGTGGATATCCAGACCATGTTGTGCCAGTTGTTGCCACCAGCTCAGGTCAGGATGGCGCCGGTTCAGTTGTTTCAGCCAGTATTCGAGCTGGGTGATGGCAAACCCCAGTGCTTTACCAACGTCACGGACGGCGCTGCGTAGCCGGTAACAAATCACCGTGGCCGTCAAAGCGGCGCGTTGCCGGCCGTATTTCTGATAGATGTACTGGATCACTTCTTCGCGGCGTTCATGCTCAAAATCGACGTCAATATCCGGCGGCTCATCCCGCTCGCGGGAAATAAAACGCTCAAACAGCAC
Organism: Rheinheimera tilapiae; assembly: GCF_042432165.1. NCBI lineage: Bacteria > Pseudomonadati > Pseudomonadota > Gammaproteobacteria > Chromatiales > Chromatiaceae > Rheinheimera > Rheinheimera tilapiae. The sequence goes on from NZ_JBHLXP010000001.1 coordinate 1,611,322, forward strand.
TGAAATTTTCCGCGGATCAACGGCGGTGATTTGCAGGCAATAGCAAACGACTGAATTGGCTGCTGAGCCGCGGCCCTGATACAAAATCTGCTGTTCGCGGGCAAAGCGGGCGATATCGGCGATGGTCAGAAAATAATAGGGATAATCGAGTTCGGCGATCAGCTGCAACTCGTGTTCTATTTGTGCGGCGATCGCCGCAGGCACTGTGTCGCCAAAACGTATAGCGCTGCCTTCCGCCACCAGCTGACGCAGATATTGCATCGCCGTCTGACCGGGCGGCACCAACTCGGCCGGATATTCATAGCGCAGACTATCGAGATTAAACTGGCAGAGCTCGGCGACCCGACAGCTTTGCGCCAGCAAATCCGCATGGAACAAATGCGTCAGCTTACTGATGGGCCTTAAGCAGCGCTCCCGGTTGGCGGACAAATCGAGGCCGACATCTGTGACGGGAAGCCCCAGCCGGATCGCGGTCATCACATCGAGCAGCGGTTGCTGAGCAGCCTCATGCATCAGCACGGCACCGACAGCACAGGCCGGAAGTTCAAACTTGTGGCTCAGCTGCTGGCAATGTTGCTGATAGTCATAATCGCACGCATCCAGCACACGCTGCTGTGCCAGATATAAGCGGGAGCCAAACTGACGTTTCAGCCAGGCGCCCCAATGCTGGTCACTGGCGGGGATGGCACTGGGCAGCCATAGCACCAGGCAGTCCCGGCAGCTTTTTAAATCCCATTCTTCCAGCTGATATTGGCCTTTGTCTGCTCTGCGTCTGCAGTTGCTGATGATGCGGCACAGCTCGGCGTAAGCTTTCCGGTCCGGACACAGCAACAGCAGGCGCAGATCTGCGCCGTAGCGAAAATACGATCCGACAATCAACCGGATCTTGAGTTGCTGTTGTTTGATTTGGCGATGCGCCCGTACCACACCGGCGACGGAACATTCATCGGTCAGCGCCAGCGCCTGATAGCCCAGACTGTCGGCGGTACCAACCAGTTGCTCCGGGCTGGCGGCGGCGCTCAGAAAGGAAAAATGGCTCTGACAAAACAGTTCGGCGTAGTCCATCAGGCAAACACGCCATGCACAAACCACTGCTGTTGTTCTGTGCGGTAAATCCAGAGCCAGCGGCCGTCGGTACTTTGCGCGGTCAGATAATCACGGGCTTCGGACGGCCCCTGCCACCATTGGCTCTGGATCCGCTCCAAACCTGGCTGCAATTGCACTTGCTGTTGCAGCGGCTCTGGTTGTGCGAACAAAAACGCCGGACGGTGTGGAGCTGACAGGCCGGTGAAAGTGTCCGTTGGCGAGTGATCGGCCCCGACTTTATATGTCGCCGGCGTTTGCGCCACATTTCGCGCTGGCATTGGTGCTTGCGCTGGCTGTGGCCGTGCTGGCGGCTTCACGCCTGCGGGTGCAGCGCTTTGCAGCGGGATGCTCACTCCGGCCATTTCCGGCAGATAAGCGGCGACCTGCGCTGGCCGGCAGACCTGGGCGCTGCCGAGTTTGGCTTGCAGCAAGCCAACCAGTTGCAGCGGCGTATATTGGCCACGCCGGCCGGCATACAGGTCGTCGCTGTCGGTATCGCGGCCACAGTATTGACTGGCACTGAGTGCCAGTGCCAGTACCGGTGCGGGCAGTCGTAAGGCTTCAAGTTTCAGCTGCCACAAGTTCAGCCAGCGGCAGGCCAATGCTTCGGCCTGCGGCGACTGCAGTTTCAGCGTCAGGGGCGGTTGATCCCGTAGCGTCAGTTCCAACTGCAGCTGATAACAGAGCTGATCACGGCGTTGCAGATAATGTTGCAGTTGTAGCAGCAGATGCTGCAGCGGTTTATGTAGCTGGGGATATTGCTCTAGCTGGTACAGCAGTTCGAGGCGGGCACTGAACTGCTCCGGTGGCTGATAATACTGTAATAATGGCGGCAGTTTGCCCTGCAGTCGTTGTAGATAGAGGTATAAGTCGGCACCAAAGCGCCGGCTCAACTCTTTTGCTGGCAACTGCAGTAGCTGGCCGAGCTGACTGATGCCGAGGCGCTCCAGCTGGTGAATGGTTGCCGGCGTCACATGCAGAAACGACACCGGACAGCCGCTTAACAGCAACTGTTGTTGCACTTGGGTTAAGGCCGTTTGCCCGGGCTGACTCAGACATAACAGGCGCGCAGCTTCGGCACTTAGCGCAACACCGTATTGATACTGCAACGGCCGTTGTTGCAGCTGTTGGATCAGCTGTTGTAAAAATGCCGGCAGGCCGCCATACAGCTGCAGCATCGGGTCGAGCCGTAACCACAGCGCGTTCGGTGGCGCCTCTGCAATATCGGCGCACAGCTGATAACAATCCAGCGCGAGCATGTCCAGCAGCTGTTGCTCAAGTGCCGGTTGCCACGGCATGACCTGTAACGTCGCGCACATGGCACAGGCTTGTGCCAGCGTCTGGCCGGGTTTGATACCAAGCGACCGCGCCGGTGCATTGGCTTGATGCACGCGCAGATCCTGCGGGTGTAATAACACGGCTGGGTCCAGCGTTGCCGTTTGTTCAGGGCCGATACCATCGCTGTAAAGATCCAGCTGCAACTGTGGGAACAGCAGATATAACCATAATGTTTGCATCAGAGCCCTCCGTTGTCCGGTTGCGTTGTGGTGAACCTTTGCCGCTGTAGCATCAGGCCGTTGCGCTTTTGGTCGTTTGCCTCAGATCGCGACAGCGGCAGTATCATGAACGGGCGCTGGCCCATACTGTGCCGGCCGTTGGACATGCTGCTTTATCAGTCTTGGCCAGCGCGCAGAGAAATTGACAAGTTGCCGGGCACCCGGCCAGCCGCCGCGACGTTTTAATACCCGCACTTCAATACCCTGATCGGCAGGGCTCAGCGCCAGACTAAGGCCTACCGGCAAACTGAGCTGTGCCTGACCGGCGGGACGGAGCAAAAATAATTCGGCCTGGCCTTCTGCGGCAGCTAGTTGCAGGCGCTTCAGCCGGGCGATATCCAATGCGTGCTGCCACAGCAACACTGTGCTGCAACAACCACTTTTCAGGCATTGCTCCGCTGCCCACAACGCATCACGATCTTGTGCTCGCACGTCCAGCAATTGCCATAACGGCAGGCCCTGACTGCTCAAGAAAGGCGCATGCAGCTGAGCCGGTGTGTTGATATACGCCTGTAACTTGCCAAGTCTGGCCTGCTGTTGCAGATAAGGTAATAACAGCCGGAATTCACCAATACCAAAGGCCGTGCGCAGTTCAATCACCTGCTGCGTGGGCCAGCCACCACCAAGAAGCAGATCCAGCTCGGCAAAACCAGTCGGAGCCAAAGCTTGTTGCGCCGGGGGGGCGTCATTCAGGCACCAGATGTGGCCCTGTTGTTTCAAATCGGACAGTTGCATGCCAACACCAAAATACTGTTTATATATACAGTATATGTGTTCTGTTTTATGTCGCAAGAGGGCGGCGGAAAAAATCTGGCGGGCCTTATTGGCTGGAAAATAGCTGCAGCTCTGTAACCAGAGCTGTCCCATTTCTGCTACCGCTGATAAAAAATCTGATAAAAATGAGGCAGATAAATATTTGGCGCCGGTCGCAGTTTGCAGTATTTGTTACAGTCTGCAACCTGTCATTCACAACTAATTTCGGCTGATGTGCGACTCTGTAGATGATGTTGCAAACAGGAGAGCCATCATGCGTATTTTCACCTTTATCGTTTGTTGTATCGTCACTAGTGCAAGCGTTGCCGCCGAACCGCAGTATGTGGCAGCAGACTCGTCAATGGAAACAGCATTATGTATCAGTGCCGCCACCTCAGATCGGCTGGATTTTAAGCAGGACCTGCAACACAATCGCATTCGTCCGGCGGTTGTTGCGAATAAACTGCAGTGTAACGATCAGCCGGTCGCCAATTTTGCCTTGCAAGCCGGTAATACCGCGGTGTATCAGCATCTGAAACAATATGTCAAAGGCCATGTGGATATTCAGGATATCGCTGCAGTGCCCGGGCAGAGTACCGTGATGGTGCGTGGTCGCTGACACTTGCCGGCGATAAAAAACAAAGCCCGCGCAATATTTGCGGGCTTTTTGCTGACAGCGATTTCAGACTTAGGGTAAATCAAACAACAAGGCAAATACCGGTTGCGTACCACTGACAAACTGCCAGTCAGTCAGATCGGCGATTTTCACGCCATCGCCATCCTGCAGCGTGATCTCAGTGTCTGCACTTTTCAGGCTGAGTGGCCCGGAAATCAAGTGTACGTATAGTTTGCGGCCCGCAGCCGCCTGATACTGCAACTGACTCTGGGCATCCAGTCTGAGTTGATACAGCTTTGCATCCTGTTTCAAATGCAGACTGCCGGCTTCACCGGTTTTTGACGCCACCAGCGTCAGACCTGGTGTTTGGGCAAACGGCTTTTGCTGGTAACCTGGTTCACCCCCAACGCTGTCCGGTTCAATCCAGATCTGCAGGAAATGCAGGTTTTTGTCCGGATTGGCGTTAAATTCACTGTGCATAATGCCACGGCCTGCGCTCATCAGCTGAAATTCACCGGCCGGCAGTTCTGCCACTTCACCGGTCGAATCGCGGTGAGCGATGACACCATCCAGCACCAGACTGATAATTTCCATATCACGATGGCCATGGGTATCAAAACCGGCGCCTGGCGCGACCTGATCGTCGTTGATGACGCGCAGGGCGGAGAAGCCCATTTGCGCCGGATCGTAATAACGGCCGAAGGAAAAACTATGGCGGCTTTGTAACCAGCCAAAATTCGCACTGCCGCGTTGGCTGGATTTTCTTAATTCAATCATAAGGTAACTCCTGAAAACCTGTTTAACGAGAAGCCAGGCAACCCGAAGGTTGCCGTCGTATGTAGAGCCGGCTTAAGCCAGTTTTTTCGCCAGCCAGTTATCGATGGCAAAGCGACCAGCGCCGCTGAAGGTCAAAGCCACGCTGATAGCGAGCAGTGACAGGGCAAATTCATAACCGTTGTTGCTCATAAACAGGCCGTTGGCAAAGTGCACGCTGAAAATCGCGACCAGCATCGTGATGGCCAGCACAAAGGCTGCCGGGCGGGTGAGCAGACCCAGGATTAACGCCAGACCACCAAAGAACTCAGCACCACCGGCCATTAATGTCAGTGGAATGCCCGGGGTCAAACCGATGCTTTCCATCCAGCCGGCAGTGCCCTGCAGACCATAACCGCCAAACCAGCCAAACAGTTTTTGTGCGCCATGTGCAGCGAAGATGATGCCGGCTGGGACCCGCAGCGCCAGGCTGGCGATGCTGTTGTTTGAATCTTGTGTGTTTTGTACGAAAGTTTTGATTAAGTTTTTCATTTGTATTGCTCCAATATGCTGTTGAGGTTCTGCTGCATTCGCCGTTACTACCTGCGTTACTGCGTGCGTTCTGCTGCGTTGAGATAAATGTAACCGGCTTGATATTCTGAAAAAAGCGGAATAAATTGACTCTCATGTTCAAAATATTTGAATAAAAGGAGTTCAGCAGATGGCGCTACAGCCAGTGTTAACCCTTGACGCGCTTAGAGCGCTGGATGCTATTGATCGTAAAGGAAGTTTTGCTGCGGCCGCCGAATCCTTATATAAGGTACCTTCAGCGCTGAGTTACACCATCGCCAGGCTGGAAAGCGACCTTGGCGTGCAATTATTTGACCGAAGCCGGCAAAAAGCCCAGCTAACACAAGCTGGTACTCTGTTATTACAACAAGGCCGGCATTTATTGCTGGCCAGCCGGCAATTAGAGGAAGCTGTGCGCCAGCTCGATACCGGCTGGGAGCGTCAGCTGGTGATTGCGGTGGATTCAGTGGTGCCGTTACAGCCGTTGTTTAGTCTGATTGACCAGTTCCATCAGCTCGGCAGGCTGACGCAGATTATGCTGACAGAACAAGTGATGGCCGGTGGTTGGGAAGCGTTACAAAGTGGCCGGGCCGATATAGCCGTCGGTTTATCCGGCGAAGGCGTCTCCGGACAGTTTCAGCTGCAGCCAATGGCGCAGATGGATTTTGTCTTTGCTGTAGCGCCGCATCATGAATTGGCGCAGCTGAATCGGGCGGTGACACAGCAGGATTTACAGCAACAAACCGCCATTGTCGTCAGTGATTCTGCGCTGGATTTACCAGCGCGCGATTCCGGTTTATATGACAGCCGCCGCCGGGTACTCGTCAGCAGCATGCAGGCAAAAATTGCCGCGCAGCAGGCCGGACTTGGTGTTGGCTTCTTGCCCAAGCATCTGATTAGCCAGGCGATCCAAGCGGGGTCACTGATTGATAAAGCCTGCGAGGTGCCCCGGGCCGGAACCATGATGTATCTGGGCTGGCGCCGGCAGGCGCAACCCGGTCAGGCACTCCTGTGGTTCACTCAGCAACTGAGCCAATATGACTGGGCCGCCGTATTCCAAAGCGAGCTGACTTAAAGAGGAAAATATCGATGCAATTGGGTGATCATCAAGGGGTGATCTTTGATTTAGACGGTACACTGGTCGATTCAAAGCTTGATTTTAGTGTCTTATGTCAACAGCTTGGTTGGCCGGCTGGCACGCCTATTCTGGAGCATCTGGCGACGATCACAGACAGCAACGAATACCTGCGTGCTGTCACCATCATTGAACAATTTGAACTGGCAGGGGCACAGTCCGCAGACTGGATGCCCGGAGCGGCCGAGTTGTTAGCGCTGTTGCAACAATATCAAATTCCGACGGCGATCCTGACCCGCAATATGCGCAGTGCTACCCAGCATTGCCTGCAACGGCTTGGCATTGCCGTCGATCTGGTGCTGACGCGTGAAGATGCGCCGGCCAAGCCGGACCCGACCGGTTTACTGATCATTGCCGGACATTGGCAAAAAGCGCCGGCCGACTTATTGTTTATTGGTGATTTTCATTTTGATCTCAGTACTGCGCGTGCGGCGGGTATGCCGAGTTGCTTATATCTGAATCCGGACAATGGTCACTACCGCGATCAGGCCGACTTTGTGCTGCAGCATTTTGCTGAACTGGCGCAGCGTTATCAGCAAAAAATGACACCGGTTACATCTAGTTAGATAACTATTTGCATTTAAATTACACATTATTGGTAAAACATGGTAAAAACCGCAGAACATCAGTCAGATCAAAGACATTTATCTGATAGATTGCTAGACTCAGTGCAGTTCCAGTAGTCATTTCTACCCGGCATCGATGAATTTTGTGCCGAATCAAGGGTGTGGCGTGTCAGTTGCGAAAATAAGTCCGTCTCAGGTCAAAATTGGTTATTTCATTCAGTTACCGGTGAACTGGATGAAGCACCCTTTTCTGACCAATAAATTCAAAGTAGAAAATCACGAACAGATCGCCATTATCCAGACGTTGGATTTGGAGTTTGTCTATTTCTTTCCAGATAAAAGCAGTGTGGAAAATAATGACGATGCTGCACCTGCTTCAGAGTTGGCCCAGCACGCCAGTGAATTACGCTATCAGCTGGAGCGCGAAAAAAACGAGCGGATAGAGCAGGCGAAAGAACAGCGCCGGCAGTTGCAGCGCACCGAAAAGGCGTTTGAAAAGTCGATGGTGCAGGTGCGTAATGTGATGTCCAAAATCGGCAGCCGGCCCTTACAGGCGGTCGATGAAGCTACAGAGCTGGTGCATCAGATCGCCGATACCATTATCAATGCCGATTCGTTAGTGCTGCATCTGATTTCACAAGCCAACAAAGAACAGGAAAGCATCTATTTTCATGTGCTGAACGTCTCGGTGTTATCGATGATGTTGGCGAAAAATCTCGGCATGACTGCAGAACAGGTCAAACTGACCGGCCTCGGCGCTTTATTTCACGATATTGGCAAACTAAAGATCCCGACGCAAATTCTGCGTAAGACTGAAGCTTTGACCGCGCCGGAAGCGAACCTGCTGAAAATGCATACCCGCTATGGTATCGAATTGCTGAAACTGACCGAATCTTTTCCAAAAACGGCCTGGCCTGTGGTGGAACAGCATCATGAATATCTGGACGGTACCGGTTACCCAATGGGCCTCAAAGAGGCAGAGATCGATGCGATGGCCAAAGTGGTGGCTGTGGTCAACGAGTTTGATAATCTCTGCCATCCTGTTGATGTGACCAAAGCACGTTCACCGCATCACGCGATGTCTTATTTGTTTAAAACGATGAAAGGCAAATTGGGTGCCAATGAAATGGGCCAGTTGATCAAAATGATGGGCGTATATCCGCCAGGCACTATAGTGCAGCTCAGTGATGACAGAGTGGGGCTGGTGATGTCCGTCAACAGCGACCAGCTGCTGTATCCGAATGTACTGGTGTATGACTCGCAAATCCCAAGGCTGGAAGCCCCGGTTATTTCACTGCAAGAAGGCAAACTCAGTATCAGTAAAGTATTAAAGCCTTCAGCCTTGCCGCAGGCCGTGTACGAATATCTGAATCCGCGGGCACAGGTCAGTTATTTTATTCAGGGCAACGAACGTAAGTAGCAGCAGATCTCGTCTGATCTATTGCCTCTCGTCGAAATCCAACCAGATACCAACCAGGCCTGAATTTTCTGCTGCAATACTTGCCAGCGCTGTTCCGGCGGCGGAGTCTATCGATGCTGCAATCCAATCTGTTTTTACTGCTGGCCGCAGCCATCTGGGGCTTTGGCTTTGTTGCGCAGCGCCTTGGCCTGGAGAATTTGGGGCCTTTTGGTTTTAACGGTGTGCGGTTTCTGATTGGTGCGCTGAGTTTATTGCCATTGTTGCTGTGGCAAAAACGCTGTGATGGTTTGCAGGGCGCGGATATCAAAACCATGTGCCGCGCCGGGTTACCGCTTGGGTTCTTATTGTTTGTCGGCGCCAGTCTGCAACAGGCAGCACTGCAGTTTACCACTGCCGCGAAAGCGGGTTTTATCACTGGCTTGTATCTGGTATTGGTGCCTTTACTCGGCTTATGGCTGCGGCATAAAACCAGTGCCAATACCTGGGTGGGTTGTCTGATTGCGTTATCTGGCTTGTATTTTCTGTCGGTAACCAGTGATTTTGTCGTGAATCCGGGTGACTTGTTGCTGTTCGTCGGCGCTTTTTTCTGGGCGGCACATTTGCTGGCGATTGATCATTTCGCCGGTAAAATGACGCCAGTGTTGCTGGCGATGTTGCAGTTTATGGTCTGCGGTACTTTAAGTCTGCTGCTGGGGTTCTGGCTTGAGCCGATCAGCGTTACCGCTATTGTTGCTTGTGCCGTGCCGTTGTTGTACGCAGGTGTTATCGCAACGGGTGTGGCATATACGCTGCAAATCGTCGGTCAACGTCGCGCGCATCCCGCCCATGCCGCCATAATTCTCAGTCTGGAAACCGTGTTTGCCGCTATCGGCGGGGTTTGGTTATTGGGTGAAACCCTGACATCCCGTGCTTTGCTCGGTTGTGCGCTGATGTTAATCGGCATGCTTCTGTCACAACTACCGCTGCGCTGGTTAGCACGCGCCTGGCGCTTGCCCGCAAAAAGAGCCTGAAGTCAGAACTGCAGGTTAAATAACAACTCAGCTAAATCTGGCTGCCAATGGTACTGCGCCGGCACTTTAATTCCCCGTAACAATACACCTTCGGCCCTTAATAACGCGCTTTGTTCCGCCGCTTCCGCACTGCCGGGCGCAAACGCCAGACTCAGATTACTGCGCACGACCCGATACCAGGGCAGTGGCGATGGGCTATACCCCAGTGCTTTGCCTACCAGACGGGCGCGGCCCGGTAGGCCGGCTAAATCAGCGATTTGGCCATAACTGGCCACCTTGCCGGCAGGGATTTGTTGCACTGTCTGCCAGATCCGGCTGTAATGTGGGTTCATCTGCACCTGATACCAGTAAAGTTTTCGGAGTCTTTATGCCTGCAGCCACTATTCCTGTCAAATTGCTTGAGAAGCCGGAACCACCCGGCAGTAATGAATGTTGCGGTAGCGGTAGCTGCTGTCCTTGTGTCTGGGATTATTACCGTGAGCAAATGGCTTTGTGGCAGCAACAACAAAAAGAATGTGCTGACGCAAAAACAGAAACAGAATAAGCCGCTTTACTTGCTCAAATCGGGTTTCCTGATTAGTGTTCATCAAGTGCCGGATGGTCGCCGGCTTTGAGGATATTGTCGTATGGCGGGAGCTGACATCGGATCTTTGCAAAGCAGCATATTGTTCAGTGTGCTGGTGTTGTTTATCGCGACCACCGCCTATCTGCTGTTTATTCGTTCGCTGCCTGGTCAGCCGAATGCACATCAACGCCGTGCTTTAAAGCTGTTCAGCTGGTTTTTCCTGACTGAATTTCTGGCGTATCTGGTGTATTGCCTGCGTTTTATCGACCTGTATTTATTCTCTGTTGTTTTCAATAACATGTTGTATTTATGTGGCGTCTATCTGTTTTATTGCGGCATCCGGCTGCGCTACCAACTCGAGATAAGCCTGCGGGTCATTGGCTGGATCGCCCTGCATGTGTTGGGGTTAGCTGCAGCGATGTTCTGGTTTACGGCGGTGTATAACGAAATTTTTATTCGTTTACCACTGGCGCTAGGCTCGTTCTGTATTCCGGTATTGATCACGTTTTCACTGATCCGGCAGCAACAGAGACCCGGTAATCTCGGCGACCGTGTTTTATTATTGTGCACTGTAGCCGCATTGTTGTTGATCCCGCTGTTGTATCCAATCTTCGGTTATTTACTCAAACCCGACCAGCAAGGCCAGCTGATGGTGATGACACTGGTGACCCTGACGTTGGAAACCTTGTGCATTGGTGGGCTCGCAATATCTTATATTTATGATTTGATTGATAAACTTCGAAGTGACGCCAATACCGATAAACTGACGCAAAGCAGCAATAGGCGCTACTTTTTTAAAGTTGCGCCACTGTTTCAACAGCGGGTGGGGGCGGGAGAAAACATCAGTCTGGTGCTGCTGGATATCGATCATTTTAAACAACTGAATGACCGCTATGGCCATCAGGCCGGCGACGCGGTGTTACGCCATTTCGCTGCCTTGTTACGCCAGCTGCTGAGTAACACAGATCTGATTGTGCGTTATGGCGGTGAAGAGTTTTTGCTGGTATTGCCGGGGTATACACCGGCGCAGACATTGCCACTGCTTCAACAGTTTCAGGCGCTGTTACGACAGTCGCCGCTGCTCTATGAAGGCGAAGAACTGGCCGTGCGCGCCAGTTATGGTGTAGCTGCATTACACGCCGGTCAGGACATTGATCATTGTGTACACCGGGCTGATTTAGCTTTGTATCAGGCCAAAGCAAATGGCCGCGACACGGTCGTTTTAGACAGTCTGGGCGCCACTTCCTAAATCATTTCAGCATGGTATAGTACAGCGCATGCCGCATCCGGCGCTAGGGCGTGTTGACGTTTGGTTGTTTGGTTTTGTTCGAGTTGGTGGCGTTTTGGGCGCGAAACGAGGCGCGTGGCATAGTTATTCTATGTGAGCAACGAGTGACAAAGCCCAAAGCGCCACCAAACGAACCCGCAGGGCAGCGTTTGGCTGCTCTTTCTGCTGCGTTAGTGCTCGTTTGTGTAGAATAACTACACGGCTCTCGCACTGCCTTGCATAAAAAGCTGCCAAACTGCTGCAAAAACAAACACCAAACATCAACACGCCCTATATAACGATAACAATCAATTCCGGGATCCCTATGACCTCAACACATGACGTGCTGGCTGGCCAAAAACAATGGCTGGGCCATCCGGTCGGACTCTTTGTCTGTTTTTTTACTGAAATGTGGGAGCGTTTTGCCTTTTATGGCTTAAAAGCGCTGCTATTTCTCTATCTGACACAACATCATTTATTCAGCGATAAAAATGGTTATCTGCTGCTCGGGACTTACGCCGGGCTTGCCTATGCGCTGCCGGTGGTCGGTGGTTTGCTGGCGGATAAATACCTCGGCATGCGAAAAGCGGTGACTTTTGGCGGCGCGCTGATGGCTGTCGGCATGTTAGGTATGGCGTACAAAGGCACTCAGGCCAGCGCCGAAAACGGTGCCGATTTAGTTGCATTGCAAGTGATGTACGCATCGTTGGCATTGGTTGCAGTAGGGGTTGGTTTCCTTAAACCGAATATCTCCACAATCGTCGGCCGACTTTATATCGATAGTGACCCCCGCCGCGATTCTGCCTTTACGCTGTTTTATATGGGCATCAACTTAGGCGCAATTTTCTCCAGTTTATTTGTCGGTTGGATTGGTATTGCTTATGGCTGGGAATATGGCTTTGGCTCGGCCGGTATCGGTTTATTACTCGGCCTGGTGGTGTTTTTAAAAGGCTCAAAACATTTCCACGGCCAGGCAGAGCCGGCAAACCCAGCGCTGTTGACGGAAAAAGTAGGTGGTGTTCGCCGTGAAACGCTGATTTATCTGCTGGCATTAGTTGGCGTGGCTGCTGTACAGCAGATCCTGCAGATCAGTATCGACTTTGGCGCTTTAGGCACTTTGCTCGGTATGGCGCCAGGTGCTGAAATCACCGCAACTGAAGTAGTTGCGGTGGCATTGACGCTGGTACTGATGGTCTGGTGGTTTAAGTTTATTTTCATCCAGTGTAACGCGCTGGAACGCGCCAACATGATCATGTTGATGGTGTTAACCGCCATTTCTGCGGTGTTCTGGGGCCTGTATGAACAAACTTATGGCAGCTGGCTGGCGTATTCAGATCGGGTAATGGAAAGCCCGACTTTTGATTTAGGCTTGTTCAGCTTTGCGTTTAATTCGTCACAACTGACCTTTGTTGCGTCGTTTTTTATTGTACTGCTGGCGTTCCCATTTGCCTGGTTATGGCCATGGCTGGACCGCAAAGGTTGGAATCCGTCCGCGCCGAATAAGTTTGGCGTGGCGTTGTTATGTGCAGGCCTGGCCCATTTTATTCTGCAATATGCTGCGCTGAATCCGCTGGAGAGCGGACTGGCTGGCTTCTGGTGGTTTATTCTGGCGTATTTTGTCTTGGTAATTGGTGAGATGGCGTTATCGCCGATTGGCCTATCGGCGGTGACGGCGTTATCCGTGGCGCGGGTGGTCAGTCTGATGATGGGCGTCTGGTTCCTGGCATCGGCCTTTGGTGAAATGATCGCCGGCCGTTTTGGTGCCTTAGCGTCAATGCCGGCAGGTACTGCTGTGCCGGATGCACTGAATATCTACGCCAGTGTATTTGCCACTTTAGGCTGGGTGGGTCTTGGCTCGGCGTTATTGATGTTTGTGTTGTCACCAGTACTGACCGGTTTGATCCGCCGCGCCCAGCAAACACAGGGCTAAACCGATGCAGCAGCTAATCATCTGGCAGGACAAAGCTGTGCAGCAGCTGTTAGGTTGGCGCAGTCGATGTGCACATATTTGGCAGCAGCTTGACCTGGCGCAGCGTTGTTATTTGTTGTCTGCTTTATTGGTCGTTGGCTGGCTTGGCACATTCAGCACACAACCCCTGTTGTTGGGTCTGCTGGGTGTGACACTGTTTGGCGCCGTGATTAGTGATATCTGGCAAGGATTTGTGCGGATTTGGCATAGCCTGCCGGGCAAGGCTTTTATTCTGGTTTGTTATGCCGTGTTAGCTAATTTTTGTTTTGCGCTGGCTGACAGTTCCGTCAACAACCTGATTGGTGTGCGCCCCGAAGTGGTGCCTTTTAGCGTCAACCTGACCCTGATGTTACTGGCGCCGTTCTGGAGTTTCTTACTGGCTTTTGCATTGCTGACGTTATACCTGTTGTTGCACACCATTAAAGTGATGTTGTTGCTGATGCTAAGGCCACTTGGCGTGCGAAGCCATCACATTTTAAATGGCAGCTATCCAAAGCTGTCTTTGATGGCGCGGCTGTGCTTTTTGCCGGTAGTCTTTATGTATATGGCGGCGGCGATGACTGGTTATCTGACCGGTAATACTGCAGCCTTGCAGATGTTTCAGTCAGAGGATGCTGCACCGTCGTCAGTGGTGATGCCGGGGACTACCGATACGCCGAATCTTGCTGAACCTGAAGATCTGAATATTAATCTGTTTGGTCCTGAGTCTTCGGGGATCCGGGGTTTTAACCCGGAAGTGCCCTGGATTAATAAAACCGTCGCCTGGTTTTTATATCAGGTGGAAAGCCTCGGTAAATCGCAGTGCTTGTTGCAAGGCGACGAACACTTGGTGCATCTGAATGACTATGAAGTCCTGGTCATCACACCAGACGGCAAACGACCCTATGGCTACCGTTATCAGGTTCGTGCTTGTGGTTCGCCGTCGTTACCGGATTTCACCCGCAAACAGGCGCCTGCCGGCCAATAATCGCAGTGTGATCGGCTTCCAAACTAGCCCGTTCAGTAGACCCAGAATCCAGATATGTCCAGAGAAAAACCGGTGAAAGCCGGTTTTTTGTTTTTTCTATCAGTACTTTGACAGAGTGCATTCACCTTCCTATACCTTTGTGAAAAGCGGGACATGGAGGGCGCAAATTGACATGCAAATCCTATCTGGCATGGAGCTGTTGGTTGGTATCCTGCACCTCTGTGGCGGCTGACTTTAATCAGCAGTTCAGCATCATTAACGACAATTCTTGGTTATCCGGCTTTGAGGACCAGGCATCACAGGCTTCCAGGGCTCTATTCACGTGGGACTGGCAACTGGAGACTGGGCCACAGTGGTTGGTCGCAGGCAATCTAAAAGCATTTCGTGGCCGCAACGGTGAACTACTCACCGGTAATGTGCAGGGCATCTCTAATATCGATGCCGAACATTTCAGCAAGATTTACGAACTCTATCTGCAGTACAAATTTACTGATGAAACCCGATTGAAGTGCGGACAAGTAGACGCCAATCTGGAGTTTGCCTTTGTCCCCGTCGCCGGCGGCTTTATTTCACCGCCTTTGGGCATTACACCAACAGCTATAGCGCTGCCAACTTATTACGACCCAGCCGCATCCTGCAGTGTGTTTTACGAACCTGCACAGGGGTTTCAGTGGATGGCGGGGTTATTCGCCGGGCAAGACCATACCAATTTTTCTTCGCAGTTTATGGTGGCCGAAGGTCGTTATGTGACGGCTCAAAGCCGCACTTCGTACGGTTATTGGCACCACCACGGTGACTGGACCACCCTCAATGATCTGCAGTTAAGAGCCATTTCTGGTTGGTATCTGAATCATCAGCAGCAGGTTAGTGATCAAATCACGCTGTTTGCGGTCTGGTCCGGGCTCAATGACGATGTCGATGTATTGCATCAACACCGCATGTTGGGGCTGGTGTGGGAGTTGCCGGTTGCCGGACACCAGTTAGGCCTGATGCACAGTACTGTGACTGCGCAGGACCGGCAATCTGAGCAGATGATTGAAGGGTATTGGCAGTGGGCTGTGACGCCGCAAGTACAACTGCAGCCAGTGCTGCAATGGGTACATCATATCGATCCAGCGCTCGACCATAGCCTGGTCGCGACGCTGCGACTGATGACGCAATTCTGAAGGGAGATAGACATGACGTTGCGGGACAAAGCGAATTGGGGGCTGTGGCTGATTTTTGGCCTGTTTGTCGCGGTTGCCGGTGTTGGCTGGTGGGGCAATCAGCAGCAAGGACAAGTGCTGACACGCACAGTTCAACAAGCCTGGCCGGCGATGGAACAATCAGGCAATGCAGTCGCTTTGGTCGATGAACAACTCTTTGCCATGGAGCAAATGTTACAGGGTCTGCCGATTGATAACACCGCGGTTGGACAAAGAGAAAAAGACCTGTCTGAGGTGATCGATAAGTTGGCTGCAAATCCGCTCCCGGAGCCTGGGCGGCTAAACACGCTGCAAACGACACTCGCGCAATTTATTGCGGCGCAGCAGCAACTGAGTCAGCGCTTTGCCAGTTATTTACAGCAGTCGAATGGTCTGGATAAGACTGTGGCGCAAATTGTTGATATCGGCGAAATCGTCGAAGAAGTCGGCGATAGTCAGGTTGAAACGCTGATAAAAGCACCACGTCAGCCCATCACCTGGGAGGGCGGGCTACAACGTAAATGGGACGCTGCTGATGGCGGGATGGAAGCCAATATCGGCTTTTTCCGGCAGTTGTATTTTCTGGAGCAAATCAAACGGCGGGGGCCAAAAGCCGAACTGGTTAAAGAGCTGGATGACTCCATTGCTTTCCAGCAAGAAGCGGTGGATGGTCTGGTCGCGACCGGTTTATTTGCCATTCCGGCGCCACCACGTTTTGGCGACGGCACCTTGGGCGATACCTATCTGCAGTTATTTGAACAACACAAACAGCAGATCAAATTGACATTGGATGCCTTAGTACAGCTGCAGAAACAGCAGGCAGAGTACCGACAGCACAGCGCGTCGTTAGTCAACGCTTTACACAATCTGCAACAGTCGCTGGATGCCAGTACGTCAAAAATTGTGGCGCAGGGGCCTGAAACGGCCGGTTATGTCGCCAAACTCTTGCTGACTACTGGTGGTGTGACACTCATCCTGCTGATCCTGATTGGGACCTACGTGCGTCGGGGCATGCTAGCGCAGTTACATCAGGTCGCGAAAAATCTGCACGACGTCGCTAGTGGGGATGGTGATCTGACCCGGCGGCTGGAAGTCAAAAGCGATGACGAGCTGGGCCGGATCGCCGAGAACTTTAATGTGTTCGCCAGCAAAATTCAGCACATAGTGCAGGATATCCACCAAAGTGCACAGGTACTCATTGATGCCAGTGCGCAAAGCCAGCATCTGTCGCAGCACTTGAAGCAGGAGGCGGAAGATACTGAGCATCATAGTGCCGGCCTTGCCAGTGCGATGCAGCAACTTGATCATTCGGCACAGGATATTGCGAACAGTTGTGGCATCGTCGTGAAACAGTCAGAACAAACTTCAAGTGCAGTATTGCAGGGCAATGCCGCCATTCACGGCACTATCAGCCAAATGCAGCAAATGAGTGACACCGTGCATCAGTCTGCTAATGCGTTGCAGCAACTGACCGCCAAAGCGGAGAAAATTGATCAGATAGTCGGTGTGATCCGCGGGATCGCCGAGCAAACCAACTTGCTGGCATTGAATGCGGCGATTGAAGCGGCGCGCGCGGGTGAACAAGGTCGTGGTTTTGCCGTGGTCGCTGAAGAGGTGCGCAACCTTGCGCAGCGGGCTGAATCGTCTTCGAGGGAGATCTCTGCTGTTATTGCTGAAATTCAGCAGGAAACCCGTTTGTCACATCAGCAAATGCAGCAATCGGTCGTGCTGGCCGATCAGAGTATGCAGGCCTGTGAAGAATCTGGCACCGCATTAGCTTCGGTACAGGACCAGATTAAATCGGTTGTTGAGCAAATCAACCGGATGTTTAATGCCACGACTGAGCAAGCACAAACGCTCAGTCAGATGCTTGGTCAAATCCGTGAAGTGGCGTCGCTGGCATCTAACTCCAGTCATGAGGCGGGGAGCGCATTACAGCTCATTGATGGAATGCAAGGCCGGGCGCAGGATTTAAACCGCCTGGTGGCACAGTTCCGCTTCTGAGCGGAGGGTACAGCAGATTGCGCGGCAGAACGCTTTTGCTGGTCGGTTCAGCGCGCCAGCCTGAGTCGCTGCTTGCAGGGCAGAGGACAGAGTTATAGGCTAAAGGTTTTTCCAGTCACGGATATTTCTGATGTATAAGTACACGCTGTTTCCGGCGGCACTGCTATGCAGTGTCGCGGCTATTGCTGACGAAGGGCAATGGCAACCATATCAACTGCCACAACTCCAACAACAACTCAGCGCCCGCGGTATCTCAGTACCTGCCGCCGATTTAGCCGATTTAAGCAAATATCCGATGAATGCCATTGTCAGCCTCGGATATTGTTCGGCGTCTTTTGTCTCGCCGCAAGGCTTGGTCGTGACCAATCACCATTGTGCTTATGGCGCTATCCAGCAGAATTCCACCGCGGAAAACAACCTGATTGCCAATGGTTTTTTGGCGAAAACGCAGGCTGAAGAGCTACCGGCTGGTCCGTCTGAACGTTTGTATGTGACAGAGCTGGTCGAAGACGTGACGGCGAAAGTCAGCGGTGCTTTAACGGCAAAACTGACCGATCTGGCTCGTTTTGAAGCGATTGAAAATAACCGCAAACAGTTGATCCAAGCCTGTGAAAGCGATGCCAACTATCGCTGCAACGTGGTCAGTTTTCATCATGGCCTGCAATTTTTTCTGATTAAACAGCTGATGATCCAGGATGTGCGCCTGGTCTATGCGCCGTCTGAATCTGTCGG
The DNA here is from genome assembly GCF_042432165.1 of Rheinheimera tilapiae. Taxonomy (NCBI): domain Bacteria; kingdom Pseudomonadati; phylum Pseudomonadota; class Gammaproteobacteria; order Chromatiales; family Chromatiaceae; genus Rheinheimera; species Rheinheimera tilapiae. Next base: position 1,629,475 of record NZ_JBHLXP010000001.1, read on the forward strand.
TAACTTTGGTGGTGATATCGACAACTACGAATATCCGCGCCACACCGGTGATTATTCGTTTCTACGTGGATATGTTGGTAAGGATGGCAAACCAGCACCTTTTGCGAAAGACAATGTGCCATACCAACCGAAGTTTCACTTAAAAATCAATGCCTCTGGGGTGAAAGCCGGCGATGGCATTTTACTGGCCGGCTATCCGGGCCAGACTAGTCGTTACCGTCTGGCGGAGGAGATTGCCTTTGCCCGCGATTGGCAGTACCCGGCGAGCGTAACCACTTTCTCGCAGATGATCCAAACCATCGATGCGTTCGGTGCCAAAGATCCAGCGCTACAGGTGCGGTATGCCTCAGTGGTCAAAGGCTACAACAACCGGATGAAAAAAATGCAGGGCCTGCTCGATGGCTTTAAAGTCACCGATATTCATGCCATCAAACAACAACAGCAGCAGGAACTGGCGGCCTGGATCGCGGCAGACAGCAGCCGTAAAGTCCATCAAAAAGCGCTGGCAGCACTGCAAGAAGTGGTCAGTGCTGAGCAACAGTACCAGCAGCAGACCTGGTATTTTGACAATGCTAAACGCAGCGATTTACTGAAAGCTGCGCAGGATCTGTATCGGTTAGCGCAAGAGCGGCAAAAACCAGATGCCGAACGCGAGCTGGGTTATCAGCAACGCGACCTGAAGATGTGGCAAGGCCGGCTGAAACGTTTGGATACCAGCTTTGCTCCAAGCGTCGATTTAGCGTTATGGAGTCAGCAGCTAGCGGTTTATCTGCAGCAAAAACCTGTGCTGCGGATCAAAGCATTGGATGATGCTTTAGGCTTAGTGCCGGGCATGACCGCAGCACAAATTAGTGCCACGCTGCAACCTTGGTATGACAAGACAACATTGGGCACTGGTGCAGGCCGCCTGGCCTGGCTCGACAAAACACCGGCTGAATTTGCGGCAAGTAACGACCCCTTTATCAAAGCTGCGGTGGCAGTCTATCAGCAGCAAATTGCGCTGGAGCAGCAACAAAAAGCTATTCAGGGCGCGTTGTTAAACACCCGTCCGGCTTATATGCAGGCAGTAATTGCCTTCAACCAGAGCAAAGGCAAGCCGGTGTACCCGGATGCCAACAGCACACTGCGGATCACTTATGGCCATGTTGACGGTTATCCGGCGGCCGATGGTGTCTATAAAACGCCATTTACATCGGTGCGCGGCATGATCGCCAAACAGCAGCCAACAGGAGTGTTTCAGTTACCAGCGAAGTTGGTGCAGGCTTATCAGGCCAAACAGTATGACGGTTATTATTATGCCGATTTAGGCGCAACGCCGGCCCTGCCGTTTAACTCAGTCCCGCTGAATTTCCTGTCGAGCGCTGATACCACTGGCGGCAATTCAGGTTCTGCGGTGATGAATGGCAAAGGTGAATTGATCGGACTGAATTTTGATTCGACTTACGAATCCATCAGTAAAGACTGGTACTTCAACCCGGCGATCACCCGGGCTATCCATGTGGATATCCGCTTTGTGTTGTGGATGATGCAATATGTGGATGGCGCACAAAATCTGCTGGATGAAATGACAATCGTACGCGACTGACATCGTCGTTAACTGAGCATGACACAACGGGCAGCATCAACGCTGCCCGTTGTGTTTAATCAAAAAATACTGAATAAGGCCGGATTGAGCAGGCTCAAAATCGACATACCTTCTAAGAAGGCAAAACTGCTGGCGTCATGTAAATCGTCTTTGCTAAGTCCCAACACTTCCATGATTTGTTTATCGACCAGATCATGCAGCTGAAAAACATCGGGATTGGCTTCACTCAGCGCCAAACAGCTGGACAGATGCAAAATCAGACTCACTTTGTTCGCTGCGGAGTATTCGGGCTGATTCAGTTGTTTTAACGGCTGAATGATCCGCTCCGGTAACTGCCAATGTTTCAGCAGTTCAACAGTGCAGTCGACGTAGCTGAACCCCAACAATGCCTGCTGTTTCGTCCAGGGTTTGACGCCTTTTTTATACTGACCGCAGATTTGGGCGACCTCTGGTTTCACCTGTACGACGACCAGCTCGCCAAGGTTATGTAACAAACCGGACAAATAAATGGGTTCATCCTTTTTCACGCCCAAATGAAACGCCAGATGTTTGGCAATCAAAGCGGTATTGATGCTGTGCTCCCAGAACTTGTCCAGTGCAATCACATCAGGCTTTAGCGTCGCAAATGCTTCGGCTGCACCACTGGCAACGACCAGGTTATACACCTGGGTTTCCCCCAGCACCTGCACCGCTTTTTGTACCGACTCGACTTGTTTTGGAAAATTATACAGTGCGCTGTTCGCCAGACGCAGTAACTTGGAAGACAACACCGGATCGTAGGATACTAACTCGGCAATTTCATCGATATCGCTGATCTCGTCATCGATGATTTCTTTAATTTTCAGGCAGGTATCAGGCAATGCAAAGATGTCACCGACCTGAAGAGCACATTCGGCAGCGTTCAAGTTCCACTCCGTTTTTTTATTAACAATGACCATTGACTAGTGTTGCCTTCTGGCGCTGATTTACAAGGGGGAAAAACGTATTTCCCGTTTTTTTTTTCGCCGGCGGACAAAGTAGCCGCTTGCTGATACTGCTGTCATCAGATTGCCATGCCATTTTCACACCGCTGTCATCCCAAATCGCTAACGTCTTGTTTTTTTAAGTCTCTGGAGTAAAAACATGAAGGCGTTAAAAGTTTCTGTAGCGGCGTTGCTGGTATCAGTGGCGCTGAGCGGCTGTGATCTGGACGGTAAAAATGGTGTGGATGGGGCCGCTGGCGCTGCCGGCCAAACTGGCCAAACCGGCGCGACAGGCCCATCTGGCGCGAATGGCAGTAATGGTCAGAATGCACCGAACGGCATGCAATTGCTGCCTGTTGCCCGTTATGTCACTGGCAGTTATGGCGCCGGCGCTGCGGAAATTACCGCGTTTCATGCACCTTCCAAGCGGATATTTGTTGTGAACGGTGCCGCCAACCGCATCGAAGTGCTGGATGGCGCCAATATAAAAAGCCAGGCTTTATCAGACCCACTGACCGCGAGCAATTTGACTAGTCAACCACTGACCTTGCCAGCGACCGCCACTGTGCGTAACAGTGCAGATCAGGATGAAACGGTAACGCTGGGTTTTGCTAATTCCATCAGTATTCAGGGCCAGTTGCTGGCCGTGGCAGTTGAAAATAAAAACCGCACTGAAGCCGGTGTGGCGCTGATTTATGATCTGAGCCAAGGCGCTCCGTTGTTAAAACAGGCGATCCGGGTCGGTGCCCAGCCTGATATGCTGACGTTCAGTAGCGACGGTAAATGGTTATTAGTAGCCAATGAAGGTGAACCTGCCAGTGACTACAGCGCGGATCCTGAAGGGTCAGTCTCACTGATCAGCCTCACGAATGCCGTTGCCGCAACACAAGCTAAAACGGTCAGCTTCAGTGCACTGAATGGCGACAAAGCCAGTCTGGCAGCAAAAGGCGTGAAATTTGCCGGTCCGGCCAGCACCACAGTGGCGCAGGATTTGGAACCGGAATATATCGCTTTTAGCCCTGACCTGAAAAAAGCCTGGGTGGTATTGCAGGAAAACAACGCGGTAGCGGTGGTTGACCTGGCTGCTGCCAAGCTCGATAAAATTCTGCCACTGGGCTTTAAAGACTATAGCCTGGCGAAAAACAGCCTGGACGTCAGTAATAAAGATGGCGTGAACATGCAGACTGTTCCTGGATTATTTGGTATGTATCAGCCAGATACCTTACAAAGTTACGGCTGGCAGGGCGGCGCTTTTTATGTCAGCGCTAATGAAGGGGATGCGCGGGATTGGGCTGGTTTTTCTGAGCAAAAACGGGTATCAGCGTTAAAACGTTCTGCAGCACTGAGCGCTCGTCAGCCATACAATGCCGATGTATTAGGCCGGCTGAACGTCACTACCGCGCTTGGGCTGAACGCTTCTGGTGAATATGATGCTTTATATGCCTATGGCGCCCGATCTTTTAGTATCTGGGATCAAAATGGTCAGCAGGTATTTGACAGTGGCAATGATTTAGAACGCATTGCTGCCGGTGTGCATGGCGATAAATTTAATTCGAACCACCTGACCGTCGAAGGTGACAACCGTTCCGACGATAAAGGTCCCGAACCTGAAGCCTTGGCGCTGGGTCAGATCAATGGCCGCACATATGCATTTGTCGGTACTGAACGGATGAGTGGCATCTATGTCTATGACATTTCTAATCCGTATGCACCACAGTTTGTCGATTACAGCTATAACCGTGATCTGAATGCGATCTATAACATCAATGATGACAAAGTGCCGGCCGTGGTGACCGGCAACGTGGCACAGGCTGGTGATTTAGGCCCGGAATCGCTGGCTTTTGTACCGGCAGCCAATAGCCCGACGGGCAAACCATTGCTGCTGATGGCCAATGAAGTCAGTGGTACGTTAACGGTATTTGAACTGACCCCTAAAGTCTGATCTTGATCTTTGCTTGAATTCGGGCCGGCATTGCCGGCCTGAATTATTTTCAGCACCAAGCAACTTCCGTAAATGATAATTTTGTGTAAACTATTGTTTTTCTGGCATTCTTTTTTGCTTTTTAAACAGGTCGGCTATACTCGGCTGTATTGCCTTTCGTTAGCGGACTCAACCTGAACTGCCGATCCGTTCAGCACAGAAGGACATTGTGAAAAGGTTATTTCTGGTTTTTTGCATGTTGTTGTGTCTGCCTGGGGTGTCTGCTGACCCGCTGACGCCACAAGTTCAGGTCATTGCCCATCCTTCAGTGCAGGTGGACGCATTGTCTCAGGCGCAATTGCGCAGTATTTATCTGATGCGTCAGGTGGTTTGGCCTGATGGCGTCGCCATCCGTGTGTTTACATTAGCGCCGCGTTCTGCGGCTAATCTGCAATTCTGTCGTGACCAGCTCCAGCTGTTCCCTTATCAGCTGGAACGGGTATGGCAAAAACTGACGTATTCCGGGACAGGAACGCCCCCAACCGAATTACAGGATCAACAGGCGATGCTGCAGGCGATTGCCGCGACGCCCGGTGCCATAGGTTATATCGAGAAACAGGATGAAACTCAGGGTGTTAAAGTCATTCCAATTAAGCCTTAGCAGCGGCCTGCTGGCACTGTGCGGCGCTTTTTCTGCATCTGCTGCGGATAGCTGGCAGTGGCATGGTTTTGTCGCACAAGGGCTGATGCAAGCCGAACAAAGCAACTTTGTGAATGACGACGGCGGCATCAGCACCGATCTGACCGAACTGGGTCTGAACGGCAGTTATAAACTCAGTCCGGATTGGCGTTTGTCGGGTCAGGTGATGTATCTGGATGGGGGGAATCGCTATGCCACGGGTTGGCGCCTCGATTATCTGTTTCTGAACTGGACCGCAGTCAATAACTTCGATTGGCAGCTGAATCTGTACGCCGGTCGGTTTAAAAACATGCATTGGTTATATTCGAGCACCCGCGACGTCGCGCTGACGCGTCCGATGATCGTATTGCCGCAGTCGGTGTATTTTGATGCCTTTCGCGATATCGCTGTTGGCTCGGATGGTCTGGCGCTGCAATCGACCAACAGCACCACGTTCGGGGAGCTGGAATTTATCTGGAGTTATGGCGCCACTCCAATTAACCGCGAGATGAGCCAGCGTGTGATCGCCACGCAAATTCAGGGCGACACCAAGCAAAAATTCGTTCATCAGGCCACAGTGTTTTTCCGCCCGGCTGACAGTCAGATGCAGTGGGGGATTTCGTTACTGGATTCTGATTTCAGCTATCGCCGGGCGCCGGTTGATATGTTTTTTGACGGAGATTTTACCGTCCAAAGGGTGATGGCAAATTGGCGTTATAGTGCTGAATTGTGGGAATTGTCCAGTGAGTTAGTGCAAGAGCGGGTGCACGCCAGCGGCTTTTATCTGCCAGTGTATGAGCGCAATCAATTTGCACAAGGTGCATTTTTACTTGGTAGCTACAACTGGTCGGATAGTACCCGCCTGTATGCCAGTTACGACTGGTATACCGCGAATAAAGACGACCGCGGTGGCGCCTTGCTCCCGTTGCAATCAGGCGGGCTGATCCCACGCTATTTTGGTTATCAGCGCGACTGGGGCTTAGGCTTGACACAGGATCTGGCCAAACAGTTACGGCTGAAACTGGAATATCACTGGATCACCGGTACCGGGCGGCTTGGACCCAATGTGGTGCCTGCTATTGAGATTAACCGGAGCCGGAACCACGATTTGTGGGCGGTCCAACTGATGTATTGGTTCTGATCCTATGCGGCCATTTTTAAGTCTACCGTGGAAAATTCTTGCGCTGACGTTAAGCGCTTTGTTGTTGATGACCGTGGTACTGACCAGTTTTGCGATTGTGAAAATGGAGCAGGACTTCCACTTGCAACAGCAAAAACAACTACAACTGCGTCAGCAGCAATTTGAACATCTGAACATGTTGCTGGAAAACCAGCTACGCAGTTGGCTGGAATCCTTCACTGATATGGCCAATATCCGCGAGCAGGCTGATTTCAGTGAATTTGCTAAAGCCTTAGCACGTCACTACGACACTATTGCCCTGCATCTGAACGTGGAGCATCAATGGCTGTTTAATCAGGAAGGCGTGCTGCTATATGCCTCTACCCCGGAAGTGCCAGGGCGGGTGCGGCAGGCGGTGCAACAAGTGTTGATGGAGCTACAACCATTTAGCGAGATTGTTTGCGCTGAACATTGCTCTAAGCTGGTGCTGGTGCCGGTACAGAATCAACGCGGTGATGTGGCGGTCGTGGCGTTATCAACCACATTATTGGATGTGCTGGCGTCACTAAAACAAGGCGTCGGCTCCGAAGTTGCCATTGTGCGGATTGAAGGTGACTTGGAACGACCGGCGCGCGAGCTGCAGTTGTTAAGCTTGTCCAATGCCAGCCGGATGGCGTCGGTATTCTCTGCTTTACCGGCAGCGGCGACAGTAAAACAAGCGATTGAAAACGGACTGCCGGTGCAGATTGGCGCCGAGCATTATCTGATTAGTTTCTTGCCGTTAGTCGGCAACGGTCAGGGCTATTATCTGGCGTTGGTGGATGACACCAATAAATTCGCCCGGACCAAGGCGGAATATCAATTTCAGATGGTGATTTTCGCCAGCGCCTGTTTTGCTTTTCTGGCGGTACTGATTTATTTCAGCACCCAGCGTCTGAGTTTACGGCTATTGAAAATGGCGCAACATCTGCCGTTACTGGCGCAACGGCAGTTCCGAGAATTCCGCGAACGTGGCCGCAACACTCCGTTGTTATTTCAGGACGAATTAGATGTGCTGGATACCGCGGCCAACCAGCTCAGTCTGGAGTTGGAACAGCTACATCAGCAAATTGAGCAAAATACCCGTGAGCTGGAAAACATCGCGATGTACGATTTGCTGACCGGGCTGCCAAATCGCAACATGCTATTGTTTCAGTTAAAAAAATATCTGGCAGCACTGGAGCGTCATCCGGGCCGTATCGCGGTATTGTTTCTGGATTTGGATAATTTCAAGCTGGTCAATGACACACAGGGCCATGCGGCTGGTGATCTGCTATTGGTTGAAGCGGCGAGCCGGCTGCGTGCTTGTATCCGGCCCTCTGATCTGGCATCACGCTTTGGCGGCGACGAATTTGTCTTGGTGCTGACCGATGTTAGTTCTGATGAACATCCAGCTGAAGTGGCGAATCGCATTTTGCAGGCCTTTGAACAGCCGGTGGAGCTCAATGGTCAGCTGTTTTATGTGTCCGGCAGTATTGGCATTGCGATGTCATCGGATCCGCAGTCCATTCCTGATGATCTGATCCGCCAGGCGGATATCGCCATGTACAACGCCAAAGAACAGGGCGGTGCAGCATTTACCGGTTATGACCAACAGATGTATCAGCGCTTATCCAGCCGTATTCAGCTGGAAAGTGATATTAAAGAAGCGATCCGGCTGCAGCAGTTTTATCTGGTACTGCAGCCGCAGGTTGAATTATCGACCGGCCGGTTGGTCGGTTTTGAAGCTCTATTACGCTGGTTACATCCACAACGGGGCATTGTGACGCCGGATGAATTTATCGGCGTACTGGAAAACTCGCCACAAATGGTCGAACTGGGTTACTGGGTGTTCCGCCGCAGCTTTGAATTGGTGCTGCAGTTGATCAATCAGGGGTATCGCCATATCCGTATTTCAATCAACTTATCCGCCGGTCAGTTTCTTGATCCGCTGTTGCCACAGGTGCTGCAGGGCTTATTGGATGAATTCGGTTTACCGGCCAATCATTTCGAGCTGGAGCTGACTGAGCGCACGTTAGTCAAAAACATCGATACCACCTTACAAATGATGCGCCAGCTAAAGGGCATGGGCTTTTGTTTTGCTATCGATGACTTTGGCACTGGGTATTCCAGCTTAAGTTATTTAAAACAAATGCCGGTCGACATTATCAAAATCGATAAATCCTTTGTGTTTGGTATGCTGGAAAACGATGCTGACTATCAAATCATTGTCTCCACCATTGCGATGGTACAGAAACTGGAATTGACGGTGGTGGCAGAAGGCGTAGAAAACCGCGCCCAGCTGCAACTGCTGAAAAAGCATAAGTGTGATATCGGTCAGGGTTATTATTTTGCCCGGCCGCTGAATGATGAGCAGTTGCAACAATTCCTGACTGAACACGTGCCGGACGGTTTTTTGCGTCTGACGTAATCTTAGCGAGATAAGCCCGGTTGCTCAGCGCAGCGGGCTGTGGATTAACGGACGGCCAGGATTGGTTTGCATCTGGTCGTAACTTTCCACCCGATTGCGGCCGTTGTATTTGGCCAAATAAAGTGCCTGATCGGCATGGCGCATCAGCTCATTGGGCTGATAACCGCTGATTTGGCTGTAAGACACGCCAAAGCTGGCAGTTAGTTTCAGTCCACTTTGGATATGACTGCAATCGAGCTGTTCAATCGCATCGCGACAGATCTCGGCGAGCATTAACACTTTGTCCGGCTGACAGTCGGGCAATACAATGGCAAATTCTTCCCCGCCGATCCGACCAAAAATATCGCCGCTGCGGATAAAGTGGTTACAGATCTGCACCGTCGCCTGTAACGCTTTATCACCAATATCATGACCGTGGTTGTCATTGATAAGCTTGAAGAAATCCAGATCAAATACAATAACGCCCATCGATTTCTGCAGTTGTTTGCAGCGTTTGACTTGCTTTTGCAGCTGTAAATCAAAAAAGTGCCGGTTGCTGATGCCGGTCAGACCGTCGTTTTCCGCGGCAAGCTTGTAATAACGATGACGTCGTATCAGTCGGTAGGTGACATAGATCAGCACCAGGCTGGCGAGGCTGAGTAATGCAATATAAATACTGCTGCGCTGCTCTCTCTGATCTTTGAGTTCAGATTCAAGCTCCAATACGCGAAATTCTTCTTTGACCAGCCGTAGCTGTTGATTCTTACTGAGCAACTCCCCCTGCGCCAGCTGATAAGCCAGCAGCTGTGCGGACCTTTCATCCCGCATCGCCCGTTCTGCTTCGGAGTATTGCTGGTAGGCCTGATAAGCCGCTTGATAGTCACTGCGCCTTGCTAACAGTTCCGCTTTAAGTTTCAAACCGGCAACCAATGGCGTACTGAACGGCAAACTTTGTGCTGCCGCCGTCAGTTTATCCAGTGCTGCAAGCGCGCCGTCTACATCATTCAGGTCGGCTTTTGCCTGCGCCATCAATTGATAAACCTGGATCAGCAAGCGGTTGTATTTTGTTTGCTCCACTGCCGGCAAAAACTGCTGAATGCTGTCTAATGCAGCTTTCGGGTCTTTTTCGTTCAGATGAGAAATTGCAATATGAGCATTGGCCAATTGCATGATCATCAATTCGTTGGCTTGCTCGCATTGCGCTGCAACTTCAGCAACTGCGGTCAGTGAATTGGTGATCTGCAAAGCATGTTGATTCTGTATTTTCAGGTAGTTGCTGATACAAATATCGCGTGGGTTAAGTTGCTCAGCAACCAATTGCTGTAGGAAATCCTGGCTTTCTCTGAACAGGCCGGCCTCTGAATAGATATTGGCCGCGCTTAATAGTGCCTGATTGCGCCATTTGGCTTCACTGATCTCTGGCAACATCGCCATAGTCTGCGCCAGGCTGGAGAATGCATCAACGAACTGTCTTCTGACAATTTGCACGTTGGCTAAGGTGAATGTCGCTCTAAATCGCAATAAGATCGGAATGCTCGGTGCCATCAGCGCTTTGAACATCATTTCCGATTGTTGATGGTTGCCGCTGTACGCTGCCTGATAAGCCAATAAATAATTCAGATAACTGCGCTGCGCATCGCTCATTTCACCCGCAGCCAGCTTCAGCTGATTTAACAATGCAGCGTAGCGCTCTGGACTTGCGCTACGCTGTTCATCCGCGGCATTCAATAATTGCTCAATATCCGGCGCTGCATCGGCCAATCCGCGGGGTGGATTGAACAGCAGCAACAAGGAACTCAGCAACAAAATACGCCGGAACGAAGTCATTGTGTTTATCGCCTCAGTGCCGACGGATTTTCACAGGCTCGTCCTGTGGCTCGTCTTCGTCTGGCTGCTCCGGCTCTTCAGGTGCCACAATCAGGAAACAACCACGGCCTGGTACACCAGCCGCCTGAATAAGACCGGACAAATCGGCACTTTGTAAAGCATCAGTCAATTCTTGCGATAACTGACAGTCTTGTGTTAAGCGGGATACTTCTTCCTGGCGCTTTGATTGTGGCGCGGTACTCACGGCCAGCTGCTCTAAAATTTGGACTAACTCTGACATAGCATCTTCCTTTTTTGACAAAATGAACACAGAGATAAAAAGCACTCCTGAGGGAATGGCTGCCGGCCGTTGAACACATCCTTGCCGGCCCTCCAGTAAAACAGGTTATGCCGATGCTGAAAAGGTTTATTGCTGATTTGATGGCGGAATTTTGGTCTGCGTTGTCATTCAGATCAGCATACTTGCGCAGCGATATAAAGCTATGTTAATCATCAGGTTTTAAATACATCAGGCAGGATGGCGTATGCAGCAGGGTAGGATTGTGATCGTCGGGACCGGTATCATGCTGGGCGCCCATCTGACGCCGGCGGCAAAAAGCTATCTACAGGCCGCTGATTTGGTGTTCGCCGCTGTGACTGATGGTATCAGCGAGCAGTGGCTGCAGACGATGAATGCCGATGTACGGAGTTTTGCGCCTTTATATGCGCTGGGAAAATCCCGCCACGACACTTATCAGCAAATGATCGATTTGATGCTGACCGAGGTGCGGGCCGGCAAGTTTGTCGTTGGTGCTTTTTATGGTCATCCCGGCGTGTTTGCCTATGCGCCGCATAAAGTCATCGAACTAGCGCGACTGGAAGGCTATGAAGCGCAGATGCTGGCTGGGATCAGCGCGGCGGATTGTCTGCATGCAGATTTGGGTATAGATCCGGGCCGGGTCGGCTGTCAGTATTATGAAGCCAGCCAGTTTATGTTTTATCAGCGCGTGATTGATCCCAGTGCCTATTTGGTGCTGTGGCAAATCTCGCTGGCTGGCGATCGCACTATAGCCCGTTTTGACACTGGCGAGGGCGAGTTACAATTGTTGGTGGAGCTACTCGCGGCCGATTATCCGGCCGACCATCAGGTGGTCATTTACGAAGCGGCCAGCATGCCCTTTGAAACACCCAGAATGGATTGGCTAACTTTGGCTGAATTACCAACAGCACGGCTGACACTGAAATCTACTTTAGTGTTGCCACCAGCTCGCGCTCTGCAAAAAAATGTTCAGCTGCTGGAGCGGCTGAAAGTGTTACAGGCAGGCTGATGCTAAAGCCGGCGCATTTTGCGTTCCATATTGAACACTGCATAGTGCGGCCACTGTGCGTTGCAGATTTACCGGGCCTGACCGGTCTCTACACAGATCCGCGCACCCAGCAATTTGTGGGGCAGTTGTTGACTGAAACTGCAGCCATTGCCAGATTGCAGGCCTGCCTGAGGGCAAACCAACAGTCACCGCTGCAACAAGTCTATCTGGCGGTGGAAAATCAACGACAACAATTGGCGGGAATGGCCGCAGGTTTTGCTTTGCAGCCAGACCGCGCCTGGCTGGAACTCGGCATCATGTTATTGCCGGGATTGCAGGCACCAGGCCTTGCTAAAGCAGCTTATGCCGGCTTGATCCAACAGGCGTTGGATCTGGGTTTTTTGCAGGTCCAGGCCAGTATGCAACCGCAGAATCTAGCCGCGATACGTTTGGTCCGCCAATGCGGCATGCAGTTACTGACGGCAGGGCCGGCTGAAGTGCGTTATCAGATCTGTCGTGCTGATGCTCAGCGCGACAGCGGCTGACACATCGGACTGTTTTTTACGACATAAGGCCGCAAAATCGGCGCCATCCCCTTCAACACCTGCAGCGGCAGGGCCGAGGTAAAGCTGAAATCGTCAGCACCTTTGCCAGGCACAAAGGCCGTCAGCGTGCCGAAATAGCTGTCACCGAGATAAAATACAAAGGTTGCCGTGCGACTGGTCGCCGTCGACGCCACCGTTTTTCCGCGGATCACTTGTGTCGCAACGCGGTTGTCGCCGGTGCCGGTCTTGCCGCCGACCTGGAACAGCGAGCCATCAGCTTTGACAAAACTGCCGTTTAGGCGTCGGGCAGTGCCTTCAGCGACCACCTGACCCAGCGCTTTTTTCAGAGCGCGCGCCACTTCCGGACGCATGACGCGCTCGCCGGCACTGGCGTTAAAACCAAGCTGTATTTCATACGGCGTATGGGCGGCAAAATGCAAACTGTCGATCCGGATGGTCGGTAAGCGCATACCATCGTTCTGAATGATCCCCATCAGTTCTGCCAATGCGGCAGGACGGTCACCAGAACTACCGAGCGCAGTGCCCAGACTTGGCACCAAGTGATCAAACGGATAACCAAGTTTGGCCCAACGCTGATGGATGTCGGTAAAAGCTTCCACTTCCAGCATGATGCGGATCCGCGCATCACGCGCCTTGCGGTTCGGCGTTTTGAACAACCAGCGATAAACCTGTTGGCGCTGCTCGGCGCTGGCGTCTATCACTTCTTTCATCGTGGCTTGCGGATGGGTGTTCAGGTAATTCAGTACCCACAACTCCAGCGGGTGCGCGCCGGCGATATAACCCTGATCTGGCAGACTGAATTTACCGGGACCATATTGGGCGTACATATCCTGCAGTTTTTTGTTAGTCAGCGTCGCGGCATCTGGCAGCTTGGTGCGCAAAAACGCCGCGAAGTCGGTAAAACTGGCATCTGGCAGCAAATAACGATGCACCGCGGCCAGCCGATCCGGTGTTTGCTTCAGACCATCAAAAAAGGTCTCCAGCCGTTGTTCCATCGGTTTTTGCTGATATTTCCGGAAGAAACGGCGTAAGAACTCGCTGCCTTCTTTATCGACGAATTTACGTAAGTATTCTTCCCGTTTCGGGTCGTTGTCGGCGCGCAGTAACAAGGAGGTACTGCCTTGGGTCTGATAACTGCTGGCAAAGCTGACGATGTCACGCAATAACCGCACAAATGGCAGGTTATGCGACTGCTGCAGTGACTGGCGAATAGTCGGTACTTTACCGTCTTCGTCTTTATTGAAATTGTTAAACACCTGCAAACCACCGCCGGTAAAGAAGCGCTCCGCCGGCGACGCCGAGTAAGTGCGTTCCAGCGACGCTTCTAACATGGCCGGCAAACTGCGATCGGCAGTAGTTGCCATGTAATTAGCAGCCCAGCGCGTAATATGATCGTTCGGTGCAATGTCCATAGTCAACAGACTGTCTGGCAGCTCATCAACAAACGCCTGATGCAGTTCGGCAATTATTTCCAGATAGCTGGCTAACACCCGCAGTTTGGCGGTAGAGCCGAGCTCGAGTTTACTGTGCTCATTTAAATCAAACGGCTGATCGGTACTGTCGGTCTGGACCCGAACCCGGTTACCGTCGGCGGTCTTTTCAAACAGTGTAAAACTATACAGCACATCACCGGTGCGCGTTGGCGCCAGCAAGCGCTCGCCAATCAGACCGTGTTGCGCAGCGGTATTTGGATTGGCCAGACTCTTCAGGTAAGCACTGACTTTTTGCTGAACATCGCCGTGCAACGTGCTGTGAGCATTTAAATCGAGCCGGTCTAAATCGTACATTGACTGATTTAGCAGATTGCCCAACCGCAGTCTGGCCGCATTGATGCCTTTGCGACTGTCGGCTTCGTCTTTGGCTTTATTTGGTTGCAGCCGGACAAACGTCAGCCGCTCGTTCAATGCTTTGTCGCGTAAACCAGCATCGATGATGCCGGCGCGCGCCAGCAGGCGGATATGGCTGTCGGTCAGCTCTTCCAGGTCCGCATGGCCTTGCAACAAATAATAAGATGGCCGGCGCTGTGCGATCATCAGTGACAGCATCTGGCGGAAATAGCGTGCCCGTTCCAAGGCGGTGTCCGCTTGTTCGGGTTGGCTCAGCAGCTGGTTGGCGCGTTCAAAGTCAGTACCAAACCAGGCATACAAGGCATCACCGACACCATGCACTTCGCCATGACCGGGCGCCGAAGACAGCGGCACTGTGTTCAGGTAATCCTGCACAATGCGCGTACGCACGGCCTGAGTATTCGGGCCATGTTGATAAGCGCGGATAGTGCCGGAAATAATCTGAATGGCTTTATCTTCGAAATTCTGCGTCAGCCCCATAGGCGAGTGACGGAATTTTTCGATTTGGGTGGCGAGCGTCGAGCCACCAGCGGACTGTCCGCCAATCGCCAGAACTTTACCCACTTGACTGACAGCAGCCATGACAAAACGCGGCCAATCCATTACCGGGTTGGCGTGCGGCGGAATAGTCAGCAGATTGCGGTTTTCAATAAACAACAGGCTGTGTGCCACTAACAATGGGATTTGTTGCGGCTGGCGATACACCCGCTGCGGATAGTTAAAATCGAAGATAGTTTCGTTGCGGCAATCTGCCAGAAACAGACCACTTTGCACTTTCTCCCGATACGGCGGGAAAAAGCCTTGGGCGGCAAAACCTTGCATGGCCGGCGAAAATTCAGCCTGGGCACGTACCACAAAACCGCGCTCGGTCAGGCGGGGCAGCAGTGCAGGTAATTTGGTATAACCATGGCGTTCGTCAAACGGCCCGGCGGTTGGGTAGATGACCTGATTCGTCGGTCCATTCTGCACTTGCCAGGTCAGTGTTTTGGCGTATTCGCTGATTGGTTTGGCGCTATACCAGGCCGTACGCATTTCAAATGCAGCCAATACGGCGAGCGCGGCCAGTAACAACAGCAACAGTACCGGAATCAACGAGCGACGCTGTACTGTCACTTCTGGTTCGGCAGTTGACACCACAGCTGGTTGTTCCCGGTAATTATCAAACTGAATGTTTTCTAAAGGAAGTTGCGGTGACAACGGCTGGATCCATGTGCTGAACTGAAAAAACAGCCGCAGATTTTAGCCTGAAGCGCGTTTGATTGCAGCTTATATTTATCCTTTCCTCAGCGGCTTTGTTCTGGTGGATAAGGCGGCAACTCGTCGCCAAACCAAAATTGCAGATTTTGCCGTAACGCCTTGTCTTGCCTGATATTGTTGATGATTGCGTTGACCCGAAGCACGGCAAGCTGCCCCCAGTTACTGTCCGGGCAGCTGACGGCGCCGGCCAGCAAGTCTTCATATCCGGCGATTGGCAGAAAAACCAGAGGTTCAGCCGAGTGCCGGTCGTAATATTGTAAGCTGCTGATGTAATCGAGTGTCGCATCGAGCCGATGCTGGCCGAGCATTTGTAAATGCAGCATGGTGGCGTCTTTACCAGTATCCACACTAACGTGATTGGGGCTGTTGAGCCGGTGTTCATCGAGCAACGGTTGCAATTTGCCATAACCACGCTGCGCCGGAAAACCAAAGCGCAGCTCGCTGGCCAGTAATTTCTGCAGATTGACCGGTACACCAAAACGCTGGCGAATGGTTTTTGCCAAGTCTGGCCGGGTGATGATGCCATGAGGCCGGTAATAATGGGTAGGTTTGCTGAACAAGCGGCCTTTTCGGTCCTGTGAGGCCGGCACATACAAAGCACAGGGATAACACAGCTGTTCTTTGGCGTCTATGCGCTGTCGAATGCGGGATTGCGGTTCGGTCAGGGGGTGATGACGAACATCCGGCAGATAAACCTGTAATCGCTGGACTAATAAATCACAAAAACCTTGCCCCTGATCCGGCCCTTCCAGAATATGAAATGGAGCCTCCGGAGTCATGCCCCATTGCAAGCGGAATTGGCGGGCGCTGCTTTGTTCGAGGAGTGGTAATTGCTGTTCTGGCTGCAATGCCGGCAACTGCGGTGTAGTTTGTGCTACCGGCGGTTGCAACGTCGCGTCCGAATCTGTGGCGCTTAGTCGGTATAAATTCAGACCGAACAGCACGAGTGTCACCACAATCAATGAGAACAGAATTTTCATAAAGCAGACCGGCTAGGCAGGCGTTTTACAAGCCTAGCATAGTGGCTGCATAATCAGCCACTTGCCAGTTTTTAAAGCTTAATGGTGGTGATGACCACCAACGCCATGCGCATGTCCGTGTGCGACTTCTTCGGCGGAAGCGGCGCGGACCGAGACGACTTTTAATTCAAATGTCAGGGTTTTGCCGGCCAGCGGATGATTGACATCAACGTCCGCTTTAAACATGCCCATTTTCACGATCTTAACCTGACGCGGACCCTGTTCTGTTTCGATGATTGCAGTCATGCCTGGCGCCCATTTTTTTGCGCCTTTTAAATGTTTGACCTGAACGCTTTGAATCGCGTTTTCATCGCGCTCGCCATAGGCATCTTTTGGTGCAACCACCAGCGTTAACTCGTCTCCAGCGGCTTTACCGGCAAGCGCCTGCTCAATCGCCGGCAGCATATTCTGGTGGCCATGCAGATATAACATCGGTTCGCCACTGGCGGAGTCTTCAATCAGATCCTGGGCCTCTGACACACGGTAATGCAACTGGACGACGCTGTCCTGGGTAATGATCATCAGTAATTTCCTGCTTGTCTGTTTCGCGAATGAAAGGCGGCGATTATACCAAGTTCGCCGCCCGGCGAAACCTGCTTAATGATCACAGTCATGGTGATGGACGTGACCATGGCGTCTTTTGTGGCGTTTTGGTTTGTGCCAGTGGCGTTGTTCCTGATACTCCCGCACTTCGACAAACCGTACGGACTGGTGACAGGCGCCATAGTGATGGCAGTAGCGACCCCAATCACGCTGATGCGCATAAGGCGCTTCGATGACCACAATCCGATCATAGCGCGGATAAGGATCTGCGACTCTGACATGACCATGTACCCCTGGTAGCACCTGACCATACAAATTGACTTCAACATTTGTTGCGTGGGCAGGAGTCATCAGGCCAATCGCGCTGAACAGGCCGGCCAGCATACCCATAAATTTGAACATAACGCCTCCAAAGTGACATCAGCAGTTGCTGATATAACCAATATGGCGGGTTCATCTGAATTGATTCTGAATAGCCGGGCAGCAGCACGCTGTCATTAATTTAAATGGCGGGCTGCTCTGGTCGGCAGCTCAGCTTGTTGCAGTGGCCAGCTTTGTGGATCGAGCTGAAAAAATTGCTGCATCAACTGGTACAGCTTCGGCTGGCATCTGGCCAGGTAGGCTGGCATTTCAAAAAACAGCTCACTAAGTACGGCAAAAAATTCAGCCGGATTAGTGGCCGCATATGGGTCAATCCAAGGCGCGATACCTTGCTGCAGATCTTGTTGCAAGCGGGTGTAAGCTACTTGCATCTGTAGACTCCAGTCTTGCTGCAGCTGCGTTGTGGCCAGCGGTGGGAAACCGTTCACACTGCCGGTTTGTTGATCTAACTGATGGGCAAATTCATGCACCACCAGATTGCGGCCATCATCAGCGATAGTGGCACCGGCCAGTGTATGACGCCAAGATAAAATCACCTGACCTTGTTGCCAGGATTCGCCTTCGCGCCACTGCATGTTGTTGTGCACCACGCCGGCAACATCGGGTCTATCTTGCTGGACAGCAAATGCGTCCGGGTAGACCAGCACCTGACGCAAGCCCGGGTAATCATTGACGGGTAGTTTTAATGTCAGCAAACAGGCTTGTGCCGCAATCAACACCTGCATCGGCTCAGTCACACTCAGGCCATCGCAGCCGACAAACTCTACTTCGGCGATAAAACGCTGAATTTGGCGGCGTAGTTCCTGCTGCAAATCGGCTGGTAAGGCGCGATACAATGGCCAGCGCTGTTGCAATAATTTACGCCATGCCTTCGGAAAAGGCTTCTGTCGCAGTACTTGTCGCCTGTGCTTGCGGCGCCAGGTCGGATACAGGATCGCAGCAATCGCCAGTAAAGTGATCAACAGCAGTGACAGCAACTGACTGTTGTTTTGTAAAAATTCCGCTAGCATAGGGAGTTAACAGTTCCGGGGGCTTTTCTTACAGATGGGCGTGCCGGACAACTTTTTCAAGTTCAGTGGCGATAATCCCGTCAGACAGCGCCGTTCTTTTGGAGTACAACTTATGCATCTTTTTGAGTTAAATCAGCAGCTTTCCGTTGCACAAAGCCTGCTCGCGCAATTGCGTGATCCGGATATCCAGCAAGATCGCTGGCGTTTTCGCCATAATTTGCAGCGCCTTGGCATGTTATTGGCGTATGAACTGTCAAAAACGCTGCAATATCAAAGCTTTCCGCTGCACACGTCGCTGGGCGTCGCCAAAGCTGCTGATCTGGACCAGCAGCCATTATTGATCTGTGTGATGCGCGCTGGTCTGCCGTTTTATCAGGGCTTTTCTGATGTGTTTGATCAGGCCGACAGTGGTTTTATCGGCGCTTATCGTCAGGCCGAACAGGCCGGTATGGATCAGGATATTTTTCTTGGCTACAGCGCCAATCCGGCCATTGACGGCCGGGATTTAGTGTTAATTGACCCAATGCTGGCGACCGGTTCATCGCTGCTCAAAGTCTGGCGTTTGCTGCAACAAAGCGGCACACCCCGCAGCCTGCATATTGCTGCTGCCATTGCGGCACCGGAAGGACTGGCATTGCTGCAGCGTGAACTGGGCAGCGCTGCCCATTTCTGGATTGGCGCTGTCGACGAACGCCTGAACGAACAGGCTTACATAGTACCGGGACTAGGTGATGCCGGCGACTTATGTTTTGGCGACAAAGGTTGAGCCGGTTATCGACGCCATCACCGGCTCAGTTACTGAGCTGATGATGGCGGTGTAACCGGTACAATAAAAAGCTGACACCCAGTACCACCAGCGGCAGGCTCAAACTGCGGCAACTTTCCAGCGGCAACGTCGGCCACCAATAATGCAGTGACTCCAGCGCCTTATCGACCAGCGCTATGGCGTAATAGCTGATCGCCACCACCGATACCCGTTCAACGGCGCGTTGCAGGCTGAGCTGCAACCGCACTCTTTTGTCCATCGACGCCAGCAAATCAGTATTCTGCCGCTCCAGTTGCAGGTTGATCCGCGTGCGCAGCAGTTCGGTTGAACGACCTAAGCGGTTGGACAAACTGCGCTGGCGGCTCTGCACCGATTGCGCCGTGCGAAAGGCCGGTGTCAGCCGTCGTTCGGAGAAATCCTGTAACGTCATCATGCCGTCAACTTGTTGCTCTCTGAGTGCCTTTAAGCGGTCCAGCGTCAGTTGATAATAAGCCGCACTGGCGTCGAGCCTGGCGCTGTTATTGGCGATCAAATGTTCGGTCTGCGCGGATAACTGACTGATCTCGCGCAGCAATTGTTCGTCAGAGCCTTGTTGTTGTTCGATGCGCTGGGTGATATCAGACAGCTGTTGTTCCAGTAAATGCAGCTGACTCAGCGTCTGGCGGCTGATTGGCCAGCCGAGCAGACTCAGTTTGCGGTAATTGCCGAGGTCAAATAATTGCTGCACCAGCCGCGCCAATGCAGAAGGCGACAGACCGTCATCGAGCAGCAACATACGACCGGCACCTTCCGGATGTTTGCGAAAATCGGTCCAGACCCGTGCTTTGCCATCGGCTAACAGGCTCGACATACAATGTTCGGCAGCAAACAAAGTACTGGCGGTCTGTTGCTCTGCACCGGTCAGGATTTGCAGCTGGACCACCCGAAATAACTGCCCTGGCAGCGGATTAAACCAATCCAGGCTTGGCAGGAAACTAAGCGGATCTTCAAAACCGCTGGATTGACCCGGTTTAATAAAGCTGTAAGTGGAAAACTCAGAATGCCGCTCCCAGCGCAGCATCACGTTGCCTAAATCCAGATTTAAATCGACATCGCCATCCAGCAGTGCCACACCATATTGGTGTGCCAGCTGTTGCAGATGTTGGAATTCGTGGCTGCGCGATGCCGGCGACAATGTCAGCATCCAGTGGCAGATCCGGCAGGGCGCCTGCAGCGCTGGGAAAAAGCGTTGTTGTAGTTCTTTTTCCAGTAAATCGCGTTGCGGATGATTTTTCAGATCCAGCATAAGTCCTCCTCAGCGAATGCTTCAGCCTGACCTGTTTTTGTGTCAGCCTGACGACATCTTGTGGTGCAGCAAGGGGCGTTCCAGAAAAATAATTTTTTATCGTATTGATTTTTAACACTAAAAATTTATCTGTATCAATATTCATTCGCCGCTGGTACCAGTCTGGTGCAGCAACAGCCAAAAAAGGTGCAGGACGCAAAAGCGGCATGTTAGAGTAAAAACTTCGGTTTTTAGCTGCAGTGTGGTGTGCATGGTTCCGGTAGAAGTGATCCTGATTTTGTTAAGCCCGGTGTTTTTCCTGTTTATTGGCTTTGAGTGGTATCACAGTGTGCGCCGCAAGCTGGCGATTTATCAGTGGCGCGATTCACTGGCGAATATGATTCTGGCCGCGATGCATCAGGCCGGTGATGCACTGTCCTTATTGCTGCTGTTACCGCTGTTTTATTGGTTACATCAATTTGCCTGGTTGGATTTACCGTTTACTGCGTTGAATTTGCTGCTGTTATTTGTACTGCAGGATTTTCTGTATTATTGGTTTCACCGCGCCTCGCACCGGGTGCGTTGGCTCTGGGCGTCGCATGTGGCGCATCACAGCTCCCGGCTGATGAATTTCAGCACCGCTTTTCGTCAGAGCCTGACTTATCCGTTATCCGGGATGTGGCTGTTCTGGGTGCCTTTGGTGTTGCTGGGTTTTGATCCGAAGTTGGTGCTGGCAGTGGTTGCGATTAATCTCGGTTTTCAGTTTTTTGTGCATACGCGCTGGGGCAAACACTGGGGCTGGCTCGGTTATGTGCTGAACACGCCGGCCTGGCACCGTGTCCATCATGCCTGCAACGATGTGTATATCGACAAGAATTTCGCCGGCGTGCTGGTGATTTGGGACCGTTTGTTTGGCAGTTTCGAGCCCGAACATGACGCGATCCCGTGTCGTTTTGGGATCACTGAAGATTTTGAATCCGTCAATCCACTGACGATCACTTTCCATGAATGGCGTCGCATGCTGACCGCTGCCCGCGATGCAAGTGGCGTACGCGCTAAAATTCAAGTGTTGTTTGGTCCACCGCGGCCAGACCCACAGCAGGAGTCTGTATCTTGATCAATCTGAGCCTGATGGGCTTGTTTATTCCGACTTTTTTATTTGTTTCCATCACACCGGGCCTTTGTATGACGCTGGCTCTGACCGTCGGGATCAGCCAGGGCGTGCGCCGGGCACTGTGGATGATGGGTGGGGAACTGCTTGGGGTTGCGTTGGTGGCAATGGCGGCGGTGCTGGGCGTCTCGGCATTGTTACTCGGGATGCCGGGCTTATTGACCGCATTTAAATGGCTGGGCGGTGCTTACCTCGGCTATCTGGCGCTGCAGATGTGGCAAAGCAAAGGCAAACTGGCGATCCCGGAGCCTGGGCAAGCGCAGCAAAGTTCGCGGCGTGAATTGTTTATGCAGGGTTTTATTACCGCAGTGTCCAATCCCAAAGGCTGGGCTTTTCATATGGCGCTGTTGCCGCCATTTATCGACGCCAGTCTGCCGTTTTGGCCACAGCTGACCGTCCTGCTGGCGATTATTTTACTGCTGGAATTTGCTTCGTTGCTGTTATACGCCAGTGGCGGCAAAGCGCTGCGGGTGCTGTTTATGCAAGAAGGCAACGCCCGGCTGATGAATCGTATCGCCGCGGCGTTGATGTTTGGCGTCGGTATCTGGTTGGTATTGTCTTAACATACGCAGCGGCGTTTGTTTACTCCTATTCGCGCTAGTCAAAACGCCAGATCAGGCTCAGCTGGCTCTGATAAAAATTGCGCTGTAGCGGCCAGTGTGCCCATTGTCCGCGCGACGCCTGATGACTGTTCAGCCGGCTGAATTCGCTGAGCAGAGTCCACTGCGCCGATAACGGATATTGTAATGCCACAGTCCAGTTGTGGCCGCGGCCGCTGTTATCATCACCCACGGTCTGGTCGCGGTCCCATTGTTGCCAGTGATCATAACGTACACTGGCCTGCCACAGATCTTGTTGATAATTCAGCAAAACAAAGGCTGCGCGGTAATCCACCAATACAGTATCAAAGCCCATTTCAGTGTGACCATCGAGCCATTGGCTGACCAGGCGCCATCTTTCACTCAGTTGTTGCTGCACGGCCAGCTGATTAAAGCGGTTTAACCAGGCATATTGCCCTTTAGCAAGCACCGTCGGATCGGCTTGATTGTCATAGTGGTAAAGCCGAATTTCAGTCTCCTGCTGATACAGATAGTGCAGTCCGCCATACCAGCCAGTGTGGCCGTCGAGTTCCTCAAAGGGTTCTACCCAATCAGGCTGGCGTTCCAGCGGAAAACGCTGCAGGCTGGGGTAGTGAGCAAAATCAATCCGACCACCGATGCGGGTTTGCAGGTTATGCACGGCAAAACCGCGCCAGGAAATCAAGGTGCCGAGTGGGTCATTGTCGCGAAAAGCACCCAGCACGCCTTGCCAGCTATGATTGGAGGAAAAACTTCGACCGGGCCGGCTCAGGCTCAGTTCCAGTGTTTTGGCGCGCAGCTCTTCGGCGTACCAGCTATTGATTGCCGAAAAAGTGCTGGTATAGGGTGAGCTCCACACGATGTCGGTATTTTCCAGCGACAATGCCGGATAAAACCAGCCGGCGCGGGCTTTGAGCCGATAACCGTCGATCGGCAATGGCTGATATTGCAGCCAGGCTTCCGTGATGCCACTGGCAGCGTCCAAGGCTGATTGCTGACTCAGATGCAGCCTGGCGGAAAACGGGCTGTCCGTGTTGATTTGTAAGGCTGCGAGGATTGGCCCTGTGGTCAGCCGATCATCGCTGATCGCCAATTGTCCGCTGCCGTGTTGCCACCAGGGGCCCAGATTGTTGTTTTGTTCGCTATGTTGAACCCAGCCAAACTCTGCTTTGGCCTGCAGTTCCAGCCACGATGTTAATTCTGCGGTCTTACCTGGCGCTGCAAACAGCATCGAGGTTGTGATCAGGCAAAGCCTGGGAAAGGCGCGATACTGTAGTGTGCTCATGCTGAGTTCCGAGAAGACACCAAATAATTGTAAACTATACCCTTTGTTAAAGGCAGACTAGGGCTATGTCGGTAAAATTTCCGCAGTCTGATAGATTTCAGACTGTTATACTGCCGGCTGAACCAGCTGGCCATCAACTGCGTACCAGCACCCTGTTGGCGTCTTCTCGGAGCAACCAGATGACCTTTCTGAACAAATTGCTGTGTTGTGCCTGTTTGCTGCAGGCCACTGTTACTGTGGCAGAACCGCTGCAAATCCGCATCACTGATCAACAGGGCGTGCCACTGGAAGACGCGGTGGCGGAACTGCAGTTACCGAATCCGCCGATATTAAAAACGCCGGCCGAACTGGCACAAAAAGACCTGACCTTTGTTCCCTTTGTCTCGGCAGTGCAAAAAGGTACCGCCGTTGAGTTTCCAAATCAGGACAAAACCCGCCACCATGTCTACTCATTTTCGCCGGCAAAGGTATTTGAACTGAAGCTGTACGCCGGCAAGCCGGAAGCTCCGGTCTTGTTTGATAAATCGGGTGTTATCGCCATCGGCTGTAATATTCATGATTATATGCAGGCGTATGTCTATGTGGGCGATAGCCCTTATCTGGCTGTCAGCCGCTCTGATGGTTCTGCCCAGTTCGCTGATGTCCCTGCGGGTAACTATCAACTGAAAGTCTGGCATCCATGGCAGGACAGTGATGTTGCGCTGCAAGCACTGACATTGCCAGCCACTGGCGCTGTAGAAATTAAACTGCCGGTGACCCGGCAACAAAAACCGCAAAAACCGAAAAAAGGTTTTGGCAATTCATATAACTGAGTGTGACTCGGCAAATTATAAGGAATCGATATGGCGACCGTAACGTTAAAAGGAAATCCATTTCAGACGGTTGGCAATCTGCCAGCTGTGGGCAGCCAAGCGACTGATTTTGTGCTGACAGGCGCAGGTTTGGCCGACGTGTCTCTGGCTGATTTCGCCGGCAGCCGTCTGGTATTAAATATTTTTCCAAGTGTTGATACGCCGACTTGCGCCACTTCAGTGCGCAAATTTAACCAGGCATTGAGCAGCCTGCAAAACACCAAAGTGTTGTGCATCTCGGCCGATCTGCCATTTGCTCAGGCACGTTTTTGTGGTGCAGAAGGGCTGGAAGCGGTGCAAAACGGTTCAAGCTTCCGTAGCAGCTTTGGTCAGGATTATGGTGTGGCCTTTGCCGATGGTCCATTACGTGGTCTGTTATCCCGTGCCGTTGTGGTGATCGACACTGACGGTAAAGTGTTGCATACCGAGCAAGTTGCAGAGACGGCCGATGAGCCTTCCTACGATGCAGCACTTGCTGCGCTTGCCTGAGCGATATCCGTCTGATCAAACAGCAGCCTCCGGGCTGCTTTTTTTTGCCAAAAATCTATTGAGGGTACGAATGTACACTGAATTATGCATTTTTCTCTGCAAGATACGATTTTCCATCTGAAATTAAATTCATATATATCAATGTGATGAGTTTTTAATAAATTATATTTCTGGAATTTTGATTATTTTAAGAGTACAAATGTTCGCTGAAATATGTGATTGGTAGTTCGTGCATGAGTAGTATTACCCGACGGTTCTATACCGAGTTGTGTCAGACGTTGTTTCGTCACCCCAGTCTCTTGGACGCTGCAGAGCCGCTGATCCAGCGCGTTTTCCCGTGGTTCCGTGCCGGATTTTATGCGGCCAGAGTGCTGCAAATAAAACCTCAGGCCGGTTGTCTGCGATTGAAACTCAAAGTGGGGCAGTTTTTTCCGATATTTACGCCAGGCCAACATCTGCAATTGCGGGTCAGCATTCGAGGCGTACCAATGGAACGGACCTTCAGCATTTGCAGTAGCGTGCAACAACTGCATGCACAGCGTGAAATTGAACTGGCGATAAAAATACAGCCGCAAGGCCATTTTACCAGTGCGCTGAGTGGCGAATTAACACCGGGAAGCTATGTCCACTTGTCGGCTCCTGAAGGCGATTTTGCTTTGTCTCAGGGCAGCGCTGCTTGCCTAGTCGCCGCTGGTAGTGGCGTCACG
Organism: Rheinheimera tilapiae; assembly: GCF_042432165.1. Taxonomy (NCBI): domain Bacteria; kingdom Pseudomonadati; phylum Pseudomonadota; class Gammaproteobacteria; order Chromatiales; family Chromatiaceae; genus Rheinheimera; species Rheinheimera tilapiae. The sequence continues at coordinate 1,655,017 of NZ_JBHLXP010000001.1, forward strand.
CCACTCTTTTCGATGCTGACTTCATTGAGCCGGCTCACGGTACCGCTACTGTTTGTTTACAGCTATCGAGGTACTGAGCAGCTACTGTTTGCTGAACACTGGGCCGCATTGCAGGCAAAGTTTCCGTTGTTAAAGCTGGTCCTGTGGGACTCGGCGACCAGAGGGCGGTTAAGTGCCGATCGCATATTTGAGGAGTTGCAGCCCGAACTTCGGGGGCAGTTTCTGCTGTGTGGACCGGTTGCGTTTACGCAGGATCTTCGTACCGCATGTTTAGCGCGGGGTGTCAGCCCAACCCAAATAACTGCAGAGAGTTTTGGTTTGATCCAACGCACAGCTGCAACCAGTCAGCCGGTGCGGATAGCGCTGGGTCGACAACAACATGATCTAGGTGGGCAAGGCTCCATCTTACAGCGGGCAGAACAAAGTGGTCTGGTGTTGCGTTATGGCTGCCGCCGAGGTGTTTGTATGCAGTGCCTTTGTGACAAAAGCAGCGGCGTGGTACGCAATCTGTTGACCGGAGAGTTATCGGATGCCGGCGCGGGACGCATCCAACTCTGTATCAGTGAGGCGGTAAGTCCAGTGGAATTAAGTAGTGAAGGGTTAATAGTCTGATGAATCAAGTACAAAATCCGCAGCTGGATGCTGTGCAACTGGAGTCCTTGGCGTTGGAGCTTGACCAATTGTTATGCGAGGAAAAAGCTCGACTCGGTCAGGCCGATGCCCGCTATTTGCAGCAGCTCATTTTCTGGCAACGCTGTGCTGCGCTCAGTGGTCGGCTCGGCATGCTGCTATGTTGGTTTAGCTGGTGGTGGTTAGTGCCTTGCGTGCTGCTACTGGCGCTGGCAAAAATACTCGATAATATGGAAATCGGCCATAACGTATTACACGGGCAATATGATTTTCTGCGGCATCCACGGCTTAATTCTCAACAATATGAATGGGATATTGCCTGTGACGCCAAATCTTGGCAACGCACACACAATTTTGAACACCATACATATACCAACATTATCGGTCTGGATCGGGACTACGGTTATGGTCTGCTGCGACTCTCGGCCGATCTGCGCTGGCGCTTACAAAACAGCTGGCAGTTCCTGACGTATCTGACCTTAAGCACGTTTTTTCAGTGGGGGATCGCTTATCACGAACTGGCCGCACAACGGGTATTTTTCGGCCGTAAAAAAGCAGATCGTCACAGTCAGGTATCTGATCAACAATTAAAATCGGCTTTTTTCAGCAAAGCTCGCCGGCAGTTGCTGAAAGATTATCTGATTTATCCGTTGTTGTGCTGGCCAGTGGCGCTGCCGGTACTGCTTGGCAATCTTGCCGCTAATCTGTTGCGGAACTGGTGGACTGCTACTGTGATCTTTTGTGGTCATTTCACCGCGCAAGCACAGGTGTTCCAACCGGCTGATTGCATTGATGAAAGTCGTGGTCACTGGTACTACCGGCAAATACTGGGGTCATCAAATTTTACCGGCCCACGCTGGTTGCATATTTTAACAGGACACCTGAGCTGTCAGATTGAACATCACCTGTTTCCAGATCTGCCAGCCTGGCGTTATCCGGCTTTGTGTCACGAGGTTCGGGCTATCGCACAGCGATACGGCATCCCTTACAACAGTGGTAGTTTTGGCCGGCAATATCTGAGTGTACTGCAGCGGATCTTGCGTTATTCCCGCCCGTAATGGCTTGACCTGTCTGACAGAAATGTTCAGGCTAACGTTTTGTTCTGACAGACAGGTTCAATCATGACAGCAGCAACGATCAGTGCCCTGAAACAATTGGCTTATGTAGTCTCTGATGTGCCGCGGGCTGTGGCCTTTTTTCAACAATTAGGTTTACCGTTATTATTTCAGCCATCTGCGCAGCTGGCTTTTATGGCGATCGGGCCTGTGCGGTTAATGCTGACGCAACCGCAAGGGGCTGGCATGGTTGGGCAAAACTCGGTGTTGTATTTACAGTGCCAGCAGATCGAAGCTGAGTATCTGCGCTTACTGGCGGCGGATATTCCCGGTGAAAAGGCGCCGCACTGTGCGGCACAAATGGGTGACTATGATCTGTGGCTGGCGTTTTTCCGTGATCCGGATGGTAATTTGCTGGCTTTACTCGAAGAAAAGCTGACGAATATTTGATATTTTCTGGCAACAGCGGCAACTGATTGCTATTCGCGCGTAAGTCTGGGTACACTCGGATTCAGAATAACAATAATATTATAAATCTGAGGCTTAGCTTGAGAAATCTATATTCGGGGTTCCTTCTGGGATTGCTGCTCATTTGCTCCAGTCTGTTTTACGGACTGGCCCTGACCAATTCCGATAAAAAATTTCAGCAGCAAGCTTCGGTGCTCGATGGCACTTGGCGTTTAGTGTCGGTGCGCCAGTTTGATGCGTCCGGTAAAGCTCTGCCAGAGTCTGCGTCAGCGCAGGCATTGCAATCATTAAAGATTGTCGCAAACCGGCACTTCAGCCGTGTCACGACGGCGGACGATGGCAAAGTGATCAGCGCCACTGCCGGCCTGATCGAACTCAGTGCTGATTTGTATCGAGAGTATACCGGCTTTAAACCGGATGCCGGCAGTAGCCTTGCTTACCAATGGCAACTTGAGGAAGGCCGGCTGACGCAACGGCGAACCGATAAAGAACAGGTGATAGAAGAGGTCTGGCAACTGGTGGAGTGAACGCCTGTCCGCTATTGTGTTCCGGCCCAGACCGGTTAAATTCCGATATCTTTCCGCGACTTCGTAAATATTTATCTGCAGTTTCTGTAGATTGAATGCAAGGCGACGGAAATGCACTAAGCTTGCTCAGAACGAGTCAAATCGGCGGGGCAAGTTATGAAATCTTCAGGTTTTGTTTGCTTAATATCCGTACTTTTCGTCCTTGCAGCATGTGGTCCTCAGGCGCCAACGTCTGTCCAACCAGAATCTAAACCAGTCAGCAGTACCACTCCAGAAGTCAAAACAGCCGCAGCAGTTGCCGCAACCAATGCAGTCACGCCAGTGGCGGCACAGTGTCAGCTCAAGCTTGGCTTTGAAGCCTGGGAACCCTACCAATACACAGCATTGGATAACAAACCGTCAGGTCTTGATATCGAGTTAGTCCAAGCGATAGCACAGCAAATGGGCTGTGAAATCATTGCACAACAAGGCAGCTGGACAGATTTAATCAGTTCGCTGAAAGCGGGAAATGTCGATTTGTTGCTCGGCGCGTCGATCACGCCGGCCCGCCAGGAATATGCGCATTTTTCCGAACCCTATCGGCAGGAGCAATTTGTGTTGTTTGTCCGTTCAGCGGACGTTGCCAGCTATCCACAAAATAACTTGGCCGAATTCATAGGTGCCGGTAAGAAAGTAGGCATCATCAGTGAATACTACTATGGGACTGAATTTGCAGACTTATACAATCAGGCGCCGCTAAAACAACAATTTGTTGAAGCATCTTTAAGTGAACTGAATCTGGCACGGCTGCTGGATGAGGATATTGATGGCATGCTGGAAGACAGCTTTGTCGGCCATGCGATGCTCAGACGCAAGGGACTGGATAAACAAATTGGTGCTCATTCCATTTCAATGGGCAATACTGATGTGTTCGTAATGTTCAGCAAAGCCACAGTGAAAGCAGAGCAAGTTAGTGCTTTTAATCAGGCGTTAGCCACGATAAAAGCCGATGGTCGCTATAACGGCATTATCCAGCGTTATATCCATTAAAGATTATGGGTCGCCTGTTGCAGGATCTGACTGGTGAAGCTTGTTTTCAGATAAAACCCGCGTGGCAGAGCTTGGACTGGCTCGCCGCCGGGACCAATGGCAAGAGTCAGCGCTTTACTGTTAGCGCCCTTTGGCCGTAACTGCAGAACTTTGCCATGCGCACCGCGGATTTGGTCTAGCCCTCCGAGCGCCAACAGATCCATCAATTCTTCCCAGTCCTGCTGCAACAGCTGCTGTTGCTGCATGTTGGGTTGCCATAAAAACGCCCGGCCGATCATCCGGTCACCTAACGGAATGTCGCGCGCTGCTAACACAGGGACCCACAGTACATGTTGCAGTTTTCGGCATACCCAGGAATCTTGCCAGCGTTGCAGGGTTGCGCCGGTCATTGGCGCCACACACACATAAGTACTTTCCAGCGGCTTGCCAGTCCGGTCGACTGGCAGCGTCTTCAGTTCAACCGCCAGATGCGGGAAGTCAGGTTCTGCTTTGGAACCGGCACTGGCACCAAGAGCCAGCTCAATTAGCTGGCCGACTGTCCCTTTGTCACGACGCAGATCTGCAGGCAAACTCTGATGGAGTTCATCAGCCAATTCAGTGAGGGTCAGACCTGCCAGAGCATGGGCGCGGTGCAATAATTCAGCAGTTGAATCAGGGGGAGAAGGGCGCATATCAATATCCGTATATCACTCTGAACACACTAACATTTTCATCCGGATTTTTCTGGCGATTTTTGCAGCAATCCAACTTATACACAGAGCTGCACGACTCCTGATGTGAAAAAATGCGTCCTAAATGTATGAAAAGTAATGTATTTTAATATCGAAGTTATTTGGCTTTGTCGCGTTGTGGTGAGTTATTCAGGGATAAGAACACGGATATGCACAGTTATATGCACAGTCTCTGTGTAAAAGTACACAGAGGCATACTGTATAAATGCCAAGTTGTGGATAACTTGAGGGCAAGCAGACAGAAATTCAGTTTGCTGTCCCTGCCACTTTGTGAAAGAATCAGGTCAACGCTGTTGTAAACAAGCCAGAGGTTTGTGTGATCGATGCCGAAGGCTTTCGGGCCAACGTCGGTATAGTGATTTGTAATCACCAGGGACAGGTGTTTTGGGCTCGCAGATACGGACAGCATTCGTGGCAGTACCCGCAAGGTGGCATTGATGATGGCGAAACGCCAGAGCAAGCGATGTATCGGGAACTACATGAAGAAGTTGGATTAACCGCGGCAGATGTAGAAATAGTGGCAACCACGAAACACTGGTTACGCTATAAGCTGCCAAAGCGTTTGATCCGACGGGATTCAAACCCGGTGTGTATCGGGCAAAAACAAAAATGGTTTTTGCTGCGATTAACTTGCCGGGATGAAGATGTCAATCTGCTGAAAACCACGCATCCTGAATTCGATGACTGGCGTTGGGTCAGTTATTGGTACCCGGTGCGGCAAGTTGTGGCTTTTAAACGGGAAGTTTACCGGAAAGTCATGAAAGAGTTTGCCCCAATCGCTTTACCTTTTGTTCGACGGGAAGTTAAAAAGAAATAAACAAATGCCAGCCTGTGGCTGGCATTTGTTGTTATGTGAGGTCAAACATGCTCAGCCAGTTGCGGCGCATCGTGCAGGACGTAGCTCAGGAGCCTTCGCTGGACAGCGCTTTGGCCGGATTGGTCCGCAATGTGAAACACGCGCTGCGTACCGAGTGCTGCTCGGTTTACCTCGCTGATTACGAACAACAACACTTCATGCTAATGGCCACTGACGGACTGAATCCGGATGCGATTGGCAAAGTTTCCATCGGTTTTTCTGAAGGTCTGATTGGCTGGGTTGGCCAGCGTGAAGAGCCGATTAATCTGGCTCAGGCTCATTTGCATCCACGCTTTAAAGTTACCCCCGAAGTTTCTGAAGACTGTTTCTCCGCATTTTTGGGTTGCCCCATTATCCATCACCGCAAAGTCCTGGGTGTATTGACCATTCAGCAATCCGATTCGCGCATTTTTAATGAAGATGAAGAGTCTTTCCTCGTGACATTGGGCGTGCAACTGGCCTCAGTGCTGGTCAATGCCGAGATGCGCAAAGTGTCGGCCGGAACGTCGACAACACAACAAAACAGCCAGATGCAAGGCTTAATCGGTGCGCCGGGTATAGCGATTGGCGAAGGGTATATCCTGCAACCAGCCAGTGATTTTGATGCGATTTCGCTCAAACACAGCGATGACCCGGAAAAAGAACTAAACCGGTTTTACCGGGCGGTTAAAGTCACCAAAGCCGAGTTTAATCGGCTCGCCGAGCGGATGAGCGGGCATTTGCCAGCCGATGCGCTGGCTATTTTTGATGTCTACCACCAATTGCTGGACGCTGCCAGTCTTGGCAATGAAATCGAAGCACAAATCAAACTCGGCTGGTGTGCCAAAAGCGCGCTGAAGCTGGTTGTCGAGCGGTTTGCCCGCCAGTTTGACGACATGGATGACCCATACCTGCGTGAGCGTGGTACTGATATTCGTGATTTGGGACAGCGGGTGTTGAATCACTTGCTGGAAACAGAACAACGTCAACACCGGCTGCCGGCGCAGGTTGTTCTGGTCGCAGAAAATGTCACAGCGTCGATGTTGGCAGAAATTCCGCGGGCACAGCTGGTCGCGATCGTGTCATTAAAAGGTTCGGTTAACTCACATGCCGCCATTATGGCGCGTGCGTTGGGTATTCCTGCCGTGATGGGCGTTGACGAGTTGCCTTTAATGCAATGGCAAGGCCAGCGTCTGATTGTCGATGGCTATCAGGGCCATATTCTGGTGTCACCGGCCGACGCGATTTGTCAGGAATATCGTCAGCTGATTACCAAAGATGCCGAGCTCAGCGCCCGCTATCAATCAGAATTGCATCTGCCGGCGCAAAGCAGTTGTGGTCAGAATTTCAGTCTGATGGTGAACTCGGGCCTTGCGATTGAAATTGAAACGACACAGTCTGAATTTACTAACGGCGTTGGTCTGTATCGGACTGAATTCCCCTTTATTATGCGCAGTCGGTTCCCGACCGAGCTGGAACAGGTCGAGCTTTATCGCAAGGTGTTTCAGGGTTACCCCGGCAAAGCAGTGGTAATGCGGACCTTGGATGTCGGTGGCGATAAGCCGTTGCCATATTTTCCAATCTCAGAGGAAAATCCGTTTTTAGGTTGGCGCGGCATCCGGCTGACGCTCGACCATCCGGAAATATTTCTGGTGCAGATCCGCGCCATGCTCAAAGCGAATATCGGCTACAACAGTTTGCATATTTTGTTGCCGATGATTTCTGATCTGGCTGAAGTGGACGAATCGTTGCGGTTAATCCGTCAGGCCTGGTTTGAAGTCGATGATGAGTTTAACAGTGAGAATATCGTCGCTAAACCAAAAGTCGGCGTGATGATTGAAGTGCCATCCATTATGTTTCAGCTGCCTGAGCTGGCACGAAAAGTCGATTTTTGTTCGGTCGGCACCAACGATTTAACCCAGTACCTACTGGCCGTCGATCGGAACAATCCAAGGGTTGGTAATCTTTACGATGCGATGCATCCAGCGGTATTACGGGCGCTGAATCAGTTAGGCCAACAAGCGCATGGTCTGCAGTTTCCGATCAGTATCTGTGGCGAGCTGGGCGGTGAGCCGCTGGGCGTGTTGACGCTGGCAGCGATGGGCTTTAACAGTTTTAGTATGAACCATAGTAATCTGGCCAAAATCAAATGGTTATTGCGCCGGATTGATTTAGCCGAACTGCGGTTGCTGTTGCCGGACGTGTTGGCCTGCCAGTCGCCAAAACAGGTCAGAGTGCTGGTACAACGTTTTCTTGATCAGAAGCAACTGTTAAATCAGTTACGCGCCTGATCGGCTGCCATGGTAGATCCGGCATAAAGCCCTTGGCTTTCGCGCCGGTTCTCGTATCATGTGGCCTTTATTTTTCATCTGCTGACGAGTTGTCCAAATGTCGCCATCCTATCTGGTATTCCCACAAATTGACCCGGTGATTTTCAGTCTGGGTCCGCTCAGTATCCGTTGGTACGGACTGATGTATCTGATTGCGTTTGTCATGGCCAATTATCTGGCAAACCGCGCTGCTGACAAGCCGAATTCAGGCTGGACGCGCGATCAGGTTAGCGATTTGATGTTTTACGGTTTCCTTGGTGTGGTGCTCGGTGGCCGGGTCGGTTACGTGCTGTTTTACAACTTCGGTGAGTTTCTGGCCGATCCGCTGTATCTGTTTCGTACCTGGGAAGGCGGCATGTCGTTTCACGGCGGTGTGCTGGGCGTGCTGACCGCGATGTGGCTGCTAAGCCGCAAATTCAACAAAAGTTATTTGCAGCTTGGCGATTTTGTTGTGGTACTGCTGCCACTGGGTCTTGGCGCCGGTCGGATTGGTAACTTTATTAACGGTGAATTATGGGGCCGTACTGCAGAGGTGCCCTGGGCCATGCTATTTCCGGGAGCTGGCCCGTTACCGCGGCATCCAAGTCAGCTGTATGAGTTCTTTTTCGAAGGCATAGTGCTGTTTTTAATGCTGGTTTGGTACAAAAAACGCAATCCGCCGGCAGGTAATGTTGGTGGTCTGTTTCTGTTGGGTTATGGCATCTTCCGCTTTGGCATCGAATATTTCCGCGAGCCGGATGCACATCTTGGCATTCTCAGTCTCGGCATGTCGATGGGGCAGTGGCTCTGTATGCCGATGATCCTCAGTGGTATCGCATTGATTGTCTGGGGTTATCGCCGCGAAGGGAGCAAAGCATGAAACAGTATCTGGATTTGATGCGCCATGTACTGGAGCAGGGCCATCGGAAAACCGACCGCACCGGTACCGGTACTATCAGCGTGTTTGGCTATCAGATGCGCTTTAATCTGGCTGAAGGTTTTCCTTTGGTCACCACCAAAAAATGCCATCTGAAATCGATAATTCATGAGCTGTTATGGTTTTTACAGGGCGATACCAATATCGGTTATCTGAAAGCTAATGGCGTGTCGATTTGGGACGGCTGGGCAACTGATGACGGCGAACTAGGCCCGGTTTATGGTGCGCAGTGGCGCAGTTGGCAGGGCGCTGATGGTCAGGTCATTGATCAAATCAGTCAGCTGATCAGCGACATTAAACGCACACCGGATTCGCGCCGGCTGATAGTCAGCGCCTGGAACCCGGCCTTGTTACCCGATACGCAGTTTTCGCCGCGCGAAAATGCAGCACAGGGCAAGCAGGCACTGCCTCCTTGCCATACGTTGTTCCAGTTTTATGTCAATGATGGAAAGTTGTCTTGTCAGTTGTATCAGCGTAGTGCGGATATTTTCCTCGGTGTGCCATTTAACATCGCGAGCTACGCGTTGTTGACGCTGATGGTGGCGCAAGTCTGTGATTTAGCGCCCGGTGATTTTATTCATACCTTTGGTGATGCCCATTTGTATCTGAATCACCTGGAACAGGTGGAACTGCAACTGAGTCGCACGCCATATCCGATGCCGCAGATGAAGCTGAATCCGGCCGTGAAGGACATTTTTGCCTTTTCCTTTGCCGATTTCGAACTGCAAGGCTATCAGGCTCATCCTCATATCAAAGCGCCAGTGGCGATTTAGCGCGGTCAAAGCGTTCTTGCTGTAGCCCATTATTTTCCAGCAAAGCCGGTGTTTAACCGGCTTTTTTACAGCAAAAAACCAGCTGGACGGTTAAATACCTGCATGATGGTGTTATTTCATTATTTTTTGCCGGTGCTTTAAACCATTGGCAACAACCTTGCGACTACACTGACAACAACAACTTAAGATGGAAATTGCATCCCGATGCAGCAACAGGTGGAAACCTGGGTTAATCAGGCAAAAAAAGGTGATCAGCAAGCTTTTTATCAGTTGTATCATCAATTTAAAGGACGGGTTTACGCAATCTGCCTGCGCTTGCTGGCCGATCGCGGCCAGGCCGAAGACGCCACTCAGGAAGCCTTCGTGCGCGCTTGGCAACAACTACCTGGATTTCGCGGCGATAGCAGCTTTTCAACCTGGTTACACAGTATCAGCAGTCGCACCGCCGTCGATTTGTGGCGGAAAAACAAAGTCATGCGACTAGTTGTTGATGAGGAACCGGAAGAACAAGGTTATCTCGATGTGCCGGAAATGCCGCAGTTAGAGCAGGCGATTTTGCGCCTGCCAGCTCAGGCCCGTGCCGTTTTTGTGTTATTCGCGCTGGAAGGTTATCAGCACAATGAAATTGCAGAGTTGCTCGGCATCGCCGAGGGCAGCAGTAAAGCCCAATATCACCGGGCAAGACAGTTATTACGGAGTTGGTTAGATGAAAACTGAGCAGCAGTTAGATGCACTGATTTCAAAGTTAGCACCAGAGCTTGAACCACAACGTGATTTATGGCCAGAACTGTCCGAGCGGCTGGTACCGCGCCGGCAACCGGTTTACCGCAACTGGCTTGGCGTGGCCGCAGCTGCAGTGCTAACGCTTTGGTTCTGGCCTCAGCAACCGGCAATAGAACCGTCGCTTAGCTTTGAAACTGCCGAATCAACCGATGATAACGGGTTGCTACTCGCGGTCAGTCAGCAGCTTCAACTGCAACTGAATAATGAACAAACCCGACAGCTCAAAGGGTTACGACAAGTGCCGGAAGGATTTACTGACTGGCCACGGCAACTGTTAATCTGGGACAAAGCTCAGGAACAGATTGAGCTGGCATTACAGTTTCAGCCGGATGACCAGAAATTAATTCAACAATTACAACGTATTCAGCAACAACAACTTAGCTACATCGCCAAACTGGTGAAGACCAGCGAACTGACTTAGGAGTACAACCATGGATCTATCAATGAAACAACAATTGAAACTGACAGTGCTGGCGTTGGCCTTATTACAGGCGCCAGCATGGGCTGCCGGCGAGGCGATTGACCAAAGCCGGAACGTCAGTGCCAATGAGAAAATCGAAATTGAGAATATGCGCGGGGAAGTGCGGATCGTCGCCGTGCAGGGGAATAAATTCAGTGTGAAAGGCACACTCGACGAAAAAGCCGAGGGATATGAGCTCACCTCGGAGAAAGGCGTCACCCGTTTTCAGGTCAAAATGCCACGTAGTTTGTATGGTGGCTGGAATTCGGATAAACAGGAAGGCTCAGATTTGACCATTGAAGTGCCGGTCGGCAGCGAGCTGAAATTCAGCGGCGTCAATGCCAATGTCAGCGCCTTCGGCGTAGAAGGCGGCGCTAAACTGACCACAGTTAACGGTGCGGTCAGTGGCGAGAAACTCAAAGGCGATATTGTATTGGAAACTGTCAATGGGCAGATCAATAGCGTCAACAATGCCGGTCGCTTACACCTGACCACCGTCAACGGTGAAATCAACGACAAGGGCTCGAGTGGTTCGCTGGAAGTGGAGTCGGTGAATGGCGAGATCTCATTGCAAAGCAGTGCTCGTGAAGTTGAGCTCGAAGTTGTCAATGGTGAAGGTAAGCTGGACCTGAACGGTACTGAACGGCTGGAGTTCAGCAGCGTCAACGGTGAGATCCGCGCGGTGCTGAAAAACAGTAAAAAACCGAAAGTATCTGCCAGCAGCGTCAGCGGCGCTAGCCGGTTAACACTGGATGCTGATGTCAGTGCCCGGTTTGATCTGGAAGCCAGTGCCGGCGGGGATATCGACAATGGCCTGACCGACGACAAACCAACCCGCGCCAAATATGGCCCGCGCCGTCATCTGGAGTTCCGTACCGGCAGTGGCGAAGGCAATATTGAGATCTCAACGGTGTCTGGTGAAATTGAATTGAAGAAAAACTAACCCAGCGCTTCTTCGCCTGTAGTGTTGCTGCAAGCGTGTCGTTATACCAGACCCACTCAGGTGGGTCTGGTGCTTTGTAGGTTTTTAATAGCGATAATTCAGCTGCATGCCTAATAACCAAGCGGTATTGTCAACATGGGCTTGTAAGCCGGATTTATACAACGCCACTTCCTGCACATTGTATTCACGTTCCCGCACATTCAGTGCGTCCATCCACATCCAGCCGGCTGCCAAATCTAAGGTCCAGTTTGCTGACACCTGCTGATTCATGCCAATGGTCCACCAGATGCGATCAGTGGTCGGCACCCGTGCCGTGCGATGTGATTGTTCGATCGGGTTTTCGTCAAAGGCCAGACCGGTTTTTAACATGCGATCGCTTTGGATTTGCCAGCTCAGACCTACGGCAGCTGAAAAACTGTCACGCCAGTGTTCCGGAATATAGCCAATATAACCGGCTTGATTCAGGTTCTGTGGCTGTTGGGTTGATAACGAAATAGACGGGGCAGCATCACGGCTGATAATGTCAATCGAGCGGAAATCACTCCACAGCGTCCAGCTCAGACTGGCCTGCCACGACCATTCGGGACTTAGTTGCTGATCAAGACTCAATGCCAGGCTGGCAGGTGTGGTCAAAGCCAGTTCACTCGCTTCGGTCGCTAACGGATTAATGGCGAGTTTTCCGGTTTGTTTGCTGATGGCAGGTAAAGTCGGGCCTACCACGATAAAATTACTGTTGCCGGCAACTTGTGCGCCGGTCACAGGCGTGTTGCTGATCACAGAATCGCCTTGCAGATTAAACCGGATAGCGCTGTGATATGCCAAGGCGACACGAAGATCAGGGCTTAACTCACCATGCAGACCAAAGCTATAACCAACAGCAAGGTCATCGCCGGTGACAGAGTAGTGGCTCTGGCATACCAGTGGGTTATAAACATCGGCCTTGTACAGTTGATTAATACCGGCGCCCAGTTCACATAAGCCATTGTGATCTTTAAATTTCGACAACGTGCCTTCGGCGTGATTCAGGCTGATCCCTAATCCAACTGACCATTGTTCGGTCAGCTTGTAACCGGCTACGGCAGATAATGCCAGCACTTCAATTGCTGTTTCATCGGCGAAATATCGCCCGGCCCAATCGTCCTGATAATCAGCTGACAGGCCAAAAGGTACATAAAAACCAGCGCCAAGCGATAACCGGTCATCCACCGGCGTGCTGTAGAACACAAAAGGCACGACTTCATTCAAACTATTTTTGCCATCGGTGCGACCAACCACAGCAGAACCAGCGGCACTTTGCGCACTGACCTGATTGTATTTGGTTTCGGCATGGATCAAATTCAGACCGCTCGCCCATTGCGGCGCTGACAATTCTGTAATAGCGGCGGGGTTAGAATAGACCAAAGTGGCATCGTTGATTTGCGCACCACGGCCTGCATAAGCATTGCCCATGGCACTGACCGACTGCTCAAAAAGTTTATAACCCTCCGCTTGGACTAGCTGACTGTAACAAACTGCGGAGATCAAAAGGGCAAGACTGGATTTTTTCATCAGGACATCAAACTCTGTGCATGAAAGGGGTTTCTGGACGGACCAGTTTTGAAAGCGCCGCAGTATAAGGCGATTCACTGAAGTGGCATAGCGGAACGTATCGCAGAAAAGTGTGATTAGTCGCAAATGACATATGAGCTAAACGACTAATTAGTAGCGGAATTTACTATCAGACGGAAACATTTTGTTGCAACTCAGCCGGTTGCAAGCTGTATATCTTAATGATTTTAAAGCATAAAATTTATGATATCGGACATGGCATGACAGCTGCAAACAGCCAGTATCACAGTTTAAAAAATTGACCACCAGGCAAGGAATTCAATATGAACAATATCTCTAAACTTTCCAAAGCAGTCTCGCTGGTATTATTGACCTCGACGTTGCTGCTCAGCGGTTGCGAATCTGCCAATAGCAGCCCGGATACAGAGAAAAAGGACATCGTGGTCAGTATCCCAGTTGAAGCGGCCAAAGTTAGCCGTGGCGAAATCAGCAGCACCTACCGCACCACCTCCACCCTAGAAGCCAAAGCCGATGCTGAAGTGAACAGTAAAGCGACCGGTATTGTGCAAACCCTGTTGGTGGAAGAGGGAGATCATGTGCAGGCTGGTCAAGTGTTGGCGACCTTAGATACTGAGCGCCAACAGTTGGCGCTGGCGAAGGGAAAAGCAGATTTAGGTCAGCTAAAAAGTGAATTAGAACGTGTCGAGAAAATGCACCAGCGCAAATTGGTCAGTACAGATGTTTACGACAAGCTGAAATGGCAGGTTGAATCGCTCGACGCTTCGGTGCGGATGCAGGAGCTGGCGTTGCGGGACACTAAAATCATCGCGCCAATTAGCGGCGTAATTGCCCGCCGGTACGCCAAAGTAGGGCAGCTCATCACCGAGTTCTCATCAAAAGCTCTGTTCCATGTAGTGTCACAGCAATATCTTGAAGCGGTGATTAATCTGCCTGAACATCAGTTAACCCGTGCCAAAGTTGGCCAGACCGCCTATCTGAATTTTGCTGGCATGCCGCAGTTACAGGCGAAGATTATTCGCATCTCGCCGGTGGTTGACGCGACCACAGGTACTGCCCGGGTCACTATAGGTGTACAAAATGACGACCTGAGCCTCAAAGCTGGTATGTTTGCGCAAATTGAACTGCAATACGACACCAAAGCTGCCGCTTTGTTAGTGCCAAAACGTGCGGTACTTGCGATGGATAACAGCAGCTCAGTGTTTGTGGTGAAAGATGGCAAAGTGCTGCGTAAAGCAGTAAAAACCGGCTACGAAAACGACGCCATGATCGAAATTACCGACGGGATCACTGAAGGTGAAGAAGTGGTAACGGCAGGTCAGGCTAGCCTGAAAGATGCCAGCACAGTCACTGTGATCGCCAGCAACAGCTAATTCAGACCACACGGGAAGCGACTCCGCTTCCCGTCCTTCCAATAAAAAAATACAACAGGAATGTGCTTATGAAACTGGTCAATGTCGCGGTGGCCCGTCCGGTCACGATCTGGATGTTTACCCTGGGGATCATGTTGTTTGGTCTGGTGGCAATGTCGCGCCTAGCGGTCAATCTGCTACCGGACTTGTCTTATCCGACTCTAACTATCCGCACCGAATACGCCGGCGCAGCGCCAGCGGAAGTCGAGCAGTTGGTTAGTAAACCGATTGAAGAAACCGTGGGCATCGTCAAAGGTATCCGTAAAGTCGAATCGGTATCCCGTGCCGGCCGCTCCGACGTCATCATGGAATTCGATTGGGGCACCGACATGGACCTGGCCGGTCTTGAAGTTCGGGAAAAACTCGATGTTCTGCTGTTACCACTGGATATCAAAAAACCACTATTACTGCGTTTTAATCCGAATTTGGATCCTATTTTACGCTTAGCACTGACCCGTAGTGATGCGCCGCAAGGCTTGACCAATGCGCAGCAAGTTGCGCTACGGACCTTTGCTGAAGAAGATTTACGCCGTCGCTTGGAATCGCTGACCGGTGTCGCTGCCGTGCGGCCGGATGGTGGTCTGACTCAGGAAATCCAGGTACTGATTGACAATGAAAAGCTGGCGCAGCTGAAACTGGATATTAAAACCGTCAACGCCCGTTTGCTTGAACAAAATATTAACCAATCCGGCGGCCGACTCGAAACCGCCGCGCATGATTATCTGGTCAGAACTATTAACCAGTTCGCCACGCTGGATGAAATGCGTAACCTGTACATTGCCACCGTCAATGGCAGCCATGTGCGTTTGTCGGACATCGCCGAAGTCCGAGATGCCTTTGTTGATCGCAACAGTATTACCTATGTAAACGGCAAAGAAGCCATTGAAATTGCGATTTATAAAGAAGGCGATGCCAACACAGTACAAGTAGCGAAAACACTGCTTAGCCGCTTGGATGACCTGAAAAAAAATCTGCCGACAGGATATGAACTGACGCTGGTGTATGACCAGTCCACTTTTATCAGCGATGCGATTAATGAAGTGAAATCATCGGCCTGGCAAGGTGGTTTACTGGCGATGCTGGTAATTTACCTGTTCCTGCGCAATGTCTGGACCACGCTGGTTATCTCGATTTCAATTCCTTTATCGGTGATTGCCACTTTTAACCTGATGCACAGTCAGGGCATTAGTCTGAACATTATGAGTCTTGGCGGTATTGCGCTGGCGATTGGTATGTTGGTGGATAACGCCATTGTCGTGCTGGAAAACATCTCCCGTTATCGCGAACAGGGCATGGACCCACTGGAAGCAGCGAAAAAGGGTGCCAGCGAGGTATCAATGGCGATCACTGCGTCGACGTTAACGACGGTTGCCGTATTTTTCCCGCTGGTTTTTGTCGAAGGTGTGGCCGGCCAATTGTTTAAAGACCAAGCACTGACCGTTACTTACGCACTGCTGGCCTCCTTGTTAGTTGCATTGACGTTAATCCCAGCCATGGCGGCGCGTGAGCGCGTCGGTGTGGCAGAACCTGTGGTACTCGCGGCTGTGGAAAAAGTGGCTCCGGTAAAAAACTGGAAATACTGGCTGACGTTACCTTTGCAGTTGATTGGCAAATTAATCGGCGTGCTCATCTCTGGTGTCATCACGCTGTGGACTTTGATCTGGCGATTGATTTGTAAGATTTGCAGCCTGCTGTTTGGCCCTTTGGTCAATCTGGTCCAGCGTTTTATTGTCGCGCTGGAACGGGGTTATCGTCGCTCGTTAAAGTGGGTGCTGCAGGCACGGGGTATGGCGATGACTGTCACTTTGGTCGTGACACTGGCTTGTTATGCATTGATCCCGCGTCTTGGCTTTGACGTGATCCCAACCATGAGTCAGGGCGAATTCTATGTTGAGCTGCATTTGCCGGTCGGAACCGCCATCGAGCATACCGACAAGGCACTGAAACAGTTGGCTGGGGTGGCGGCGAAACAACCACAAGTCGAGCGTACCTATGCTCAGGCCGGCACTGGCCAGCAGATGACGGTCGACCCGAGTATTGGTGGCAGTCACTGGGGCAGGTTAAATATTGTTTTAAAAACCGGTTCTACCGCAGCAGACGAGCAACAGGTCATGCAATCCATGCGTGACGCTGTGGCTGGTATGCCGGAAGTGACAGCGAAAATTGATACGCCTGAGTTGTTTAGCTTCTCGACGCCACTGGAAATTGAGCTGGCGGGTCATGATCTTGGCAATTTAAAAGCGGCGTCTGAGCAAGTGGTACGTGCGCTGGAAGCTCAGGACAGATTTACTGATATCAAATCCAGTCTGCGTGCCGGTCAGCCGGAAATCACCTTACATTTTGACCACGCGCGTCTGTCTCAGCTTGGTATGACTGCGTCTGACGTGGCGAAACGGGTGGCGAACTATGTCGGAGGCGAAGTGGCTGGTCAATACAGCATTCAGGACCGCAAAGTAGATATCCGGGTGCGTCTGGCCGAGCAATACCGTAATTCTGAGCAAGAACTGGCGCAAATTATTATCAATCCGGGCAGCGCATCACCATTGCCTTTGTCGGCCGTCGCAAACATCAGTCGAGAGATTGGTCCGAGCGAAATCACCCGCATTGGCCAACAGCGGGTTGCGGTGATCAGTGCCAACCTAGCGTACGGTGACCTTGAACAAGCTACGCAGAACGCACGGCAGGTCTTGAACAGCCAGCAGTGGCCCTATGGCGTGACGGCGAGTTTGGTCGGTCAGAGTGAAGAAATGGAACGTTCGTACAATTCGTTGATGATTGCCTTAGCACTCGCCGTATTTCTGGTGTACCTGGTGATGGCGTCTCAATTTGAAAATCTGCTGCAGCCGATGCTGATTTTGTTCACAGTGCCTTTGGCTGGTGCGGGTGCTGTGCTTGGCTTATGGCTGACAGATACGCGGATCTCGGTGATCGTCTTTATCGGTTTTATTATGCTGGCCGGTATCGTTGTGAACAACGCCATCGTTTTAATAGACCGGATCAACCAGTTGCGAGCGGAAGGCTGGGCATTAGCGGACGCCATTATTGAATCCGGCGGCACTCGTTTACGTCCGGTGTTGATGACCACACTGACCACTGTGCTGGGTTTATTGCCAATGGTGTTTGGCGGCGAAGGCGCTGAATTACGTGCGCCGATGGCAATCACAGTGATTTTTGGTTTGTCTCTGTCAACCTTACTGACGCTGTTTTTCATCCCGGTGATTTATCACCTGACCGCCCGTAAAACGGCCTGAGGAGTAAGTCGTGATGGAACATAAACCCTTAGCACTGACCCGGTTTGCATTAAACCGCCCGGTCACCCTGTGCATGATGTTTTTATCTTTTCTGGTGTTTGGTTTGCTGGCCAGCCGGATGTTACCGCTGGAGAATTTTCCGGGCATCGATATTCCGGAGATTTATATCAATGTGCCTTATCCAAATGCCACGCCGGCAGAGATAGAACGCTTGATCACCAGACCGGTTGAAGAAGCCTTGTCGACCGTCACCGGCATCAAAAAAATGCGCTCGTTCTCCAAAGAAGATTCGGCAGAAATTGGCCTTGAATTTAACTGGGAAGAGAACATCAATACCAAGAGTATTGAAGTGCGCGAGCGACTGGATGGTATCCGGCATTTGTTACCCAAAGACGTCGAGCGGGTACTGGTATTTCAGTTTAATACCAATGACATGCCGATTTTCCAGGTGCGGATTTCCAGTGAGCGCGATTTATCGATGGCTTATGATCTGTTAGAGCGACTGGTGAAACGGCCGCTGGAACGGGTGCAGGGCGTGTCGAAAGTTGAACTGTATGGCGTGGATAAACGTCAGGTCACTATCCGGTTGTTACCTGAACGGCTGCGAGCATTGCAATTGGATGCCGGCCAGCTGTTGCAAACGCTAAGTCAACAAAACTTTGCCATGACGGCCGGTGAAATCAGAAGCAAAGATGAAAGCATTCTAGTGAAACCGGTTGGCGAATTTGAGTCATTAGATCAAATCAAACAGCTGGCGATAGGCCGTGGCCTGCAGTTAGGTGATGTGGCCGAGATCAAACTGGAACTGCCTAAACGCGTTGAAGGGCGCAGACTCGATCAACGTTATGCCGTCGGTATGAACGTGTTTAAAGAATCTAATGCCAACTTAGTGGACGTGTCTCGTGCCGCAATGAAAGTGCTCGATCAAGCCGGCAAAGATCCGGCTTTTAATGGCATTAATATCTATGTGATGGATGATACGGCAAAAGGCGTGACTGAAAGTTTGTCCAATCTGCTTAGCTCCGGCGCGGTCGGTGCTTTGTTGTCTTTTGTCGTGCTGTTTCTTTTTTTGAGACACACGCCAACCACATTACTAGTAGTATTGTCGGTACCGGTCTCGATCAGTATCACACTGGGTATGATGTACTTCCTCGACTATAGCCTCAACGTGCTGAGCATGATGGGTCTGATGTTGGCAGTGGGCATGCTGGTGGACAACTCGGTGGTCGTGGTGGAAAGTATTTTCCGTGAACGCGCGCTCGATGGTGATGTCCGTCGCGCGACAGAGCGTGGTGTCTATCGTGTCAGTCTGGCCGTGGTTGCAGGTACAGCAACAACTGCGATTGTGTTTTTGCCTAATATCATTGGTCAAAAAGTTGATGTGACCGTGTTCCTTGAACACGTTGCGATTGCCATTACTATCGCCCTAACGGTGTCTTTGTTAGTAGCTTTGACCTTGATTCCACTGTTGTCGACGCGGATTAAAAGCATAACCGGTACCGAGCATGCAGCGCCGTCGAAATTGGATAAGTTATATGGCCGCACGTTACGTTGGACGATGTCGCATCCACGCTCGTCAACGTTCATCGCATTCTTGCTGTTGTTTAGTATCGCGATCCCAATGCAGTTTATTTCCGGAGGCGACGACAATGAAGGTGATACCAATCGTTTGTTCCTGAATTACAACATTCAGTCGAATTATGCGCTGGCGGAAGTCGAGCAGGAAGTCAGTCGGATGGAATCCTATTTGTATGCCAACAAAGAGAAATTCTATATCGATTCGGTATATAGCTACTACACACCAGGTTTTGCCGTGTCGACCATTATGTTTGTCGACAAGTTGCCAGTACCGCTGCAACAAGTGAAAGATGCCATCCGAAAAGACTGGCCGGTATTGGTGCGTGGCAAACCACAGTTTGGCTGGGGGGATGCCGGTGGCGGTATGCAATTGCATTTGCTGGGGCCGTCGACTGACCAACTGACCAAGCTGTCACAGGATTTAGTGCCGGTACTGAGTCAGATTAAAGGATTAGAAGATGTGCGTTCTGAAGTGCAGGGCGGGCAGAAAGAGCTGCAGATCCGACTGAAACATGACGAGTTACAGCGTCAGGGCCTGACCGCGCAGAATGTGGCACAAGCGATTAGTCTGGCTTTACGTGGCAATAACTTACGAACGTTTCGCACCCTGGATCAAGGCGAAGTTCAGTTGCGGGTGTTATACGACGAGAAGGTGAGTCATTCGCAACAGGAATTGGAGTCTATTCCGGTGAAACAACAAGGTACCGAAGTGGTGCGTTTGGCTCAGGTCGCAACTTTAGCGGTCAGTGACCGTTTGGGCGAGATCCGACGCTTTAACCGGCAAACCGGGTTGGCTGTAGGCATGAACTTGAATAAAGATCTGAAAATGGATGATGCCCGTGACCAAATTAAAAAAGTCATGGACCAACTGCAGCTACCACCGGGCTATAGCTGGTCGTTTGAAGGCAGCTTTCAGTATCAGGACGAAGCGCAGGGCATTATGCAAATCAACATGCTACTGGCTGTTGCGATGATTTATCTGGTGATGGCCGCATTGTTTGAAAGTCTGTTGTTGCCGACGGCAGTGATTGGCTCGCTGTTATTCTCGATGGTCGGCGTGTTCTGGGCATTTTTAATTACCGGGACAACGATGGGCATCATGGGGATGATAGGGATGCTGGTGCTGATGGGGATTGTGGTCAACAACGGCATTGTCTTGGTCGACCGCATCAACCAAATGCGGGAAGAATTGCCTGATGCGCCCTTGGTACCATTGATTGTCGAGGCCTGTGAAGCGCGGTTGCGCCCCATCCTGATGACAGTATCGACCACGGTATTAGGCTTGATCCCGCTGGCATTTGGTGATGCCACTATCGGTGGTGGCGGTCCCGGTTACGCGCCGATGGCTATCGCTATCATCGGCGGTTTGGTGTTCTCGACGCTGACCAGTTTGTTGCTGGTGCCATTAACATACTGGGGACTGGTCCGGCTGGGAGTGAGCTGGAGCCGCTTTAATATCCGTGCGCGAAGCCGCGCGGATCGTTGGTTACCAAAAGCGGCGAAGTCAGAAAGCTGATCATGCAAGCTGCGGTAGCGCATGGTCCTGCGCTGCCGCGGTTTCTATTTTTGCATATTTTACTTGCCTGACGATTTGCCTCTGCTTAGAATGCGCACCTCCTGACTTGGGGGAGTAATCGCCATAAGCACCTTGCTTATGGGCTGTCGTCAACATACTTGTGCCAGTGCACATGGCGGCAGCGGAACTTGCAAACGCAATGTTCTGATGAGACCTGAGACAGCGTCGTGGCCCAATGCGGGAGCCACAGCGTTGTCTTTGGCTTAATCCCGCTGAGTACCCATATGGACGCTTTTATTTCCTCTTTTACCGGTGTCGCTATCGCGGAGATCGGTGACAAAACCCAGCTACTTTCGTTATTCCTTGCCGCCCGGTTTCGTGCTCGTGGCGCGATAGTGGCAGGCATTTTAGTCGCAACTTTACTCAATCACGCAGCGTCAGCCTGGTTTGGTGCCTGGGTTGCGCAGTTTATCCCGGCCGGTTGGCATGCCTGGTTATTAGGCGGCTCTTTTATCGCTGTGGCTTTGTGGTTATTGATCCCGGATAAAGACGACAGCGAAGAAAACGCCACGCTGAAATATGGTGCATTTGTGGCGAGTACTGTGTTGTTTTTCCTCGCGGAAATTGGTGATAAAACGCAAATTGCCACTGTGATCCTCGCCGCCACTTATGATGCTACGACCTTGGTCATCATTGGCACCACTTTGGGCATGCTGGCGGCCAATGTGCCGGTAGTGTATTTCGGCAAGTATATTCTGGAAGTAGTGCCACTGGACTGGGCACGCCGCGTGGCCTGCGGCGTGTTTATGCTGTTAGGTGTGCTGACGATTGCAAAAGGCATGGCCTGGATTTAAAACCGCAGGCTCAGCTCCACGCCGGCAAACCATTGACCATCATCTGGCTGGCCATGGACCCAAGGGTCCAGCGCCGCCAGATATTCCTGTTCATAACTGCGCAGATAGCGGTAGCGGCCAAAAGCACGCAATGACAGGTTATTGAGTTCAATGCCGGCGCCTACGCCGGCGAACCAGTCAATCGGTCCCATCTTTTCATAATGACCACCCCACCGGTCATAATAATCTTCCTCTTCTTCATCAAAAATAAGCTCGTCCAGGGCAATACCCACCTCGCCATACAGACTGAATTTGTCAAAAGTGCCAACGCGGACCGAGGTGTCCAGATTCAGAAACTGAATTTCTGGCTGATACAAGCCGTGTTGCGGATTATCGTCGCTGTAGTAAGAGGCTAGGCCCACCGCCAGCTGAAAATGCGCGTCGGTCTGAAACACAGCGCCTATCGTGCTGATTTGACCTTTGTCGTTGGCTTCGTAACTCAAGTAAGGCGATACCCAGCCAACATCGGGCTCATCCAGATAGATCACCGTCTGTGCCTGCAGGACCGCTGGCAAAGATAAAACAGAGAGACTGGTCAACAGGGCAAAACAGCGAGACTGGCGCATGATAGTTTCCTGAAAAATTCGGGGTATAGTTTCAATCTAAGTGGCTGAAAGTTAACAGCTGCTTAACACGCGTTCAGGGAACCGTAAACTCAGAAAATCCGCCATCAAGAGCAGCGACCACGCTAGAAAGTTGCCGTGGGTGAATCCACTATTGAAAGCGACGCAGACAAGTCGCAATCAGCCGAATACTTGAGTATAATACTCAACCTTTTTTCGAGGCCCAAGAGACAACGCCATGACCAGCACCTTCGTACCATCCCGCAAATCCGCTCCGGTCGAGCGTATGTCCGCCGAACGCGGTTTATTTTCTTATCCGAAATACCGTGGCGACAATTTTAAATCAGCGCCATTTTTACCGATGAGTAAGGCCGAAATGGCCAAACTGGGCTGGGACCAATGTGACATTATTCTGGTTGTTGGCGATGCCTACGTTGATCACCCGAGTTTTGGTATGGCGGTGGTGGGCAGGATGCTGGAAAGTCAGGGCTTTCGCGTCGGCATCATTGCGCAGCCAGACTGGAACAGCAAAGATGATTTTATGCGCCTCGGTAAGCCCAAGCTGTTTTTCGGCGTGTCAGCCGGCAACATGGACTCGATGATCAACCGTTACACCGCGGACAAAAAACTGCGGCACGACGATGCCTATACGCCAAATAATGAAGGCGGTAAGCGGCCGGATCGCGCGGTCATAGTTTATTCGCAGCGTTGTAAAGAAGCCTTTAAAGATGTGCCTGTAGTCATTGGCGGTATTGAAGCCAGCCTGCGCCGTATCGCGCATTATGACTACTGGCAGGAAAAAGTCCGCCGCTCCATTATTTTTGATGCCAAGGCCGAATTGCTGATTTACGGTAATGCTGAGCGACCATTAGTGGAAGTGGCGCATCGCCTTGCAGCTGGTGAAGCCATCAGTACTTTGCAGGATATCCGCGGCACTGCCGTGATCCGCAAAGATCCATTGCCCGATTGGCGTGGCGTTGATTCCACCGCGATTGATAAAGTCGGCAAAATTGACCCGGTGCCAAATCCATACGGCGCTGACGACGTCGGTTGCAGCAGTTATTCTGAATTTGCAAAGGCCGGTATCGATTTATCCAAACCGGCGGAAGTCGAAGCCAAACCTATTCTGGTGCAGCCGCCACGGCAAAAACCGTGGGAAAAAACCTATGTAAAACTGCCGGCGTTTGAGCAGGTCAGCGTGAATAAACCGCTGTATGCGCATGCGTCGCGTATTCTGCACCAGGAAACCAATCCTGGTTGTGCCCGCGCAATTATGCAGCGCCACGGTGACCGCTCAGTCTGGCTCAATCCGCCGGCCTTCCCGCTGACGACCGAAGAAATGGACGGCGTATTTGGCCTGCCGTATCAACGTGTACCGCATCCGGTGTACGGCAAAGCCAAAATCCCGGCCTATGACATGATTAAAACCTCGGTCAATATCATGCGCGGTTGTTTTGGCGGCTGTTCTTTCTGTTCAATCACCGAACACGAAGGCCGTATCATCCAGAGCCGCTCGCAAGAGTCGATTCTTCGCGAAATCGAAGAAATTCGCGACAAAGTACCAGGTTTTACCGGCGTGATCTCCGATTTGGGTGGCCCGACCGCGAACATGTACCGGTTGCGCTGTAAAAATCCAAAAGCCGAACAAACCTGTCGGCGGCCTTCTTGTGTCTATCCGACTATTTGTGAGCACATGGATACCGACCAAAGCCCGACCGTCGATTTGTATCGTGCCGCACGCAAATTGCCAGGCGTGAAGAAAGTACTGGTTGCCTCCGGTGTCCGTTATGACCTCGCGGTAGAAGACCCGAATTACGTGCGCGAGCTGGTGCAGCACCATGTCGGTGGCTACTTAAAAATAGCGCCGGAGCACACCGAAGATGGCCCATTGTCGAAGATGATGAAGCCGGGCATGGGCGCTTACGACAAGTTTAAGGCAATGTTCGACAAATACAGCCGCGAAGCGGGGAAAGAACAGTACCTGATCCCGTATTTTATCTCGGCGCACCCGGGTACCACCGATCTGGACATGATCAATCTGGCACTGTGGTTAAAAGAGCGGGATTTCCGCCTTGATCAGGTGCAGAACTTCTATCCAAGCCCGATGGCCAACGCGACGACCATTTATCATACCGAATTGAATTCGCTGAAGAATTTAAAAGGGAATACCGAATCGGTGCCGGTGCCCAAAGGCGAGCGTCAACGTCGTCTGCACAAAGCCTTGCTGCGTTACCATGACCCGGCCGGCTGGCCGATGATCCGTGAAGCGTTGCAGAAAATGGGTTTGAGTAAACTCATTGGTAAAGGTAAACAATGCCTGGTGCCGGAAGAAACTCGGGACGAGAAAAACCTCAAGCCTAAAGCCGGTGGTAAGATCGCTGTGACCAAACATACCGGCATGAATCCGGTGAAAGAGGCGCTGATCCGCAAACAACAGCAGATCTCTAAATCTTCTGGTCAGGCTTCTTTTAAAAAAGGTAAAGGCTAAGCGAACACGCAGGATGCAGTGTGATGGTGAATGTTTTAACGACGCCAAGGCTGCAGCTGCGGCCTTTTACTGAATTAGATGGGCCGGCGATGTTCCGACTTGGCGCAGATCCGGCAGTGATGCGCTATATCGGTTCGGCGCCGATGCAGAATGAAAATGACGCATTGGCTTATTTGAGAAGTCATCCGCTTACGGACTATCATCGCACTGGTTTTGGCCGACTGGCGATTGTCTTGCCCCAAAGTGGCGACATCATTGGTTTTTGCGGGCTGAAATGGGTCGATGAAATCAACGGCTTCGATCTAGGCTATCGTCTGCTACCAGCGTTTTGGCGGCAGGGGTTAGCGGTTGAAGCGGGCCTTGCGGTGCTTGCTGATGCACGCAGGCGAGGACTTCGTTGTCCAGCAGGTCAACAGCAAAATCAAATCTATGGTTTGGTTCATCCAGACAATCAGGGATCAATTCGCGTGCTGGAAAAACTCGGGTTTGCCTACCAGCAAGATATTTTCTTTAGTTTGCTGCCGGATATCGCGGTGCGGCAGTTCGGCTTGAAGCTGGACTGTGCTAGCATGAGCGCCGGTTTTTCAACAGATTCAGGTACATAGATGCGCTGGTCCATAGAACAAATCCCGCTGAGATTCCGGGCTGCGGCTGCAGGTATTTGCCTGTATCTGCTGTGGCCTGTTGCCCATGCCCCAGAGTGGCAGTGGCAGTCTTTATGGCAATCAGAAGCTGAAACAGCAACTGCGTTGGCGCCATTGTTGTCTTTTTATACCAAATATGGTGAACAAGCCCTGCCAGCGCTGCAGGCGCAGCTGGAATTGAATAAATTGCGTGACATGGAGCTTGCTCTGATCGCCGACAATGCTGAATTCTCAGCGCAGAGCCGCGACGACAGTTGGGCTGAAGCGACTGAGTTTATGATTGCGCATGTGGCACAGACTGTCGGTGCCAATGAACTTCGGATCTACGATAGTGAATGCCGTAACAATTTATGCCGGATTGAGCTTGCCGCGCCAAAGGGCTTGAATCCTGATTTTCGCGCACTGGTGCTCAAATATGCGGCCACATTAAAAGCCGGCGATTTGGAGTTTCACGACCTGAAAGAAAGTAAAGACCGCATCATGTTGGAGCTAAAATCCGATAAACGGCTGCAGTATGGTTTTTTTGCCGAACGTGCGTTGAAACCGGCCGAACGTGAACAATGGTTAGCAGAGGTAAAAGCATGGCTTGGCACCCAACAAAACAACAAAAAGTAGCTGCGGTTTATTTTATTGCCGGTTTTTTTGCAGTCGCTGTGCTGGATACGCTGGTCCGCTTATTGCTGCCGAAACCGGCGATTTTGGCACCACATCCGGCGTTGAGCAAAACGATGTCGCGGCAGGATGTCAGCCTGCAGCAGTGGAGTCAGGCCGCCGAGCGGCTGGAAGAAAAGCGTAAGCTGTCCCGGCTTTAACCGCTAGGCTGCGCCAATTCTTAAACTGTGCATCGCCAGGTTGCCCAGCGTGAAATCCTGATTAAGCCAGTGGAAAGGTTCGTCTTTGCCGCTGGCGCCGAGTAAATAAAACAACGGCAGCAGATGGTCGGGGTGTGGCACCGATAAAGCTGCTGTTTGCCCCCAGCCTTGATAATCGCTCAGTGCTGGCCAGTCCCTGCGGGCGATAGCGTCTTCAACCTTGTGCATAAACTGCTGAGCCCATGCGGGCGCGGGCCCGTCCTGCCAATCCAATAACCGCAGATTATGCACGATGTTGCCTGAGCCAATGATCAACACTTCTTCCTGACGCAGCGGGGCTAACAATGCACCGACTTGCAGATGCCAGCTGGCTGACTGTCGGCTATCGATCGACAATTGCACCACAGGCACATCAGCCGCCGGAAAGGCATGACAAAGGACTGACCAGGCACCGTGATCAAAACCCCAGTCACTATCTGGCCGTGCGCCAACATCAGCCAGTAGTTCCAGCAGCAACCCGGCGAGTGCAACTGAGCCTGGTGCCGGATATTGTTGTTGATACAACGCCGGCGGAAAACCGCCAAAATCATGGATGGTACGTGGGTGGGGGTCTGTGAGTACACGTAAGCCTGGTTTATCCCAATGCGCCGAAATCAACAGAATTGCTTTTGGCTTTAGGGTCGCAGTGACCAAGCGCCACTGCTGCGTCCAGCGATTCGACTCCAGCGCATTCATTGGACTACCATGACCGAGGAACAACATCGGCATCGGGGATTTCACAGACACATCACACTCCAAAGTACAAATTTGCAACAGCATAAAGGCGGAATCAGTGAGTGAAAAGTGCATTAAACCTGTGTAACAGGTGCAGAAAATAGAAAGAAAAACGCCGGTTTACACCGGCGTTTGGTTTTACAGCAGCAGACTAAATTTAGTGTTTTTCGAAATAAAACGGCAGGCGTTGTTGTTGCTGACCGTTCAGTTCATGCATCGTCTCAGCGTCAAACAAACGACCATTCGCCATCGTATATTGCACGCGGTCGCTTTGACGGATATCTGCCAGCGGGTTGCCGTCGATGACAATTAAGTCAGCCAGTTTACCGGCTTCAACTGAGCCTAACTGATGGTCCATGCCAAAGGTTTTGGCTGGATTGATGGTGGCCGTTTTTAATGCCTGTAACGGGCTCATACCGCCTTGGGCAAACATCCAAATCTCCCAGTGCGCGCCTAAACTCTCGCGCTGGCCATGAGCACCGATATTGGTGATCACACCCTCATCGCTGAGTTCTTTCGCCATTTTAGCAATGCTGAAATGGTTGTAATGCGAATCCGGTGCGGTTGGCCGGCGCATACTGCGTGGGCGCAACTCATCCATTGGCACATATTTCGACAAGCGCGGGTGTTTCCACACTTCGGTTTTGTCATACCAGTAGTTTTCGCCCCAAATGCCGCCATAGGCCACGACTAACGTTGGTGTGTAGGCTGTTTTGGTAGCACGCCACAATTGTTTGACATCGTCATACAGTTTCGCGGCAGGCAGAGAGTGCTCCAGCGTGGTATGGCCATCAACGGCCATGCTGAGGTTGTGTTGCAGCAACGAACCACCTTCCGGCACCACCATCATGTCGAGCTCGCGTGCGGCTTGGATCACCTGCTGACGCTGATTGCGTCGCGGTTGGTTATAGCTCTTCACTGAAAACGCGCCGACTTTCTTTAACCGCTCGAGATGGAACTTGGCATCGTCCACGCTATCGACATGCGAGGTATAACCGGCGCCATAAGCCCCGTATAAAATAGTGCCGGTGGAGAAGATGCGCGGGCCGACAATCTGACCGGTTTTTTGCATTTCACTGGCCGTGAAAATTTCCTGCGTGTCGTTCGACGGGTCATGGATACTGGTCACGCCCAGCGCCAGCGACGCATAGTTAGCATAGTTTTGCTGCGGAATGATTTGATTCACGCCCTGACTGCCGTGGGCGTGCGCATCAAACAAGCCCGGCATCAGGGTTTTGCCCTTGATGTCGATGACTTTGGCGCCAGCCGGCACTTTCACTTCCGCTGTAGTACCAACAGCTTTGATTTTATTGCCTTCAACCAGTACGACGCCGTCGGCGATAACCTTATCGCCAGCCATCGTGATGACCTGGCCACCAACAAAGGCTGTCAGGCCCTGAGCCTGATAAGCCGGGGTGGTAAAACTGATGTTCTGACCGTTGGCGACTTTAAAGCTGTCTGCGGCTTTATCACTGCCGACGGCAAAAACACTGCTGAGATTAGCGTGGTAAAGTTCGGGGCCGAGGTTCCAGTACAGCTGTTTGCTGTTGCCGCTCCAGCTGATATTTTCACCGGCACGCACGGATAACTGGCGCACCGGGAACTGGGTATCGCTGCCGCTGATATCAATCGAAGCGCCACGTTCGGCAAAAGGCGTGACATACACTTTGAAGCGGTCAGCAAAAGCGACATATTTGCCATCCGGCGACACTTTAAACTCAGTACCGTATTTGGCGCTGTAGAGTGTGCGTTGGGTCTGCGTCGCGAGGTCAATCGCCAATAAGGTCGGTGACTGACCATAATCCATCGCAAAGATCCGGTCATTGCGATCAGCAAAGTGCGGCGCAAAGCCGTTGCGACTAATTAGTTTCATCTCGCCGCCAGCCGCTGGTACTGTATAAATACCGGTATTGAGCGACCAGCGTTTGTCGAGCAGACTACCGGCGCCGCCTTTACGAAACACCAGCGTGTTGCCATCCGGACTGAACGCAGGCTCCAGATATTTGCCCGGTGCACTGACCACGGTTTTCACTTGATTGCTCATCAAATCAATCACTTTGATTTGGCCCTGCTGCTGATCATGCCAGCTGACATACACCAGCTTTTTGCCATCACGCGAGAACTGCGGGTACAGTTCAAAATGCTCGTTTTGCGCGGTCAGCCGCTGCGGTTTCCCGCCTTTGGCGGCAACTTTGTATAAGTGGCCCAGTGCGGAATATACAATGGTATTGCCATCCGGTGACGCCTGCACAAAACGCAGCATTTTCACGTCGAGCAGGTCCTGGTCCAAATCTTGTTTGACCCGAACGACCTGCTGGATTTTCTTCTCAACGTCGACTTTAAATGGGATTTGCGCCACTTGTTTGCTGGCGACATCCAGTTTCTGGATCTTACCGCCGGCCCAGAACACAATGGCTTGGTTATCCGGTGTCCAGCTCATTTGCGGGTATACGCCGTGAATGGCCCAGGTTTCCTGCATATCGCGGTCAAGCTTGCCATACAGCTCAGTGGTTTCGCCGGATTCGAGGTTGTACAACATTAAAGTGGTCTGGAAATCAATGCGGCGGATGTAAGCGAGGAATTTACCGTCCGGCGATGGTGTAGGGCGGATCGCGCCACCAGCACCTTCTAACAAGACTTCGATTTTGCCGGTTTCTCGTTCAAAGCGTTTAATCACATAAATGCCTTGCTCAGAATCTTTGCTGTAGTGGAAGGTTTTTCCTGGCGTATCGTCTTGCGAGAAATAGACATATTTGCCATCCGGTGAAAAAGCCGGTTCGCCTAAGTCTTTTTCATCATTGGCTTTTTCGGTCAACATCACGCCGCTGCCACCAGATTTGTGATATTGCCAGACTTCGCCGGCGCCAAGAGAGCGGGTATTGGTGAAATGTTTACGCGCGACAATAAACTCGCCGTCCGGGCTCCAGGCTGGGCTATTCAGCAACCGGAAGGTTTCATCGGTCACGGCATGGGCATTACTGCCATCGGCGTTCATCAACCAGATATTGTCGCCGCCGCCTTCATCTGAGGTGTAGGTAATGTATTTGCCATCGGGGCTGAAACTTGGCTGCATTTGCCAGCCGATATCTGAGGTCAGCCGCTTGGCGCTGCCGCCACTGACTGACATGCTGTAGATATCACCCAGCACATCAAACACCAGCGTTTTACCATCTGGACTGACATCCACGTTCATCCAGGTGCCGCTGTCGGTGTTAATTTTTATGGTTTCGAATTTACCTTGCGGGGCGTTGACGTCCCATTGCGTTTTTTTATCTGCGGCCAATGCCGGGAAAAGCGCAGAGCTGACACAAAGTGCCAGCATTGCTGGTTGCCATTTGTTCATAGGAGTCCCTGGGATTGATGTCTGCTGTTGCAGATCTGGTTGGTTAAAGTAGCAAACTGCCACAGCCTGTCGCGGAATGTAAGAGGGGGCGTAGAAGCCTGCGCCTGTCAGGCACTTCGCAGCGACAAACGTCAGTGTTTTACCGGTTCAGGAACAAGTGGCTCCTGTGCGCTACGGATTGCCCGCGCCAATCCGACAAATTTTTGGCATACTTGCGGCATACTTGCGGCAAACTTGCCACCTGATTGGGCGGAGGCTCCAATGGATTCACCTTGTGTTGCCTGTTGTAAACTGAATAACGATAAAATCTGTACCGGCTGCTATCGTCATATCGAAGAGATTGTCGACTGGAACAAAAGAACGGACGCCGAGCATCTGCAGATCCTGCAACGCTGTGCAGCGCGCCGACAAGAGATTGATGCGCAGAATAGCCCGACATCGGCCATAACGTCGGTCGAATGGCAAAGCGCAAAACAAGCGCTGGCACTGAAAAAACAAAGTCGGCTCAGTTGATCTGGCGC
Organism: Rheinheimera tilapiae; assembly: GCF_042432165.1. Classification (NCBI taxonomy): domain Bacteria; kingdom Pseudomonadati; phylum Pseudomonadota; class Gammaproteobacteria; order Chromatiales; family Chromatiaceae; genus Rheinheimera; species Rheinheimera tilapiae. Next base: position 1,685,858 of record NZ_JBHLXP010000001.1, read on the forward strand.
AATGGTAAAACTTGTCTGTAGCCGCATATATTGTCAGACTAAAAAAATAAGAAAGACAAGGAGATAACGTTGATTTTAGAAGCCGTCTGGATTGGATTTGCTTTTAGTCTTGGCATGCTGGTGCGCCTTTGCGGCTTGCCGCCGTTGATTGGTTATCTGGCGGCAGGTTTTGCTATTACTGCCAGTACTGAAACACTGCAGTTGCCGCAAGGGCACGCCATTATCGAACATGTGGCACATCTGGGCGTGTTGTTATTGTTATTTACCGTCGGCTTGAAACTGAACGTCCGTAGTCTGCTAAAACCTGAAGTTCTGGGTGGCAGTGTGCTGCATTTTGCGTTGTCAGCCTTGCTGTATGCGCCGGTTATTTGGTTGGCGTTCGACCCCAGTTGGTATCACGCCCTAATGCTTGGCGCTGCATTGGCATTTTCATCGACAGTGTTAGCTGCCAAAGTACTGGAAGGAAAACGGGAGATCCGGGCTTTTCATGGTCGGGTAGCTGTTGGCATCTTAGTCGTGCAGGATTTGATCGCCATGGCTATGTTGAGCTTTTCCAGCGGCGTGACACCATCTTATTGGGCGTTGTTAGTGCTGGCGGTGCCGTTGCTGCGGCCACTTTTATTTAAATTGCTGGATTTAACCGGCCATGATGATCTGCAAATTCTGTTTGGTGTGCTGTTGGCTGTGGTTGCCGGTGGTATGGGCTTCCAAGTCGTCGGACTCAGTGCAGAACTAGGCGCTCTGGTATTTGGTGCTTTGCTGGCAAAACACCCCAGGGCCGGCGAGCTGTCGAAGACTTTGTGGAGTTTAAAAGAGTTTTTTCTGGTTGGGTTTTTCCTGAAAATTGGCTTGGGGGGACTACCGGACCAGACTGCCTGGTTGTTTGCCGTGCTGATGACAGTATTGTTGCCGCTCAAAGCTGCATTGTTTTTTACCCTGTTAGTGTTGTTTAAACTGCGGGCCCGCAGTGCCTTTCTCTCTGGTTTAACACTGAGTAACTACAGCGAATTCGCGCTGATAGTGGCGAGTGTGGCTTTGCCACAATTCCTGATCCCACTGGCTTTAACGGTCGCCTTATCCTTTGTTATCTCAGCGCCGCTGAACCGCTATGCGCACCCGCTGTACGAACGTCTCGCCAGCCGCTTGATCCCGCTGGAACGCAACATCCATCATCCCGATGAACAACCGGTCACCTTAGGCGATGCGGAAGTGATGATTATGGGGATGGGGCGCACCGGCGGTGCGGCCTATGACTATCTGAAGCACAAGACGCATTTGGTGGGATTGGATTCGGACCCGGCACGGGTCCGGCAATTTCAGGAACGCGGTGATAACGTCTTATTCGCCGATGCGGAAGACCAGGTGTTTTGGCAAGGTCTGGATTTAGGCCGCGTCAAAGCGGTGATTTTGTGCCTCAGTGATAGCGAAGCCAAGCTCATTGCTACGCAAAAATTGCGTGCCGCGGGTTTTGCAGGCCTGATTGTGTCGCATTCGATGCAACAGGACGAAGCGAGCAAAATTATGGCGGCTGGGGCGGATCATACCTATTTGACCATGTCTGAAGCAGGGCTTGGCCTGGCTGAGCGGGTGCGGCAGCATATAAGCCTGCCGGGTTGAAATCGATATAGTGTCAATTAATTTTACATTTTGTGTAATGTAAAAATTCAACTCTAAGTAGCAACTGCGCGTTAGCAGTTGCCATGCCGCCTTTATGTCAATTTTGCAGGGACATACATGATGCTGGCACAACTTATGCTTAGATCCACGTCCTTCATTTCAGGCTGACTGAAAGTACATAACAACAAGTCCGGCACAGGGCTGCTAAGGAACTCTGGCATGCGTGTACAAAGCCATTTTATGTTTTTGCTTGTCCTGGTCTTATTTAGTGTTGCAGGCGTCTGGCGTTTAAGCAGTTTGCCGGACCTGCAGGTGTTTGGTGAGATTAAAAGTCAGGCGATGATCAGCGAGAAAGTGGTCGCACTGACGTTCGACGATGGCCCGACGCCAGACAAAACCAATCAAATTCTGCAAATTCTCGCTGCGGAAGAAGTTCCTGCGACCTTCTTTTTGATTGGCCAGGAAGTGCAGCAACATCCACAGCTGGTACGGCAAATTTTGGCCGCCGGTCATCAGGTAGGCAATCATAGTTTTAGTCATCAGCGGATGATTTTTAAATCACCGGCTTTTGTTGCCGGAGAGATTGAACAAACTGATAAGCTGTTGCGTGACAGTGGCGTAGATGGGGTCATTTATTTTCGTCCGCCTTACGGCAAAAAATTACTGGTATTACCTTGGTATCTGATGAAACACCATCGCGTCAGTGTGACCTGGGATGTAGCGCCGGAAAACTTTCCGAAAATTGCCAAAGATCCGCAGGCGTTAGTCGACTATACCGTGCAGCAGACGAAGCCAGGCTCGATTATTTTACTGCATGTGATGTATGACAGCCGACAGGCGACGATGCAGGCGGTGCCACAAATCATCCGCCAACTGAAAGCGCAGGGGTATCGGTTTGTTACTGTGCATGAACTGCTCAAACTTGAGCAGGCGCCCTAATCCAGCGTTCCGCCAACCGCGGCGATATCCTCTGAATATTGCTGGCAACATCGGACGATTTCAAGCAACGCCTGAACTACAACAGCAACTGACATACTGGCCGCGTCCGGCTTGCCGGCAGCTTGTTCCGGCGTATAAGGGATGTGAATGAATCCACCGCGGCAGCTGCTCATTGCTGACAAATGATGCAGCAACTGGTACATCAACGCGTTACAAACATAAGTGCCTGCGGTGTATGAAATATTCACTGGGATCCCGTTGTGTTGCAGCTGCTGCCGGATCGCCTTAAGCGGCAGCGTACTGAAATAAGCCGCAGGGCCAGTCGCGATGATTGGTTCGCCACTGGGCTGCCAGCCACTGTTGTCCGGGATGCGCGCTTCCAGCAAATTAATGGCGACCTGTTCAAGACTGATTTGCGGCCGGCCACCCGCCTGACCAATACAAAGCACCAGATCGGGTTGCCAGCTGCTAATACAGGATTGCATTAACGTGGCGCTGCGCCTGAACTCGACCGGCAGGATTAATGCCTGCCACTGCACACCTGTCGGTGGCGGCAATAGGCAAATCTGCTCCACTGCGACAGCGCTCGGATTAGTACTTTCGCCGCCAAAAGGTTCAAAACCGGTAAACAGAACTTTCATCAGATTGCGCCCGTTACAAAAATGCCAGCTGATCCAGCAATATGATATTGACGGCGAGCAGTAACAGCGCCGTTGGCGCCTGAGCTTTGATCACCGCATGCTGATCTTTCAGCCCTAACAATGCCACAGGCACTATATTAAAATTCGCCGCCATCGGTGTCAGCAATGTACCGCAATAACCACAGAACATGCCAATGGCTGCCATGACCGCCGGATTGGCGTCATGTTGTTGAATTAACAATGGAATACCAAGGCCTGCAGTGATCACCGGAAAAGCTGCAAACGCATTGCCCATAATGACGGTAAAGCCAGCCATTGCCAGCGCATAAGCGGCTACAGCTGCCAGTCGGCTGTCGAGCTGCAGGTATTCATGACTGAGCGCCGCAATAATTTGCCCGACGCCGGCTTGATTAAACAACAATCCTAAAGTGGCCAGTAAATGCGGCAGCAAAAATGCCCAGCCGATCGCTTCCAGTAAGCGTTTGGCTTCAAGGCCGCCCTGGCGCGGTGATTCGCGGGTCAGGTAACAGGCAATGGCAAAAGCCAGCACACAAGCAACGCCCAGACTCAACAAGGTCAGGTTTTTCGGGTCAAACCAATGCAATGTCGGAAACTGACCCATGACCAACACCAACAACAAAGTAAAACCCGGGATCGCTAGTGCCGGAATAAACAGTTTTTTGCCAAGCCGCTCCAGTGACGCCAGTTGCAGTTTATCCGGTAACGCCTGATAAGGGCCTGCAGCCAGTCCGCCAAGCCCTGCTAGTAGCGCCATCCCGAGCACCATTGCACCCACTACCGCAGTCGGCAAATAATCACCAACAACAAAAATTGCGCCGTAGCTTAGCCAGAACAAACCACTGCGAAACCGGCGTGGATGCTGCGGGTCCAGTAAAGTCAGCACTGCAACCAGTGTCATGATGGCGCCAACCAGCCAGTACAGATGGGTTAATGTCAGCATCAGTTGCGCTCCGTTTGCTGCTGGGAAGCTTTTGCCAGTCTTGCATGTTCTGTTGCCAGATAATGGTCAAGCCGGCGCAAGCGGATCGCATGAATAAGAAAGGCCGCAATTGCAGTTGGAATCCCCCAGAGTGCGATGTGCATCGGATCGGTTTCGATACCGGATTCGCGCAAAAAGGTATGCATCAGCACGATAGCGCCAAATGCGACAAAAATATCTTCACCAAAAAACAAGCCGATGTTATCAGTGGCCGCCGCCATGGCTTTTACTTTATCCCGCACTTGTTGCGTCAATCCAGGGTGCTGGCGCTCCGCTAACGCTTCCGCCATTGGGGCGACCAGCGGGCGTACCATTTGTGGATGGCCGCCGAGACTGGTTAAGCCTAAAGCGGCACTGCCTTCACGCGCCAGCAGATAAATACTAAGTAATCGACCCACAGTAGCGCCTTTGACGTTGGCGATAAAACGTTGGGCCTGTTGTTTCAGACCATGTCGTTCCAGCAAACCAATAATGGCAAGGGGTAACAGCAAAATAACCGGCAATGACCGGGTTTTCAGGAAACTCTCGCCGATGGCGCTGAGCAGTTGTAGCGGCGGCATCCAGGCACAAAGGCCAGTCACAATGCCGGCGCTGATCACGACTAAAACCGCATTAAAACGCAGGACAAAACCAATCATCACCACAGCGATGCCGAGTAAGGGCCAATAGTTCATCTGAAGACCCCGATAAAAGACTGAATACGAACGCCTGCGAGCTGCAAAGCCGAGGATAAGTCATGGGCGAGTTGCAGCGCTTCCGGACTGTCACCATGCAAACACAAACTGTCGGCGGTAAGCTGGATGTTCTGCTGGTCAATACATTCAATGGAGCCTGTTTGCACTAACCGCAAGCTTTGCTGCAAAGCCGACTGATGACCAAGCACAGCGCCCGGCTGGCTGCGTGGCACCAATTGACCTGTCGCCAGATAAGCCCGGTCGGCAAAAGCCTCCTGATATACCGGCAAACCTGCAGCCTTGGCGGCATGAAACAGCGCGCAGTCTGGTAAGGTCAATATCGGCAAATCTGCGCGATGGGCTTTGACCACAGCTGCAATCAGGCTTGCTAAATCACTATTCACTGCCGCTTGATTGTACAAAGCGCCATGTGGCTTCACGTAGGCCATCAAAACACCCGTCGCGTCTGCCAACTGCTGGAAATAACGCAGTTGCTGTTGCAGGCTGAGAATCAGCGCGTCAGCAGACATTGCCATGACCTGCCGGCCAAAGTTGGCTCTATCCGGATATGAAGGATGGGCACCGACACAGACCTGATGTTGTTTGCAGGCTTGGAGCGCGCGGACAATATCCGCCTCGCTGCCAGCATGGGCGCCACAGCTGATGTTGGCTGATGACAACAACGGGATAATCGCCAAATCATCACCACAACCTTCACCAAGGTCGGCATTTAAATCAATGTACTTCATCAGGTCACCATCAGGGGGAGCAGACAGCACCTTAACAGGCTGTGCTTTTTGCTGTAAAGCTGGCTGCTGTCAGGTCGTACCGGTACACTGGCTCAGTCAAAGGTCCGCAGATGATAGTTCAGGACCACAGTGTTAACAGGAGTATCTATGGCGCAATTGTCAGGTGGGCTGTCCTTTGGACCTATTGTAAAAGATGAACTTGCTGCAGTGGCAGAACTGGAAGTTACCGCGTTTCCGCCGCCGGTCTACCCGGTGTTTTTCTTCCGTCAGGCTTTTGATTTGTGGCCTGATTTATTCTGGGTTGCTCGTCGGGATGATGAAATTCTGGCCTACTTGGTTTGTGGACCTGAATTTGCTGAACCGTCTCGTCTGAGTCTGATGTCTTTTGCGGTGGCACCGCAAGCGCAGGGGCAAGGGGTAGGTAAGGGCTTATTGCGCGAGTTTTTACGTCGATTACCAATAGTTGCCCCGCAGATTAGCCACATCTGGCTGACTGCTGATCCAGACAATTTGCCTGCGCTCAGGCTCTATCAACAGCATGGTTTTGTGATTAGTGGTGAAGAGTCAGATTATTATGGCGCTGGTTACCGGCGTCTGGTTCTGACTGCGGAAATAGCAGCAAAAAACATCTGAAAAATGCATCGTTTATAAGAGGGAATTTAGCGCCAGGCCGCGTCATTACTGGGCTTTCATCAAAAGCTCGACGCCTAGAAAAACCCCCGCTATAATGCCGCGTCCTATTAAACGTTCAGCTTGGCGGCCATAGCTTCTAATGCAACAGTGCCAGGCTCTGGTAAGCAGGCGTATCGCTACGCCCGATTTTGATTTTGAGGTAACAAAATGCAAGTTTCTGTTGAAACCACTCAGGGTTTAGAGCGCCGCGTCAATATTACAGTTCCGGCCGCTGCTATCAGTGCTGAAGTCGAGAAAGAATTACGCCAAATTGCCAAAAACCGTCGCGTAGATGGTTTCCGTCCAGGCAAAGCGCCAGTCGCAATCATCAAAAAAATGTTTGGTCTGTCTGTACTGCAAGACGTGGCATCACGTCAGATGCAAAACCATTTCTATCAAGCTATCGTCAGCAACAAGCTGAACCTGGCAGGCAACCCAACTTTCGCGCCAGGTCAATTGGCTGAAGGTCAGGATCTGGCATTCACTGCTACTTTCGAAGTGTATCCTGAAGTTGCGCTGACTGGCCTCGACAAAGTTGAAGTGACCAAACCAGTGGTTGAGATCGCTGCTGACGACATGAGCAAAATGATCGAAACACTGCGTAAACAACACGCAACTTGGGCTGCTAAAGCCGATGCTGCTGCAGCTGGTGACCGCGTCAACATGGACTTCTCTGGTTCAATTGACGGCGAAGAATTCGAAGGCGGCAAAGCTGCTGGTTTCAGTCTTGAACTGGGCCAAGGCCGTATGATCCCTGGTTTTGAAGATGGCATCATCGGCAAAAAAGCCGGCGAGCAATTCACTATCGACGTGACTTTCCCAGCTGAATACCACGCTGAAAACCTGAAAGGCAAAGCTGCTCAGTTTGCCATCACGTTGAACAGCGTTGAAACGCAAGTGCTGCCAGAAGTAAACGAAGAATTCGTCAAGCTGTTTGGCCTGGGCGAGAACAGTGTTGACGCGCTGCACACCGAAGTTCGCAAGAACATGGAGCGCGAGCTGAACCAAGCCATCAAAGGCAAAGTGAAAGAGCAAGTCATCAAAGGTTTATTAGCGAACCATGAACTGGACGTGCCACAAGCACTGATTGACAGCGAAGTAGAAGTGCTGCGTCGTCAGGCTCTGCAACGTTTTGGCCAGAACATGAATGCGAAAAACCTGCCAGAACTGCCAGCCGCGCTGTTCACTGAACAAGCCCGTGACCGCGTCAAAGTTGGCCTGTTACTGGGTGAAGTGATCAAAACCAACAACCTGCAGGTTGATGATAGCCGCGTACAAGCGCTGATCGAAACTGTAGCTTCAGCTTACGAAGATCCAAAAGAAGTGGTGCAATACTACAACAGCAACAAAGAGCTGCTGCAAGGTATGCGCAACGTCGCACTGGAAGAACAAGCCATTGATCTGGTTCTGGCAAAAGCCAAAGTTACTGAACAAGCGGCGAAGTTCGACGAAATTATGAATCCGGCTGCTGCGAACTAAGATTGACTTTAGTCAGGGCGACAGCTTTAATGGCCTGAGCAGCAGTGTTCAGGCCATTTTCATTTGTGCTGCCGCATTTCAGGGAATCAGTTATGGTGTCAACACCTCATATGAACGAATTAGTTAACGCGTTAGTCCCCATCGTCATCGAACAAACCGCTAAAGGCGAACGTTCTTTTGATATTTACTCCCGTCTGCTTAAAGAGCGGGTTATTTTTCTGACCGGCCAGGTCGAAGACCATATGGCTAATCTGATTGTGGCGCAGTTGCTGTTCCTCGAATCAGAAAATCCGGAAAAAGACATCTACATCTATATCAATTCACCGGGTGGCTCCGTCACCGCTGGCCTCGCCATTTACGACACCATGCGATATATCAAGTGTGATATCGCGACCGTGTGTGTCGGTCAGGCAGCCAGTATGGGCGCGTTCCTGTTATCAGGTGGCACTAAAGGCAAACGGTATGTGTTGCCAAACGCACGCGTGATGATCCATCAGCCGCTAGGTGGTTTTCAGGGCCAGGCGACCGATTTTGAAATCCATGCCCGTGAAATCCTGACGATCAAAGAAAAACTGAATCGTCTGATGGCCGAACATTGTGGCAAGACACTGGAAGAAGTGGTCCGTGATACCGAGCGTGATAATTTCTTAAGCGCGCAACAAGCGGTTGATTATGGTTTGGTTGACCAGATCCTGACCAAGCGTGAAGCCAAATAAGCTGATTGTTAAGCAAAGATTGAATAAAAGCGGCGCGAAGGCGTCGCTTTGGGAAGAATGAGGTAGTTCCATGTCTGATCACCGCACTGACGGCGAGAAGAGCAACAAGTTGCTGTATTGCTCTTTCTGTGGCAAATCGCAACATGAAGTGCGCAAGTTGATCGCAGGTCCGCAGGTGTATATCTGTGATGAATGCGTTGACCTGTGCAACGACATTATTCGTGAAGAAATCAAAGACATTTCGCCAAAACGGGATGGTAATAAACTGCCAACGCCGAAAGAGATCCGCAACCACCTCGATGATTATGTCATCGGTCAGGAACATGCGAAAAAAGTGCTGGCGGTTGCTGTCTATAACCACTACAAACGCTTACGCACTGTTGGGCAAAAACAAGATGTTGAGCTTGGCAAAAGTAATATTCTGTTAATCGGCCCAACCGGTAGTGGTAAAACTCTGCTGGCTGAGACTTTAGCCCGTCTGCTTGATGTGCCATTTACCATGGCAGATGCGACGACTTTAACCGAAGCGGGTTATGTCGGTGAAGACGTCGAAAACATCATTCAGAAATTGCTGCAAAAATGCGATTACGATGTAGAAAAAGCCCAGCGTGGTATTGTTTATATCGATGAAATCGACAAAATTTCGCGCAAATCCGAGAATCCGTCAATCACACGCGATGTGTCGGGTGAAGGTGTGCAGCAGGCCCTGTTGAAGCTGATTGAAGGCACAGTGGCATCTGTACCGCCGCAAGGTGGCCGTAAACATCCACAGCAGGAATTCCTGCAGGTTGATACGTCAAAGATCTTGTTTATCTGTGGCGGCGCTTTTGCAGGCCTGGATAAAATCATCGAGCAGCGTAGTGCCAAAGGCTCCAGTATTGGTTTTGGCGCCCAGGTGAAAAGCAAAGAATCCAGCCGTAGTCTGACTGAAAGTTTCCGTGACGTAGAGCCGGAAGATTTAGTGAAATTCGGTTTGATCCCTGAGTTTATCGGTCGTCTGCCAGTCGTAGCCACGTTAACAGAGCTGGATTTAGCGGCACTGATGCAAATTCTGAGTCAACCGAAAAATGCACTGATCAAACAGTTTGGTGCGCTGTTCCAGATGGAAGGGGTTGAGCTCGAGTTCCGCGAAGATGCACTTAAAGCAATTGCACAAAAAGCAATGGAGCGCAAAACCGGCGCCCGTGGTCTGCGTTCAATTGTTGAAGGCGTATTGCTGGAGACGATGTATGAACTGCCATCCATGCAGGATGTGGCTAAAGTAGTGGTTGATGAGACCGTGATCCGCGGTGAATCGCAGCCGATCCTGATGTATCAGAACCCGGAAAAAGTCGCTGCAGAATCACATTAAGCGCCAGCTGCCACGCAGCATTGCGCATTGATATTAAAAGGGGCTTCGGCTCCTTTTTTTTTGACCTGATTCAATATCTTGCCGCACATTTAATCAAAGGTATGTCACAACAGGCATTTTTTTTGCTGTGGCGTTGAACTGAAGCTTTTGAACCCCATATACTCCTTATCTCACGCCTGCAGTAACTAATTCGAGAGTAATTCTAATGACAGAAGCAACAGTCGAACGTTTGCACATGCCCGTGCTGGCATTACGCGACGTAGTCGTCTATCCGCATATGGTGATCCCATTATTCGTCGGGCGGGCAAAGTCCATCAAGTGCCTGGATGCGGCCATGGACAAAGACAAACAAATTTTTCTGGTGGCGCAGAAAGACGCGACACTAGACGACCCGGCTGAGGCTGATTTGTTTACCGTCGGGACTGTCGCCACGATCCTGCAATTGCTGAAACTGCCGGATGGTACCGTGAAGGTGTTGGTGGAAGGTGGGCGTCGTGCCAAATTAGCCGGTTTCACTGAAACCGACAAAACCTTTATGGCCTATGTCGATGTGATTGCATCACCAGAACTGGATAGCCGTGAGCAGGAAGTATTCCTGCGTTCAGCGGTGAACCAGTTCGAAGGCTACATCAAACTTAATAAAAAAATTCCACCGGAAGTGTTAACTGCACTGTCGGGCATCGACGACGCCGCGCGCCTCGCCGATACCATGGCTGCACACATGCCGTTGAAAGTCGAGGATAAGCAAAAAGTACTCGAAATCATCGACGTCACTGAACGCCTCGAATATCTGATGGCGATGATGGAATCGGAAATTGACATCCTGCAAGTTGAACGGCGGATCCGTAGCCGTGTGAAAAAGCAGATGGAAAAAAGCCAGCGCGAGTACTACCTGAACGAGCAGATGAAGGCGATCCAGCGCGAGCTTGGCGAGCTCGATGATGCTCCGGACGAATTTGAAGCGATCAGTCGTAAAATCGAAGCGGCACAGATGCCAACTGAAGCAAAAGACAAAGCCAGTGCTGAGTTGTCCAAACTGAAAATGATGTCACCGATGTCTGCTGAAGCGACTGTCGTTCGCTCTTATATTGACTGGCTGACGCAAGTGCCTTGGAAAGCCCGTTCTAAAGTGAAGAAGAATCTGGCGCTGGCTGAAGAGGTTTTGAATGCCGACCATTATGGTCTAGACAAAGTGAAAGAACGCATTCTGGAATATCTGGCAGTACAACAACGTGTCAACAAATTAAAAGGGCCGATTTTGTGTCTGGTTGGTCCTCCGGGGGTCGGTAAGACGTCTTTGGGTCAGTCTGTTGCCAAAGCAACGGGTCGCAAATATGTGCGGATGGCGTTGGGTGGCGTGCGGGACGAAGCGGAAATTCGCGGGCACCGCCGTACCTACATTGGCTCAATGCCTGGCAAGATCATCCAGAAAATGGCCAAAGTAGGTGTACGTAATCCGCTGTTCTTGTTGGATGAAATCGACAAGATGGCATCAGATTTCCGCGGTGACCCGGCAGCGGCGCTATTGGAAGTATTGGATCCGGAACAGAATTCATCTTTCAGTGACCATTATCTGGAAGTGGATTATGACCTGTCAGATGTGATGTTCTTCGCAACCAGTAACAGTCTGAATATCCCTGAAGCTTTGCTGGACCGGATGGAAGTGATTCGTCTGTCCGGTTATACCGAAGATGAAAAATTAAATATCGCGAAACAGCATCTGGTCAATAAGCAAATCGAACGCAACGGCTTGAAAAAAGGCGAGTTGACCGTTGAAGATAGCGCCATCATTGGCATTATCCGCTATTACACGCGGGAAGCCGGTGTGCGTAGTCTGGAACGCGAGATCTCCAAACTGTGCCGCAAAGCTGTGAAGCAAATACTGCTGAACAAAGCGGTCAAGACAGTACGCATTGGCCAGGACAATCTGGAAGAGTTTTTGGGTGTCCAACGTTTTGACTATGGTAAAGCCGAAGACAGTAACCGGATTGGTCAGGTCACAGGCCTTGCCTGGACATCTGTAGGTGGTGATTTGTTAACGATTGAAGCAGCAGCAGTAGTGGGCAAAGGCAAACTGACGCACACAGGCTCGCTAGGCGATGTGATGAAAGAATCCATCCAGGCCGCTATGACTGTAGTCAGAAGCCGTGCGGAAACGTTGCGCATCAACGAAGACTTCTATGAGAAACGCGATATCCATATCCACGTGCCAGAAGGTGCCACACCAAAAGATGGTCCGAGCGCAGGTATTGCGATGGTCACAGCATTGGTATCCAGTCTGACCGGCAATCCGGTGCGGGCAGATGTTGCGATGACCGGCGAAATTACCTTGCGTGGCGAAGTATTGCCGATTGGTGGGTTAAAAGAGAAGTTGTTGGCAGCGCACCGCGGTGGCATCAAACGAGTCTTGATCCCACATGACAACGTGCGCGACTTAAAAGACATTCCAGATAACGTCAAAGGCGACATCGAAATTTGCCCGGTAAAATGGATAGATGAGGTGCTGGAACTGGCTTTACAGGAGCCGCCAACCGGTATGTCTGTGATCACTGAAGAAAAAAAGAGCACAAGAGCCAAAAAAACCCAAAAAAATCCGGTTTAGGGGCTTTTCAAAAGCTCAGGCTGTGCTAATTTAGGGGCAGTTTCGGTGCAGCCCTTGTAGGACAAGGGCTGGCGAGACACCAAGAATTTTTCAGGACCCTTGGATTTGTGCTTGCAAGCCTGTTTATGGCTTGATATAACAAAAGCCGAACACAAGAATGTACTTTGAATCTGGTTGTAGAAAATAATAACAATTGAAGGGGATGATATTGTGAACAAGTCTCAACTTATCGACAAAATTGCTGCTGGTGCAGACATTTCTAAAGCGGCAGCGGGTCGTTCTCTTGACGCGTTCATCGAAGCCGTTACTGAAGCTTTAAAGGAAGGTGACTCAGTTGCGCTGGTTGGTTTCGGTACTTTCGCAGTACGCGAGCGTGCAGCCCGTACTGGTCGTAACCCACAAACTGGCGAAACGATCCAAATCGCTTCTGCGAAGATCCCTTCTTTCAAGCCAGGCAAAGCGTTAAAAGACAGCGTGAACTAAGAAACGCTGATCCGGCGCGCCGGGTAAGTGATTCGGGCTCAAAGGAACCCGTGCCTGTTGCCACTGTCGCTCAGATGACAATCAACTAAGGTCGTTACAGTTCCTTCACAGCTTCTATAAAAAAGGCGCATCTGATAAGATGCGCTTTTTTTTTAAGCCAGCTATTGCAGCGAAAAGAGATAAATCAAGCATGTTAGAAAAGATCAGAGATGGTTCGCAGGGCATTATTGCTCAGGTCGTGCTGGGCCTCGTTATCCTGACGTTTGCGGTTTCAGGCGTCAGCAGCTACTTCGGTAACAATGCCGACCAACCGGTTGCCGTCGTCAACGGCGAAGAAATCAGCCGGACGAAGTTTGAACAAAGCTATCAGAATGAGCGGGCACGGATGGAACAGCAGTTTGGCGAGATGTTCGCCAGCTTAGCTGCTGATACCAATTACATGAACAATTTCCGTAATCAGGTATTAGAGCGTTTGATCGACGAAACGCTGTTAAAACAACAAAGCACGGTGTTTGGCATTGCGATCAGCGATCAATTTTTAAAAGACGCTGTACTGAAAATGCCAGAATTTCAAGTTGACGGTGCTTTTAATAATGACCGCTACCTGGCTGTGTTACGTCAGAGCAATCTGACAGCCAATCAACTACGTGATCTATTGCGTGAGCAATATAGCCGCAATCAGTTGTTAGTCGGTCTGGCGGGCTCTGACTTTGCCTTACCAGGCGAAATGAAATCACTGATGACTTTACAACAGCAAACTCGCGATATTGAGTACGCCACCGTGAAAGCTACAGAGCTGGCAAAAGACGTTAAGTTTGATGATGCTCAGCTCAATACCTGGTACCAACAGAATCAAGCGCGTTATGCAACGCCGGAACAGCTGTCATTACAGTACGTTGAGTTAAACGCTGCTGATTTAGCCAAAGACATTCAAGTGAATGATGGCGACATCAGTGCATACTACAATGCCAACCTGAGCCGCTATCAGGGTGAAGAGCGCCGTCGCGTGTCGCACATTCTGCTGGAATCTGCAGAAGACAATGCCGATGTAAAAACCAAAGCCGAAGGTATTCTGAAAGAACTGCAGGGCGGGGCTGATTTTGCGGCGCTGGCGAAGCAGCACTCTGCAGACACAGTATCTGCTGAAAACGGTGGTGATTTAGATTTCATCACGAAAGGCGTGATGGAACCTGAGTTTGAAACGGCAGCCTATGCATTAAACAAAGCCGGTGATTTATCGGCGGTGGTCAAAACGTCATTCGGTTACCACATCATCAAACTGACTGAAGTTGAAGCGGCCAAAGTGAAAAGCATTGATGAAGTGAAAGACACTATTGTTGCGGCTGTTAAATCTGAAAAGTCAGCAGAGAAGTTCGCCGAGTTACAACAAAAGCTCGCTGAAGTTAGTTTTGAAGTGGCGGATAATCTGGAAGATGCAGCAACTGCTGTTGGCGCTAAAGTCCAGACTGCAGCCATGTTCAGCCGTGCGACAGCACCTGGCGCGCTGAATTCACCTAAATTCCTTGATACGGTGTTTAACGCTGATTTCATTAGCGCAGGCACAAACAGTGATGTTGTTGAACTAGCGCCTCAACATGTAGTGGTCGCGCGTCTGGTTGAGCATCAGCCAGCGAAGAACAAGACCTTTGATGAAGTCAAAGCTGAAGTACAGGCGGCTTACATTGCTGAGCAATCAGCAGAGTTGGCACAGCAAAAAGCTGCGGCATTATTGGCTGAGTTACAGGCCGGTAAAGCGATCAGCGAACTGGTTGCTGCTAATGGTCTGACACTGGAGAAATCGGTTGCTACCGCCCGGTTTGGTGGTGCACTGGATGCGGAGATCCGTACCAAGGCGTTTGAGTTGGCAAAACCAACCAAAGACAAAACCGTAAGTTTCGGCAGCACTAAACTGCAAAGTGGTGATGCAGCGCTGGTATTGGTCAGTAAAGTGACTGATGTTCCTGCACAAGGTGAGCCAGCGCAGGCAGAGCTTGATAATCTGGCAAACCAACTGAGTCAGTCTCACTTTGCTATTGTGCAAAAAGCACTGCGCGAAAGGTCAGAAATCAGCCGTAATCTGGCAGTGTTGACCGCAGCAACTGAACAACAGTAACGTTGACTAATATGAAAAAGCCCGCGTTGCGGGCTTTTTTTATGGCATGAACAGCGTTGGCTGACATCCAGTGACACTAACGCTGCCATGACCGTCCGCGCTGCGACTCAGTATTGCACGCTGTTAATCAGCTTCCGGCTGAATTCGTGAACCGGGTTAGCGAAAATCTTAGCCGTAGGACCGTAGTCGAGGCATTCGCCACGATGTAGCACCATCGTATGATCAGCAAAGTGTCGTACCAGCCGCAGTTGGTTCGTGATCAGCAGATAGGCAATGCCGGTGTTTTGCTGCAGTTCCAGCAACAGATTAACGATTTGTGCCCGTAATGACGGATCCAATGCTGTTAGTGCTTCATCCAGGATCAGTACTTTTGGGTCCAAGATCAGGGCACGCGCTAGCGCAACACGTTGCAGCTGTCCACCAGAGAACATATGCGGATAATAATTGGCGTGTTCATTTAACAATCCTAACAGCCTGAGCGTCTGGCTGATCTTCTGTTCACGCTGGTCAAAACTCAGCACAGTACTGTAGCGCAACACCGCATGCAGGATCTCGGCAATTTTCTGATTTGGGTTTAATGAGCGGGCTGGGTCCTGAAAGATATAGCGGATGAACTGATTCGTTTTGCGATATTCGCTGCAATTAATCTGACTGCCGGCATACCAAATTTCGCCTTGGTCCGGTTGTTCAATCCCAACCAACAGTTTTGCCAGCGTGCTTTTGCCAGAGCCCGTTTCGCCTACAACAGCTAGTGTTTCCCCAGCTTGTAGGGTAAAGCTGACACGAGCCAGCGCAATGACTTCTTTATGGTTAAACAGGCCGGTCGCTTTACGATAGGTTTTGCCAAGGTTGCGTACTTCGATCAAATCACTCATCGGCAACGCTCCGCTGAATTGGAAAATGGCAGCTGAAAAAGTGGTTTTGCTGGCGCTCAAGTTGTGGTGTTTTCACACACTCTTTACGAGCGTTAGGGCAACGTGGCCCCAACCTACAGCCGATCGGCAAGTGTTGCAGCGTGGGGATGCTGCCGTGTAAAGCATACAGTTGTTGTTTGAAGCCTAGATCTGGCTGGAACTCTGGCACACTGCGGATCAGCGCATCGGTATAAGGGTGCCGTGGGTTTTGCAGCAAGTCCGCGGTATCACCGGCTTCAACCAGCTGACCACAATACAACACGCTCAGCGTGTCAGTATTTTTGGCGACCGTCTCCAGTTCGTGACTGATCAGCAGAATAGACGTACCTTTGAGCTGATTAAAGCTTGCAAGCAGGCGGAATAGTTGTGCTTGAGTAGTGCTTTCCAGTGCGGTCGTCGGTTCGTCGGCGATCAGTAGTTTAGGATCTTTGGCGATGGCCATCGCAATAGATATTTTTTGACATACCCCTTCTGACAGCTGATAGGGATAACTGTTCAGCACGGCCTGATGATCACGGATGCCGACTTTGTGCAGTAAATTCACTGCGCGTTTGCGGCGGAAATAGCCGCGTTGCCACCAGGATACACCTTCGACTAAGTGGTCGGGTACGGATTCAGCCAGTTGCTCGCCTATTGGCGCTGTTGGATCCATGCTGCGGCTGGGTTCCTGATAGATCATCGCAATATCACGGCTGATGATCTCACGTTGCCGTCGATAAGGTAGTCTTAACAAATCTTCGCCACACCAACTAAAGCGGTCGGCAGAGATATGCCAGCGTTCATGTAAAACGCCCATAATCGCTTTGGCAATCAAACTTTTACCTGAACCTGACTCACCAACCAGACCGCGAACTTCACCTTCTTTTAGCGATAAGTTGACGCGGTCTACGGCACGGACAATACCGTCAGGCGTTTCCAGTTCCAGGGTCAGATTGCGGATATCCAATAACTGCATCAGCTTTCCCGCCGTTTTTTCATCGCTTTGCGCAGGCCGTCGCCGACCAGATTGATCGACAATACAGTGATAAAAATCAATAAACCGGGTAGGGCGACAGTCCAAGGGGCCAGATAAATCGAATCGAGTGCGTCGGCGACCATACTTCCCCATTCCGGAGTCGGTGCCTGTGCGCCTAACCCAAGAAATCCCAGTGCAGCAATATCGAGAATGGCGGTCGATAAGGCCATCGTAAACAATAGCGAAACTGGTTCCCATAGATTGGGTAACACCACCGACCAGAGGATTTGCCAGTTATTGGCACCATCCAGACGATAGGCGATCACATAATCCTGCTTCAGTTGTTGTTGAATAGCGTTGCCAACGCCATGAACAAATTGCGGTAATAAAGCCAGCATAATGGCCCAGATCGTATTCATCAGGCCTGGGCCGAGTACAGCAACTATCACGATGGCCAACAGCAGGCTGGGAATGGTCAGTGCAAGATCAAGCAGGTGGTTAAAAATACTGGATTGGACCCCACGTGTCATACCGGCCAATGCCCCCAGCAACAAGCCAATGAGCATCGAACCCAATACGGCCAGTATGGCCAAACCAAAGCTATAACTGGCACCCAACATCAATCGGGACATCAGATCCCGGCCCAAATCGTCGGTGCCAAATGGATAAGACACCAAACCATTGCCTTGCCAGGACGGCGGCAGCAGCAATAACTCAGAGTTTTGTAAGTAGGGGTCATGTGGGCTGACGAAAGGACTAATCACCGCAAGCAGGACTAGCACAGACAATATAATCAGGCCAAACAAAGCAAAGTGCTGTGGCACAAAATGCCGCCACAGCAGCTGGTACGGCTTTTTATTGTACTCTTCGTAATACAAGCGCAACTTTTTCATCAGAGCTTCCGCGCCAGTGGGTTAAACAGCGTATGCAAGATCTCGGTCAGCATGTTGACGCAGATCACCAGACTCGAAACCACCAGCAATCCCGCTTGGATCGCCGGATAATTACGCTGATAAATGCTGTCGATCAGCCATTGTCCGATCCCCGGCCAGGAGAAAATAACTTCGGTCAGCATCGCAAGCGTGATCAGCGTACTGAACTGGAGGCCTACCTGGCGGGTGACCGGCAACAGGGCATTACGCAGACCATGCCGGTACAGCACCTGAGCACGCGACAATCCTTTAGCTCTGGCGGTTTTGATGTAGTTCTGTTCCAGCACTTCGAGCATTGACTGGCGGACAAAGCGGATCATCACGTTGGTCGGATAGCTGGCCAGAATTAAAGTTGGTAATGCTAGGTGCAATAAAGCGTCGTACGCTGCTGCGCTGCGGTCAATGGCAGGTGTCAGCAGAATATCGATAAACACAAAGCCGGTTTGGGCCGGTACCTCAAACAGAACGCCAAGGCGGCCTGACGTGGGCAGCCAGCCTAGTTGCAGTGAAAACAACATAATACAGACCAGCGCCAGCCAAAAAACCGGCATGGAATAGCCAATCAGCGCCAACCCGGATATGAGTTTGTCGAGCACACTGTCTTTTTTTACTGCCGCCAATAAGCCGAGTGGAATACCAACCAGCAGGCTCAGGCAAAGTGCATACGATGCCAGTTCCAAAGTCGCCGGCAGCACCCGGTCAATCTCGTGTAGTACACTCTGTTGACTCGCGAACGATAGTCCCCAATCGCCGGCCAGTAATCTACGGTTGTATTCGATATATTGTTGCCACAGACTTTGGTCCAGTCCAAGGGTGTGCTGCAATTGCTGGTGTTGTTCCGGCGTGATATCACGTAAACCGGTGAGGTTACTCACCAGATCACCAGGGAACAGATAGTTCAGGCTAAAAACAAAGATGGTCAACGCTACAAAGACAAAGCCAAGTAAAAACAATCGACGGGCGAGATAGCGCAAGATCATGGTGTTTTCCCGGCATGGACAAAACTGATACCGCCATAGGGGTTAATACTGACACCCTGAACCCTGCTGTTTTTGACCTGAAAGCGTTTAGAGTGGGCGATTGGCACCAGTGGCATTTGTTCCTGCAGATATTGCTGGGCTGCCAGATAATAACTGCGACGCTGTGGTACATCGGTGGTTTGCAAAGCACTCGCGATGAACTGGTCAAAATGTTCATCACACCAGTTGGCTCGGTTGCTGCCGGATACTGCTGCGGCGCAGCTTAACAGTGGCCGCAGGAAATTATCCGGATCTGCATTATCGGCCGACCAGCCAATCAACACTGAATCATGTTCTCCCTGACCCAGTTTGCGGCGAAAGGTATTCCATTCGTAAGACACAATCCGGGCCCGTACACCAATGACCCGCAAATCAGCCTGGATCAGTTCCGCCATTTTTTGTGCATTCGGATTGTACATGCGCTGCACAGGCATGGCCCAGATGTCGAGGTTAAAACCATTGGGATAACCGGCTTCTTTTAATAACTGGCGAGCTTTTTCCGGGTTAAAACTGTCGGAAGACGTCTCTTTTCGGTATGCCCAGGAGTTGGGTGGCAGTACAGAAGTTGCTTCTTCGGCCTGGCCGAAATAAACCGCCTGCAAAATATTGGGTTTATTGATCGCTAGGCTCAGCGCCTGTCGCACTTTGACCTGATTAAATGGTGCTCTTTGCGTATTAAAGGCCCAGAAGCCAACGTTCATGCTGGTTTGTTGATCCACGCGAAAATCGGCACGATTTGACAGCATTTGCAATTCTGCCAAGCGCGGGATAGGTGCAACATCACACTCCTGCGTCAACAGCTTCGCCAAACGCTTGGTATTATCCGGCACAATATCGATCACCAGTTGCGCCAGTGAGCCATGCTCGCGCCAATACGCCGGATGCCGGTAATAGCGGATCAGGACGTCTTTCTGGTATTCGCGGAACATAAAAGGTCCGGTGCCGATTGGCAGCAAATCGAGGTGCGCTTTTTGGTTGCTCTGTACCAGAGTTTGGCCGTATTCCGCCGATAAAATCGCGGCAAAGTCGGTCGCGAGAACTGATAAAAATGAGCTGTCTGGCTGATTCAGCCGGAATTCGACCTCATCACTACTAAGTGCGGTGACGCTTTGAATGCGTTGACGCCACTCGATACTATCAAAGTATGGGTACTCAGTTGCTGTCTGAAAAAACGGATGATCAACCAACAACATCCGGTTGAAGGTAAAAGTGACATCTTCGGCGTTTAGTGCGCGTGTCGGTGAAAAATAGGTCGTATGGTGGAATTGCACATCGTGACGAAGCTTAAACCGATAGGACAAGCCATCAGCGCTGACTTGCCAACTATGCGCCAAAGCAGGTTTTAATGCACCACTAGACGGGTCGATATCTAGCAGCCGGTCATACAAATGTTGGCTAATCGCATCAATGGTGGTGCCCGAAGTGACCAGCTGCGGGTTAAATGTTTCTGGTGAGCCTTCGGCACAATAGACCAGTCCATTGATACTATCAGTAGAGGTGGCCGGCTGGCAGGCAGCTAACCACAATACCAGACTGAGGCTGCCTAAACGGCTTTGGGTTGAATTCATTGTTGGCTGTCTAACAGTTTGTATTTTTTCATATAACCACGAAGTTGATGATACGTCAGATTTAATGCATCCGCAGTCTTTTTCTGGTTGTACTGGCAAGCAGCCAATGCTTGTTTAATCAGGGTGACTTCGTAGTTTTCAGACAGCAGTTTAAAATCCTGTATCTGCGAAAAATCAAATTGCAATGCCGATGTCGCGGGTGTCGGTGCTGGCGTGTGTACCACATGGGGAGCAGAGCTGGTGCCTGGTGTTGCAAACGGCGCACTGATTTGGCGGTCAACAGTCCGGACCCGGGCTTGCGGGCGAAATGGAGATGCAAATGGGTCAAACAGGATATCGTGGACCGGCACGTATGGATTGTTGGTGCGATACACGCTGCGTTCGACCACATTTTTCAGTTCCCGAACGTTACCCGGCCAATCATAATCCATCAGTTGGCGTTTGGCTTTGTCGCTAAATCCGCTGAATAGCTCGAAGTTCAGTTCGCGCGCCATGTTAATAGCAAAGTGCTCAGCCAGTTGCATGATATCTTCTTGTCGCTCGCGCATCGGCGGCAGCGTGATCACATCAAAGGCCAATCGGTCTAGAAGGTCAGCACGAAACTCACCGCGCTCAGCCATCCCAGGTAAATCTTCATTCGTCGCGCAGACTAACCGCACATCTACTTTAATAGGTCTGCTGCCGCCGACTCGTTCAAATTCGCCATATTCAATCACCCGCAATAATTTTTCCTGCACCAGCCCCGGTGTATTGGCTAGCTCATCGAGAAACAAAGTGCCGAAATTAGCGCGTTCAAAGCGGCCTTCATGGCGTTTACTGGCACCGGTAAAAGCGCCGGCTTCGTGGCCAAACAGCTCACTTTCCAACAGATTTTCATTTAGTGCTGCGCAGTTCAACGTCAGATAATTTTGATCCCAGCGTTGCGATAAGTAATGCAGCCGCGCGGCAATAAGCTCTTTGCCGGTGCCGCGTTCGCCGATAATTAACACTGGTTTATTCAGTGGGGCAATCTGAGACACCTGATCCAATACGTTGAGAAAGCTGTTAGATTGGCCTATCAGGTTGTCTTGTTGAAATGAGCGTGCCATGGGACTGCCATTAAGTGGTTAAATTTGCTAATTAGTAGTCTATTTGAAAGCAAGCTTCGGCAACAGCGTTTAATGAAAATAAATAAATCTCATAAATACAATGACATAGGTATGTTTGCAGAGTTGGCAAGGATCCTGAATAAGACTATCTGACTCAATCAGACACCAAACGAGGTAAACATCATGGGTATTTTCTCTCGCTTCTCAGACATCGTGAATTCAAATATCAACGCACTGTTGGATAAAGCTGAAGATCCGGAAAAAATGGTTCGCCTGATCATTCAGGAAATGGAAGATACATTAGTCGAAGTGCGTTCAACCTCTGCCAAAACCATCGCAGAGAAAAAAGAATTGCAGCGTGTGGTCAGTCGACTGGAAGAAGATGTGGCCGACTGGCAAGGAAAAGCCGAACTGGCGCTTAGCAAAGATCGTGACGATTTAGCCCGCTCTGCGTTAATCGAAAAACAGAAAGCTGCAGATCAGGCTGCTTCTGTTAATGCTGACATTGCAAATTTAGATTTACATATCAGCAAGTTACAGGATGAAGTGTCGCAGCTGCAGGAAAAGCTGGCGGATGCCAAAGCGCGGCAGAAAACTATGCTGATGCGTCAGCAAACGGTAGCATCGCGGTTAGAAGTGAAAAAATCACTGGATAGCACCCGCTTAAACGATGCGATGTATAAGTTTGAACGTTACGAACAAAAGATCGACAATCTGGAAGCTCAGGTCGAATCTTACGATTTAGGTAAAAAGACTCTGCGCGATGAATTCGCAGAGCTGGCTTCTCAGGACAAAATTGATTCTGAACTGGCAGCGCTGAAAGCAAAAATGAACCAAGAGAATAACGCCTGATTATCAGGCGTTTCTGGAGCCGAACATGGATATTACCGAAGCTTTTGCGATACCGATGATCATCTTTATGATTTGTGTGGCACCGATCTGGATCATTATGCACTATCGCAGCAAACGCAAAATTTCAGAAGGCCTGTCTGAACATGAACTGGCGCAACTGAATGATTTATCAGTGAAAGCTGAGCGAATGGCGGACCGGATCAAAACGCTGGAGGCCATCCTGGATGCTGACGCACCAAACTGGAGGCGTAAACATGAGTAGCAAACGTCGCGAGCTGTTGCGGGATGACCGCAATGGCAAAATCGCCGGAGTCTGTGCCGGTATTGCCGATTACTTCGGTTGGGAACTGTGGCTGGTGCGTGTGGTAGTTCTGGCATCAGTATTACTGGGTTTCGGCGGTATTTTACCGGTCCTATACCTGGTTGGTTGGATAGTACTGGAGAAAAAGTCCGTGGCCGAACAACGCAGTGGAGAGCCAGTTCGCGCTGCTGCAGAGCGGCCGGTGGAAGTAAAAACCCGTGTCTGGCAACGCGGTGAAGCACCACCTAGAGCACTGAATCACCTTAAACAGCAGTTTGACAGCATAGAATACCGGCTGCGTGATATGGAATCTTATGTCACATCCAGCAAGTTTCAATTACATCGTGAGTTTAATAAACTTTAACGTACGGCGATAGCCGCTCATCAACCGCAGGAAGTGTGTATCTGATGGAATTTCACCTGCCAGGCCGCGCCAGAGAACTTGGGCAACGTCTGGCGAATCAGCATCTGCGTTTAGGGATAACTGGTGTCAGTGGTGCAGGGAAAACTGCATTTCTCACCAGTTTCATCCATCAGCTCACCAACACACAACAGTCGCCGCTGCCGTTTTTTCAGGTGATGCAACAACAGCGTTATCTGGGAGGGCAGTGCGTGCCTAACCTGATGACACAACGTGCTCGTTTTCCATTTGAATCAAATTTGCAGCAATTGCAACTGGGTCAATGGCCTTCGTCCACGACGGCGCTGAGCCAAATTACCCTGCAATTGCGATATAAACCACAGAGTCCTTTAAAACAAAAACTACTGGATTGGCAAACACTGACGCTGGAGATCACTGATTATCCCGGTGAATGGTTGCTCGATCTGCCCATGTTATCTCTTGATTATGCGACCTGGTGCGATAATGTCTGGTCGATGTTAGACACCGAAATCGTATCAGCACTTGCAGAATCGTTTCGCCGGCAACTGCAGCTGGCCGATACGGCCGGTGGGCCCTTGGTACTGCAGCAGTTGACCGATCTGTACCAGCAGTTGTTGCAAACCCTGAAGCAACAGCAACTGAGCCTGATCCTGCAGCCTGGGCGGTTATTGCGACCGGCTGAACTGGCTGGCGCTCCGTTACTACAACTATTTCCATTGTTACCCACTCAGCTGAAGCAGGGCAGTATTTTGGCGCGCCAGCTTCAACAGAATTTCGACGATTATAAGCACAAAGTCGTCGCTCCATTTTATCGGGACTATTTCGCTGGGCTCGATCGTCAGGTGATTATGGCTGACTGCCTCGGGGCGTTGAATCGAGGACATCATGCTATGCAGCAATTGCAACAGGCATTGATGTTAATCATGCAGCATTTTTCTTACGGCCCCGATAGCTGGTGGCGCCGGATCTGGCAGCCCCGTATTGATAAAGTGCTATTTGTCGCCTCCAAGGCTGATTTATTGACCCCAGACCAGCACCGCAATCTGTTGTTATTGTTACAGCAGATGCTGCAACAACCACTTTATCAACAACGCTATCAACGCTGTGAAACTGAAGCACTGGCTGTCGCTGCAGTTGTTAGTTCTGAACTGGGTCAGGTGAAAACGCCGGCAGGTAACAAGCCATGTCTGCGCGGTCGGATGGCCACGACCGGAGAACTGCAGTTGCTTTATCCGGGTGAAGTACCACTATCCATGCCATCGCCACAGTTGTTTCAGCACCATCAGTTTGCTTTTCCGGAGTTTCTGCCGCTCGTTGGTTCGGGGTCGTCCTTTCCAGAGCAACTGCGCATGGACCAGGCGCTGCAATTTTTGCTTGGAGATCATCTGCAATGAAACCACTAAAAACAGCAGAGCAATTCAATCTTGATGAGTTTGTCAGTGTGAAGTCGGCTGCTGAGATGCCGTTGGCACAGCCACAACAATTTTCTGCCGATGCATTTGTATCAGGAAGTGAAGTACCAGCCAGTCTGAACGAAGTGCCCAAGGCGGTCAAAACAGCGGGTATATCGCGCTGGCTCGGAATTGGCCTGAGTCTCGTGCTGTTGGTGGCGTTGCTGCAATGGGTTGAATTTGTCCGGGACAGTCTGAATAGTAGTGTGTTGCAGGGCGGCGCTGCACTGGCACTGACAGGTTTTGGTCTGGCAGCTCTGGCGAAAACCTTATGGAGTAGCTGGCGCGGCCGGCGTCAGCATGCAGAACGCCAATACTGGCGGCAACAAGGTTCAGCCATGCAAAATAGCCTGCAGTACGGGCAGGCATCGGCGTTATGTCAGCGCATGTTAAAACAAGTGCCTGTTTCGGCCGACGCTTTTTATGCGCAGCACAATGCGCAGCATTCAGATGCGGAAACACTACAGTTATTTGATTTGTTGATTTTGCAGCCACTGGATCAGCAAGCCGCTGCGCTGATCAGTGCGGCGGCGAAACAGGCTGGCCTTGCTGTTGCATTAAGCCCATTTGCGCTGGCGGACATGGTGCTGGTCAGCTGGCGAGCTTGGCGTTTGATGGCCGAATTGTCAGCACTCTATGGTATGAAGGTTGGAATCATCCAACGTTTACAGTTTATAAAGCAATTTGCCAATTTACTGTTTTGGACCGGAGCGACTGAACTCGCGATTGATATTGGCGGTGATTTTCTGGGGGTAGAGTTAAGTAGTAAATTGTCGGGCCGCGCCGGACAGGGCGTGTTGGCAGGCCTGATGCTGGCTCGGCTCGGCCGGTTTGTCCAACAGGAACTGCGGCCTTTGCCACTGCTAACACAACAGGCAACGGTGCAACCCTTGTTACAGTCATTATTACAACGTTTGTTGCAACGCTCTCCTGCACAATAATATTTACAAATCAGCAGTTCGGACCTGTCGCAACGGCGCCGCAAACGGACAGACAGATGTCTGCATGCCTTGTCGTGGTTATAACTTGTTTGCTTAATTGTTTGATAAAATTATCTAAGCAATCAGGTTATTATGAGCAGTAGCAGTAAACACGCAGAAACGATGTGCATCCATGCCGGCAAAACCTATGATCGGCAGTTTGGTAGCCTTGCCACCCCGTTGTATCAAACTTCCACATTCGTATTTGATAGTGCCGAGCAGGGCGCCGCGCGCTTTGCCGGTGAAACCGAAGGGTATATTTACACCCGACTTGGCAATCCGACTACCCGCGAACTCGAGCTCAAAGTAGCCGCGCTGGAAGGCATGGCGGACGGAGCGGCGACAGCCACCGGCATGGGCGCAGTGGCTGCTGCAACCTTGGCTTTCTTGCAGCAAGGTGATCACCTAATCGCCAGTCATGCGATTTATGGCTGCAGTTTTGCGCTGTTTAATCATCAGTTTGCCCGTTACGGCATCGAGGTCAGTTTTGTTGATATGACCGACCACGCGGCCGTCGAAGCCGCACGCCGGCCCAATACCCGAATGCTGTTCGCTGAGACGCCGATTAATCCCAATCTGGTGGTGTTGGATCTGGAATTCCTCGGTCGGTTTTGTCGCCAACATCAGATTAAATCAGTGATCGATAACACTTTCCTGACGCCATTACTGCAACAGCCGGCGCGATATGGCATCGATATCATTATCCATAGCGCGACCAAATATCTGAACGGTCACGGTGATGTCGTCGCCGGCATTATTCTGTCTGACGCCGAAACCATCCAGACCATCAAGCTGACGACTCTGAAAGATATGGGGGCGACAATTAGCCCACATGATGCCTGGCTTATCATTCGGGGCTTGAAGACTTTGTCGGTGCGGATGGAGCGGCATTGTCAGAACGCGCAACGTGTAGCGGAGTTTTTGCAAGCGCATCCGGCAGTGGCCACTGTGTATTATCCTGGTTTACCCGGTCATCCAGGCCACCGATTTATCGGCACTCAAATGAAAGCCGCCGGCGGTGTACTGGCGTTTGAATTGAAAGGCAGCCTCGACGATGGCCGGTATTTTATCAACCAATGTGAGTTATTGAGCCTGGCGGTCAGTCTGGGCGATGCTGAGTCGCTGATCCAACATCCGGCATCAATGACCCATAGTCCTTACTCTGCGGAAGAGCGCAGGCTTGCTGGTATCAGCGACGGACTTATCCGTATTTCGGTTGGCCTTGAGCATGTGGATGACATCATTGCCGATCTACAGCAAGCCTTGGTAAAGATGCAGTTACAGCAAAAATAATGATGTAAAACAAGCTGATATATTTTTTCTGCGTCAGCTTGTACATTTTATTGCACAGTTGTGCGGACGTCAGTTTGAGGCGCTGGGTTAACAGCTCAGATGCAATCTACTAGGATGCCAGCCATTCAGCCAGCCCACCCGAGGCCGGCAAGCAGAATTAACAGGTTGTAACATGACATCTTACGTATCCCGTGAATCGGATGCCAACGGCATTATTGCCTGGTCCGATGAAGAGAACCAGATTTGGTCAGATCTGATCAAACGCCAGCTCAGTTGCATTCAAGGCAAAGCCTGTAATGAGTACATGGCAGGTCTGCAACGACTAAATCTTTCACAAGATCGGATCCCTCAGCTGCACGAAGTGAATGCCGTTCTGCAGGCGACCACTGGTTGGCAGTGTGCCGAAGTGCCGGCCCTCATTAGTTTCGATCGTTTTTTTGAATTGCTGGCGAATAAGCAGTTCCCGGTCGCCACTTTTATCCGCAGCCGTGAAGAATTTGACTACCTGCAGGAACCAGATGTATTCCACGAAATTTTTGGCCACTGCGCCATGCTGACTCATCCAGATTTCGCCGAGTTCACTCACATGTACGGCAAGCTTGGACTGGCAGCCAGCAAGCAAGATCGGGTATATCTGGCCCGTTTATACTGGTTCACCATTGAATTTGGTCTGATCGATACCCCAGACGGGTTGCGCATCTATGGTGGCGGCATTCTGTCATCACCCGGCGAAACCCAATATGCGATCCATTCGGATATTCCTGAACGTAAGGTGCTCGATGTGGTTGATGTGTTCCGCACGCCATATCGCATCGACATTATGCAACCCATTTACTTCCGCATTCAGAGCATTCGCCAGCTGTTTGACATTGCACAGATGGACCTGATGACACTGGTGCAGCATGCGAAAACGCTCGGCCTGCATGCGCCGAAGTTCGCGCCGAAAGAGAAAAAAGCCAGTTAATATTTAACGATAAAGAGCATTACAATGACTGAACTTGCCACACAAAAATGTGAAGCGTGCCGCGCCGATGCGCCGCGCGTATCTGATGAAGAATTACCGCAATTGATGCGACAAATTCCGGACTGGACTCCAGTGGTTCGGGATGGCATTTTGCAGCTGGAACGCGAATATAAATTTAAGAACTTTAAGTTGGCTTGGGCTTTCCATCACAAAGTCGCGGAGATGGCAGAAGCGGAAGGTCATCATCCGGCCTTGCTGCTGGAATGGGGCAAACTGACGGTGACCTGGTGGTCACATTCTATCAAAGGCCTGCATAAAAATGACTTTATTTGTGCTGCCAAGACAGATGCGCTGCTGACTGAATAAACCAGTTTGCAGCATTGAATGAAGCTGCTCCGGCAGCTTTTTTTTCGGGTTGGATTTGATAGAAATTCCGGCTCTCGTTCACAAAAGTTTACAAAAGAGCTGGTCTGAAGCTTGTGCTTTGCCGTATGATAAAACTACCTGTCATCTCGCAAGGTTGTCATTCAGATGCGCTTAGAAATCCATTGTCAGGACCGCGTTGGTATCGCTCAGGAAGTGTTAAATATCCTGGTGTCGTTTCAGATTGATTTGCGCGGTATCGAAGTTGATCCCGAATTAGGCCGCATGTTTGTTGCCTTTCCTACGGTCGATTTCGAAAAATTTCAGGAGTTAATGGCGAAGATACGCCGTATTCCTGGCGTCGAAGACGTCAAAACCACTGCATTTATGCCCTCAGAACGTGAACACAATGAGCTGTTCACGCTGTTAAAAACGCTGCCGGATGGTGTGATCGCTATCGACACCAAAGCCAATGTTACCGTGATCAATGAAGCCGCACTTGATGCTTTAACGCTGCAACGTTACGAAGTTGCGGGTTTGCCTTTGTCGCCTTTGGTAAAAGGATTTAATTTTCAGCGCTGGTTGGAAAGTGATGATGTGTTGGCGCAAACCCGCAAAATTGAAATTCATGGTAAGAAATTTATCGCGGATATTCTGCCGGTGATGGTGCCGGCAGAAGCAGGTCATGAAATTCTGGCCGGAGCCGTGATCACGTTAAAATCAGAGAGCCGTCTGGGTGAGCAGATGGTAGCGTTTAAAAAAGGCGATCAGGAAAGCTTCAATGCCATTCAGGCCAGCAGCAATTTGATGCGCAAAGTGGTGCGGGAAGCGAAAAAAATGGCGCAGCTTGACGCGCCGATTTTAATTACCGGTGAAACAGGGACCGGTAAAGAGTTGTTGGCGCGGGCTTGTCACGGAGCCAGCAGCCGCACCGGCAAACCTTTCCTTGCCGTCAATTGTGCTGCGTTACCGGACAATGTCGCAGAGTCAGAATTGTTTGGTTATGGGCCGAATGCATTTCCGGGCACGACGGAAGGTAAAAAAGGCATTTTTGAGCAGGCCAACCGCGGCACTGTGTTTTTGGATGAGATTGGCGAGATGTCGCGCGAGATCCAGACCAAGCTGTTGCGGTTTTTACAGGATGGCAGTTTTCGCCGCGTAGCCGATGAAAATGAAGTGCGGGTCGATGTACGGGTGATCTGTACCACGCAGAAAGATTTGCCAGGCATGGTGCAGGAAGGGCGTTTTCGGGAAGATTTATATTACCGCCTGAATGTACTGACTTTAGTGTTGCCGCCGCTTAGGGACCGTAAGCAGGATATAGTGCCACTGGCAGAACACTTTATGGCCCGTCTGGCTGCGCGACTTGGGCGTAAACCACCGAAACTCACCGAAAACTGTGCCAGTTTCATCCAGCAATATCCGTGGCCAGGCAACGTCCGGCAGCTGGAAAACGCGCTGTATCGTGCGGTGACTCTGCTCGAAGGGGCAGAGCTCGACAAAGAACAGTTGCAGTTACCAAGTTACACCAATGACTTTGGTTATCTGGAAAAAGATTTTGATGGCACGCTGGACGAGGCCGTGAAACGTTTTGAAGCCAGTTTATTGCGAAAACTATTCCCGGCTTATCCAAGTTCGCGTCAATTGGCGAAAAAACTTGGTTTAAGTCATACCGCTGTGGCAAACAAATTGCGCGAATACGGCATTAATCGCAAGAGTGTAAAAATTTAATTACACTTTGTCCTGCATTCGCTACTGATAAAAGGCCGTTTTGCCCACAAAACGGCCTTTTTTATCGATTTAACAGCGAAATACGGTTTTCGTATGCCAAACGATACAAAACCAGTGTTTTTCGCTGTTAGCAGTATGTAAGCGGCCAAGCTTTCTTTTTCCGTGGCGGACGGCAAGATAGCAGCAATCCCCCTGTATTTATTTCCCGGAGTTTGTCATGTTTGACCCAATTAATCCGCTTGGTACCGATGGTTTTGAGTTTGTCGAGTATACAGCTGCTGATGCCGATGGTATTCGTCAATTAAAAGAACTGTTTCAGTCACTGGGCTTTTCTGAAGTCGCCCAGCACCGCTCAAAACAAGCCTGGTTATACAAACAGGGTGACATCAATTTTATCGTCAATGCTGAGCCTAACTCACAGGCTGAGGAATTTGCCCGCGTACATGGTCCGAGTGTCTGCGCCATGGCTTTTCGGGTGAAAGACGCTGCTGCAGCGCTGAAACATGCTGTTGCGAATGGCGCGAAAGAATACAAAAATCAAATTGGCCCGATGGAACTGAATATCCCGGGTGTGTATGGCATTGGTTCTAGCCTGCTGTACTTCGTCGACCGTTATGGCCAGAGCTCTGTCTATGACATCGACTTTAAATTCTACGACAACTGGCAGACGACAATGGCGGCGCATGGCGTCGGCCTGGAAGTGCTGGACCATCTGACCCACAACGTCAAACGCGGCAATATGAATGTCTGGGCTGGTTTTTATGAGCGGATCGGTAACTTCCGTGAGATCCGTTATTTTGATATCGAAGGCAAACTGACCGGTCTGGTGTCCCGCGCCATGACTGCGCCTTGTGGCAAGATCCGCATTCCAATCAATGAATCGTCAGACGACAAATCACAAATCGAAGAGTTTATCCGTGAATATAAAGGCGAGGGCATCCAGCATATCGCACTGACCTCGGACAATATCTATGAAACAGTACGGACATTACGCAGCCGTGGAATGGACTTTATGCCAACGCCGGATACCTATTACAACAAAGTGAATTCCCGGGTCGAAGGTCATACTGAAGATCTGGATGCGCTGCGCGAGCTGCGTATTCTGATTGATGGCGCGCCGGAAAAAGACGGGATCCTGCTGCAGATTTTCACCAAAACTGTGATTGGTCCGGTGTTTTTCGAAATTATTCAGCGTAAAGGCAACGAAGGTTTCGGCGAAGGTAACTTCAAAGCACTGTTTGAATCGATTGAAGAAGATCAAATCCGTCGTGGGGTATTAGCAGATGCGTAAATGGGCGCAATTTCCGTTAAAAGAAGGTGACATTTCGCGCCAGGCACATGCCGATTTTCCGGAACAGGCGATTTATGAGCGCGAAACGGGTCGTAGTGGCTTTTTTGGCCCGGCCAGCCATTTCCATCATACTCATGCGCCGACTGGCTGGAGTCACTGGGAAGGGCCGCTAAAACCGCGTTTATTTAACTTCAATGACATTGGCGAAGACAAAACCAATTCGCCGTGGCAGGTACCGAATCTGCTGCACAATGCGCATTGTAAAATGCGCACCTGGCGGCTTGAACAATCGATGGATTTTCTGGTCCGCAACGCCGATGGCGACGAGCTGCTGTTTATCCACGAAGGCAGTGCTGAATTGTTCTGTGATTATGGCCACCTGAGCCTGCGCGATGGCGATTATGTCGTGATCCCACGCTCGACCTGCTGGCGGCTGGAAACCTCTGCGCCGCTGTTTGTGCTGCTGATTGAAGCGACCAATGATTCCTATCAGCTGCCGGAAAAAGGTCTGGTTGGCAATCACGCGATTTTTGACCCGGCGATGCTGGATACGCCAAAAATTGACGATGTCTTTAAAGCGCAGTACAGCGAACAACAAACCCAGGTCCACGTCAAACGTCATGGTCAGGTCTCGGTGATCACCTATCCGTATAATCCGCTCGATGCCATCGGCTGGCACGGTGATTTAGCGGTGATGCGGATTAATTGGCGGGATATCCGGCCACTGATGAGCCACCGATATCATTTACCACCTTCAGCGCATACCACTTTTGTTGCCAGTCGTTTTGTGGTTTGTACTTTTGTACCGCGGCCGATTGAAAGTGATCCGGGCGCCTTAAAAGTGCCGTTTTATCATAACAACGACGACTATGATGAAGTGCTGTTCTATCACGCTGGTGATTTCTTCAGTCGCGATAATATCGAGCGCGGCATGGTGACGTTTCATCCGGCTGGTTTTACCCATGGCCCGCATCCAAAAGCCTTTCAGGCCGGCCGTGAGTATCGCAAGAAGTTTACCGACGAAGTTGCAGTGATGCTGGATACCCGTGATGCGCTGGAAATGGGCGCAGCGGCAGTGGCCACTGAGAATCCGGATTACGTCAACAGCTGGAAAGTCAAACCAGCTGAAACGAAGTAACAGTCTGACAGGAAAGATAAAATGAAATTAGCCAGTCTGAAAAACAACAGCCGTGACGGCCAGCTCGTCGTCGTCAGCCGTGACTTAACCAAAGCAGTCGCGGTGGCGCATATCGCCGGCACTATGCAATATGCATTAGACCATTGGTCCGTGGTTGCGCCACAACTTGCTGAGGTCTATCAGGGCCTTAATCATGGCACTGTACAGGGCGAGTTCGCTTTTGACCAAACGGTCTGTGAATCGCCATTGCCGCGCGCTTACCAGTGGGCCGACGGCAGTGCTTATGTGAATCATGTTGAACTGGTGCGTCGCGCACGTAATTCAGAGATGCCACCAAGCTTCTGGACTGATCCGTTAATGTACCAGGGCGGCTCGGATGACTTTATTGGTCCACGCGATCAAATCGATGTGGTCAGCGAAGACTACGGTATTGATTTTGAAGGCGAAGTGGCCGTGATCACCGGTGATGTCGCGATGGCATCCACGCCAGAGCAGGCGCGTCAGCAAATTCGTTTAGTCATGTTAGTCAACGACGTGTCACTGCGTGGCCTGATCCCAAATGAGTTGGCCAAAGGTTTTGGCTTCTTCCAGTCCAAACCCGCTTCTGCTTTTAGCCCGGTAGCTGTCACGCCGGAAGAACTCGGCGCAGACTGGCAGGACGCAAAATTACACCTGCCGCTGGTATCGCACTTAAACGGTAAACTGTTTGGCAAGCCGAATGCCGGTGTCGACATGACCTTTGACTTCGGTCAGTTGGTGGCGCATGCCGCCAAGACCCGTAATCTTGGTGCGGGTGCTATTATCGGCTCTGGTACTGTGTCAAACAAACAAGGCACCGACTACGGTACCTCTATTGACGAAGGTGGACTGGGTTATTCTTGCATCGCTGAAATACGGATGATTGAAACTATCCGTGACGGCGCGCCTAAAACATCATTCATGAAGTTTGGTGACCGGATCCGGCTGGAAGTACTGGATGGACAAGGCCAGAGCATTTTTGGTGCTATTGACCAACAAGTCGTACAGTATCAGCCGCGCTGAGCGCAGCACAGTTGAATCAAAATCAAAGGCCGGCATTTGCCGGCCTTTTTTAAACGGAGTTTCTGATGTTGACTTTATATACCTACTGGCGTTCGTCGGCGGCTTATCGGGTGCGTATCGCGCTGGCGTTAAAAGGGCTGGATGCAACCCAAATCCCAGTACATTTATTAAAAGATGGCGGCCAACAGCGTGCAGAGCCCTATAAAGCGCTGAATCCGGCACAGCTAGTGCCAACGCTGCAACACGACGCACTGACACTCAATCAATCACTGGCAATTATTGAATATCTCGATGCGGTCTATCCACAGCAGCCATTGCTGCCGAAAGACCCTGCCACCGCAGCCGTGGTGCGCGCACTGGCGCTGGATATTGCCTGTGACATTCATCCGCTGAATAACCTGCGCGTGCTGCAATATTTAACCAGTACGCTGGGTGTCTCGGAGCAACAAAAAACCGACTGGATCCAGCATTGGTTACGACAGGGCTTTGCTGCGCTTGAACAACGGCTGGCGCTGACCGCGGGACAATATTGTGTTGGTGATCAGGTCACGTTGGCTGATTTGTGTCTGGTACCGCAAGTTTATAATGCGCTGCGTTTTGCCGTTGATTTAACGCCATATCCGCAGATCCAAAAGGTGTATCAGCACTGTCTGTTACTGCCAGCTTTTAGCAATGCAGCACCAGAGCAACAGCCGGATGCCCAGAACTGAACCAGTGATCACTGCGGCGCATTGCTGAGGGGAAATCGCAGCGTAAATGCGGCGCCACCGAGTGCAGAGCGGCTCACACTGATGTCACCCTGATGTTTTTGGACGATGGCCTGGCAGATTGATAAACCCAGGCCTGTGCCTTTACCAGGTGCTTTGGTGGTAAAAAACGGTGTGAAAATATGCGGTAATATGTCGTCGGCGATCCCGGGGCCGCTGTCTTCAATACAAACCTGCAGCCAGTTATCCAGTCGAGCCGTGCTGATCCGCAGTTTCCCGGCACCAGTGCCAATTGCTTGTGATGCATTGAGCAGTAAGTTAACCAGTAGCTGTGTTAACGCTGCGGGTTGTCCCTGCAGCCATAGCGGCTCGGGTCCGGTATCTTGCGATACCGTCACATGCGTTTTCAGATCATTTCTAGTCAACCTCAAAGCCATATCCAGCAACGGCTTAAATTCCAGCAATTGAAATTCAGCATGGTCTGGATGGGAAAATCGTCGCAGGTCCAGCACTAAATCCCGTACCCGCAACGCGCCTTGCACTGAGTCAGCCAGCAGACTTTGGGTATCATCGAGCAACAGTTGCAGGTTTTCCTGTTGTTGCAGCTGGTTTAGCTGCTGCCGCAGCTCTTGGCGAGCCATGGCATCTTCACAGTCAGCGATCTGCTGCAATAGTGAAAAATACTGCTGGAATACCGGCAGATATATTTGAAAACTCGTCAGGTTGCTGAGAATGTAACCAATTGGATTATTCAACTCATGTGCAACGCCGGCAGTCAGGATACCCATAGTCGCCAAACGGTCGGTCTGTTGCCAGTGTGCGGGCGTTTGGGAAGATTGCGGATCTTGCGCCATGCATGAACTCCAATTTTGAGAAGTGTAACCAGTGATGTCATCATGGGGGCCAACACGACGCAGAGCAAGGGGAACGGAAAAAACTTGCGGCAGCGGCGTGCACCTGTTTATGTTCATATATTGGTGTTTATTTTTATTTTGGCTGGAGTGTTCGTGGCAAAAACTATTCTGTTGGTTGATGATGAGCCGGCAATCCTCAGAGCCTTGCAACGGACGTTGCAACGTGCCGGCTACCGCGTACTGCTCGCCGAACACGGTGTGCAGGCGCTGAGTCTTCTGAGCACTGAGCAGGTGGCGTTGGTGATCTCGGATTTTCGGATGCCCGACATGAATGGTGCCGAATTGCTGCAACAAGTCAGGTTACAATTTCCGTCGACCATTGGTCTGATCCTGAGTGCCTATGCAGACCGCGAAGCGTTGTTAGCCTGCCTGAACAGCGGCGCAGCCTGGCGTTTTATGGAAAAACCATGGGAAGATACGCAGTTATTAAAAGACATCACTGCAGCACTGAGTGAGCGTGACAGGCGACAGGCTGAGCAACAACGAACTAACCTGTTGTTATCCAGTAATGAGGCGCTGTTGGAATTATCCGCGACCGGTCAGGTCTTGCGTTTTAATAACGCCGCTAGCCAGGTGTTGGGATTGCAGCCTTCGGAGCTGCGCGGTCAGGTGTTGTCGGCATTGTTTGTTGACATCAATCCGATTGAACTTGCCGGTTTTTTTCATAAAAAAGACCACGATATTCAGTTGCGCGGCATCCACGGAGACTATTTTAGTTTCAGCCACCGAATTTCAGATTTGCACCACTATTTACTCAAAGTCACCTTAGTACAGCCATTAAGCGATCAGGTATTTTGTGGCGTCAACGAACTGCTGAACGCGGACGATGTGCGGTCACAGATTGAAGATCTGTTGTCATCCGGCCAGAACGATTTTGCCGTTGTTGCGTTGATGCTGCCGGACTTTGCGTTATACAGCGATTCGTTACCACAGCAACAATTAGATGAATTGATTGAGCAGACCGGGCTCGCGCTGAAAACCCAGATGCCGCCAAAAGCTCTATTGGGCTACGTTGCGGCAGATAAATTTCTGTTGGTGTTGCATGGCTCCGGGCAGGAGAGCCAACTACAACTGTTGATTGAGCAATGTCTGCAACCATTTAGGCAACCACTTGTACTGAGCTTTAACCGCGTGCAATTGGCTTTTTGTGTCGGCTATGCCGTATCACCGGCAGATGGCACTACAGCGCGGCAGCTGTTACAACATGCCGATGTCGCTTGCCGCCATAACTTGGCAAACCCTGCCGGTTTCTATCTGCGATTCGAAGCAGAAATGGTGACACAAAAACGGCAGCATTTTGAAATTAGTAATTCCCTGTATGCCGCGTTGGAAGGCCAAGAATTCACTTTATGTTATCAACCCAAGATCCGCTTGTCCGATGGTTTTTGTGACAGTGCTGAAGCATTGATCCGCTGGCATCACCCGACATACGGAGCGATCTCCCCAGCTGTGTTCATTCCAATCGCCGAGCAAGACGGCCAGATCCAGGCCATTGGTGATTGGGTATTGCAACACGCTTTGCGGCAACTTCATAGTTGGCGTGCGCAGGGGCTGTCGTTGGCGCATCTGGCGATCAATCTGTCAGGCCGGCAACTAACCGATGATCGGTTAGCGGAGCGTATTGCCGGTTGTTTAAGCAGTTTGGGTTTACAAGCCGATACGCTGGAATTGGAAGTCACTGAGACGTTTCTGATGGCCGATATCGATGCCAGCAGCCGGTTATTAAGCAGTTTGCATCAGCTTGGCTGTCAACTTGCCATGGATGATTTTGGTACTGGTTATTCGTCGTTGGCATACCTAGCGAAATTGCCGGTGAATAAACTGAAATTAGATCGCTCTTTGTTGTTGGACCTTGAGGACTCGCCGCAATGTGCCAGTATGATCAGACACATGATCCGAATGGCGCATGAGCTTGGCATGCAAGTCGTGGCCGAAGGGATTGAGTCGGTGAATCAGGTGCTGTTGCTGCGTGAGATGCAGTGTGATTACATCCAGGGATATGTGTTCAGTAAGCCGCTGAGCAGCCTTGAATTTGGTCGCTTTTTAACGGCCCAGCCGATCCGCCAGCAATGGGAGGAGTATCTCAATGTTTGAAGCTGATCGTTGGTTGGCATTAATTGTCGAACCAGACCTTGCTGCAGGGGCTGCAACTAGACGTTTGTTGCAGCGGCTGTGCCCACATTGGCAGGTAGAGCTGTGTGCCGATGCTGTGAGTGCAACACAATATTTACTAAAGCAGCCAGTAGCCCCGCAATTAATACTGACCGATCGGCTGGATGCCACATTACGCGGCGAAGAGTTACTGGAATTCTGTGCTTCACATTCGCCGGCTACCATAAGAGTGCTAATGAGTGCTGAGAATGATGATGCGGTCATGCTGGCTGCTGTGCAATCAGCCCAGATGCTGTTAGGCAAACCTTTTACTGACACCGATTTGCTGGCCGTATTCCAGCGTGCAGAGCAGATAATTGAAGGGCCTTTTTCAGAACATGCACGATATCAGTTAGGAACTTTGCAAGCGCTGCCAATCCAGCGTCGGCAATACCAACAAATTCTGGCATTGCTAGACAATTCTGACAGTTCACAACGCGAGCTGGCACGGGCATTGGAGCGCGAAGCTCCGCTGGCCGGACGCTTAATTCAGATGGCAAACTCGGCCTACCTCGGGTTTCGCCGTCAAACGTTGGATTTGCAGGAAGTGGTCAGCCGGCTGGGGCGGGAAATGATCAAAGCCGTCATGCAGGCATTTTTGCTGAACCAACAGTACCAAGGCAAGATCCGGCCAGAGCTGCACCAAAAGTTACAGGACTATGCAGTCGCACTGGCATCAGTCGCTTTTCAATTGGCACGGAGCCAATGCCGGGATGACGCAACACTGGCTGAAAAAGCTTATGTCGCCGGACTGATGCAGGCGTTGGGCCCTTTGGCGCTGCTGGCAACTCAGCCAATGGCAATGCAGCAACTGACGCAGGAAGATATGTTTCAGGATGGCGTTGCCGACCATTGTATATTGACCGGCTATTTGATGACGTTGTGGGGCTTCTCTGCAGATATTTGTGCTGCGGCGATGTACCGGCTGAATCTGCAAGGCTCTGCTCGGGTCGACCGGTTACAGGCGATCTTACACCTGGCAAGTTACGTATTGTCATTGCAACAACAAGATCCTACCGGAGTGAAAATTACTCCAGATCTGGCGGCCTTGGAGCGATTTGCGCTGACGGACAGTTTTTTAACTTCATCGAGTGATTCGTGAGGCAGCATCGCATGTGGCAATTACGTCCACCCAAACGTTGGTTTAACTTGCTGTTGTTTTATACCGGATGGTTAGGCTTGGGCTGTCACTTGCTACTGATGCTGTACTGCTGGTGGCACCAGATCCCCTATCAGATCAGCTGGTGGTTTACAGCTGTTGCACCGGGATTGTCGGTATTGTGGGGCGGGGTCCCTGCGCTGCAAATACAGCGCGAGTTACCGGTACGCCGCAAGTCATCATTTCTCAGTTGAAGACTAAAGTAATGCCTTGATCTTGTGCTTAGCGTTTGGGTTGTACCATTGATTCGACTTCAACTTCAGTAATACCTTTTTCATCGAAATGAAAATGGATCTGCGCTGGTTTACCTTCAATAAAGTGGTAGCGCATGCCATCGATCATTAGCACGAAATCACCTGGACGCGCTGGTTTTAGCTTCTGCTTTGATAACTGCAACGAGTGTTTTCCGACTTTCCAGTCAAAGCCTTTTAATGGCTTTTTCGTGAAATCGCGCGCCCAGATCAGTTGGTCTTTGTTCAGCATCAGCGCCAATGTATAACGTTTGGGTACTTCTTCGACAGCCATTGCATGCGGCCCAACACTGAACTGGTAGGCGCCTTCTTTTTGTAAAAATGCAAAACCGAATTCGGTATTTTGTTTACTGTCATCAGCAAACGTCAGGGCGATTGGGCCGGTAAACTCAAATTGTGCATAACTGAAGGGGCTTAGCAAAAGCGCACATAGTTGCAGAATAAACAGGAACTTTGTCATATCAACCTCATGTAGTGTCAGGATTGCCGGCGTTTGGGCGCCAACAGCAACTGTTGACCTGGTGTTAGTTTACTATCGGCCTGTAGTTGATTCCATTGCAGCAAGTCAGTCAGTTTTATTTTGTATTTACGGGCGATCCGATCTAAAGAGTCGCCTTTTTTCACTATGTGTTGTGGCGTTTGTTGATTACTGGCTGTTTTGCGCTTCACCGGCGCGGCATTGGATGCCGGAACCTTCAATGATTGGCCTGGTTGTAAATGAACCCCCGATTTCAGCTGATTAAATAGCCGCAACTCCTCGCTGTCGATCCGCAGTTTTTGCGCGATGGTCCACAGACTTTCACCCGCTTTCACCTGATAAGTTTGCGCTTTACGGCTCGTGCGTGCCACGCTTTGCTCCGGTGATTTACCTGCCGGCAATTGTAAACTTTGGCCAACCTTCAGTTGATCTGATTTCAGCCGATTGAGCTGGCGTAAGGTCTTCACGCTGGTTTGGTTTTTGGCCGCAATGCTACCGAGACTGTCACCACTTTTAACTTTATAACTGCGTTTTGCTGATTTCACAGGTTCTGCGGCTTGCACTACTGCGACTTTTTTCAACAGATGTTGTTGGCGTTCAAAATCTTCAATGGCTGTCAGTGGCAACAACAACGGGAAGTCTTTCCCCTGAGGTGTCATTGCCAGCCGGAAGCTTGGATTCAGAGACTTTAGTTTGCCTAATGAGACACCGGCTAAATCTGCCGCCTGTTGTAGTTGCACTGCGCCAGCAATTCGCGTCATGCCGACGGCAGGTTTATTTGCGATAACCGGAAGTTCCAGTTGGTAATCCTCAGGTGTTTTAATCAATTGAATCATCGCTAACCATTTCGGCATGGTTTGGACAAATCGTGCAGGAATGTGCAAGCTCCAGTAGTCGGTCGGCTTACCACGGGCTTGATTGCGCGCCACAGCCGCCATAATACGGCCTTCACCGGTATTGTATGCGGCGACCGCATTTAGCCAGTCGTTCCCCAGGTTGTCATGCAAATGTTGCAGGTAGTCCAGCACTGCCAGCGTAGAACTGAACGCATCTTTGCGGCCGTCATAACCACTCTGAACAGTTAGGCCAAAATTGCGCGCTGTTTGTGGCACCATTTGCCAAAGCCCGGCAGGACCGTTGCCTTGCGCCGCTGCGTTGTAAGCACTTTCCACAATGGGTAACAGTGCCAGTTCGAGCGGCATCCGGCGTTTTTCAAGTTCAGCGACGATAAAATACAGGTATGGTTCGGCGCGCACCGAAACCTCATTAAAAAACTTCTGTTTACTGGCGTAGAAAGCGAGTTCGCGCTGCACGTCAGCACGTTTCGGTACCGGGATATGCATTTGCTTGCGGATGCGCTGCCACAGGTCAGGCATGGCTTCGAGTTCATTATGCTGCAGCACCGGATCTAACGGCGACATTGGTAGCGCAGGCGTTGCGGAATGTGCTGCTGATTCAGGAACACTCGATATAGATGTTTCTGCTGTGTGGGTGGCAGCTTGATTTTGGTCCAAGCGGGCGCAGCCAACTGACACAAATAATACCAGCAGCAAATAACAGGGTTTGAACATGCACTCTTCTCTCATTCAGCCGCAACAGGCGCAAAAGGGGGCGTATGTTAACGGCCGTTGCGCCAAATGCAAAGCAGACTAAAAATTGTTTTTCCATTGCCGCAAAAAAGTAAATAACGCAAGTGGATCAGGTTGTTGCCAGCGTTGCTGCAATTCTGGCAACGCGCAGCGCAGAAACGGATTGATCTGTAACTCCAGACCAATATTCGTTGGCAGCGTTGGTAAGTCGTTGCTGCGCAAGTTTTCCGCGGTCAGTTGATATTCGACCAGAGCCTGATTTTCTGGTTCCACAGCGAGGGCAAATTTGAGGTTCGCCAGAGTATATTCATGCGCGCAGCATACCAGCGTGTCTGCAGGTAGAGCCGCTAAGCGCTGCAGTGAAGCCAGCATTTGCAAAGGCGTGCCCTCAAATAGGCGACCACAGCCTGCGCTGAATAAGGTATCCCCACACAACAGTACGGCTGGGGTGCCTGATTGCAAATATGCAAGGTGATTCAAAGTGTGGCCCGGTACGGCCAGCACCTGAATGGGTGTTGACCATCCATGGGGCTGCAGATATTGGCCGTCTTGCACCTGAATACCATCCAGTTGCACGCCGTGTATCGAGGGGGCAGGGACATAAACGGCAGCATCAGGCCAATGGCTACGTAGTTGCGCCAAACCGCCGATATGGTCCGGATGCTGGTGCGTGATCAAAATTGCACACAGCGTTAGCTGGTGTGCGAGCAGATACTGATGGACCGGGTCAGATTGACCCGGATCAACAATGATTGCCTGCTGTCCTTGGCGTAGCAGCCAGATATAGTTATCCTGCAGTATCGGGATCGGTTCAGGGATAAAAGCCATAGGCAGGTGCTCGTTGTCAGAGTGAGTCTTCAGTTTGTCGTAAGCCGCTTTCAGTAAAAATCGGCAGCCAGTCCAATCGCAGTATACAAGGGAGTCCGACGATGAAACCAGCCTTAAGCCGCTATGCATTAAGTCAAGTACCGCAATCCTGGCAGGCATTTGCGCAGGGCGAGGTACTGGCCCATCAGCTGGAAAATCAGTTCAATTTGTGGTGGCCACGTATTTTTGGTTATCACTTATTAAAAGTGGGCACATTAAGCTGCCAGCTTGACACTAGTGCCTGTGGTATTCGCCATCAAATCAATCTGGCAGGCAGTGGAGATCAGGTTTCAGTTATTGCTGATCCGGATGACCTGCCTTTTATCGAGCATGCCGTTGACGCGGTCTTATTGGCACACTGCCTGGAGTACACTCAGGATCCGCATCACGTGATCCGAGAGGCGCATCGCGTGTTGATGCCGGATGGCTATTTGTTAATGAGTGGCTTTAATCCTTACAGTCTAATGGGACTGTTAAAACTATGGCCAGGACTGCATCGCCGTTTACCTTGGTCTGGTCGATTTTTTTCACAGGCGAGGGTTAAAGACTGGCTGCAGCTGCTTGGCTTTGAAGTGTTGTACGAACAACGTTTGTTTTGTACCAGTATGCTTGCACAATCTCAGGCGAATTCAGCATTCCGGCTGTGGGCAGAGCAGCATCTGAACTATTTTGCTGCGGCTTATGTGTTAGTCGCCCGCAAACGTACATTGCCGTTAACGCCGATCAAACCGAAATGGCAGCTGACCAACAGCTTCAAACCTGCGGTTAAAGGGGTCAGCGTGCGCCAACAGGGTGGGGTCTGACTTTACGAAAATCAGTTACTCATTGCTGAGCGCGTTGCCACTGTTGCAGGTATTGGTCTAACGCATTGCCAAATTTCTGTCGATCCCTCTGGTCGATGGCAGGAGGACCACCGCTGACCATGCCGGCGCCACGCAGCTCTTCCTGTAAATTGCGCACAGCGAGTCGGGCCTTGACGTTATCTTTGTCCAGTTTATCACCACGTGGGGT
Organism: Rheinheimera tilapiae; assembly: GCF_042432165.1. Classification (NCBI taxonomy): domain Bacteria; kingdom Pseudomonadati; phylum Pseudomonadota; class Gammaproteobacteria; order Chromatiales; family Chromatiaceae; genus Rheinheimera; species Rheinheimera tilapiae. The sequence continues at coordinate 1,728,284 of NZ_JBHLXP010000001.1, forward strand.
AAGTACAGTCGCCCCTTGTTCTACACAGATAGCGGCCAGAGGAATATCCTGCGTCATCACCAGATCACCGGGGCGCACGGAAGTTGCAATCAGGTTATCCGCTACATCAAAACCTGCTTCGACGCGAAATTGTCTGCACCATGTTGCTCGCGGCAGCGGCAGCGCGTGGTTAGCAACAAAATTCAGCTCTATTTTGAGCCGCTCACCAGCCCGAAGTAACATGTCGCGACATACTTTTGGACAGGCGTCAGCATCAATCCAGATAGGCATTAGATCTTTCCTTTTGTGGTGACTACTGATGGCGCCTTCGCAGCGAGCAAACGACTGGCTGAATTACTCAGTGTCATAAAAAACAGATCTGAGCGGTAGGGGCCATGTTGCCGGGTTTCGGTAAATCCAAGTCGCAGATAGCTGCGTAAAGCCGGCGGATTGTCACGAAATACAAAGAGCGATGCTTCGCGTGTTGGCCACAACTGCAGGCCGGCGGCGAGCAGGGCGCTGATCAGATGTTCAGACAAACGTTGTCCGCGGTAGGCCGGTAACACCAACAAACGCGCCAGATGCAGTCGGTTAAACCTATCGCAGATCTGTCCAAATGCCAGAATATTCTGCCGATCATCGAGTAATACGTAACTCTGAGTGTCCGGCAGCTGCAGTTGCTGCAAGAATTCAGTGCGGCGCGGTGGGAAACGAAAGCCCTCACCGCCCCATTGAGTCAGTGCCGCCACATCGTTGAATTGCTCAGCCAGTGACCATTGCTGCTCAGTAGTTGCATGGCAAAGTTGCATCAAAGTTGCTGTGCCAGATGGTAACAACCGGGGACCAACAATAACCACAGTAAAATCATGCTGGTTTGCCAGGCTAGCCGGTAAAAAGGTTGGCAATAAAAGTCAGGTTGCTGACGGATCCACATAAGCATCGCGGCGCCAATCACACTTGGCAGACCATAAATGGTTTCAAACTGACCATTAAGCAAACTGGCCCAACAGGCAACAACGCCGGTCACAGACAAGAGCAACCAGCTCACAACCATAGTCTTACTCTGATTTACAGACATCTAAGCTCCAGCTATTTGTGGCATTACCACATCAGGTCATCAGGTATTTTAAAATCTGCGTACGGATCATCGGCAGGCATCTGCTCATCCTGCTGATTTAACAACACAACGGCATCCGGCTGGCGCAACAACAGCTTCTCGGCGATTTGGATCGGTACCAAGTGATAATGCTCATCTAGTCGGGCGATCGCAATCAGACCTTTGACTAGTTGTTGCTGTACTTTGTCGCTGACATAAATTTTTTTGATTTTATTGCCATCGGTGAAATTAAAGCCAAGTTCGCCTTTATCACGGATGATATTCATTTCAATGATTTGTTTTACTTGTGCCGCCAGAGCTTTTTTATCGGCTTCCGCTTTTTTCTGTTGATTGAGTTCTTTATCGCGAGCAATTTGGGCTTGGCGGGCCTGCTCTGCCAGAACAGTTGCCTCGTTAATGACTTGACCGTGTTTGCCAGCCTGCACGCGCTCTTTGTGCTGTTCTTTCTTGATGTTTTTTAATTTTTTGGCATCGCCAAGACCAGCTTTTAACAATTGTTCAGCCAGAGATTTACTCATGGTCAGTTCCTGTTTGCCTGAATCGAATCGACATATTGTTCCACGGCTGTCAGGTACTTGCCAAGCGTCATGGCTGACGGCGTTGACGTTTTACAGTACACTACGTGATTATCTTTAGATTCAGAGTACATATGGCTGCTTTTCAAGAACTCGCGTTAGATCCCCGTTTGTTGCGTTCAATTCAACATTTAGGTTTTACTCAACCTACTGAAATACAACAAGAGGCAATACCTGCAGTGATGCAGGGCAAGGATCTGATTGTTTCGTCGAAAACTGGTTCTGGTAAAACTCTGGCTTATCTGTTGCCAATGATGCAGCGGTTGTTGCGAAGTAAACCCTTGTCTGCGCAAGACCCACGCGCACTGATTCTCGCGCCTACCCGCGAGCTGGCACAACAAATCTATGCTCAACTTCGTTTGTTTGTTGCCAATACCCGTCTGACGCCGGCGTTTATAGTGGGTGGCGAGAATTTTAACGATCAGGAAAAACTGCTAAAACGTCAGCCGCATATTATCGTGGCAACACCTGGTCGATTAGCTGACCATCTCGAACATAAAAGTTTCTTCCTGCAAGGCCTTGAAGTGCTGATACTGGACGAAGCCGACCGGATGTTAGATCTCGGTTTTATGCCTCAGCTCAATGCGATCCATAAACAAGCGTCGCACCGGCTGCGTCAGACCCTGATGTTTTCTGCAACGCTTGACCATGCCGAAGTCAATGAATTGGCGTTGTCTTTGTTAAGAGATCCATATCGTGTTGCATTAGGGGCTGGTTATGACCCGCATAAAGACATTACACAGAAGTGTTTTTTTGCTGACAACCTGACTCATAAAGAAGCATTGTTATTACATTTTCTCAAATCGGAAGTGGTCAGACAGCTTATTCTGTTCACAGCTACCCGAGAAGACACTGATCGACTGGCTGCTTTGGTACAAAAAGCGGGATTTGCCGCTGTCGGGCTGAATGGGAAACTGACACAAGCGCAGAGAAATTCGGTCATGCAGGCGTTTGCAGCAAACAAGTATCAGGTTTTAGTTACAACAGATGTGGCATCACGTGGCCTGGATTTGTTGCAGGTATCGCATGTGATCAACTTTGACCTACCAAAACATCCGGAAGAATATGTCCATCGGATCGGTCGCACTGGTCGTGCTGGGCAGCAGGGCTGCGCGTTCTCTTTGGTTGGTCCCAAAGACATCACCGCGTTCACTGCCATCGAACAATTTTTGCGTCGACCGCTCGAAATGGATCAAGTGGAAGGCTTGGCTGCTAAATTCGATGGCACAATCAAGAAAAAGCCTGTTGGACCGTTTACGAGAACATCAAAAGCTGCAGGGCAACAATCAGGCACAGCGAAAGCAAAAATTCGCTCTGCTGACAGTCCCTTACCAAAGAAAAAGCCGAAGTTTTTTGAGTCCGGTGATGATGGTGCAGCTCCACCGAAAAAAAAGCAGAAATAATTGCTTTTGGTCGCATTTTATCCAAAAATCAGTGCTAAACTCGACAAGTCAGTTGGATGTTAAATAAACACATTTGCTGGCAATGTGTTGTTTGTAAAGGTAAAAATCCACAAGCAATAGGAACGGTCATTACACGGTTAATTTTATTTTCCGTTTGTTCAGCAATACCTATTGACCCCACCATGTGGTTCACACATAATGGGGTCGTAATATGTACTAGCACGAACGTGGCCGGTAATATTTAAGTCGCCTATAAAGGCAAATATAGTTAAAGTAAGAGAATGTTATGTCACAATTAATTTCCGGCACCGTTAAGTGGTTCAACGAAGATAAAGGTTTTGGTTTCATTGAGCGCGAAGGCGGCAAAGATGTATTCGTACACTTCCGCGCTATTAACGGTACTGGCCGTCGTACGCTGGTAGAAGGTCAGAAAGTGACTTTCGAAGTAACTGAAGGCCAAAAAGGTCCTCAGGCAGAGAACGTAACTGTAGTTGCTTAATAGCAAACTCAGAAAGTTTCTTGAAAAACCGGCTTATGCCGGTTTTTTGTTTTTGTATGTTTCAAATTTATTTGTATTGAATCAATCATTCATCCGCCAATTCCTCTATTTAAGAAGATTTCTTTATTTTCAAGTAATAAGCATTTCATTGCTGCCAAATTCAAATTTCTGAAGGGTAAAATCCACGGTCAATTTTAATCAACCCATCGGATTATTATTCAAGCATGGATAACTTTTTTTCGATCCCCGCATCTGCCTTTTTGACTCTCCCCGAGCGTCTGGGTGCTTGATTTTAGCTTTGTTACTAATGCATCCAGTCCAGGTCCAGCTGTGCTTGGGCCCCGCTACTTTTTAATCCTACGTGGATGCCGACCAGTCTGACTGCTTTCCCCTGACCACGTAGCCATGCCTGAACTAATAGTTGTTGCAGCAATTGAAAGCACAGCTCAGGATGCTGACGTTCAATAGTGGTTTGCCGGAAATCCTGAAACTTTAACTTGATACCTATTTTTTGGATTTGTTCTGTTGCCTCACAACGTTCGATCCGTCTGATCAGTTTCTGATACATTTCTGCAAGAGGTTGCATACTTTGCTCAGGCGTTGTCAGGTCCTGACTGAATGTTTGCTCGACGGCTACAGATTTGCGCTCTCGCTCATTATGTACTTCGCGACTATCTAGACCCTGACTTCGCTCTAATAAAGTTTCTGCAAAACTCCCAAATTCACGAACCAGAATTTTAAGGTCTGCTTTAATTACGTCACTACAACGGTGTAGCCCGAGCTTTGCTAGCTTCTCAGCGGTCTTTTGTCCAACACCCGGAATTTTTCTTAAAGACAAAGTCGAAACAAAATTACTAACTTGGTCCGGTGGAATAACAAAAAGGCCGTCTGGCTTATTTTCATCGCTGGCTATTTTGGCCAGAAATTTATTTGGTGCTACTCCAGCGGAGGCGGTCAGGCCGGTTTCATGAAAGATGGTTTGACGAATGTGCTCTGCAATTCGAGTAGCGCTGCCCTGAAATAAATCACATGCGGATACGTCGAGGTAGGCTTCATCCAATGACAGCGGTTCAACTATGTCCGTATAACGATGGAAAATAGCCTGAATACAGGTACTGACCGCTTTGTATTTGTCCATATTGCCTGGCACCAACACCAGCTGAGGACAGAGTTTAAAGGCTTGACCAGTTGGCATGGCTGAGCGTACCCCGTATGCACGCGCTGGATAATTGCAGGTACTAATCACTCCGCGCTCAGTTCTGCTACCGCCGATCGCTAACGGGATATTTCGCCAGGCAGGATTATCCCGCATTTCTACCGCAGCGAAAAAACAATCCATGTCGATATGAATAATTTTGCGCATAATTCGGATTGACTGTTTAAATATACAGTTATCATATGCGAAATTGTTAAGCTGTAAAGGTCAGATTGGTACTCATATGATTTAATTGAAGATCTAAAATGTTTGACCATATGCCCACTGCTCTGACGTGCCATCAAATACTCTATTTGGAAGTTCAGACGTCTAAATTTGCAGTGCACACCGGTTTGAACCGGTGTATCATACCGCGCAGTTTTTGTATCTTAATTTGCGACTGTGCCAAAGCAGGAGAAACCATGTTAAAGCGTGAAATGTCGATTGCCGATTTTGATCCACAATTATGGCAAGCTATTGTTGATGAAACTCAGCGTCAGGAAGATCACATCGAGCTGATCGCCTCTGAAAACTACTGCAGCCCACGCGTGTTGCAGGCGCAAGGTTCTCAGCTGACCAACAAATATGCCGAAGGTTACCCGCATAAACGTTACTACGGTGGTTGCGAATTCGTTGATATTGCAGAAGATCTGGCTATAGCTCGCGCGAAAGAACTGTTTGGTGCTGACTACGCAAACGTGCAGCCACATTCTGGCTCCCAGGCTAACTCAGCTGTATTCCTGGCGTTGTTAAATGCAGGTGATACCATCCTGGGCATGAGCCTGGCACATGGTGGCCACCTGACCCACGGCGCAACTGTCAGTTCATCAGGTAAGCTGTACAAAGCTGTACAGTACGGCCTGCATCCAGAAACTGGTGTCATCGATTATGATCAGGCTGAGGCGCTGGCGCTGGAGCATAAACCAAAACTGATCATCGCTGGTTTCTCTGCCTATTCAGGTATTGTCGACTGGCAACGTTTCCGTGATATCGCTGACAAAGTCGGTGCATATCTGATGGTTGATATGGCCCACGTTGCAGGTTTAGTTGCTGCAGGTCTGTATCCGAATCCGGTTCCGGTTGCAGACGTCGTGACTACAACTACACACAAAACGCTGGCTGGTCCGCGTGGTGGCTTGATCCTGGCACGCAAAAATGAAGAGATCGAGAAGAAACTGAACTCAGCCGTGTTTCCTGGTGGCCAGGGTGGTCCGCTGATGCACGTTATCGCGGCGAAAGCAGTGGCGTTTTTAGAAGCGTTACAACCAGAGTTCAAAACGTACCAGCAACAAGTGCTGAAAAACGCTGTAGCTATGTGCGATGCAATGAAAGCACGTGGCTACAAAATCGTTTCTGGTGGTACACAAAACCATTTATTCCTGATGGATCTGATCGACAAAGAAATCACCGGCAAAGAAGCCGATGCATGGTTAGGTCAGTCGCACATCACAGTGAACAAAAACTCTGTGCCAAATGACCCGCGCTCACCATTTGTGACTTCTGGTCTGCGGATCGGTACTCCTGCAATCACACGTCGTGGTTTCAAAGAAGCAGAAGCGCAGACAGTTGCTAATCTGATTTGTGACGTACTGGACAGCCGTGGTGATGCCGCAGTGATTGAAAAAGTACGGGCACAGGTATCAACCTTGTGTGCGGGTTTCCCGGTCTACGCGTAAGTTTACATGCCGGTGCCTGACAGCTGTCAGGCTGAAGTGATATGATGGCCGCCTTTCGCGGCCATTGTTTTTTCAGGAGAAGTCCTGTGTTTTGTCCTTTTTGCCGAGCGGACGATACCAAAGTCATCGATTCGAGGCTGGTTGCTGACGGTTACCAGGTCAGACGGCGGCGGGAATGTACCGCTTGTCACGAACGTTTCACCACGTTTGAAGCCGCTGAACTGGTGATGCCTCGGATCATCAAACGCGACGGTTCGCGTGAACCCTATAATGAAGACAAACTGCGTAGTGGTCTGCAGCGGTCTCTGGAAAAGCGTCCGGTACCGACCGAAGAAGTGGAGTCGCTGATTAGCAAAGTAGAATCGCAACTGCGCGCGACGGGCGAGCGCGAGGTTCAAAGTGAGATGATTGGTCATCTCATCATGGAACAGTTGCTGTTGCTGGATAAAGTGGCCTACGTCCGGTTTGCCTCTGTTTATCGTTCCTTTAAAGATATCCGTGAATTCGGTGAAGAAATTGCCCGGCTCGGAGACGATCCGTCATGACCATGGTTACAGAATTTTCGGCGTCCGATCATCAGTATATGCAGCACGCAATTGAGTCAGCTGCACTAGGACGCTACACCACGGCACCAAATCCTAATGTAGGTTGCGTGATTGTGAAGGATAACCTGATTATTGGCGAAGGTTACCATCGACAGGCCGGTGGTCCTCATGCTGAGGTGTTTGCCTTGCGTCAAGCTGGCTCTGCTGCGAATGGAGCAACGGCTTATGTCACACTTGAGCCGTGCAGTCATTTTGGCCGTACACCACCTTGTGCTGATGCTCTGATTGCGGCAGGGCTTAGTCGTGTGGTAGTGGCCATGCAGGATCCGAATCCTCGTGTGGCTGGGACCGGTGTCGAGAGACTGAGAGCTGCCGGGATTCAGGTCGACGTGGGGTTACTCACAGCACAGGCCGAAGCACTCAATCCGGGTTTTTTGCACAAAATGCGCACGCAATTGCCTTTTGTCCGGTTGAAACTCGCTTGCAGTACCGATGGGAAAGTCGCGCTTTCCAATGGTCAAAGTCAATGGTTAACCGGTGCTGCAGCCCGCGAAGATGTGCAGCTATTCCGCGCTCAAAGCTGTGCCATTTTATCTACCGCAGAGACGGTCAAAGCAGACAAAGCATTACTGAACGTCCGTTCTGAAGCCGTGACTCGCCTGGAAAACGGTGATATTCGTCAACCACTGCGAGTCATTCTGGATAGACGTTGCCGCCTGTCCGGCCATGAGCCGTTGTTTCAACAGGGCGGCGATATTCTGTTGTGCCATGCAGGGCCCGCGGAAGAATGGCCCGAGCTGGCCCCAATTCAGCAGAATGCCTCCGGGCAGGTGACGCGATTGCGATTAGGGCTTGATCCAGTGGGACAGCTCGACCTGAAAGAATTGCTCTCCCTGTTGGGGAGCCGGCAGATCAATTTGCTCTGGGTTGAAGCCGGCAGCATGCTTGCGACTTCATTCTGGCAGCAACAGCTGATTGATGAATTGGTGTTATATCAGGCACCACTTTTACTCGGGGCCGATGCCATGCCGCTACTCAAAGCTGGCGGACTGAGTCAACTGTCACAAGCGCCACGCTGGCAGTGGCAGGATGTACGGCAAGTGGGGGTGGATCTACGCCTGACCGCTTTACTGAAAACAGACACCATGTCAGAGCAGTGAGGACCTATCATGTTTACCGGCATTATTGAAGCGACAGGCCATATAGCTGCAATTAAACGTAGCGGTCAGGATGCGCAGTTAACAATCCAGAGCGACACGCTGGATTTTTCTGACGTTAAATTGGGTGACAGTATCGCAAGTAATGGTGTCTGTCTGACGGTGACGTCGCTCGGTAGCAAAAGTTTTACTGCAGATGTATCTGGCGAAACTTTAAGCCGTACTTTGTTTGGCAGTTACCAGACCGGCCAGCGCATCAATCTGGAAAAAGCACTACTGCCGACCACTCGCTTAGGTGGTCATCTTGTCAGTGGTCACGTAGATGGTATAGCTATTGTCAGTAAAGTCGAAAAAACCGGCCAAAGCTGGCAGATCTATTTGCAATCACCGGAAGAGCTTGGTCGTTATATCGCGGAAAAAGGCTCTGTCACTATTGATGGTATCAGTCTGACGGTCAATGAACTTACAGCAAACGGATTTCGTCTAACGATTGTGCCGCATACAGCCCGCGAAACTACGATTCAGGCGTTGCAGGCCGGCAGTAAAGTGCATTTAGAAGTCGATTTGCTGGCGCGATACATCGAAAGATTATTACAAGGGAAGCAAGCTGCAGCGCCTGCCTCGCATGTCACAATGAATTTATTACAACAAAGCGGTTTTCTCTGAGTATGACCTTGATCGGTGATGCTGAACCCTGTACCCGAGGATTTGAGATGCAATTAAATACCCCAGCCGAGATTATTGACGATATTCGCAACGGTAAAATGGTCATCCTGATGGATGACGAGGACCGTGAAAACGAAGGTGATCTGGTGATGGCGGCAGAATATGTCACACCGGATGCGGTCAATTTCATGGCAACGCATGGTCGTGGTTTGATTTGTCTGACATTAACGCGTCAGCGTTGTAAGCAACTGGATTTGCAGTTGATGGTAGACAAAAACAAATCGCCATTTTCCACGGCATTTACCGTGTCGATTGAGGCGGCAGAAGGCGTCACGACCGGTATTTCAGCGGCAGACCGTGCCCGCACAGTGAAAGCTGCTGTTGCACGCGATGCGAAACCTGCAGATATTGTCCAGCCTGGACACATTTTCCCTTTGATGGCGCAGGATGGTGGTGTGTTAGTTCGTGCTGGACATACTGAAGCCGGTTGTGATTTAGCTCGGTTAGCCGGCCTTGAACCGGCCGCGATGATTGTCGAAATCCTCAATGAAGACGGCACTATGTCGCGCCGGCCTGACTTGGAGAAGTTTGCTGCTAAGCATGGAATCAAAATCGGCACAATCGCCGATTTAATTGAGTACCGTAACTTAAATGAAACCACCATTGAACAAGTGGCCCGTTGTCATTTACCCACAGCTGCCGGTGATTTTGACCTGGTAACCTTCCGCGACACTATCGACAATCAATTGCATTTTGCCTTGGTGAAAGGCCAGATTGAAGCTGACAAGCCGACATTGGTTCGCGTTCACCTACATGATACTTTCAGCGATTTGTTGTTATCGAACCGTGGCGCAAACCGTAGTTTCTCTCTGCAATGTGCGATGGAGCGTATTCAGCAAGAAGGCGGGGTCTTGGTGTTGTTAGGCAAGCAGGAATCGACCGAGGATTTAATCCAAACTGTGGAGTATTTTGCTGCTGAAGACCGTGGCGAAAAGCTCAGAGCACCAGCCTGGAAAGGTACTAGCCGTAATGTTGGCGTCGGTTCACAAATTCTGGCCAGTTTGGGCGTTAAAAAAATGCGCTTACTCAGCCAACCAAAACGCTACCATGCGCTGTCCGGTTTTGGTCTGGAAGTGGTCGATTACGTTTCAGAATAAGCTAAACAAAAGCAGGATGGAAAAGGCCGGACTTGTGCTATCATATGCGGCCTTTTTCACAAAGTACTACATAAAAGAGGATCTCCGATGCAGGTGATTGAAGCTGGCTTGTCCGCCAAAGGAAAAAAGTTTGCCATCGTTGTGGCGCGTTTTAACAGCTTTATCGTCGAAAGTCTGCTCGACGGTGCCGTAGATACTTTAAAGCGGGTCGGTAATGTCGATGACGCGGATATCACGGTGGTGCGGATCCCGGGTGCTTTTGAGTTACCTCTGGCAGTGCAAAAAATTGCAGCCAGCAAACAATATGATGCCATCATTGCGCTGGGCGCAGTGATCCGTGGTGGTACACCACATTTTGAATATGTCGCCGGTGAATGCACCAAAGGTATTGCTCAGGTCATGATGCAATACGGTTTGCCGGTTTCTTTTGGCGTGCTGACGGTAGAAAGTATCGAGCAAGCCATTGAACGAGCCGGTACCAAAATGGGCAATAAAGGCGGAGAAGCGGCGTCTTCTGCGCTGGAAATGGTCAACGTTCTGGCTCAACTCTAGGATTTTTGCATGAAACCGAATGTACGTCGTCAGTCCCGTTCACTGGCTGTTCAAGGGATTTACAGCTGGCAGGTCAGCAAAAACCCGATTGGTGATATTGAGCAACAATTGTTGCTGGAACAAAACACCAAACATCTGGATGTCGGTTTTTTTCAGGATTTATTGCGCGGCGTTGTCGTCAATCTCAACGTACTTGATGATGCGCTGAAGCCATTTGTCGAACGTCCGTTTGAAGAAATTGATCTGGTAGAGAAAGCTATTTTGCGCGTCTCCGCTTACGAGCTGAAGTTTCGTCCTGATGTGCCATACAAAGTGGTGATCAATGAAGCGATTGAACTCGCAAAAGCTTTCGCCGCCGACGACAGTCACAAGTTTGTCAACGGCATCCTCGATAAAGCAGTCAGGCTACTGCGACCAAACTGATGGAGAGCCGGCGAAAGTCGGCTTTTTTATGCACGAGTTTGAACTGATAGAACAATGTTTCGCCCGCTCGGGTTATCGCCGCAATGACGTTAGTATTGGCGTCGGTGATGACGGCGCTGTGATCCAGGTCCGCGATGGTTTTGATTTGGTTGTCACCACAGATACTATGGTGCAGGGCGTACACTTTTTTCCCAATGTTGACCCACGATCGCTTGGCCATAAACTGGTGGCCGTCAATGTCAGCGATTTGGCGGCAATGGGCGCAGAGCCTTGCTGGCTATCCCTTGGCTTGACTCTACCTGTGGTCGACAATGAGTGGTTGAAAGCCTTTGCTGAAGGACTCAGTGAAACAGCTGATTATTACAATTGCCAGTTGGTTGGCGGTGACACCACACGCGGCCCCCTGACACTGACTCTGTGTGCCAAGGGCATAGTGCCGCGCGGCAAAGCGTTAAGCCGGGCTGGTGCAAAGGTTGGTGATTATGTGTATGTCACTGGTACTTTAGGTGACTCTGCGCTTGGACTGAAAGTTGAACAAGGTCAATGCGAGATCAGCAAAAAACACCGAGGTCATATCCTACAGCGCTTCCATTATCCGACAGCCCGGGTTGCCATTGGCCAAGCATTACGGACTATTGCCAGTAGTTGTATGGATATCTCGGATGGCCTGTGTGGCGATCTGCCGCATATCCTGAAACGTTCAGGTGTTGGCGCTATTATCGACGTAGCCAAAATCCCGATGTCACAAGCATTAAAAGATAGTTGCGACTGGCAACAGGCATTGCAGTGCGCGTTATCCGGTGGCGAAGATTACGAATTACTTTTCACTGTGCCGGAAGACAAGCGCGGCTCGCTTGAAGTGTTGTTGTCGCCCTATGGGGTTCCAGTCACTTGCATTGGTCGGATCACTGGAGCGGCTGGCAAGCTGGAGCTACGTCATCTTGATCAGCCATTTGTTTATCACCACAGCGGATATCAGCATTTTTAATGAAAAAACAGCCGTTTAACCTGAAAAGCTGGCAACATTGGCTGGCCATCGGTCTCGGCGCAGGTTTATCACCTAAGGCGCCGGGTACTGTCGGTACAGCTTTTGCCATTCCGCTAGTGTTTGGTCTGGCGTTGCTGCCGTTGGCCTGGTCGGCGGTATTGATCATTGCGTTGATGGTTCTGGGCGTGTACGTCAGCGAACGTACCAGTCGAGATATCGGCGTCGAAGATCACGGAGGTATCGTCATTGACGAGGTGGTGGGGTTTGCGATCACCATGTGGGCGCTGCCATTGAGCTGGCCGTGGCTTTTAGCAGGATTTGTCTTATTTCGGTTCTTCGATATCGTCAAACCCTGGCCAGTACGCTTCTTTGACCAGCATGTCACTGGCGGGCTTGGTGTGATGGCCGATGACATCGTTGCCGGATTGCTGGCGTGTTGCTTGCTGCATGGTGTATCGTTAGTTCTGTAAGGTCCGTTCCCTCGGTATACAGGTTACTATGTCTTTGAAGCATTTCAGCTTTTTTATAAATCTCTTATTGCTTGGACTGTGGTCATGTCTGACGTCAGCCCAAGCAATCCAATCCATCTACGACTACGACATCAAACAATGGACAGCAGTTGACGGCTTGTCTAATAATTCCGTGCGAGCGGTCACCCAAGATCAACAAGGCTATCTGTGGATCGGTACTTTGGAAGGGCTGAATCGCTTTGATGGTACTCATTTCGAAAGTTTTAGCAGTAACAATACCCGTCGTCAGCTGATTGGCAACGTGATCACCCGATTGTATACGGATAGTCAGGGTTATATCTGGGTCGGTACAATGACCGGCCTGTCAGGGCTGAACAGCCGCACGCTGAAATTCGATCGGTATAATGTCCTGGGCGAAGTCACCGCCATTGCTGAAGTCGGCGAGCGTGAGATCTGGGTCGCTGCGGATAATCTATTCCGGATCCGGGACGGCCAGGTCAGTCGTGTTGATGAGATCAAAGAGTCGGTCAGTCAGATTGCGGTCACTCCCGAACATGTCTGGGTCAGTAGCAGCCGTTACCTATACAAGTTGGCGCGTAACGGTCAGCTCGACAAAATTAGTTTGCCCGCCGATTTAGCGCAACACCCGGTCTACGATCTGTTATGGCAAAACGGCGTCATGTATCTGGCCAGTGAGCAAGGTTATTATCTGGTCGACACAGCAGGGCAGGTGCAACCGGCCAACTTGCCGATGGATCGCGGAGTTCCGGTTTATCAGTTACATAGCGACAGTCAGGGCGGCGACTGGGTGTCCAGTTATGACAAGCTGTTTTACCGCCACCAACAGCAACAATGGCAAGTGATTAGCAGGGATGAGCTTGGCAGCGCCACACAGTTTAATGACATCTTTGAAGATCGACAGCAAAACGTCTGGTTGGGCAGTTTTGGCGATGGTTTGTATCGGGTCAGCCGGGGCAAGATTAAGCGGGTCATTGGCCAGTCACAACGTGATGTGATGGTGCGCAGTGTGGTGCGGACCACCGACGATGCTTTGTTGATTGCTTCCAGCCAGAGACTTGGTCTGCTCGATAAAACACAGCGCTATACTGAAATTCAACTATCCGGTGATACGCCGCTCAACGTGGTGCAAGACCTTGAACCGGATGGCGATAGTTGGTTACTGGCGACCGATAATGGCCCCAAGCGGCTGACGTTGGCGGATGGAAAGCTGACACCACTGGATGATGCATTACGTGGCATCAAAACGAAAACGATCAAAAAACGTCAGGCCGGTGGTTTCTGGCTCGGCACCAACGATGGTTTGTTTCAGTTACAACAAGAACTAGTCCCTTTTGCGCTGAATCACGAGTTTGAATCCAGTGTGATTACCTTTGTGCAGGACAATCCGGAAAAGCTGCTGGTTGGGACGACGCGTGGAGCCTATCAGTACCAGCAGGAAAAACTGTTGCGGATTGGTTTGGGGACACCGCTATACAATGCCTTTGTCACGACGATGCTGCAATTGCCGCAAGGCCCGCTGGTGGTAGGGACTGTCGATGACGGTTTGTTTGTCCGACTGTTTGACGGGAAATGGCTGCAATTTGATACGTCAAACGGTTTGCCATTTGAACCTGTGGTCAGCCTGTTTCACGACGCTGGCAGTGATTATGTCTGGGTCAGTACGCTCAAAGGGATCTTTCGTTTTCAACCCCATTTACTCAGTGATTCGCCACCCGGCCAGAATCTGTTTGAAGAAGTTTTGACGCCATATGAACGTCAGCTGGGAACCGCGCCTGGCCGGTGTTGCAATGGCTCTGGCGCCAGCAAAGTGGTGCTTTGGCAAGACCAGCTTTGGTACCCGACTCTCAAAGGGCTAGTGGCAGTGCCGGTGAAGTTAAAAGCCAGTAGTAGCCAGACCTATCAACCATTGGTGCAGCAAATACAAGCGCAGAAACTCTATAGCCTGTTGCCTGAGCAGAATCGGTTGGTATTGGAAACCGATGAACGCAACGTCTCACTGCGCTATACCGCGATAGATTTTCTCAAACCAATGGCGCTGGAGTTTCGCTATCAATTGGTTGGGTTTGATCAGGACTGGCATCAGGTGGGCAGTCGGCGCGAAGCGATTTATACCAACCTGCCGGCTGGGCGCTATCTGTTTCGCCTGCAGGCGAGAAACCTGAATCAGAGTTGGGATTTAGCCGGCCAAACTCAGTTGGAACTGGTGATACCGCGCCGGTTTGATGAAACCGTGATGTATCGGGGTTTATGGTTGTTGTTGGGTTTATTTTTGCTGTATGGCTTGTTTTGGTTGGCGCGGCGCAACGTGCAATTGCGTGAAGCAGAGCTAACCAAGCTTGTGAAGCTGCGGACCCAGGAACTTGAAACCTCAAATATTCGCCTGAATGAGCTGAATGAACAGTTGTCGCAACTGACGCATAAAGACGCTTTAACGGGCCTGCGCAATCGACGGTTTTTGTTTGAACAGCTGCCAAAAGATATTGAACATTACCAGCGCAACCGAGAATCGATGTTGGCGCAGAATAAGTGCATTGCGCTGATGCAGCTGGATTTAGATAACTTTAAAGTGATCAACGATAAATTTGGTAACAGTGCTGGCGACAGTATCCTGCAGCAGGTTAGTGGCTTATTGATCCGGGAAACCCGTGGTTCTGACTATGTTGTGCGGTATGCCGGTGAAGAATTTATGTTGGTGATGCGGGATATTCCACTGGATATGGTGCGTGAATTTGCTTGCCGGCTGAATGAGCTGATTAGCAGTGAAGCCTTTGTGTTACCTGATGGCAGGACGGTATCTGTCCAATGTTCAGTGGGTTATGCGATTTACCCGCTGGAATTGCTCGGCGGACAACTGATCGGTTGGGAGATTTCATTGCAACTGGCTGAGTTGGCGTTGTATCACGTCAAACATAACGGCCGAAATGGGGTCGCCAGTATTCAATTTGACCGGCAGGTCGATGCTTTTGAGTTTGAAGATTCCGATCACATTGAAGCGCAGATTGAAAAACTGCTGGCTGATGGCGTGGCTTGGTTTGAACTGAATAGCGGTCGCCAGCAGGACAGCATTATTAACTGACCTAGCTGAACTTCACGTGTAAAAAAGCCCGGTTCTGATCACCGGGCTTGCTTTTTTAATCCAGAGTTAAAGCGCGAAATGCCGCCGGATCGACTGTTCTATGCCGGCGCTATCAAGTCCGAGTTCTGCATAAAGCTGCTCCTGACTGCCATGACGAATAAACTGGTCCGGCAGACCTAGATTCAACATCTGCACCGGCAACCTGAGCGCCGCCATGGCTTCATTGACACCGGAGCCGGCACCACCGGCAATAGCATTGTCTTCCAGCGTAACAAATTTGCTGTGTGAGGCACTCAGTTGTTGTAACAGTGCTAAATCCAGTGGTTTGACAAACCGCATATCCACGAGTGTCGCACCGAGCTGATCAGCCACGCTGGCAGCTGCATGTAGCAAAGTGCCAAACGCCAGAATCGCAATATCTCTGCCTTGCTTGATAACACGACCTTGTCCCAGCGCCAATTCAGTCATCGTTTGCTCTGGGGCTATACCTGTTGCAGCTCCGCGCGGATAACGCACTGCTGCCGGGCCTTTGTGCTGATAGGCGGTATAAAGCATCTGCCGACATTCATTTTCATCGGATGGCGCCATGATGAGCAGATTCGGTATACAGCGCAGATAACTTAAATCGAAGGCTCCCTGATGGGTTGCGCCGTCGGCACCAACAAGGCCTGCACGGTCGATTGCGAAAGTTACATCGAGATTTTGCAGGGCGACATCGTGAATTAACTGGTCATAACCGCGCTGCAGGAAGCTGGAATAAATAGCGACGACTGGTTTTAAACCCTCAATTGCGAGACCCGCAGCGAGCGTGACGGCATGTTGTTCCGCGATGGCGACATCGTAATATCGTTCCGGATATGTTTTGGAAAACTGCACCAGATCCGAGCCTTCCCGCATCGCGGGTGTGATGGCGTGCAGTTGTGGGTCTTGCGCGGCCATATCACATAACCAGCGACCGAAAATATTAGAAAAGCTCGGGCTGGCAGCTTTTTTCGGCTGCATTTGACTGGCGGGGTCAAACTTGCTGACCGCGTGCCAGCCGATTGGGTCTTTTTCCGCAGGCGCGTAGCCTTTACCTTTTTTCGTCACTATATGCAGCAATTGCGGGCCTTTGAGCTGTCGCATATTACGGATAGTGTCGACCAGATTGAGTACATCATGTCCATCGATTGGGCCAATGTAATTGAAGCCAAGCTCTTCAAAAAAAGTACCGGGTGTGACCATGCCTTTAAAATGTTCTTCGGCGCGGCTGGCTAATTCATGTAACGGCGGAACACCGCTTAAAATCTTTTTACCGCCTTCACGCAGACTGGTATAGAAGTTTCCTGACAAAATCCTGGCAAAGTAGCGATTCAGCGCACCGACATTCTCAGAAATCGACATTTCATTGTCATTTAAAATCACCAGCATGTCCGGACGCACTTCGCCGGCGTGATTTAATGCTTCAAAAGCCATCCCTGCCGTGATAGCGCCATCACCGATCACTGCAACTACTTTACGATTCTTTTGCTCAGCACGGGCAGCAATCGCCATACCCAGCGCAGCGCTGATTGACGTAGACGAGTGGCCAACGGTCAGAGTGTCGTATTCGCTTTCTTCACGACATGGAAATGGGTGCAACCCATTCAGTTGGCGGATTGTTGGCATCCGCTCGCGCCGGCCGGTCAGGATTTTATGTGGATAGGCTTGATGACCAACATCCCAAATCACCCTGTCAAACGGCGTATTGTAGACATAATGCAGGGCAACGGTCAGTTCGATAGCACCAAGACCCGAAGCGAAATGGCCACTGCTTTGACTGACACAATGCAACAAATAGTCGCGCAGTTCGTGACTCAAACGTGGCAGCTGGTCCTGCGGAATTTGTCGCAGTTCAGCCGGAAAATTGGCTTTTGCCAGCAGGGGATAGTTCGATATATCAGGCGCCATCAATGTAACCTTGCTCAGAATTTGCGGGCAATCACATAGCTGGCCAATGCAGCCAGTTCAGTGGTGTCATAAGGTAAGGTGTGCAGAGCCTGTTGTGCCTGCGCGACCAATTCTTCGGCTTTTTTTCGCGCCGGTTCCAGCCCCATTAAAGCCGGATACGTCACTTTGTTGGCTTCCAGATCAGAGCCTTGTGGTTTGCCAAGGGTGGCAGTATCGCCTTCGATGTCCAGAATATCATCCTGCACCTGAAACGCCAGTCCGATCGCTGACGCATAGGATTGGAGTGCGTTTAAATGCTGCGGCTTTTCGTCTTTACTACACAACCAACCAAGCTTTACCGCACATTGAATTAATGCCCCGGTCTTAAGCTGATGCATATGTTCCAGTGCAGCCAGCGACATTGTCTTATTTGTGTGCGCCAGATCTATAGCCTGACCGCCACACATGCCATGATAACCAGACTGGCGTGCTAATTCACGTAGCAGCTGCAGCTGTCTGCTCGTATCAACGTGCTGATAAGGGTGGTGGGCTAGAATATCAAATGCCAGCGTTTGTAGCGCGTCTCCGGCCAGAATAGCTGTGGCTTCATCAAATGCTTTGTGGCAGGTTGGCTTGCCACGGCGCAGGTCGTCGTCATCCATCGCGGGCAAGTCGTCGTGGATCAGAGAATATGTATGCAAACACTCAATTGCTGCTGCCGGGCCATCCAGATCTGTAAGCTCAGCGCCAAGCATCCGGCCTACACTATAGACCAGAAAAGGCCGTAATCGCTTACCGCCCAATAACAGACTATATTGCATGGCATCAAGAAGCCGCGGATCAGTAATGGTCAGATCGGATAACAAAGATGACATCAGCTGACCGACGCGTTGCTGGTCAGCTGCAAGATTTTGCAGCATCAGTTCAGACTCCAGAATCAGTCTGGAACGGCACTAGTGTCTCGCCCTGTGCCTGTTGCAATAACAGCTGAACTTTTTGCTCTGCGGTCTGCAACTGCTGTTGACTCAGGCGGGATAAAGCGATACCGCGCTCAAACCGGGCTAATGCCTGTTCAAGTGTCAGTTCACCTTGTTCTAATTGCTGGACGATTTCACTCAGTTCGCGCACATTGTCTTCGAACTGAGCAGTTTCTGCCTGCTTTTTGCTCATAGCGTTCCCCACCTTGATTTGTGCGCAAAGTTACCTCAGCCACCTGAACTGGTCAATCAGAAAGGCCGCTCAGGATGCTATTTTTGCCCGCTAACAGAAAAAAATTTAACATTGTCACTGGCTTGGTCGATAGATAGCGGTAAGCTAGCATTATTACATTAGTTTGTTGTTTGACAGCAGGAGAGTAGAAGTGGATTTAGCAACCGTCATAGGATTACTTGCGACACTGGGCATGATGGTTTGGGCGATGTATTTGAGCGCCTCGGGCAACCTGATGATGTATTACGATTTTATCTCCATCGTAATCGTGTTTGGTGGAAGTATCACGGTTGTAATGATGAAGTTCACAATGGGACAACTGGCATCCTGTTTTTCCGCCGCCGGTAAAGCCTTTATGTTTAAATCTCAATCACCGGAAGATCTGATCGAAAGGTCGGTTCAACTTGCTGATACTGCGCGTAAAGGGGGCTTTCTAGCTTTAGAAGAAGCTGAAATCACCAATCCTTTTATGCAAAAAGGCATCAACATGTTAGTGGATGGCCATGACGCGGATGTGGTCCGCAATACCTTGGAAAAAGACATCGAACTAACTTATGCCCGTCACGAG
Source organism: Rheinheimera tilapiae (assembly GCF_042432165.1). Taxonomy (NCBI): domain Bacteria; kingdom Pseudomonadati; phylum Pseudomonadota; class Gammaproteobacteria; order Chromatiales; family Chromatiaceae; genus Rheinheimera; species Rheinheimera tilapiae. Next base: position 1,747,468 of record NZ_JBHLXP010000001.1, read on the forward strand.
GTGTACGTCGGTGTCTGGAAGCAATTGGGTGACCTTGGGCCGGCAATGGGCATGATAGGTACGTTGGTGGGGTTGGTCGCGATGCTGGCAAACATGTCTGACCCAAAATCGATTGGTCCGGCGATGGCTGTTGCTTTGTTAACTACGTTGTATGGCGCTTTACAGGCTAACTGCTTATGTATGCCAATCGCGGATAAGATGATTGTTCGCAACAATGAAGAAAAAACCAATAATCAGCTTATTCTGGATGCCATTATGGGGATCCAGGATGGTCAGAACCCGAAAGTCATCGAAGGCGTGCTTCGCAATTATATCAAAGAGAAAAAACGCGCTGCCAAGACAGATGAGGCCTGAGATACATTATGGCTGAATGTCCGAAGTGCCCACCCCCAGGTTTACCCGCTTATATGGGAACCTTTGCCGACTTAATGTCACTGTTAATGTGCTTTTTCGTTTTGCTGCTGTCATTCTCCGAAATGGACGTACAGAAATTCAAGCAAATTGCTGGTTCGATGGCCTTTGCTTTTGGTGTGCAGAATAAAATTGAAGTGAAAGATATTCCCAAAGGCACCAGCGTGATTGCTATGGAGTTTCGTCCTGGACGGCCTGAGCCGACGCCGATAGACACCATTCAGCAGCAAACCATTGATATGACACTGCAAACCATCGAATTTCAGGCGGGTCAAGAGGACTCATCTGGTGGTGTGCAAGAACAACGCGGTGAACAGACCGGTGGCGCTTCAGACAATACTGATGCACAGTCATCGGCGGCTAGTGAGAACAGTGCTCAGGATCAGCAACAGACCAATGAACTGGCGAAGAAAGTTGCTGAGATGATGCACGAACAAATCCAAGACGGTGCTATCGAACTGGAGTCTTTAGGTCAGCAAATCATAATCCGCATCAAAGAGAATGGTTCTTTCCCGTCAGGTTCTACCTTCTTGCAACCAAGATTTAAACCCATTATTCAGCAGATTGGTGCCATTTTGCGTGATATCCCGGGAGAAGTGACAGTCTCCGGTCATACCGATAATGATCAAGTGTCGGATGAACTGAATAGTAACAACTGGGAGTTGTCTTCCAAGCGGGCAGTGTCCGTTGCTGTTGAACTGCTGAATGGCACCGGGATGGATAAAAACCGTTTGGTCGTGGTCGGACACGCTGATACAAGGCCACTGGTCGACAATGACACTGAGCAAAACCGTAAACGCAATCGTCGGGTAGAGATATCGATTTTGCAAGGGAAGGCGAAAGAATCGGATCCGATCCAGTTAAAACAACCGCCGGCACAGCCAACGCCGGTCAAACAGCCGTAAATTCGGCTGTCGCACTTCAGACAAGGGCGCTGTATAATCAGCGCCCGTTTTTTTGGTCGGTAACCCCATGATTGAATTTATTGTCAAACTGCATCCAGAGATCTCCATCAAGAGTAAGTCGGTGCGTAAACGCCAGACGATGTTGTTGGAACAAAACATCAAAACGATTTTGTTGCGGCTTGATCCCGCGGTCGAAGTGCAGAATTTGTACGATCATCTGACGGTACGACTCGACAAAGATGACGACAAATTACGGCAGCAAATGGCGGAGCACCTGCAATGTATTCCGGGCATCGTGCAATTTGCCGAAATGCAGTCGGCCACCTATGACTCGTTACACCATATTTTTGAACAAGTACTGGCGCTGTATCGTGACGAGCTTGCCGGTAAAAGTTTTGTTGTAAGGGTACGACGAAATGGCGACCATGAATTCAGTTCATTGGACGCAGAGCGTTACATAGGCGGCGGTCTGAACCAACATATTCCTACCGCGCGTGTCCAGCTGAAGAACCCGGATGTATCAGTACAACTTGAGATCCGTCGCGACAAACTATTGATGAAAAAACGCATTTACCAAGGCATGGGTGGGTTTCCACTGCCAAGCCAGGGCGATGTATTGTCTTTGATTTCTGGCGGTTTTGACTCTGCGGTTGCCAGTTACCTGATGATCCGCAAAGGTCTGCGCACCCATTTTCTGTTTTTTAATTTAGGTGGCGCCGCCCATGAAACCGGGGTGCGGCAGATGGCGTTTTACATTTGGCAAAAATACAGTCTGTCACACAAGGTAAAGTTTGTGTCGGTTGACTTCGCCCCGGTGGTTGATGAAATTTTAAGTCGGATCCCTTCAGGATTGATGGGGGTGGTGTTAAAACGCATGATGATGCGGGCGGCGGCCACAGTAGCTGAAAGCCTCAACGTTAAAGCCGTCGTCACTGGTGAAAGTATTGGCCAGGTTGCCAGCCAGACCATTGTGAACCTCAATGTCATCGATCGGGTCACCGAGACGTTGATCCTGCGGCCGCTGATTTATCAGGATAAACAGGAAATTATTGATATTGCCCGCGCTATTGGTGTCGAAGATATGGCGAAAACGATGCCCGAATATTGCGGTGTGATTTCACGTAGCCCAACTATTAATGCGGTACTCGCTGATGTGCTGGCGGCTGAGCAACACTTTGATTTCAGTATTCTGGAAAAAGTCAGTGTTGAGGCCAAAGTGCTTGATATCCGCACTGTTGAGTATCAGGCTGATCAGCAACTAACAACGGTGGCAACCGAATCTGTATTGCCGGCTGACGCTATTGTCTTGGATGTGCGCGCGCCGGATGAAACGGATTTGCATCCGTTACAACTCGACAGTCATGCCGTACAGGAATTGCCGTTTTTCCGTATCGCCAGTCAATTTGCCGGTCTGGACCAAACAAAACAATACTACCTGTATTGTGACCGCGGCGTGATGAGCCGGCTGCAGGCGTTGCTGCTCAAAGAGCAGGGCTACCAGAATGTCGGTGTGTATAAAAAGATCTGAAACTGCTAGATCAGGCTGGTTTGACGGCGCGCAGTTGCTGATAGAGCTGCTGATGCGCCGGTATCGCAATTCCAGCCTCTGCCGCAGCATTTAATAAAAAACCAGTAATGAATTCCAACTCGTCCGGTCGCATGAGCGCCCGGTCTTGCTGCATGGACGAAAAATTTCCGGCGGTATTTGCCGCGACATCCAGTACAGTCTGACACAACGTCTGCGGGTCAAACGTTTGGCCTTTGGTCTGTGCGACCAGGCAGAACTCGTGGATCAACAATTCGATTTGGCGCCGATACTGCGGTTTGGTCAGCTCGCCATTTTTGACCATCAGCAGAGCGGTCAGCGGATTAATTACCGCGTTAATCGCCAGCTTTTGCCACAGTACCGGCAGGATATCAGTCACGACCTCTAGAGGGCCTAGCGCGGCAGCAAGCAGAGCTGCGGGTGGTGACGATTGACAGGCTAATGCGTTGATGGGCCCCAGCACGGTGCGGCCGACCCCGGTATGTTGCAGTCGATGCGGTCCGGATTTTAATGCGCCATGGGTGGTACTGGCAAACCAGAGCTTTTGGCCGCTTTGCAGCTTCGACTGCGCAAGCTCCAGCGTGCCCATACCATTGTGACACAGCACAATATCGGCGTCGGCTGCACAGCTGGGCAGCCATTGTTGCAGCGCCTGTCCTACGGAAAATGCTTTAACCGGCACCAGCAGGAGTTGCACTGGCTGCTGTGGCTTGTGGCAATTCAGCAGCAGTGAATGTTCCTGTTGTTGTTGCCGGAAATTCAGCACTAATACCGAGAGAGCAGGGTCTCGTGTCAGCAGGTGGCATGGTAGGTGACGCAGTGCCAGCTGACTGGCAGCTAACAGACCGACAGCACCTTGACCAACAATGCCAATGGTTGGTTGTTGTGTTGAAGTCTTCATGGTGCAGCGCGGACGAACCAATGCGCCGGTAAATATCGCACCAATGCCGCCGCGAGCAGAATACCGGCGACATCAGCCAACCAGTCCAGTGGATCACCCATTCGGCTAGTAAAAGTTGCTTGTGCTACTTCAATTAACGCGCCGTAAAACGCGAGCAGCACAAAGGCGTGTAGAAAAGGGCGGGCAAAAGCTTGTTTAAAACTCAGGGTCAGTGCGAAGAACACCACCACATGCATCACTTTATCATTAGGCATCCAGCTGGATGGAATACCACTGACATCTTTCAGAAAACCGTAAGTTGCCAGTGCCAGCAAGGCTGAAAACAACGAGACTGCGAGCGGTTTTTGCAGTGGAAGCACGGAAAAACACCTGATTTTACGCCAAGATACTCGGATTATACGGTGCACGACGGTATAATCGCCAGTTGAAAAACTTGGAATATCAGGAGCGCGACATGCCTACATTTGACATCGTTTCTAAAGCGGATCAGCAAGAAGTGCTGAATGCCGTCGACAACGCCAACCGTGAACTGGCGACCCGTTTTGATTTTCGCGGTGTCCAGGCTGAATTCAGCGTCAAAGAAACCACTGTAACGATGAAAGCGGAAGCCGAACCTCAGCTGACCCAGATGAAAGACCTGTTTTTTAATAAAGCCATCAAACGCGGTCTGGACATCCGGTCCTTTGAATCGGCGAAAGTCGAGTTTTCTGGCAAGACCTGCAGCCAACAGCTGACAGTGAAACAAGGCGTTGAAAAAGAGCTGGCGAAAAAAATCGTCAATCTGATCAAAGACAGCAAACTGAAAGTACAGGCGTCAATTCAAGGTGACGAAGTGCGGATCACCGGCAAAAAACGCGACGATTTGCAAGAAGCCATCGCCTTGTTGCGCGCAACTGATTTAGGTCAGCCGCTGCAATATCAGAACTTCCGCGACTAATCCGCTTTGCCATTACAACCTGCTTTGCAGCGCAAAGCAGGTTCACCCTCAGTTAAATCGCAGCAGCCGTCTGGATTGCTGAATTCATTGACTTTCTTCGGCTCATCGCTAAACTGAGCGCGCATTTTCAGGTGCTGCGTTAGTTCGCAGTGAAACGGGAAGCTGGTGTCCGTCATTCTGACTCAATCCAGCGCTGCCCCCGCAACGGTAAATTTTGTGGCAATGCTCTCGTGTAAATTCGAGCAGCAAAGTCGCGTCACGCCACCACTGTCTTCGGATGGGAAGGGACGTGCCGCTGTCGGCCCCGACAACAGGATCAGCCCGGAGACCGGCCTGAAAATTTCATCAACCAACCACATGCGGCGGGCATGTGCAGTGGAGTCAACATGTCGAAATTTTCTATACTGGCCCTTGCCGTGGCCAGCACCAGCGCTTTGGCGCAACCAACAGAATCTAACCTTGAACATATCTCAGTCTACGCCAGCCGTCAGGCCAAGCCGGTGAGTGACACCTTAACCAGCGTGACAGTGCTGGATCGCGCGGCGATTGAGGCAGCACAAGTACGCGATTTGCCTGCTTTATTGCAACAAGTACCAGGTGTGACCGTGTTACGACAAGGTGGACGCGGTCAAACCAGCAGTATTTTTATCCGCGGCGGCAAAAGTGGTCATACGCTGGTGCTGTTAGATGGCGTACGGATAGGTGCTGCGACATTGGGTTATCAATCATTAGCGATGGTGCCACTGGAGCAAATTGAAAAGATTGAAATTATCCGCGGACCCAAAGCTGCGCTTTATGGTTCAGATGCGCTCGGCGGCCTGATCGCCATTACCAGCCGTCGCAGCGACAATCTGACGTTCAATGCCAAAGCGGGTAGCCATAAACATTCTGAAGCCAATCTATCCGGTAGCCAGCAGCTTGAACACGTCAAAGTGTTTGGCGCTGTAGGCACTGCGATGGCAGAAGGTTTTAATGCTACTGTCAATGGCGACCCGGATCGAGACGGTTTTGAGCAAACCTACGTCAAAGCCGGTGCAGAACTCGATAACCAGTTTGGTTTGTGGCAGTGGCAGTCACAGATCAACGATGGTGTTTATGAATACGACAATAGTTGGGGCGGCGATGAGGCGGAAATGCGTCAGGAGATGCACCAACTGCAATGGCAAGGTTCTGGTTTTGGCGGTTCGCACCAGCTGAAACTGGCGCATAACCTTGATGATGACCTGAACTATGGCAACAAAGCGGCGGAAAGTTTGTTTCGCACTCAACGTGACGAAGTGGACGGCCAGAGCCAGTTTGCCCTGACCAGCAACATCAGTGCATTAATTGGTGGCAACTGGTATCAGGAAGAAGTGCGCAAAAGCGGTAGCCAATACGTCATCGACAGCCGCACCAACCGCAGTGGTTTTGCCGGACTCAGTGCACAATTCGGCGATTGGTTGTTGGACGGCACTGGCCGGCGTGATCAGGTCAGTGGTTATGGTGGCGAAAATAGTTATGAGCTAGGCGCCGGCTACCAATTGACCCAAGCCCTGCAGATCCGGGCGAGCCAAGGGACGGGCTATAAAGTCCCATCCTTTAATGAATTGTACTGGCCGGGCTTCAGTAACCCGGCATTAAAACCGGAAGAGTCACTATCGCGGGAAATTGGGCTGGATTATATCGATGGAAGCGCGCAAAGCAGCCTGGTGTTGTTTAAGCGAGATTTGACCAACCTCATCCAACGCAAGAATCAGTTACTGGAAAACGTTGAGCTGGCGCAGTTTGAAGGCGTGGAATTCAGCCAAAGTCTGCGTTTATCTGATATTGATGTGGCATTTAACTACACTTGGCTCAATAGCCGCGATGTTGTGAAGAAACAGCAACTCAGCAAACGGCCACGGCATCAGGCCAATTTACAGCTGGATCATCAACTGGAACGTTGGACGGTCGGACTGAACACGCACTTTCGCTCGCGCAACTTTTCCGGTGATAACTTTGGCACCAAAGTACCGGATTTAGCATCTGTCGTGTTGTTTGGTCTTGGCACCACCTACCAGTGGGACTCACAAATCCGTCTGCAACTGAAAGTCGATAACTTGCTCAATCGCAGTTATCAGACCGATTATGGCTACCGGCAGGCTGGTCTGGAGCTGATGTTTGGTATTCAGGTGGCGCAGTTCTGATAACGAGTCGCTAATACCGTTAAAGCCACCTGCATTCAGGTGGCTTTTTTGCCTGTAGGCTGAGAACAAACTCGTCAGGCAGAAGAGGCCGTTTTCAGATGAGAAGCATATGTTTTGCTGAATTTTGCCAGCTTTGGCGCAATCAGATATGCGCAATACGACTGCTGCGGGTTCTGATTGAAATAATCCTGATGGTAAGATTCGGCCGGATAAAAAGTGCTGACCCGGCTGATAGCTGTCACTATGGGCGCGCTGAAATCCGCTTGTGCAGTGCGGATGAATTGTTGGGCTGTTTCAAACTGTACTTCGTCGTGGGCAAAGATCTCAGATCGATATTGTGTGCCAACGTCGTTGCCCTGTCGGTTTAATGTAGTCGGGTCGTGCAGCTGAAAAAACATCCCGAGCAGCAACTCAAAACTGACCTGCGCAGGATCGTAGCTAAGCTGGACCACTTCAGCATGACCGGTGGTGCCAGTGCAGACCGCGCGATAATTGGCGTTTGCGCTGCTGCCTCCCATGTAACCGCTGACCACCTGTGATACGCCTCGTACTTGCGCAAACGCAGGTTCTATACACCAAAAACATCCGCCTGCAAAAGTTGCCAGTTGTGCCATGTTTAATCCCCAAACCAATCTGCTGAATGCCCGATAGCGTAGTCTAATACGTACCCTCAGGCCAACAGATGACATAAATGGAGAAAAAAATGCGAGTTGCGATTATCGGCGCAGGGATGACCGGGGCTAGCGCAGCCCACCAGCTGCGCCAGAGTGGTGCTGAAGTAGTGGTGTTTGATAAAGCGCGCGGACCGGGCGGGCGTATGACGTCCAAGCGGGTGGAGTCGCTCGATGCGGCACTGCCTTTTTACCCGTTAGATTTTGGTGCCCAGTATTTTACCGCCCGCCATCCATTGTTCGTAAAGGCGTTGCAGGGCTGGCTGGCACAAGGCGTGGTACAGCGCTGGGAGTTTGATCCCTATGTCTGGCAGCATGGCTTGTTGTTGCCATCTCATGACGGCCAGAGCCGGTATGTCAGTACGCCAACGATGCATCAGCTGGTGAAGACCATCTTGGGCGACACGCCGCTGCACCTGAACTGCCGAATCACTGAACTAAGTTTTAGTCAGAGTAGTTTCAGTAGTAAACATGGTGGTGAATGGACGTTAAGCTCGGCGGAAGGAGCCAGCTATCCTGGATTTGACGCTGTGGTCCTGACCTGTCCACCAGCGCAATGCCGGCAGTTACTGGCGGAACATCCGCTGGCGTTGCAGATCGCGCCGGAACTTTTATTGCCGTGTTGGGCAGTTTCTCTGCAGCTGCAAAGCGCCGTCGAACATCCGGCAGATGGTATTTTTGTCAAAGAAGGTCCGCTCAGCTGGTGTGCCCGGCAAAGTGCCAAACCAGGCAGAACCGGTATCACAGAACAATGGCTGTTACATTTTAATGCTAAGACCAGTCTGCAGTTGCTGGAAGCGACTCCGGAAGAACTCGTCGCGTTAGCTCAACTGGAATTCAGCACAATCGTTGGCCAAAAAGTTGAAGTCAGCCAGTCACTGTGTCATCGCTGGCTGTATGCCAGTTTTAACCCGGCGCAGCCCGCGCCTGGATTGCTGACTGACAAGACCCAACAATTGATACTGGCTGGAGACTGGAGTCTGGGCGGTCGGGTCGAAAATGCCTATTTGGCCGGGCAACAGGCCGCAGCAATTCTGCTACCGTAACCATTGGTTGTTACTGACTTGTCAGCCGCGAGCATTGACTCTATGCTGGACAACGCCTTAGTGGCAAGGCATTGATGATAAAGGAGTTAAGATGGGGTTGTTCAGTGGATTGTTAGGGAATGCCGGTGCAATTGATGTGGCCGAAGTTGAAGCCGAACTGGCCAGTTTACTGGCCGACGGCGAGCAAGCAGAACAAGCATTTAAGTTGTTGCGCGATATGATTGTGTTTACCAATAAGCGTTTGATCCTGATTGATAAACAAGGCATTACCGGTTCAAAGAAAGAATATATGTCCGTGCCATACCGCTCGATTGTGCGGTTCAGCGCTGAAACCAAAGGTCACTTTGATTTGGAATCAGAATTGGTCATTTGGCTCAGCAGCACGGCGGAGCCGCTACGTAAAACCTTCAGTAAAGACGGCAATATCCTTGCCGTACAAAAAGCATTGGCAACTTACGCCTGTCGCTAATGTGTTGGTGTTTTATCGCGGCAGAGGCTGTGGCGAGACGCCAGACTTTGTCGCATAAAACTGCCGGCTCTGGTCTATCAGCTGGCACAGTTCCGCTACGCCATCAAGGGTGCGGATTGTTGCGCGGTGCAATAAGTCGGCATTCGGTTGTGCCCGTTGTTGTAGTTGTACAGCTTTGAGGCTGGCAAAGCGTTTGGTGTAGTCCGTCAGGTGGCGTGGTTCTGTGGTCGATACTGGCTGCACAATCAAATCTGGCTGGCGCTGCAGCAGCGCTTCAGCGCTGACTTGCGGATAGGCTGCGGTGGCGTCGGCAAAGATATTTTCCGCGCCACACAGCCGCAGCGCCTGCGAGGGCCAGGCGCCAGGCCCAATGGTCGACAGCGGCTCATCCCATAATTCGTAAAACACCCGCACAGTTTTCTTCTGCTGATATTGCTGGCGCAGCGCCGCCAGGCGTGACCTTACCGCTCTAGCCTGTTGGCTGGCTCGTGCTTGTTGTCCAGTCAGGCGACCCAGCTGTTCCAGATCTGCAGCGATATCATCCAGTGTTTTGGCTTCAAAGCCTTCAGTGCGGATACCAAGCCGTTGTAACTGGTTGATTTCAGCGGCTGGGCTGCCGCTTTGCCAAAACAGCACCAAATCTGGTTTGAGTGCCAAAATACTTTCCAGTTGCAACCCAGCGTAGTTACCGACGCGTGGAATGGCTGACGCTTCCAGCGGATAATCGGCATGTTCGACGGTGCCGACAATCATGCCACCTGCGCCGATACTGTACAGCTGTTCGACCAGATGTGGTGCTAACACGACTAAACGGGGGCTCTGGTCAGCCAATGCCGGTGACGCGCACAACAGCAACAATAGCGCTGTGACGGCCCGGCGCATCACCAATCCACACCCTGTTGTGCCCGGACCCCAGAATCAAAGGCGTGTTTGATATTCTGTACTTCACTGACAGTATCGGCCAGCTCAAGCAAGGCGCGGTGGCAGCCCCGACCGGTGATCACCACATTTTGGGTAGCCGGCCGGTTCTGCAACGCCGCTAAAACGTCATCCAGCGCAATATAGTCATACGCCACCATGTAGGTCAGCTCATCGAGCAACACCACATTGAGCGCAGGATCCAGCAGAAACTGTTTGGCCTGTTGCCAGACCTGTTGCGCTGCGGCGATGTCGGTCTCGCGGTTTTGCGTATCCCAGGTAAAGCCGGTCGCCATCACCGCAAAAGGCACACCGTGTTGCTGCAGCAGGTTGCGCTCACCGCACTCCCAGCCGCCTTTGATAAACTGCACGACGGCAGCTTTCTGACCATGACCGGTAGCGCGCGCTACGACACCAAAGCCGGCGGTCGATTTACCTTTGCCATTACCGGTGATCACCAACAGTAAGCCTTTATCGATAGTGGCGCTGGCGATGCGGGCATCAACCTGTTCTTTCAGTTTCTGCTGGCGTTTCTGGTGACCGGTTTTTTCTTCCGGTACAGGCACTTCATTACTCATTTGGACTCCGGCGTCGGCTTAATAACAACAGAAAAAACGCACTGCCGCATAATGCGGTCAGAATGCCAATAGGCAATTCTTGTGGTGCCAGCGCACTACGGGCGACGGTATCGACCCAGATCAGAAAAATCGCGCCGCCAAGCGCACTGCCAAATAACAACGTCAGGATCTGGCCGCCGAACATAAGCCGGATCAGATGCGGGATCATCAGCCCGACAAAGCCAATGCCGCCGCAGTAAGCGACCACCACAGCGGTCAATAAGGCACAAAGTAGCAGCAACAGCAGGCGCCAGCGCGAAACAGCCACCCCGAGACTTTTTGCCATATCGTCTGACCACGCCAGCGCCATCAGTTGGCGGCGACCAAGACTACAGACGACTATGGTTACGAGCAGTGCGACCGCCAGTAGCTTTACGGCCAGCCAGTCTGCGTGGCTGAGGCTGCCCATTAACCAAAAGATAATCCGATTGGCGGCAAAACTGTCGGCCTGATACAGCAATAAACTGGCGATTGCGCTGGCACAAAACGACACGGCAAGACCGGTCAGCAATAAGGTGCTGAGGGATTGCATCCCCTGCGCTGTGGCTCGTTGCGCCAGTGTCAGCACCAGTAAGATCGCGATCAAGGCACCGGCAAAAGCGGATACTGGCAACGCCAGTGCCAGCGCCGGGAACAACAAACTACTGATAGTGGCGCCGAGTGCGGCGCCGGACACTACACCAAATAAATAGGGATCGGCCAGCTCGTTGCGGCTTAGTAGTTGTAGCAATGCGCCACAGAGTGCCAAGGCTGCGCCAGCAAGTCCTGCCAGCATCACGCGGGGCAGGCGTAATTGCCAGAATATTTGCTGTGGCAAGGGATCAGTCGCCTGACCGGTTAACAGTGACCAGAGCGGCAAATCGACCACGCCGATGTGCAGGGCCGTCAGTACACTGACAGCCAATGCCCCCGCTAAAAGTAATAGCTGCAACACGCGGTGACGGGTCATCGGCGCTCCGGGGCAAAAGTTACGCGGCAGTGCTGGCCAAACGGGCTGTGGTCAACCATACAAGGCCGACCATACACCTGTTCCAGCAGTTGAGGCTGCAGTACCTCGGCAGGAGTGCCAGCCGCCAGCAGCTGCCCATGCTGTAACATCAGTAATTCGTCGCAATAGGCGGCAGCCAGATTAATGTCATGAAAACTGGCAAGCACAGTCAGGCCACTGCTGCGTAACGTCGCCAGTAACTGATGCTGATAGCGGATATCCAGATGATTGACTGGTTCATCAAGCAATAATATGCGGGCCTGTTGCACCAACACCCGGGCCAGATGGGCACGTTGTTGCTCACCACCGGACAAGTGACGCAGCAAAGCCGATGCTTTGTTCGCAAGACCAACCTGACTAAGAGCAGCCTGCATCGCGGCTTTGTCTGAACTGCTATCCGCTTGCCACAATGCTTTATGCGGCATTAAGCCTAATTGCAGCAATTGCTGCACTGTCATATCCGTGGGGGGTTGTTGCTGACTTAAATAGGCTAAGTGGCGGGCGCGGGCGTTTGGTTCGAGTTGCTGAAGCGGATGTTGCTGTAACAGCACCTGGCCCTGGTTGGGCGATTTCAGTGCAGCCAAAACCTGTAATAAAGTCGATTTACCGGCGCCGTTTGCGCCGAGTAATCCATAGATTTTGCCGGCGCTCAGGGCAAAACTGAGTGGCCCAAGCACGAATCCGCCGGGGAGTTGCAGTTGGACTTGTTGGCATTGCAGTAACACCGACGTGTCAGTCATTGAATGCTGCACCGAAAAGAAGGGCTATGGCAAAGCCAGAAAAATAATGCGCTGATAGTAACAAATATTCAACGCAAGGCCCAGCCCGCCGAGCACACGGCGGGGGGCCAATAGCATGATTAGTCTTTTGGCGTCTCCAGAGCGTCCAGTGCTTTAGCGATATCCTGTGGTGACCCGGTGTTGCGCGCCAGCGCCACATACGCGACCGGCACTATATACAAGGTCAGCAGCGTGGCAAAGCCAACACCAGCACAAATGACCATACCAATTACCATCCGGCTTTCAGAACCCGGTCCAGAGGTGATAATCAACGGGATACTGCTCATCACAGTGGTAAAGGCCGTCATCGTTATCGGTCGCAGACGCTGGACCGCGGCCTGATGAATGGCCACGGTGAATTCAATACCCGCATCCCGTAGCTGGTTGGCAAATTCAACAATCAGGATACCGTTTTTCGCCACCAGACCAATGATCATCACCAACCCAATCTGACTGTAGATATTCAATGTCATATCGGCCAGATAGAGCCCGCCGAGCGCTCCTGCCATGCCCAGCGGTACTGTCAGCATAATGACAAACGGATGGATAAAACTCTCAAACTGCGCAGCCATCACCAGATAAGTGATAATCAGCGCCAAAGCAAAAATCAGGATGGTTGATTCACCGCTGTTTTTAAACATCAGCGATTCGCCTTTGTAATCGATACCGCCGACGTCTTTGATTTCTGTCCGTACAACGCCTTCCAGGTATTCCAATGCTTCACCGAGGCTATATCCTGGCGCCAGATTGGCCATAATGGTAATAGCGCGCATCCGGTTGTAGCGATTCAGTGTCGATGATGTCGCTTCTTCTTTTAGCGTCACCAGATTGTCCAATGGAATTAGCTTGTTGGAACCAGTGGAGCGCACATAAACGCCGGTGATACTGGTTGGATCGCTGAAATCTGAATCGGCGCCTTCCAGAATGAGGTCGTATTCTTTACCACGGTCAAGAAAAGTAGTGACGCGGCGGCCGCCCAGCATGGCTTCCAACGCCCGGCCGACTACACCGACCGAAATGCCCAGATCTGCCGCGCGTTCGGTGTTAATTTCGACCAGAATTTGTGGCACTGTTTCTTTGTAATCATGATCGAGCATTTGTAAGTTCGGGTTTTCCCGCGCTTTGGCCAGCACAATGTCACGCCATTTGGCCAGCTCTTCATAGGTATTGCCCTGAATAACAAATTGCACCGGTCGGCCGCCGCCACCACCGCCACGTCCAGCGGTCAGGCCACTGCGCATATTGGTAAAGGCGCGCACGTCGGTCAGGCCATTGAGCTTCTGACCTATCTCCTGCATCAGCTCTGGTGTGCGGCGTTGACCGTTGTGCCAGTTTTCACTGCCGACAATCGCCATACCGCCGCTGTTACCAAAACCAGGTACGCGGATCAGCAAGCGGTTCAGTTCACCTTTTTCGTAATAGGGCAGCAGAATGTCTTCAATCAGCCGCATGTTTTGTTGGTTGGATTGGTAACTAGCGCCTTCAGCCGGGCTCATCATGACAAAAAACGTGCCGCGGTCTTCCTGCGGAGACAGCTCGGATGGCAGCAATTTCAGCAGCAACACACTAATCACAATACAGCTGGCAAGCACCAGCCAACTTGGCCAACGTACACGCGTGACTACTTGCAGCTGACGCAGATAACCGGCTTCCACTTTTTCCATCGCACGATGGATAAACAAACTAAAGCCCCTTTTTTCCTTTTGCACTTTGAGCATCTTGCTGCACAGCATTGGCGAAAGCGTCAGAGCGGCAATCGCTGAAAATGCCACCGCTGCAGCAACCGCCAGCGCAAATTCGGTGAATAGTTTACCTAAATCACCTTGCATAAAGACCAAAGGTACAAACACCGCGATCAGCACCAGGGTGGTCGCAACCACAGCAAAGCCGACTTCACGGCTGCCATAATATGCCGCTTGCAGTGGCGGCTGACCTTGTTCAATGCGCCGGTAGATATTTTCCAGCACGACAATCGAATCGTCGACCACCAGACCAATCGCCAGCACCATCGCCAACAGCGTCAGCAGGTTAATTGAGAAATCGAGCGCATACAGCACCGTTACTGCCGCGATCAGGGCGACGGGGACAGTGATAGCGGGAATAAAAGTGGCGCGGACGCTGCCTAAAAAGGCAAAAATCACCAGGACCACCAGTACCATGGCAATACCCAGCGTGACATAGACTTCGTGGATAGATTCGGCAATAAACAATGATGAATCGTAACCCGGTACAATGGTGGTTCCGGCCGGCAGGCTGGCGGCGATCCGATCCACTTCAGTTCTGACGTTGCGCACCACATCCAGCGTATTGGCTTTGGACTGTTTAATAATGCCGATGCCGAGCACGTTTTTGCCGTCGCTTCTGAATTCACTTTCTTCATTTTCTGAAGCCAGCGTTACGTCAGCAATCTCACCCAGTCGCACTAAATAGTTGTTGTCGCCTTTTTTCACCACCAAGCGGCGATAATCGTCCTGAGTTTTATAGGTGCGGATCACCCGGACAATAAAATCGCGGTCAGCGGACTTGACGTTGCCGGCCGGCAATTCGACGTTTTCATTGCGCAGGACGTTTTCAATATCAGCGACTGTGACATTTCGCGACGCCATCGCATCTTTATTCAGCCAGATGCGCATCGCATACTTGCGCTCACCACCGATTTGCAGCCTTGCCACGCCATCGACCACTGAAAATCGTTCGACGATATAGCGGTTGGCGTAGTCGGTGAGTTCAAGATTGGTCATGGTGTCGCTGTTGAGTAAAAACCAGGCGATGGTGTCATCGTCACCGTTGGCTTTGACCACTTGCGGCGGTCTGGCCTGATCCGGCAGGCGTTCCATCATTCTCGACACGCGCTCGCGTACATCGTTAGCGGCGGCGTCGATATCGCGGTTGACATTAAACTCGATAATGACGTTGGAGCGACCGACGCGGCTACTGGAACTGATATTGATGATACCTTCGACACCACTGATCAAATCTTCCAGCGGCTGAGTAATTTTCGATTCAACAATTTCAGCAGAAGCGCCGGGATAGTCGGTGCTGATGGTGACCACTGGCGAATCGATATCCGGATACTCGCGCAGTGGCAGCATACTGAAACAGACGATGCCGAAGATCACCAGCACCAGGTTAATGACGGTTGCGAAAACCGGACGTTTGACAGACAGATCAGACAGCAGCATGGTTTAAGGCTCCGACCGCGTGATCACCACGCCGGTACGCAGCTTCTGGCTGCCTTCAGTGACAATTTCATCGCCGACTTTGAGGCCCGAAATGACCTCCACCAGCCCGGGTAAACGCTGGCCGGGGATGATTTCAACCTGACGGACTTTATCTTCTGCTCCGACCACAAATACATAATGTTTGCTTTGCAGTGGCATCACGGCTTTTTCAGCGATTTGCACCACTTCTGCTTTGGCCAGTTCAACATGTACGTTCAGTAACATGCCCGGGCGCAGTTTCAGATCGGCATTGTCGATTACGGCATGGACTTTAACCGAGCGGGTCACCGGGTCAATCCGGGGATCTATCGCTTTCACTTTGCCCTGAAAAGCAAAACCAGGATAGGCGATGTTGTCGGCGGAGATGACCATGTCAGTTTGCAGCGCTGCTAAATAACGTTCGGCGATATTAAATTCAACGCGGATTTTGCTGATGTCATCCAGCGTAGTCAGTTCAGTGCCGGTGGCAAGGTAGGCACCATTACTGACCTGGCGTAGACCCAGCACACCGTCAAACGGCGCAAGGATCACCAATTCATTGAGCCGGGCTTCGAGTGCGTCGAGCTGCGCACGGGTCGCATTAACTTTGGCCTGTTGTTCGTCCAGTAATGACTGCGCGCTGGCCTGAGTACGGGTTAGATTTTTCAGCCGGGCTAACTGACGGTTTTGCTCCGTCATCAGCGCCTTGAGCTCAGCAATGCGGGCACGCTCTTCTAAATCATTAAAGCGGGCTATCAAATCGCCTTTTTTAACCGGCTGGCCTTCCCCGATATTGAGTTCAATCAGATAATCACTGCTGGCATTAACAATGCGGGCAGAGTCGTAGGCCAGAGCAGTACCCAGCGCATCGACTTTTCGGGTCAATAAAGCGCTTTGAACTTTGCTCGTACTGACATAAATTTGGCTCTCAGCCCGTCGGCTTTGGTCTTGCGGCGTTGTTGTTTGAAAGAATAAATACAACATAAAGCCAGCCAGCAATAAAAAAATGATCCAAATCAGGCGTGAATGGTTAATCAATGTCAGAACTCCGGTCCATATATTTCATCAAAAACTGATGTATTGTAGGGAATCCGTTCTGTATTAGATGTCGGCGTTATCGCAGTATGCGGTCGATTGGTCGTATCAGCGGGAAATATTCAGGAGAATAAATGACGGATAAAAAGTGCGAACGTTGCAGGATGATTCGGTTTTACCTGGTATGGACCATTCTGATGAGCTTGTTAATGTATTGGTATATGCAATCGCTATGACCAGTCGCCAGTTTTACGCTGCTTCGGCAAAAGGTGGCGCCACGTTATTTCTGACCGCGGCTGCAATGCTACTGGCCGGTATTTTATTGCTGGCCATTCGGGCTGATTTGATGGCGGCTCAAGGCTGGGTACTTTGGTTTTTGCTGACCCTGGTCGCGGCTTATGTCGGCGTGATGAAGCTCAGAGCGCCGGTGTTACTGGCAGAAACTACGACCGAAGGTCTGCGTTATTTTCACCCACGTGGCAGTTGGCTGATCCCCTGGAGCGCTCTGGGGCAAGTACAACAAGTAACCTTACAGGGGCGGGAAATGGCATGGATAGGCGTGCGCTTGCTGGACTACGATCATATTTTAACGACCATACCACTGCGCTTGGCCGTGCGCTTATTGATAGAACAACGCGGTCTGTTGATCGCAGCCGCCGGCAGCGGTTGTCCGGACGGGCGCTGTGCCAGCGACTACCTGACGGACGTGACTGCCTACCGTAGTAAAACGCGGTTATATAAAGGCGTACAGGCGATGTTTGCCCAGCGTATGGTGCATCTGCGTCAGTTTGTGCAGGCAGACTTGTTAATTCCAGCCGATCTTGCCAATTGCAGCGTCAGTGAGTTTTGTCTTTTTATCAATCGGCAGCGGTTGAATTTTACTCAGGAAAACAACGGCTAGACACACCCCAACCGCTGGTTCATAATGCAAAAAACTTCCTTGCAGATTTGGTGAATGCACAGATGAGTACATATGAAAGACCTTTTCTGGTCAGTGGCCGCAATACCATCATCCACAAACAGAAAAAACTCGATTTAGTGATTATCAATGGTGACTCTGACCCGGTCGTCATCGTCTCCCGTACCGGCGTGAAAAAATTTGAAGAAGAAGTGCCGGCGAATCGGGTTGAAGCAAAAGAACGTTATATGGAACTGGTCGATATCGGCAGTTCAGATGTGTTTGGTGAAAGCAAAACTTTATTGTTTGTGCAGGCACTGAATAACAAAGAATATAAAATCGACTACACCAAAATTGGTACTGATTTATTTATTCGTGTTCATCAAGAAAATTATATCTAAACACATGTCTAAGGGCCTGAATGCATAAACGCTTGCTTTCAGGTCTGTTTTTTGTTTCAGTAACGTCACAGTCAGTCTATTTCATGTGATGTTGTCGTGAATAAAGTCGCAATGCAATTTAGCAAAGATGAAGACTTCATCGAAGTGCGGGTCGCCGTCGGATTGGATGATCTGACCGCTCAGGTCATCCGCGACGCATTGCATGAAGCAGGTTATGCACGTTGTTTTATCCTCACTGAGCAAATCAATCAGTTATTGGCTGATTATCTTGCACTGCAAAACGATATCAAACTAAACAAACTCAAAGAAGGTGTTGTGGTCCGGCGGAAAATCGCTGAGCGCCGGAGCGCTGTCCTAACAATTCAAATCGCAGCAGATTCGATGTCAGCCGTCGCGGAAATTATCGCAGCCTGGGGCGGCGCACCAGTCTCAGCAAATGATGTGGTGAAAGCGGCACAAGAAGCGGGCGTTAGTTTTGGTTTTCAAAAGGACGCGATTGTGCAGCTGGTTGGCACCGCCAGCCGGGCTGAGCCTGGCAGTAAACTTCAACAGATTATTGCGGTTGGCCGGGTGATGCAGCCGGGGCAAAACGCCAGTTTTGAGGCCTTAGTCGAAGGCCTGACCGTCCGTCCTAATAGACCGCTTCAGGTGAGCGAGTCAAAAGTCGACTTAAGGGATTTTGGTGTGATCCCATCCGTGCGTAGCGGAGATGAAGTGATCAGGCGCCGGCCACCTACCAAAGGCATAGATGGTGTTTCTGTTCGCGGTGATATTACCTTGGCGCCTCCCGGACAACAGGTCGAGTGGAAGCCTGGTGAAGGCACAGAAATCTGCCCAACAGACGTTGACGTACTGGTCGCCAGTAGGGATGGTATGCCACGAGTCATGGAGGCAGGAGCGGCCGTTGATGAAGTATATGCAGTAAAAAAAGTCGACTTGTCGACCGGTCACGTCCAGTTTAAAGGTTCTGTCATTATTAACGGTGATGTGACTGAAAATATGAAAGTAATCGCCGGTGGCAATATTTTTATCAAAGGCATGGCTGAAGGTTCATTAATTGAATCTGGTGGCGATATTCATATTGGCGGTGCCATTATCGGCCATCAGTTTTCTGCACAGGACAATAGCCTGGAAAGTTTCAGTACCGTGGTGCGGGCGGCGGGCAGCATCCAATGTACGCTGGCCCAATATGCCCGTATTGAATGCAACGGTGATTTTCAGGCGACTAAGCAGATTAATCATTGTGATGTGAATGCACGCAGCGTGATCGCCGGCACCGAAGATAAGCTCAATGGTAAAATTGTCGGCGGCCGGTTTTATCTCGATTTTGGTTTGAAGGCGGGTATTCTTGGCGCGCCTTCCGAAAGCGCTTTACAGATGAATCTAAATCGTCGCATTGATCCGGTATTGGAAAAGCAGCAAGCGCTGAAGCAGAACATTGCAATGGTCAAACAGGAGATGGAGCAAATCCGGCAAAGCCTGGAACAAATGAAGCAACAGGACAGGTCGGCAGCCGCCGTGGAGCAGATGAAATATCTGGTGGATGATTTTGAAGCGCAAAAAGCCATCGCTTTGGCGCTGATTGAAGATGTGAAACTGCTGGAAGTTGATCGCCTCAGCAAGATGACTGAAGTGCTGGTGCTGGTGAAACAACAGATGTTCGCCGGGATCGAGTTTAAACTGGGTAGCGAGATATTACCGGTGAAGCGGGAATACGGACCTAGCAAGATCCATCAAGTAGAAGCCAGGTTGAGCATTGAACCTTGGGTTAGCTGATAAAACCGACCAACGGCTGTCAGGCTGCGACTTCCACAGCTCTGGCAGCCGCGCGACTCCACACCAGTATGATATGCTTTGATGATATTGTTACCGTACTGAATTGTGATCTGAAGTGAATATAAAGCGGTTGTGCTTAACGGGCCTAATTGTTCTGCCTCTCTGGACACAGGCCAGCGAATGTAAGATGGCATTTCGTCACGGCATCCTTATCTCCCCCGACCAAATCCGCATTCAGACGGCTGACCGTACCCAATACCAAATCAATAATGACCAACAGCTCTTTATTCAGGGAGAACTGCAGCAGTTGTCCCCTGAAGATATCCGCGTGTTGCAAAAATACAGTCATGGCATGCGCAAATTTGTGCCGCAGGTGGTTGGCATCGCGGTAGACAGCATGGAACTTGGTTTGCAGGCGATCGAGAGTATGTTAGTTGGTGTTGGTAACAAAGCCCAGCAGGAAGAGTGGCAGGCGCTGGTTCGGGAAACCACTTATCAGATCATGTCGCGATTTGTCCGCAGTGGCGAGCACTTTTATCTGGCGCCGCAAAGCCTGAACGAAATGGATGCTTTTTTACACGGTGAACTGAAGGAAAACCTGAATACTCTGGCGAAAAACACTGTAGGCGCCGTGTGGCAGGCGTTGCGCGATGCATTGCAGCAAACAGATGACAACTTTGAACTGAATGATAGTCGCGACTGGCAACCGGTCGAGCAGCTGGTTGATAAAATCAACTTAGGTCTGGATGCCAAAGCGGACGAGCTGGAAGCAAAATCAGCCCTGTTCTGTAATCGTCTGGTCGAATTGGATCAAATCGAAACCGAACTGCAACAGCGGGTGCCGGGCCTCGCTGCATATGATGTGGTGATCGCGAAGTAGCTGAAAAGCTGCGGGTGGTTCAAACCACCCCATAATCGCCACCCAGTGACGCCGGCATCGCGTTATCCACTTCATCACTAATGGCATCCAGCGTCTTTTCTGCTTCGGCCAATTCACTGACTTCCGCGATATGAAACAGCGCTTCTCCCTCGTTAACCAGTGGCAAGTTGTTGCGGCCGATAATGATGCCACTAAAAGGCGCAAGCACAGCTACTTCAAAATCAGAATATGGCGAGTAGATGTGTGCCAGCGTATCGCCGGCGGTAACGATTTGGCCTAAACCCTGATAATAACGGGCAATACCGTCATGTTCCGCGCGGATCCAGCTACTTTTCTTCGAAAATAACGACCCGGTTTTCTGCTGACGTTTCAGCGTTCTCAGCATACCAAGACTATGCATCACATTGACGATACCGCGCACACCGATGTTGATAGCCTGTTCGTCAAATCGCAACGCTTCGCCGGCTTCATATAAAATGATCGGAATGCCCATACCATTGGCAGTGCCACGCATCGTGCCATCACGGCTGGCGGCTTTAATGATGATGGGCGCATTAAAACTCTCTGCCATCCGCAGCGATACTTTGTCTTTTGACGTCGCCCGCACTTGCGGATAATTGCTGCGATGAATGGCGCCTGTGTGTAAATCAATGACGTGAGTCGATTTTTTTAAAATCCGATCGGTAAACTGCCAAGCCATCCGGCTACCGAGTGAACCTTTTTCGCTGCCCGGAAAGCTGCGGTTTAGATCTCGTCGGTCGGGCAGGTAACGGCTTTGTTGGACAAATCCATAGGTGTTTACGATCGGCACCACAATCAAAGTGCCTTTAAGATTATTGAGCCGCGGCAGGCGCAGCAAACGGCGGCAAATTTCCACGCCATTAATTTCGTCACCATGCAATGCCGCGGTAATCAATAAAACGGGGCCAGGTCTTTTGCCATGAATGACGTGCGCACCGATGTTGAGTTCGGTATGGGTATAGAGTTTGCCAAACGGGATATCAACGACCATCCGCTGCCCTGGTGCAATCTGGCTATTGCCGAGGACAAAATCAGCCTGCACTGGCGGTGCTGATGAGGGCTGTGCCTCTGCTACCAGGTTCGTTGACGTTTCAGTAGTATGGGTCGCTTCCAGCTCTGGTGCGATATCCGGCAGATCAGCAGGTACACTCATCAACGATCCTGATGTTTTTGGTATTGGCTTTCCAGATAATCCAGAATCGCACCGGCCACGTCAACAGTTGTGGCAGCTTCGATACCTTCAAGGCCAGGTGAGCTATTCACTTCCATCACAACAGGGCCTTCTTTAGATTGCAGGATGTCGACGCCAGCCACAGCAAGCCCCATACATTTTGCCGCTTGTAGCGCGGTTTTGCGTTCAGCACTGCTGAGCTTTACCTCAGTCGCAGTGCCGCCGCGATGCAAATTAGAGCGAAATTCGCCAGCTTTGGCCTGGCGTTTCATTGCCGCGATAACTTTATTGCCGACAACAAAGCAGCGGATATCTGCACCTTTGGCTTCGCTGATGTATTGCTGCACCAGGATATTGGCGTTGAGGCCCATAAACGCCTCAATCACGCTTTCTGCCGCAGTGCGGGTCTCGGCCAGCACCACGCCAATGCCTTGGGTGCCTTCGAGCAATTTAATGACCAGCGGGGCGCCACCGACCATTTCTATCAGGTCTGGAATGTCACCGGGTTTATCGGCAAAACCGGTGACCGGCAAGCCAATACCTTCACGCGCCATCAGTTGCATCGAATTAAGTTTGTCGCGGGCCCGGCTGATGGCATCAGCGGTATTCAGACAATAAACGCCCATCATTTCAAATTGGCGCAGCACGGCATTACCGTAAAACGTAATGGATGCGCCAATGCGTGGGATCACCGCATCTATGCCTTCCAATGCGGCGCCACGATAGTGGATGGATAAGGCATTGTGGTTGATGTTCATATAACACAAAGTTGGGTCTATGACTTCGACCTGATGACCACGCGCCACTGCAGTGTCGACCAGACGGCGGGTAGAATACAATTCGGCATTACGGGATAACACAGCAATTTTCATGCGGACTCCGGCACTCGCAAAGACTGATCAGGAATTGCCTGATTCTAGACGGATTTTTTAAAAGCGGGAAAGTTGCCTGCCTTTTTGCAGATCTATGGCAGCAACAATAAAGAACCAAGGCCCAGGAACACAAAAAAACCAATGACGTCGGTCACTGTTGTCAGGATCACTGAACCGGATAACGCCGGGTCAATCCGGGCTTTTTCCAGCCAAACAGGGATCACGACCCCAGAGAAGGCGGCTACAAAAATATTGATCACAATGGCCAGCGCAATGACGATACCTATGATCCAGTCGCCAAACCATAAATAGGTGACGCCACAAATCACGACCGCCCAAAGGACTCCGTTGATGAGACCCACGCCGAGCTCTTTACGCATCAAAGTCCAATAGGTTTGCGGCGTAATTTGGCCTAAGGCTAAACCACGAATAATCAGGGTTAAAGTCTGACTACCGGCAATACCGCCCATACTGGCGACTATCGGCATTAACACCGCCAAGGCGACCTGCTGCTGCAACGTTGCTTCAAATAAGCCAATGGTCCAGGCCGCGAGGAAGGCAGTGAGTAAA
Source organism: Rheinheimera tilapiae (assembly GCF_042432165.1). NCBI lineage: Bacteria > Pseudomonadati > Pseudomonadota > Gammaproteobacteria > Chromatiales > Chromatiaceae > Rheinheimera > Rheinheimera tilapiae. The sequence continues at coordinate 1,770,645 of NZ_JBHLXP010000001.1, forward strand.
TTGATACCCAGCCAGACCGCACGGCTTTTGGCACTGGCAATCACTGGTGCGAATAAATCTTCATTTTCATCAAGGCCTGCGGTATGCATAAACTGGCCTTCGAGACTGCGTCTGACGTTTTCCAGCGCTTCGCCAATCGAGATCCGGCCGAGTAACTTACTCTCATCATCGACCACCGCTAATGCGCTGTAACCGGAGCGCGCGACAATATCAGAACCAGTGTCGAGATCCATTTCACCTTCAACGACGGGCGCTTCTTCATCAATATATTCAACGACCGGTAAATGCGACGGCGCCCCCAATAACCGGGTGCCATGCAACTGACCGACATAACGGCCGGTGCGGTCGACCACCATCAGGGAGTCCTGATACTCGGCATCTTCATTGAGTTTTTTGAACATGCGCACTGCATCGCGCACCTTGGCGTTATTGCGGATAGTGAGTACGTCATGGTCGGCGTAGCGGCCACATTGTTCATCGGTATAGGCGAGGGCTGTTGCCAGCCATAGTTTTTCGCTGGCGTCGAGCTTAGAGCAAGCGGCTTGATACACTGCGTCCGGTAATTCGTCCAGCAGCTCAATCAGATCATCAACGTCCATCCGCGCAACTAATTCAGTCAGCGCAGCATCGGGGAGTTGTTTAAAGATATTTTCGCGGGCGTCTTCCCGCATGTAGCCCAAGGCATGGACCTGTTCGTCCGGGTGCAGCGCCAGCCAGGTGCTGAGACGTTGCTCCAGTGGCATCGCTTCGAGTGCCACTGCAATTTCTTCCGGTTCCAGCTGACTGAGTTTTTCCCCAAGCAGCTCAGATTCCTGCTCGTCAAAACTGTCGCGGACTATCTCTTCGATATCCAGCAGCTGGTTTTCAGCCATAATCCGGGCCCTGTCGGCAGGACGGTGTTGTCCTTGGGTAGTAATTTGCTGCGGATGATACCGCAGCTGAGTAACATTTTTATAGTCAATTCAACAGCATTTTTCGAGGTGGTCGCGACTGTCTGTATATTCTACCACCAACGTTTGATCTTAAAACCGAGTAACATGCCGAGCGCCACGACGGCCATACCCGCCAAAGTCCAGTAATATCCGAGTGGCATATGCAATTCCGGCATATGATCGAAGTTCATCCCATAGACACCGACAATAAAAGTGAGCGGAATAAACACCGCAGAAATCATCGTCAGCACTTTCATCCGTTCGTTAATTTGATGAGAAGAAGTCGACATATAGCTGCTGACCAGATCGCCAAGTTGGTCGTAATACATCTGAGTCATGGAATGTAATCGCTCGAACTTTTCATAAAAATCTCTGAGTTCGACCGGTTCAAACTGAGACATCACGCCAGCGCCGCCGTCATCCGGTGTCAGCAAGTCGGCAAACATGTCTTTCTGGTAAGCGAGGTTGCGGTCAAGTTTGCGGAATACGGACCTGAATCGCATGATCCGGCTCATCTTATGATCATCGCCATGAGAGAGCATCGCGTCTTCAAATTCGCCCAGTTCATCTTCAAAATTGATCAATTTTTCTAGGTAGCTAGCTGACACGGTGTGAATGTAGCTTTTGACCCATTCTTTGATCGGTGTCACAGGTCGGTTCACATCAAATGCCTGGACTTTGTAATGACCCGCTTCCTCTGGCAGCTGACATTTATAAAGCAGTACCTGATTGGAAAACAGCAATGACAGCTGGGCATGGCCTGGATATTCGTGGAAGCTTTCGCCGGCAAAAGCCCGCAAAATCAATAATGTAAAACCATCGTACGCTTCAAGTTTCGGTGGGTGACGTTCACGTAAGTAATCTTCAGCAATCACCGGATGGATTTGAAACCGATTCAACACTTGTTGTTGCTCGGCATAACTGGCACTCGACATGTCGATCCAGGCTTTCTGATCGCCATGCAGCGGCAGTTGTAATAAATTCAGATCACCGGATTGCCAGTCGTTGGTTTCCGGATTGTATAAATGCAAGATCAGCATGCATCATCCTTTTTACTTGTTCTGCCCCCAGCATAAGCAGTTCGCAGCCGTTGGACCAGTACAACTTTGTTTGGTCTGCAGTAAAAACAAACCCCGGCACAAGGCCGGGGTCTGAGCAGCAGCGGATAAAACCGTTGAATTTAAACGCTTTGCTTACCTTTGATATAAGCGTCGACCAGTGACTCCAGCACATCCAGCGGGACGGCGCCGTTTTTCAGCACCACATCGTGGAATTCGCGGATATCAAATTTGTCACCCAAGGCAGTTTTAGCTTTGTCACGCAGCTGAACAATTTTGATCATACCAATCTTGTACGCAGTGGCCTGGGATGGCATCACGATATACCGCTCGATGGAGTTTTCAGCTTCGGTGCGTGCGTTGGGCGTGTTGTCCGCCAGGTACTGGATAGCCTGTTCGCGTGTCCATTTTTTCGCATGAATCCCGGTATCAACCACCAGTCGGCAGGCGCGCCACAGTTCCATCGCCAACCGGCCGAAATCTGAGTACGGGTCCTGATACAGGCCGATGTCTTTTGGCAGCAATTCGGTGTACAGACCCCAACCTTCAATATATGCGGTGTAACGGCCAAACTTACGGAATTTCGGCATGTCACCTAATTCTTGTGCAATGGCAATCTGCATATGGTGGCCCGGAATGCCTTCATGGTAAGCCAGTGCTTCCATTTGATATTTCGGCATATCTTTCATGTTATGCAGATTGGCGTAGTAAGTGCCCGGTCTTTTGCCATCCATTGATGGCTGCTGGTAAAACGCTTTACCGGCAGATTCTTCGCGAAATGGTTCGACTGCTTTGACGATCAGGTCTGCTTTGGGCTTGACCAGAAACAGGCTGTCCAGCTGCGACTTCATATGGTCAATCAGTCGTGTCGCTTCGGCTAAATAGGCGGCTTTGCCTTCAGCTGTATCCGGATAATAGAACTGGGCATCATCGCGCATAAAGGCAAAAAACGCCTGCAGATCGCCTTTAAAGCCGACTTTTTGCATGATGGCTTTCATTTCATCATGAATGCGCGCCACTTCGGTGACACCGAGCTGATGAATTTCCTCAGCAGTCATTTTTGTCGTGGTGGTGCGTTCCAGTGCCATATTGTAAAAAGCTTCGCCGTCTTTAAAACGCCAAACGCCGTCATCGGTCCCGGCTTGTTTTTCCTGGGCAGTTAAATAGGCGATCAGGCTTTCATAGGCCGGTTTGACACTGCTGGTCAGTGCGACTTCGGCTTCTTTAACCAGCAATTGTTTAGCAGCATCATCCAAGGTCAGCTTATTGACTTTATTGCGGAAATCTTCAAGTAAAGTACTGTCTGCGCCAGCGCTGAATGGCGCACCTTTGATGATGTTCTGACTGGCAGCAATAGCCAGTGGAAACACAAATTTTGGTGGAATAATCCCCAGCTCGGCACGTTTGCTCAGCTGCTGTTCTAACTGTTTAAACAGCTGCGGAATGCCGTTTAAACGTGCGATATAGGCTTTGGCATCGGCTTCATTGTCAATCAGATGCTGGTTAATCAACAGTGAAGGCACACCGGAATGCATGCCAAACATTTGGTTAACCGGATAGTTGTAATAACGCCATTTATCGTTGGCAATATCCTGTTCCAGTTGCTGTTTAAACAGCTGATAGCTCAACGTGGTCTGGGTATCCAGTTTCGCGACGTCAAACTGTGCAAGGTCAGCTAAGGCTTTTTTCGTCAGCGCCAGCTCTTTATCACTTTGCTCGTCGGTCAATTGGTCCCATTTGTCGTAATCCTGCTTGATACCAAGCTGGGTCAATGCCATCGGGCTTAACGCGGCAGCATCCATGAAATACTGGTCAAAAAACGCATTGGCTTTGGCCGATTCGGTTTGAGCTGTTGCTGGTGCTGTTTGCGTGGACGCGGCAGGTGCTGTCGGATTAGCGGTTTGCTCAGGTGCTTTATTACAGCCCGCCAGTAAAGCTGCTGAGACTGCAATAGTCAGCAGTTGGAGTTTTAGTGTCATGATGTCCCCGGGTTATTGTTGATGTTTTACTGGGTAACACCAGCCGATCGCTGGTGTTATAAAAACAGCTGCAGTAGCTCGTTCAGGAAACGCACGCCATGCGGCGTGATTTGCCAATGCAGTGGTGTGTCGCTAACTAATCCTAACTGCACGGCGCGGGCAAGCGCTGGGGCCACCGTTTCGACAGACAACCCGGTATATGCGGTAAAGTCAGCTTTGGGGCAGGGCTCCAGTAAGCGGAAGCGGTTCATAAAAAATTCGAAAGGCAGTTCGTCGGGCTCTACCACTGTGGTGCTATCGAGATAACCGCGGCTTAAATCCATATAGCCTTTAGGGTGTTTGATTTTGACGGTACGGGAAATAGTGGCAGTTGCATCCACTTCGTTACCTAGACGAGTGATCTTGCCATGGGCGCCACAGCCGATGCCGAGGTAATCGCCAAAACGCCAATAATTCAGATTATGCGCGCATTGATAGCCGGTTTTACTGTAGGCCGAGGTTTCATATTGCTGATAGCCGGCAGCGGTCAATAGCGCATGCCCATGCTCCTGAATATCCCAAAGCGCTTCATCTTCCGGCAGGACTGGCGGCCGTGAAGCAAAGGCTGTATTGGGCTCGATTGTTAGCTGATACCAGGAAAGATGTGGTGGGTTTAAATCAATTGCTTGTTGCAGATCGGCTAGGGCGTCGGCTAAGTTCTGTCCGGGCAGACCATGCATTAAGTCCAGATTAAAGCTGTTAAGGCCCTGCTGGCGTAGTTGTGTCGCGAGTTCAGCGGCACGTCTGGCCTGCGCCGGATTGTGGATGCGGCCAAGCGCCTGTAACTGCGCGGCTTGAAAACTTTGTACACCAATCGAAAAACGGGTTACACCAGCCGCCACATAACCGGCAAAGCGGCTGGCTTCTACCGTGCCAGGGTTGGCTTCCATCGTCACTTCAAGATTGGGCTCACAAGCAATTCTGGCCCGCACACCGCTCAGGATGGCGGCAATGCCTTCGGCGCTGAACGTGCTGGGCGTGCCACCACCGATAAAAATGCTATGCAGCGCACGATCAGGAACTATGGCCAGATCTTGATCTAAATCGGCCAGCAGATGGGCAATATATTCGGCTTCTGGTATGCCTTGTTTCACGGCGTGGGAGTTAAAGTCACAATATGGACATTTCTGCACGCACCAAGGGATATGGATGTACAGCGACAGCGGGGGCAGTTGTAACACCGTTAACCCCGCAGTTGTGTCAGTAATAACCGCAGCGCCTGACCACGATGGCTGAGCGCGGCTTTGTCGGCTTTTGCCAGCTGCGCTGAGGTCTTGCCAAGTTCTGGTAGCCAGAAGATCGGGTCATAACCAAAACCACCTTCGCCGAGTTGTTGCTGGCTGATTTGGCCGGACCAACGGCCATGGGCGATCAATGGCACTGGATCGTCCGCATGCTGAACTAAAGCCAGCACACAATGAAACTCTGCACTGCGGTCGGTATGTTGCTGCATATTTTGCAGCAACAGGCGGATATTGGCAGCGTCTTTGCTGTCTTGCGCATTGTCCATGCCGTGCATCGCAGCATAGCGCGCAGAGTAAATGCCTGGCGCGCCACCGAGGGCGTGCACCGCCAGACCTGAGTCGTCAGCGATCGCCGGTAAGCCAGTGAGTCGTGATGCATGACGGGCTTTCAGAATGGCATTCTCAATAAAACTCAGACCGGTCTCATCAGCATCAGGGACGCCAAACTGGGTTTGTGGCAGCACCTCGACGCCATAATCGGCCAGTAAACTTTGCAATTCAGCTACTTTGCCGGCGTTACTGCTCGCCAGTACCAGTTGTTTAAACATAACCGTTTCCTGTTATTCCGGGTAAACATCCTGGGTGAACTTCAGTACCTGCAGTTCGTTGCCCTGACGTATCGAGAGTTCAATGGTGATTTTTTGCTCAGAACGTGCTTCCACACCTGCCAGATAATACAGGGCAGCACCTTCTTTGACCGGTTTAAAGCTCAATTGCTGACGTTGTCCTGCCAGGTTGGTCGCGGTCCCGCTCAGTTCAACTGCCTGCGCCTGTTGGTCTGCGGTATTGAGCACAGAAATATTCAACAACTGATAATTGCGGCTGCGGCTTAACTGGTAGTTTTTGGCGACATCCGCGTCCAGCATCGTGGTCGGCATCAGCATGTAATGCACATCCCATTTACCAAGTTGTTGTTTTTGTTCAGCGAAGCTTGGAAAGCTACCAAGCAAAAACAGCGCAAAAAGCGGGTAGAGCAGAGCAGTTACAAGTTTCATCACAAGCTCCTTAAGCAGTCTAAGCGGGTGGCAATCCCAGCGCCGTTAACGCCGCCGGGATGGTTTTGGGTTGGCGGATCAGCAATTGTTTGTGCCGGTTCAATTCGCCACGTTGTAATTCAATCTGGCTTTTTGCCACGTCAAACCACTGCGCCAGTAACTTAATCACGTGAGCATTGGCTTTGCCGTCGACAGGCGGTGCAGTGATCGCCACTTTGACCGCATCACAATGTAACCCCACCACCTGATCGCGGCTGGCTTTTGGCTGCACGTAAATCTGCAGGATTAAATCGCCATCGGCCCAGCGCCAGGCACTGGTAGCAGATGACATGTCAGAACATACCGACAAAAAAGCTCTGTAACAGGATCTGCAGAAATTGCAGGGCGACCAACACAATCAGCACCGACAAATCGAGGCCACCCATCGGCGGGATCACTTTACGAACCGGGGCTAACAAAGGTTCAGTCAACTGCACCAGTACCAACTCCATCGGATTGCGGCCTTGCGAGAACCAGCTCAAGATCGCACGGATAATCAGTACCCAGAACAGCAGACTGCACGCTTCTTTTATCGTCGTCAGTACGGCGCCGGACACTAACGCGATGATATCAAGCTGACCGACCAACAGCAGCTGAATGAGCAACATTTTGCCGGCACTGACCAACAATGCGAGGACCACTGCCGCAGTATCAAGTTTGCCAATACTTGGGATCATCCGGCGCAGTGGGATCAGCAACGGATTAGTCGCTTTCACGACAAACTGGCTGAGTGGATTATAAAAATCAGCGCGGCTGGCCTGCAACCAGATCCGTAGCAGCACCACCATCAGGAACAGATTAAAAACAGTATCGAGCAGAAAATAAAATGCGTTGTTCATGCGTTTTCCTTGTCAGAGCAGGTTAAATCGGCATTTCAATGAATAGTTTACAGCGTTTTGGCCATCTCTTCAGCCCGGCGGATCGCGGCCTGCATGGCATCAGCAACCATCAATTCGAGACCGGCGTTGCGCATGGTTTCAATCGCTTCATGCGTCGTACCGCCTTTACTGGTGACCTGCGCCCGTAAATCGGCAAAGCTCAGAGACGATTGGGTCGCCATCGTCGCAGCACCTAATGCGGTCTGTACCACCATCTGATGGGCCTCGTCCGGGCTAAAACCGAGCAGTTCTGCCTTTTGCGCCATCGCTTGCATAAAGTAGAAAAAGTAGGCGGGTGCGCTGCCGGTTACAGCAGTGATGTCGTTGATTTGGTTTTCCTGATCGAGCCACACCGTTTTACCGGTGGCACTGAACATGCTATCAACAAAAGATTTTTCATAGTTCGAGCAGCGACTGGCAAAAATTCCGGTGACACCCAGTCCGACTAGAGATGGTGAATTGGGCATAGTCCGCATCAGTCGGACCGGCCCGAGCCATTCTTCATAGCGGCTGACCGGTAAACCCGCTGCGACCGTGACAAAAAGTTTTTCGCTGATATCGGGCACACCGGCGATCAACTGACGGCAAACTTCGCCCATCAGCTGCGGCTTGACTGACAACACAATGACATCGGCTTTTTGCACGGCCAAAAGATTGTCCTGAGTCACTACAATGCCAAAATCCGCGGCAAGGGCGTCGAGTTTTGGCCTGCTTGGATTGGCGGCGATGATATTTGCAGCCGGGTAGCCGGTATTCACCATGCCCCCGATGATGCAGCGCGCCATATTGCCGGCGCCGATAAAGGCTACTGTGTTGTCATTCATGCTTTTGATTCGTTGTCTGAGTTTTATCGCGTTAACTGCGCGCGCCGAAAATGGCGGAGCCCAATCTTATCATAGTTGCCCCAAAAAGAACGGCTTGTTGCCAGTCATCTGACATTCCCATAGACAACTGATCTGCCTGCGGAAATTCTGCCTGAAGCGCGGTTGAAAGCTGCTTCATCGCCGCAAAAGCCTGCTGATTGTCACCATTGATCGCCGGTGCCGGGATCGCCATTAAGCCGACCAGTTGGATATTCGGTAGACTGCTGATCTGACGTGCCAGTGACAACAGATCTTCCGGCAAAATGCCGGACTTGCTGTCCTCGCGGCTGATATTCACCTGCAGCAACACCTGCAGCGCTGCTTTACCGACCGGGCGCTGGGCCGACAAACGTTCAGCAATTTTCAAGCGGTCAACGCTATGCACCACATCGGCGTAAACCGCGATATCACGGGTTTTATTGGACTGAATAGGGCCAATAAAATGCCAGCGGATCTGTGTTAAATCGGTCAGTTCCTGTGCTTTAGTCGCAAGTTCCTGCACATAGTTTTCGCCGAACTGACGTTGTCCGGCCAGATATGCTTCTCGTATGTCATTGACTGGCTTAGTTTTACTGACGGCGATTAACTGAGCAGTCGCGCGATCATTTGGCTGAATTTCTGCAAGCGCCCTGTAGGCTGTCTGTAAGCGTTCTGCTATGGTGTTATGCATCAAAACCTGATTTGCCTCTTCACTGACACAGGAGTATGTCGTCATGGATATTACCGAATTACTGGCGTTCAGCGTACAACACAAAGCGTCAGACTTGCACCTGTCGGCCGGTGTGCCACCACTGATCCGCGTCGATGGCGATGTGCGGCGATTGAATATTCCACCGCTGACGCACAAAGACGTGCATGCGCTGGTCTACGACATTATGACGGATAAGCAGCGCAAAGAATACGAGGAACGGCTGGAATCAGATTTCTCATTCGAAGTGCCGGGGCTGGCCCGGTTCCGGGTCAATGCCTTTGTGCAAAACCGCGGTGCTGCCGCCGTGTTCCGGACTATCCCCAGTGAAGTATTAAGTCTGGATGATCTCGGCGCGCCGGATGTATTCCGCACTATTGCCGAAAACCCGCGTGGACTGGTGCTGGTGACCGGACCAACAGGTTCCGGTAAATCGACCACACTGGCGGCGATGGTGGATTACATCAACACAGGCCGACATGAACACATTCTGACTATCGAAGATCCCATCGAATTCGTCCACCACAACAAGCTTTGCCTGGTGAACCAGCGTGAAGTACACCGCGATACTTTGAGTTTCTCAAATGCGTTACGTTCGGCATTGCGGGAAGACCCGGACGTGATCCTCGTTGGTGAATTGCGCGATCTGGAGACTATTCGCCTGGCGATGACCGCGGCTGAAACCGGTCACCTGGTGTTTGGTACTTTGCACACCACATCCGCGCCGAAAACGATTGACCGGATCATCGACGTGTTCCCGGGTGAGGAAAAAGCCATGGTGCGGTCAATGTTGTCCGAATCACTGCGCGCAGTGATTTCGCAGACGCTGCTGAAAAAAATCGGTGGCGGTCGTATTGCCGCGCACGAAATTATGATTGGGGTACCAGCGATCAGAAACCTGATCCGTGAAGATAAAATCGCCCAGATGTATTCAGTGATCCAGACCGGTGCTTCACATGGCATGCAGACGATGGACCAGTGCTTGCTGAATCTGGTGAACCGCGGACTTATCACTAAACAAGACGCCTTAGCCAAAGCCCAGGATAAAAACGCCTTTGGTGCTATGGGCCGGATTTAACGGAGACAGTGATGGAATTAATCAGACTGCTGCAAAAAATGGTCGATGCCAAGGCATCGGACATGTTTGTCACCGCAGGTATGCCGGTGGCCGCCAAAATCAATGGTGAGTTGCTGCCGATTGAAGAGGTCCCGCTGAGCGCGGACGACGCGCTGGCGATTGTTTTGGCTTGCATGAACGACAAGCAGAAAAACGAGTATCTGACGCATAAAGAATGTAACTTCGCCATTGCCAACGATGCCGGCCGGTTCCGCGTATCGGCATTCTTCCAGCGCGATCAGGCCGGTATGGTGGTGCGTCGAATTGTCACCAAAATCCCCGATGTTGATGAGCTGGGATTGCCGCCCATTTTAAAAGAGCTGATCATGTCAAAACGCGGTCTGCTGCTGTTTGTTGGTGGTACCGGTACCGGTAAATCCACCTCGCTGGCAGCTTTAATTGGCTATCGTAATAAAAATGCCCGTGGACATATTCTGACCATCGAAGATCCGATTGAATTTGTGCACGACCATGCAAAGAGTCTGATCACCCAGCGTGAGGTTGGCATCGACACTGAATCCTTTGAAGCCGCGCTGAAAAGCTCATTGCGCCAGGCGCCGGACGTGATCCTGATTGGTGAGATCCGTAGTCAGGATACAATGGAGTATGCGCTGAGTTTTGCCGAAACCGGCCATTTGTGTATTGCGACACTGCACGCTAACAATGCCAACCAGGCGATTGACCGTATCCTGCATTTAGTACCCAAAGAAAAACATGCCAAGCTGATGTTTGATTTGGCGCTGAATTTACGGGGCATTGTCGCGCAGCAATTGATCGCGACGGCGGATGGCTCGAAACGGATGGCGGCGATTGAAGTACTGACCAACTCGCCACTGGTGGCAGATCTCATCAAAAAAGGTCAGATTGACGAGATTAAAGCAGTGATGGCGAAATCGCGTGAACTCGGCATGCAGACCTTTGATCAGGCGTTGTATGACCTATACCAGCGCAATCAAATCAGTTATGCCGATGCACTGCACCACGCGGATTCACCGAATGACTTACGCCTGATGATTAAACTGCGTAATAACGAAACGGCAGGGGCTGGCTTTTTGGCCAATGTCACAGTGGATGGTCTGGAAAAACCCGATCACTGAGTCATCGGTAATCAATAGAAAAAACGCGGCTTTAGCCGCGTTTTTTACTCAGGTGACTGCCAAACCCGGCCATAGATGTTCACTGTCCAGTGCTGCTGGCAGTGCAAGTCCTGCTGGCGGCTCAGTGCCGACAAAACTAAACCGGGCGACCGGTTCGCCGTCAATACTGACATTCTCGCAGAACATCGTCAGCGGTCGCACCCACAGGCCAAAATCGCCATATAATGCGCGATATAGGGCATAAGGCGCATCTTCTTCACTGTGACGCACCAGCGCCAGCAGCTGGTAATAGCGGCCTTTGTAGTGCCGGTAATAACCGGGGCAGGGCAACTCTGTCCTACTGTTGTTCAAACCAGCTCTCCAGAATTAACTTAGCGGAGAAACAATCGACAGCGTCTTTACTGAGCTTCTTAAATCCGCCCTGTGAAAACAATTCAGCGCGCGATTCGACTGTGGTCAACCGTTCATCGTGTGCCTGCACTTTGACACCAAAACGACCATGTAAGCGATTGATAAATTTATGCACCCGTGCAGTGAATGGTTGCTCTGTACCATCCATATTCAGTGGCAGACCCACCACGACGAGCTCTGGTTGCCATTCTTTTAACAGTGCTTCAATCTGGTTCCAGTCGGGAGTGCCATCGACTGCTTTCAGTGCTTTTAACGTGCTGGCGGTGCCGGTCAGACGTTGTCCAACCGCCACGCCAATGCTTTTAAGGCCATAGTCAAAGGCCAGAATACAACTCATCTGTGTTCCTGTTTGTCTGGCCTGATTTCAGGCATGTCCGGCTTGCGGACTTAACTGCCAACTCTGGATCCCCAGTTTAGCCGTCGCGCCTTGCCATTTTTCGCCATGCGGCAAGTCAAAAATAATCCGGTTATCGGCCGGGATCACCAGCCAGCTGTTGTCGGCAAGTTCCTGTTCCAGCTGACCCGGACTCCAGCCCGCATAACCCAGCGCCAGAATAAATTTGTCGGGCGCCGCTTCGGTGGTGAGCTGCTCCAGAATGTCTTTTGAGGTGGTGATCATCAAATCTTGATTCAGTTGCATACTGCTATTAAAGCCAGCTTTTGGCGTATGCAGCACAAAACCGCGATCATTTTGTACTGGTCCACCTGCACAGATTTTCATTCTGGCCGCATCAGAACCGCCGTCAAACTCAATCTCGAGCTGTTCCAATAAATTGGCGATATCGACTGACAGGGGATGATTAATGACTATTCCCATGGCGCCGTCGGCATTATGTTCGCAGATATAGGTCACACTTCGACCAAATAAAGGGTCATCCAAACTTGGCATTGCAATCAGCAGGTGGTTTTGTAAACTTTCCACGGCGAACTCCTCAGGCTTTTTTAGCCTGTAATAACAGTTCAATCTGATCAAACAACATGCCGGTAATTGAAACCGGAAACGCAGCCTCAATTTCGCGGATGCAGGTTGGGCTTGTGACATTAATTTCGGTCAGTTTGTCACCGATGATATCAAGACCGACAAAAATCAACCCTTTGGCTTTCAGTGTTGGGCCTACAGCACGGGCAATGGCCCAGTCACTTTCGGTCAGAGGACGCGCTTCGCCGCGGCCGCCTGCGGCAAGATTGCCGCGGGTTTCGCCGCTGGCTGGGATCCGTGCCAGACAATATGGCACCGGTTCACCATTGACCACTAAGACACGTTTATCGCCGTCGACGATCTGCGGGATAAAACGCTGCGCCATGGCGTACATAGTGCCGTGCGCGGTTAATGTCTCCAGTATGACACTGACATTGGGATCTTGCGGTTTTAAACGAAAAATAGATGCGCCGCCCATACCGTCCAGCGGTTTTAAGATCACATCGCCTTCGGCCTGATAAAAGGCTTTTAATCGGGCAGCATCGCGGCTGACCAGTGTTTTCGGCGTATGCTGCGCAAACCAGCTGGTATATAACTTCTCGTTGGCGTCCCGCAGGCTCTGTGGTTTGTTCACAATCAGCGTGCCGACGTCTTCTGCCCGTTCCAGAATATAAGTCGCGTAGATAAACTCGGTATCAAATGGTGGATCTTTGCGCATCAGAATCACATCCAGATCCCCCAGCGCAATGTCTTGTTCCCCCTGGAATTCATACCAGCGCGCCGGGTTTTGCTCCACGCTCAGCAGGCGGGTGCGGGCGCGGGCCTGACCTTCTAACAGGTATAAGTCGGCCATTTCCATATAGTGCAACTGATAACCGCGGCTCTGAGCCTGCAGTAACATGGCGAAACTGGAATCTTTTTTGATGTTGATGGCGCTGATAGGGTCCATCACGATGCCGAGTTTTATCAACAGCTTACTCCTTAATCAGGCGAGGTCGCCTAGTTGTAATTGCAATGCAGCAATAGCGGTCAGTGCAGCAGTTTCGGTGCGAAGCACCCGTGGACCGAGCCGTACCGGCTGAAAACCGGCTAAAGTCGTGGCCGCGACTTCGCGGTCGCTGAAGCCGCCTTCCGGACCTATGACTAATCTGAGGCGGTCGGTCGGTGCTAATTGTTTAATGGTGGCGCTGGTCCAGGGATCCAAGGTCAGTTTGAGACAATTGTCTGCCTGACCGAGCCATTTTTCCAACGTGACCGGCTGATGCACCGGTGGTACCACCGAGCGGCCGCTTTGTTCGCAGGCGCTGATGACAATTTTTTGCCATTGTTCGCGTTTCTTCTCCAGACGGTCGGCGTCAAGCTTAACGCCGCAGCGTTCGGTAAACAGCGGCGTAATTTCACTGACGCCAAGCTCGACCGCTTTCTGGATGGCAAAATCCATCCGATCTCCGCGGGAGATACCTTGTCCCAGATGTAACTTCAATGGCGATTCGATCGGATTCTCGCTTGAGCTTTGGATATCGACAACCAGCTGCTTTTTGCCAACTTCGATAATGACGGCGGCGTAATTATTGCCATCACCATTAAACAGTTCGAGCGCTTCGCCGGCTTGCATTCGCAAGACTTTACCGGCGTGGTTGGCGGCATCTTCACAGAGCGCCACAGATTGTCCCGGTGTTAACGGGCCGGGCTGATATAAACGTATTGTTCGCATGAGGCCTGATTCAGCAGCAGAAAAACTGATATGGTAGCAGTCCCTTGGCGCTAAGGGTACCTCGAAAGGAGTCCTTGTATGGGCGTAGAAAAAGTCTCATCGGCGGCACCGGCAGTATTGGCCGTGTCGCAACTGTGTAAAAGTTATGGCGCGCTGAAGGCAGTGAACAACCTCAGTTTCAGTGTGCAGGCCGGTCAATGTTTTGGTTTACTTGGGCCAAATGGCGCCGGCAAAACCACGACGCTGGAAATGCTCGAAGGCATTATCAAACCCGACAGCGGCAGCATTTTTTATCATGCCGAAGTGGCCGGGCGGCGACATTTTCAGCAACTAGGCGTGCAGTTCCAGCAAACCGCATTACAGGATTTTCTCACCGTCGAAGAAACGTTACGGATGTTCGCGGCATTTTATCCAGAGCCGGCGGATATTCAAGAGCTTATCAAACTCTGTGATTTGACTGACTTTTTAACGCAGGATCATAAAAAACTGTCCGGTGGTCAGCGTCAGCGGCTGTTACTGGCACTGGCATTGGTGAATCAGCCACAGATTTTGTTTCTGGACGAACCGACCACCGGGCTTGATCCGCATGCCCGGCGTAATTTCTGGATGCTGATCAAACAAATTAAACAGCAGGGCCGGACCATTATTCTGACCACCCATTACATGGATGAAGCTGAGCAGCTCTGTGATGACCTGATTATTGTCGACAAAGGTCAAATCATCGCACAAGGCTCGCCGCAGGCGTTGCTGCGCCAGCATTTTGAAGGGGCTTTGCTGCAGCTGCCGGATCCTGGGTTTATTCCGTCTTTACCAGACGGTCACCATGCATCGCTGCAGGGCGGTCAGCTCTGCATTCAGACGCCGGACGTGCAGCAGAGCATTCAGGCGTTGCTGCAGCAACAAGTGCAGCTACAGGGCCTGTTAGTTAAATCGGCGACGCTGGACGATTTGTTCCTCAAACTGACCGGCCATGCCTTGAGCGGTGTCACCATGGAGGCTGAATGATGTTTAGTTTCAGACGTTTTATTGCGGTGCTCAAAGCGCGCAATCTCGAATTCTGGCGCGACCGGGCGGCGCTTGGCTGGAATTTACTCTTCCCGTTTTTACTGGTCGCCGGTTTTGCTTTTGTATTTTCCGGTGAACCGAAAGCAGAATACAAAGTGGGCGTGTTACAGCAAAGTACGGTGCTTGATACGGCGCAACATCCGTTGCTAACCACGCGTTTTGTCGAATTTGTGCCTTATCAGGCAGAGGCGTTGGCCAGACAACGGCTGGCCCATCATCAGATTGACCTGGTGCTTGATTTAACCGCAAATCGTTATGTGGTGAATCCGGATTCGGCCAAAGGCTATCTGGTGGAAAAAATCCTGTTGCAGCAATGGCCGGGGGCAACCAGAGAGGAAGTGACAGGGCAAGCCATTCGCTATGTCGACTTTGTGCTGCCCGGTATTTTGGGCATGAATATGATGTTTTCCTGCTTGTTTGGCGTCGGTTATGTGCTGGTGCGGTATCGGAAAAACTCAGTGCTAAAACGCCTGCAGGCCACGCCTTTAACTGCGCTGGAATTTGTCGGTGCGCAGGTGGTCTCGCGTCTTGCCATCGTCTTGGCAATTGCCGGCGTGGTGTTTGTCAGCTGTCAGCAGCTGTTTGGCCTGATGATGCTCGGTAGTTATGCACTGCTGTTGTTGGTGGCCGCGTTGGGGGCATTATCGATGATTGCACTGGCGTTGTTGATTGCCAGTCGTTTACAAAGTGAAGAACTGACCGGCGGACTGCTCAATATGACCAGCTGGCCAATGATGATTTTGTCCGGTGTCTGGTTCAGCCTGGAAGGCGCTCCGCAAGCGGTGCAATGGTTTGCGCAGTTGTTCCCGTTGACGCATTTGGTCAGCGCTGCCCGCGCGGTGATGTTGGATGGTGCCGGTTTTGCCGATGTCAGTGTGCAACTTGGTGTGATGGCAGCAATGAGCCTGGTGTTTTTAGCCGCAGCGGCTGCGTTGTTCCGCTGGGCTGGTGACGGCCGTTAATCCGTAGCGACCAGGTGAATGAAACGCCTGAAAAGCTCAGACTGCTTTTCAGGCGTTTTTTTCATTTAAAGTGCAGGGAAGGTGTAATGCGCACCAATTCCCAGCGGAATGCCCAGCGCCCAATAGAGCAACAGGAAGGCGCTCCACAGCACCAGGAAACATACTGAGAATGGCAGCATCAACGCGATCAACGTACCAATACCGGTCGATTTCACGTACTTCTGACAGAACACCACGATCAGCGGGAAGTACGGCATCAGCGGCGTAATGATGTTGGTAGAAGAGTCCCCCACCCGATAAGCGGCTTGAGTTAAATCCGGCGATACACCAAGCTCCATCAACATCGGCACCATAATGGCACCAATCAATGCCCACTTCGCGGAAGCGGAACCCACTAACAGATTGACTGTGGCAGTGAGGAACACGATGCCAACTAAGGTCACGCCAAGTGGTAGCGCCAGTTCTTTTAACGCCAGAGCGCCTTTAATGGCCAATAGGGCGCCCAGATTCGACTGGCCAAAAGCATAAATAAACTGCGCACAGAAAAACGCCATCACGACGTAATACCCCATGCCAGACATCGCTTTACTCATGCCTTGTACAATAGCGCGATGATTTTTTGCCGAACCTGAGGTATAGCCATACACCACACCCGGAATTAAGAAAAACACAAAAATAATGCCGACAATCGACTGCATCAGCGGTGCGGTCGCACTGGTCAGCAAGCCGTCTGTGCCACGCCAGGCTGAATCAGCACCTGATGCCGACCAGATCAGCAGTAAAC
Source organism: Rheinheimera tilapiae (assembly GCF_042432165.1). Classification (NCBI taxonomy): domain Bacteria; kingdom Pseudomonadati; phylum Pseudomonadota; class Gammaproteobacteria; order Chromatiales; family Chromatiaceae; genus Rheinheimera; species Rheinheimera tilapiae. Next base: position 1,787,429 of record NZ_JBHLXP010000001.1, read on the forward strand.
CGGATACCAACATCGACAAGGTCGCGTAGCGCAGGCCTTTACGTTCCGCATCTGTTAAAGCATCTAGCTTTGGCAGACTGGCTGGGTCTCCGTCGACCTGTGTATTTTTAAGCCGTGGTTCGATGACTTTATCGGTCAGAAACCAGCCCACCAGAATGATTAAACCGGCAGATGCCGTGGTAAAAAAGAAGTTATTCAGTGGGTTAATCGTCATTTCTGCAGCACCAGGATGCGCTGATAGACGCGCAGCTGCCTGCGTCAGGCCAGCTAACATCGGATCTAAACTGGACGGCACAAACAGGCTGGCAGAAAAACCACCTGAGACACCAGCGAATGCTGCGGCAATGCCCGCCAGCGGATGGCGACCAGCTGCGTAAAAAATCACTGCGCCGAGTGGGATCACCAGCACATAGCCGGCATCGACAGCAACATGGCTCAAGATACCAACAGCAATCAGTACCGGTGTCAGCAGCATTTTTGGCGTGACATTTAAGATCGAGCGCAGGCCTGCATTAATAAAGCCGGTATGTTCGGCCACACCCAAACCAAGCATTGCAACCAGGACCACGCCGAGCGGGGGGAAGTTAACAAAAGTCGTGACCATCTTACTCATAAAAGTTGTGAAGGCCGTGCCATCTAACAGATTGACTATGACGATAGGTTTGCCGGTACGTGGGTCAATTTCGCTGAACTGCACACCGGACAAGGCCCAGGATATCAGCCAGACGGCCAGCATAAATAATGCGAATAACACAGCAGGATCAGGGAGTTTGTTGCCCGCACGTTCTATCGCATCGAGACTACGCTGCAACCAGGGTCTGGTCGTTTGAGAAGACATAGAGTTTCCTTATTATTGTCGGTCAGCCGTTATAAAAGTTATCGGGCAGTGCTGGCAAACAGGAAAAAACTGTGAAGATATCAGGCTAAGGCTGTGATGAGATGGTTACGCGCGAAACGCAGTGCAACAAAAAGGGAGCCGAAGCTCCCTGTTTAGCTGAGTCTGAGATTACAGACCGGCTTCCGCACGCAGTGCGTCAGCTTTGTTAGTCTGTTCCCACGGGAACTCATTGCGGCCAAAGTGACCGTAAGCTGCAGTCGCTTTGTAAATCGGACGCTCAAGGTCAAGCATCGCAATCAGGCCGGCCGGACGCAGGTCGAAATGGGCCCGGATCAGTTTGATCAGTTGGTCTTCTGACAGTTTGCTGGTGCCAAAAGTCTCGACGCTGATAGAAGTAGGTTCTGCCACACCGATGGCGTAAGAAACCTGGATCTCACAGCGCTCAGCTAAGCCTGCCGCAACGATGTTTTTCGCCACATAACGGGCAGCGTAGGCGGCTGAACGGTCAACTTTTGATGGATCTTTACCAGAGAACGCGCCACCACCGTGACGTGCCATACCGCCGTAGCTATCCACGATGATTTTGCGGCCGGTCAGACCGCAATCGCCCATTGGGCCACCGATCACAAACCGACCTGTTGGGTTAATAAAGAACTTCGTGCTTTGACGCAACCATTCAGCTGGCAGCACTGGCTTGATGATGTGTTCCATCACCGCTTCGCGCAGATCTTCAGTTGAAATGGTGTCGCAATGCTGCGTAGATAACACTACAGCGTCGATGCCGACTGGTTTGCCGTTCTCATAAATGAAAGACAGCTGAGATTTTGCATCTGGGCGTAACCAAGGCAGCGTGCCGTCTTTGCGCACTTTGGCCTGTTGTTGCACCAGACGGTGAGAGTAAGTGATTGGCGCGGGCATCAGCACGTCAGTTTCGTTACTGGCATAACCGAACATCAGACCTTGGTCACCGGCACCCTGATCTTTCGGGTCTTTTTTATCAACGCCCTGGTTGATATCCGGAGATTGTTTACCGATGGCGCTTAACACCGCACAAGAATTGGCATCAAAGCCCATATCAGAATGCACATAACCGATTTCACGGATAGTACTGCGGGTCAGCTCTTCGATATCGACCCAAGCAGAAGTGGTGATTTCGCCACCAACCAGCACCATACCGGTTTTGACGAAGGTTTCACAGGCGACACGGGCTTTTGGGTCCTGCTCCAGGATGGCATCCAACACCGCATCAGAGATTTGGTCGGCGATTTTATCCGGATGTCCTTCGGAAACTGACTCAGAGGTAAAAATGTGTTGTGCCATTCTAACTTATTCCAATGGGTTGGTTGTTTTAGCGCCAAGCGCCGGAAAATTGGGCTGCGTATTCTAGAGAAACAAATAATAGTTTGCCATATTTTTTTGCCGCCCGGACGTCTTTCTATCTGCAAGAGTACGGGATATCGGACGAACGGATCAAAACTTAAGCCAATCAGCATGGATCCGGTTTTATTCGTTGCCAAGGTGGGCATGGTCTGGGAAAATAACCTGGAACCGATGCGACGCGTAAAATAAATTTGCCTGTTTATTAAAAAACAGTATCACGCCATCCGAAGCGATGCAGGCAACATAAAAAACCACTTGGATAAGATTCCGATAATTAGTAGCAGGAGTGACAATGCTGTCCCGCAAACAACTCGCCAACGCCATCCGCGCGTTAAGTATGGATGCAGTGCAAAAGGCTAAATCTGGCCACCCGGGCGCCCCGATGGGGATGGCCGATATCGCCGAAGTATTATGGCGCGATTTTTTAAAGCACAATCCACAAGACCCGCAGTGGGCTAACCGTGACCGTTTTGTTCTGTCGAACGGCCATGGCTCTATGTTGTTGTATTCGCTGTTGCATTTGTCCGGTTATGACCTGTCTATCGACGACTTAAAACAATTCCGTCAATTGCACTCACGCACGCCGGGCCACCCGGAATATGGTTATGCGCCAGGCGTTGAGACCACCACGGGCCCGTTGGGGCAGGGGATTACCAATGCTGTCGGTATGGCAATTGCCGAAAAAGCTCTGGCGGCACAGTTTAACCAGCCAGGCCATACCATTATCGACCACCACACTTATGCATTCCTCGGCGACGGTTGCCTGATGGAAGGTATTTCTCACGAAGCCTGCTCTTTGGCAGGGACTTTGGGGCTTGGCAAACTGATCGCGTTCTGGGATGACAATGGCATCTCTATCGACGGTCATGTCGAAGGCTGGTTCACTGACAATACGCCGGCCCGTTTTGAAGCTTATGGCTGGCACGTGATTGCTGGTGTTGATGGTCATGACTCAGCGACTATTGCAGCTGCGATCCAGGCTGCACAGGCAGAAACCGCCAAGCCAACACTGATTTGCTGCAAAACCATCATCGGTTACGGTTCGCCAAATAAATCCGGTAGCCATGATTGCCATGGCGCGCCACTGGGTGATGCTGAAATCGCCGCATCCCGTGAATTCCTGCAATGGCCATATGCCCCATTTGAAGTGCCGGCAGATATCTATGCGGCGTGGGATGGCAAACCAAAAGGCGGCGTCCAGCAACAAAGCTGGAATGAACAGTTCTCTGCTTATGCTGCTGCGCACCCGGCACTGGCCGCCGAGTTAAAACGCCGGTTAAGCGGTGAATTACCTGCCAACTGGAAAGCAGATTCAGATGCGTATATCGCCAAGTTACAGGCAACCCCTGCTGCGATCGCCAGCCGCAAAGCGTCGCAAAATGCTTTAAATGCCTACGGTCCTTTATTGCCGGAACTGCTGGGTGGTTCGGCCGATCTGGCTGGTTCAAACCTGACGATTTGGTCTGGCTCGAAAGGCATTAGTGCAGACGACGCTAGCGGTAACTACTTATATTATGGTGTGCGTGAGTTCGGCATGTCGGCCATTATGAACGGTATCGCGCTACATGGTGGTTTTGTGCCATACGGTGCGACCTTCCTGATGTTTATGGAATATGCTCGTAATGCTGTGCGTATGGCTGCGCTGATGAAACAACGGGTGATTTTTGTTTATACCCACGACTCGATTGGTCTTGGCGAAGACGGCCCGACACACCAACCGGTTGAACAACTGGCTTCGCTGCGGGTTACACCAAACCTGATGAACTGGCGTCCTTGTGATCAGGTCGAATCTGCTGTCGCCTGGCAAGCTGCGATTGAACGCACCGAAGGCCCGACGACGCTGATTTTCACCCGGCAGAATTTGGCACAGCAAGCCCGGACGGAAGAACAAGTCGCAGCGATCCGTCGGGGTGGTTATGTGCTTAAAGACAGCGCGGGTACACCGGATTTGATCATTATTGCGACAGGTTCAGAAGTCGAGCTGGCGGTTCAAGCCGCGGCAAAACTGACCGATGCTGGTCACAAGGTGCGCGTTGTATCGATGCCATCGACTGATGTGTTTGACGCGCAGGATGCAGCCTACCGTGAGGCTGTGTTACCAGCTGCGGTAACAAAACGCATTGCTGTGGAAGCTTGTATTGTCGACAGCTGGTATAAATATGTTGGTCTGAATGGCAAAATCATCGGCATGACCGGTTTTGGTGAATCTGCGCCAGCTGAGCAGCTGTTTGAATACTTCGGTATCACCACAGCTGCAGTTGTCGAAGCCGCCGAACAGTTACTGGCGTAAACGGTACTTTCAATGCAAAAGGGGCTTGGAGCCCCTTTTGTTTAACTTCGTGACAGTCCAGACAGGTAACAGCGCTGATGACAATCAGGATCGCGATCAATGGGTTTGGCCGAATTGGCCGCAGCATTGTACGCGCCATTTTTGAACAACAGTTACAAGATGAAGTGCAAGTCGTTGCCATCAACGAGCTGGCGGAAGCTCGTGGCATCGCGCATTTACTGAAATATGATTCCAGCCATGGCCGTTTTGGCACTGCGGTGACGCTCAATGGCGAAGTCTTAGTGGTCGGGACCCAACACATTCAGCTACTCCATCAGGCAGACCCGGCCTTGTTGCCGTGGAAGGCACTGAATGTCGATTTAGTTTTAGAATGTACCGGTGTATTTGGTAGTCGCGCCGATGCGATGAAGCATCTCGAAGCCGGTGCTGGCAAAGTATTGTTCTCGCATCCGGCTGGCGCTGATATTGATGCGACGGTGATTTACGGCGTCAACGAACAACAGCTTAACGCGACCATGCGCGTCGTCTCTGCCGGCTCATGCACCACCAACTGTATTGTGCCGGTATTGAGTGTGCTGGATAACACCTTTGGCGTTGAAAGCGGCACTATCACGACAATTCACGCCTCGATGCACGACCAGCAAGTCATTGATGCTTATCATCCGGATCTACGCCGGACCCGCGCCGCCAGCCAATCTATTATCCCGGTAGATACCAAGCTGGCACGAGGGATCGAACGCATCATGCCGCATCTCGCCGGCCGTTTTGAAGCGATTGCGGTGCGGGTGCCAACGATCAATGTTACGGCAATGGATTTGTCCGTTGCCCTGCATCAGGATGTCACCGTTGAGGCGGTGAATGCCGCGCTGCAGCAAGCTCGCTTGTCTTTACCGGGCATTCTGGATTACACCGAAGAGCCATTGGTTTCCGTTGATTTTAATCACGATCCGCATTCGTGCATCGTCGATGGTTCACAAACCCGGGTCAGTCATAAACGACTGGTGAAATGCCTGGTTTGGTGTGACAACGAATGGGGCTTTGCCAACAGAATGATCGATACCGCACGTGCCATGATGAGAAGTCAGTAACGGCACCTTAAACAGAATAACAGTATTCAAATCAACAAAAGGAGATGGTCATGTCCGTGATTAAGATGGCTGATTTAGATTTGGCGGGTAAACGCGTGTTAATCCGCGAAGATTTAAATGTACCTGTGAAAAATGGCGTAGTCACTTCAGATGCCCGCCTACGTGCCGCGCTGCCGACAATTGAACTGGCGCTCAGCAAAGGTGCAAAAGTCATGGTGTGTTCACATCTGGGCCGCCCGGAAGAGGGCGTTTATGCCGAAGAATTTTCGATGCAGCCGGTTGTGGACTATCTCAAAAACGCACTGAAAGCACCGGTCCGTCTGGCAAAAGAATATCTGCAAGGTGTTGATGTTGCCGCCGGTGAAGTGGTGGTGTTTGAAAACGTTCGCTTTAACAAAGGCGAAGGCAAAAACGACGAAACCTTGTCAAAGCAGTTGGCAGCCTTGTGCGATGTGTTTGTGATGGATGCTTTTGGCACTGCGCACCGTGCGCAGGCGACTACACATGGTGTAGCTAAATTTGCGCCAGTTGCCTGTGCTGGTCCTTTACTGGCGGCTGAGCTCGAAGCCTTAGCTGCTGCACTGAAAAATCCAAAACGGCCATTAGTGGCAATTGTTGGTGGCTCTAAAGTTTCGACCAAACTGACAGTGCTGGAATCTTTGTCCAGTATTGTTGACCAGCTGGTTGTTGGTGGCGGCATTGCCAATACTTTTATAGCTGCTTCGGGCGCCAATGTCGGCAAATCGCTGTATGAAGCCGATTTAATTCCGGAAGCGCAGCGCTTAATGGCGGCAGCAAAAGCCAATGGTGGCAACATTCCGGTACCAACAGACGTGGTGACCGGCAAAGCCTTTGCTGAAGACACACCCGCTAGTCTCAAACCAATTGCGGATATTGCCAACGACGATATGATTTTTGATATCGGCCCGGACAGTACTGCAGCGTTGGTCGAGATCCTGAAATCTGCCGGGACTATCGTCTGGAATGGTCCGGTTGGCGTGTTTGAATTTGCGCAGTTTGAAGCAGGTACTAAAGCAATTGCTGAAGCGATTGCGCAAAGTGATGCGTTTAGTATTGCCGGTGGTGGTGACACGCTGGCCGCCATCGATAAGTATGGTGTGGCTGAACAAATCTCCTATATTTCTACCGGTGGCGGTGCGTTCCTTGAGTTCTTAGAGGGAAAAACCTTGCCAGCAGTTGAAATTCTTGAACAACGCGGCAAAAGCGCGTAAAAATGATGTTATAAACCAGTCTGTTCGCCGAAACCTATTCCAAGCCGGCAGATCCTGACCGGCACATCCGGCGCAAAAGCGCCGGGTTCGGTGACAGCTCTGAAACTTACCCTACAAAAAGTGAGGATTTCATGGCTCTTATCTCGTTACGTCAGATGTTGGATCATGCCGCAGAATTTGGTTACGGCGTACCAGCGTTCAACGTCAACAATCTTGAACAGATGCGCGCAATTATGCTGGCAGCCGATGCAACGGACAGTCCGGTGATTGTTCAGGCGTCTGCAGGCGCTCGGAAATACGCCGGTGCGCCATTCCTGCGTCATCTGATCCTGGCGGCGGTCGAAGAGTTTCCGCATATCCCGGTAGTAATGCATCAGGATCACGGAACGTCTCCAGCCATTTGTCAGCAATCTATCCAGCTCGGGTTTTCATCCGTCATGATGGACGGCTCGTTACGCGCGGATGGGAAAACACCAGCTGACTATGACTACAACGTCGATGTAACTCGCCGTGTTGTTGAAATGGCGCATGCCTGCGGTGTTTCGGTTGAAGGTGAGTTAGGTTGTCTTGGTTCATTGGAAACCGGCGCTGCCGGGGAAGAAGATGGTGTTGGTGCAGATTGTGTACTGAGCCATGACCAGATGCTGACAGACCCGGAAGAAGCAGCGCAGTTCGTCAAAGCGACTGGGGTAGATGCATTAGCGATCGCCTGTGGCACATCCCACGGTGCTTACAAATTCAGTCGTCCACCAACAGACGATATTTTGGCCATTGATCGGATTAAAGCCATTCATGCCCGCATCCCGGATACGCATTTGGTAATGCATGGTTCAAGTTCGGTCCCACAGGACTGGTTGGCGGTGATTAATCAATACGGTGGCGAAATTCCGGAAACTTATGGCGTTCCGATAGAACAAATTCAGCAAGGGATCAAATTCGGCGTGCGTAAAATCAATATCGATACTGATTTACGTTTAGCGTCTACCGGTGCTATCCGCCGCTTTATGGCTCAGCATCCGGCAGAGTTTGATCCACGCAAGTATTTACAGGAATCTGTCAAAGCTATGATGGAGATCTGTAAAGACCGTTACCAGGCATTCGGTTGTGCCGGGCAAGGGTCAAAAATCAAAGCCATTTCTCTTGAGCAAATGGTGAAGCTGTATGATTCGGGCAAACTGACTCCGAACATAAAATAAGCAGAAAAATGAATGTTCTATTAAATTTTTACGACAAGAATTTAAGGGTAGCATTCCGGGTAATTCTGTAAGCGGATATTGCAGTGAAACAGGTCTGGCTGGCTGTCGTAGTTATATTGACAACCATTGTTTTTGCTGCAATGATGCGGGCGGTTTACCCTCTAACCAGGTCATTCTTTTTTACAAGTTTGGCCTTTCAAAATACAGGTTACGTTAATCAGCAATTATTGGTTGGGAACTATGTCTAACAATAACATTCGTAAAAACCTGATCGCATCAGCCATCGTTGGTGCTTTCATGTTCGGTGGCGTTGCAACCGCAACGACTCTCGCAGAAGTCACCAATACTGGTGTGCAAGCTGCTAAAGCATCTGCGGCCTCTCAGGAAAAGATCAACAACATTTATGATCAGTCTCAGGAATTACTGGCTGAATACCGGTCATTAGTAGAGCAGACTGAAAACCTGAAAGTTTACAACGATCACGTAAACACTCTGGTTAACGACCAAAATGCGTCGCTTGCATCTCTGGACAAGCAAATCGGTACTATCGAAGGTACCAAGCAAGGTATCGTGCCATTAATGTACAAAATGGTTGATACTCTGGAAGCTTTTATCAAAGCCGACATGCCAATCGATATCACCAAGCGTTTAGAGCGTATCCAACGCCTGCGTGACGTGCTGGGCAATTCAAACGTGAACACGTCTGAAATGTACCGCCTGGTGATCGAAGCCTACCAAATCGAAAAAGATTTAGGTACAGCAATGGTTACTTACACTGACAAACTGGCAGTAGATGGCACAGATATTTCTGTGAACTACGTGTACGTTGGTCGTGTTGCTCTGTTAGCTCAGACACTGGACGACAAACGCGCCTGGATGTGGAACAAAACTGCAGCGAAATGGGACGAGTTAGGCCCTGAATTCCTGGAGTCCACCAAGTTAGCGATTCGTGTTGCGGGTAAACAAGCTGCCCCAGAATTATTAAAACTTCCAGTGTTAGCAGCGGAGTAAGAATAAATGAAGAAAGTGTTTAAAGGTTTAATGATTGCAGCTGCGGTGACAATGTCTGCCGGCGTTTGCTTAAACGCTGCCGCTGACACTGCCAAACTGGACCAGCTGTTAGAACAAGTTAAGAAAAACCGTTCTGCTGATGCCAAACTGGATGCCGCCCGTGAACAGGAATTCCTGTCTGACCGCGCTGACAAACAAGCACTGCTGAGCAAAGCTAAAGCTGCTTTCGCTGCTGAAGAAGCCCGTGGTAAGTCTCTGACTCAACAGTTCGCCGATAACGAAGGCAAACTGGCTGCGAAAGAACAAGAGCTGCAAACTGCACAGGGTACTTTAGGTGAAATGTTCGGTATCGTTCGTGGTAACGCCACTGAAACTATCGGTTCTATCGCCACTTCAAACATCAGTGCTCAGTTCAAAGGCCGTGAAGATTTACTGAAAAAATTATCAGTAGCTAAAGAACTGCCAACTATCACTGAACTGGAAGAGCTGTGGATTGCACTGCAAACTGAAATGACTGAGTCTGCAAAAGTGTCTAAGTTCGACGGTAACGTTGTGAACCTGGACGGTACTTCTGGTCAGGCAAACGTTGTTCGTGTTGGTTCTTTTGTACTGATTTCTGATAACGGTTACCTGGTTTACAACGCAGATACCAAAGAAATGCAACCTCTGGGTAAACAACCAGAATCTCATATCCTGTCTGACGCTGCTGCTTTTAAAGGCGCTGCTGCTGGTGAAGTGAAACCAGTTTATATCGACCCAACAGGTGGTAACCTGCTGCGTCTGAAAACTCAGGAAGCTTCTCTGGAAGACCAGTTCCACCAAGGTGGTACAGTAGGTTATGTAATCACTGCATTACTGTTCTTAGGTCTGATCATCGGTGTAATTCGTTTCATCGCTCTGTCTAGCGCACAAGCTGGTATCAATTCACAGCTGAAGAACCTGGGTTCTCCTTCTGAGAAGAACGCACTGGGTCGTATCCTGAAAGTTTACCATGACAACAAAAAAGCTGACGTGGAAAACCTGGAGCTGAAGCTGGACGAAGCAATCATGCGTGAAACTCCGTCTATCGAAGCAGGTATCGGTTTACTGAAACTGATCGCTGCTGTAGGTCCTCTGCTGGGTCTGTTAGGTACAGTAGTAGGTATGATCGGTGCGTTCCAGATGATTACTCTGCACGGTACCGGTGATCCGAAAATCATGGCTGACCAAATTGCGATGGCTCTGGTTACTACAGTACAAGGTCTGTTGTGTGCACTGCCAATGCTGTTCGTACACGCACTGTTACAGTCTAAATCAAACTCAATCCTGCATATCCTCGATGAGCAAAGCACTGGTCTGATTGCTGCTCATGCGGAGAAGGAGAACGCATAATGCATAGCCTGATAGAGCTTTGGGAATCTGTCAGGGATTTTATCGCTACCGGCGGCAGCGTTTTATATATTGTCGCCTTCGTGCTCTTTGCAATGTGGGTGTTAATCATTGAGCGCTTTTGGTTTGTCACACGGGATTATCCGGTTTTACGCAGCAAAATCGTTGCTGAGTGGAATGCCCGTACCGACACAACCTCTTGGTATGCACATAAAATCCGTGATGCGTGGGTATCTGAAGCCTCAGCAAAACTGACTCAGCGGATGAACGTGATCAATACATTGATCGCAGTTTGTCCGATGGTAGGTTTGTTAGGCACAGTAACCGGTATGATTGCAGTGTTCGAAATTATGGCTCTGCAAGGTACTGGTAACCCAAGACTGATGGCGGCAGGTATTTCAATGGCAACAATCCCGACAATGGCCGGTATGGTTGCATGTTTATCTGGTGTTTTCGTGGCGTCCAAATTGGAAGGTAAGATCAAGTCAGCGATCCACGAATTGGCTGATAGCTTACCGCATCATTGATAGAGAGTAATTTATGGCACGTAGAAATAAACGTGAAGCCGAAGAAGCTGCAATTGACTTGACGCCAATGCTGGACGTTGTATTCATCATGCTGATCTTCTTCATCGTAACCACTTCTTTTGTTAAAGAAGCTGGTATTGATGTTAACCGTCCAAAAGCGGCCAAAGCTCAGTCTAAGCCTTCAGCGACTATTTTCGTTGCTGTTCGTGCAAACGGTGAAATCTGGTTGGACAAGCGCGCAGTAGACGTAGAGCGTGTAGGCGCGACAATTGAAAAATTGTTAGCTGAATCACCAACCGATACTGTAATTGTTCAGGCCGACAAAGAAGCGAAGCACGGTGTGGTCGTTTCTGTGATGGACCAAATCAAGCTGGCAGGCATTGAGAAAATCTCAATCGCGGCGGAGAACAAGTAATATGGTAAGGTTATTACTTTCACTCTTAGTCGGTGCGGTAATAACGTTTTTCCTGTATGTACTGATGGCGTACCTGGTTGATGCAGATGATACGTTCAGCAGTGCGAAGAAGGAATCTATCGTTATTGAGATTAACTCGACGCCGCCTGAGTCTAAAGCTCAGACCCGGACTCGGGTACCGCCACCGCCACCACCGCCACCGCCAGAGCCGCCAAAGCAGCAGGTTGTGCAGGAAGCTTCTAGTACTGATGCAGGTACTATCGGTTTCAATGCGCCAACTGTTGATGTTGGTGGAGTAAGCGGCGGTATTGGTGACCCGGCTAGCGCCATGATGCGTGATGGTGACGCAACACCAATCGTTCGTATCGAACCGAAGTATCCTGTACAGGCTGCTCGCGACGGTATCAACGGTTGGGTAAAAATGCGTTTCTCTATCATGCCAGATGGCTCTGTAGACGAAATTGAAGTGGTTGATGCGGAACCGAAGCGGGTGTTTGACCGTGAAGCAATTCGTGCATTAAAACGTTGGAAGTACTCACCTAAAATCGAAAACGGTCAGGCTTTAAAGCAGACTGGGATCATGGTGCAGTTAGACTTCAACCTTGATAATGCCGGAGGTTAAGTATGAAATTTAACAAACTTACATCTGCATTGATGGTGTTTGCTGCGGTCGGCATTGCCGCTCTGCCAGTAAGCTCCGCTCTTGCAGCTCCGGATGCTGCCAAGATTGCTGAGCGTAAAGCTCGCAAATCTCAGGCAGTGGGCGAAAAAGTCGGTAAAGCTATCGGTAAAGCTTACGAGCTTTACGGTCAAAATAAAGTCGGTGAAGCACTGGCTTTATTGGAGCCGATCGAAGCGTCAAATACTTTTGACAAAGCCTATTTGGACAAATTCATCGGTCAGCTGTACATCGAAAAAGATCCAGCTAAATCAATGAGTTACATGATCAAGGCGGTTCAGCCAGATGTTCTGGGCTTCAGCGACCAGGCTACTTTGCTGCGTAATATCGGCGACTTAAGTCTGATGGCGAAAAAGTATGAACAGGCGATCACCTACTATAACAAGTGGGCAGATTTCACTGGCGAAATGGACGCGAACGTTGACCTGCGTATTGCCAACGCATACTACGAAATGAAGCAGTATGCAAAGGTAATAGCTCCAGCGGACCGTGCTATCGAGCACTCAAAAACGCCGAAAAAAGAGCCGTATCAAATGAAGTTCGCTTCATATTACGAGCTGAAGCAGACTAAGAAAGCGATCGAAGTTCTGGAAACAATGTTGCCATTGTTCCCGAATGAGAAGCAATCTTGGGTCATGTTAGGCCAGTTCTACTCGGTTGATGAGCAATACGATAAAGCGTTAGCGATTATCGACATGGCTTATAAACAGGGTTTATTGAAAACAGAAAACGAGATTAAACTGCTCGCTAACCTGTACAACAATAACAACGTGCCATACAAGGCCGCTGCATTACTGGAAAAACACCTGACTGCAGGTCTGTTAAAGAATGATCGTGCAATCCTGATGAGTATCGCAAGTTCGTACTCTTCTGCACGTGAATTTGAAAAGGCTGCTAAGTTCTACGGTATGTTAGGCGCGAAAGAAAATGACGGCGATGCATATCGTCGTCAGGGTGATGCACTGGCAATGGCGAATAAAAACGCCGAAGCAGCCACTGCATTACAGAAAGCGTTGGAAACAGGTACTAAAGATAAAGGTAAAGTGCATGTATCTTTGATCGGCGCTTACTTTTACCAAGGCAAAATGCGTGAAGCTTATCAACAAGTTCTGCTGGCCCGCCAGCATGGACAAGAAAAGATGGCTAACTCATGGGGTCCTTACGTAAAAGAGCGTGCAGAGAAGAAAGGCATTAAGCTTTAATCTCCAGCTGTTAGAAAACCCGCCGTATGGCGGGTTTTTTTATGGCTGACATATAGCAATTGTTGAATCCAGTTAAAAAAAAGCCAGCGTTTGAGCTGGCCTGATTTTGTCAGAATATCCGAAACTTTAGCTTTCCTCTGTGACAGATCCTGGATGTTCGGCATCCTGGGTACGCAAATCGAGCATTTTATACTTATCGATCAATGAGTATAAAGTAGGCCGGGTCACGCCTAATAAATCAGCAGTTTTAGACAGATTGCCATTGGCTACGTTATAGGCGTGGCGAATGGCTTGTGTTTCTGCCTGTTCCCGCACCTTACGCAGAGTAGGGAGCGTATTCGGTTGACTGGATGGCATTAACCCAAGGTCTTCAGCGCTGATGAACTTAGTGTCGGCCAGAATCACGGCCGATTTCAGTTTATTCTGTAGTTCACGGATATTGCCTGGCCAGCGATGGCCCAGCATCGCGTTAATCGCGTCCTCGGTAAAGCCTTGAATATTTGTGTTAAATTCAGCATTGAATCGGTGTAAAAGCGATTTAGCGATAATCACAATATCGTGCCCACGATTGCGTAATGGTGGGATATTGAGTGTAATTTCGCTGACTCGGTAGAATAAATCCTCACGGAAACTTTGTTCGGCAACCATTTCTGCCAGGTTTCGGTGCGTAGCGCAGACAACCCGGACATCGACTTCAATCTCGGCACGGCCCCCGACACGCTCGATGACCCGCTCTTGTAAAAAGCGCAGCATTTTTGCCTGTAATGCCAGCGGCATATCGCCTATCTCGTCGAGCATCAGAGTACCGCCATTGGCGGTTTCGATTTTACCTAATGTGGTTTTATGTGCACCGGTAAATGCGCCTTTCTCGTAGCCAAATAATTCACTTTCCAGCAAATTATCCGGGATAGAAGCACAGTTAATTGCAACAAAAGGTCGGTCGGCGCGCGGACTTTGTTTGTGGATAGAGCGTGCAAAAACCTCTTTCCCTGTGCCTGATTCACCTAACAACAAAGTCGTGATTTCCGTAGGTGCTATCTTCTCCACCATCCGGCAGGCTTTCTGAATGGATTCGCTATTGCCGATAATATCTTGCTGTTTATAAGCAGTTGCTTTTAGCACCCGGTTTTCATTTTCGATCTCGCTGAGCTTAAACGCCCGTGCGACTATGACATTGAGCACGTCGACATCAATTGGCTTTTGATAATAGTCATAAGCGCCAAGCGATATTGCTTGCAATGCATGTTCTGTATCGGTACTACCCGTAATCACAATAACTTTGGTATTGGGATTGTGTTGCAGGATCTCAGTAAGACAAGCCAAACCTTCAGACGCATTGGTAGGGTCTGGTGGTAAACCAAGGTCTAAAGTCACAACAGCAGGTTCAAAGCGTCGAAGTTGCTGCAGTGCCGACGGACGGTCTTCAGCAAATACCACTTCATAGTCGGTCAGGCTCCACTTCAGCTGCTTCTGGATGCCAAGATCGTCATCAATTGCGAGTAATGTTTTCATACAACATTCCGTGTATCAGTTATGGTGGTTAGTGTAAAGGAAGCAAAATGGTAAAGGTAGTCCCATGTCCCACCTCACTGCTTACCAGCAACTGTCCTTGCTGTTGCTGGACAAATGTTAAAGCATCATACGCGCCAATACCCATCCCCGCATTGCCTTTTGTAGTGTCAAAGGGTTTAAACAATCGGGTTTGAATAAAGTCCTGTGACATGCCACAACCAGTGTCAATAATCTCCAGTCTGAGCTGGCCTTCACTCTGTTGTACAACAACCCGTACCTCTCCATCATCAGGAGTAGCATGCTGCGCATTGTCGATCAGATGAAACAGCACATTGGCGAATCGTTCAGTATCGATAGTCAGCTGACAGTCATGATGCAAAGTCAGCGACGGTAGCGGAAAGTTGGCACTGCAGCGCTCTGCAATCAGTGTTTGCAGTAATGTACCTACTGCGGTTTTTTTCAGCTGTTCCTGACCCGATTGTTTATTTGTGAGCTGCGCTAACATATTCTGCAGCCGGCTTTGCATTGCTTCTATTGTGGTAAAAGCATCGTCGACGAACTCTGGGTTATGCCGGTGCTTTTGCGCATTTTTCAGCAACATGTCAATTTGAGCTTTCACATTTTTAAGGTCATGCACCACAAAGGCGGACATTCGGCTGAATGCGACAAATTGCGCATTTTCTGACAGGGCTTTACTCGCTTCATCCATAAAAAGATAACTAGCTATTTGCTCGGTAACCGCATTCAGATAATCACGCAATTCCCAGTTCAGCCTAAGTTTTTCATTAACATCGCTCTCCAACAGGCAAAAGCCCCACAACTGATTGTTTTTAAGGATAGGGATCACAATGCTGAAGGCGGGCCCAGAATGCCCCATTTTACTAAGCAACTGACTGACCATACTGTCTTTTTTGTCGCTAAAGTCTAACAGCCACTGCTTGTTGTTTTGCTCTTTGATAACTAGTTGTAATGCTTGTTCTTCATTGACACCGAATAACAACTGGCCTTGTGTCGCAAGTACTAGCAATTGTTCTTGCTGAAGTTTAATTATTGCGCCGTGGCTGTATCCTATGGCTTGACACCAGGCACTGAGACAGACCTGTGCAGTATTTTCGGTGGCGAATTCGATTTTTTTCAGTGCACGAGTCAGTTCGACCCATTTCTCCCGATAATCAAAGGTATTGGCAAAAAAATGCTTTTCAATAAAGACACGGCCTTTACGTCGCAGGCCGTCGGAAAAAACCAAAGTTCCAAGAACTGCAGTTCCAGCGACTACGAAGACCACTTGCAATAAGGTAGTCCAGTTGCCTCCGATATAACTGAGGTAGTAACCCACAACGGCTAATAAACATAAATAAATGCCAGCGGCCAGCACCAATGAACTTTGCAACACAATGTCCCGTGATACGTAGACATTGATGCCCCAAGACTTAATCCGTTTCACTGCAACAACCAGAAACGGCAGCATAAACAAGTTCACAAAACCACGCGCTTGCCAGGTTTGTTGATTGATTTTGCTCAATAGCGCGGCTTCTGCCAGCAGATAGAAATCAAGCAATAAGCAAATACCAACAGCAATAATTAACGGCTTAAATTGCCATTTCTGCCCACCGGATTGTCGGTACAAGGTCTCAACCATCGCCAGCATAACAATAACCAGCAATAGTGTTCCCATCAGGCGTAAGCCGGCTGTTTGCAAAATAAACCAGCCAACGATTAACCAACTACACAAGACCAACAGTGTCAGTTGTACTTTTTTTAATGCTAGCCATTGTCGAAGCGAGATGTCTGTTTTGCTAAGTGCGGACAATAAAAACAACAACAACAGTGATTTTTGAATTGTTTCAATGACAAATGAGAAGTCAGTGACAAATGCCAGCTGAAGCGTCACGCCATTGTGAACTGCCCATAGCACTGAACACAGCGTATAAGCCGATAACAACGATTTTTGTGAAGTATGGACTCGGACGGTGAGCTGAAGTGCCCAAAACAACAGATAGCCAATTGCAGCCAACAGAAAACCAAATTGCCCTGGAGTAACTTCAATATTCATGGTTGGTCTCTATTCGGTGCCTGAGATAACAGCTGATGCAGGTGTTTGATCGGAATCGCATAAGAAATACCGCTAGGGTCGCTTAAAATCGCCTCGCGACTGCTTTTAACCAGCACCATATTGATCACTCCTACCACTTCACCAGTATCCTGACGATACAACATGCTGCCACTGTTACCTGGGTAAGCGGTGCCATCTAATTGATAAATCATAAAAGGGTCACGCAACTGACGCAGAGTTGCGGCAGAAATAACCTGACTGTTCTCAGCAGGAATAGCGATCGGTGTCAGGGCGCTGAGTAGCGCACCATGAGTAGCCGGGTAAAGACCTAATACACCGGTGATCGGGTAGCCGGTGAAGGCTAGTTGGGTGCCTTCGGCCACGTAATCTGATGATGCGAGCTTCACGGCGGGCAACGTCTCGGCAATTTCCAGCACGGCGAGGTCGTGCGACCGATCCAACAGTGTTTTCTTGATCTGATGAACTTGCGGTTGTTGACCATGGCCTGACAATACAACATAAATTTCGTTTTTATTTTTATCCACCGGCGTTGCGATCACATGATGATTGGTGACAATCAGGTTGCCGGGGGCGACGACAAAGCCAGACCCTAGCAGTTTAAGGCGTGGTGAAGCGGCAGGGCTATAAATGGCCAACGCAACGACTGAGGGTTTCAGTTGAGTGATTAGTTCGGGCAATGCTGCCTGCGCTGGCTTTATCAGCCCACCCAGACTAAGGACGCAGAGAATTATCCGTAACTGTCGGTAAATCAGGCGTTCCATACTTATCAGGCTCGCTCGGTGCTGGACTAAAATCGAATTCGCATCTTGAGCAAATTGGTACATACTGAAACTCTCAGTTCAGTGGCAGGTGCATGATGTATTGGTGGCCAGTATGACACAACTGCAATCGCATGAAATAGTACCAATTTTTTCTGGTGGCGGAACCCGATTGCCTTGTTATGTAGGAATCTTGATAGCGCTAAAAGACCTCGAGCTAAATTTTCATAGTCTGGTCGGTGTGTCTGGCGGCAGTATTGTGGCTGCGATGGTTGCTGCAGGCAAAACCTTTGACCAGATGCGTGATCTCGCGCTTCATACGGATTTTAAACAGTTCCGCGGATTTTCTTTGATGAATTTAATCCGAACAGGTGGGCTCTCCAGTGGTGATACGTTTGAACGCTGGATGGATAATCAACTTGCTGGCGCTCGTTTTTGTGATTTGTTGTTAGATCTGCATGTCCTGGCGACAGACATCAATGGCGGTGGTCCTGTGGTATTTAACAAAGCACGAACTCCACAGATGAAAGTTTCAGAAGCGGTGCGCTATTCCATGTCGATTCCGCTGTTGTTTTCATTCAAAACTTTTGAAAATCATGTGATGGCGGATGGGGTTATTCTGGCGGAAGATGCTCTGCATCAGGACTGGTCTGGTCGTGACGTGCCTGTGGTATGTTTCAGATTAAAAAGCGAAGGTGAGGATAAACCGATCATCCGACGTAGACTTTTCCCGTTGGTGTCATATATTCTCATGTTAATTCAAACATTTATGAATGCGATGTCGAGAGAGTACGTGCATGCTCAGTATTGGCACAACACCGTACTGATTAATACCGGCGACGTATCGTCAGTAGATTTTGCCTTGCCAGTGGCAAAAAAAGAGGAACTATTACGTCAGGGCTATGATACAACCATGGCAGTGATCCCACATAAGCTCGGTTGGATCCGTACTGAAGTGGCGACGAGTCAGCGGGAACGTCAAGTAGGTTTGTCATAGCACATCGATTTTCTATACTAAAGGATCAGGACCTGATATCAGCTGCTAAACGCGATTTATGTGTTGGCACTTTGCAGTTGAATCGAAGGGATGGATAGCACCACGGTTGAGTCATGTCGTGCTTGCCGGTGAACATTGAGGAATCTGTCAGGTTTTTATGAAGCATTTAAAGAAACTACAAGAACTGCCTATAGTCGGAACTTTGGTGAAAAAAGCTATTGGTGCAATGGTTAGTAATAACGCCAGTAGTATATCGAAGCATTTTTCGCAGTTCCTGCAACCGCAATTGGCGTTAACTGAAGAGTTAAAGCAGAAAGTCTATAACGTCAGGCATCAGGTTTATTGTGAAGAGTTAAAATTTGAACCGGAACGGCCTGACCGGGTGGAGCTCGATGATTTTGATGCGCATTCGATCCATTGCTTCGTACGACATATGTCCAGTGGCAATATGGCTGGCACGGTTCGCTTGATCACATCTGCAGATGATTCAGAGTTACTACCTATTGAGAAATATTGTCTGCACTCTATTACGGACCATGAATTCAGCCCGGCAGCTTTCCCGCGCAATAAGATCTGTGAAATCTCACGTCTCGCGGTACTTGAACAGTTTCGTCGACGGGAAGTGGATAAGTTCAAAGGCGCCGCGACCGGTGCAATCAACGTCGAAGCTTATTCCGAAACAGAGTTACGTTGTTTTCCTTATATTGCTATTTGCCTGTATTTTGCCGCTGCATCGACGGCATTTCATGCCGAAAAAGAACACGCTTTTGTCATGATGGAGCCTCGTCTGGCGCGCAGTCTGGCGTTTGTCGGGATTAAATTTCATCAGATAGGCCCTGTCATTGACTATCATGGTCGGCGGGCACCATTTTATATTAACAAACCTATGTTATTTGACGGTTTGTCTCCGGGTTTCAAGAAGTTATTAAACGAAATTGAAAAGTCTCTGGCAAATTCAGTCAAAGAACACGGTTTTACCGATGGCCCGTTGGAGCCAAAAAGAGACTCAACGAAAAGTATGCTCCCACAGCGTTGAGTTGACAGGAATATATAATCAGCGGCAGTCACATCGGGCTGCCGTTTTTATTGCGATAAGGACCTCAGGATGAACAACGATCCGCAATCAGCTACGCTGGCTCTTATGAAATGGCGTCAGTTACTTGGCGATGAGTATGTCATTACAGACTCTGAACCGTTGAAGTTGGCATCAACTGCAACTTTTGCCACAAGTGCGGCGGTAACCGCAATAGTTAAACCTGCCCGTGACCAGGTTGCAGCGGTTGTTGCAATAGCGGCGGAATTTAATATTGCTTTGTATACCATCAGCTCAGGTAAAAATTGGGGTTATGGATCCAGAGTACCCAGCATTCAGCACGCAGTTTTGCTTGACTTGGGGCGTTTAAACGAGATTTCTGGTTACGATCCTGAGCACCATCTGATCACTGTTGGGGCTGGAGTCACGCAGCGGCAGTTGGCAGACTTTCTGTTGGCACAAGGCGGCATGGATTGGATGGATTGTACCGGCTCGCATCCTGATTGCAGTATTGTCGGCAATACGGTTGAAAGGGGATTTGGCCATACCCCTTATGGTGAGCATGCAAATTTTATCGGGGCCATGGAGGTTTTGCTGGCTGATGGCAGGATCATAAAGACCGGTTTTGGTCGGTTTGATGGCGCAAAAGCCAGCGGAATGTACAAATGGGGATTAGGCCCTGCACTTGACCAGTTGTTTCTGCAATCAAACCTCGGCATCGTATTGAGCATGACTATCTGGTTGATGCCAAAGCCGGAGAAATTCGTAGCGTTCTATTTATCTGCGTCAAATGAAACTGCGTTAGAACAGATTGTTCAGGCATTGGTACCGCTGAAACGTAGCGGCGTGATTACCAGTCTGCCGCATATCGCAAACGCCTATCGCGTATTGGGCGGCATGCAACAATACCCCTGGCCATTTGTTGAAAAAAGATCAGTTCAATTTCCATTACCGGGTGATATTACCGAACAACTGAAAAAGCAGTGGCAAGTAGGTACCTGGAATTTGTCCGGAGCACTCTATGGCACCAAGGAACAAGTTGCCAATGCTAAAAAGCAAGTCCGTAAATCGTTAAGGCGGGTGAAAGGGGCAAGACTTAATTTTATCAGTGACGAACTATTGCGGTTTATTGAGATTTTTCAAAAGCCGATTGCATTCGTTACCCGGATGGATTTACCGGGTATGTTGAAGGTGTTGCGACCAGTCCAGAACATGATGAAAGGCCAGCCCAGTGCACAATTTTTGACTAGCTCATACTGGCGAATGAAAACTGTGCCAAATGGTCGCTTTGATATGGACAAGGACAACGTTGGACTGATTTGGAGCGCGTTTGTCGCGCCAGCGGATGCGAAAAATGCACGTCAACTGATGGATATTGTCGACACAGTATTACCAGAATTTGGTTTTGAACCAGCGGTGACTCTGACGCTGTTAAACGAGCGGTGTATCGATGCGGTCGTCAGTATTTCATTTGACCGCACTGCTAGCGCGCCTGACGGACAGCGTTGGGATGAGCTCGCATTGCAATGTCGCGATAAGTTGTATCAATCAATGTTTTCCTGTGGATTCTACCCATATCGCACCGATGTCAGCAAAATGGCCGAAATGGTGCACTGCGGAGATCCACAGTATCTGCAGGTCTTAGCAGATCTAAAACATGCTTTGGACCCGCACGGCATTTTAGCGCCGGGACGGTACATCGCATCAGCGTCAGAAAAGTTTACAAGTCAAGTAAGCATTTAAATGAGGCGTTGTGTAAGTTGCTGTATTTTAATGATAAATAAAGTTGGCATGCCAGTTGCTTTATCTCTGTCAGTAATAGTTTTAGCCTGGCAGTAACTGGTAGGCGAGTCAAAAATACAAGGTGGTAGTAAAATGAAATTTAAAACTCTTTTATCAGTAAGCGCTCTGTCAGTTGCAATGTTCGCAGGTTCAGCACAAGCAGCTGTGATCCCAGCTCTGCAATTCGCAACTCAATCTGGCTGGTTAGCTGATGGTGTGAATTCTTCCAGCAAGCAAGCAAATGGCACCATTTACGATTGTGCTGCTGGTACAACAGATGCTGCAAACGGTTGTGGTCTGACTTTCACAGGCGCAGCTGGTCTGCCAAATGCGTACGATACAGTTTCTTGGGGTTCTACAACTGCAAAAAGCAGCCTGAATATCGCTTCTAAAACTGACGTTCTGGTTACCAACGGTGCTTGGGTTCAAACTGGTTTAATCACTCACTCAAACAAAACAATTCCAACAGGTTCACGTTCATTGTACAAAATGGACCTGGAAACTCTGTTTGCAATCGTTAACCCACCACTGGGCGCGAATTCAGCAACAGTTGGTATTCAGTTCAACGAAACTCCAAACCTGGGTGACTTGTCAAAATGTGCAGGCCCACAATTATCTACTACAGGTTGTGATGACACGTTCCTGATCAAACTGAATCTGCCAGCAATCAACTTCTGGGTTGGTGCTGAACACTATAAGATTTCTTTCAAGCTGAACCCATTGTCAGGTGTTACTCAGTCTGTAGTAAATCCAGACGGTTCTATCTTACTGGTTACTCGTGAAGGTACTAACAACCAGCTGGAACTGTTAGCTCAACTGACTATGTCTGTTCCTGCACCTGCTACAGTAGGTATGTTAGGTCTGTCACTGGTTCTGCTTGGCCTGCGTCGCCGCGCAAAATAATTGCGATAGTTGCAGCACCTGATGTTGCAACATAAATAAAAAACCCGGATGGAAACATCCGGGTTTTTTATTGCCAGAATTGACATACCAGTACTGCAGCAACCCGGCACACTTATTCAATCCTGCTGTAAGCTACATTTTTGCTTGGCACATAGCCTTGGCTATGACTGGCAATTTATCCGTTTAGAAGTACAAGACTGTTGTTCCAATTCAGCTTTATTTTCAGGGAGTTGAATTGGGTCGGTAACGTGAATGTGAACTTTCGCCCAAATGCCAAACCATTGCAGCCAGCGTCAATCAGAGCCAATAAAAAACGGATGCCGAGAGCATCCGTTTTTAATGTTGAGCAAGCCACCTGATGTTTAGTTCAGCTTTGCTTTCAGAGCGTTAACCTGAGCTGCGGATATGGACTTATCACCGGCAATTTTATCTAAAATCGATTTCGCTTTATCCTTCTCGCCTTTTTTGATCAGCCCATCAGCGTAGTTTAATAACACCGCTGCATTATCTGGCCGGATTTTTAACGACTCTTCGAACTTCAGTAGAGCGGCGTCGACTTTACCCGATGCAAGCAGTACCGCGCCATGTGTGTCGAGTACATCCGGATTCCGTGGCGCTAATTTTATGGCACGTTCAATATACTGAGTGGCTTCAGCCAGCTTGTTGGAATCAAGTAGAGTCCAAGCCAGATTGTTTAATACTGCAACATTGTCAGGCTCTTTAACCAATAGTTGGTTAAACATCTCAATCGACTTGTTCTTATCGCTCTTCAGCATCAGGTTGGCATAAAACAGCTGAAGTGGACCGTCATTAGGTTTAGTCGTGAAATGCTGTTCTACAAACTGCTGAGCTTTTGTCAGATCTCCGGCACGTTCATAAGTATCGGCAATCATCAATGCCGCCATCGTTGACTGGCTTTGCTGATAACTTTCTGTCAGCGCGACCAAGGCTTCTTTTGGTTTGGCTGCAGCCAACAAGATCCGGCCTTTGATAAACTGCACATCAGCTTTACCAGCCTCTTCGGCTGGCAGGGTTGCTAGCAGCTTCAGTGCTTCGTCATTCTTGCCATTTTCTGCCAGTAATTGTACCTGAGTACCAAATAACACTTTGTCTTTAGGCGACTTTTTCAACTCTTCTGTAGAAACGGCAAGCGCTTTTTCAATCTGTTTGTCCAGAATGAGGGCGCGGATATAAGTGTAGACTGACTCGCGCTCGGCGGAGTTCATCTGATACCACTGCGCGGCGACAGCCAACGACGCTTTGATATCTTTTTTTACTGTCCGTTCATGTTCAATCAGTAAGGCCCAGTGTAAAGCGTGACGTTCTGCTAAGGGTTGCTTGCTTTCTTCAAGTACTGTCAGTGCTTTATCTTGCTGTTTTTGATCAACTAACATCCGGGCATATAACACGGCCACGTTATAGTTGGCTGCATCTTGTTTATAGAGTGCTTCAGTGCGTTTTAGTGCTGAACTATCTGCCTCTGTACGCGTCATCGCATAAAGTTGCTCTAGCGCAGGCAAATATTGTGGATGTTTATCCAACAGCGTTTCTAAAGTGGCTTTTGCCGCGGCATTGTCTTGTTTTGCCTGTTCAGATACTGCTTTTAACAGGTAGGTGAAAGGTAACTCACTTTTTGCAGCCAATGCGTCTTGAATGTACTGCAAAGCAACGGCGTCATTGCCTTGTTGCAAAGCCGAAAATGCCAGCATGTTCAGGCCTTGCACTTTCATCTTTTCATCTTTCAACCATTCTTTGGCCAGAGCCTCGACTTCTTTGTATTTCCCTTGCTGCAAATATGCTGAAGCTAACAACAGCTGCGGTTGTTGTTCTTTCGGCGCCATTTTGGCAGCTTGTTCGAGCAATGACAGACCTTGAGCTTCCTGACCTGGAATGCCGAGCTTTAACGCACCGATTGCGAGCAACTCCTGTTCGGATTTTGTCTCAGTCCCTTGCTCATATTTATTGATTAGTTCTTCGGCCGCGCCGTTGGCTCTTTGCTTCAACAGTTGAAACGCGGTAGCACTGACAAGTTGTACATCACTGGCGGCGGCTTGGTTTTTCATCAGTTGTTCTTGCGCTGCATCGGTGTTGCCGCTTTGCAGCTGCAGGGCGATATAAAGCTTTTGCGCCGGCGGGTAACTGTCCAGCTCGCCGCGAACGGCTTGCAGGTGGTTTAATGCCTGGTTACCCAGTCCCAGTTGTGAAGCCGCAAGCGCTGCCAGTACGCGGGTACTGACTGAACTTAATCCTGAGTTAATTGCCACTTCACTGTGTTCTTTGGCTTTCTGGAAATCTTTCGCTTCGAAGGCTATCACTGCTTTGAGATAGTTCGCTAACGGTTGTTTAGGAAACAGTTTGAGCAGTTTATCCAGTTCAATGCCTGCTTCTTTAAATTTATCCTGAGCGACATAGGTCTGAGCCAGTAACAACCGCGCCTGATGCCCGGACGGATTAATTTTCAGATATTCATTGAAGCTGGAGACGGATGCATCAAACTGGGCGAGTACGTTTTGTAACTTGGCGCGTAATAACAGCGCTTCCCGGTAAAGCGGATTGTTCGCAGGGATCCCACTAAGTGCAGTTAAAGCGGCTTCATGCTGCTTATCCATAATTTGTAGCTGTGCTGATGCCATTGCTTTGATACCGGCATCGCTATTTTGTGCCAAACGCTGCAATTCTGCTTTTGCATCTGCAGCTTCGGAGGCTTCGATTGCCGCCAGTGCTTGATACAGCTGGACAAAATCAAGATTCGTTGCAGAAATGCCGCTTTCTTTACTGAGTTCGGCCAGATTCGGGAATTGTCCGGCCAGGAAATAAGCCTGAGCGAGCGGTAAAGACAGTTCATTAATGTCGGCACCATATTGTCTGGCACGCTCCAGCTCTTTGGTCGCTGACAAGCCGTCACCAACTTGCAGATAAATCTGGCCCAATGTCAGACGAACTTTTGCGTTCTCCGGTTCTTGCTGTAATGCTGATTTCAATTCGATCACGGCCGCAGAATATTCCTGCTTACCGATAAAAGTCTGAGCGTCTTGCAGGTGCTGAGTGGCATCTTTTTTACCGCAGCCTTGCGTGACTAATGCGGCCAGAATACAGCTGACCAGGAGTGTTTTTTTCATCTGTGTAATCCTTTATACATTTACACGCGTTCTGCCACCGCTGTTTAGCAGCATCACGCCGGTTTGATTAATATGGTTAAGCGGTTTTGCCCAGTTTTTCTGTCATAAAATGGCGTAGCGAGCCAACTGTACTAAACAGATCTGCGCTGAGTTCTGCGTCGTCGAATACGACATCATATTGGTCTTCCAGTAATGTCAGAATGGTCATAATACTACTGGAATCAAATTCGGGAATGGCACCTAATAGCGGTGTTTGATCAGTCAGGTGGTGGTGGGGGCCTAATACCGATAACAGGATCTGTTCGAGCACCTGTCCGGTCTGAGGTTGTTGGTCCCTCATAGTCAACTCCAATGGACATCAGATATTTGCACAATGTACTCTAACACAGATTAATCATAGGCAAACCATTTTGCCGCCGGAAAAATGCTGCCTGTTTTCAGTGAATTGGCGCCATATCCGGGAATGCTGGCTCACAGGAAATTGCATGCTGCTGACCGACTCACTGGAAGGATTATTGCACCTCGGCGCAACACGCTGGCCGACGCAAAATGCGTTGAAAGACCAGCATGGGACTTTGACTTATGCTGAGCTGTTTGCACAGGTGCAGCAGCGTCGAAGCCAGTTACAGGCTGCTGGTTTACAGCCAGGCGATCGCATGATGCTGCAGTTACCCAAGCAACGTGAGCTGGTGATCGAGTTGTTTGCCACCTGGAGTCTCGGAGCTTTAGTGGTACCGGTGCATCAGGCGCTGAAACCGCAGCAATTACAATATATTGTGCAGGATTGTTCGCCACGGCTGGTGTCAATGACTGTGACCAGACGTCAGCAGCTTGCAGCAGAATTCAGCTTACCGACCGGTTGTGATTGGTTTGATAGCGCTGATCATACTGCTGACTTGCCGCAGCATAATAGCATTGTGCAAGCCGGCGGAATGTCGGCACAGCCAGCGGCGATTTTGTATACCTCAGGCAGTACCGGTTTACCCAAAGGGGTAGTGTTGTCACAGCTGAACTTGTTACTAGGTGCAGTCAGTGTCAGTCAGTATCTCGGCTTACAAAGCAGTGATGTGGTGCTGGCGCTGTTACCCTTTAGTTTTGATTATGGTCTCAATCAGTTATTAAGCGCGTTCAGCGTGGGCGCCACAGTCGTGTTGCTGGACTATTTGCTGACGCAGGATGTGGTGCGGCAGGTTCAGCAGTATCAGGTCACTGTGCTGGCAGCGGTGCCGCCGCTTTGGGCTGCATTAGCGGATGCGCGCTGGCCTGATGGTAGTACCGCGCAGCTACGGCTCTGGACTAACTCAGGCGGTGCGATGCCACCGGTATTACTCAGACGGTTACAGCAGTGTTTTCCGAATGCCAAACCATATTTAATGTATGGCCTGACCGAAGCCTTTCGCTCCACTTATTTGTCACCGGACAAATTGACAGAAAAACCACAGTCGATTGGCCAGGCTATTCCTTTTGCTGACGTGCGGGTGTTAAGGCCGGATGGTACTGAATGTGCGGTCGGGGAAGCCGGTGAACTGGTGCACCGCGGGCCGCTGGTGAGTCTCGGCTATTGGGGTAAACCAGAATTGACCGCTGAACGATTCCGACCTGATCCGTTGTTGCCGCAGGCAGTTGTGCACCGGCCGCCAGCAGTTTGGTCAGGCGATCAGGTATGGCGCGATGCCGACGGCGATCTGTTTTATCTGGGTAGATTGGATGAAATGCTCAAATGTTCCGGCATCCGCATTAGTCCGACTGAAATTGAACAGCAGTTTTATGCGCTGGTGGCGGGGGTCACTGATGTTGCCGCGATCGCGGTGCCGACTGCTGCCGCAGATAATGCTGTTTTGTTGTTATTCAGTGCACCGGAACCGCTGGACAACATCGCGCTGATGACGGTTCTGAAACAACAGTTACCTGCCTATATGTGCCCCAAAGCCCTGATACAATTGCCGCTACTACCGAAGACAGCCAATGGTAAACTCGACCGCAAGCAGTTGTCCGTGACTTATAAGGATTATTTTTGTGCACCTTCTGAATCCGCTTAATCCCGCATTATTCACTGCGCAGCCACAACTTGCAGCTGCGCTGGCGCCATTTGCGCACCAGCAAGATGACTTGCTAGTGGGCGGCAAAACGCCGGCGCAGATCGCGGCGTTGTTGGATGCTGAAGTATTTTACGCCTATGACCGGGCCGCTATCACGGCGCGTGTTCAGGCACTTCGCGCCGCGCTGCCTGCGCGTGTCAAATTGCATTATGCCGTCAAAGCCAATCCGTATTTTCCGGTGGTTCATTGGTTGGCATCACAAGTGGATGGGATGGATGTTGCCTCACGCCGTGAACTGGTGCTGGCGCTGCAAAGTGGTGTCGACCCAACACAAATTAGTTTTGCCGGGCCTGGTAAAACCGATGCTGAACTCAAAGCTGCGATCGCAGCAGGCTGCGTTGTGCATCTGGAATCTGCCGGTGAAATGCGCCGCTTGCAGGCATTATGCCTACAGGCCGATGCATCAGCCCGCGTCGCGCTGCGGATCAACCCTGAATTTGAACTGCGCGCTTCCGGCATGAAAATGGCTGGTGGTGCCAAAGCTTTTGGTATCGATCAAGCGCAGATCTGGGATTTGTTACCTGAGCTGCAGACAGGTCCGCTGCAGTTGGTTGGTTTTCATCTTTACTGTGGTTCGCAGAACTTACAGGCCGACGCCATTTTACAAAGCCAGCGCCAGAGCCTGCAATTATTGGCACAGCTGCGTCCGCATTGTCCGCAGTTACAGTTCTTTAATCTCGGCGGTGGCTTTGGCGTACCATATTTTCCTGCCGACAAAGTACTGGATTTAGCAGCGGTCGGGGCTGGCATGCAGCAGTTATTCGCTGAATTTGCTGATGCAGTGGCAGGGTTGGAAATCATCCTTGAACTGGGCCGTTATCTGGTCGCCCATGCCGGGGTTTATTTCAGTCGGGTCATCGATGTGAAAACTTCACATGAGCAGCAGTTTGTCGTGACCAACGGCGGCTTGCATCATCATCTGGCCAATTCCGGTAATTTTGGGCAAGTGGTACGGCGCAATTATCCAGTGGTGCTAGCTAATAAACTGACTTTGGCACCGGTGGCGCCAGTGCAGGTCGTTGGGCCTTTGTGTACCCCACTGGATATTCTGGCTGACAAAGTGGCCTTGCCTGCAGCGGTACCCGGCGATTGGTTTGCCGTGCTCCAGTCCGGGGCTTATGGCGCCAGTGCCAGCCCACAAGGATTTTTGAGTCATGGTGTGGTTTCAGAAATCCTTTTGTAAATTGGCTATTTGATCGGCAAGGTTAATAAGTATTGTTGCCGGTAATATTCAATAGGATTTAAGCACACCAACTGGTTATACGAACAATGGTGAGCACAATCACATTTAGATAACTAACATATTTGATAAAGAGCTTACCTTGTATGCATAGATTTATTTTTATTTTGAGTGGTGGCTCGCTGATATTGATGCTGTTTTTATACGGCTTATTTTCAGTAGTAGTTGGGTATGCAGGGCGTTCGTCACAGGAAATTTTTGACTATCTGAACCATCGCCTTTATGGGCATACTAAATTAGAGTTTGTTTTTAATCCAATCATCGATTTTGCCCGATTAGTCCACGACGATATTCCCAGAGCATCCCGAATGGGCATGATCAATAGAATGCAAACAGCGCGTTATGTTGAACGGAAGATAACTCCTGCGTCAAAGCCTGTTTTAGTGTTTAGTGATAAAAGCGTCAAACAATATGCAACCATAAGTGAAGCAGCTTTATATGCACCTTCTGGTGCTATTGTGGAAATTTCAGCAGGTGACTACACAGAGGCTCAAGCAGTATGGAAGCAGAAAGAAATAACCATTCGTGGGATTGGTGGTCCTGTACGGTTATTTGCAGGTAAAAAATCGGCAGAAGGTAAAGCAATTTGGGTCTTTCGCACTGGTAAAGCTTCGATATCTGGCATTAGTTTTTTTGACGCTAAAGTGCATGATATGAATGGCGCTGGCGTTCGTGCTGAAAAAGGCGACTTTTCGTTCCAAGATGTACATTTCGAAAATAATGAATCAGGTATTTTAACTACTGCTGCTGTTGGAACTGTAAGAGTCGATCGTTCGACTTTTATCAATAATGGTAATGGGGATGGATATTCGCATGCAATATATGCTGGCAATATCGACTTGCTTGTCGTCACCAGAAGCGTTTTTCATAATACTATTGTTGGTCATCATATTAAGTCACGAGCCGCGAGTTCCTATGTGCAAGATTCAAAGTTTTATGATGAATTGGGTTTGGTGAGCTATGAATTAAACTTCCCAAATGGTGGTGAGGTATTTGTTCTAAATAACTACCTTGAACAAAATAAATACAATGAAAATTCTGTCATGTTAAGTTATGGGGAAGAAGGCTTACTTCATAAGGCGAACATACTTACAGTGAACAAATCTACATTTAGAAATGTGGCAAGTGGCGGTACATTTGTTCGAACAGTGATTGGCAGTGATAAAACCATTATCGAAAATAGTCGATTTATGGGCAATGGGATCATCGATTCCGGCAGTAAGTATCGGTACGCGCTCAACAATGTGTGGCTGGGTAATGTATTATTCTGGAAAAATACATATTTTTCCGACAATCAATATAAGCCCGCTTTAGAACAACAAAAGCTTGAATTGTTAAAAAACAAATATTGTAAAGAGTGTAGTGTACTTGCTGGTGAAACAGGCGCGTTCGGTATATTTTCAGCGGCAACTCCTCGTTAGGAGCAATTTACGCTGAAATCGCTGTTTTATCTTTAAGCACCATAGCCTTGGCTGTTGTTCCCAAAAAACCTGCAGTTTGCAATTGCAATTGCATGAAATGTTCGGGATCCGTCACTGTGTGATTTGCGCCGACAATGTCGATAAGCTGCGTTTGCTTGGCAATGCAGCGATATCTTGGCATTTGCAATAGTTGGCGGCATTCTGCTGCTGTTAGGTCGGCACCACTGAGGATCAGTTGCACCGGCGCTTTAATCTGCATCCAGTGCCGCAACGCCTGTGGTATCGCTGTGTCGGTCGTGAGCTCGGTTAGAGTGTGTGTGCCGGCAGCAGCCGAGAGTTGTGTCGTTGGTGCATGTCTATCAGCAGTTCTGAACTTTGCCGCAGCCGGTCGAATCAGCTGCAGGAAACTGGCAATGCTTGCGCCGGCCTGCCACTGGCCGCGGAGTAGTTTTTGCCAGAATTCACCTGAGACTAATCGCCGCAGATAATAGAACTTCAGCATAGTGCGCGCATGGTTTTCTGTGGTTCGGCACCAGGGGTTCAGCAGGATCAACGCTTGTGGTTGCAACCATGGGCTCGCCAACAGCGCCGCTGTTGCGCCGTCACATAAACCAAATAACACTATGGGTCTTACCTTGCCGAAATAACGCTCAAGTTGGGCTGGCAGTTCGGTCAGATACCGGGCGTGGTCAACGAAAGTGCCTGGCTCGCCATCGGCATCACCAAATCCGGGAAAATCAAAGCGTAAACTGGCGAAGCCTGCTTGTTGCCAGTGCTGCGCCAATTGCTGTTGCATCCGATGACTGCCAGCACGGGTCTGGGCGCCACCATTGACCATCAGCACTAATAGTTCTGAAGCAGCCGGCTGATAAATACCGAGACTTTGCTGGCCGCCAAAGTTTAGTTGCAGCACCTTTGCAGCGTCGGCTGCCAGATCAGACTGCACACTGGCAGCGTTTAGCGGGTCCATTCGGCGGCTCCGGTTAAAAATGTCAGGCTGGCTGATATCAATTCGCCGCTATCTGTTGGCTCCTGACTCAGCCAGTAGGGGGTTGCCCGAATAGTTTGCAGCTGTAAGCTCGGATGCGCCTGCTGTATTTTTTTTGCCGCAGCACCAATCTCGCCGGTTAATGAGCTTTCCAGCCACAAAACAGCAGTGGAACTGGTCGGTAAATGAGACTGCAATGCTTGAATTTCTGTGCGCAGCTGCAGCGGAACGGCATAGCCAGCGACGTCAAGGGTATGCTCCGATGCTGCCACGGTAACTGTGCCGAGCAGCTGTTGGCGTTGCAATTGTTGCCAGAAACGGTCGGTTTGCAGTTGTGGTTGCCATAACAGGATCTGACTAATCTTCAGTTGTGCCTGTAATGCTGGCAGCCAATCCAGCAGCAGTGCCGCGCCAAATCGGCAGCCGAGCAGCTGGACCTGTGAGTACTGTTGCAGCTCAGGTAAAAACTGCAGCAGATCTGCACGCCATTGCTGTAAAGAAATCTGACTGAACTGACCTGCACTGTCACCGGTACCAGCAAAATCAGGTAAAAAAGTGTCGATGCCAAAGCCTGCCAGCTGACGGGCCAGTTTTGCCAATAAACGCCGGCAGCAATTCATTTCTTCAGCAAACGGCGGCAGGATCAGCAGGGCGGTATGACCGGGGCCCGGCGTTGTATGCCATTGCGTCAACAACCAGCGGTTATCGATAAAACGTCCGTTCAGTATGGCTTGTGGCGCGGTAACATCCGGTTTTTGTGGCATATCAGGCAGCTGCATTAGTCAGTTTCCATGCTGGCGGGTTCTGCCCAGAGCGGCGCCACGTCGCCACAATAGTCGCAGGCCGGCTTTCAGTCGGAGCAGCGTAAATTGCAGGAGCGCCGCCGGCTGGTGCAGCCGGAACGCCTGCAGTTGATAGAGCGGTGTTTTTGTGTCCATCCACTGCGCTTTGTATTGATCGTCGCCGGTCAGGAAGTCAATCGTATGGACCTGATCGACTTCAATCACATGGTCTAATAAAGCCGCAGTTAACACTGTCCCTGGCGAATAATGATCAAAACTCTGATCCTGCGCCAATTTGTAGATCGCCGCGACGCCAGCTGCGACCAGCCAGCATTGGGCGGCGATCGGGCGCCCATGTAGCCAAAGCACTCCCAGACGTAGGCTCTGGTGTTGGGATGTTTGGTCCAGCAACGCATTGATGAAATCTGTATTTGGCTCTGCCGGTTTCCAACTGTGTTGATAAACCTGCCAGTAGGCAGCCACCAGTTCAGGCGTCGCCTGTTGACTGATGTCAATACGGGCGCCTTCTGCAGTCAATTTTTGTCGTTTACGCCGGATGGTATTGCGCAGCTGTGACGGTCTCTGTTGCCAGTAGTTCTCCGTCCTCGCGGTCCAGTTGTCACTGCAGTGACTGAAATAAAAGCCCCAGCCTGGTACCGTCAGTTGTTGTAATTGTTGCTGCTGCGTTGTTGTCAGCGGTTGCAGTTGTAGCCGCTGAACAGCTGAGTGGGTCTGGGTAACTGCTGCAAAAAACTGTTGCCAGTCAGCGGGATGAGTTGGAGCAAGTGGCCCCAGCGCTGGAGAATAATAGTTAGACAGGCTATTGATCTGCTTTTTATCGTTACTGCAGTACAGCGCCAGTTGCCACGACGCTGAGATTTCCGCAGTTTGGCCGGACCGCAACGTCATACATTGTGTATCGCTAAGCCCCATAAAACGCGCAAGATGCTGATACCAGGGGTTCGGCTGAAACCAGGGCATTGCTGATTTGCTCTCCTGCAATGCCAGTGACGGCGACCGGTCATTCAAGAGGCTATTCTGAACTGGCAAATGCTGTTCTACTTTCGAGGGCAGCGTCACATCAGTGTCCGGCATAAGCCTGTTTCAGTTTTTGGTCAATGCGCTTTAACGGCACATCCATCCTGGTACAACCAATTTGATCTGGCCGCACATTCAATTCAATCATTTGCGGACCTTCTGGCGCGATGGCGACGTCCACACCTGCGACCCGCACATGCGGAAATGCTTGCAGCGCTTTGCCGGCAATCGCCTGACACTCTGCCCAGAACGGTATTTGTACGCCGCTGACCTGTGCGCCGGTATCCGGGTGTTGTGCCAGCTGGCTCCATGGTTCACGGGAGTAAGCAGCATATTTTAAGTTGCCGGTCTGAATATCAATCGGGCAATACAAGCCACCGCTACTCGTGTTATCGACCAGGCTACCTTTTTGACCGACGCGTAAAAAAGCACCGGCTATTTCGGTTTTACCCGGCAGTTGATAAACCCAAATGCGCAGGGTATTGACGGAATTGGGATGCAAAGCTTCGACAACTGGATGTTGTTTTAAATAACGCTCAATGATGTAGCCGTCTGGATTTTGTTGTGCCTGTTGCCACCAGCTGTCAATACTGACCTGCACGCCGGTAAATGGGTGCTCAAACACCACCTCATCCGTTTGCTGTACCACTGCAAAAGCAGAAAATCCGGCACCACCAAAACCTTCCACCAGCTTTAAGCAAATTTTTTGGCCAACCAGACCGGCACACAGTTGTTTCAGTTGCACCAATGTTCGCAGCGGGGCGCCATCGGCACAGACACCGGCTTGCGGATGCAGATAAGCAATAAATTCCGGAGTTGGCACGGCCAATAGCTGCAAAACCGCTTTTTCTACGACTTTGTGTTGTGAGGATTTCTGATATGGCCGGGCGTTCCAGCGGTCAATAAAATCGTTATATTCTGTGTTGTTAACATGCAACCACTTATCTCTGAACGGCAGATCCGGCCGCCAGAACTTTCCTTGAATGTAATAACCGGGGCCAATGCGACGAAACAAAAACAATGCTGTCATTTCCGCGAGTTGTCGCCATTTTGGCAGTTGCACAATCTGCAGATTGTCCAGTTGTTGCCAACAGCGTCGAATATCTTTCCATGCTTGCATAAAGGATCCAGAGAGCAGATTTAATACGTAAGCCAGCTTTTGCAGCCATAGTACGTGAGGTGATACAGCGCACGAGATTAATGCGTTTTCCAAAGCCTGTAAAGCTGTGGTCTGAACAGGCGGTCGCGCTGTCCGCCCGACGTCACGCTGTGGCATACTACTGCACAGAAAGACGAATCGGCGGATATTCTGTGCGGTTGCGGACAAAAACGGGGCTTCTGATGAAAAAATTATGGTTATTGCTGCTGGTCACCGGATTAATTGGTTGTGGCAGCGGTGGCGGTGACAGTTCAGCACCTGCGCCCACGCCGGTCGTGACCAGTAAAATTGTCCAGGTCACGGTAAACGGCACCGGACAGGTCAAACTCAGCGATGGTCAAGTATGCCAGCAAAGCTGCAACCTGACGGTCAACAATAGCAATATTGAATTGACGCCGGTTGCAGCCGAAGCCTCACAGTTCGACAGTTGGCAACAGGACTGTTCGGGAACAGGGAGTTGCCGGCTTGATCTGACTACATTGAGTACTGCCAAAGTGGTCGCCAGTTTTGTCCCGCGGCACGTGTCTTTGCGCCTGACGTCGCAGCCGGGCGGCAGTATTGATTATACCGCCGGTACCCAGGCCGGCAGTTGCACGAACGCCTGCAGTATTACGGCCCCATACGGTGCCACTGTGGTGCTGCAGGCTAAAGCCAGCACCTACAGCGATTTTACTGGCTGGCAGAATATCTGCAGCGCTACCGCAACGTCACCACGCTGTGAATTTGTCGCGAAGGAAGAGACGAATATCGTGGCAATATTTGCCACGCAACAGGTTGAGCTGAGAATTCTGGTCAGTGGTCCCGGCGAGGTCAGCAGTGCGGCGCTCAGTACGCCGTGTCGCACCGACTGCACATATAAAGTCAATGCCGGTACTCAGGTTGAACTAAAAGCATCAGCTGATGCGGGTCAGCGTTTCAGTGGTTTTAGTGAACCTTGTGTCGCTACAACACCCTGCACTGTGACTATGGATACTAAGCGCACTGTGACTGCGGGTTTTGTCGCCGACGAACCGCCGGCAGATGGCAATTTCATTATTCTGACGAATCCAACCGACCAGAAGTTAACAAATTATCCGCTGCAGTTTGCCAGACCGTTTGTCGCAGGGGAAATCGCCCAGGCGCCACAATTAAAATTGGCCGAGCAACTGTTGCCGACTCAGGCCGACATCAAACAACGGTATCCGGATGGCAGTGTACGTCATGCCATTATTTCTGTGTTGATCCCTGAGATCGCAGCAAATTCAACCCTCAGACTACAGCTGGTGAACCAAGCGGTCAGCACCAATCAAACGGGCTTGAGCCAGGCGCAAATGTTGGCTGATGCATTTGATTTTGATGCCCAAATCAAAGCCGTATTTGCCGACAACCAGACGCAACAACGCTCCGCACGTGAGTTGCTGAGTAAAGGAAAATTCAGTTACTGGGTACAGGGGCCGATTGCGACAACTGTGTTGATCGCCGATCACAGTGAAGAACGGACTGGCGATTTTGGTGCTGACGCGCACAGGTCCGTCAGGCCGCTGTTTTATGCCACATTTTGGCCGGCGCTGAACAAAGTACAGGTTCGGTTTGTCGGTGAGGTCAGTAATACACAGGCTCTACAAGACCAAAGTTATGATCTGACGCTGCTTGGTGGCGCCAAAGCACCGCAGGTCCTGTATCAGCAAACAGAGTTACCGCATCTGGCCATGACGCGCTGGACTCGTCAGTTCTGGCTCGGCGCACAAGTACCTGTGGTGTCGCTGAATCACCAGTTAGGTTATCTCAGTAAAACCCGCTTGCTGCCGAATTTTGACTTAAAACGCAAAGTGCCGGAAACCACAATGGCGACGCAGTTCAGTAACTGGCAAAAAGCAGCGAAGGATTTGTACAACATCGGCTTCTGGCAAAAAGCAATGCCGGCAGCAGGCGGCCGGCAGGATCTGGGCCTGTATCCAAGCTGGACAGTGCGTTGGCTGTACACCGGCGACTGGCGGATGGCGGAAATTGCACTGCGTCAGGCTGAGCTGAGTGGCGCCTGGCCAATCCATTTGCGTGAAGGTGGCAGCGGGCGCACCTTTGACGAAGCGCGGCAGGTATCGGGACTTGGCCGGATCTTGTCAATTAACCCCGGTGGCCGTCCGACTTTGTGGTTTAAATCTGATCGGCTGACCTGGCCAGAAACAGCTGCGGCTGATCGCATTCAAGCAGTATCTCCACTGGCATCAAACAGCTGGGTGCCGGATGTCGCACACCATCCGGATTTGGCATCGGCGCAATATTTACTAAGTGGTGATTATTATTTCCTCGAACAAAGCTGGTTTTCGGCGGCTTATACCACGATGAATAACAATGCCGGTGCTGCTGGCTCGACACTTGGCCGAGGTCCGACCGGCAGTGAAGGGGCATTGTATTCCGGTGAAGCTCGGGCGCAAGGCTGGGCCTTACGTAGCCGGGTGCATGCGGCCTCGATATCCCCCGACAATTCGCCAGAACGGGCATATCTGGAATTGTTGACAGTCAAAGCGCTGGAGATCTGGGAAGGCTTGTACGATGTGGCGAATCCTGCCGCCAAGTATC
Organism: Rheinheimera tilapiae; assembly: GCF_042432165.1. Classification (NCBI taxonomy): domain Bacteria; kingdom Pseudomonadati; phylum Pseudomonadota; class Gammaproteobacteria; order Chromatiales; family Chromatiaceae; genus Rheinheimera; species Rheinheimera tilapiae. The sequence continues at coordinate 1,824,119 of NZ_JBHLXP010000001.1, forward strand.
CGGAACTTCGTAGCTTTGCCCGCAGTAAAATTGGTCCCAAAGAATTCCCCTATGCAGCGGGAGCGCCGTCACCACTTGGGCAGTGGGGGCATAGCGACCAGAAAGCGACCAATTTCAGTGACGGGTATTATGATTACAGCAAAGCGGCCGGCGGTGCTTCACCCTGGATGGCGCATCTGGTCATTCTGGCGCTCGGCAGAGCAGAAGAGCTGGGTTATCCGGCAGGGCCAATGAAAGGTTTTGTCGGTCGTATGCTAACGGGGCCAGCGACAACTGAGGGTTTTCCACTGGAACTGCTGTCTGCATATCGTCAGCCATCGATCCGCCAGCCAGACGGACTCTGGTTTACGAACTGGCTGCAGGTCCAGGATGCTTATCTGACGACTTATCGGGCGGAGGAAATCGCTCGCTATGCCACTGGGGCCACTATAGATGCTGAGTTTGGCTATAACGCTATTGTGCTCGCAACCTCTGCATATCTGACCGATTTGCCGGGCGGCCCCGAAGTACAGAAGTTTTATTCCGAGCGCTGGGGCAACCTGGTTGAACTCGACAGATCACCGAAATGGGCCTTAAAACCACGTTAACCAGACTGGTTGACAGGCGAAGAGGTCAGTGGGTTAATAGTAACTAATTCAATCGGCTGATGTTTCTAGATGGATA
>NZ_JBHLXP010000001.1:1824912-1837004 GCF_042432165.1 Rheinheimera tilapiae
ATGCCAGCAATGATGCTGCTGCAGAGCAATTCAGCAATGAAACCGGCATCCATGTCTATAAATGGGATGTCAGTGATTTTGCGGCCTGCAGTAATGGCCTGGCACAAGTGGCCGCAGAGCTCGGGCCTGTCGCCGTGGTGGTGAATAACGCCGGCATTACCCGCGACACCATGTTTCATAAAATGACGCCTGAACAGTGGCACGCGGTGATTAACACCAATCTGAACTCGTTGTTTAATATGTGTCGGCCGGTGATTGAAGGCATGCGTGAACGCGGTTTTGGCCGCATCATAAATATTTCGTCCATCAACGGTCAAAAAGGTCAGCTGGGTCAGACTAACTACAGCGCTGCAAAAGCTGGTGATATTGGCTTTACCAAAGCGTTGGCGTTGGAAAATGCCAGCAAAGGTATTACGGTCAATGCCGTTTGCCCGGGATATGTTGAGACAGACATGGTGAAAGCTATGTCACCAGACGTCGTCAGTGCGAAAATTCTGCCAAATATTCCGGCGGGTCGGCTGGCCCAGCCTGAAGAGATCGCGCGCTGCGTGGCATTTCTGGCATCAGCAGATGCAGGCTATATCACAGGCTCTACGCTGTCCGTTAATGGCGGCCAGTATCTGGCTTAACGCGGCCGGATCTAACAGTCTGTGCTGTTGTTGTGCCGGGGGCTTCAAATGTCCGGCACAACAACAAATAACGAAAAATCAGTCGAATTAATGCCCGACCGGCCTTTGCTGCAGTTGCTCCGGTGTGGCGTAAATGGTGATGCCATCACCAGCTAATTTTTCCAGTTGCTGGTAGAAATCCTGCGCACCAATCAACCAGCATGACGCGGCGCCAACCGGCCCCTGTTCTAACAAACCACAGGCTATCAGCTCATCTTTCATATATTGCTGCAAATCGCCCCGGGAAGGGTGGTCAATCCGCATCGCGGCCAGCGTCTTGTCGTAAGGCCTTACCGGCACTTGCCAGACTTTATCCTGATCATCAATGCAGCGCAGCAGACACTCTGGTTGCCAGACCGGCAACGGAAATTGCTCACCCATTGTATCTTCTAACAGATGGTAGAAAGTCACCGGGCCCATACTGATCCCAAGACCCAGCACTTTGGCCTGTGGCAGCGTGGCAAAGCGTTGCCATGGCGAGCCTTCGCCGAACACCGACGGTGCTTTGTGATGTGCTTCCGTCAGAAAGCGGGCATCTTTACCCCAGACCGACACAGAATGCGTTGGGTGCAGACTGCGCTGCACGCCGCTCGTTGCGAGAAATGCTTCCGGTAATCGGCCCATATGGGTGCCGTGGATCCGCAGGTCAAAACAATAGTCCGTCAGCTTGCAGGTGTTGTCGATAGTGCCACCAGGCAAATAATAAGTTGGTAACAGGATATTACCTTCGGGACCTACCGCAGTTTGCAAAGCTGCAATCACCGCAGCCGGACCGCCTTCGACATAACCCAGACTTTTTAATGATGAGTGCAGAAAAATCGAATCACCAGCTTGGACGCCAAGAGCCTGCAGTTGTTGTGTCAGCTGTTGCTGACTGACATGTGGGGCCTGGCTCTTCAGCTCTTTCGCCGATTGTTCACGTTGGTAGTGCTTCAGCAGCTGTTTCAGCTGTTTTTTCAGATAACTCAGCATAATGGTGGTAGATCCCTGCTCATCAATAAGTCATATACATCGGTCAGAATTGGATGGTCCGGCCATTATGGCGCTGACCAGCACATCTTTATCCGCAGCTATTCTGTTTGAACTCTGCGAATACAAGGTTAAACTACACCGACTTCAGCTTAAGAAACAATGACAAATGGAATTTTTGCAGTCTGCGTCGATCTCGGCCGAACTTTGGCAGGCCTCGTTACCTGAACTCAGTCAGGTCAGCGTTTATCAGCAATGGGGTTTTAGTGAAGCGATTGCTGCGGCTTATGGTTATCAGCCCCAGCGCTTTGCCCTGCGTCAGGCCAATGCCAGCCATTATAGTGCTGTGGTCACGCTGTTTCGCTTCGGTAAGAGCTGGGTATCCCTGCCATTTTGTGATTGTGGTGGCATTGCGGCTGTTGATGCAGCTGCCGCAGCGCAGCTGTTGGACGCGCTGCGACAACATCTGAATGGGCAGCCGCTGATCCTGCGTCAGATGCAACAGTTGTCGCCGCAGCCAGACGGACTGCATTTGCAGCAACAAAAAGTACGGATGGTATTGGCTTTACAAAGTGATGCCGAAGCGCAGATGCAAGCGTTTAAAGCCAAACTCAGATCGCAGATCCGTAAACCTGAAAAAGAGCAATTCTACTGCAAACAAGGTGGTATCGAACTGCTGGCCGATTTCTGGCAGGTCTTTACCTATAACATGCGTGAGCTGGGCTCGCCGGTACACAGCAAAGCGTTGTTTGTCGCACTGTTGCAACAACCGGATTTACGCAGCCAGATGTTTGTGGTGTACAGCCCGGAGCATCAGCCGGTTGCTTGTGGTTTTGTCCTTGGTTATGGCGGTATGCTGGTTAATCCATGGGCCTCTTCAGACCGACGCTTTCAGAAACACGCGCCCAATATGCTGCTGTATTGGCAGATGCTGCAATATGCCATTAGCAATGGCTATCAACAATTTGACTTTGGTCGCTCCACACCAGGCGAAGGCACCTATAACTTCAAGGCACAGTGGGGCGCTGAACCAGAACCTCTGCATTGGTACAGCAGCGAAGCTGACGCGGGTACTATCGCCGATAGCCGGCTGAAGCAGTTGGTGATCCAAATCTGGCAGCGTTTACCATTGCCGTTGGTCAACCAGCTGGGCCCGGTTTTGCGTAAACGCATTCATCTGTAACAGCATTTCACAAAGGAATGACTATGGCGCTGCAGGCTCAGTTACTTCTATCCGACATGGTGGTGCACTTCAGTACAGCGGATTATTGCTTGTGCTCACGTGATCATACGGTGTTTCAGTTTGACTATAACAGCAGTCGCTGGCGTAAAATCTGTCAGTTACCACCGGCGAAGGCCGGCTTCATTGGCCTGCTGAAAGATAAAATAGCGCGCAGTAGCCTGTACCGGCGCTTGCGGCCTGCACCTGGACTTAGTCATCTGACGCAGACGCCGGATGGCACTATTGTTATGGTCTATGACCGGATCTATCTGTGCAAGCCTGCTGAGAAGGCCAGATCTGCGGTGCCTTTGGTCAGTGATCTGGGGCGTTTTGCGCCGCCGCTGCGTAATGGCATGGCCGTAGAGCCGAGTACGGGACTGGTGTATTTCGGCGAATATTTGAATAACCACAGCCGTGATGTGCGGGTCATATGCATTGACCCTGTGCACAACACCGCCCGGGTCTGCTGGCAGTTCAACCGTCAGCAAATCAAGCATATCCACGCCATTGTGTATGACCCATTTCGTCAACGCCTGTGGATCACCACTGGTGATAACGATGCAGAATCTGCGTTTTATTACACGGACGATAATTTTGCCAGCGTACACAAATTTGCCGGTGGCGATCAGACCTGGCGGGCGACCGGGTTATTGTTTGATGAAACCGGTATGGAGTGGGGCATGGATGCCGGGAAAGATGCGCCGGCGGATGCGGTTAACTATATCTGGCGCTGGGATTTTGCCACAGCAAGCAGGACGCAATGCTGTGCCATCGGCAATCCGGCGTATGCCGTCAGTTCACTGGATAATGGCGGCGCAGTGCTGACCACGACCTATGAACCCGGCCGCCTGCAGGACACACCCGAGCAAAGTGCGTTGTGGTATCGCAGCCCGGCAGGCGAATGGCAGCAAATCTACGCACAGGATTATCAGTACAGAGCGATGCCGGGCGTCAGCAAATACGGCATGTTGTATATTGCTCAAGGCACCAGCCCGGCGGGGCAGTTGCTGTTTTCGCCGGTCAATTGCCACAGTGGCCAGTTCGGTATCTTTCGCCTGCCACCACTTTAACGAGAGTAGGCGCCGCCCGATTGACCGGCCCGCGGCACCGGCTCGTTTAGTCAGCGAGCCGGTTGAATGGCCAGCGGTTGAGTTTCTCCGCTTTAATCCCCAGCTCCAGCAAGACCTCGTGGCAGTCTCTGAGACCATCTTTACGTACATAAATCAAATAGATAGCATAACTCAGCATACCGGTGACTACTTTGACCAGTAACACAATGACAGGGATCAATTGCAGTTGCTGATAACAGATCCAAGCCGTCAACCAGACGGTGGCACACATAAACAAAGCCGCTTCGAGCGGTGTTTGCAGCGCTTTAAAATACCGACGTAACGAGAAATGCAGATGCCGGCGGGCCTGCACAAACAAATACACTGATGACAACGGATAGGAGATCAGCAGTGCATAGGCCGCCCCCATCAGCCCGCCATTGACGACGCCAATGTACACGCTCAGTGGGATAGTGACTGCGCACAAGGTGGTGTAACTCGCAGTAATACTTGGTTTGCCAATCGAGAAAAATGCCTGCGTGATCAGCGGGTCAACAGATTTCACTAAACCTATCACACAAAGCACCTGTAAAATCGGTACCGCTTCGAGCCAGTTGTCGCCAAGCACAACCGGCACCAGTTCCGCAGCAGTCATGCCCATACCGAGAAAAATCGGAAACGACAATAATGCGATGCCGGACGTTAACCGACGCAGGGCATTGTCCAGGCGTTCAGGCTCTTTTTGCATCCGGGCGAATAAGGGCACAGACGTCTGGATCACCAGGCTGGTGATGTATTGTGTGGGCAGTGTCGCTAGGGTGGACGCCATGGAATAAACCCCCATCGCGCTGGCTCCCAGCACTTTGGTGATGATTGGCGTTTTAGCGCTGTTGTAGAGATACCAGGTAATGCGGGAGTAGGTCACCGCAGCGCCAAATTTCATCAGACCCATGGCTGCACGCATGTCGCCAAGCCGGCTCGGTAACCAGTTACTACTCAGAAACAGACAAATGGAACGAAAGCTCTGCGCTGCGATAAAACCCCAGACCAAGGACCAGGCTTTGAAGCCAAGCCAGGCTAGGACCAGCGTCACCACACATTGCAACAGGATCATCGCAAACTCGATACCGGCATAGACTTTAAATCGCATCTCGCGTGCCAGCAATGCATCCGGCACTGTCGACAGCGCACCGATAATAAAGGTCAGACTGACCACCGCCAGCATGCCGGCAAGTTCGGCATAACCAAAATAGCCGGCAAGCCATGGGCTGGCCAGATACAGTGCGCCATATAAGGCAGAACTAATCAGCACCGCCAGACAAAACGCACCGTTCAGTTCCTGTGCGCTGATCTCGGCGCGGTGTTTAATCGCAGCCCCTAGGCCAATTTCATTAAAAAAGCCGATAAAGCCGACGATCACCATCACGATAGCCATCAGACCGTAATCTTCCGGGGTTAATAACCGGGCTAGGATCAGCGTATTAACGAAGGAAATCAGCTTGGCTGCACCTTTGCCCATGCCAAGATACATCAAACCTTTCAGTGTTTTATTTTTAAGCTGGTCCACGTCAGTTCCGTTGTGCAGTTTGAGATGACAGTTGCGTCAGTAATGCAGCGAGTTGCACCGCCCCCTGAAACCGGCTGAAGCTCTCAGGCACTGATGTAGTGTCTGCTGGCGGCCGGCTGATTAATTGTTGCAAAGCGCTTTTTATTTCAGAGCTTTGCCAGACCCGCAGACAATCTGGCACGCGGCGACATACGTCTGCAGTGGCGCTATCTGGCGGGCAAATCGCTAATAATGGTTTTGCCGATTGCACATAATCGTACAATTTACCTGGCACCTGAAAGTTGAAAATTTCGTCTTGGATCAATAAATTGGCAGAAGAACCCATCATCTCGGCTTGCGCCTCGGCGAAAGGGACTGCCGGTAAAAATTCGACCAGTTCACTAATACTGAACCGTTGCAAGTCACTGGCGAATTTCTCCGCTTTGGCACTGCCACGAAACTTCAGCACAAAGTTATGCCCGCCGATCACCCCTTGTTGCTTCAGGTCACTGATCGCCTGAAATAGCGGGCTAACGTCACGGCCATTGCCGTACAAAGCGCCACTGTACAGCAAGGTAAACTTGTCTGGTCTGGTAGACATTGGCAATTGAGTTGGCACATAGCCGTTTTCGATGACGTTGAATTTATCCGCCGGGAGCTGTGGATAGATCCGGCGATACAACTGCGCCGCCGCTTCACAGGTCGTTACCACTTTACTGGCCTGTTGCATCACTTTACGCTCCAGATAGCGCTGGATGGCATTAAAGTGCTGGTAGGCCGGATTGTAATGACATTGCAGCGGATCGCGAAAATCTGCGACCCAAGGCAGCTGATGCTGCAGGCTGAGTTTGCGGCCAATCAGATGCGAGGTCATCACCGGATAGGTGGACCATAACAGCTGGATATTTTTGTCTTTGATCAGGCTATTGCCAAGCTCGACGGCGGGAAAATACCAGGGCCAGAAACGATCCGGTACCGCCAGGATGTCGGGCGAGCGACCAGCAATGGCAATTTTTTTACTGATATCGCTGGCCTTTGCCCGATAAATTCGGCCAGCCAGCGCGGCCGGCACCTGCAAATCATGGTCAAAGCGCTGATAAACATCCGTTGTTGCGGTCAGGATATACGGATCCCAACCCAGTTCCAGCAGATACTCAGCAAAGCGATAGGGCCGCTGCACGCCGGCACTGCGGGCCGGTGGCATTTCAAAAGCGATCAGCAGGACAGAATTGGCAGCCATCAGGCACTGACTCCGAGCAAACGTCGTAATAATGCACTAAAACCGGATAACTCCGCTTCCAGTTCCAGCCAATGCACATCTTCGCCATCCAGCACCCGGCGGATTTGCAGTGGATCTGAGCCGGGTTGGTGTAAGCCAATTCGGGTGGTGGTTGCAGTTTGCAGACCATTTTTTTGCAATAATGGCAGATGTTCGGCCTGATACTCACCGCTGGGATAACAGAAATGCACCAGCTGCTGTGGTGGCGTGAACTGTGCTAACCAGGCGCGGTTCTGGTTGATTTCATCAGCAAAAGCCGTGCTGTCGAGCGGACTACAATGGCGATGGGTGTGTAATTGCAGTTCAACATTGGCGCGTTGCAATGTGACCAGTTCAGTTGGATCCAGCAGTCTAAACAGCGCTTTGCCATCATGCACCAGACGAACGTCCAGCTGATCGGCCAGATCATATAACGCTGCACTGCGCTGTGCGACATCAGGTAATGCATCCAGTTGCTGACAGATTTGCCTGACTAATTCGGCAGGCTGAGCTGCCGGCAATGCCGTGTTGATTGCAGGTTGGCCTGGCAGCGCCAGAGTCAGGCTATTCTGCCGGCTTTTCCACAATAAGTACGACACTGCGACATTCAGTACCGGGATCTGTTTGTCGGCATAATAGCTGGTGACATACAACATGAGCGGGAACTGATGTTGTTGCAAAATCTGACCAACCAGCTCAGTGGTGCCAGACCAGCCATCGTCCATCGTCAGCACCAGTTGCCGTTCACGCTGCGGATTTGCCAGCGCGTCAGCCAGCGACACTATCCGATACTGGCTGCGTGCCAGATAATTCAGCCGAGCAGCAAAAGTGTCCGGTCGCATAAAAAGCTTTGGCCGGAACTGATGCTCATCCAGATAGGCAAAACCGTGATAACACAACACCCGCACGTGAAAACGATATAGGTAATGGCAAAGGGCAAAAACACCTAAAGTCCGTGCCAGCCATAGGAATATCAGCTTAATTTTTTTAGACATGATTGTGCCAGTTCCATCAGAAAAGACTTGGTGTTTTGCAACGCCAGTCGTCGATCACCCGGATAATTTAAATCTGACTTGATCATCGGGTGCAGAAAATACAGGAAAAAGCCGAGCAGGCTTTTTAGCTTGCGGTGAGTTGCCACTTGCGGGTCTTTGAGCTTGGACAGTAGATAACCAAAGTCAGCCGGGAACGCGTGGCGTACGCGGATCTTCGTTGTCAAGCGCACCGGCTGCGCCGGTTTGACGCCAAACAGGAAATAATCCATCTGGATCGCTGGAAAATGAATACCGGCATGAATATCCAGATTCAGCGCCGCCCAGTAACGTGAGTTTAATTCAATAAAATCAAAGGTCTGACTTTGCTGGTGCCATTTGTATTCGACCATCGCCGGACCGTTCCACTGCAGTGCTTTTAAGCGATGCACCGCATCCTGATACATAGGCTCAAACCACCAGCTTTCCCGTAATGACGTCAGGCCGCCGGTGTGCGGATTTTCGTGGCTGGCCACTGCCATGGATTCCGCGAGGATTTGGCCATCCTGCATCAGCAGATTGACAGTGGCTTTGACGCCCTGACTGCAATCTTGCAGCAATACTTTGTGGTAATGAGCAAATGCGTCATTGACCGCCTGGCGAGCGTCCTGCGCCTGGCCGACTTTACGCACCAGCGCCTGATCTCCGCTCCGAGCGTAATAGCCGTCACCTTTGACAAAATACGGTAGCCGCCAGCCGGTAAAGTCCACGGCGTCGAAGTCGCTATGATTATCGAGCACGGCGGTGCGGGAGATATGAGCGTGCAATTGTTGATCAGCTGATTGTAAAAACTGATTAAAGACAAAGACTTTAGATAAACAACCGTACACCAGCTCCGCATCTTGCGGGATGGCCATCAGCGGGCTGAACTCGGCAAAACAATCACGCACTGCCAACAGAAAACCTTCACTCGGAATAATGGCGCGGATATTTGCACTTTGGATCAGGTTACGCAGCCAGCTAAGGTACGCCGGATCTTCATAGGCCGGGCATTGATATTGAAAGCTGGCAAAGGCCGACAAGCAGCCCAAGGCACCAGGTTTGGCAGAGGCCGCATGCACCTGATAACCGTGTTGTCCTAGTGATCGCACTACCGCAACTGCGCCTAAAGAATCTGCCTGAGGCACTAAAATTGCGCATGCCTGCCGGTCTGCAGCGCTGACCTGCTGTCTGTTGTCTGCATTAGTTGCCATGTGTACCTACCCATTCCTTTAAGAATCTGATGCTGTAGCGCTCAGCCACTATATGTAACGCCAGGCGTAAACTGAAAAACCATGGATTGCGATCCCAAGGGGTGAAACGCCGCAGCCGGAAACGACAGTCCTGTGTCGGCCGGGCCTGACCCCAATCTGTGCAAAACGCCGCTGCAAAACCACTATCCCGGACCTGAGCAACATGCTCGTCAGAAAAATCGATGGCAAATTTACCATTCGGATAAGCAAAATAGTGCACCGGCTGCTCCAATATCTGTTCCAGGATTGCTTTACTTTGGGCAATTTCCTGGCGTGCCGTCTCGGCCGATTCCAGCGCCAGGATCGGATGATGGACCGTATGCGCTCCAATCGTCATGCCGGCAGCGGCCATTTGCTTGAGTTGCTCAGCGGTGACGAATTCGTGGTGCATTTGCGGTACACCGGTCTGCGCAATGAGGTCCGCGATCAATTGGTTTCGTTGTGCCATCGGGTGATATTTAATCAGGTCGGTAATGGCGACAATACTTTGATGGCGTTCGGTTTTACCGTTGCTCGCAAAATTTCGGTCTTGCAGCTTTAGCATGGTGATTTCAACGGGGGCTTGCAAAATTGCGTTGGCAATTTGGTTTTCCCACAAGTAACCCTGTTGTAAGCCTTGTGTGCTGATAAAAAACGTGGCCGGTAACTGATAGCGTTGCAGCAACGGAAAGATGTGGTCATAACAATCGGCAAATCCATCATCGATAGTAATCACGACGGCATTGGTTGGCACTTTGCCTGCTGCCGCTAGTTGCAACGCCTGTTCCATTGACAACACGCGGAAAAAACGTTTTAACTGCTGCAGTTGTTGTTCAAACACACCAACATCCAGTACCTGTTCGTTCCAGAAGGTATGAATGGGCATGACCCGGTGATAATTCAGCACAGCGAAGCTGCAATTGCTGCCTGCGGGGTTACTGCATTCATGCTGCACTTTATTGGGCTTTAACATCACAGCCTATGACTTCCCTGACAATGTCTGCAATACCGGCGCAACAGCAGCTCCGGCGTTGGCAGTTGCTGAAACTCGTTTTCGTGCCATAGTGCACAGCACTACTGACAATCCAATCACGACAAAAGTTAAATCGAAGTAGGGCTGACTGAGCAACGCACCACTGACGCCAAAGACGATCATCGAAACCTTCAGGCTATTGGCGACGTTGCGTAGCCATTCGTCTTCGCCGGCGTGACTTGCTGCATAGCCCAGATGCCGATAAGCCGTCAGCAGCAACATCAGGTAGATGAACAGGCCACAATAACCCAAATCGCCTAATACCTGAAAATAGATACTGTGCGCAGCCTTGGCAAAAGGAAAGCTGACGTGGGAGGTTTGTACTATGTGGTCGAATTTCTCAAATTCCGGTTCATACAATCGCCAAAGATAGGTGTTCTGGCCGGCTTTAAAACCACCACCAAACACCGGATGATCGTTGGCCATCAATACCGCTTGTTTCCAAGCTTGTACCCGGCCTATAAACGACATATCTTCGGTGGCGGTTTCAATGGTATTCATCCGATCAAACCAGCTTTGCGGCATCAGTGATGGCAGGGCTGCAGCCACAACCAGACTACCGGTAAGGATTAGGATTTTGTTCTTTCCTTTGAGGAAGTAGAAAAACGCCACGATACAAAGCCCGATAAATCCACCGCGCGAGAATGACCCGATAATACAGACGATATTGGCGATAATGACGCCAAGCATGATCTTTTTCAGCAGTTGATGTTTGGTGCTGTTATAGAGAAAGAAACACACCGGTAGCAGCATATTCAGCGCCAGCGCTAAGTCGTTTCGATCGCCGATCCGGGTGCCGGGTGGACCAACAATAATATGGCCAGCGCCGGAAATAATATATTTTAACCCTTCGTTGCAGCCAATCAGACTGCCGGCAATAGCCACCGCCCACAGCACAACTTCCACTCTGTGCCGCGTGTTGATGACCATAGTGACCATAAAAAACAAAAAGATAATCTTCCAGAACACGTCCCATTCGAACCAGGCCACCGTAGAAATGCCCTCGGTAAACATGGTAGCCAGAGTACCCCAGACGAATAACACCAGCATCCAGATACTGGCACTGGTAAATGCGCCTTTGCCTTCCCGTTTGTTGATGATAAACGACAGCACAGTTACAGCCGTGATCACCAGATTGACGCGCAGACTAGTACCAAAACCCCATACCCAGGTATGCGGCGCAAAAATAGAGGTCCAGGCAGACAAAGCCACGCCAATAAAAGGCCGGCGGAAAATGAAATAGATAGCGACTGGCAGAAAACATAACAGAAACAAATCACGCATGGCTTATTGGTCCTGCTTCAACGCGTACAGGCAAAGGAGCAACACCGATACCAGCGAAATCAGAAAAAACAGACTATCCACGGACCGGGTCTCCCGCCATCGTTTGCTGATAAAGCAGATTAAGTTGCTCTGCCGTTTGTTGCCAGCTAAATCCGCTGGCGTGAGCGCGGATCTGGTCCCGGTCGAAACGGCGTTGCTGGCATTGTTTCACCGCATCGGTCAGGGCTGCGCTACTGCGCTCTGCTAATAACAACCCGACTTCATCACTGTGCAACATTTCTTCTGCTGAGCCAACCCGGGTTGAGATCACAGCCGAGCCACAGGACATCGCTTCGAGGATCACATTGGGCCAGCCTTCGCTGCTGGACATCAATACCAGGGCATCGGCTGTGGAGTAAAACCGACATAATTCGTGCTGCGGCCTGTTGCCGAAAAATTGCACCCGATCGGTCAACCCGAGCGCTGCGCTTTGTTGCTGCAACGCCGACAGTTCCGGACCACTACCAACAATCAATAAGTGCACGTCGGGTAACTCAACTAATGCCGACAACACAAGAGCATGGCCCTTTAATGAAACAAGATTGCCAACCATCAGCAGCGTATAGGCGCTACCAAGCCCTAACTCGTTTTTTAATGCCTGCTGGGGCTGTGCGTCCGGTTTAAACTGTTGCTGGTCCACGCCATTTGGCAACACGACCGCTTTTTCTTCAGGACAACCGAGTCGCATCAGACCGGCCTTTAACTTCTGACTGACTGCGCCACAATAGCTGCTGAAGCGAATCGCCTGTTTGATCAACAAACGTGGCAGACGATGCTGTGGC
>NZ_JBHLXP010000001.1:1837162-2192136 GCF_042432165.1 Rheinheimera tilapiae
ACTCAGCAAGGTAAAGGGATTCAGGTACATACCAAGATACGGGATCGCCAGATAAGTCGGATGATACACGGTGATACCATGCCGTTGGGTTTGTACCGGCACCTGGATGTTTTGATAACGTCCCCGCCACCAATCAACACAGGGGTAGTGGGGTATAGGTGCCACCACTGTTAGCTGATAATCCGGATAATAACGTTGCAGTTCGCGCAGTCGGGTCTCAATAAAGATACCATGGCGAAACTGCTCGTCATTCGGATACAGCGTAGTGATCACCAGAATGTTCATTTCAGCAGGCTCTGGTACAACGGCAGATAGTTGCTGACGCTATTGTGCCAATTACGTTCGGATTCGACATAATGCCGGCCGCGTTGCAACACTTCAGGCCATTGCGCGCGGTTGGATAATAAACTGATGATCTTGTCGGCCATCGCACTGACATTATCCGCCTGAAACAGATAGCCGTTGACACCATCGGTGATCAATTCGTGGTGTCCGCCAACATCAGACGCCAGCACCAGTTTACCTTGGGCCATTGCTTCCAGTGGCTTCAGTGGGGTAACCAGATCGGTTAACCGCATCGATTTGCGTGGATAGACCAATAAATCGACCAGACTGTAGTAGTTGTCAATCTGCTGGTGTGGCACCCGGCCGGTAAAGATCACCTTGTCTGCGACGCCCAGCGTTTGGGCTAACTGGCGCAGCTGTTGTTCCTGTGGGCCACCACCCACCAGCAATAACCGCAGATCCGGCGCTTGCTGCGTGATACTGGCCAGCGCTGCAATGGCCAAGTCCAGACCTTCATACGCATAAAAAGAGCCGAGAAAGCCGAGTACCTGGCAGCCAGTCAGGCCGAGTTCTGCTTCGAGTTGGGTGTTTTTTGGCCCACATAACTGAAAGTGTTCGACATTGACAGCATTTGGGATCACGGTCAGTTTATTTGCCGCAAAACCGCGTCCGACCAGATCTTTGCGCAAACCTTCACAGATAGTCGTTACCGCATTGGCGCGTTTAACAACATAGTTTTCCAGCTGGCGGGTTAATGTGTAGCGTAAATCGCCTTCCTTACAGGTACCGTGGTCTACAGCAGCATCTTCCCAAAAAGCACGGATCTCATAGACCACCGGTAAGCCACATTTTTTACTGGCTTGCAGCGCCGCCAAGCCATTGAGTGCTGGTGAATGCGCATGAAGGATGTCTGGCTTTTCCAGTGCAACGACTTCGAGAATACGTTGTGTCATTGGGCCGACCAGCGCCAGTTGATTAAATCCTGGCAGCTTAGTCATGATGCCGCTTGGCTGTGCGGAGCGATAAAACAGCAGATCGTCTGCAGTTTCAGTACCTGCGACGGCATTACCGTGTTTTGGGCTGGTGACATGGCAGGTTTGAATACCCAAAGCTCGTTGCTGGTTCAGGATCGAACGGCTGCGAAACGTATAGCCGCTGTGCAGCGGGATTGAGTGGTCAAATATATGCAAAACCTTCACGTCACAGTTCCTTTATTGCGATTGGCGCAAAAAATTTTCAAACATTAACAGGGTCCAAAGCGCTGTGCTGTGGTCGCGCTGACCTGACTGATGCTGATCGAGCCAGCGTTCTATCGTATCCATTTGAAACCAGCCGCAATTGCGCATCAGATCACTGAGTAATGCCTGACGCAGCGGCTGTTGCAGTGCGCCGCGAAACCATACTGCCAATGGCACTCGAAAGCCCATTTTGGGCCGGTACAGGATGTCAGCTGGTAAATAGGGTTCCATGGCTTTTTTCAGCACGTATTTCCCTTCGCCTGCACGGAGTTTCTGCTGTGCCGGGATCTTTGCCGTCCATTCAACGAACTTATGGTCAAGGAAAGGCACCCGTACTTCCAGGCTGTTAGCCATACTGGCGCGGTCGACTTTGGTCAGAATATCTCCAACCAGATAGGTACGGATGTCAATGTACTGCAGCAGCGCCAGCTCATCGTGACCATCAAAATCTGCCGCTACTTCGCGAAACAGCTGCAAAGTGTTGTAGCCCGCCAGTTGTTGTTTCAACTGCGGTGAAAATAGCTGGTCGCGTTGTTCTTGTTTTAACAACGACACTGCATGCAAATAACCTTCGACCTGATCCATCGCCAGCGCCTGAAAGGTCGTTTTGGCCCGCAGGAAACGGGGCGCCCAGTCTAATTTCGGATAAAGTTTACCCAGCGGCTTAAAGATGGCTTTACGCAACGTTTCAGGCAGCTTATTGCGGACCTGCTGTTCCGCCATCAACATTTTGTAGCGGCGGTAACCGGCCAGCAGTTCGTCTGCGCCATCGCCGGACATACAAACGGTGACTTTGCTGCGGGCCAGCTCACAGACCCGGTAGGTGGCCAGCGCCGAAGAATCAGCATAAGGCTCGTCGTAAAAATGAGCCAGTTGCGGGATCAGGCTAAAGTCGTCGGATTTGACGATTTTGCTGTCATGCTGGGTATGGTAGCGCTCAGCGATGTGCTGGGCATAACTGGTTTCATCATACGCCGCCACATCAAAACCAATAGAACAAGTTTTGACCGGTTGGTCCGACATGCCGGCAATTAATGCCACGACGGCGCTGGAATCGACACCGCCGGATAAAAACGATCCGAGCGGTACTTCAGTGACCAGGTGGCTGGCAATCGCCTTGTTTAGTTCTGCAACCAGCTGTTGCTGGTAGTCTGCATCAGACAGTTCAATTTGGGTTTTGTAACTCAGATGCCAGTATGTCTGCAGTTCTGGAGTCGCAGCAGACACTGACAATGCCAGCGTCTGCGCCGGACACAGCTTCTGCACAGACTGATAAATAGTGGCGGGTTCTGCAACATAACCAAGGGTAAAATACTGTTCAATCGCGACGGGGTTGATAGTCTTATCGAGGCCTGGGATCAGCTTCAGACTCTTGAGCTCTGATGCAAAATACAAGGTCTGGTCGAACAGAGTGTAAAACAGTGGCTTAATGCCAAGCCGGTCACGGGCAAGCAGCAGTCGCTGCGCAGTCTTATCCCAGAATGCATAAGCAAACATCCCCTGCAATCGCTCGACACAGGCGTCGCCCCATTGCATATGGCCACGCAGGATCACTTCGGTATCACAATGAGTTTTAAACACATGGCCCAATGTTTCTAGCTCAGCGCGCAGCGCCATGAAGTTATATATTTCGCCATTAAAAATCAGCACATAACGACCAGATTCGTCGATCATTGGCTGCTGGCCACTGGCAAGGTCGATAATCGACAGCCGGCGGTGACCCAAGCCAATCTGTTCATCCAAGTACTGGTCGCCCTCATCGGGCCCGCGATGATATTGTGCCTGGTTCATCGCAGCCACTAAGGCTGCGTCTACCGGACGTCCGGCCTGTAACCGAAACATGCCAACGATGCCACACATAACAACTTCCTATCGGTTAATTTGCTGATAAAGCGCCAGATATTGCGATACCATAGCCTGTTCACTGAACTGCCGGCAAACAGTTTCCCTGCATTTAATACTTTCACGCTGCACCCGTTCCGGGTCATGCAAATAGGCCAGCATCATATTGGCCAGCGCCGTCGGATCAGCCACCGGCACCAGACTGCCACGATCAGCGGCCAGCAGCTCAGGCAGGCCTCCCACAGCAGTGGCAATCACCGGTAGCCCAGCTGCCATCGCCTCTAACACAGTCATCGGAATGCCTTCAGCAACGGACGACAAAACAAACACCTGACTTTGCGCCATCAACTCAGCGATATCGTGGCGTTCGCCCAATAACTGTACCTGCTCGGGTGTGAAGCCAAGTCGCTGATATTGTTGTTGCAACCTTTCGCGTTCAGGGCCATCTCCAACCAGCCAAAGCTGACACTGTTGCTCGGTTTGCGCCAGAAGGATGGCCATCGCCTCTAAAAGAGACTGCTGATCTTTGACTGCGGAGAGCCGCGCTACATGGATAAAGGTAAAGGGAGTTGCTTTGACTGACGACGGACAAAATTTTTCCGTATTGACCCCGTTGTAAATCAATTGATTTTTACGTTCAGGGATCCGGACGACCTGATCCATCCAGCGATGCAAATCGGCGCTGACCACAACGTAGGTATGCAAAAACGGACTGACTAGCCGGCGCAGCCATTGATATTTCTTATTCTCGCCGTTTGGATCGGAGATATCGCGACCGTGCTCAGCATGCAAGTGCCCGGTTACACCTGCCAGCCAGGCGATTGGATGATATTCCAGTGTCGCCAGATTATAACTGTGTAGGATGTCTGGCTTAATGTCGCGTAATAAGCGCCATAGTTTCACGTGAATGCCCAAATCTTTGCCTGGCTTTTTATGCAGGCAATACACTGCGACATCTGTGGGTAATTGCTTGGCAAATTCAGTGGCACCAGTCAGGCTGATCACAACGTGGCGGCACTGCGTCGCGGGTAACTGGCGGATACAGTTCAACATGACGCGCTCAAGTCCACCAGTATCCAGACTATAAATCAGATGCGCGATTAACATAGGTGCAGTTTGCATCAATGGATAACTTCCAGTTGCGCCAGCGCCCGTTGTAAATGTGCAGGGGGCAGGTCGGCAAGTCTGCTGGTAAACAGCACGGCGCGAACTTCGGAAAAGCTGCTTTCATTCAGTAACAAAGCCTGAACCTGATACCATTTTGCGGTCAATTCTGAGGTCGTTTGTCTGCTACCGACCCGATAATAGAATGCCAGTGTTTGGAAATCACCGCTGCTGTTTCGAAGCTCTAGCAAAGCAACTGGTTTATCTTGCACCGACATGAGCTGGTCTTGCATTACACGCCATTGCCGGCGCTGGTACAGGTTGTTTTTCCAGCCGATCAGTTCGCCTTTGTCCTGTTTATGGCCAAATTGAGCGAACAGATATTGCACACCCGAGTCGTCCACTGCTTGCAGGCGTTTTAAGCCGTCAAAGAAG
Organism: Rheinheimera tilapiae; assembly: GCF_042432165.1. Lineage (NCBI taxonomy): Bacteria > Pseudomonadati > Pseudomonadota > Gammaproteobacteria > Chromatiales > Chromatiaceae > Rheinheimera > Rheinheimera tilapiae. Next base: position 1,842,067 of record NZ_JBHLXP010000001.1, read on the forward strand.
CCGGGCTGCCATGATGTTCCTGTCTGTGCAATAAGCCCTGTGGGTACCGCCGCGACAGATGGTTGATCTGGCGTGGCAGTGACACTGATTTGGAAGCGCATACCAAAAGACAAGATTAAAATGGTCATGCCTGCGCTAAACACCATTAATGTTGGTGCCGGGCGTACCGAGTTCACTGAAGGTAACGGTGATGGCTGCGGATCTGCGCATTTCCCACCGAGCCAGAACATTAAAAACATCACTAAGGCAAAGAAAAACCAGCCGTAGATAAAGTGGTCCACGCCAAAGCCATATTGCATCTGGCTGGTTTCACCAATCCAAATCAGGAAAAAGGCCCGAAAGCAATTTGCAACCACTGAAAAAAGCACGATTGAGCACATAAATAGCAGATGTTTCCACCAGCGTTGGTAGGTTAAGTATGAAAAAACCGCACCAATCGCCAGCGACGCGATCAGAAAACGTAAGCCCGAACAGGCCTCTGCCACTTCGAACTGGCCAACAGGTGTTGTTAGGTACAAACCTTCCCGCAATACCGGGATACCGGACCATTGCAACAACAATACGCTGGCATCTGCCGTGATATCCTGCAACGGCGGATTCAGTGCATCACCAAATGGCACCATAAAAATTAAATAAAACAACGGGAAAGCAACCTGATAACCCAATTTCCAACCGAGTAATGACAGCAGCAGTAATTGCAGGCTGACTATTGCACTGAAATGAGTCAGGGTGTTGATATCCGCAATATATCCAACCAGCCAGATGCTGCAGCAAGCGATAACTGCCACTAACGGCAGCAAGGTCGGGCGGGGCATGGCGGTGATCAGTTCTCGCCGGTCGTACAATAGCCAAGCGGAGATCAACGGAATTAAATAGCAATGCGTATAGGTATCAGAGTCCTGCCAGATTTTTTCCATACTCTGCAGCGTCGGCCAGAACACAAAACTCCAGCCGAGCAGCACAGCAGACAGTAACAGATAGAATTGAACCGGCTTAAACTGCGACATTGCCAAGATAACCAGACAGCGGTGCTAAAGTTGCGGGCCATGTAAAGTTCTGTTCGACCCATGTGCGGTTAGTGCAACCATCCTGCGGCTGTTGCAGCATCTGCAAACACAGGCTGGCAAACTCGTTTGCCTCATCGCTGGCTGCCAGCCAGTTGGACGATGGCGCGTTGATTCCTTCCATTGCCATACAGCTGGCAACAACTTTTTTGTTCATCGCCATCGCTTCAAGCACCTTATTTTGGATCCCTCGGGCGATACGTAGTGGGGCAACAACTAAGTCTGCGCTTGCCAGATATGGACGGACATCATCGACCCGGCCGGTAACCCATACCTGGTCTTTGCCGTGTAACGCTAAGACTTGGGACGACGGATTACCACCGACAATATAAAAATGTAAATCTGGCTGTGTTGCTCTGATCAGCGGCCAGACATGACGGCAAAACCAAGCGACAGCATCTATATTCGCCCAATAATCCATGGCGCCGGTAAACACCAGATAACGACCATGCAAAGGATATTCTGCAGCTGACAGCGCTTGTTCCGGGTTAAAAAATTTAGTATCGACGCCATTGAGTACTGCGTGGATTTTGCTGCCAAGTGCTACTGGCATTAATTGCCGGAACAACGCAGCTTCGTCCGGTGACACGAATAAACTGTAATTAAAGCGTTCACAATACTGCTGTTCATATCGCTGTAGCTGAATATGTTCGCGGCGATAGACCCATCGCATCAGACCGCTTTGGTGTTCAGCGTACTGGCGCCATTTCTCTGAATCGATATCAATATAATCAATGACCCGATGCAAGTGCGCGAATTCCGGGTGGTCGACGTATTGCGCCATGGACGATGAAAACACAAACACGTTTTCAATATTGTGTTTCTGAATGGTTTGCTTGACCCAGTACTGCAATTCTGCGTCATAAAAGTAGGGGAGTGTGATTGGTTTATTGGTCAGAAAAGCACTCAGGCCTTTGATCTTTGATACAAGTTTGCGTTGACGGCGGCATTTGAACTCGACACACCAATCAGCCAGTTTATCGATGTATTGGAAATCGTATTCGTCATCGATAAAACAGCCCAGATAGACTTCATAGTGTTCAGATAAATCTTTTAATAAATTAAAAGAGCGAATTTTATCGCCTTTATTCGGCGGGTATGGAATTCGATGGCAAAGATACAACAGTTTGGGCTTAGCCATGCTGAGCACCTGCCTGACCTGCGAAGTCGATTGTGGGATCTGAATTGTGCACTACTGCACTTATACCGGAGGATCCAGCGGATAAAGCCAGAACAGCAGCGCGCTGGTGATTTGCAGGCAATGGATGGTACATCTAAATCCCTTAGTTGTTATTTTTTTACTTAAATCGTTGCAGTTCGCTCTGATAGACCTGATCCAGACTACCCCAGTTGAACTGGGTCAGCAATTGCGCCAGTTTATTTTCCATCCGGTTTAAATTGACGTAATGACGGAAGCGCGACTTTAATGGTGCGCCTTCTACCCGCGGTTGGTCCGGATCTATTTCCCAGGGATGGAAATAAAACATGTACGGCATTTTATCTTCGCGCAGAAAACGTGAAATCAGCCGGCTACTCAGCCAATATGGCATTAGCCGGAAGTAGCCACCACCTGCGATCGGCAGTTGCCGACCATTCATCACTAATGTCGGCATTGGGATTTCTAACAGGCCTTCCGGGCGCAGATAAGGCTGTTGTGGCCAGTCAGGGACGCCATAAAGGTCGTGCTTGACCGGATAGGTACTAGAACTGTAGCTGTGGCCGATTTCCTTGAGGATCTCAAACGCCCACTCACTTTGTTTATTGATGGAGAAACTTGGCGCCCGATAGCCGACAACTTCGTGTCCGGTCAATTGCTCCAGCATATCCTTCGCACGCAATGCATCGGCTTTAAACTCAGCCGGTGTTTGCTGATGTACCTTGGTGTGGGCGTAACCGTGGCTGGCGACTTCGTGGCCGCGCCGCTGAACTTCTTTGACTAAATCGGGAAACTTCTCTGCTACCCAACCCAAAAAGAAAAACGTAGATTTGGCGTTGTGCTGATCAAACAAATCGAGCAGTCGACGGGTATTGATATCAACGCGTGGCACCAGACCATTCCAGTCTGCCGGCTGAATTTGTTTTTCAAACGCAGCAACGTGGAAATAGTCTTCCACGTCGACGGTCATCGCATTGAGTTTTGTTAACGCAGCTGACATCAGAATTAACGGCCCTTGCCAAAGATTACTATTTCAACTGTTCTGATCAAAATGACCAAATCTAACAACAAGGTACGATGTTTGATGTAATACAGGTCAAACTTCAGTTTTTCTTGTGCATCTTCAGTCGTTGAGCCATATGGATACTTCAGTTGCGCCCAGCCCGTCAAGCCAGGTTTTACATTATGGCGTTGATTATAATACGGAATTTCTTTAACCAGTTTCTCAACAAATTCAGGACGCTCTGGCCGGGGACCGACAAACCCCATATCGCCTTTGATGATATTAAACAATTGTGGCAGTTCGTCGATGCGGTATTTGCGGATAAATCCACCGATTTTAGTCACCCGTGAATCATTCAGTGTTGCCCACTGCGCACCACCAGCTTCAGCGTCTGGCCGCATACTGCGGAACTTCAGGATCTGAAATGGCTTGCCATCGATGCCAATCTGGATCTGCCGGTAAAAGACCGATGCGCCGGTACGACGACCATCATCAAAATAAATTACCAAGGCAGTGATCAGCATCAGTGGCCACAAAGCGGCTAACACAAACAGCGCTAACACTGCATTTAACCGATGATCCAGACTGGTTTTAAACCGATGATTCATTTCAAAACCATTCGAATAAATCACCCAGCTTGGGTATATAAGGTTTACTGCGATCTGCCCGGTTTCCTGCTCAATAAAGTCGAGGATTTCGATCACATCGACACCGCGGGTTTTACACTTAAACAAATGTTCAACTGGCAGCATATTGCGCCGTTCATCACAGGCAATGACTAACTGCTCGATTTCGTGCTCGACAGCGTATTCGTAGAGGCTGGTTTTATAATCGAACTGGATAACTTTTGAATCCGGGATATGGCCTTCCTGGTCGCCGTCGATTTTCACGAACCCGTGGATCTCAAAGTTTTTCCGGTCGACATTACGACGCATGCGGCGCTCGATAATCGACGCGCGCTCACCCGAACCAAGCACTAAAACGCGCCGGCGGCTGATTTTGGTAATATCGTGATAGTGGAACAACATCCGGAATGAGGTGAGCGTGATTAACGAAATCAGCGACGAAACCAGATTAAAGATAAAGCCGAGATGTAAAGAGGGGATCAGGCTGAAGATGAATACTTCGAGCAGAATACCTGCCAAAAACAAGGTGATTAGTACTCGTTTAAGCACTCCACCTGTATCTTCACGCAGTTTCTGGTCATACAGACCTACTGACAATGCACACAACATGACGCAGCCGGTATATAACACCGCGTTAATAGCAGCCAGTTCCTGATCTATCGGTTGATAGAACGATAGAATAAAGGAAGCCGCAAAACTTGACGCCAGTAGTAATAGCATTTCGCCCAGCAGAAAGAGTTTCTCTGCAAGCGTGTTTCCCCCGTAACGAACAGCCTTATTCATTAATTACTTCTTCCCGGAACGTTCTGAATTAAGTGCAAATTTCCGCACAGTGATCTTGACATAGTTAAGCAGAGGCAGAAGTATACGCCGATGGTCTGGAAACTGGAATTAAATTTTTATGATAGCCGTCACAGCTATGTAAAATTCAGTTATATTAAAATCGCATCAGTAACAAAGGACGTATAAGAAATGAAAGCAAGTTCTGCTATTGCCGTGGTCGTTGGATCTGTGATGTTGCTTGGGTTGCAGGCTTGCAGCACCAACGAATTACCAGGCGCTACCGTTCAACCAGCACGCACCACCGCGGTTGATCAATACAGCTACCTGATCGGTCCAAATGATTCAGTGACAATTTTCGTTTGGCGGAATCCTGAATTATCAGGTTCATTTGTTGTCCGCCCGGATGGGAAAATCAGCACTTCGCTGGTTGAAGACGTTCCGGTTGCTGGCAGAACGCCGACTCAGTTTGCCCGCGACATGGAAAAAATCCTCGCTAAATATATCCGTGACCCAGTCGTAACAGTTTCCGTTTCAGGTTTTGTTGGCCCATTCAGCGAACAGGTTCGCGTTATCGGCGCGGCGGCAAAACCACAGTCTTACCCTTATCGCCAATATATGACCGTTCTGGATCTGATGATCGCTTCAGGTGGGCTGACCGAATTTGCCAGCGGCAACGGTGCCAAGCTGGTTCGCGTTAAAAATGGCAAACAAATGACCTACGACGTTCGTCTTGACGATCTGATTCGCGAAGGCGATATCTCTGCAAACGTTGATATTTTACCTGGTGACATCGTCATTATCCCTGAAGCTTGGTTTTAAGATCGCGTCTGCGGAGTAGTTAGATGAAGGAATTAAACCTTGCGCTAGAGATGTTGCTGGTTTATCTGCAAGGGATCTGGCTTCGACGCCGTTATATTATTTTAACGGCGTGGTTGATTTGTCCTCTGGGGTGGTTATTTGTCTTTAACATGCCACCGACCTATCAGGCCGAGGCAAAGTTATTTGTCGAAACCCGTTCTGTTCTGGCTCCGGTCCTGCAAGGGCTGACGATTCGGGATAATCCTCAACAGGAAATCGAGCTCATGGCGCGGACTTTATTAAGCCGGCCGAATCTTGAGAAAATCGCCAAAGCAACCGACATGGACATTTACGCGTCGGACAGTGCCGCTTATGAAAAACTGATTGATGCGCTGAAAAATGACATCAAGCTTGGGTCTTCAGGCCGCGAAAACATCTACGTCATTTCTTATTCAAATGCCTCGCCGAAAATGGCCTTAAAGGTCGTGCAGGAAACCTTAAATACCTTTATTGAAAACCGGGTGGGTGATTCCGTCGCCAGCTCGAAAAAGGCATCTGAATTTCTTGATACCCAAATTACGGATTATGAAAACCGCTTAGTTGAAGCCGAGCGCCGATTATCCGAGTTCAAAAAAGAGCAAATTGCCCTGGGACCTTTGTCTGACAGCAATTTTTACGGTCGGATTGAAGGTGAAAAGGAGCGACTGGAAGAGGCTCGCTTAACGCTGAGGGAATTACAGAGCAAACTCGATTCTTCCCGCCGTCAGTTGCGTGGCGAGGACCCGTTGGCTTTAGATCAGTCGGGTAGCAGTTCAAGCCTGACAACTCAATACGACGATCGGATCAAAGCTCTTCAAAATCAATTAGATGCGTTATTGATCCGCTACACTGATCAGCACCCGGATGTGGCCGAAACCAAACGGTTGCTTGACTCGTTGCAGGTAATGCGTAAGCAAGAAATTGAAGCATTACAACAAGCTGCGCGTGGCAATCCAAGTGCAAGCAGTGGTTCTCAGAATGAGGTTTACCAGAATCTGAAGATCATTACTTCAAATCTGGAAAATGATGTCGAGTCGGCCAAAGTCCGGGTTAAAAGCTTTGAAGAAAAGCTGGAAACTCTGGAACGTCAGCGCAACGTCATCCCTGATATTGAGGCGAAGTTTGCCGGTTTAAATCGTGATTATGAGCTGACAAAATCTAAGTACGAAGAACTGTTAAGTCGTCGAGATGCTTTAAGTCTGAGCCAAAAAGCCGACGAGTCTCAACAAGACGTACAATTCCGCGAAATCGAACCACCACGAGTGCCGATGAAACCGTCAGGTCCGCCACGCATTGTGTTCTACACCTTAGTATTACTGGTTGGTGTGATAGGTGGTTTGGCGATGGCGTTAGTGCGTAGTCAGTTGCAACCAGTGGTTACTTCTGCACTGCAATTAAAGACAATTTCGGATTTTCCGGTTTTTGGTCTGGTTTCTCATACAGCCAAGGATGTGTTGTTGCGTCAAAGCAAAAAACATCTGTTGTATTTCCTTGCACTCTCCGGAGTACTGATGCTCTGTTATACCTTGCTGGTCACCAATGAGCTGGTATTTGGTATTACAGCGAAACAGATTTTAGGATGGTTGATATGAGCACGATAGAAAAAGCACTGGATAAACTGGGGCAAGCAAATTCAACGCCCACAGAGACTGCAAGTGCGGACCTACCGGTACCGACCATTGCCAGGTCTGTTACTGAGTCAGTTGACCAAAAAGCTAGCAACCAGTTTATCGATATCGATTTGGAAAGCTTATCCAAACGTAACTTTGTAGCCAAAGCGACGGAACGGAAGCTGATATATGAAGAGTACCGGGTGATCAAACGCAAGTTAATCAACAATGCGTTCGGTCCTTTGAGCAGTACGTTGCGTAACCCGAACCTGATACTTGTTTCTAGTAGCAGACCCGGAGAAGGCAAGACGTTCACGTCGGTTAATCTGGCGTTGAGTATTGCGCTTGAACAAGACAAAACTGTGTTGTTGGTTGATGCCGATGTGTTACGGCCAAACGTATCGCGTACCCTGGAGATCAGTGTGCCGCGTGGCCTGACTGACTATCTGAGCTCTGATACCGTCGATGTTTCAGACATCATGTACAGTACGAATGTGGAACGGCTCAAACTTATTGCGGCGGGTAAGCCGCATCATTTATCTACAGAACTACTCGCCAGTGACAAGATGGCGGCGTTGGTAAATGAGTTTGCGTCACGCTACCCGGACCGGATTGTTATTTTTGACGCACCGCCTTTATTGGGCGTCAACGAAACTTCAGTTTTGGCCGGTATGTGTGGTCAGGCTGTGATTGTGCTTGAAGAGAACAAAACCAAACTGAATGAGCTGGAAAAGGCCATCAGCATGTTGCCGCCTGATTTAGCTACAGGTTTTGTGATCAACAAAGCGCATTACAGCAGAGACAAGGGTTATGGTTACGGATATGGATATTATGCAGAGTAATAGAGTCCCGACACTGCGTTTCGCCACCTTGTTGCTGGCGATGCTGCCAGCTTTGGCACAGGCTGACATTGATATTAAACCGTCTCTTTCCAGTACTATTTATGCATATGGTATTAAAAATCAAACCGTTGAAGCAGATAAGGGGATGGCCTACGAGGTCTTACCAGAATTAGATTTGTCTTTCCGTGGTAGCTGGTTGACGACAAGTCTAAATCTGCAAAGCCAGAGCTTGGTTTTCGATGATGCCCAGCGCGATAACGAAAACCTATTCAGTTATCGTTGGTCTGGTAGCGGTAGTTTTCTGAACGAAGCACTGGATTTGCAGGCAGGTGCCCGACAAAGTAACAGAACGGCTTCAGACTCAACTGCCCGTTATCAGGATGAGATCAGTGCCACCGGTGATTTGGCGAAAGTTGAATCACAGTTTGCGTCATTATCATTTTCTCATGACCGTTTTGATTGGGCCATGATGGACTTTGGCCTTAATGCTGTACGCACCAAATCCGATCAATCGATTTCTGTATTCGACGACCAAACCGGCGAGCAGGTTAGTTTAGAAAACACTAGTCTGGCGGGGAATTTTGGCCTAAAAACGCGGGATCGCAACAGGAAGTTTTTCTGGGGTATTGAAGGGAACGCGACCAAAACCGAGCGCGATGTGCGTGAATCGCAATACAACCGCCGCGCACAAGGCGTTATCGGGGTACCGTTTTTCTGGCGGGTTTCGATGATTGCTACCGGGTCTGTGGAAAGCAATAGTAATGTCGAAGGCGCGACGTCGGTTTTCAGCCAATATCGCAATCACCATTCCGTTGGTGGTGGTCTCGAATGGAAAATTACTGATAGGTCCTGGTGGAACATCACCTATAACAAGGTGAATAACGCTAAAGAATCGAAGGAATATATCGGTACGTCGTTTGAACTGGCGCCATCGCGTCGGACAAAACTCAGTGGCTCTTTGGATAAACGTTTTTTCGGCCGGACAGCGCAGGCCAAAGGCACTTATAGTCTGAAGCACTTGCGGATGGAGCTGAGTGTCAGCGATACGGTCGGCTCGTTGCTCGGATTTAATGATGGCGATATGGAGAGCTCATTATTTGTCTGCCCACCCGGTGTAACGCCAGGTCTGGACAGTTGCTTTCAGCCGCCAACGGCGTCTTACATTCCGGGGCAGGGAGAGCGTTTGTATAACATGACTAATCCGGCCTCTGATCTGAGTGAGTTCCTGGTTGTCCGTCGTAATGTCTCGTATTTGCTGGGTTATGACTTCAACCGTTTAAAACTCAGCAGCAGAATTGGTCAGCGCAAAGACCAGTTAATAGAGCGGAATGCGGTACGTGAAGACAAATTTGTTAATGTGTCGGCAAACTGGCAGTTGAATGCGCGTAACAGTCTGACATTGTCAGCGGATTATTCTGATTTGATCTACCAGGTTGATGGTAAAGATAGTTTTGGCGAGATGACCGGGATCGTCCAGTCAGTCAGTCTGAGCCTGAATCGAGAAATTAATAAAGACCTGTCTGCCAACGCTAACCTGAAACGGATTAATGTTGATTATCGCTCTGACAGTCGCGATTATCAGGAAAATCGCGCTTGGGTTGGGATCGAATATAAGTTCTGATAAAAAAACCGCAAATTTTGCGGTTTTTTTTATTGGATTCAACTGTTTTTGTTATCAACTTCGTCTTGATTCAAGTGCTGATTTTGTTTCAAGACTTGTTGCTGCTGCTGCGTGAGCAACTCATCCAGTTGCTGTGCCATCCGAATCTTATGTTGTAACGAATTATCGAGCAAACCAGACAGTTCAGTTAGCATGGCATGATAAGGATTTGCTACAGGCTGTTCCGCAATAGCACTTGCTTCGACGTGTTGCGCAGCAGCAACGGGAACCTGATTATTCACCGGAGTATGGTTAGCAACTTCACCACTGATCTCCTGAATTACCTGTTGCACATCGTGCGGAGTGAACGTTTTAATTTCTTCCAGAAACCCGTATAACAAAACTCGGTCCATCAGATTGTTAATTTTACGCGGGATCCCTGAGCTGAACTGATGGATCATCGCAAAACATGCATTGTCCAATAATGCGGCTGGGCCGCCGGCGGCCTGGATCCGATACTCAATATAAGCCTGACAGTCTTCAACACTCAGTGCCGACAAATTAGACGATGCAATAATACGTTGCCGGAACTGCTCCATGTGCGGAGATTGGATCACAGCGTTGAGCTCATTCTGGCCAAGTAAGAAGCTTTGTAACAGCGGTTTACCGGCTAATTGAAAATTGGACAACATGCGTAATTCTTCAATCGATTCTAACGGCAAATTCTGCGCTTCATCGACCAACAGCAGGGCACGTTTTTTTTGCTGCGCTAATGCCTGTAGATAAGCCGAGATGGCTTCCAGATAAGTCGCTTTATTGTGTTCTTTGACCTGTAGCTGAAACACTGAGCAAATCATCCGCAATAAATCGTCAGGGTTGAGTTTTGAGGTGACGATTTGTCGGGCGATGATCTGGTGTGGGTCCAGTTTGGCCAGCAGTTGGTTAGCGATGGTTGTTTTACCAGTGCCGACATCGCCGGTGATCACAATAAATCCTTCGCCTTGACTCAGACCATATTGCAGGTAAGCCAAAGCGCGTTTATGCAGTTTGCTGGCGAAAAACCATTGTGGATTTGGCGTAAGCTGAAAGGGTCTGTCCTTTAATCCATAATATGCTTCGTACATAACATCTGATCCTGAATGCAAATGGACAACCAGCAGCCGTCCGGGACCGTTAGGGTAGCACAGCCAGGCCTCTCAGGGTATATCAACACTATTTCTGCTGCTTCGGAAACACCGCGCTAGCACATTGTTTTTTCAATATTTAGTGCATATTTGTATTGTTTTCACCCGGTCAGATTAATTTTTACCCGATCAGATCTCCACGCCGAAAAAATTGTTGACACTCCTAGGGCAGGCCCATAGAATGCGCCTCGTTCTGTAACGCAAAGCTTATATAGCCAGCGTTGTTGATGTGGGGCTATAGCTCAGCTGGGAGAGCGCTTGCATGGCATGCAAGAGGTCAGCGGTTCGATCCCGCTTAGCTCCACCAAAATTTCTGTATGTGTCCCTTTCGTCTAGAGGCCTAGGACACCGCCCTTTCACGGCGGTAACAGGGGTTCGAATCCCCTAAGGGACGCCACTTCAGAAACAGAACATGCATATCAGTCCGTCCCTTTCGTCTAGAGGCCTAGGACACCGCCCTTTCACGGCGGTAACAGGGGTTCGAATCCCCTAAGGGACGCCAATGATATGCTCGACAGTCTACTGTGTCCCTTTCGTCTAGAGGCCTAGGACACCGCCCTTTCACGGCGGTAACAGGGGTTCGAATCCCCTAAGGGACGCCACAGATTGTCACCGTTATTTCCAGATGTCCCTTTCGTCTAGAGGCCTAGGACACCGCCCTTTCACGGCGGTAACAGGGGTTCGAATCCCCTAAGGGACGCCATCTTTTGAACACGCGTTCAGCCGATGGGGCTATAGCTCAGCTGGGAGAGCGCTTGCATGGCATGCAAGAGGTCAGCGGTTCGATCCCGCTTAGCTCCACCAAATCTCCTGTTGAAATCGCTATACAGTCGCCAATCAGTCGTCTGGCTGTTATTGCCTTTTTCAAACCTATTCCCAAAAAAACAGCGCGCTGCATTGTCAGCGTTGTGTCAACGCGCTTTATATCTGATTACATTTCTTCGATGAACGGAAGCATAAAATCCCGGATAATGGGCTGTGCCTTGGCGTTCGGATGAATACCATCTGCTTGCATCAGTTCTGGCCGTACGGCAATGTTGTCCATAAAAAACGGCCAGAGTTTTAACCGATGCTGTTCAGCAAGTTCGGCATAGACAGCAACAAACTGCTCGGTGTAGCGTGGTCCGTAATTCGGTGGAATACGTATTTGCATCAGCACAGGTGTGGCGCCCGCAGCTTTACTCAGTTCAATCAACTGTTGTAGGTTTTGCCGCAGCCGATTGACCGGAAAACCACGCAGGCCGTCATTGCCGCCGATTTCGATCAGCACAGCTGTAGGTTTATGTTGTTGGAGTAAAGCCGGCAGACGTGCCAGCGCGCCGCCACTGGTTTCTCCGCTGATACTGGCGTTTTGAATACGCCAGACTGAGTTTTTTTGTTCGAGGCTGTCCTGCAGTAATGCGGGCCAGCTTTGAGGCTGTTGCAGGCCATAACCGGCACTTAAGCTGTCGCCAACAATCATTAATGTTTTTGTTGCTGCATTCGCCGAAACCGGCAGATAGGCAGAGATCCACAGAGCACAAATAAGGAAATAGAATCGCATGTCAGTTACACCAGAGTTGTTTATTCAGACCCGCGCGCTTTGCAAACAAGTCGCGCTACCGGGTAATACGCTGAATATCCTGACGGATATCAATCTGACAATCAATAAGGGCGACAGTGTAGCTATTGTTGGCGCATCAGGATCTGGCAAATCTACTTTGTTAGGCTTATTGGCTGGACTAGATGTGCCGAGCAGTGGCGAAATTATTCTGGCCGGTAAACGGATTGATCTGCTCAGTGACGATGCGCGAGCTGAACTTCGCGCCAAAGCAGTTGGTTTTGTGTTCCAGTCATTTTTGTTGCTGCCAGCTTTGACGGCGCTGGAGAATGTCACCTTGCCGGCAGAACTTGCCGGACAACCTCAGGCCGTAGAGCGGGGCAAACAATTACTGGAACTGGTTGGCCTCAGTGCACGTATGCATTTTTTCCCCGCCCAGCTCTCTGGTGGCGAGCAGCAACGTGTAGCGATCGCCCGGGCATTTATCACGCAGCCTGCGATTCTATTTGCGGATGAGCCTTCAGCAAATCTGGACAGTGCAACTGGCCGAAAAGTCGAGGATTTGCTGTTTGAGCTCAACCAGAGTCAGGGAACCACCTTGGTTTTGGTAACTCACAATTCACAACTAGCGGCACGTTGCCAGCGTCAATTCAATATGGATGCCGGCCGATTGGTCGAAGCACATGCTGCGGCCCGCACACAGGAGCTTAGTTATGCTGGTTAAGATCGCCTGGCGACTGTTCTGGCGTGAGCTGAAAAACGGTGAACTCTGGGTCGTCGCCTTTGCACTGATGCTGGCAGTACTCACCGTGGTCAGTTTGAGTGGGATTACTGACAGCGTCCGAAGTGCATTGATGCAGCGTAGCAGTAACTTTACCGCTGCTGACAAAGTGTTGCGTTCCAGCTCGCCGTTTCAAAACGAGATCTTTACCCAAGCGCAAGCTCTGGGGTTAAAAACTGCGGAGCAAATTCAGTTTAATACCATGGTGTTTGCCGGCGACAATATGCAGCTGGTCAATGTCAAAGCTGTTTCAGCCGAATACCCGTTACGAGGGAAATTGCTGCTTGATACCGCTGAAGGACAGGTGTCGCAGTTACAACGAGGTATGTTGTATCTGGAACCGCGGTTGGCGCAGATACTCAATGTGCAGACTGGCGCTCAGTTGGATGTTGGTGCTGCCACATTAACCGTCGGTGGCTTCATTGTGGAAGAACCAGACGCACCGCTGAATCTATTTGGTGGGCAACCGCGAGTGCTGATGCACCTGGCCGATGTTGCAGCCACTCAGGTCGTGCAACCCGGTAGTCGTATTTCGTATCGCTATATGTTTGCCGGGGACGGACCTGCTCTAAAACAACTAGTGGACGATTCGGCCGATTTGTTGACAGCCAACGACCGCTGGCAGCAATTGGATCGGCAAAGTGCAGTGGGCAGTGCCCTCGACCGTGCTGAACGGTTTTTGTTGTTAGCAGGATTGCTCGGGATTGTGTTGGCAGCCGCCGCCGCCGCAGTTGCGGCAAATCGTTATAGCCAGCGCCACCAAATGGCGGTTGCAGTCATTAAAGCGCTCGGCATGACCTCTGCGCAGGCCAGGCAGATTTACTTCAGCCATCTGTTGCTGGTGACTTGTTTTGCCAGCGTGCTTGGTTTGTTATTGGGGTTGGCAGCCAACTTTGCGGTACAAGGTTTCCTGAGCCAATGGATTGATGGTTATCAGGCTATGTTCAGCGCCAAAGCGCTTTGGCTTGGCATAGCCACAGCCTTGATTTGTTCTTTGTTGTTTTCGTTGCGCCCGGTCTGGCGCCTGACGGCAGTTCCCGCTATTCAGGTGCTGCGTCAGCAAAGCGCGCCGTGGCAGATGGATTATTGGCAATTGGCCAGTGGGTCAGCAGCGGTCTTACTGTTGATGTGGTTGTTTAGTGGCGACCTGTGGTTATCCGGTATGCTATTTTTGGCCTGTGCCGGATTTGGGCTCTGTTTGCTGGGCTTTGCCGCGTTGTTGGTTCGTTTTGCGAAACCAATGGCCGCAGGGCAAAGTAGTGCATTAAAACTGGCGCTGGCCAATTTGCGCCGTCGGTTGTGGCAAAACAGTTTTCAGTTGATGACCTTTAGTCTGGCGTTGTTTTTGACGCTGGTGCTGTATTTCCTGCGTGCTGAATTGCTGGAACAGTGGAAACAACAAGTCCCTGAAAATGCGCCAAATCAGTTCCTGGTGAACATGACTGCGGTGGAAAAAGATCAGATCGCTTCGCAGTTACAGACGGCAGGATTAAGCACAGGTATTTTCTATCCGATGGTGTCAGGCAGAGTAGTGGCGGTCAATGGCGAAGCGCTGGAGGAACCTGAGCAGGATGCGGCGGAGCAGGCCAGCAGCAAAGCGGAAGAGCCACAGCAGGCCGGCGGCAAAAAGCCCGAGCAAAAAGCCAGACGTGAGGGTTTTGGTCGTGAGCTGAATCTCAGTTGGTTAGAAGAACTTCCGGCTAATAATCAACTGACAGAAGGACGCTGGTTTTCCGGCAAGGCGGAAGTTTCAGTGGAGCAGCAACAAGCGGAGCGCTTGCAGTTAAAACTGGGCGATACGCTGAGCTTCGCCATTGGTGGCCAGCAGTTTGATGCCACTGTGACCAGTTTCCGTAAAGTCGACTGGAACAGTCTGCAACCGAACTTCTTTATGCTGTTAAGTCCGGATCTGATGGCTGCGTTTCCGGCGACATATCTGACAGCGTTCCATTTGCCCACCAGTAAACAGCAGGTGCTGACCACATTGTTAAAACAATATCCAACGGTTTCCGTGATCTCGGTCGATGCGATATTGCTGCAGGTCAGCCAGATTATCGACCAGGTGTCGCTGGCGCTGACGTTGATTCTGATCCTGGTCTTTACCGCTGCGGTACTGGTGCTGGTGGCTCAGGTACAGGCGACGGTCGAGCAGCGTGAACAGGAGCTGGCGATCTTACGGACGCTGGGTGCTAGAGGCCGATTCCTGCAACAAGCCGTGTTGTTCGAGTTTGCTGCGCTTGGACTATTAGCGGGCGTATTTGCTACCTTACTGGCAGAGATCCTATTGTCGGTGGTACAACTACGGATGTTCCAGTTGCCATTTACTCCACACTATAGCTTGTGGGGCATCGGGCCTGCCGCCGGCCTACTGCTGCTGACCGGACTCGGCACTATATTACTGCGAGGCATATTAAAACCGACACCGGCCAGTCTGATCCGTCGGGCTTTGCATAGTTAAATTGGCGCTGTTGTTACAGCGCCAGCGACGCCAGCGCTTGTCGCAACTGAGTGTATTGAAACTGAAAACCTGCGTCTAACAGGCGCTTTGGATAGACTTGCTGGCCAAACAGCAGCAAGTCTGCCATTTCGCCAAACAGCAAGCGTAAAGCAAAAGCTGGTAATGGCATTAGCTCAGGTTTATTCAGCCGTTCTGCCAGTAGCTTACTGAATTGCTGGTTGGTGACTGCCATTGGTGCGGTGGCATTGTAGATACCTTGACACTCGCTGTGTAATAACATGTAGTCAATGATATTGACCATGTCATCAAGATGGATCCAGGACATATATTGCTGGCCGTCAGCCAATTTCCCTCCCAGTCCGAGCCGGTAAGCTGGCACCATCCGGCTCAGCGCGCCACCCTGTTCGGACAACACTACACCAGTGCGCAGGATACAGACTCTGGTTTTCTCGGTCTGAGCACGCATTGCCAGATTCTCCCAACGGGCACAGATATCGTGGCTAAAGTCTGGATAAAAAGTCTGACAGTTTTCGTCAATACTACCGCTGTCTTGACGGCCATAAAAGCCAATGGCTGAACCACTGATCAGTACTGCGGGTGGGGTGTTAGCCTGCAGAATAGCGCCGGCGATTTGCTCGGTCAGTTGCCAGCGACTCTGGCAGATACGGTTTTTTTGGTTCTCAGTCCAGCGTTTGGCTGCAATCGGTTCGCCGGCGAGATTCACTACAGCGTCAAGCTGATTAAAATCAACGCTGGCCAGGCTGTCTATCCAGTGTACGGCAAGGTTTGACTTACGTTGTGCTTTTGTTACGTCACGGCTTAAACAGATCAGTTGATGCTGATGTTGCCAGCGCTGACACAATGCCTGACCGATAAGACCGGTCGCGCCGGTGAGCAGGATCCGCATAGAAGATCTCCTGAAATGAAGGCTTAAACAGTGTAGTACGTTGACAAGCCTGCTGTCAGATCAAGCGCTTATTAGCAGAACGGCCAGGCGCAACTCTGGAAACATGGACGCCGTAGTATGCGGTGCATACAGCACAGCCAAGCCACTGTGCCTGAAATGGACATTAATATTGATGCTGAGCAAAAATCAAACTGAAGCTGGCGCCGCCCAAAGTGCTTTGACTAATTTCGAGTTGTCCCTGATAAGACTGACAAAGTTCATCGACGATGGACAAACCAACACCATGGCCATCGGTATAGGTGTCCAGACGGGTTCCACGGCTTAACAACTGCGCTTTTTTATCCATTGGCACACCAGGGCCGTCATCTTCGATCGTCAATTGCAGTGGTTTACATTGCACAGACAGTCTGACCCTTTGTTGACAGGCTTTGCAGGCGTTATCAAGCAAATTACCCAGCATTTCCATCAAATCTGTTTCATCGCCACGAAACATCATCTGTGGCGGACAATTGACTTCAAAACGGATTTGTTTGTCGCGATAGATTTTTTGCAGCGCATTTTTTAACTGTTCGGCCACTGGGCTGATTGGGATCTGCTTCAACCAGATATCCTGACCTGAACTGCTGGCGCGTTTGAGCTGATGTTCGATCATCGCGGTGATCCGGTCAATCTGGTCGCGCAATTCGGGCTGCTCTGCCAGTGCCGAAGTTTTCAGTACGGCAACTGGTGTTTTCAATGCATGGGCGAGGTCACTCAGGTGATGCCGATAGCGTTGTTTTTGCCGGTTTTGATTGTCAAGCAGCAGGTTCAGGTCTTCTTTGATGGTTTGTAGCTCGGCAGGATAGCGTTGGGTGAGTTGCTGCTGTTGGCCACTCTCAACTTCACGGATCTCGTGATCAAGCGCTGATAGCGGCTGTGTGGTCCAGTAATAGGCCAGCAGCATGATGAGTGCCAACACCAGACCTATACCGATAAACCAACGCAGCAGTGTTTTACGGAAGCTTTGCATTGGTGCTTCAAGCAGTCGGTCGTCCTGCAGAATATGGATAGTCAGCGGCATGCTGCGTTCACCCATATCAAACAGCAGCGCAAATGATAAAACCCAATAGGTCTTGCCATCTTGTTCTAATGCAACGAACTCATGTTTTCCAGGTAGCATTTCATGCACTGGCGGTGTAAATGTCTGATTAAGCGAGGAATCTGATTGCCAGATCAACTTATCGTCCGACACGATATACGCGCTGGTACCTGAGTCAGTGCGCAAAAAATCTGCAGGCAAAATACTGTTATTTATTTCAACCACATCATTTTTGCTGGAGAGTTCGGATAAAAACGAGTACAGATGCACTTCGAGCTTTTGCTCGGTACTAGTCAGTAACTGGGCGAAAAATGCCCGCTCAATGGCAAGGAATGAAGCGGGCAGGATAAAAATAAGCAGCACCAGGCAGACAATGGCCTGACGCAGCTTTAACGACAATGTCATGCGCCAACCGCCAGATTAAAGCGGTAGCCCCGGCCGCGTAGAGTTTCGATTGGTTTGAGTTCACCGTCCGGGTCGAGTTTTTTGCGCAGTCGCAGTACAAACACTTCAATGACGTTACTGTCGAGATCAAAATCCTGATCATAGATATGTTCGGTTAACTCGGTCTTGGAAATCACTTTGGTCGGATTGAGCATAAAGTACTCCAGCACTTTATATTCATAGGCGGTCAGTGACACTTCGGCGCCGTGAGACCAGACTTGCTGAGTGCGGCTGTTCAGGCTGACCGGGCCAGCACTAAGGGTTGGGTCCGGTTGGCCGGCGGCGCGGCGGATCAGAGCATTACATCGGGCCAACAATTCTTCCATATGGAAAGGTTTGGTCAGGTAATCGTCGGCTCCGGCGTCAAGGCCTTGCACTTTTTCCTGCCAGCTGCCGCGGGCGGTCAGCAGAATGATTGGCGTTTTAATATCTTGCTGACGGGCTTTTCTAATCAAAGACAAACCATCCAGCTTTGGTAAACCAATATCAACGATGGCGAGATCATAAGGGTACTCGCTGATCTTAAAAAAACCATCAGAGCCATCATGGGACAAGTCCACTGAGAATTGTTGCTGCATCAGGTGGTTTTTCACTTGTTCGGCGAGTAAGGTTTCATCTTCAACAACCAGCACGCGCATGGCATTTCCTTTTCAGTGGCGACATTCAATGGGGAGTGTAAAACAGTCGGGGTCAGGCGGGAAGCCTGACCATTAAGCTTATCGATTTCTCGGTGGTTCAACGACCACCGGCATTTGCGCTCCAGGATCTCGATCGAGCATCGTCGTATATTCGCGGCCATTCAGTTGGTAGGTCACGCGGTAGCCGTCCACCACACTTTGGTATTCGACTTCAGTGCCAGCCTGATAACAGACGGTTTGCAGATGCACGACGTCAGAACCATTCTGTTTGCCGACATCATGACCAATGGAACCACCTAATACCGCACCTGCGGCCATCCCAACTTTTTTATTCGAGCTGTTGTGACCAATGGCATTGCCTAGTGCACCACCGATAATAGCGCCAACGATAGTGGGGGTTGCTGAATCAGATTCACGTTGGACAACCTGCCGCTCTTCGCAGACTCGTTTGGGTTTATGGATTTCAATGGTTTTGTAGACGGGTTCGGATTTTGTCACGTTGGCCATCACATAGTGTTTCTTACCATAGTGGCTGGAACAGGCGGTTAATAATGGTAGTAACAACAACATGTAACGCATCTTTGATCCTCCGAAACTGATTCAGACCGACATTAGCAACAACGAGCTTAACTTTGGCTGAATTAAAAATAATGCAAAAATATATACGATAAGTTGCATAAATGTAATTTTTAACTAATTTGAATAAACCTGATGAAAAAATGTACTAGTCAGGTATCAAGCGCCAGCCGCTGGATGGCTGGCACCTTTTAACATGCTCTGAATAGCAAGGAAAGTCCGATGAACATGAAAGCACTATGGTTTGCGCTCTGTGCAACAATCGCCTGTATGGGGGCTCAAAGCGCCAGCGCCGCCTTAAACAATCCAAGTAATGCTGACAATAAAACTGTTGGCGCGGTATCTCAGTCCAAACTGTCGTTGAATAAAGCTGATCAGCAACAGCTTGAAGCGATCCCGGGTATTGGCGCAAAAAAGGCGCAGGCAATCCTCGAGTACATCAAGTTAAACGGTCCAATCAAGGACAAAAAGCAGCTGATGGAAGTGAAGGGCATTGGCGAGAAAATGGCAGATCGTATCGCCGGTTTCGTCAGCTTCGGTTAAAGCTGTCGGCTTATGACGGCACTGACTAGTCGGGGGGCTGTTAGTGCCGTATTTGCTGTTAAACAGTGCGCCGCAACACCTGAATTGCGGCGACTGTTCCACCGGAGAAGGACGCGTGATTGGTGATTAAGCATCACCCAGGGCGCGCATTTGTTCGTTGGCCCATTGTACTGCCTCGTGGTATTTGTCCGGCAATACTTTTGGATCCAGCTTCAGCTTGGCAATCGCGATGTTGGCGTCTTGCCATTCGGCCCGTTCATAATGTTTGACTAGCGCCAAATATTCACTTAAGAAACCAGGTTCGCCAACCAATGCATCTTTAATATCTTTAGCCAGAGGTAATTTAGTCAGCACCGACGACATCGGTTCGTCCAAAATAGCGTCCATCAGTGACATCATGCCGGTCAGAAATGCTTTGGCTGTGTCCGTTTGTCGATGCAATGAAGCAATCCCTTCAGCAAATTTCGCCCGGGTCATCGCTAAACGCATCAGTTCTGCAGGTTTCTCGCTGGACACTTGGGCAGTGAACAACACTGACAGGAATTTTTTCAGTTCAACCTGACCTAAAACAACTAAGGCTTGTTTGATGGTTTCGATTTCAGAACGTCGCTTAAATACTGCGCTATTTGAATAGCGCAGTAATTTATAAGATAAATTAACGTCACGCTCGAAAATACTGGTGATTTGGGCAAGGTCCATTTCGGACTTTGACGTTTCGTACAGTAACTCAGCCAGTGTCATCTGTGCTGGAGACAAAGCTTTACTTTGCAGCATTTCAGGTTTCGAGAAGAAATAACCCTGAAAATAACTGAAACCCATATCCAGCGCGTTCTGAAACTCAGCATTGGTTTCGACTTTTTCGGCCAATAATTTGATATGCGGAAAGGGTGCAACTGCAAGCAGGATTTGGTCAATTGTTGCCGCGTCAGTGCTGCGAAAATCAATCTTAATAATGTCGATAAAGGGATAAAAATGGCGCCAGACCGGCTGATGAATATAGTCATCTAACGCGATGATATATCCGTCATCTTTTAGCTGTTGTACTTCAGCCAGCAATTTTTTGCCCGGCTGCACAGTCTCTAAGATCTCAACTACAACCTGCTCTTTCGGCAGCATGCTGGGGAATTTTTTTAACAGCGTATCGAGAGTAAAATTGATAAAGCCCGGTTTATCGCCAAGGAAATCATCGAGACCAAAATTAAACTGACTGCCAGCAATCATTTTTGACGTCGCTTCATCGCCGTCAATATCAGGGAATACGTTATCCAGCCCGTCTCTGAACAATAGCTCATAGGCGTACAGGTTTTTTTCCCGATCTAAGATAGGTTGGCGGGCGGCGTAGAAATACATAACAGCTAGGGTCCTCGGCGTTTGCTCTTCAAGCAATGTAGCAAAGAACATCAGGCAGTGGCTAATAAAATTTGTCGCTTTTTGTCAGGGAGATAGGCGCTCAGCCAAGCTTGACTGAGCGCCAGAACAACTAAGATTTGAGCTGTTTTTCCATTGCGTCGAAATGTTGGTTTACCACGTTATCCGGCGCTTTGGTCAGCAGACTGACCAGAACTATTGCAATGATAGAAAATGCAACGCCCGGCACCATGGCATAGAGGAAGTCATTTAATTGTTGTCCGTCGATCTGTAGTGGCGAGAACACCCAGAACAACACGGTCAGCGCTCCCACCACCATACCTGCCAGAGCGCCAGGCATCGTCATTTTGCGCCAGTACAGACTGATTAGGATCACTGGACCAAAGGCTGCACCGAAGCCTGCCCAGGCGTTACCGACTAAATCCAGAATAGAACTGCTGCGATCCAGTGCAATCCAAATCGCAACTACAGCGACCAGCATGACCGACAATCGTCCGACCAACACCTGGGTTTTATCCGATGCATGCTGATTCAGGAACGTCTTATAAAAGTCCTGCGTCAGGGCACTGGAAGTGACTAACAATTGACTGGAGATCGTACTCATCACCGCCGCCAGCAGTGCCGCCAACAGAAAGCCGGTAATAAACGGGTGGAACAGCACCTGCGACAACATGATAAAAATAGTTTCTGGATCAGCCAGCGGTTGTTTGGTCTGATGGACGTAAGCGATCCCGATAAAACCGGTAGCGACAGCTCCGCCCAAAGAAATAATCATCCACGACATGCCGACACGACGTGCGACCGGGAAGTCTTTTACCGAACGGATCGCCATAAAACGTACGATAATATGTGGCTGACCAAAATAGCCCAATCCCCAGGCCAGCAGAGAAATAATTCCCAGCACACTGGTTCCTGTGAAGAGATCGAGGTGATTCGGATTTAATGTTTCAACAATACTGAGGGTTGTGCCGAGATCTCCGACCACATTCAGCGCGACCAATGGGACTAAGACCAGCGCCAAAAACATAATAATGCCCTGGACAAAATCGGTCATGCTCACAGCGAGAAAACCGCCTAATAACGTGTAGGCAATCACAACTGAGACGGTCAGCGCTAAGCCGTAGACATAATCGAGTTGGAATACGCTTTCAAACAGTTTGCCACCAGCAACCACGCCGGAAGCCGTGTATAAAGTGAAAAACACCACAATCACCACAGCTGAGATTAAGCGCAATAAACGGGTGCGATCGGCGAAACGGTGTTCAAAATAGTCGGGCAGCGTGATCGAATCATTGGCGATTTCGGTGTAGATGCGAAAGCGGGGGGCTAAAAATAAATAATTGGCCCAGGCGCCGAGAATTAAACCGACAGCAAGCCAAATCTGCGAAATGCCGGCGGTATAAAGTGCGCCTGGTAAGCCCATCAGTAACCAGCCACTCATATCCGACGCGCCGGCCGATAGCGCAGTGATGCCTGGGCCAAGTTTGCGCCCGCCTAACATGTATTCAGATAAGTTACTGCTGGACTGTCGGTATGCGTAAAGTCCGATGGCCAGCATTGCGATAAAATAAATCGCAAGCGCCAGAATAGTGCCTGTTTCCACTGGGATCCCTCGACCTGTTGGTTATAGTTATGTTGCCGGGGCTGGCGCAACGAGACCAGCCATTATGACGGGGCAATGCTAACAATAGTCACTGGCAAGGACCAGCAGTTTTCCACGAACTGCGTTCAGGCTGCTACCAGTCGCAGTTAAATGTTAAATTTAAGTGACTTTGCCAGTAGTGGTCCGGCCTTTACCAGCAGCTGCGGTTGTTGCGCCACCAATACCAGCAAATGCTTGGCAGTTTTCAGGCTCTGGCCAAAAAAACGTGCATCAGCAAACTGGCTTGTATTAGCCTGCGGAAAATCGTTCTGATCCGGCACCACAAAAACAGTCAACGGTTGTCCATCGACTTCGAGGACCAGATGCAAGGAACGTACACCTTCAAAATCACAAAAACGTGCATAGCGGACCGGGACGGGCAGCTCGGCACTCAGGCCAAGTTCGGCAAATAGCGGCTGCAGACTTGGTTGGTCCAAAGTGCTGATCGCGCCTAATGCCGCCAGTTCATGGTAGACATGACTTAGTGCATGTTGACCCAGATCGGCACTGACTTGCGGGGCGGGATCCTGATAGAACCAAACTGACAACAGCAGCGCTGCAGCAGTGGCATAGGGCAGTGGACGCTGCCACCAGTGACGTACAACCGGCAACATTTGCTGGCGTAACAAAATCTGTTCGACCAGTTGAGGTGGCACATCAATTTCAAGCTGTTGTTTCAATTGATGATCCAATTGCAACAACTCCTGTTGTAGTTGCAATAACTGCGTATCGTCATTGAGCTGCTGCGGTGCAATGCTGGCCGGATCCTGATACAGCGCCCGGCGTAAAGAAAGATTATCCATGCTGGGAAACTCCATCTGAATGGTCAGGCTGCAGCCGGGCACGAAGTTGTGCACGGCCGCGAAATAAGCGGGTATTGACAGTGTTTAGATTCAGTTGCAGTACTGTGGCAATTTCATCGCCGGTCATGCCGAGTAATAGTTGCATCACTAATGGCTCGCGGTATTCCTGTGGCATTTCCAGCATCAGACGGTGTAACCGGTCCGTTGCAACCCAGTGTTCCGGCGAGGCATGAGCAGTATCTTCCAGACTGTCTTGTTCCACGTCGCTGTAGTCAAACTGCTTGCGCTCAAATCGCCGTGCATTTTCGTGGCGCAAAATCGTTAGAAGCCAGGATTTCGCGGCGCCGGCTTCTTGCAGCTGCGCCAGATTTTTCCAGGCGCGCAGTAAAGTGTCCTGCACCAGATCTTCGGCAATACTTTTTGACCGGCACAGCCAATAGGCGTAGCGGTAGAGATCCGGGGTATAAGCGCGGACCAGTGCCTCGTAACGTTGTTGTGCGCTGTTCATCTGAACTCCGCGCTCCTTGACTGTAATTATTCGACATAACAGCACAGACCGGCAAGCCTGCACTTTATGTGCAGGCGAAGTGAAAAAAATTAGCCGCGCGGGTATAAAGGAGCCAGGCCTTCAGCGGTTGTGCCTGGCTGATGATGAAAATGCGCCCAGGCTTCCAGTAAGGCCTGACCTTGCCACTGCACACCTGCGGGTTGATAACCCTGATAACTCAGTTGTTGAATTTGCGTTTTTAAAGCGCCATCTGGCAGATGCTGCACCAGATCGGCCAGTGATTCAATGTTTGCATCAATCAGTTGCTGTGCCCAGCGCAATAATTGCTCCCGCGCCAAAGCGGCATCATGCTGCTGACAGGCATGTTTTAGTTTGCGCGAATTAAACCGCAGTTCGCTGGCGCTGGTTGCGCGAGGCTCTGAAGTTTTGTCATTGCTGACGGCATGTGGCGCCGAGATCGCCCACCAGCCCCAAGCGACCAGAGTTAACAGCCATAAACCCAGTAACAACCAGCTGCTATAACTAAAGTGCCAGTCGGAGATTTTCGCGGACGGCAGGCTGTCCGTAACCGCTGTGGTGGAGGTTGCCGCAGGTTCCGGCTGTTGTACCTGCTGAGGATTGGGCGCAACCTGCAGTGTCACAGCGCTCAACACTGCTTCGTCGGGCTGGTTAGTTTTGGTATTCCACCAGCGTACGCGAACTTCTGGTAAGGTCAGACTGCCAGCTTTGTCGGCTATAATGGCATAGCTGAACACTTTTTGTGCAACGATCCGACCTTTGCGTTCCGCCTTGCGACTTTGGGGTTGCTCCGGATAGATTTTGGCGCCGGCGACGGTGCCAAGTTGTAAATCTGGCAACTGATTGTCGGCTAAATCAAGCGCAGTCAGCGTAATGGTCCGGGTTACCGGTTCGCCTTGTATCAATTGGTCACCGGCCGGGTTCCATTCATCGCTGAGCGCAACCAACTCGGACGCCAACCAGTTTTGTTGCTGGCCGTCTGGGATGGGTTTCACCTGCAGTGTTAAAGGTTGCCCTTCCGCTGACACGGCTTTAGTCCGGGCAAAATAGTCGTACCTTGAGTTGTCACGGTCGATCATTTCACCATTAAAAAACGGCGGATTCAGCGTCAGAGTGCCACTTTTTTGCGGGATCACACTATAGCGGCGTGTGATGGTCTGGTAGCGTTCACCGTTGACAATTTCACTGTTTTCAATGTCTTTACCGACTTGCTCCACATCCGCTCCGGCTAGCTCCGGCTGGCTTAGATTGCCGCGTTGCAGCTCCCCTTTAAAGTAAATTTTGATTTCGTAATACAGCATTTGCTGAACGTGCACGCTCTCGCTGCTAAAACTGTTTTGCAAAAATAATTCGGCACCTTGACCGGATGCCTGGCTGGCCGGTTGCACTTCCAGACTGATCGGTTCGCTGCTCAGCGCTCCTATCTGAAATGCCGGAATGGTCAGCGTGCCAGTGCGGCGCGGATACAGACTGAGTTGCCAACTGGTGCTTTGGCTCGACTGGCCGTTGACGATTTGCATGCTTTGGCTGACGGAAGGGCCGGTCACCCGAAAATCTGCTTCAAGGCTGGCAAAGTCGATGGCGCCAGCATCGACTTTTTCATCCAGCACCAATTGCAACATGATAGCTTCGCCGTACATCGCGGGATTTTTATCGACACTGGCCTTAAGCTGGGTAGCGGCCTGTACCTGACTGCTCAGGCAAAGCATTAACACCAGCAGGCGGCCAGCAAATTTGACCATCTGATTAACCATCTGATTTACCATTCTTGTTGAACACCGCGTGGTATTGCCTGTTGCTGACGTTTTTGATACTCAAGCAACATTTTGTTTTTCAATAATAAACTGGGTTCATCCTGCACTTTACGCAGCAGGTTTTCCAATTGCTGGCTTTCTTCAGCACTAGCGTTAGGCCAAGCCTGTTCTATCGCTTTTTGTTGTTCTGCCGCGGCTGGTTCTTTGTCCTGCTGTTCGGCCTGCTGTGCTTGCTGCTGCGCCTGTTGTTGCTGCTGCTGTTGCGTCGGATCTGCCTTTGCATCATCAGTAGATTGTTGCTCATTCTGCGACTGTTCGTTTTGTTGCTCGGAGTCCTGCTGAGATTGCTGGTTTTGTTGTTCCTGCTGCTGATCCTTGCCATCTTTGGAATTGTTTTGCTGATCAGGTTCGCCATTCTGCTGCTGATCCTGCTCAGATTGCTGTTGCTGCTGTTCGAGCATTTTCTTCATCAGTTCGATATTTTCTTTGACGCCAGGCAGGCCTGGTTGCTGTTTTTCTGCGTTTTGAAATGCGGCGAGTGCCTGCTGATATTGTTGCTGCAGGGCCAGGCTGTTACCGAGATTAAACTGACCGGCCGCAGAGCTGTCTTGACTAAACAGATCGGCCGCAGCGGCATAATCACCAGCGCGATATGCGGCATTACCTTGCCACAGCGGATCGGCGAATTGTTGGCGGGCCCGGGCATAATCGCCACTGTCATAAGCCTGTTTTGCTTGTTCAGTTTTACTGTGCCATAAATCCTGCCAGCTAAATGCTGATGCCGGTGCTGCCGCTTCGGTCGTTGTCGGCTCAGTCGTCTGAAGGGCAGGGACAGGTTGTGGCCAGGCTAACAGTAATAACGGCAAGACAAACAGTTGGGGCTTGCGCAAATACCAGAGCCCCAGAGCCAATAGCAGATAACACAGGTAAATGCCGGCATCCTGCCATTGATCGCCTTGCATCTGAGTTTGCTCAGCAGCATCGTTGAGTTTTAATTCAGGCAGTGCCAATAGTTTTTGCACGTCACTATCATCAAAAGTGCTTGATGCAAAAACACCGCCGGTCAGGTTGCTGATCTCTTTTAATTGGGTCAGCGGTACTTTCGGCAACACGATGCTGCCACGCGCGTCTTTGAGCAGTTCGCCATTTTCCAGTTGAACCGGTGCGCCGTCGGAACTACCAAACGCCAACACTGACACGCGATGGGCAAAGCCATTCAGCTGATCCCGGATCTGCATAAACTGCTGACTGTCAAAACCGTCGGTGAAAAATACGATGTCACCTTTTACATAACCGGCTTGTTGCAACAGCTGATCAGCCATTTTCAGTGCGCTGGCAAAATCAGAACCCTGCACCGGCATAATTTCCGGTTTTAAATCAGGTAACAACAAACTGATATTATTGTGATCGGGCGTCAGCGGCGAGATCACATAAGCATCGCCGGCAAAAGCCAATAAGGCCATTTCGCCTTCCAGCTGCTCGCGGGCAAAATCCAGCGCTTTAAAGCGAGCTTGTGTTACCCGGTTCGGTTTGATGTCAGTGGCGCGCATCGACATCGACATATCCAGCACCAGCACGGTGGCGCGTTTTAACTGGAATGCCGGTTGCGGGAGCTTTTGCCAGCTTGGACCGGCACCGGCCAGAATGCCGAGTAACAGCATCAGCGGTAACAACCAAGGTTGTTTGCGTGCAGTAGGCTGTTGCGCCAGCAGCTGGCGATATAAATGCGGTGCCAGTAATTGTTGCCAGGCATCAGTCGAAGGCAAGCGGCGCAATAGCAGCCAACAGAGCGGTACGAGCGGCAACAGCACTAACACCCAAGGCCGTAAAAAGTGGATATCAACGGGCATAACGACTCCGGCGCCAAAATGCGAGACCCAGCAGCACTAATGCGCTAGCTAAGGGCCAATGCAGCAGGCTTTGCTGCGGGCGGTAATTCAGCTGATCACGTTCAATCGGCTCCAGCTGGTCCAGTAACTGATAAATCTCACTAAGTTCCTGTAGGTTGCGGGCACGGAAATAACGGCCACCGGTTTCACTGGCAAGTTCGGTCAGCAATTTTTCGTCCAGATCGGCTGAAGGATTCACTACCTGTGGGCCAAAAATACCTTGTTGGACCATTTGCTCAGCACCAACCCCGACCGCGTAAATTTTAACGCCGGCGGCTTTGGCGAGCGCCAATGCTTCCCGCGGCTGAATATTGCCTGCGGTATTGGCGCCATCACTGAGTAAAATCAGTACTTTATTTGAGCTCTGATAGGTATTAAAACGTTTGACGGTCAGACCTATCGCCTCGCCAATAGCAGTGCGTTGACCCACCAAGCCAAGGACGGCGTCATCGAGCATTTTTTGCACTGTGGTGCGGTCAAAGGTCAGTGGTGTTTGTTGGTATGCGGCATCGGCAAACAAAATTAACCCCAGCCGATCGCCCTGACGTTTGTCGATAAACTGACTCAGCACGTGTTTGACTGCGTCCAGCCGGTTGTAGGACTGGCCTTCGATGACCATGTCATTGATATTCATTGAGCCGGACAAATCGACTGCCAGCATCATGTCGCGACCCTGTTGCGGCAGCGTGACGGGTTCACCGAGCCAGCGTGGCCCAGCCGCTGCTGTCACCAGAGATGCCCAGAATAGGAAGGGTAACAGTGCCGGCATGCGCCAGCGCTGATGCTGCGCGCTGTGTTGCTCTGCTGCAGCCAGCCGGGCTAGAGGAGGGAAAAACAGCGGTTGTCCGGCAACGGACTGACGGGCGCGCAACAGCCAAGGCACTGGCAACAACACAAATAACCATGGCAATGCAAACTCAAACATCTAAACGGCGCTCCTGATGCTGTTCTAACCAGAGGCCGGCAAATCGCTGCCAGGCCTTTAATTGCTCAGGATCCGACGTCGGGCTATACAGCAGCAGATCTAAATCAGGCAGCTGCTCCGACAAATTGCCACTGCGCTGCAAAAAAGCGACGAATGTGGCACTTTTTTCTGCCAGTGCCGGATGACCTGGCCGTTTGGTCTGCAGATACTGTTTAAGCAATTGCAGGATGGCATTGGCAGCTTCAGGCTGTTCTAACTGAATTTTATCCAGCGATTGCAGGGCAATGCGTCTGGCGCTATCACGCTGATAACGCCGGTATAATGTGCGAGCCAGCCAGACCAACGCGAACAGGACGGGCAGCGCCAATAACAGCAGGCCAGGCGCCAGATAAAATTCATCCGGCAGCGCAGGCTGCTGAATATCGGCCAGTGCCGTTTTTAACGTGTCGGTGATGTTCGGATCATTGGCCATGGACGGTTCCGGAAGTATTAACAGGTGCCGAATGGGCCTGCGCCAAGGTGGGTTGTTGGATCGCAACAAGCTGGCTGCGCAGTGACGACGCATTACTGATTTGCATATGGCGCAGGCCCAGACTGCGCCAGAACTGAATGCGTTCAGTTTGCTGCTGCTGTTGTTGGACCGCGTAACGTTGTTTCAAAGCGGCCGGTGTTAAATCTAACTGCAACACGGCAGCGTTGGTCTGTAATGCCAGTTGACCCGATGCAGTAGCTGGGATCTGCAGCTCAAGCGGGTCAGAAATTTGACAAAGCCTGATTTCATTATGCATTCGCATCGATTGCAGATGGCGCATCACATTGGCATCCAGTGCACTGAAGTCAGAAATGACATAAACCAGACTGCCGGGCCGCACCAGCCGGCGTAATTGGCCAACGGCGTCCGCCAGACCAATCGACTGTAACTCTGGTGCTACCGGTTTGTTGTTGAGATCTATCAGTTGCTGCAGATACCGCAATACAGAGACACTGCGGCTGGCCGGTTTCAATTCCCTGATTTGCTGGCCATTAAATAAAATGCCGCCAAATTTATCGCCGCGCTCACGCGCATGCCAGCCAACCAGCGCCGCCAAGTGTGACGCTTGTACCGCTTTGGTTAGCAACACAGAGCCAAAATGCATCGACGGACTCAAGTCAGTCAGCACAAACACCGGCCGTTCTTTTTCCTCGCGAAATAACTTGGTATGCACCTTGCCGGTACGTGCCGTGACACGCCAGTCGATGGTGCGGACATCATCACCGAGCTGGTAATGACGGACTTCGTCAAACTCCATGCCCCGGCCTTTACTGCGCGCCAGATAACTACCAGCCAGTTTGCTTTGGATCACTTGTTGTGGCGCTAAGTCCAGCACGTAAGTATGGTGCTGATACTTCAGCAATTGCGGTAAGTCTAGCTGGACACCGTCGGCGCCCAGTGCGGCCAGCTGTTGTGCGACTGTTTGTGCTTGCACTGCTTGGCTCATCAGGCGATCGGCACTCGTTTTAACAATTCGCTGAGGACCTGATCAGTACTAACCCCTTCGGCCTCAGCTTCATAACTTAAGATCAACCGGTGACGCAATACGTTATGGAATACGGCCTGTACATCGTCAGGCGTGACAAAATCACGGCCACTGAGCCATGCCTTGGCACGGGCACAGCGTTCTAAGGCGATAGTCGCGCGCGGGCTGGCGCCATAAGCGATATAACGGCCCAGTTCAGCACCATAATTGCCCGCATGGCGGGTTGCCATCACCAACTGCACAATATAGTGCTCCAGACTTTCAGCCATATGTAACTGCAAAATGGTCTGGCGGGCGGCGAAGATATCGGCCTGACTCATCCGAACCGGTGTTTCCGCTTGTTGAGCTAGTGCTTCGCCGCGGGTTAAACGCAGAATTTTCAGCTCAGTGTCAGAGTCCGGATAATCCACTTTTAAATGCAGTAGGAATCGGTCGAGCTGGGCTTCCGGCAGCGGATAGGTGCCTTCCTGTTCCAGCGGGTTTTGCGTTGCCATGACCAGAAACAATTCGGGCAACTTATAGCTGTGGCGGCCGACCGTAATTTGTTTTTCTGCCATCGCTTCCAGCAAAGCCGACTGTACTTTCGCCGGTGCACGGTTAATTTCATCCGCGAGGATAATGTGGTGGAATAACGGACCACTCTGGAATTCAAATTTACCGGTTTCCGGCCGGTAAATATCGGTACCGGTTAAATCGGCAGGTAATAAATCAGGGGTAAACTGAATGCGATGAAAACTGCCTTCCACGCCATGTGCCAGGGCGTTGACGGCCCTGGTTTTTGCCAGACCCGGTGGGCCCTCAACCAGTAAATGGCCATTGGCCAGCAGTGCCAGCAGAATACCTTCGGTCAGGGCCGGCTGCCCGATCACCTGGCTGTCGAGATAGGATTTTAACCGGTTAAATGCATTCACAAACAATACTCTCAGGCTTCGGTTTAAGTGCGTTATTTATATGAAATCACGGGAGATTTCATATGCGTATCCGATGAAAAGCGGCTAGGCTAAGACCAACTCCGCGGATCTGGGGGCGGCGGCGATTAAAACAAGTGTTTTAATTTCGTCGGAGTCTCGCTACAATCGGGAAAAATCACAGGTCAGACCTGTAACGACCAGCAAAAGAGGACTTCTATGGCCAATCCCATTCAACTCAGAACCCGGCAGGGCGACCGTATCGCCATTGTCCGCGGTTTACGTACACCATTTGCCAAACAGGCGACCGAATTTCACGGTGTTTCGGCACTGGAGCTTGGCAAGCTGGTCGTCAACGAACTGCTGATCCGCAGTGAGCTGGACCCCAAGTTAATTGATCAGGTCGTTTACGGTCAAGTTGTGCAGATGCCTGAAGCGCCGAATATTGCCCGTGAAATCGTGCTTGGCACCGGTATGAATGTACACACAGACGCATTTAGCGTGACCCGGGCTTGCGCAACCAGCTTCCAGTCCGTCGTAAGCGTGACAGAAAGTATGATGGCCGGCATTACAGAGATCGCCATTGCCGGTGGTGCCGATTCCAGTTCAGTGCTGCCGATTGGTGTCAGCAAAAATCTGGCGCGGGCTTTAGTTGACGTCAACAAAGCCAGAACATTTGGTCAGAAACTGGCGATTTTCCGCCGCTTGGGATTAAAAGATTTAATGCCGGTACCACCGGCGGTTGCTGAGTACACCACAGGGTTATCTATGGGTGACACTGCAGAACAAATGGCAAAAAGCCACGGTATTAGCCGCGCTGATCAGGACGCGATGGCACACCGGTCACACACATTGGCTGCGCAGGCCTGGCAAAATGGCCTGATGAAAGACGAAGTCATGGCGGCGCACGTCGAGCCTTACAATAAATTCCTCGAGATCGATAACAACGTCCGGCTCGATTCCAAGCTGGAATCTTATGCCAAATTAAAACCAGTGTTTGATCGTACTTACGGCACTGTGACGGCCGCAACCTCGACGCCGCTGACTGATGGTGCATCGGCAGTGCTAATGATGACCGAAAGCCGCGCTAAAGCCATGGGCTATGAAATTCTTGGTTATGTGCGTAGCTACGCTTTTGCCGCCATCGACGTCTGGGAAGATATGTTGATGGGGCCGTCCTATGCCACACCACTGGCCTTAGACCGCGCCGGAATGAAGCTGTCTGATTTGACTCTGATTGAGATGCACGAAGCATTTGCCGCCCAGGCATTGGCCAACATGAAAATGTTTGGTTCGAAAAAATTTGCCGAAGAAAAACTGGGTCGTACAGAAGCCATTGGTGACATTGATATGGCGAAATTTAACGTCAACGGTGGATCGCTGGCCTATGGCCACCCATTTGCTGCGACAGGTACTCGTCTGATCACTCAAACCTTAAACGAATTAAAACGCCGCGGCGGCGGTATCGGCCTGACGACAGCCTGTGCGGCTGGTGGCCTTGGCGCCGCGATGATTGTGGAGACTGAATAATGCAGCCAACTTTTAGCTTAAGCCTGCGTGATGACGGCGTAGGTGTGATCACGATGGATATCTTTGGCGAGAGCATGAATGTGCTCAAAGCCGAGTTTGCTGACGAGATCGCGGCGGTGCTGGATGAAGTGCGGACCAATAAAAGTATCAAAGGTCTGGTCATTATCAGCGGTAAACCGGATTCGTTTATCGCTGGCGCAGATATCAGCATGCTGGATAAATGCAAAACGGCCGCGGAAGCAACCGCGATCGCCAGCATGGGTCAGCGTATGTTTAACGAGCTGGAAAAACTGCATATACCGCTGATCGCGGCCATTCATGGTCCATGCCTGGGCGGTGGTCTGGAATTGGCGATGGCCTGTCACGGCCGTGTTGCGACTGATGACAACAAAACCGTATTAGGTCTGCCGGAAGTGCAGCTGGGTCTGTTACCAGGCAGCGGCGGCACGCAGCGTCTGCCAAAACTGGTCGGTTTGCAAAAAGCCCTGGATATGATGCTGACTGGCAAACAGTTGCGCGCAGTTCAGGCAAAAAAAGCGGGTTTGGTCGATGTGGTAGTACCGCGTAGCATTTTATTAGAGGCTGCGGTGAAAATGGCGCTGGCGGGCAAGCCAGACCGCTCAAAACCAGTGAAGTTGCCATTAGTAGGTCAGTTACTGGAATTTACGTCGATTGGTCGCGGCATTTTGTTTAGTCAGGCGGAAAAGCAAACACTGGCAAAAACGCAGGGCCATTACCCGGCACCGCTGAAAATCATCGATGCGATCAAAGCTGGTGTGCATTCAGGTATGCAAAAAGGCCTCGAAGTTGAAGCGACACATTTTGGCGAGTTATGCATGACGCCTGTTTCGGCCAACCTGCGCAATTTGTTTTTCGCGACCACGCAGATGAAAAAAGAAAGCGGCGCCGGTGATGCCAAGCCCCGCAAGGTGAAAAAAGCTGCCGTATTAGGTGGTGGTCTGATGGGCGGCGGCATTGCCAACGTCACAGCCGGAAAAGCTGGTGTGCCAGTGCGGATCAAAGATATTAACCAGACTGGCATTGGTAATGCGCTGAAGTACAGCTTCAGCCTGCTGAATAAAAAGTATAAAAAACGCTTTATCAGTAAAACTGAACTGCAAAAGCAAATGGCGTTGTTGACCGGTACTACTGATTATTCTGGTTTCCATGATGTGGATCTAGTTATCGAAGCGGTGTTTGAAGATCTGGCGTTAAAGCAGCAGATGGTGGCAGATATTGAACAGCATTGCAGTGAACATACTGTTTTTGCTTCGAATACCAGCTCATTGCCGATTGGTCAGATCGCAGCGAAAGCGGCGCGGCCGGAAAACGTCATCGGTCTGCACTATTTCTCTCCGGTCGACAAAATGCCGTTGGTTGAAGTGATTGCGCATGACAAAACTTCCGCTGAGACCATTGCGACAACAGTCGCTTTTGCCCGTAAACAGGGTAAAACACCGATTGTGGTGAAAGACGGCGCAGGTTTTTATGTCAACCGAATTTTGGCGCTGTATATGAACGAAGCGGCGAATTTGCTGTTGGAAGGTGAGTCAGTTGAAAAGCTCGATAAAGCCTTGACCCGGTTTGGCTTCCCGGTCGGTCCTATCACGTTACTGGATGAGGTTGGCATCGACGTTGGCGCTAAAATTTCGCCTATTTTGCAAAAAGAACTGGGCGAGCGTTTTCAGGCGCCGGCTGCTTTTGACAAGTTGATCGCCGATGGCCGTAAAGGGAAAAAAGTCGAAAAAGGCTTTTAC
Source organism: Rheinheimera tilapiae (assembly GCF_042432165.1). Taxonomy (NCBI): domain Bacteria; kingdom Pseudomonadati; phylum Pseudomonadota; class Gammaproteobacteria; order Chromatiales; family Chromatiaceae; genus Rheinheimera; species Rheinheimera tilapiae. The sequence continues at coordinate 1,876,356 of NZ_JBHLXP010000001.1, forward strand.
CTCTACGGTAAAAACGCGAAAAAAGGCCGCAAAGAGGTCGACACCAGCGTGTATAGCCTGTTGGGTGTGCAGCCTAATGGCCGCTTAAGTACGGAGCAAATCAGCAAACGTTGTATGGTGCAGATGCTGAACGAAGCGGTGCGTTGTCTGGAAGAGGGTATTATTGCTTCGGCCCGTGACGGCGATATCGGTGCTATTTTTGGTATAGGTTTTCCACCATTCCTCGGCGGGCCGTTCCGATATATTGATAGTCTGGGTGCTGGTAATCTGGTAGCAGATTTGCGCCGCTATGAAACGCAGTTTGGTAGTCGTTTTGCACCGGCAAAGATGTTGCTGGAGCTGGCTGAACAGGAAAAGACTTTTTATTGAGTTTTGCCTAAGTGCCGAAAAAAACCGCAGCTTGCTGCGGTTTTTTGTATAATGCCGCTTTTTTTGCTGCCGGAGTATGATCGTGCTGTGGTTATTCCTTCATCCACTGGTGAGTGTGTGGTGTTATTTGCAAGCAAAAAAAGCCGGTTTACGCAGTTGGCCCTGGGTACTGCTGGCGCTGTTGACCGGACCGGTGTCAGTGCCGTTGTTTCTAAATCACCGCCGTATGGCGCGCCGGCGGGTGATGGGGCCAGAGCTGAGTTGGTTCCGCCCATAGCCCTGTTGTTTCACGACCTATTTAATCCTGCCAGCGGATCGGTGCGCCATCACGTAGCCATAACTGGACACTGATTTGTTGTTCCGGCATTGCCAGCAACTTATATAAACCGGTGTGACATAGCTCCTGTGCCAGCATCTGAGGCAAGAATGCTGTGCCATTGCTGCGGGCCAGCCATTGACGTAACAATCTCGGATCGCTGCAACAAAAAGCCAGCGGTGCTTTACTCAGCTGCGGCAATCGGCCGGCCCAGTCCAGACGGCCTTCAGCCTGCGCAGTGCTGCCAACTGGCCCCACAGCTGTCAGCACAACAGATCGCCACACTATTGTTTTATATGCGGCATCGGCGGTGCTGTCCGGATTTGCGCAGAGCACCACGTCTGCCTGCCGACTACAGGCCGTCGCAGCATCAAGCACCTGCAAATGCACTGCAGTCTCAATATTCACGACTAACGCCTCAAGTAATTCTGCGGCAAGATATTGCAAACCTGGTTCGACCGCCACGGTCAATCTCTGCGGCAAGCTACTTTGTTGCTGTAATTGCGTCCTGGCAGCTTGTAGTGCGCTGATCACGGCCTCGGCATGGGGTAGCAGCAGCTCGCCGGCTTCGGTCAGCTGGATGTTATTACGGTGGCGACTAAACAATGCAACGCCCAGACTTTGTTCCAGTTGCCGGATGCGAAAACTGACAGCGGACTGGGTTAAATACAGATTCTCGGCGGCTTTGCCAAAATGACGGGTTTTTTGTACTTCCAGGAAGGTTTTCAGTAGTTCGGTGTCCAAGCATTAGCCTTATTTTATTTTATGGTCACGATAAAAAACATTTGTTTTACGTGCGGAATTTTGTTTACCATACTCCGCACAGTTTAATTGGGATAGCTTTAGATTCAACGAGATCAGGGGAAAAAAGTGATGCAGCAAAGTTTTGTGGCTAAACGTCGCTTTTTTGATGACCGCAACTTCCCGAAAGGGTTTACCCGGTCAGGACGCTTCACGTTAGCAGAGGGCAATCTGCTCGAGAAGCACGGTGCATCGATGCAGGAGCTGGAAGAAGGCCAGCGCCAGCCGGTGAACGAAGAAGAGCAACGCTTCTTACAGGTCATGCGCGGCGAAGCCGAAGCAGAAACTGTTTATGAAAAGGCCTGGCTGAAATACAAGCAACGTATTCAGGAAAAACGTAAGTTTCATACCGTGTTTGGTAAGAAACGTATTGCCGATGGCAGTGACGATTTTTCTTACGTCGAAACAGACAACGATTAACAGAGCCGGAGTAACCGGTCGCAGCAGAAGGATTTTTGTGTGGACGGATTTTTGAAGAGCTTATTAAACCCGGCTGTGCTGGTGTTTTTAATCCCGCTGGCGGCTATCGCGATTGGTGGCCTCAAAGTGTGGTTTAATCACCAGGAGCGGATGGAAAAGATCCGTCAGGGCATTGATCCTGATGCACGTCGCGACTGAATTTGCATAAAGTGTGCACTGTATAAAAACAAAAAAGAGCCTCCTGGCTCTTTTTTGTTTTTGCAATCAGCGTTGCCAGCTCAATGGGTTCAGATCGAGACCGGAACAGCCGCAAGACGCGGTTTATTTTGCTTCTGGTCCAGCAGGAACTGGGTGAAATCGGCGGCAGATAACGGCTTGCTATAAAAATAGCCCTGAATGATCTCGCAACGCAGTTGCTTCAGTTGTGCCAGCTGTTCGGCTTGTTCAACCCCTTCGGCGACCACGGTCAGGCTTAGGTTGTGCGCGATAGTGACGATAGTATCCACCATATTGCGGCCACGCGCCGTATTCATATCGTCGATAAACGCTTTATCAATTTTCAGCGTATTGAGCGGAAATTGCTTTAAATAAGCCAGCGATGAATAACCAGTACCAAAATCGTCCATCGCCAGATGGATGCCGCGCGCCCGCAGTTTTTTCATCGTATCTATCGCCATTTTGGGCGATTGCATCACTGTGCCTTCGGTGATTTCTAGTTCCAGATGATAAGAGGGCAGTTCGGTCTGCTGCAGCACATCGTCAATCTGTTCACACAAATACGGCAACATAAACTGTTTGACTGACAGGTTGACCGCGACGCGGCCATGAAACAGCCCCTGATCAATCCAGCGCTTCACGTCCAGGCAGGCTTTGCGTAAAACCACTTCACCAATTTCGACGATTTGGCCAGTTTCTTCGGACACCGGAATGAACGAAGCCGGGCTAATCAGACCGCGTTTAGGTGTGATAAATCGCACCAACGCTTCCATGCCGACTAACTGCCCACTGAGAATATCCATTTTTGGCTGATAATAGACGGTAAAGAAATCTTCTTTCAGGCCATGGCGGATCAGGTTTTCCAGCTGCAACCGTTTGACTGCCAGTTTGTTCATGCTGTCGTTAAAAAACAGATAGCGGTTCGCGCCGTCATTTTTGGCATGATACATCGCCGTGTCAGCGTTACGCAGCAATGCTTCCGGATCACGGCCATCTTCTGGATACAACACTATGCCGATACTGCTGGTGACTGCCAGTTCATGCTGACTAATAAAAAATGGCTGATTAATTTGTTTAATCAGCTCTTTTGCCATCGTTGTGATGGTATGAATGTCGTTGGTATTTTCCAGCAAAATGGCAAATTCATCGCCACCAAGCCGGTAAAGCCGTTCTTTTTGCCGTGTCATCTGGCTGAGTCGTTCTGCCAGTTTGACTAACAACGAATCTCCTAGTTGGTGGCCGAGTGAATCGTTGATTTTTTTAAAGTTATCAAGGTCAAATACCAGCAAGGCGTGTTTGACTTCCCGTTCCACCAGCCGGCCCAGTTCTGCCGAAAACATTGCCCGGTTTGGCAGGCCCGTCAGGGTGTCAGAGTTCGCCAGCCGGCTTAATTCTGCTTCGCGTTTTTTACGCTCAGAAATGTCGGAGAATACCGCGACAAACTGCGTCAGTACGCCATGATCATCCCGGACGATGTCAAAATTAAGTTCGGCCTGATAAACCTCACCGTTGATGCGCTGATCTTGCACTTCGCCTTGCCAGCTACCGGTGGTCTGTAGCGTGTGACCGATATCCTGTACAAACCGACTTGGGTACATCGCCAGATCAAACGGCTTTTTGATCACCTGTTCGCGACTTTTACCAGTGATAGTGCTGAAAGAGTGGTTGACTTCCAACACGATAAAATTGGTATCGCAAATCACCACGGCATCAGAGATATTTTCCAGACAGCGGGCAAATAACTCGAGGCGCTCTTCGGTCTGCTTCAGCAATTGAATATTTTTCAGCGTTCCGGTCATCCGCGTCGCGACGCCTTCAGCGTCGGTCGACACGACTTTGCCGCGATCTAAAACCCAGACCCAGCCACCGTCGGATGCTCTGAGGCGGTACGCAGCCTCAAAATACGGTGTTTCACCAGCAAGGTGTTGATAAAGCTGTTCGGTGACACGTTCAATATCGCGTGGATGGATCTGATCACGATTCGGAGGGAACTGGTTGGTTTCTGGTTTTAATTCAACCGGATGCTGCCACGAACTGGAACGATATAAACTGCCGGAGGCAATATTCCAGTCCCACAGTTCATCGCCACTGCCCCATAAAGACAACCGCAGCCGCTCTTCACTTTGTTCAAGTCGGCTTTGGTAACGACGCATTTTCAGAATGGATAAGTGGGCTAATAACAGCGCACCAAAAGAGAACAACAGGATCGATGACAATACATAAGGCATTGCATGGTCCAGGTCTACCGCAAAAGCCGGCATTGTAATAAAGGCCGGCAACCACAACAGAGATAGTTTTTTATTATTATTTTTCACACATCTACGCAGCTTACGGGCATTTTGGGTAACTTATAGAAAATCTCTGATCCTGTCAAAGCCAATCTGTCCGTAGCTCCAGCTCGCCCGCCAGTTCAGCGGCTGTTTTGCTCCGCATCAAACTATGCGTCGGCGCAGGCCCTGTAGCCAGAAAGACTGCGTCATATTCCGGCGCCAATAATGTGTAACAAAAATCGCAGAAATCGCAGAGAGTCAGTGCCGCCAGTTCATCCTGGATCCGTTGCGACAGCGAACATTGATAATCGCCCTGACCAATCGCCAGCCACAGCCGCTTTGCCCGGCTTGCCAGGCTGGTATCCCGCTCGCGGATTTGTGCGATCAGGCTGGTTTTAATTTGTTCGAATTCCGACAACGGGATCTCAGGTAGCTCTTCAAGAAACTTGCGGTAAAAAATTACCGTCGCGTAATACAAGTCTGCTGCAGCTGTTTTGGGAGATTGCACATAAAACGCCATACCCGGTTTTTGGTTCATCGGCACATAACCAGTCCCGACCAGATAACCCAGCTGCTGTTCAGTGCGCAGGGCATGAAAGTACTCCGGTGAAATCAGGTGATTCGCCAGCATGAATTTAGCCATTGATGCCGCGCTGCGATCTTTTGCCGGCAAATAGATCACCAGCGCCTGGTCATCGTGTTGCAGCTGTTGTTCCAGCCAGACCGGCCCACTATTTTGTGTGCTGTAACTTTGTCGAGGCAAACGACTACCTGGCGAATTGATTTGCTGTTGCCACTGGCGCAACATTTTTTCCAGCAGGCTCGCATCTGTGGCATGCCAGTTCCCAAGCATTAGGGCCTCAACATGCACCTTTTGCATGATTTGCTGACAAAACGTATTGAACTGGGCAAAACTACTTTGTTCCAGCAATTGTGCCAACTGCTGCGTTTCGGGGTTTAAAGGCTGTAATAATGACGACAATTGACTGAACAGTTGGCTGATTGGCTTGCCACTGATCTGTCCACGCCAATGTCGCACCAACTGAAACTGCAGTTCAACGAAGCGCTCTTCTGCAAAGGTCAGATCGCCAATTTCGGTCAGCAAATCCTGTAATAAAGCAATTTGATTGGCGGATAAGCCACTGCTATGCAAAGTCAGACCATGTTGCTGCACATACAAGTTGTAACTGAGGCCTGCAGTCGTCGCTGGGTAAAATTGCTCGTTTATCCGGTCAAGGAATAGCTCGAGCCACAGTTTAGTTAAGGCCAGTTGGGTCAAATTCTGCACCGTATTGGGCAGGGTTAACTGCACAAAAATATGGCCCTTTGGCGAATGAAAATCAGTATCTGCTTTAAACCACAATGATAAGTCGGCTGAATTGACCAGTTGCACAGGCTGCGCCTGATGCGCATTCAGCGCAATCAGCTGCAGCTGTCCCACCAGATAGGGATTGGGGGCAGGTAGCTGGTAACCCGGCATCGGCTGTTTCTCTGCCAGGTTTGCCAGTAATGCTGTTGCCAGCGGCTCGACGCTATAAGGTGTATGGTACCAACGTGCTTGTTGGCTGACGCTGACTTCCGGAGCGATCAGCATGACACGCAGGTTGTCGGCGCGGAAATAACTCAGCAACTGCCGGTACAGTGACTCCGGTGGCGTTTCCATCCGGTAATCACCAAAAATATAATCGTGTTGCGGATAATGTTGCAGATTCACCGCCAGATCACTCGCCAGTTGCAAGCTGGCACGAGGTTCCTGATAGGTAAAGCTCCACTGGATTAAGCGTTGCCGTTCCTGAAACAACTGCAGCGGGAATGGTTGCTGACGCAATAACGCAAAAAAAGCGAAACAAGTTTGCAAGATCAGATCGCGTTGTCCCATACCGGCATGGGTTAGTTCAAAAGCAAGCGTAAAGTCTTTGTAATTGCTGCCGTCAATCCCACCACCAGCGCTGAGTGCGTTGACCAGCCCTTGCTGTTTCAGGCCGCTCAGGAGCGAACCTGGGCCTTCATCGCCAATCAGATGTGCGAGAAAACTGACGACTTTAAACGGGTACCAAGGTTGAATGTCGGGTAGAGCAAAACTCAATACCAGCCGTTGTGTTGGCTTATGTGGTTGAATATTGAGTTGAATGCCCAGATGTTCGCGTTGGTAGAGCGGGGCGGTTAAGGCGGCCTTTGCCGGCAAATGTGCTGGCAGTTGCTGAAAATACTGTTCTGCCAGCGCCTGTTGATGCTCGATTGGAAACGCCGACACCAGCACTAAACACATACGGCTGGCGCTATATTGCTGCTGATAAAATTGTTGCACCGCTTGCTGCGCGCTTTGATGGGGCCGGTCGTCCAGCGTTTGCAGATTACCGACCGAAAATTTGGCAAAGGGATGGTCCGGATTAATCGTTTCTTTGTGCGCCTGGTAGATGCGCCGGCCATCATCCTTCAGCTTCATCGAAAACTCAGCCTCAATGGCCTGCCGTTCTTTCTGCACAGACGCTTCGGCAAACAGTGGCGCGCCCAGCATATCGGCAAAGCGTTCTAAACCGGCAGCAAAGGCATCATCTTCGATATCAAAATAGAAACAGCTGTGTTCGGTGCCGGTCCAGGCGTTATGGCTGCCGCCATGCGCGCTGATAAACTGGGCATAATCACCGGGCTCGGGAAATTGCCGGGAACCCAGAAAGACCAGGTGCTCGAGGAAATGTGCCAAACCTTCCCGATCCGCCGGATCGTCAAAATGGCCCACATTCACCGACATAGCGGCAGCGCTTTTTTCGGCGTCTGCCTGTTCGACGAGAAGTACCCGCAAACCATTATTCAGAGTCAATGCATGATAACGGCGATGGTCGGCTGGGCTTTGTACGAGTTGCGTTTTTTTCAAATCAGGCCTCATTGTCAGGCTAAATGCGACGAGTCATACGGCAGCTCATCATACTATTAAGGAATATAAAGACTTAAATCTATGCTTTATTATCAGTTACTGTCGCAATGAACTTTCATTATCATAGCGCACTCTTTTCGCGTTGGGCGCGAAGTTGTTGATGGTGTATACAATGGTCAATCTGGTTATCATGCGACACGGTGAAGCTGTGGCGCAAAGCAGTCAGGATAGTCAACGGCAACTCAATGCCAGAGGCGAAGCCGAAGTCGGTCAGATGGCACAGTGGTTGACTCAAGTCTATCCACAGTTTGATTACGTGCTGGCAAGCCCGTATGTGCGAACCCAACAAACCGCAGAGCTGATGTTGGCACAGCAAGGGAACACAACGCAATTGCAGACTTTACCCGAGCTTGTACCCGATGGCGACTGTCATCAGGTGCAATTGTATGTCGATGCATTGCTCAGCCAGAAACCAGAAGCGCGGATCTTACTGGTTTCGCACATGCCACTGGTGAGTTTTCTGGTTGAAACTTTCACCAAATCTGGCAACACGCCGATTTTTGACACTGCATCGTTGGCATGTATCGAATACAGCGCTGGCGGGCAAGGCTCTTTGCTGGAAAAAATGACGCCGGCTGATTTGACCCTGCTGCGTTCCTGATCCGCGCCGGCATCCTTTCCTGTTATTTATCCGGCGTTTTAAGCAACACCAGTAAAGCGCCGTCCCGTCCCCAGTGGGTCGGTGCGGTGTGAAAAGCCCGTACATTTGGATGCTGGATCAGCCAGTTTGGTACGCGCCGCGCTAACAATCCACTGCCTTTGCCATGCACAACACAAGCGCAATTCAGATGCTCCTGCTGACAATAATCTAACAGGCCTGCGAGCTCATGCTTGGCGTCATGCTGGCTAAGACCATGCAGGTCTAACACCACACCGGGCTGGAACTCACCGCGTTTTAAATTTTTTGCCAGGTGCGGATCTTCGCCTGGCTGGACATAGCTGACTGTACTGCCGTCAAACTGATAACCTTCGTATTCATCAGAAAAATAGAATAAACTGGCGGCCGGCTGACTTTCAGACGTCTTGATGGCGGATTTTTTCTTGCTGCGTGGCGGGGTCAGCGTTATCTTGTCCTGCGCCATAGGGCGGGCACCCGAGATCGCATCACGGAACAGCTGAATATCCTGGTCGGTTAAAGAAGGTGTTTTTCGCATCGCGCAAGTCTATCCAAAGAGCACACGTAAAGAAATGACTGAACTACAAACTTCACCACTGACCGCGGAATTAATCGACGAAGCGATCACTGATTTACACAGTATTCACGACTGGCTGCGTTTTGCCGTCAGCCAGTTTAATGCAGCAGATCTGTATTTTGGTCATGGCACCGACAATCCGTGGGATGAGGCGGGTATGTTGATGGCTTTCACGCTGCATCTGACCCATATTGCCGATCCTGTGCTTTTAACGACAAGACTGACTCGCACGGAAAAACGTCAGTTTGCATTGTTAGTGCAACAACGGATTGAACGCCGGGTGCCGGCAGCTTACCTGACCCAGCATGCTTATTTTGCCGACCTGCCATTTTTTGTTGACGAGCGGGTGTTGGTGCCACGCTCGCCGATTGCTGAGCTGATTAAACAACAATTTTCGCGTTGGTTCCCGCTCAATCCGCCAAGCCGCATCCTCGATCTATGTACCGGCTCCGGTTGCATCGCTATTGCCAGTGCACATTATTTGCCCGATGCAGAAGTCGATGCGATTGATATCAGTGAAGATGCCCTGACAGTCGCAGACATCAATATTGACCAGCATGGTCTGTATCAGCGGGTGTTTCCGATTTTATCCGACTGCTACGACGCTATTCCGGGCCAAACCTACGATTTAATAGTCACCAATCCGCCTTATGTTGATGCCGAAGATATGGCCGATCTGCCAGATGAGTTCCGGCATGAACCAGAGCTTGGCCTTGCCTCCGGTGACGATGGTCTGGAGTTAACGCGCCGTATTCTGGCAGATGCCGCTGCGCATCTGAACGATGATGGCGTGTTAATCTGTGAAGTCGGTAACAGCATGGTGGCATTAGCGGAGCGTTTTCCGCAGGTGCCGTTTGACTGGATTGAATTTGCCAATGGTGGACATGGCGTGTTTGCGCTGACCAAAGCACAGTTACAGCAATATCAGGCTTTTTTTAAGGAGTAAGCCATGGCCGGCAACAGTATCGGTGAGTTGTTTCGTTTAACTACATTTGGCGAGAGCCATGGGCCGGCTATCGGTGGTATCGTTGATGGTTGTCCGCCTGGACTGGTACTGGATCTCGATGCTATCCAGCACGATTTAGACCGGCGCAAGCCTGGTACTTCACGATATACCACACAGCGACGTGAAGATGATGTAGTGAAGTTCCTGTCTGGGGTATTTGAAGGCGTGACGACCGGAGCTTCGATTGGCCTGTTGATTGAAAACACCGACCAGCGTTCGCAGGACTATTCGAATATCAAAGACTTATTCCGGCCAGGGCACGCCGATTACACTTATCACCATAAGTTTGGTATCCGCGATTACCGCGGCGGCGGCCGTTCGTCAGCACGGGAAACGGCGGTGCGTGTGGCTGCAGGTGCTATCGCTAAACAATATCTGAAACAACGGTTTGGTATCGAAGTGCGCGGTTATTTAGCGCAGCTTGGACCGGTCAAAGCGGAAAAGCTCGATTGGACACAGGTTGAACAAAACGACTTTTTTTGCCCGGATCCGGACAAAATCGAAGCACTCGACAGCTTTATGCGTGATCTGAAAAAATCTGGTGATTCAGTGGGTGCCCGCGTCAATGTGGTTGCCACTAATGTGCCGGTGGGCTGGGGCGAGCCGGTATTTGACCGCCTCGATGCTGATATCGCCCATGCGATGATGAGTATTAATGCGGTAAAAGCAGTCGAGATCGGTGATGGTTTTGCTGTGGTGGAACAACAAGGCTCAACGCATCGTGATGCGCTGACGCCGCAAGGCTTTACTGCCAATCACGCTGGTGGTGTGCTGGGTGGTATCTCATCCGGGCAAGACATCCGCGTCAGTATGGCGTTAAAGCCGACGTCCAGTATCAGCATTCCGGGCCAGAGTATCAATACCAGCGGCGAGCCAGTGGAACTAGTGACCAAAGGTCGGCATGACCCTTGTGTCGGCATTCGTGCAGTGCCGATTGCCGAAGCGATGCTGGCTATTGTGTTGATGGACCATTTCCTGCGTCATCATGCGCAGAATCATCAGGTGCAGGTCAGTACGCCGGATATTGCGGCCATTGCGCGGCAACAGGCGGAATAGACTCCGCGTGTATTTTAGTCAATACAACGGCTGCTCTGACAGCCGTTGTCGTTGATGCTCTTCAGGAACAGTATGCAACCGACTCAAAGTCTCAGTCTGGCCTATCTGGCATATTTTGCCGTACTGGGCGTGTTTGTGCCGTATGTCGGCATTTTCCTTGACCATCGTGGTCTCAATTCGCAACAAATCGGAACATTGCTGGCCATAGTGACGGCGATGCGGATTGTCGGTCCCAATTTGTGGAGTCTGCTGGCAGCCAAACGCGGTGATCCGGTTGGCGTGATGCGCCTTGGCGCTGTATTGGCGGCGTTTGGTTGGTGCAGTACTTTTGTTGATGCCGGTTACAGCATGCTGCTGTTAGGGCTGGCGCTATACAGTCTGTGCTGGACCGCAATTTTGCCACAACTAGAATCCGCTGCATTTCACTACCTGAATAACGATACCGGCCGCTACAGCAAAGTTCGCTCCAGCGGCAGTGTTGGCTACATTTTGTTAGTGGTCGGCAGCGGCATGGCATTGGAACAACTGGGCCCTGGCTTTTTACCCGGCGGCGCCTTGTTGTTTTTAGTGCTGATGTTATTGGCGCTCTGGCAATTGCCGGCATTTTCGCTGCAGGCAACCAGCACAGAGGTGGCGATAAAATTCCGCACCTTGTGGCTGCACCGGCCTTTTGTGTTGTTTATGTTCGCGGCGTTTTTACTACAGCTAAGTTTTGCCCCCTTTTATAGTTTTTTTACTTTGTATTGCCGGGATTTAGGCTATAGCGGTACTGCTTCAGGCCTGCTGATTGCACTGGCTGTGGCGGCTGAAGTGGTCGCGTTTTTTTATGCCGGTAAAATTTTAGGTCAGCGCAGTTATACGCTGTTGCTTGGCGTCTGTTATCTGCTGACCGCGCTGCGCTGGGCGGTGGTGGGATGGTTTGGTCATTTGCCTTATGTGCTGGCGGCCTCGATGCTACTGCACGCATTCAGCTTTGCGGTGGCACACAGTTGCGCTATGCAATTTATTCAGCAATTTTTCCCGCCGGCGCAACGTGGCCGCGGGCAAGCGCTGTATGCCGGGCTGATTTATGGCGGTGGCGGAGCGCTTGGCGCTTATATCGCGGGCTGGACATGGCAGGATGGTGCCGGCAGTCAGCTCAGTTTTGGCTGGGCTGCCGGCGCTTGTTTATTGGCTTTTTTGCTGGTGCTCGGCTTGCCGCGTATCATCCGGCCGATCGGCGTCGCTGATACGGTATCCTAACCACAGATCCAGCACTTTATCGAGCCATTTGGCTCGCAGCTGCGGATAAGCAAAGCTGCCACTGGATAAACGGCCTTTTTGATGCACGGCTTTGGCATGGCTGAAGGTCAGAAAACCTTCTTTGCCGTGATAATGTCCGATGCCGGATGGGCCGACGCCGCCAAATGGCAAATCGTCCTGGCCAACATGCACAAGCGTATCGTTAATGCAGACGCCGCCGGCATGAATTTGTTCCCGGCAGCGTTGTTGTAGTTCTTTGTCCTGGCTAAACAGATAAAACGCCAGCGGGCGTGGCCGTGCTCGGATAAATTCAATTGCTTCTTTGGTACTGCGATAGCCGTAAATGGGCAGTACAGGCCCAAAGATCTCTTGCTGCCAAAGTGGCGTGTCGAGCGGAGCATTAAGCACCAGATGCAAGTCCATCCGGCGTAGTGGATCGTTCGGATTGACCGGCTGACCACAGGAAACAATTTGGGCCCCGGCGACGGCGGCATCCTGTAGCCCTTGTTGCAGGCGTTGCCATTGGCGCGTATTGATCACGGAAGTCCAGTCTGTGCTTTGGCAGCCTTGTGGATACATCTTCTGATAATGAGCGCGTAATTTTTCTGCAGCACGTTGTTCCTTGCCTGCTGGCACCAGCAAGTAATCCGGTGCCACACAAGTCTGACCGCCATTGGCACATTTACCAAAAATCACCCGATCGGCATAATCATTAAAATGGATATCCGGCCCGATCAACACCGGCGACTTTCCGCCCAGTTCCAGTGTCACTGGTGTCAGGTGTTGTGCGGCCGCCTGCATCACATGATGGCCGACCGCAGTGGAACCGGTAAATAACAAATGGTCAAATGGCAGCTGGCTGAATTCGGCAGCTACCGCAGCATCACCTTCAATCACCACCACATGCTCAGCTAATGCTGTCTCACAGATTTGCCGCAAGACTTTATTGATCTCTGGCGTATATTCAGACAATTTCAGCATCACTTTATTACCAGCGCTGATCGCGGCCACTAAAGGACCGAGTGCCAGAAAAACCGGATAATTCCATGGCACAATGATGCCGACAACTCCCAGCGGCTGGTACTCGACGCGGTTGCTGGCCGGCCAAAACAACATGCTGACATGGCGCCGTTGTGGTTTCATCCAACCTTTAAGCCGACGCAGGCTGTAATCGATACTGTTGATACTAGGTAATACTTCAAGCAGACGTGTTTCCGAAGCGCTGCGCTGACCGAAATCATTTGCCGCTGCTTGATACAGCTCAGCCTGAGCGGCGAGCAGCTGAGCACGCAATGCTTTCAGGCTGAGCTTTCGCGCGGCAAAAGCAGGGCTTGGATTGTGATAAAAATTTTTACGCAGCTGTGCGAATTGGGTTTGAAGTAACATCAGGACTGGTCCGGCCAATAAACGAATAGGCACTAATCTACTGGAGCGCAGCGACAAACTCAATCAGATGCTGGGCAAGCTAACAAGCCACAGTTACAATGCCGCATTTTTTCTGGCTGAAGAGGGGAGCCTGATGGATAGGTTACCGATATTTCGACTCGGTTTAATCGTCAATCCTTACGCCGGATTAGGCGGTGCTGTCGCGCTGAAAGGCAGCGATGATATGGCTGTAGAAGCCTTAGCGCGTGGTGCAATCCCTATGGCGCAGCAGCGTGCTAGCCTTGCGCTGGCGGAGTTATTGCCATGGCAGGCGCAGATCCAGATTAAAACTGTGGCGGGCGCCATGGGCGAAGATGTGGCGCTGGCACTTGGTTTTTCGACAGAGGTGCTGTGCCAAGCCGCGCAGGAACCGTCGACGGCACAGGACAGCGAGCGGGCGGCGCAGTTGTTAGCCCAAGCTGGTGTTGATTTGTTGCTGTTTGCCGGTGGCGATGGCACGGCACGGAATATCTGTCATGCAATTGGCGATAGTACGACCGTCCTTGGTATTCCGGCCGGTTGTAAAATTCACTCTGGTGTTTATGCCATCACGCCAGCGGCGGCCGGTAAAGTAGTCGCGCAAATGGTACGTGGTGAGCTGTTGTCGGTGCAGGATGCACTAGTGATGGATATTGACGAAGTCGCGTTTCGCGAAGGTACGGTGCGGGCCAAGCGCTACGGTGAGATGCAAATTCCCACAGCGCTGCGTTATGTGCAAAGTGTCAAAACGGCGGGTAAAGAATCAGAAGAACTGGTCCTTGATGATTTGGCTGCATTTTTTGTCGCGCAAATGGAACCCGATGTCCGTTATGTGATGGGATCCGGCTCCACTGTTGCGGCCGTGATGCAGGAGCTGGGCTTGCCCAATACTTTACTGGGCGTTGATGTGGTAGAGAATGGCACAGTGATCGCCGCTGATGTCACTGCCGCGCAGCTGCTGGAGCTGGTTAAAGATGCGCCCGCGCAGCTGGTGATCACGCTGATTGGCGGGCAAGGGCATATATTTGGTCGTGGCAATCAACAGCTATCACCGGCCGTGATCCGAGCGATCGGACGCAGTAATATCCGGCTGCTTGCGACCAAAAGCAAAATTCAGCAGCTCGATGGGCGACCGCTTGTTAGTGACTCTGGCGACCCGATGCTTGATCAGCAGCTCAGTGGCATGGTGCGCGTGCTTTGTGGTTATAACGATTATGTGATGTACCGGCTGGGGGCCGAAGACTAATGCAACAGACTCTCGATTTTATCAGCCGCTGTGCGGTTTTTTTTGATGGTGCGGTGGCAACTGCCAGCGACGATGAATTATTTGCGCAAGGCTATTTACGTGGCCACGTTGATTTAGCCGTTGGCCGGTTGCAACTGGATGAACAACCTTTTAGCGTCGAACAGATCGTGCAGGCTGTCGACGCCAGCCTGCACAGTGCGATTGTTGGCGGGGAGCTCAATGACGCGGATGCTGCGTTGGTACAGCAGATCTGGCGGCAATTGTCAGTTTGAGGCAAGACAACTGCGGTTGATTGCGTTAGCATACCGTTTTTTCTGGCGGCAGCAGCTGCCTTGAACCCTGCGGATAGCGCCAGTATACCGGCCATTCCGCCTCAACAATAAGTGAACCTTATGTCAGATCTGACCACTTTAGAACAACATGCCAGTTATGGCATCGGCCTGCAAATGGGCCAACAACTGGCCGACAATCCGTTTGATGGCCTCGATATCGCAGCCGTTGCTGCAGGTCTTGCCGCGGCATTTTACGGTGATGAGCCGGAAGTCAGTGAAGATCAGATCCGTGCTGCGTTCCAGGTGATCAGCGGTCGGATGCAGGAAGCTGAATCGGCCAAAGCGCAGGTAGCTGCCGCAGTTGGCGAAGCTTTCCTCGCTGAAAATGCGACCAAAGCCGGTATCGTTGTTACTGAATCAGGTTTACAGTACGAAGTGCTGACTGCCGGTTCAGGTGCAAAACCAACGCGCTCAGACAAAGTTCGCACGCATTACCATGGCACACTGATCGATGGCACTGTGTTTGATAGTTCATACAATCGTGGTCAGCCAGCAGAGTTTCCGGTATCAGGCGTCATCGCCGGTTGGACCGAAGCGCTGCAACTGATGCCGGTTGGCGCGAAATACCGTCTGTATATTCCACACAATCTGGCCTACGGTGAGCGTGGTGCCGGTGGTGCGATCAAGCCATACAGCGCGCTGATTTTTGATGTAGAGTTGCTGGAAATCCTGTAATTTCTGCCGCAATAAAAAAACCGCCAGCAGGCGGTTTTTTTATATCCCATGGCAAATGTGCTAATCGTATGGGTTGTATTTGTGTTTCTTCAGTTGGCTGGCGATCACCACTAAGCCGGCGATAAAGAACAACGCAAAGGTGATACGCATCCAAAAAGGCATTGAATAGCCGAATAAAGTCCACAGAATTTCACCGCACATACCGGTTGGTTTAAATACTTCTGGGATCCACTCGTGCAGCGGCAGCCAGGTTGGAAAATCCGGGAAAATACCGCAACTGGAGAATCCGCCACTTAACACCAATTGCTCTTCGAGCACCTGGTCGTGGGCTATTTTTAAACCCCAGCCACTACTAAGCAACCAACCGGTGTATGCCAGCCAGCGTACCAACGAATATTGGCAACCGAAGGCACCAACGAGTCCGCTGAGTAAAATGCCGACAATAGCAAAACGCTGATAAACACACATAATGCAGGGCGCCAGCCCCATCACGTACTGAAAATACAAAGCAGTAATTAACAAGGCGCCGGCAAAAGCCGACATCAGTAGCCAGGGCCAGGCTTTAAAAGGCAAGCGTGAAACAGCGGCAAACATCTGATTTCCTTTATCCAGAAGGACTTATTTCCAGCGCACAATCTAAGGCAAATCGCTTTTGAACACAACCTTTGCATCCTTTGCAGTGCTTGCAATTTTCGGTCGATGGCTTGTTAACTGAATCGCCTCTGGTACAATCAGTGCCAATTTTCCATTCATTACAACTATAACGGACAAATCCGGATGACAAACCTGATCAAAGCCCAGAGCCCCGCAGGCTTCGCTGAAGAGTATATCGTTGAATCGATCTGGAACGGCAAGTTTGCGCCTGGTTCCATTTTGCCAGCCGAACGTGAGCTATCTGAGCTGATTGGCGTCACCCGGACGACGTTACGGGAAGTATTGCAACGTTTGGCGCGGGACGGCTGGCTGACAATTCAGCATGGCAAACCGACCCGGGTGAACAATTTCTGGGAGACGTCGGGCCTGAATATTCTTGAGACCTTAGCCCGGCTTGATCAGGATCGGATGCCGGAACTGGTTGATGAATTGTTATCTGCCCGTACCAATATCAGTGCTATTTATATTCGCGGCGCCATTAAAAATCATCAGGCAGAAGCTACCGCAGCGTTTGCCGGCGCTGAACAACTCGAAGATACCCCGGAAGCCTTTGCTGATTTCGATTACAACCTTAATCATGAACTGGCGCTGCACTCTGCGAACCGGATTTATGTGTTGATCCTCAACGGTTTCCGCGGTTTGTACCGTCGTATTGCTACTTTCTACTTCTCTCAGCCGGAATCGCGTGAATTGGCGCGGCGTTATTACCATCAGCTGAAACTGTACGCTGAAGCCGGTAAGCATGACGAAGTGGTGCTGGCGGTACGCAAATATGGTAAAGAATCCGGCAAAGTCTGGTCGGCATTGCGTCCGGACATTCCAAAAGATCTGGTCGAATAATTTTAAACGCCGCTTAATGCGGCGTTTTTTTTATCCGAGGATGGATGGTATACCGGAAATGCAGGTACGCGGTACCCGGTACCCGGTACCCGGAGCTTTTCGGTGCTATCCAGAGATGGATAGTACAGTGGACCCGGAATTTTGACAGGCCGACAATTTGGCCCGTTGCCGGTTGAATGTCACTTGCTCCGTCAATGACCGTGGCATACGCGGTAGATGGCGCTTCGCACTGATGCACAGAAACTATATCCAGCGCTTTACGGGAACCGTTGCAGAGATTTCGAGCAGGCGTAGCAATCCGCACTTGTCGGGCCAATAATGTCTTGTCAGTTATGGCTGAACTCCATATCATTATCGAATATAAGATATTCCATCTGGTTATATAGGTCTCATCATGTTGCAACATCGCGATAGCCGCTGTCAGGCGGAAGTTTATCTGGATAACAATGCGACAACGGCTGTGCTACCTTGTGCCGCCCAAGCGGTGTTGCATCATATGCAGACCTGTTTTGGCAACCCAAGCAGCAGCCACAGTACCGGTATTAAAGCTAAAGTTGAGCTGGAGTTGACCCGGCAGCTGGCGCGTCAGGTGATTGGTGCCAGCAGCGGGCAAATTGTGTTTACCTCTGGTGCGACCGAGGGCATTCAGACGTCGATTGTGTCAGCGCTGCTTGATGCGCGCAGTCGTGGTCTGCACGGCCCTGAGACTTTGTTGCTGTATGGTGCGACTGAACATAAAGCGGTGCCGGAAAGCCTGAAGCACTGGAATCATGTCTTACAGCTTGGCGCGACTGTACAAGCGATACCTGTCGACAGCCACGGTATCCTTGATACGCAGGCATTGACCTTGTTATTACCCAAAGCTGCCATGATCTGTACCATGGCAGCCAATAATGAAACCGGTGTGAAACAAGATTTGCTGAAGCTGGAGCAGTTGATCCGCAGCGTGAATCCACAAGTTCGCTGGATGGTCGATTGTGTGCAGGCACTGGGCAAAATGAGCTTAGATATCGCCAATACCAGTATTGACTATGCGCCGTTCAGTGGTCACAAGTTATATGCGCCTAAAGGTATCGGCTTTTTGTATGTTCGCCAGAACACCCCGTATCAGCCATTTATTGCCGGCGGCGGTCAGGAGAGCGGCGCGCGTTCCGGGACTGAAAACCTGCCGGGAATCGCGGCACTGCATGCCATTTTCACTGAGTTGTTAAAGTCTGTCGGTTCGGTGTTTCAGAGCGAAGCGACACTATGGCAGTATCGCCAGCAACTGCTCAGCGCGCTGACTGAATTATTTCCGCAACTGGTGTTGAATAGTGATGTTCCTCATATCGTGCCGACGACGATCAATTTCTCCGTGCCTGGGTTTTTGAGCAAAGACATTCTGGACTTGTTTGATGCCGGTAGTATTCGCGTCAGTGCTGGTTCTGCCTGCAGTTCTAAAGCCACCGGCAGTTTTGTACTTGATGCGATGGGACTGGCTTCCTGGCGTAGTGAAGGTGCTGTGCGGCTGTCATTTGGTCCGGCCATGAGCGCAGCTGAGCTGTCAGCAGCTTGTGCCGCTATTCGACGGCTCGTCCCGGTCGTGCGCAACTGTTGTTTGGTGCTTAGTGATGCGCAAACAACCTCCACCGCGCCAATGCCGGGTTTAAGTCAGTTTAAGTACGAAGACTTATGCAGTTATCTGCTGGTTTGTCCACAAAGCCGCGATGCCGTGATCATTGATCCGGTCGAGCCTTTAGTGAACCGACTGGTGAATCTGGTGCAGGGCCAGGGTTTGCATTTAAAGGCCGTACTGGAGACACATCAGCATCAGGATCATCCGTCGGTACGGCTCGATCTGTTAAATGCCTTGGGACAACCCGCATTGCCGGCGGATACCGACCTGCTTGGCTGGCCACAGGGCATGATCAATCTGCAGATTGGCGATTACCAGTTAGAGCGTCTGGCGACACCAGGCCATAGCCCGGATGGGCAGAGCTATTTGTTGTATCAACACCAGCAAATCCTCGGCGCCTTTGTCGGTGATCTGTTGTTGCCTGGCGGCTTTGGCCGGCTCGACCTGGCTGGTGCTGACAGTCAGGCCTTTGTGCATAGCCTGCAGCAACTGAAGTCAGTGCTGCATGGCGAGACGCTGTTGTTGTCCAGCCATGATTATGCGCAGCGGTTTTTCACGACCTGGCAACTGGTGTGTCAGGAAGTGCCGGGGTTGGCAGATTTGGTTAGCAGCGGCAAACTGACCGAAACGTGGCAGCAGACTTTGCAACAACAAGCCTTGTCGTTACAACAACAAAGTCAGTACCAATGTGGCATTGTCGAAGTCAGTTATTCTGATGCTAAAGCACTGATAGGACCGGCCGAGATCGCAGCTTTATTGTTGCATAATCCCACACTGCAAATTGTTGATGTCCGTGAACCGCATGAACAGAACGCCGGTGAACTGGCGCCATTATTGCCTGCCAATGCAACAGTGCAACACTGGCCATTGTCACAATTAGCCTGGGCATTGATGAGCGGGGCGCTGCATCCTTCGCAGCAGCTGTTGCTGGTCTGCCGCTCGGGTAACCGCAGTTTGTTAGCAGCTAAGATCCTAAACCGGCTTGGCTTTGACCAGGTGTATAACCTCAAGGGTGGCGTGGCGTTGTTAAGTTGAGCTGACCAGCATCGGAACAATAAAAAACCCGCATTCAGCGGGTTTTTTGCATGCCTTTGGCTCACGCTTAATAAAAAAAGCGTTGCAGCGGGTTCAGCCAGCGAGTCAGACCTTCTTTGAACTGCAGTGGCGCGCTCAACACCGACAAACACAAACAAGGCTCATCGCTGATGTTGCGCGGTTTGTGCGTGTCATCCGGCGAGTTAATGATTAAATCGCCCGGCACATAATGGCCGTTTTCGTCGACCATTTCCCCGGCCAGCACTAAGGTCATCTCTAAGCCCTGATGTGTGTGTAACGGCACATCAGTGTGTTTATCGATAAAGAGTAAAGAAGCATGATGTGGCTCGCCAGATGGTAGGCGGGCTGTCGCGATGCCGCCCATGCTGAGCCATTTGCTGCGTTTTGACGCAACTCTGCGCAAACTACGCGGCAACTCAAACTGGTAACTACCAATCTGGATCAGTTGTTCAGCAGACTGCGCCGGACTGGCTGCTGTTCTTGGCAGTTGTGGTGTTGCCACAATGCTGTTCAACATCTCCAACCAGTCGGCGCTATGCAGATCCTGCGATGCCGGTGTTGATGCCGCCAGTTGGGCGCCTAGGTCGGTTTCAATATCGTGCCGCAATTGTTGGCAATGTGGACAGTAGTCCAGATGGGTTGCCACCAGTAGGGCTACTTCTGCGTTCAGACTGCCATCACAATACAATTCAAGCAGACTGATGCTCGGGTGATGATTAACGCTCTGAGTCATCCAACGCCTCTCTTAATCGGTCTAATGCCAAACGGATACGGGATTTCACAGTACCCAGCGGAATACTTAATAAATCAGATACTTCCTGATGTGACATCTCTTCGAGATACACTTTCTCCATCACTGTGCGCTGCGCAGGCGGCAGTGCAGCAAAATGCGGTGCCAGCTTTTCAGTTATTAGCCAAAGCTCCCACTTTTGCGTCTGATGGTCTTCAGCTTCCGGATAATCACCATCAGCCCATAAATCATCTGCAGAAATGTCGTCTTTGCGGCTTTGCTTTTTTCTCAGCATGTCAAAGCGCACGTTCCGCGCGATGGTGAAAATCCAGGTCGATGCACAGCCGCGGGTCGGGTCGAACAAAGCAGCTTTCTGCCAGACATTCAGCAGGGTATCCTGCACCATCTCCAGTGCTTGCTGTTCGTTACCGAACATTTTGATACCAAAAGCGCGCAACCGTGGCGCAAAGTAGCCAAACAGCTCTTGATAAGCCTGTTTGTCGCGGGTCAGTGCGACCAGTGCCAGTGCTTGTTCCCATTGGCCCAAGTCACGGTTTACCGATTCAGTCGTCGCCAAATTCAATGTCCTGTCGGATACCAGTACTGGTGTGGAAGGTTCGGGGCCATGATGCCTTGCTGTCATCATCAAATCCATTATTTAATCTTCCGAGTCGCTGAGTAGTATCCGTTATACGCAATGCCTATTGCCCTGGTTCAGTCGGCATAAAAGAAATATCATTCTAAAATATAGAATGATTCGTGCAGTTAAATGCGATATATTTTCGATTAAGTGTGATTTAAGCTGGTGCTATCCGTTGAAACCCGCTTCAACATTCTTCGAGGAAAAGGCAAATGAAAAAAGTACTGGTTGTTCAAAGTTCTGTCAGTGGTGAGCAAGGTAAGTCAAATCAACTGATCGAACAGTTTATTAACGCCTTACCGGCCGGTTTCAGTCGTGAAGACCTCGATTTGGTCAGCAACGGTTTTCCGCATCTGGCGATGAATGAAATTGGCGCCTGGATGACGCCAACTGATAACCGTAGCCCGGAACAAACGGCACTTGCAGCATTGTCAGATAACGCTATCGCCCAAGTACAGGCAGCGGATGTCATTTTATTAGGCGTGCCAATGTACAATTTCGGCGTACCGAGCCAACTAAAAGCCTGGTTTGACCGCTTGGCTCGCGCTGGTATTACATTTAAATATACTGAGCAAGGTCCGGTCGGTTTGCTGGCTGATAAGCCAGTGGTGATTTTCGCGACCCGCGGCGGTATTTACAAAGATCTGCCAGCTGATTCACAGACCCCATTCCTCAAGAGCTTCTTCAACTTCATTGGTCTGAAGGACCTGCATTTTGTCTACGCAGAAGGCCTGAATATGGGGCCAGACACTGCGGCACAGGCGTTGTCTGCTGCCAGTGCTCAAATCCAGTCATTAACGGCAGACCTGGCGGCCTGAGTCTGACCATGTAAACAGCCATCAAGGCCGGGCATTTGGTCCCGGTCTATGGCTATTGTGGCGCAGAAGATTGAATTTGGTGGACTTGCTTTGTATAACAACAGGCTCTGTCCACAATCTCAGTTCAGGTCTGGCTTCACAATATGAAAAAACTCCAGTACAGCACCATCGCACTCGCTCTAACCGCCATTTTATGCACAACCCCGGTATTCGCCGAGCGCGAGGCCGATCGTTTTAATCTGCAAACGCAACAAATTCAGGGCCAGAGTGGCGCTGTAGCTATGACGATCGAACAAGCAATGGCGCATCAGGACTGGCTCGGACGTCAGCCGGAACTGGCCTATTGGTCTGCTGATAGTCAATCATTGATTTATCAGCGCAAACAAGCCGGCAATGAATTACGTGACTGGCATCAGGTGGGGATCAACGGCGGTCAGAGTACTCAGGTAGCGCTCAATGACTTAGATGATGTCGGCGCAGCAGAACAGGTGTTTTCCGCCGATCGGAAATTTGCCGGCTGGATCTTCGAAGGCAATGTGTTTGTCAAAAGCCTCAGTGACGGCAAGATCAGCCAGCTGACGCGCAGTAATGATAACCGGCTTGCACTGCAGTTTTTGACCAACGGCCGGGTCGCCTGGCGCCAGGGCTGGGATTTTTATGCCGTTGATTTAAATAGTGGTTTGCATGTGCAATTGGCCAGCCTCAAACTGGAAGACGCACCAACTGCACCGCCAGCCCCGCAGGGTTATCTGGCAGAAGAACAGCATAAGCTGATTAAATTCGTCGCGCTTGAGCATAAAAACGCGCTGGATTTATATCAGCAGCAGGAAGCTCTGCGCAAAGCCAACAATACTGTGGCAGTGGCACCGGTGTATTTGGGCAAAGATAAACAGATTTCCGACGCAGCTTTGTCACCGGATGGCAGCAAGCTGGTGCTGGCGTTAGGTGCTAAAACCCGTTGGAATGACGAACGCGATATCATGCCGAATTACATTACCGGTAATGGTGATATTGCCGCGCAGCCGGTACGCCGGCGCGTCAATGATCAGAAACCAGAGCCTGAGCAATTTTTCCTGGTAGACCTGGTAACAGCGGAAGCGAAAGAACTGAAACAAGACGTGCTGTCCGGGTTTGATGAAGACGTATTAGCCAGTGTTAAAGCGGAAAATGCCAAACGTCATGGCAAAACTTATAAATCTGAGAAAAAGCCACGCGCTATCACGCTCATCAACGACTGGAGCTGGGATCAGTCTGCTATTCGCTGGAATGCCGACGGCAGCCAGGTCGCTTTAATGCTCAAAGCATGGGACAACAAGGACCGCTGGCTAGCCACTGTCGATTTTAAAAAAGCCGGTTTTGTTGAACAACATCGTTTACATGATGACGCTTGGATCAACTACGACTTCAACAACTTTGGCTGGGCGTATGACAACCAGCTGTATTTCCTGTCGGAACAAAGTGGCTACTCGCATTTGTATCTGAAACCGCTCAAAGGCGAGGCGAAAAAGCTGACCAGCGGTAGTTTTGAAGTGAGTCAGCCGGTACTGAGTAAAGACGGCCGCAGCGTGTACTATCGCGCCAATGCCCAGCATCCCGGCATCTACAATGTGTTTAAAGTTGCGCTGGACAGTGGCAAAACCACTGCGCTGACCCAACTGAGCGGCAATTTGACCTTTAAACTGTCGCCGGATGAACAAAAACTGCTGGTGCGTTACTCCACGTCTTTACTGCCGGAAGAGCTATACGTGATGGATAATCAGCCCAGTGCGCCACTAAAACGCCTGACTTATACCGTCTCGAAAGAATTGCAGAATATGGCACTGCAGGCACCACAGGTTGTTGCTGTGCCTTCCAGCCACGGCAAAGCGCCGGTGTATGCCAAGCTGTACTTACCCAAAGACTACAAACAAGGTGAAAAACGTCGCGCCGTCATTTTTAACCACGGTGCCGGTTATCTGCAAAACAGTGATTTAGGCTGGTCCAGTTACTTTCGTGAGTTCTTTTTTCATAACTTGCTGACTCAAAAAGGTTATGTCGTACTGGATATGGATTACCGGGCATCAAAAGGTTATGGCCGTGATTGGCGCACCGCGATTTACCGGCAGATGGGTACCCCGGAAATTGAAGATTTGGCCGATGGTGTGAATTGGCTGGTCGACAATGCGCATGTGGATCGGGCACGCATCGGCACTTATGGTGGTTCTTACGGTGGCTTTGTGACCTTTATGGCGATGTTCAAGCAACCTGAACTGTTTAAGGCTGGCTCTGCGCTACGGCCGGTTGGCGACTGGGCTTATTACAACCACCCGTATACGGCAAACATCCTCAATACACCCGATGTTGACCCGATTGCCTATGAGCGCAGTTCGCCAATTTATTTCACCGAAGGCTTAAAAGGTCAGTTGCTGATTAACTCGCCGATGGTTGATGACAACGTGTTTTTCCAGGACTCGGTACGCATAGTACAACGGCTGATTGAACATGAAATCAATAGCTTCGAAACAGCAATTTTCCCGGTAGAACCGCATGGGTTCCGTCAGCCCAG
The DNA here is from genome assembly GCF_042432165.1 of Rheinheimera tilapiae. NCBI lineage: Bacteria > Pseudomonadati > Pseudomonadota > Gammaproteobacteria > Chromatiales > Chromatiaceae > Rheinheimera > Rheinheimera tilapiae. The sequence continues at coordinate 1,900,735 of NZ_JBHLXP010000001.1, forward strand.
CAGCTGGCTGGACGAATACCGCCGGATTGAAAAACTGTTTGACCGTACGCTGTAACCGACAGAATATTGTAAAAATGAAAAGCCCCGAAAATCGGGGCTTTTTGCTTTTGAAGTTTGTCATTTAAGGCAGCTGTAAAAAGGCTTCAGCTTCTAAGGTTAGCTGTTCCGCGATCTGGTGACTGAGGCGATATTGTTGCAGACGCTGCAGATTGGTTTTGCCGGTAGCAAGTTCGGTCAGCCAGTCTTCCAACATGGCGCTGAAACCGCGTTGGGTCAGGGTTGGCACCCAATCGCCAAAACCGAGCGGCTGCAATATACCGGCGACACTGTGCTGACCACACCGCAGATTATCGATCTGCCAGTACTGATCTTTGGCAAAGACCTCGAGCCGTTCAAAACTGGCGCCGGCGCGACGGTCCATGATGGCACTAAAATCCCGGCCACGATGGGTAAATTGCAGCCGTACTTTTTGCAGCAATTGCTGATCGCGCACAAAATTATGCTGGATGTTGATGTCAGCGATATCGGTCAGCCCGGCGGCCAGCACCAATAAATCAATCAGATGAATAAAATCGTCAAAAATCAACTGACGTGGCACTGCACTGTGTAAATGCCGGTGTTTTTGATAGTGCAGGGTCTGCAGATCCGAGCCTGATTGACGAGCAAACAGTGGCGTCTGATAAAGCGGTGCAAAGCGACGGTTAAAGCCAACGACAAAAGGCAGATTGTTATCAGCAGCAAGTGTCAGTAATTGCTCGGTTTGTGCCAGCGTGTCACAAATCGGTTTGTCGATAAATAGCGCAATGCCTGCCTCGAGCACAGCCGTTGCCAGCTGAAAATGACTACTGGTGCTGCTATGCAGCATCACCGCATCAGGACGACTTGTCAGCATCGTAGCAAAGTCGCTGTAACAATTATTGACGCGGTATTGTCGACCTAACTGTCGAAGGATATCGTCATTGCGACTACACAAAATTGGCGAGATCTGCGGATGCTGGCAGACCAGTGGTAAATAGGCTTTTTGCGCAATGTCACCAAGCCCAGCCAAAGCGATCCGAAACATAAAATTCCCGAAAAATCCGCAAGATACACCAAGTGAATTGTGCAGCAGCGCGGGCTTTGTGACAAGACTCGTCTTCTGGCAGACCGCGCAGTTCAGCGCGCGACAAATCCGGTCGAGACACAGAGCATTTGCTCAGCTGAAAATAATGGTGGTAACTTATTCGGGCCAAATTCAGGTAGCTCTGGTGGGCAAACAAACTGCAGACGTTCGCCGCTGTAGGGGTGACTAAAAGTCAGTTCAGTCGCGTGCAGCAGCAAACGCGTTGCAGCTTGTTGCTGGTCCTGCGTCGCATAAATAGCATCTCCAAGGATCGGGTGGCCGAGACTTGCCAAATGCACCCGCAGTTGATGTGAGCGTCCGGTGATCGGTTTTAACTGCAGTAACGCAGAAGCCTGATCCTGCCACAACAGCCGGTAGAAGGTTTGTGCGGTTTTACCACGTTCGTGACAGATCTGATGGCGCGGTGCGAGCCCAGGCGAATACTGCGGGGACGCAGCGAGCGGTAAATCTATTAACCCGGCAGAAACTGGTGGGATGCCGGCGACTCGGGCGAGATAGGTTTTTTCCACGAGTCGGCTGGCGAACTGTTGTTTTAACGCGACTTCAGCTTTTTTCCGTAACGCAAACACCATCAGACCTGAAGTAGCCATGTCCAAGCGGTGGATCAGATACAGTGGGCTAAATTGCTGTGCCAGACGCTGTTGTACTGAATCTTGTAAGTGGTCACCCCGGCCCGGATTGCTCAGCAGACCGGAAGGTTTTTCAACGACCAACAGATCCTTATCCTGGTAAAGGATTTTTGGCCAGGGCGCGCCGGGCGGCTGATAAATGAAAGCGTCAGACAAAATGGCAGCTCAATAGCAAAAACACGGATTCTAGCGAATTTCTGGCGATCGGCAACAGCTGCTTTTATAATGCCGGCCTTTGTAGCCTGTTTGAGCCTTGTAATGACTGACCTGACCGACCTTGCGGTATTGCCCGCCACCACTGAACGCTGGCAATTACTGTATCAGGACGAAGATTTAGTGGTCGTCAACAAACCTACGCGTCTTCTGACAGTACCGGGACGGCACCCAGCAAACCGGGATTGCCTGGTTAGCAGGGTGCAAAATGAGTTTCCAGGAGCTCAAGTGGTACACCGGCTCGATTATGATACGTCGGGAATTGTGTTGTTGCCGCTACACAAACAGGCGCTGTCTGAGCTCAGTAAGCAGTTTCAGGCCCGGACCATTGGTAAGCAGTATCAAGCACTGGTCGCCGGGGAAATTTCAGCAGAGGGTGACATCGACCTGCCAATTGCGGCAGATGAGGCTCGCCGGCCTCTGTATAAGATCTGTGCCGAACATGGCAAAGCGTCTCTCACACATTACCAGCGACTGAGTTTCATGCAGGACAACCAGGTCAGTCGGGTGTTGCTGGAACCGCTAACAGGTCGGTCGCACCAGTTGCGTCTGCATCTGGCAAGTCTTGGTCATCCAATCCTTGGTGATGAGTTTTATGCACCGCTGGAGATACAACAGCAAGCAGATCGTCTTTGTCTGCACGCTTGTTTTATTAGATTTATCCATCCGAGAAGCGGCCAGTGGCTCGAATTCAGCCAGCCTCCGCCATTTTAACTGTGGCGCCGGATCTGCTGGAAGCTGTGCAATACGCCGAACAACAAGACGCCGCAAATGGCACCATACAGATGGGCGTCTGTGGCGACATCGGCTTCGATCAATAACACCAAATCGCCGCTGGCGCCGTGCCATTGCTCCCATCCGACCTTTGCAGCCACCCCTGCTAAGATCAACCAGCCACTCGACCAGTGGCGTCGTACATCTTCACAGGCGCCATACACCAGCAGAGTGTGTAACCAACCCGATAAGCCGACATATAAGCCAATCGCCGGGCTCCAGAACAATAAACCGAGGCTAATCAGTAAAAATCCACACAGCAACAAAAACAAAAATTGCCAGCGCTGATAATAACTACCGTGTAACGCAGTGATCACGACCAATCCAGCCAGATTCATCGCCAGATGCCAGCTGTTGGTGTGCAGCAAATGACCCGTCCATAACCGCCACCACTCACCAGCGAAGACTGCCTGCCGGTCAAACTGTAGCAATGGGGTCAGTTCAGTACTGAACACCGCCAGTAACAAGGTCAGCCCCAATAAGGCGAGAGGAGCACAACAAGTGGTAAACAACGCAGAAAACTTCAAAGCAGAACCTCAACAGGGTAACAGCATGCAGTGTAACGCAATTGTGGCTTTAGTTTTACCTGATTTACACTGATTTTCCAAGCCTGCGGCAGAACCCCGGTCTGTACCGGCTGATGTCATTGCAGAGCGCGTCGGTTCTGCGTTAAGGTGGATTTTTGCAGTTGAAAGAGTTGTGTCTGCTTATGTTTCATCTTCGTTTTTGTACTCGCTTGTTGTGGGGATCCGCTTTATTGATGCAGTCGTTCGGTCTGATTACTGTGGCGCAAGCGGCAGGTCAGCAAGATCCGGAGTCTGCAACCGGCATTCAGCATAAGCAGCAAGTCAGGGCGCGTCAGTTTATGGTGGTATCCGCAAATCCTTATGCATCTGAAGCCGGTTATCAGATGTTGCAATTAGGCGGCACCGCGGTGGATGCTGCTGTCGCGATGCAATTGGTGCTGGGTTTGGTCGAGCCGCAAAGTTCCGGCATCGGTGGTGGCCTGTTTATGTTGGCGTGGCAGGACAAAACGAAGCAGTTACATACGTTGGATGGTCGTGAGACTGCGCCGGCGGCTGCAACACCGGATTGGTTTGTGCAGGATGGAAAACTGCTGGATTGGCCGCAGGCGTTTGTTGGCGGTAAAGCCGTCGGCACGCCGGGCGTGATAGCAGCACTGGCACAAGCACAGCAAAAATTTGGCAAGTTGCGCTGGGAACAATTATTTGCTCCGGCGATAGCGCTGGCCGAGCAAGGTTTTAAGGTGTCACCACGGCTGCACATGCTGCTATCAGGCAGCCGGCATCCAGGCTTGCAGCGCTTTGCAAATAGTCGCGATTACTTTTATCCGGATGGAAAACCGTTACCGGTTGGTTTTGTGCGAAAAAACCCGGCTTACGCAGCATTATTACGCAGTATTGCCAAAGACGGCCCTCAAGCTTTTTATCAGGGCGACAATGCCAAAGCGATTATAAGTGCAGTGAATCAGGCAACAATCAATCCCGGTCAAATGACGGACGCAGATCTGCAGAGTTATCAGCCGGTGTGGCGAGATCCAATTTGTGCACCGTACCGCGAGGTGAAAGTCTGCGGCATGGCGCCACCAAGCTCAGGCAGTATCGCGGTGCTGCAAATGCTCGGCATTCTGAATCATTTTGAGTTAAAAACGTTAAAGCCTGAGTCTGTCGCCGCGGTGCATTTAATCAGTCAGGCCAGCCGGCTGGCGTTCGCCGACCGCGAGCGATATGCCGCAGACCCTGCATTCAGCCCCGTGCCGGTCGCTGGCTTATTGGCGCCAGCTTACTTAAAGCAGCGCGCAGCACAGATCAACCTCAAAGCGGATAATCAGCAAATCACTGCCGGCGTACCGGAAGGGGCGGTGCCACTGGGTGAGGCTAAGGCGCTGGAATATGCCAATACCAGTCATTTGTCAGTGGTGGATAAGGACGGCAATGCCGTCAGTATGACTACCAGTATCGAAAATGCTTTTGGTTCTGGCCTGATGGTCAATGGTTATTTGCTGAATAATCAGCTAACCGATTTTTCCCTGCAGGCGCGCGATAAGGGCTTATGGGTCGCTAATCGGGTCGAAGCTGGTAAAAGGCCAAGATCATCAATGGCGCCGATGTTAGTGTTTGACCAGCATAATCAGCTGCAGATGATCGCGGGTTCGCCAGGCGGCAGTCGAATCATTAATTACGTCGCCCAATCACTGGTGGCAATGATCGACTGGCAAATGGGACCACAACAAGCTGCAGATCTGGCGAAATTTACCCACCGTAACGATGTATTAGCAGTCGAGGAAGGCACACCACTAGTGCATTTGCCGTTACAGGAAATGGGCTATCAGGTGCGTGTGACCGAACTCAATAGTGGCCTGCATCTGATCAAACGTGATAAAGCCGGCTGGCTGGGCGGTGCTGATCCGCGCCGCGAAGGTGTGGCAAAAGGCCAATAAGTAAGCAGAACCAAACAAAGGATCATCAACATGAGTGTTATTGCGGTCGCAGAACAGGGCGTTCTGACACTGACGCTGGCGCGGCCAGAGAAAAAAAATGCATTGTCAGCAGCGATGTATCAGCAACTTAGTGCAGCATTGCAGCAGGCAAGCAGCGATGACAGTATCCGGGTGGTGTTGTTGACTGGCAGTGACAATTGTTTTTGTGCTGGCAATGATTTAGCGGATTTTCTGGCCGGAGGCAGCCTCAACCACGAGCATCCGACTGTGCAGTTTCTGCACATATTATCTCAGTTTGATAAGCCGCTGGTCGCCGCAGTAGCGGGACTGGCGATCGGCATAGGGACCACGGCACTGCTGCATTGTGATTTAGTTTATGCGACTGCGGATGCCCGTTTTCAACTGCCCTTTACGGCATTGGGGCTTTGCCCGGAGGCCGCGTCCAGTCTGTTATTACCGCGGTTGATCGGCTATCAGCGTGCCGCACAGTACTTATTACTCGGCGAAGCCTTTGATGGAGCACAAGCATTGCAAATGGGGCTGGTCAACCAATTGGCGACTGCGGATGCATTGCTTGGATTGGCACAGCAAAAAGCACAGCAGTTGGCGGCATTGCCGGCACAGGCGGTCCAGCAATCCAAGCGATTGCTGAAACAGCCGATGCACCAACAAGTGCAGCATGTACTACATCAGGAACTGGCTGAATTTGAACAGCTGTTACACAGCGACGATTGTAAGGCGGCTCTGAACCGTTTTTTCCGGCGTTAACCGGCGTGAGACAAGCAGCCCACAGGGAGGCGGGCTGTGCAGTGATCGCTCAGGTTAAATTTTGGTGCGGGCGAATGGATCATCTTTAATCACAGCAACTAACCACTTGCCGCCGTGTTTCTCCATTTTTACCATCCGCATATTAACTACTTTTTCATCGTTCTTTTTGCCGGTAAAAATCAGCATCACGTCTGCTTTGTCAGTGTAAAACTCACGCACATTCTTATTTGTGTCTTCGATGGTAATTTCGACCTGATCAAAGCTCATATTCAGTAAGGTCCGGCCTACCGCTTTGGCAGAGGCGTAACCATCCAGCACTCGTTTGAGGGATGGCACCGCATGGCTTTTTGCTTCTTTCAGGTCGTTCTCGACCAACAAGGCTTTGAAAAAATCGACGGCAGATACTTCGGGAGAATCGGTCGCCGTTGCCGCGGAGCCAGCAGCAGCCTGAATGTCTGGCTGGGTGGCTGTGGATGCTGCCGGCGATGATGACTCACCACAAGCTGTCAGGAATAAAGACGCCGCCATGCTGATGCTGAAGATACGCAGACCTGATAGTTTGAAAGTGGACATAACAACTTTTCCCTGATTTTTTCTGCAGTGTGCGCAAAGTGCTGTTGGCTGTAAAGTAAAAAAGGCTGCACATGGCAGCCTTTTTCTTGCTTAACGCATTAAGTTCAGGCTTGTAGTTCGGCTTCGGTGAATACGTCGGCAAACAAGGCGCTGGACAGATAACGCTCTGCGGACGAGGGCAGGATCACGACGATATTTTTACCGGCGAATTCAGGCAATTCGGCCAGTCGTTTCGCGGCGACTACAGCAGCTCCGGAAGAAATACCGGCTAAAATGCCTTCTTCTTTCATCAGGCGATGTGCCATCGCAATAGCGTCGTCGTTGCTGACAGTTTCAACGCGGTCAATCAGTTCCAAATCCAGGTTGCCCGGGATAAAACCTGCACCGATCCCCTGAATTTTATGTGGGCCAGGTTTGATTTCTTCACCAGCCAGCTTTTGGCTAATGACCGGCGAGTCGGCTGGTTCTACAGCAACGCTGATCAGCGGGTGCTTTTTTTCCAGCTTAATGTAGCGACTGACACCTGTGATAGTCCCGCCGGTGCCTACGCCAGCGACAAAAACATCAACATTGCCGTCAGTGTCATTCCAAATCTCAGGGCCTGTAGTATCAAAGTGAATTTGCGGGTTGGCCGGGTTTTCAAACTGCTGTAACAACAGATATTTATCCGGGTCAGACGCCTGAATTTCTTTGGCTTTTTCAATGGCACCTTTCATGCCTTTTGGCCCTTCGGTCAGCACCACGTTAGCGCCTAAGGCTTTGAGCAGTTTGCGGCGCTCTAAGCTCATCGTCGCAGGCATGGTTAACGTCAGCGGGTAACCGCGGCTTGCTGCCACGAAGGCTAAAGCAATACCGGTATTGCCAGAGGTTGGCTCAATAAGCTCTTTGCCAGGGCCTAACAAGCCTTTTTTTTCTGCATCCCAAATCAGGGCGGCGCCTAAACGGCATTTGACGCTAAAGCTCGGGTTACGGGCTTCAATTTTTGCGTAAACGTTACCAGTCGTGACACGTTTTAATTTGACCAGCGGCGTGCGGCCGATTGACAATGAGTTGTCTTCATAAATGTTTGCCATACAGAGCTCCAGACAGACAGAAAATTTGCCCCAGCATACCCGCTGGTATTAAAAACGAAAGTAGCGTTTTGATATAAGTTATACAACTTACTGTTATAAGCAATTCAAACAATTCAGAGGTTCAGATGCGTTTCCAGAGCAATGCACAATATATAGTTACGGCGGAGTTAGCGCTCGCAGTAAACGCAGCAGTGACGTTGCAAAAGCCTTTATTAATCAAAGGTGAGCCCGGTACCGGTAAAACTGAACTTGCCAAAGCGCTGGCGGCTGCTCTCGATACTGATTTGTTGCAATGGCATATCAAATCAACGACAAAAGCCCAGCAGGGCCTGTACGAGTACGATGCGGTTTCGCGGTTGCGTGACAGTCAACTCGGTGATGCGCGAGTGCATGATATTGCGAATTACATTAAACCCGGCAAATTGTGGCAGGCCTTCACCGCGACCAAACGCCCAGTATTGTTAATTGACGAAATCGACAAAGCCGACATCGAATTTCCCAATGATCTGCTGCACGAACTCGATCAGATGGCATTTGATGTCTACGAAACCGGTGAAACGGTGCGGGCTGTGCAGCGACCTGTGGTGATTATCACATCCAACAACGAAAAAGAATTACCAGACGCGTTCTTACGCCGCTGTTTCTTTCATTACATTCGTTTCCCCGATGCAGAGGCTTTAGAGCGGATTGTAGATGTGCACCTGCCGGGCTTATCAAAAATTTTACTGACCGAAGCGTTACAGAGTTTTTTTGGCCTGCGTGAACTGCCGGCGCTGAAGAAAAAACCATCGACGTCGGAATTAATCGACTGGTTACGGCTGTTGTTGGCCGAGCAAGTGACGCCAGAGCAACTCAAACAAAGCCGCGAAACCGGTGGTTTAATGCCGTTGTTTGGTGCGCTGCTGAAAAACGAACAAGATGTCGCTCTGGTCGAAAAACTGCTGTTCATGGCAAAACGGGCGCGCTGATGCTGAGTGGATTCTTTCTGACGGTACGCCGTCACGGTGTCAAAGTCAGTATCACTGAATATCTGGATCTGTTGCGCGCGTTGCAGCAACAACTGGTGTTTGCCGATTTGGATCAGTTTTATCAGTTGGCCCGGTTGTGTTGGGTCAAACATGAAACCGACTATGACAAGTTTGACCGTGCTTGTGGAGAGTACTTCGACGGTGTGGAGCAGCTTGATTTACTTGGCGCCATACCAAATGACTGGCTGACACCGGGCTTCATCCGGCAATTATCCGACGAAGACAAAGCTGCTCTGCAAAGCCTCGGTGGCCTTGAAGCCTTACTCAAAGCCTTCCGCGAACGGTTGGAAGAGCAACAAGGCCGGCATGCTGGCGGTAATAAGTGGATTGGCACCGGCGGCAGTTCTCCGTTCGGCGCTTATGGCTTTCATCCAGAAGGGATGCGGATTGGACAGCAGGGCAGTGGCGCGAGGCGTGCGGTCAAAGTCTGGGATCAGCGCCAGTTTCAGAGTCTGAGCAGTGATGAAGTACTGAATAACCGCAGTTTGCAGCTGGCACTACGCCAGCTACGGCGCTTTGCCCGCAGTGGTGCAGAAAGCGAGCTGGACTTAAACGACACCATCAGCGCCACCTCCAAACAAGGTGGATTACTCGATTTGCGTTATCAGCGCGAGCGGCACAATGCGGTCAAACTGTTGTTATTGTTTGATATTGGTGGCTCTATGGATGACTACATTCATCAGTGCCGTCAACTGTTTAACGCCGTGCGTGCTGAGTTTAAGCATCTGGAGTTTTTCTACTTTCACAATTGTGTTTATGAAACGTTGTGGCGCGATGAAAAACGCCGGCCACAAGACGCCGTGGCAACGACACAACTTCTGCACACTTATGGGCATGATTACAAACTGATTTTTGTCGGCGATGCGACGATGGGGCCTTATGAAATCAGCTATCCGGGTGGCAGTGTTGAGCACTATAACACTGAAGCCGGTGAAGTCTGGCTGCAACGCCTGCTGGCACAGTTCCCGCAGGCGGTTTGGCTCAATCCGCAGCCAGAAAGCTGGTGGCCACATTATGCTTCGATAGCGCAATTGAATAAGATCTGCCAGGGCCGGATGTTCGGTTTGACCCTGGATGGTTTAGCCAATGCGATCAATCAGTTAAAGCATAAAAACTAAGCGCTTGCCGCAACGTGAACCGGTTGTTACTATCGGGTAATAACCGTGAGTGGGAGCTGCCGTGATGCCTGAGAATAAATACGAACTGCCGGCCACGCCGGTGCCACAAGGCGAAACCGGTACACCGTTAACCCGCCGTGAAAGCCGAGAAATTGTTACCCCTTATGCTTTCGAAGTTTGTCCAAACCTACTCGGCGTGCCGACCGCGCACCCACTGCGCCGTGCCATTGCAATGGGGATTGATGGCATCATTATTTCCGGTCTCGCCAAGGCGAGTCTGTTGCTGATTTTACCGGTGATGACCTATCTCATCTGGTTTCGGCTACAGGCAAAAAAATTTAATCACGTCATTGTGTTGCTGTTAGCAACCGCGTTTATGTGTGCCTCGGCGACCTGGATGCCTGAGCTCATCGTAGAAGAAGACGCACAGCAAAAAGTCGGAGAAACTGAATTAAGCGCCGACCAGGCTATGGTGTTGGCCGCCAGCGCGCTAAAAATCCAGACTGAGAGCTGCAAGCTCGAATGCATGGAGAAAGAGCTGGAAAAAGTGGCCAAAATGTTGCGAAGGGCCGGCGTGGACAAAGTAGCAGCCACTGAAATGCTGGACGATTTAGTACAGGGGTCAGATTTCCCGGCGGCGCAATGGCCGACGTATCGTGAGGCTTTATTAAAAGACTTACCCGAAGCAGCGCCGGTTGCAATGCCGGAAGCCAAACCTGCACAGGCAGCACAACCTTCTTTGCCTTGGTATTTACCTGATGAAAATACCCATAGTGTCGTGGCCTGGGTGAAAGGAATTTTCGCGGACTTAGGCATCGGCGTCGGTTGGGCGGTGTTCTACTTCACGGCCACCATTGCCTGGTGTCATGGCCAGACCATTGGTAAAAAACTGATGTTAATTAAAGTGATCCAGCTGGATGGCAAAGAGTTGAGTCTGTTTGGCGCTTTTAGCCGGCAAGGCGGTTACGGTGCAGGTATTGCGACAGGTTTGCTTGGTTTTCTGCAAATCTTATGGGATCCGAACCGGCAGGCTATTCAGGATAAAGTCGCTTCAACCGTCGTGATTAGGCTTGGCAAAGCCAAACGGCCCCTGACGCATTAAGATATTGCCGACAGCGGCAGTCGCAGAACGCTACTGCCTTTGTCTTTCCTGCTGAGTTATACTGCAATTTTTATCACCCATCCGACCAGATCCAACGTTTATGGTGCGGAGTAGCGGAGAACGCATGAAGCCAATTCTGATCACAGGTTCAGGTGTATTTACGCCAACTGAAACCGTCAGCAACGAAGAGCTGGTCGCCAGCTTTAATCAATATGTCGATTTATTTAATGCCGAGAATGCCGCGGCAATTGCTGCAGGCGAAGTGGCTGCGCTGGAATATTCCAGCTGTGAATTTATCGAAAAAGCCTCGGGTATTAAATCGCGTCACGTGCTGTATAAAGACGGCATTCTCGACCCGCAGGTGATGCAGCCGGTATTTCGCCGACGTTCAGAAGATGAAATGCCGGAAATGGTTGAAATGGCCTTGGCTGCTGCAAAAGAAGCTATCGCTCAGGCAGGCAAAACGCCGGATCAAATTGATTTAATCATCTGTGCCGCGTCAAATATTCAGCGGCCATATCCGGCATTATCGATTGAGCTGCAGCAACAGCTTGGCGCCAAGGGGTATGCCTTTGATATGAATGTAGCCTGCTCCAGCGCCACTTTTGCCATCAGTAATGCGGTGAATGCGATCCGTGGCGGCACCGCGTCAGTTGTACTGGTAGTGAATCCTGAATTTGCTTCGCCACAGGTCAACTATACCAGCCGTGACAGCCATTTTATTTTTGGTGATGTCTGCAGCGCGACTATTGTCGAAGCGGCCGAAACAGCGACTGCTGATAACAGTTTTGAAATTATCGGCATGCGATTAAAAACTGAATTTTCCAACAATATTCGCTGTGACGTCAGTTATGTCGAACATTGTTATCCGGATGCTGATCCGCTGACGCCATTTTTCCGTCAGCAGGGCCGCAAAGTATTTAAAGAGTTGTTGCCGTTGGTTGCCGAAGTCATCGAAGGTGAAATGGCTACTTGTGGTTTGACGGCGCAGGACTTAAAACGACTGTGGTTGCATCAAGCCAATATCAATATGAATATTTTTGCCGTGCGAAAAATTCTGGGCCGTGAACCTGAAGCGGGAGAAGCGCCACTAGTGCTCGACACTTATGCCAATACCGCATCGGCCGGCTCCATTATTGCCTTCCACCAAAACAAACAAGGCCTGGCCGTTGGCGATCATGGCGTGTTGTGTTCGTTTGGTGCCGGTTATTCGATTGGCTGTTTGATCCTCAAACGCGCGATGTGATCCAAACAATAAAAAACGGCAAACCTCTAGTTTGCCGTTTTTATGTTTCACTTAGCTGAGTTGATTCGGGGCGTATTTAAGCGCTGATGTTGATCAGCGTTGCCATTAGAGCCGGATCAAAGAATTCTGGTCATAAGACACCGGCGAAGGAACAAAATCGTCAGCCTGCTCATCATTACGCCAGTCGTTGTGGCCTAAGCGATAACGAAACTGAAAGCTGCTGTCGTTCGGTAGGGTCAGTGTCAGGCTGAAGTCGCCATTTTTCTGCTTTTTCATTTCGTTGTCCTGCCAGTCGTTAAACTCGCCGACCAGGACTACAGATTCGGCCGCGGCCGCTTGCTCGGCCGGTACGACAAAGGTCACCTTACAGGCTGGTTTTGTTTTCAGGTATTGCTTGCTGATTGCCATGATTTACTCCGTTATGCTGAAAAGATCCAATTGCCGACAGGCGATGTGGCAAAACTAGCATAGTCTGTTTGACAACAACATGACACAGCGTGGCGATCCGCAGTGAAAACGTATGCGGACCCGGACTCATTAGTGAATGGTATCTGAAGACATGCCTGTTGTTCGTGCGTTTGCAGTCATAAACAGTTTTAAATGCAGACTTAAGCAGGGTGGCTGAAATATTTGGCAGTATCCGCCGTCAGCTGTCGGCAAGGGTTTGATGAATACCGGGCACAATTGCTTGCGCCCGGCGGGTTGATTAACACTCGATGATATTGACTGCGAGACCGCCGCGGGAAGTTTCTTTGTACTTGCTCTGCATATCGCGGCCAGTATCCCACATGGTTTTAATCACTTTATCCAGCGAGACTTTGTGCTCACCAGTGCCACGAAGTGCCAAACGTGAGGCATTGATGGCTTTTACCGCACCCATCGCATTACGTTCAATACATGGCACCTGTACCAAGCCACCGACCGGATCACAGGTCAGCCCAAGGTTGTGTTCCATGCCGATCTCGGCGGCGTTTTCGACGTTATCGACGGAGCCACCAAGAATTTCGGTCAAAGCACCCGCAGCCATCGAACAGGCGACGCCGACTTCACCCTGGCAGCCGACCTCAGCACCGGAAATAGACGCATTTTTCTTGTACAAAATACCGATGGCAGCGGCAGTCAACAGGTAGCGGGTGTAGATGTCCGGGGTCACAGGTTGAATGAATTTATCGTAATACATCAGCACTGACGGAATAATACCGGCGGCGCCGTTCGTCGGCGCGGTTACGACCCGGCCACCAGCAGCGTTTTCTTCATTCACAGCTAAGGCAAACAAATTCACCCAGTCCATCACTTGCAGTGGATCTGAGCTCTTTTCTGCGCATAAACGGCGGTACAATGCCGGTGCACGACGTTTTACTTTCAGACCGCCGGGCAGAATGCCTTCAGTGCGCATGCCGCGTTGTACGCAGTTGTACATGGTTTGCCAAATAAGCCCCAACTCGGTTTCAATCTGCTGTTCACTACGCAGGACTTTTTCATTTTCCATCATCAGTGCAGCGATCGACAGGCCATTTTCTTTACAAAGCTTCAGCAACTCAGCGCCGCTGTTAAATGGAAACGGTGGTGGATTGTCGGCGGCAAACTGGCTGGCGGCTTTTTTCTCACCAGCGAAATCTTCCGCTTTGACGATAAAACCGCCACCGATCGAGAAATAGATTTCACTAAACACAATTTCTTTGTTGGCATCAAAAGCAATCAGTTCCATGCCGTTACTGTGCTCTTTTAAGGTTTTGCGCCGGTGGAACACAATGGCGCCGTCACGTGGGAAGTTCACGACATGGCCAGATGCTAAGGTGATTTGTTCCTGCTCATCCACTTGCTTCAGGATGCCTGGTACCTGATCCGGGTCACAGTTTTCTGGTAAAAACCCGCATAGGCCGAGGATCACGGCTTTACCGGTGCCATGGCCAATGCCAGTTTGGCCCAGAGAGCCATACAATTCGGTTTTGATACTGGTGACTTCAGCGAGCCGTCCGCTGGCGGCGAGATTCTCGGTAAACAACTTGGCGGCGCGCATTGGGCCGACGGTATGAGAGCTGGACGGACCGATACCGATACTGAACATGTCAAAAGCACTGATAATCATAGGGTTGTCTTTTATTGCCTTATAAGAATACGACGATTGTACCGGATGTCTTGCGGTTCTGTAACTGATGCTGTCACTGGTCAGTGCTGCTTACAACAATTCAGGGCAATTCGCGGCAAGTGAACGTTACTCTTAGTGGTTGAAAAGTATTCATCAGCGCGCTGGCGGCGCAATTTGTTGTGCCAACTGATACAGCATTTCTGCACTGGCGCCCCAAATCAACTGTTGTTGCCAGGGGATAAAATGCAATTGTTGCCGGCGGCCGCGCAGTGGCCAAACTTCTGTTTGCCGGCGCTGCGCTGACAGCGCTTCATGCAGTGGCAGTAGCAGTACCGAATCGACCTCAGTTTGTTGCAGCGTTAAAACCGGCAGTTGGTCAAGCACGCCAAGCCAGGGTTCGACGATAAAACCAGTTGATGTATTGATGGACGGCAATTTGCCGAGTAAGCGGATTTGCGTGGTGGCAATACCGGTTTCTTCATAAGTCTCGCGCAGCGCTGCGGCACTCGATGCTTCACCGGCTTCGATCCGGCCACCGGGGAAGCTGATTTGGCCCGGATGGTGACGCAGATGCAAGGCGCGCCGCGTCATCAACAGGGTCCAGACGCCTTGATGGCGGAATATCGGTAGCAAGACTGCGGCGTTTGGCTCCGTTTGCTCGACCTTGCGCTGTTGTGGTGCTTGCAGCAGAAACCGGCTGATCCAGAGTTCAGTCTCGGTTACATTCATTGTTGTTGCCCATGACCTTGCATCAGCACAGGTAGGATTTTGCCGACTTTGTCATAGGTTTCCTGATATTCGGCTGCACCTTGTGAATCCGCAACGATCCCACCGCCAGCCCAGCAGTGGATTTGCTGATCCGCTACCACCAGCGTGCGGATCGCGATATTGGTGTCCATGTGACCATGCTGACTGATGTAGCCAATGGCACCGCAATAGACATTACGGCGGTGTGGCTCCAGCTCTTCAATAATTTGCATTGCCCGCACTTTGGGGGCGCCGGTAATAGAGCCGCCGGGAAAAGCTGCGCGCAATGCGTCTATAGGCTGATACAACGAGTCCAGTTGTCCGGTGACTGTGCTGACCAGATGATGCACCGCCGGAAAAGATTCGATAGCAAACAGAGCTGGGACGCGAACTGTGCCTGGCGTGCAAACCTTGCCAAGGTCATTGCGTAGCAGGTCCACAATCATCACATTTTCGGCGCGATCTTTTGTCGATTGACGCAGCGCTTCTGCGCTTTGTGCATCCAGCTCTGGGTCAGAAAACCGTGGTTTTGTGCCTTTAATCGGCTTGGTTTCCACTTGCCTGGCTTTCACCTCAATAAACCGCTCCGGTGAAATTGATAGCACCGCAACATCTGCCAGACGGATAAAAGCCGAAAAGGGCGCCTGGTTGCTGCGCCGCAGTTGTAGATAAGCACTATAGGCGTCGCCTTCAAATCCGGCAGTAAAACGCTGTGCCAGATTAATCTGATAACAATCACCGCTTTGCAGGTACTGCTGAATACGGTCGAATTTTTGCAGGTAATCAGCCTGACTCATATTTGCCTGCCAGGCGGAGGTTAGCACAAAACCAGCCGCAGACGGCAGATGGTTGGGCGCCTGCAGCGCATCGGCAAACAGCGCCTGATACAACGGGAAACTTTGTTCAGCCTGACCTTCGGCATCAACAAACCACAGCTGTTGCAGCTGTTTGTCCAGCACCAGTGCATGGCGGTAAATGCCGATTGCCAAGTCAGGCATCTGGATATCAGCCAGCGCCAGCTCTGGCAGTTTCTCGGTGACGCGGCCGAGGTCATAACCAAAAAAGCCAACAGCGCCGCCAACAAAAGGCAGCCCGGTCACGTCGGCCGGCAACTGCGGTACCAACTCAAGCTGCAGTTGTTTTAATAGCAAAAATGGGTCCGAATCGCTGACCTGCTGGCGCGGTTGCGCAGAGTCGAAGTAGTGCACCTGGCAGTGCCTGCCCGTCGCGGTCAGACATGCCAATGGCCGGCATACCAGAATGTCATAGCGGCTGTTGGGGTGGTCGGGAGCTGCTGAGTCGAGCAACATCGCAAATGGCTCTGTCGCCACAGCACGAAAAAAACCGGTTAAATCGGTTACAACCGATGACACAAGAAACTGCACAGACATAACCACAGACTCAATCAATTTTAGGCGGCGGCAGGAATGTCAGAACCGATGAATTCAGCATGAACTGACTAGCCGCCTCTACAGGATGCGCGTTATGATAGCAGCCCTGCTTAAAATGAGAAGCAGTGCCGGACCAGGCAAGGGTCGGGTGCTGTAAAAACACCATGTGCATATAGCATTAAAAAAAGATCAGGGCAGCCGGTGCGCTGACTGCCCCTAACCACGCAGAAGGGCACCCTATGACGGTTATTCGCCAGCAAGATTTTATCGATAGCATTGAAGATGCATTGCAATACATTTCTTATTACCACCCGTTGGATTTTATTCAGGCCTTAGAAAAGGCGTACCACAAAGAACAAAATCCGGCCGCCAAAGACGCCATCGCACAAATTCTGATTAACTCACGGATGTCCGCTCAGGGCCACCGGCCTATTTGCCAGGACACCGGTATCGTCACCTGCTTCGTCAATATCGGTATGGACGTGAAGTGGGATAAAACGGACATGACAGTGCAGGAAATGGTCGATGAGGGCACCCGTCGTGCTTACATGAACCCATTGAATCCGCTGCGCGCCTCGATCGTGATGGACCCCGCTGGTTCGCGCAAAAATACCAAAGACAACACACCAGCGGTGGTGCACATCAATCTGGTTGCCGGTCATCATGTTGAAGTGGCGATTGCCGCTAAAGGCGGTGGTAGCGAAAACAAAACCAAAATGGTGATGTTGAACCCGTCTGATTCTGTGGTTGATTGGGTGCTGGAAACTTTACCAAAAATGGGCGCTGGCTGGTGTCCGCCAGGCATGCTCGGCATCGGTATCGGTGGTACCGCGGAAAAAGCTGCGGTTCTGGCCAAAGAAGCGCTGATGGAAAGCGTCGATATGCAGGACCTGCTGGAGAAAGGTGCGCAAACCGGCGAAGAGAAACTGCGTGTTGAGCTGTACGAAAAGGTCAATAAACTGGGGATCGGCGCGCAGGGACTCGGTGGATTAACCACAGTGGTCGACGTCAAAATCAAATCAGCGCCGACGCATGCTGCGTCAAAACCTGTGGTGATGATCCCGAACTGCGCGGCAACCCGTCATGTGCATTTTCATTTAGATGGTTCAGGCCCGGCACACTTACCAGTACCAAAATTAGAAGATTGGCCAGAAGTGACCTGGGAATTAGGCCAGAACGTGCGTCGGGTCAATCTCGATACCGTCACACCTGCGGACGTATTGGAATGGAAAGCCGGTGAAACGGTGTTGTTGTCCGGCAAGATGCTAACCGGCCGTGATGCGGCGCATAAACGTATTGCCGATATGCTGGCCAAAGGTGAAGCACTGCCGGATGGCGTGGACTTCAAAAACCGCTTTATTTATTACGTCGGCCCGGTTGATGCAGTCGGTGATGAAGTCGTGGGCCCGGCAGGCCCAACCACTGCGACGCGGATGGATAAATTTACCGACATGATGCTGGGTCAAACCGGCTTATTGGGCATGATCGGTAAGTCTGAACGCGGAGATAAAACCGTTGCCAGCATCAAAGAACACAAAGCGGTGTATTTGATGGCTGTCGGTGGCGCGGCGTACCTAGTATCTAAAGCGATTAAAAAATCCCGCGTAGTGGCTTTTGCTGATTTAGGCATGGAAGCGATTTACGAATTTGATGTTGAAGATATGCCGGTGACTGTGGCTGTCGACAGTCAGGGCAATAACGTGCACGACCAGGGACCGGCGATTTGGAAAGTCAAAATCGCCGAGGCGGCAAAAGCCTGATAAGCTCGATAAACAACGCGTCTGCAGGCAACTTCAGGCGCGCTTTTACAATAAGAACTATATAAACAACCAAATTTGCGACAACGGAGTATCCAGATGAAAGCTTGGGGAATTCTGGTCAGTGCCTTGCTGGTAGCAGCAGGGGCACAGGCGAAAACCAATCTGACGATTGAGCACTTAAACAAACTGAACAAAATTTACGACGTCCAGGTGTCACCAGATGGCCGGTATGTGGTCTATGGCCAGAAAAATGGTGGTCTTGCGCCCGCCGATACCACGGCTGACCTGTATGTACTTGATGTGCAGGATGGCAACAAAGTGCGCCGTCTGACTGAAAGCGCCGGTCGCGAGCACGATGTGCGTTTTAACGCTGACGGTACCGCTTTGTACTTTTTGGCCGATCGCTCCGGTTCCAGCCAGCTGTGGCGCTTGCCACTGACCGGCGGCGAAGCCCGTCAGGTGACTGATTTGCCACTTGATGTGCAGGGTTACATGGTGTCGGCAGATGACAAAAAGTTAGTGCTGACACTCGACGTGAAACCCGGTTGTAAAGATCTGGCCTGTACCGTTGCACACAACAAAACCACAACAGAGAAAAAAGACAGCGCCACTGCTTATGATTCCTTGATGGTTCGACATTGGGATACCTGGGAAGATGGTCTGAAGAATCATTTCTTCGTGGCGGACCTTGGTGAAACAGCGGTCAAAGATGCCAAAGATTTAATGCCGGAATGGGATACAGATGTTGCTGGTACCAGCGAAGCTGCATTTACCCCAGACGGCAAGAACCTGGTGTTCAGTGCCAAAATTCCAGCTGTTGACCAAAGCTGGCACACCAATTTTGACATTTTTCAGGTGTCTCTGAACGGTGGCCAGAAAATCAATCTGACCAAAGACAATCCAGCCTGGGACGCCAAACCCAAATTCTCCGGCGATGGTCGTTATATGGCGTATCTGGCGATGAAAAAGCCAGTGTATGAAGCCGACCGCTTTGGCCTGATCCTGCTGGATTTAGTCACAGGCGAGCGCAAAGAACTGGCGCCGCAGTGGGACCGTTCGGTGGAAGACTATGTGTTTGCGCCGGATAACCGCACCGTTTATGTCACAGCGCAGGACTTAGGGCAAAAAGGCATTTTTGCCATTGACCATGCGTTTGGTGAAGTCAGTAAAGTTTATAGCAACGGCAGTGCCGGTGACGTTGCAGTGCGCGGCACCAATGTATTTTTCACCAATCACCAGCTCAATGCGCCATCTGACATTTATCAGCTGAAAAACAGCGGCGGCGAAGCCTACCCGTTGACGCAGGTCAACGCATTGACACTCAAAGACATCCAGCTGGCTGAGTTTGAGCAATTCAGTTTCCCGGGCGCCAATGATGAGACAGTCTACGGCTACTGGATGAAACCATGGAACTTTGAAGCGGGTAAAAAATATCCGATTGCATTTATTGTGCACGGTGGCCCGCAAGGCAGCTTTGGCAATATGTTCAATAGCCGCTGGAATGCGCAGTTGTGGGCAGCGCAAGGCTATGGCGTCGTGATGATCGATTTCCATGGATCTACCGGTTATGGCCAGGCTTTTACTGATTCGATTGCGCGGGATTGGGGTGGCAAGCCGCTGGAAGATCTGAAGAAAGGTATGGCGTTTATCACTGAACAGCAGCCATGGCTGGATAAGGACAATGCGTGTGCATTAGGTGCGTCTTATGGCGGTTTTATGATGAATTGGATCGCTGGCAACTGGACTGATGGGTTTAAATGTCTGGTGAATCATGCCGGTTTGTTTGATATGCCAAGTTTTTACGGCAGCACTGAAGAACTCTGGTTCCCGGAACATGATATGGGTGGCCCAGTTTGGGATAAAGCGGCGGACTATCAGAAGTTTAATCCAGCTGCTTTTGTCGATAACTGGAAAACGCCGATGCTGGTTATCCATGGCCTGAAAGACTACCGCGTGCCTTATGCACAAGGGCTTGGGGCATTTACCACGCTGCAGCGTAAAGCGATCCCGTCCCGTCTGGTGATCTTCCCGGATGAGAACCATTGGATCTTGAAACCTGCCAATGCCGAGCGTTGGTATAACGAGATCTTCAGCTGGATGAAACAACATACGGCAAAATAGTCAGTATTTTTTACAACAAAAGCCCGCTATCAGCGGGCTTTTGCTTAATAGCGCACAAAAACAGCGCATAAATAATAAATACGTTACAAAACAGTGTGGTGAAGTTGCAATTCAAAAGTGCTTGTATATGCTGAAGGGAAAGGTGTTTAACCTTTTGGAACACCACCCGACATAAGGATATGTGGATATGCGCTTCACCACTAAAATCAGACTGATTAGTCTGATCACCGCTTTAGTTCCATTAATTGTTGCTACCTTCATTGTTACTCTGCTGGCCCGTGCTGAATTATTCAGTCAGGCCGAGGCCAAATTGACGGCTGTACGTGAAATCAAACAGCGTCAGATCGAAGCCATGTTTCAGGATTTTGCTGCAGGTTTACAAACAATCAGCGCAGTTGTTGTTGCCGACCTCAATCCCGAACAGCCGCTCGCTTTACACAACTCCCTGAAAGCGATTGGGAAGGAGTTGGGGTTTTATGATGTGTTTGTCATTGCCCCCGACGGACTCGTGATCTATAGCGCGGCACGCGAGGCCGATTTTCAAAGTAATTTAATCAACGGCCCTTATGCCAACTCCAATTTAGCCAAAGTGTTTCAGCGCTCACGTGTAAAGACACAGCAAGTTGTACTGGAAGACTTCCAGCCATATGCGCCTTCTAAAGGTGAACCTGCAGCATTCATGGCCAAAAGCCTCGAGATTGGTCATCAGCAATACGTGGTAGCAGTACAACTTTCCATCGATAAAATTAACGCTGTGATGCAGGTCCGCGAGGGGATGGGGCAGACCGGTGAGAGTTATCTGGTTGGTCCCGATCAACGCATGCGCTCCGACTCTTATCTGGACAGCCGCAATCGAACAGTACGGGCGTCTTTTGCTGGCGCTGTTAGCACACACGGCGTTGACACTGCAGCAGCCAACGCTGCTTTAAAGGGCCAGGCCGGTCTTGTGTATATCGATGATTATAATGGCAATCCAGTAGTGTCGGCTTTTGCTCCCGTGGATGCGTTTGGTTTGCAGTGGGCATTGCTCGCTGAAGTTGATGTGGCGGAGATCGCAGCACCAGCTCAGCGCATGTTGTGGATTGGTTTGCTCGTAATTGTTGTGGCCATTGTTGCGGCCGTATTGGTGGCGAAACTGGTCACTGCTTTTGTGTTAAATCCGTTGGGCGGTGAACCGGCCGAAATGGTCCATTTGACCAGTGTTATTGCAAATGGTGATCTAACCATGGCGTTGCAGGCCAAATCGTCTTCGAGTCTGATGGGGTGGTTAGGCCGGATGCAGCAACAGCTTCGGCAGATCGTCAGTCAATTGGTTGGCGTCGGCCAAGCGCTGGAAATGGCGGCTGCGGCAAACTCGGCCGCGATGACTCAGGCGGATGGTAGTATGCAGCTGCAAGCCCGCGAAACCGAAATGCTGGCAACCGCGGTCGAAGAGATGAGTTATGCCGCCGCCGAAATTGGTAGTAACACGGTGAAAGCGGCAGACGAGGTCAATGGTTGCCAGCACAATGCAACGGCACTGAACCAGACGATTGGGCACGTCAGCTCAGGGCTGGATCGCACCATCAGTGCTTTTGACCAGATGCGCGGACAGGTCAATCAGCTTGATCAGGACAGTCAGAAGATTGCATCTGTAGTTGCTGTGATCACAGCGATTGCCGATCAGACCAACTTACTGGCGTTAAATGCGGCGATTGAAGCGGCGCGCGCTGGTGAGCAAGGGCGTGGTTTTGCGGTCGTTGCTGATGAAGTACGCCAGCTCGCCGGAAAAGTGCAGCTAGCGACGCGTGACATCGCGCAGGTGATCCAGGGCATTTTACAAATCTCCGCCCATCTATCGGGGAGCAGTGATGCATGTGCTGATATTGCCCATAGCGCGAAAACAGAAGCGGAACAAATGTTGGGCCAGGTGAGCCAGATTAATGAACGACTGCAGTCGCTGAAAGGCTTGATGGCGCAAACCGCCACAGCAGCAGAAGAACAAACCAGTGTCAGCGCGACCTTAGCCCGTAGTGTTTCCAGTCTGAGTGCGGCCGCGGAAGAAAACAGCACAGCGATCAGTGAAGTGGCGCACAATACCCAGAGTTTGCTGGGCCTTGCTAATGAGCTGGGGCTGACGGTCGGCCAGTTTAAAGTCTGATGGTGGTTGTGCGATGAGTTTTGATTTTACTGCGGCACGTAATTATTGTCTGGAACAGCCCGGTAGCTGTGAAGATTTCCCGTTTGGACCAGATATCTACGTGTATAAATCGCAGACCAAGATTTTTGCGATCCTGACAGAAAAAGACGCGCTGGCCCGGATTAATCTCAAAGCGGATCCCACCGAAGCGTTGATGTTACGCCAACTATTTGCTGCGGTGACACCCGGATATCATATGAATAAAACGCACTGGAATACGGTGCTGCTGGACGGAACTGTGCCGGTGAATGAAGTTAAACGGCAAATTGATAATTCTTGGGCGTTGATCCAGCCCAAACGGCGCCGAAAAGTAACACAAAATCCAGCGGCAGATTAATTACGCCTGATCTGTTTTTTGATATAGGCGCTGGCGGATAAACAGTTGTTCGATTTCAGTGCGGGCCCAGGGGGTTTTGCGTAAGAATTTCAAACTGGAATTGATGCTCGGGTCATTGGTGAAACAATTCAGTTTGACTTGTTTTGCCAGGCCAGTGAAGCCACCATTCTGTTCAAGCAGTAATTCAAGGATCTGCTGCAGAGTAAAACCATGTAACGGATTTTTTGGTTGTGGCGTAGACATCAGGGTTTAACTCCGGTTTTGGCAGATTCAACCGGTTTGACCGGCTCAGCTAGAGGG
Source organism: Rheinheimera tilapiae (assembly GCF_042432165.1). Lineage (NCBI taxonomy): Bacteria > Pseudomonadati > Pseudomonadota > Gammaproteobacteria > Chromatiales > Chromatiaceae > Rheinheimera > Rheinheimera tilapiae. Next base: position 1,923,767 of record NZ_JBHLXP010000001.1, read on the forward strand.
TGGGCTGGCACGACGGGGATCTGAGGGCGCTGACCTGCCGGGGCAAACAAAGAGCGCCAGATGCCGCCAAGTTTTTCGTCTTCGCTGCCAACCGACAGACTGGAGCCCGGCAGCAATGGACTTGGTGCCGCCAGTCCCTCAATTTTCAACCCATCCAATTGCCAGAAAATCCGGCTGGCAGCCAATAGCCTTACCGGCTCGATGGCCTGAGGGTCAACCAATGCCACTTGATAAATAAAGGAACTGAACGGACCAGCGGCGCCGGCTTCGCGCACTGCGCTGGCCCAAAGCACGTTAGATTCCAGATATAGATCGGCGATATCACGTTGAAACGGTTCATTATGATCCGGCACTGGTGGTACTACAGCTAAACGTTGTGGCGACCATAAGATCTGCCCGGCAGCGATATCAAAATCGCCGTGCACCAAACTGCCGCGACGTTGTTCACCACCGCGCTCACCTAACACCAGTAAATAGCGGTTCGCCGCTTTTTGTGCACAGACCAATCCTTCGAACTGGTCACCTTGTTGTTGCGGATTGTTATCAGACAAGACCGGCATCGGATAACTGGCCAGCACACGTGCGTAGCTGGTCTGCAACAGCTGGATATGGAATAGCCGGCCGAATTCACCTTGCCAACTACCTGATTCTGCGATTAAAAATTCGTTTGGGCGACCGGGCAGGGCGCAAGCGCTTTCCAGATCATTTGACATCTGGTCTTCCGGCCAGTTGCTAACCGGGATCGGCTGATAACGCGGCGCTTTGTCGGCAAACACCTGCAATACACCTAAACGTTCGCCGGGATTGGAGATTTTTTTATCCTGCACCACCAGATAGCGGTCCGTGTCAATTTGCGCCATACCACTGATGCCAGGCAGCGAAGGTGTGGTTTGTGAGCGGCTCAGAGTGAACCAGCGTGGGTCGATTGGCATTTGAAACAACAGCGGCGCCATTTTCAAAAAATGCTGCGTGTTGACTTCACATTGCACATTGTCCGGATAGTGTTGCTTCCAAGGGTCGTTAGCCAGATACAACGTCTGACCGTGCACGGCGACGCCTTCCAGCGCGGTTTGCACTACGCGTTCATACACCGGACATAAACCTGAGTTGTCGGTACCGACAAAAAACTGTAATGGCTGCACAAAAGGCCGCACCCGGTTGGTCAGGTCAAATACCCATAATTCATCGTCATTGCGCGCTGCTGCAATCAGATAACCCGGATGGCCCGGCACCGGACTTGGCATAAAATCGAGGTCATTAATTGGATGGCCACGGTCATCCAGATCCGGCAAGCTCAGGTTTGCGTCTATGACTTTAATAAAATTATCACGGGTCCAGAAATCCGGGGTAAGGCGGGTTTTAAAAATGGCAGGCAGTCCCGCCATGTTTTTTTCCAGACCAAGGTACAGGTTCTGATGATCATCAATCGCCAGGCCTTCGATGCCATCATTAGGTAAGTTACCAACATTCGCATCGGCCGGAAACTGCACTGGCCTTACCGCAGTAATTTGGGCACGGGTCAACGCAGCATCAATACTGATCTTCAGCAACAAAGTTGGATAAGAGGTTGAATTGGTTTGAGAAAACTTGCGGGCACAGGCCGGGCTCAGTTGGGCGCGACTCGCATCTTCAGTCACCGTAATGAGTGTCTGCGGATCGATTCGGTCCCAGGTCAGTGCTTCTAAATCGGGAGAATTTGCCAGATAGTCGCCAAAACAGCTTTTGCGTACCTCATCTGACAAAGTAATCGGGATCGGTGCCGTAATAAAACGACCGGTATCAGGGGCCAGACGGAATATTTTCATCCGCAGATCAGGGGCGGCACTTTGATCGCCGAGGCTCAAAAGTTCCCCGTTCCACCAAGTCAACCCTGACGTTTGCGGATCGGCCAGACTCTGGCCCTGCAAATCCATGATCCATTGCCCGGTTAAGGCCTGACTGGCGTTGACAGCTGGGGTATAAATGGCAATAAAAGCAAAACAATACAGAGATTTAACTAACAGATTCATGGTGCTCTCAACAGTGCGTCAGTTGGAATAACTGCAGGCGGCTCTGACAACAAAGCGGCTAATTTAGCAGAAATTCGCCAGCCGGAATACAGCAGTGAGAGAAGTGAATGCAGGACTGCGACGAAATCGGCCTGAACGGCGCTGAACAGGTGCAGAAAAAACAACCCCGGCACTGAGCCGGGGTTGTTTGGGCGATTTAGTAACCTTGTTCGTGTACGTCGCGGACGGCGCGTCCCGACGGGTCAGTCAGTTGCGCCATTTTTGCATCCCAAGCTAAGGCTTCAGGAGTTGAACAGGCAACTGACTTGCCACCTGGCACACAAGCAATCGCAGCCGGATGCGGGAAATGTTCCTCAAAGATGGTGCGGTACAAATAGCCTTCTTTGGTATCCGGAGTATTAACCGGGAAGCGGAAGCTGGCGGTGGCCATTTGTTGATCCGACACTTCTTTTTCGGCGAAGGCTTTTAAGCTGTCAATCCAGCTGTAACCAACCCCGTCAGAGAACTGCTCTTTTTGCCGCCATAAAATTTCTTTTGGCAGCAGCCCTTCAAACGCCTCACGCAGGATATGTTTTTCCATTTTGCCGTTGCCACACATTTTGGCTTGTGGGTTCAGGCGCATCGCGACATCCATAAAATGCTTGTCAAGGAATGGCACCCTGGCTTCAATACCCCAGGCCGACATCGCTTTGTTGGCGCGGTTACAGTCGAACATGTGTAAGCGGTCCAGTTTGCGCAGGGTTTCCTCATGGAACTCTTTAGCATTCGGCGCCTTGTGGAAATACAAATAACCACCAAAGATCTCATCCGAACCTTCACCAGACAGCACCATCTTGATGCCCATCGCTTTGATTTTACGTGCCATCAGATACATCGGCGTCGAAGCTCGGATAGTGGTCACGTCATAAGTTTCGAGGAAATACACCACGTCACGCAGTGCATCGATACCTTCCTGCACCGTGAAGTTCACTTCATGGTGTACGGTGCCGATAGCGTCAGCGACAGTACGGGCAGCTTTTAAATCCGGCGATCCAGGCAAACCAACTGCAAAAGAGTGCAAACGTGGCCACCAGGCTTCAGAAGCACCATCGTCTTCGACGCGGTTACGGGCAAATTGCTGTGTGATGGCTGAGATCAGGCTTGAATCCAAACCACCTGATAACAACACACCATATGGCACGTCCGACATCAGGTGACTTTTCACTGACTGTTCCAACGCCGCTTTGAGTTCGCCGAGGTCTGCCGGATTATCTTTGACGGCGTCATAGCTCATCCAGCTACGCTGATAGTATTTCACCAGCTTACCGATCTTCGAATCAAAATAATGTCCAGGCGGGAATTCCTGCATTTGTTTGCAGACTGGCACTAAAGCCTTTAATTCCGACGCGACATACAGCTGGCCATGCTCGTCATAACCGTAATACAGCGGAATAATGCCAATATGGTCGCGGGCGATCAGATAACGCTGCTGTTCGGCGTCATACAGAATAAAGGCAAACATCCCCTGTAACTGGTCAATAAACTCCGCACCATGCTCTAAGTACAGCGGTAGGATCACTTCACAGTCCGATTTGGTTTGGAAGCTGTAGTCGACGGTTAAATTCTTCTCTAAATTCTTGTGATTATAAATCTCACCATTCACTGCCAGAATGTGATTTCGATTTGGGTTAATCAGCGGTTGTGCACCGTTCTCAGTATCTACAATCGCCAGACGTTCATGTACGAGGATGGCATTATTATCATTCCAGACCCCAGACCAGTCAGGACCGCGGTGGCGTAATAACTTAGATAACTGTAGCGCCTGCTGACGCAACGCTTTAACATCCGTTTTGATGTCAAGCACCCCAAATATCGAACACATGGTAAAAACTCCGTATTGGTTAATCCGAAAAAAATCATTTCATTTGGCAGTATGTACGTTTAGACGTACCTCCCTGACTCTGCCAGCATGGGCAGAAATTGCAAGCGCTTTTTGCCGCTTTTTGCAAAGTAACCAGGCCTGGAGCCTTTCAGTGGTGCGGTCAAACTAATGATAACTACGAAAAATCAACGTTTTGTTGCGCCAGAGCAATGGGATGCGCAAATCCTCTTCGATCATCCGGCATACCGGTGGCTGTGCGCGGCATTGCCGCTGGCGACGCAAACGAATTTTCCAACACCGGCAGTGCTGACTGACTGGATAAAGCAATTACATCCGGATAGGGCGGTCGGCTTTGTGGATACGGCGACATGCCAGCAAGACCCGCGTTATTACGAAGTGTTTATCGCCGACACTCAACAGGTGCCGACTCGCCCGGACAACTGGCATGATTTGTTTGGAGCCTGTATCTGGACGTTGTTTCCTCGCAGCAAACAAGCGCTGAATCAGCGCCACCTGAGCGAAATCGCTTTGCATGGCAGTAAAAACCGTTCACCACTGCGCCACCAACTGACATTATTTGATGAATGTGGTGTCTTGTTGCTATGTCCGCCAGATCAGCAGGATCTGGTCGACGCGTTACGCGCGCATCAGTGGCAACACGCATTCTGGTTACAGCGGGACCGCTGGCATCACTGTAGCGGAGTGACGCCGCTGATCTTTGGTCATGCTAATTATGAAATGCTGACCCGGCCTTTTATTGGTCTGACGGCCAAATTGTGGCCACTGCCAGTCCCGACAGAATTCTGTGATTGGCCATTGCCGCAACAACTTGATTTCGTTGATACTGCGCTAAGTAAACAAATTGCAGAATTCACGTTAACTGATTTTCGCCAGCAGATGAGTCCTTTACCATTACTGGGCATTCCCGGTTGGTATCAGGATTTGCAGACTGTAACCTTTTATCAGGATGTCAGTTATTTCCGGCCAAAACGGCAAGCGCCTGTCATTGGTTAGTGATACTGCACTCGCACAGGGAAACAATAAAAATATGATTGAGATCCGTCAGCTGGCAAAAGCTTTTGCTCTGGAAAAAGGCCAGAAACTCAGCGAAGCCGAATTACAGGATGTGCGTTACACCGGACGCAGTTTTTGTTCAGTCCGGGATGTCAGTTTTAATTGCAATAATGGTGAAGTCATCGGCTTGCTAGGACCCAATGGCGCCGGCAAGACCACCACGCTGCGCATGTTATCCACTGCGTTAAAGCCTGATGCCGGCACGATTCTGCTTGATGGCAAAGATATACTGCGCGAGCCCGTGTTGGCGCGCCGCAGCATCGGGTTTTTATCCAGCAATACCGGCCTGTATGGCCGGCTGACGGCTTTTGAAAACGTCGCATATTTTGCCCGCCTGCATGGCATGACAGAAGTTGCTTTGCGTCAGCGTATCGACGAGTTGTTTACGCTGCTGGATATGCATAGTTTTGCCAGCCGCCGCGCCGAGCTGATGTCTTCCGGTATGAAACAAAAAACCGCCATTGCCCGCGCAGTGGTGCATTCTCCCGCGTTAGTGGTGTTGGATGAACCAACCACTGGTCTGGATATTATGACAACACAAACGGTGCTGGATTTTATCCATTCGTTAAAAGTGGCCGGCACTCCAGTGATTTTCTCGACACATCACTTGGATGAAGTCAGCAGTCTATGTGACCGCGTTGTAGTGATTAACCAGGGGATCAGTGCCTTTAACGGCAGTCTGGCGGCATTTCGCCAGTTAAGTTCGGACGGAGATTTACGTCAGGCGTTTATGTCAGTGATCAAGCAGGAGTCAGTCTGATGTGGCAAGTGTATCTGAAAGAATTATTAGAGTTGAGCCGGGATCGTAAGACCTTAATGTTTGTGATTTTACTGCCTGTGCTGATTTTCCCAGTTATTTTTGGTTTGCTTGGCCTCGTGGCAGCCAACGTCACTGCCAGTGCGCAGGCTGAAGAGCACAAATACGTCATTATTAATGCTGACAAAGCACCGGCTTTTGCCGAGCAGCTGTTTTATCACAAGAATTTTAAACAGGTTTCGACAGAATTGGCCGAACCTGAAGCGCTGCGCCAAGCCATTCGTGACGGGCAGTTTGACCTCGCGGTCATCATTCCGGCCGATTTTGCTGCCGGCTCAACTGAATTGGCGCAGAGCCAATGGACGGTGATTTATAACACTGCGCCAGTGCTTGATTTAATCGGTAATTATCTGAAAGATTTAGTGAAAGACTACAGTCGACAGCTACAGCTGGCGCGGCTTGAGGCGGTGGGTGTCACAGGTAAACAGGTTGACGCGGTCTTAGAGCCAGTGCAGATCAATAAAGTATCGAGCGCGGAAAACCGTGAAAATTTGGGTGAAAAACTGGGCGGCTGGATTGCCTATCTGTTGGTGCCGCTGTGCTTTATGGGCTGCTCTTACCCGGCAATTGATATCGCTGCCGGTGAAAAAGAGCGGGGTACGCTGGAGACTTTGTTAATTTGTCCAATCAGCCGCACCAGCCTGGTACTTGGCAAATTTTTGACGGTACTGACCACTGGATTGGCCACGGCTTTGATTACAGTATTGAGCTTTGGTGGCTGGGGCTATCTAATAGGCTCGCTGGCTGGCGTCGATGTTGTCGCTAAGGCAATGTCCGCGCTCGGTTTTGGCGATTTGATGTTGATCCTCGCGATGTTGATCCCGCTGACGATGATTTTTGCCAGTGCGTTGTTGTCGCTGTCGATTTATGCCCGTAGCTTTAAAGAAGCGCAAAATTATATCGGTCCGATGAGTATTTTGGTGTTTGTGCCGCTGGCGTTGGCATTGCTACCAGGCGTTGAACTGAACTGGAAAACGGCATTGATCCCAATGACCAATATCTCTTTGTGTATTAAAGAACTGGTGAAAGGCACCATCGATATGGGCATTTTAACACTGGTGATCGCTTCCACTGTGGTACTGGCTGGCGTATTGATTGCGTTTTGTGTCAATTGGTTCCAGCGTGAGAAGGTGTTATTCCGGTGATAAGTCTGATGCTGACAACAAATCCTTATGGTGCGGCCGTATTGGCTGGCGGCAGCCTCCAGACTGCCGGCATTAGTGTCGATGCGTTTGCACAATGGCTGAATAACGACTTGGCAGCGCTGGCAGAGGTTTATAAGTTGTGCTGGCTGACCTTCAACGCTGCAGAAACCGCTTTTATCGCACCGGCACTGCAACATGGTTTTGTCTATCACCATGTGCAGGGTACTGACATCACTTTAGTCAAACGCCTGCAACATGACGCCTATTTGCCGCTGGCGGCCACCCATAGTATTGGTGTTGGTGCTGCAGTGTTTAATCATCTTGGCCAGATTTTACTGGTGCGTGAATTACCATTGCCTGGCAAAAAACCGGGGTACTTTAAATTGCCTGGCGGTATGGTGGAAACGCAGGAACATTTTGTCGAGGCGCTGCAGCGGGAAGTGTTGGAGGAAACCGGGGTTGTCGCGGTTTTTCAGGGGTGGTTCGCGATGCGACATCACCATCAGGGCCAGTTTGGCGCATCGAATCTGTATCTGGTGGCCAGACTGAACAGTCAACAAACCGATGTGAGTCCCGATCTGCACGAAATTGCGGAAGCCGCCTGGTTTGACCCGCAAGCATTTTTGGCAGATCCGCTGGCCCACCCATATAACAAGCTGTTAGTGCAGGGCGCGCTGGACAGTCCGATCTGGACCGCACGGGAATTGCCCGCGTATCAGGCTGGCCCGTTGGGTTTTGAGCTGTTTCAGGGCTTTTAAAATAGATCCTGTTACGATCCAGAGGCTTATAAACTTCTGCAGATTTATGCTTGAAAAACGACCAGCGCTTAGGCAGGATTTGATATCCCTACAGCCAACAGGAGTCGGGCCCATGACCTCTGAATTCGTCAAGAAAATCCATTTGGAAACTGCACAGCGCTATCAGGCGCAAGGCTATAACCGGGACGCGTTAATCTCGCATTTTCGCAAAGTGGCACTGGACGCCGATGAAATCAATGAGCTGTTAGATGCGCTAGAACAGCAACCCTGGGCAGAACAGCCATTTCGGGCCCGCAGATAATCAACAAATCGCGTTAGCTCAGCATGGCTGACGACGTCGAGAGTAAATAAAAAAAAACCGCCGTTTGGCGGTTTTTTTATGATACGCAAAGCAACTTAAAGCCGGTTGGCCCACAAGTCGTATTCGTCAGCAGCTTCAACAACCGCTTTCACCACGTCGCCGGGTTTCAGCGACGTTTCTCCATTTAAATAGACCGCGCCGTCAATTTCCGGTGCGTCGGCGAAACTGCGGCCAATGGCGCCTTCGTCATCCACTTCATCAATCAGGACGTCGATAGTGCGGCCTATTTTCGCTTGCAAACGTGCTGCACTGATCTTTTGCTGTGTTGCCATAAACCGATGATATCGGTCTTCTTTGACTTCTTCCGGCACTGGATCCGGTAATTCGTTAGCTTTTGCGCCTTCGACCGGGCTGTATTTAAAACAACCGACGCGGTCAAGCTGTGCTTGTTCGAGGAAATCCAGTAATTCCTGGAACTCTTCTTCGGTTTCACCCGGAAAACCAACGATAAAAGTAGAACGGATCGTCAGTTCAGGGCAGATCTCGCGCCATTTTTTGATCCGCTCTAATGTACGCTCAGCCTGACCCGGGCGCTTCATCAGTTTCAGGATCCGTGGACTGGCGTGTTGAAATGGAATGTCGAGGTAGGGCAGCAGTTTTCCTTCAGCCATCAATGGGATCACATCATCCACATGTGGATATGGATAGACATAATGCAGACGTACCCAAATCCCCATAGCAGACAATGCTTCGCATAACGACTGCATGGAGGTTTTTACCGGCGCGCCATTCCAGAAGCCGGTACGGTGCTTCACGTCGACGCCGTATGCGCTGGTATCCTGAGAGATCACTAATAACTCTTTGACGCCAGCATTTTTCAGGCGCTGTGCTTCATCGAGAACCTCACCGATAGGGCGGCTGACCAGATCACCGCGCATTGATGGAATGATACAAAAGGTGCAGCGATGGTTGCAGCCTTCGGAAATCTTTAAATAGGCGTAGTGTTTGGGTGTCAGCTTAACGCCGGTATCCGGAACAAGCTGTTGGAACGGGTCGTATTTAGGCTTAGGCACGAATTGATGGACCTGCGCCAGTACGTTTTCATAGGCATGCGGTCCGGTGATACCGAGAACATTCGGGTGGACTTCACGAATTTCATCTTCACGAGCACCGAGACAGCCAGTCACAATAACTTTGCCATTTTCTGCTAACGCTTCGCCGATAGTGTCCAGTGATTCCTGGACGGCACTATCGATAAAACCACAGGTATTGACGATCACGAGTTCAGCGTCGTCGTAGCTTGGGACTATGTTGTAGCCTTCGATTTTGAGCTGCGTCAGGATCCGCTCAGAATCTACCAGGTTTTTGGGACAGCCCAGACTGACAAAACCAACTTTAGGTTGCGACATATTTCTTTATACCTTGGCGAAAATGGGGCGGTATTTTAAACCAATTCAACCCCACCTCACCAGCTGCATTTAGCAACGCTGCGATATTGCCGCGAAATAAACTGCAGGAACCGCATGATAGTCGTTGAAAAATTAACCGATTCGACAAAATGCAAGAAAATCGTTAATTAATGGCACCGTATATGCTTAATATTTTGCAGTCAAAAATGACTATCATAAAAAATAGAACCCTTCCTTAAATTCAGAGGTAACCATGTTTAAGAAAATGTTAATGACTATGTTTGGTCTGGCTATCGCGGCGGCTTCAGCGCTGACGCCTGCGCATGCTGGTTTGGTGATCAAACAGGATTTCTGGGGTAAAAACGCTGACAATAGCCTGGTGCTGTTTGGTCAGTTAGTGGTTGACCCAACACAGGCTGTGCAATGGTCTGGCAGCATCTATAAAGCTTACGGCTGGAGCAGTTTCAAACTGTTTGGTACTGACGTAGCAAAACCAGCCCCGCTGTTTGAAGCCGAATTTGACATGGATAATTTATACGCAGGTTTCAGCTTCCTGTCTTTTGACGTCAGCGATAGCAACAATCAATACAATTTCTTCGGCATTAACGATGTTGCCTTAGATCTCACATTCTTTGACTTACGCGATGCCTCTAAAGCATTCGATGATCCAGCTTCTGTGATCTTTACAGACGACACACTCGTCACCCCTGGTTCAACAGCAGTCAGCGCACCTGCTTCAGCCGCCTTGTTAATGCTGGGTTTTGCCGGATTGATGCTGCGTCGTCGTCAGGCAGTATAAGCCTGCAGTCGTTATATAGATTGTCAAAAAATTTTACAAAATAACAAAAACAAATCCGAAGTCAATTGTTAACAAAAATGCTGCAAGGCTACGTCAACACTACAAATGTAATTAATTGTGAGTTTTTGTGGGCGCTACAGAGTGTCGAAAAAATTGACAGTTACTGTTAAATGAAGTTTTCACGCTCGCCGGCAAGATACAGTCGCGACGTGACAACCGAATGACAATTACAGCTGGTGTGACAAAAATCAGTTGATGACGGAAAATCCGGAGAACGTAAATGAAATATCTGCAATGCTCACGTTTCAGTGTGCTGGCACTTGCTATCGCAGCCGTCTGTCAGACGGCTACAGTTCAAGCTGCTGGTTATGAAGTGAAAATCGACACTAACAAACTGACAACACCCGCTGAATCTCAAGCAATCGCTACTTATATCGTGCAACTGGTTGGTAAATCAGGCGTAGAAAAAGCCGCTGATTTAGGTCAGCTGACGCCTAACAATGCACCTGTTGGCACTGCTCTGAACTTGTACGACAGTACTAACCCGCAAATTGTTGCTTACAACGCTGGCTTAAAACAGCTGCAACAGAAACTGGCGAGTCAGTTCAGCAATACTGGTTTGATTTATTCTTACACTCACACATTCAACGGTTTTTCTGCCCGCATGACGGCAGAGCAGGCATCTCAACTACGGATGCATCCAGACGTAGTTGGGGTTTGGGAAGATAAACCTGAACAAGTCACGACATCACGCACGCCTGCGTTGCTCGGCCTGACCGGTCCTGATGGCCAGCATACGCTGGGTATCAAAGGTGAAAACATTATCGTTGGTATCGTCGATACCGGTATTTCTCCAGCCAATCCAAGTTTTGCCGACGATGGTTCATATGCGCCATTGGCCAGGTTTAAGGGCACATGTGATAAAGGCCAGGATGCAGATTTTGCCTGTAACAATAAAATGATTGGTGCGCGTTACTTCAAAGATTCGTTCCAGTCCGTGTACGCTATTCAACCTGGCGAATTTATTTCTCCACGTGATGCCGACAGTCACGGTAGCCACACAGCCAGTACTGCTGCCGGTAATGCAAACGTAGCCGCCAGTATCGGTGGACAAAGCTACGGCAATATCACCGGTATCGCGCCACGGGCCCGTATAGCTGTGTATAAAGCTTGTTGGAACAGCGACTATGTGTCACCAGCCGGTGCACAAGAGCGCGGATGTTTCTACGGCGATACCATGGCAGCAATTGATGCTGCTGTGGCAGATGGCGTTGACGTTATCAACTACTCCATCGGCGGTAGCCGCACAGATTTAACCACCATTTCCGTGGCAGCAAAACTGCGCGCAACTCAAGCTGGTGTTTTAGTGTCAGTTTCAGCAGGTAACGACGGCGGAAACAACGCAATCGAAACCGTTGGTACACCAGCACCATGGGTTGTCAGTGTTGCGGCTTCAGGTTTCTCTGTAAACGCTATCGGCGTTAACAGTGGTCTGGGCGTGAACAAAATGACTGCCATCGAAGGCACAGTGACCAAACCACTGAGTGTGACCGGTGCTGTCACTGGTAATGTTGTGGTTGCACAGCCAGCGCTGGGCTGTACTCCATTGACCAATGCTGCTGACGTAGCTGGTAAAGTTGTGTTGATCCAACGCGGTACCTGTGGTTTCGCAGACAAAGTGCTGAACGCACAAAACGCAGGCGCAACTGCAGTTCTGGCATACAACAGTGTGGCAGGTAACCCAATCGCGATGGGCGGTACAGTAGCATCAGGCCCGACAATCCCAGGTGTGATGGTAAGCCTGAGCGATGGCGCCACTATCGCAGCTGCGGTAAATGGCGGCACCACTGTGAATGTCACACTGGATCCAAACCAATTGTCTAACGCAATGGCGGACTTCTCTTCTAAAGGTCCAAACAAAGCCTCTTATGACATTTTGAAGCCGGATATCACGGCGCCAGGTGTCAATGTGCTGGCTGCTGCAACGCCAACAACGTTCACCAAACCAAAAGGCAACAACTTTACCTTTATGTCTGGGACTTCAATGTCTAGCCCACACATTGCCGGTATGGCGGCGTTGTTGATTGAACAACATCCGGACTGGACGCCGGCGATGGTGAAATCGGCACTGATGACGACGTCTCACCAAAATGTGACTAAAGCCAGCTCATCTGTACTGGCTGATCCGTTTGATTTCGGTGCTGGCCATGCTGCACCAGTGAAAGCGATGGATCCAGGTCTGGTGTATGACGCCAGCGCGCTGGATTATTACGCCTTCCTGTGTGGCATCGGCAATACAGCCTTTGTGAAAAGCGCGTCAGGTTTCGATTGCGCGGCTTATGTTGCTGCTGGTTATCCAACAGATGCTACTCAACTGAACTACCCGTCGATTTCAGTATCGCAGCTCAAAGCGGCTAAAACTGTGGTCCGTGTCGTCACCAACGTAGGTGGCAGCAATGCTAACTATCGCCCGGTGATCCAAGCGCCAGCCGGTGTTGACGTGGTATTCAAAACGTTAAATGCTGCAGGTCAGCTGGTCGAAGCCAGCAGTCTTGATGTACCGGCAAATGGCAAAGCGGTCTACGCTCTGACATTAACGCCAACCAGCGGTGCAGTGCTGAACAAGTGGGCATTTGGTAGCTTGACCCTGACTGACGGCGTGCACAACGTCCGTAGTCCGCTGGTCGTTAAACCAATGGAACCAGATGCGATCATCGCACCAGGGTCGTTAACGACTCAGGTTGCTGCAGCATCAGGCCGTGTGTCTTTCACCGCTGATATGTCTTACTCAGGTGTAACGTCTGGCAAACTGTTTGGTCTGTCACAGGCCTTCGGTACAGCAGGAACAGCAACGCAGGATCCGGACAAAACCTTCGGCTTTAACGAAGCAACGCTGGGCACGCACATCCTGACAGTACCAGCTGGTACTCAGGTTGCTCGTTTCACTCTGCGTAATGCACTGACCAATCTGACTGCACCTGATATGGACTTATATGTCTATCGCTGTGTGGCTTGGAGCTGTTCAAGCGTTGCGGTATCACAAAATGCCGAAGCCAATGAAGACATCGTGTTACGTAATCCGGCCCCTGCAAATAACGCAGCGAACGGCGACGTCTACATCGTTTGGGCACATGCCCGCGACTTAAAAGGCGCAGCGAAGGTGAACTACACACTGGCGTACTGGATTGTTGACAAAGCAAATACAGCCACCAGCACTTTAACTGCCAGTACCCGTGCAGTGAAAGGTCGTCCAAACGTGATCACCGTGTCTACCAAAAACTTGGTGGCTGGTGCATTACCTTACATGGGTGTTGTGACACTGCATGATGCAAAAGGTACTGCCCGCACTTCAACATTACTGGAAGTCTTTGCGAAGTAAGACTAAGTAAGATCTACAAGGCGTTATTCTAAAGACGCTGACCTCAAATCCCCCGGCTTTGCCGGGGGATTTTTTTGTGCATAAACCGTCCGCATACGCATCGAAGTCGTGCTATTTCGCTGTTGTCGCTTGACTTCAAATAATTTCAAACGTACATTTCAAACAGATGTTTAAATTCGTTACTGATAAGACCAGTTTATGGTTTTTGCCGAGATTTGAAGCCTGCTTATGAGCAATAAACAAAGCACACAACTGAAAATTCTGGAAGCCGCCGAGCAGCTCTTTGCTGAAACCGGCTTCAGTGCGACTTCGTTGCGTCAGATCACCAGTCTGGCTGAAGTGAATCTGGCATCAGTGAATTATCATTTTGGCTCAAAAAAAGAATTGATTCAGGCTGTGTTGCAGCGTTACCTCGCAGTGCTGATGCCGCGACTGGATCAGGAGTTTAATCGCCTGTTGTCAGCGCAGCAGCCCAATCAGCTGACGACAGTTCTGTCGGTGTTTGTCGAACCTTTGCTTGAACTTGGCCAAGTGCAACCACAGGGCACCAGTACTTTTTTACAGTTGCTAGGCCGTGGTTATACCGACGTACAGGGCCACTTACGCTGGTTCTTTAACCATCATTATGGCCGTACCCTCGATAAGTTCGTGCTGCTGGTGCAACAAAGCTGCCCGGCGTTACCTGCCAGCGAAATCTTCTGGCGATTGCACTTTTCGCTCGGCACCATCGTATTCACTATGGCATCGAACGTGGCACTAAAAGATATTGCTGCGGCTGATTTTAATGAAACCGTTGAAATCGACGGCGTGATCCAACGTTTAATTCCGTATCTGGCGGCCGGTATTGCCGCGCCGTCCGCGGCATAATTTTTTAAGACCCTGATTGATAAGTAATAACTGTTTAACCCTGCAGATCTGAGGAACACTTTATGTTGATTTTATTTGTGCTCATCGTTGCCCTGGCAGTGGTGTTGGGTGTGACCGATATCCGGCGCAACCTGATCACCAAGCCTATTTTCGCCATTTTCAAAAAAATTCTGCCGCCACTGTCGGACACAGAGCGCGAAGCGATGGAAGCAGGGGACGTCTGGTGGGATGGTGAGCTGTTCAAAGGCAAACCAGACTGGCAGAAACTACATCAGATCCCAAAACCACAGTTAAGCTCTGAAGAGCAGTCTTTCCTCGACAACGAAGTCGAAACGCTGCTGAAAATGCTGGACGACTATAAAATCGTGCAGGAACAACGCGACCTGCCGACAGACGTGTGGAACTACATTAAAGCCAACGGCTTCTTCGCGATGATTATCCCGAAAGCCTACGGTGGCCGTGAGTTCTCGGCGATTGCCAACTCAACCATCGTCTCGCGCATCGCCACACGCAGCTTAACAGCCGCAGTCACTGTGATGGTGCCTAACTCATTAGGCCCGGGTGAACTGCTGATGCATTACGGCACGCAGGAACAAAAAGACCGCTGGTTACCAGGTCTGGCTGCGGGTAAAGAAGTGCCATGTTTTGCTTTGACCGGTCCGGAAGCGGGTTCAGATGCTGGTGGTATCCCGGACAATGGCGTGGTGTGTAAGGGCCAGTTTGAAGGCAAAGAAGTCATCGGGATCCGACTGAACTGGGACAAGCGTTATATCACGCTGGCACCGGTTGCCAGTGTGCTGGGCTTGGCGTTTAAGCTGTATGACCCTGAGAGTCTGCTCGGTGATAAAGAAGATATCGGTATCACTTGCGCACTGATCCCAACGTCACATGAAGGTGTGCAGATCGGCGACCGTCACTTCCCGATGAACATGGCGTTCATGAACGGCACTACTTACGGCAAAGACGTGTTTATTCCGTTGGATTGGGTTATCGGTGGCCCGGCTTATGTTGGCCGCGGCTGGCGCATGCTGGTGGAGTGTCTGTCAGCGGGCCGCGGTATTTCACTGCCGGCATTGGGCACTGCAACTGGCCATCTGGCCACACGGATGACCGGCGCTTATGCCTATGTGCGTCAGCAATTTGGTCTGTCAATTGGTAAGTTCGAAGGCGTGCAGGAATCATTGGGCCGCATTGGTGGCTTAACCTATAGCTTAGAAGCGATGCGGGTGATGACTGCCGGTGCTATCGATCTGAAACTGAGCCCATCTGTGGTTACAGCCATCGCCAAGTATCACATGACTGAAATGTCACGCACACTGCTGAACGATTCATTTGATATCCACGCCGGTCGTGCCATTCAATGTGGTCCGAAAAACTATCTGGCGCACGGTTACATGGGCGTGCCGATCTCTATCACAGTAGAAGGCGCCAACATTCTGACCCGTAACCTGATGATTTTTGGTCAGGGAGCAACTCGTTGCCATCCGTACGTATTAAAAGAGCTGGAAGCTGCGGCCAATCCAGACAGCGAAGCAGGTCTGAAACAATTTGATGAGCTGCTGTTAAAACACGTTGGCTTTGCACTAGGCAACACTTTTGGTGCCTTATTCCAGGGCCTGACCGCTGGTGCTTTTAACAAGTCACCGGTTGCCGGTGAAACTGCACAGTACTACAAACAACTGACGCGGATGAGTAACGGCCTGGCGCTGTGCGCGGACTTCTCCATGCTGATGTTAGGCGGTGATTTAAAACGCAAAGAGATGCTTTCAGCCCGTTTGGGTGATGTGCTGAGTCACTTATACATTGCATCTGCTGTGCTGAAGTTTTATGAAGATAATGGCCGTCAGGTCGCAGATCTGCCGTTCGTGCATTACAGCGTACAGCGCAATCTGTATGAAATTGGTCGGGCTTTTGCCGGTTTCTTCAGTAACTTCCCGAACCGTCTGGTTGGTAAGCTGTTAAAAGGTTTGGTATTCCCGTTTGGTATTAATTATCAGTTGCCTGACGATGAAATGGCGATGCAAATCTCTGATGCGCTGTTAAAACCAAGTGTGATCCGCGACCGTCTGACCCACTTGTGTTACTTAGGTGAAGGCGAAAACGACCCAACCGGTTCAATGGAACAAGCGTTCCTGGCAGTGCATGCCGCGCAGCCACTGATGAAAAAGATCTTCCAGGCGCAAAAAGACGGCAAAATTGCCCGTAAATTGCCACTGGATGTGACTATCAACAAAGCCGCTGAAGCGGGTGTGTTAAGTGCCGAAGAAGTGGCACAGCTGGAGCAGATGAACAAACTGCGGTTTGCTGCCATCAGTGTCGACAGTTTCAAGCCGGGTGATTTGGAAAGTCGCGCACTGCAGGCCTGATGCTACTGTGGTCCTGTGAAAAACCCCAGCGTGCGTGAGCACGCTGGGGTTTTTGTTTATGCCGGAGCAAACGCAGGCCATAGCCTTCTGTTCGCCTATCGGGTAAAGTAAATGCCCATTTCTGCATATAACATCAAGAGATTAAGCGCCGCATGTTTGGATCTGTCATGCTGGACCTGCAGGGTCCGGAAATTACTGCTGAAGAAATCGAATTGTTAGACCATCCGGCCGTCGGCGGGGTGATTTATTTTACCCGTAATTATCAGGATAAAGCCCAGCTGCGCGAACTAGTGCGCCGCACCCGCGCTGCCAGCCGCAACCCGCTGTTATTGGCGGTGGACCACGAAGGCGGCCGTGTGCAGCGGTTTCGGCCAGAATTTACGTTAATTCCGGCGATGGGACAGATTTTACCTGGCGCCGGTGGTGATTTAACCAAAGCGCAGCAGTATGCCACTGAGATGGCCTGGCTGATGGCAATGGAAGTACTGACGCAGGATATTGATATTTCATTTGCACCGGTCGCTGATGTCTGGGGTGTTTGTGATGTGATCCGCAACCGGGCGTTTTCGCCAGACGCCAAGCAAGTTGTCGCGATGGTGCAAGCCTTTGCCAAAGGTATGCATGGCGCTGGCATGAAAACCACCGGCAAACATTTCCCGGGGCATGGCTCTGTCAAAGAAGATTCGCATCTGCAGTTGCCGGTGGATAACCGCAGCCGTGACGCGATTGAAGGACTGGACCTGTTTATTTTCCGCGAGCTCGCCAAAGTTGGCGCTTTGGATGCGGTGATGCCGGCACATGTGGTGTATCCGGCCTTTTGTGACAAAGCTGCCGGTTTCTCTGATTATTGGCTGCAAACAGTGTTACGCGGTCAGATGCAGTTTGACGGCGTGATTTTCAGCGACGATTTAGGCATGGCTGGGGCGCATCAGGCCGGCAATTATCAGCAACGGGCCGAGGCTGCTTTAGCTGCGGGCTGTGACATGATCCTGGTTTGCAATGACCGCAAAGGCGCGATTGAAGTGTTGGATACCTTGCCACAAGCCTTCTGGCAACACAGTAGTCAGCGTCTTGGCAGACTTAAACATCACAACACCACCACAGAAGTGCAGCTGGCTCAAAGCCCGCGTTATCGCGAAGCGGTGGAACTGGCGGCGCGCCTGCGGGCCGTCGAACTGACCGGTGGTGTCAGTTCAGCCGGTATTGTTGAACGCACTTAACCCAATTCAAAGGACAGGTCTGATGATTGAAACCCGGATCGCCGGCTTAAGTTTACGGCTGGCCACTGCCAACGATGTACCGCAAATTCTGAGTTTTATCCGCCAGCTGGCTGACTATGAAAAGTTACTGGATATGGTGGTAGCAGATGAAGCGAAACTCACCGCGACGCTGTTTGGTGACAAAGCCTATGCGGAAGTGGTGATCGCCGACTATCAGGGCAAGCCTGCCGGCTTCGCGTTGTTTTTCCATAATTACTCGACCTTTCTGGCCAAGCCTGGCATTTATCTGGAAGATTTGTTTGTTGACCCGTCATTGCGCGGTTTGGGGATTGGCAAGGCACTGATCACTTATTTGGCTACATTAGCGGTGCAACGCGATTGTGGCAGGCTGGAGTGGTCAGTGTTGGACTGGAATCAACCGGCGATTGAGTTTTATCAATCGCTTGGCGCCCAGATGCTGCATGACTGGAGGATTAACCGGGTGACTGGCCAGACGTTGCAGGCAATGGCTGGGATGTTTCCGGGTTAAATTCTGCTAAACAGCTTTGCTGAGCGGTTCAGACAGCGGGCTATCACTGACCAAGAGCAGGTGGATTCTCAGGCAATCCACCTGCAATTCAAGACTGCACTTACTGGTTAACCTTTAAAGCCAATCGACTTCGCCAGTGCCATGACCGCTTTGATTTGCGGGCCTTGCTGGTTGCCATAGTTGCTGTCGGTATAACCCCACCAATCCCAGCAACCGTTTGGGTTAAACGGCACCATGGCGCTTTTTTCGGTTTGCGGGTAAAGCACAACGATGTCGTTGCTGTCGGCCCATTCATTTAATCCTGTACCTTTAGCATAGGCGTCACCGACGGCGCTGGCGTATTGTTTACAGCCATGAAAACTGATGTGCAGGGTACAACTGCTGCCTTTTGCACAGCTTTGTGGCACATAAAGAAATCCGGTTTCCCCCAAAGAAGATGCCGTATCACCAGCTAAGTCCTGTTGCTGCAGCGAGAAAAGCTGCCCCGTGGTTTTATCAGCTTTGGTTTTTAACTCAGGGTATAGATGTTTGAGCAGCGCGCCGGCGGCGTCATAGCCACAGGCACCGAGATAAGGCGTCTCTGACAGCTCACAGCCAGCGCCTCTGTTGGCGGTCGGGAAATTGTGACCAAATGCCTTGTCGCTAACATACTGCACTTTCGCGCCCAGTTGCTGATACAGCGTTGCCAGGGCATCACTCACTTTGCTATGCACGGTTTTATCTGCAGTGCCGTGTAATAAAAATACTGGGCTGCCTTTGAGGTTGCTCAACGGCGCGATACTGCCGGCGCCGGCTTGTTGTTGTAGCAATGCTGTAGCTTTTGATAAATCCGGCGCGCTGCTGTCTTTGTTAAAACAAAGCTCCAGCGCAACCTGTAAGGAGTTTTGTGCACAACCATAAGGCCCGGCCGCGATAATGCCAGCGCCAGTGACTTTGTCGCTAAAGGCCAAATGGAACTGATTGGCCATGTAGCCGCCGGACGACAGACCGGATACAGACAGTTTGTCTTGCAATTGCAGCGTTGGCAGGTCGCTGGCATTGGCCGGTAGCGTGTGAAACAACATCAGACAACTGGCGGTGAAAAGAGTCGGGACAACTGCGGTTCTGGTCAGCATAAAGGCGATCCTGGTCAGTCAAAAGGGGAATGATGTTGCCATCACATAAAGTCTCACCGAGCTTGTCGTGCCCGTTGCGTGACGTCAATAGTGCTTTGGTACAGTCTGGTTGCGGCGGCACCTGATGCTGCTATCTGCTTGTCAGCACAAATAAAACTGTGGGACTATCAGCAAGAAGAAGGCGCCAGACAGTAATTCCCTGGCTGGTCATACAAACAGAGTGGAGTAGTGCATGGGACAAACACATCAACGGGACGAACGCATCGACTTGTTGCGCTTTATTGGCCTCGCTATGGTGATCCTGGCGCATGTGTATCCGCCGATGTGGGTGGCGCAGCTACGGAATTTCGATGTACCGCTGATGGTATTAGTGTCGGCACTATCCTTTAGCGCTTCGGTCAAGCAAGAAAGTTATGGCCAGTATGTCTGGGCCCGGGTTAAACGCTTGGTGTTTCCGGTCTGGTTATTCCTGACGCTTTATTTCGCTGTGCAGTGGGCTTTTGCATATCCGCATGTGTTGCCGGATGCTGACAAAATTCTGCGCTCTTACACGATGATTGACGGCATCGGATATGTTTGGGTCATTCGGGTGTTTTTATTAGTCGCATTGCTCGCCCCCTTTATTTACCGCTTCCATCAACGGACACCAGAAAATAGCCAATATTTCCGTGTGCTGGTGCTGTGGTATCTGGCTTATGAAGTTGCGGTCAATATGATTCTGCCCGAGATTAGTGGCATCAGCAGGACAATCCTGCGCAATACGTTGTTTGATGCCGTGCCTTTTGCTTTGTTGTTTGCGCTGGGTTTGCGGATCCCGGCAATGACTAAGTCGGAACAGCTGCGCTTTTTCACGCTGTTTAGCGCGGTCTTTGTATTGCTTGCCGGCTGGTTTTTCTGGCAACAGGGCAGTTTCCAGCGTACCCAAAGCTTTAAGTATCCGCCGCAACACTATTATCTTGCCTATGCTCTGATGTGCGCCTTTTTGCTCTGGCTGCTGGCAGAGCCGGTGTTACGCGGGCTTCGCAGCAGCAGGTTAATTGGTTTTGTGCTGTTTGCAGGCAGCAATAGCATCTGGATTTATCTGTGGCATATTTTCTTTCTGCAAATCATTGAGCTAAGTTGGGGTCCGAAGTATCTGCTGGTGTTTGCCTGTTCGGCTGTTGTCACTTGGCTCCAGGTGAGTTTGATCCAGCGCTTTTGGTTGCCGAAGGTGGTAAATCCGGCAACTAAACGCAACATCAAAGCATTGCTGACCGGTTAGTGACGGCAGCGATATTTCTGTTGCGAGAACATTGACAGGGCAGCAGTTGCCACCAATACTGAGGACAAATGAGACATTTGACTGAGGTGCATGATGGCTATTCCAGTAACTATCGCGGATGACTCGTTGTTATCGCGCAAGACGGTCCGTAAAGCGCTACCGCCTGAATGGGATATTGAACTGACCGAAGCGTGCAACGGCAAAGAAGCGCTGGCTGCCGTCGCAGCAGGCAAAGCTGAGGTACTGTTTCTTGACCTGACGATGCCGGAGCTGGATGGCTTTGGTGTACTGCGGCAACTGCATGAACACCATACCAAAACGGTCGTCATCGTGATCAGTGCCGACATTCAACCCGAAGCGCGCAAGCTGGTCGAATCTTTAGGGGCCTTTCGCTTTTTGCACAAACCATTACAACCGGATCAACTGCGCCAAACATTGGCCGATCTGGGGTTGTTATGAGTATGCTGCTGAGTGAGTTGCAACGCGACGCGTTGCAGGAACTGATGAACATCTCGATGGGACAGGCAGCGAACGCGTTGGCGCGGCTCATTGATGCAAAAATCAACTTATCAATTCCGAAGATTGTTGTGGTCGGCGCCACAGAATTTCAGCAGATGTTTTTAACCGACCACTATTGGTTTACCCGACAGTCTTTTCTCGGCAGTGTCAAAGGTGAAGTGTTAACACTGTTAGCCCGCGCCGGCACCGAAACCATCGGCGGGCTCATGGATTATCCATTGCCGCTGGACGATCGCAGTAAAGAAGAGCTGCTACTGGAACTCGCTAACATCTTAGCGGGGGCTTGCCTCAATGGTTTTTCCACACAGTTGGCGTTGCATACCAAACTCAGTATGCCAACGATGTTTAATCCGGAGCTGCGGCAGGCCGAAAGCTTTCGCTGGTCTAGTACCCTGCTGTTGGAAGTGGAATTTCAGCTGGAAGGCTCCGCCTTTGATTCGCGGATTGTGATTTGCCTTGAACAACTGTCCATCGATGTGTTGATCAACAAGCTCAACACTCTGCTGGAGGACTGAGTCATGGACCAGTCGCATCTGCATTTACAATTAAACAACCGGCTGCCGCTGGGAATTTGTGTGCTGGATGCTGCGTATCAGGTGTTGTACTGGAATGATTTTTTCAGCGACCGAACCGGCTTGCCGTTTGCAGAGGTACAAGGCAAAAATCTACTGGAACTATTCCCGCAACAGGCGCGTTATCTGAAGAAAAAAATCGACAGTGTGTTAGTGCTCAATAATGCTAGTTTCTCATATTGGGAACATCAGCCGCATGTGTTCCCGTTCTCGTCAAGCCGGCCTATCACCGGTGAAGAAACGCTGATGTATCAGAATATCGAATTCCTGCCGGGTGAATGCGATGACAGCGCGGTTCGAACCGTTTGTCTGGTGGTACAGGACGTCACAGAGCTGGCGAGCTATTTTCAGGCAGAGCAACAGTTATCGGCACGACTTGAACAAGAAAGTGCTGAACTGAAGGTACTGAACGAAAAGCTGTCGATGGCACAAAGTCAGTTGCTGCAATCGGAGAAAATGGCTGCAATTGGCCAGCTGGCGGCCGGCGTCGCGCATGAAATCAATAATCCGATTGGATTTATCAGTTCCAATTTGCAGACCTTACAGGACTATGCGACGCGCCTGCTGAAGCTAACAGTCTTTTATGAAAAGATCGTCAGTAAAACCGCGAATGAAACTTTTTTAGCGTTACAGCGTGATATCCAACAGCGTCTGCAGTTTGATTTTGTCCGCACCGATTTGCCGGAATTATTAAGCGAATCCATCGACGGGATCGATCGGGTGGCAGAAATTGTTAAAAATCTCAAAGCGTTTTCTCATGTCGACAATGCCCAGTGGCAACCGGCTAATTTGGTCGACGGACTGGAAAATACCTTGAAAATCGCTGCCAACCAGTTGAAATATCACGTCGAAATTCATCGGGATTATGCCGCTGACTTACCTGAAGTCTATTGCCAGCCGAATCAAATCAATCAGGTGTTACTGAACCTGCTGGTCAATGCTGCGCAGGCCATGGACCATAAAGGTCATTTGTACCTGCGCGCCTGGCAGCAGGACCAGTCAGTCTGTATCGAAGTTCGTGACTCGGGCCCTGGCATTGCGCCTGAACATATGAGTCGTTTGTTTGAACCTTTTTTCACCACTAAGCCGGTGGGAAGCGGCACTGGGCTTGGCCTGTCGTTGTCCTACAGCATTGTCAAAAAACATCATGGCGACATTCTGGTGCAATCGAAACCAGGTGAGGGCGCGAGTTTTGTCGTCTGTTTACCCATCGCAGGTCCTGCCGCAGCTAATATGACTGGCGAGGATAGGGCTATGTTATGACTGACGAAGCAGCCGATCCGCAAGCAGATTTGCTCATTAGCCAGTTGATGGTTGAATTGTCACAGTGTTTTGAGAGAAGTGTCTGTGATGGTGGTTTATTGTCGTTGCATCTCTGCCGTTTGATGTCTGTTTTGCAGTGCGATGCACTGGCAATTTATCAGCCTGAACACAGCGGGTTGGCAGGGATTATGGTGCCAGATGTTAACGATGAATTTGCTCGGGACTATGCCAAAGTTGCAGTCACGGGCCTGCAATTTCCGGAGCGACTTTCCGGCGCTCAGCTTCAGATAGTTTCAGTGAGTCGGACTTGGAACGGACGACAAGCATTGCTGTTGCCGGTGCACAGCGAACGCAATGCCGGTTATTTATTGCTGTGTGGTACCTCGAATTGCGAGACGATAATTCAACAGCTTGCCCCCTGGCGCCAGCTGCTTAATTATTTTTTATCGTTGGAATCTGTCACTTCCTGTCAAGTCACCGAGACGTTGTTGCAGCAACAGGCTACTAGTGCTGCCGAGGCAATTTGTTGGCAACTGGATACGAAAACAGGTCAGCTGGAGCTGGGGACTGACGACCTTCAATGGTTTGGTTTGAAAAAGGATCTCGACGTCCCTCTGACCCAGCAATGGTTATTTCAACAAATGCACCCGGATGATGCAGATCGATGCCGAAGCGCTTTTGAGCGGCATTTGCACGGCGAGACCTCGTTGTATGATTGTGTCGGCCGTATCTGGCATCAAGGCGGTTATTGGATTTGGGTCCACTGCCGGGGAAAACTGCAATGCAAAGCTGGTCAGCCGAACAAAATGCTGGGGTTGTTTTTTGATGTAAGTGAAAGAATGCAAACGCAACTGCAGCTGGAAACCCTAACCGCCTGTGTGCCTGGTGTAGTGTTTCAGTACTTGCGACGGGTCGATGGTAGCCGATGTTTCCCCTATCTGAGTCCCCAGGCCGAGAAACTGTTATCCCTGCCATTGCATCAGCTCCGCCAAGATGCCACTCCGTTATTGCAAAAAGTACACCCGGAAGACTTGCCCGTTCTGAGCCAGCAGCTCGACCAATCATCCAACTCGCTGGCAGTATTACAGGCTCGTTTTCGGTTGCGTGACAGTAATGGGGATTATCTCTGGTATCTTGGCAAAGCCCAACCAGAGTTGCTCCCTTGCGGTGATGTGTTATGGCACGGCCACTTGTCAGATATCTCAGCGGAGATCGCAGTAGAAGAGGAAATGCGTATCGCAAGGGAGCAGGCCGAACAGGCGTCGCGTTTTAAAAGCAGTTTCTTAGCTAACATGAGCCATGAAATCCGCACACCTATGAACGGTGTGCTGGGCATGCTGGATGTGTTAAGTGCAGGGTTGACTGAGCCGCAACAGCGAACCAATATCCGCATTATGCGAGATGCCGCCACTGCATTATTAACAGTAATTGACGATATTCTGGATTTCTCCAAGCTCGATGCCGGCAAATTAGCTGTGGTGCCAGAACCTTGTGAAGTAACAACGCTTCTGGCCCAAATCGTCGGAGTATTGGATGAACTGGCCTTCAGACAACAGGTGTTTTTGAGTTATTTTATTGATCCTGTAGTACCGTCATATGTGCTAGCGGATAGTGGGCGAGTGCGGCAAATCTTACTAAATTTGCTCAGCAATGCGATCAAATTCAGCAGTGGCACTGGTCGCCAGGGGCGTGTCCATCTGGCGTTAACGGTATTAGATCAGGACAAACATGATGTGTTGCTGAGTTTTTCGGTACGCGATAACGGTATCGGCATGTCAGAAGTTAGCCAGCAGCGTTTGTTTAAACCTTTTATCCAGGCCGATGATTCAACCAGCCGGCGTTTTGGTGGTACCGGTCTTGGTCTGTCTATTAGTCAGCAGCTGGTGCATTTAATGGGCGGACTGATTGAAGTCAGTAGTCAGCTTGAATTAGGAAGTGAATTCAAAGTAATGTTACCGCTACAGGCGCTATCGATTGCTGGCGACACGCCTGGCATGCGAATAAAGCCTGTAGTTGTCATCATCAGTGAACCCACATCAACACAGGCGTCTGATTGGTTAAGATATTTACAGGCGACCGGCTGTGAGGTGCAGATACTCACGGGTCCTGATGCCGCAATACTGACAGAGTGCTCAGTCCGGGTCTGGCTTATTGACGTTTCCACTGATGCACTCTCAATGTTATGGCTCGACTTAGCCGGCCGCATTCGCAAAGCACAGCCGGAAGACGGGATTGTGATGTTAGGCCGTGGAAGGCGGCGAGTCCCAAGATTACTGGCGGAAAAACAAGTTTATCTGGATGCCAATGTGCTAAGCCGACAGGTCCTTTATCAGGCCATTGAATTGGCGCTAGGCATCGAGCTGTCGCCGGACTCATCGGTGGAAGTGCTTCCTGCGGCGATTCCGCAATTAACACAACGCATTCTGGTGCTTGAAGACAACAGTACAAATCAGATAGTGATCCGACAGATGTTGTTGCAATTGGGCTATCAGTCAGATCTGGCCGCGGACGGCGTGCAGGGTTTACAAAGTGCTCAACAGCAACGATACGATCTGATCCTGACCGACCTACATATGCCTTTGCTGGATGGCTATGAGTTTTGTCGCGCCTGGCGTGATATTGAGGAGCTGCAGCAGCGTCAACCGACTCCTGTGCTGGCGCTGACAGCCAATGTTCGGCCTGAAGAACAACAGCGGTGTCTCGAGGCTGGGATGAATGGGTGTCTGACCAAACCTTTACCCATCTCAGCATTGCAGCAAGCGCTACAACAATGGCTGCCGGCATCGCCTGCTTCAGCGTCTGACTCACAGCCGGAAGAGCCGGTAGACCGCACCTCAGTGCTCGATTTTGATCGCATCTTACTTGCAAAAACGGTAGGCGAAGATGCAGTCGAAGAAGTCCTAGCGGATTACGCATCGGCTTATCACCAAACGATGCCAGCTATGACGGACGCTATGGCAAACCAGCAATTTGGACTAGTCGCCGCCTTGGCGCACAAACTGAAGTCGTCGACAGCATTTGTCGGTCTGCATGATTTTTCAGACGCTCTGGTGCTGTTGGAGCAAGTTGCGCGCAGTGGCAGCGATTTGGATGCGTTAAACGCGTGCTGGATTAGCTGCCAGCATCATGCCCTGCAAGTCAGTAATTTATTCCGCCGTTCAGCCGGTGCTGCCTAATATCACAAATAAATTTGTTGCAGTGCCAGTAAATAGCCTTTGAGTACAGCGGTATCCAGCGGCTTTTTCAAAAAGGTCACATCCTGCAGTATCTCTTGCTGCAAGTCTAGTTGCTCCTGTTCCAAGCCACTGACAACAATAATATGCCGCATATCCTGGGCTCGGTGAGCCTTGATGCGTTTTAGCATTTCAAAGCCGTCTATAAAGGGAATCTCAAGATCCAAAATTAACAGATGAGGAAAGCCTGCACCTAACCGCAGCATAGCCTCCAGACCGTTGTCATAGAGTTCAAGCTGCAGTGGCAACTGCATTTTGGCTAGCTCTCGTTCGTAACAGCCCCGCATAAAATCATCGTCTTCAACGATCATCACTTCAAGCTGCGAGACCAAGCCTGTTTTTGCTGGGGGCTGTATGAGTGGTAGTGGTTGGCGGTGCTGCTGCAAAGACTGCAGCAGAATACGCCGGTGACCACCGCTGGTTTTCCATGCACTGAGTTTGCCTGCCTCGACCATTTGCTGCACTGTGCCGACTGATACACCAAGCAGTTTTGCGGCTTCTGTCGTGCTGCAATATGCATCCGCACGTTGCGTCACAATTTCATCTTCCACCATTTCTCTCCGGTTCTGCAGTATCACTTCTTAAATTTATCAATGATTTGGCAAATTTACCAGAAGTGGCGGCTTTTTAATCGGGTTAATTTGGTAAAAATAATATAAACGTCATATTTGACAGTTTGCTCAAGGCCGTTCTAAGCTAACTCCAAGAGACAAATGAGACAGGTGCGACGTATGCAAGAAAGTGAGCATGGTTTAAATCGCGTTCCCAGCACGCATGAAAGTGTGACTAGTGTAGGTCAGTACCTAACCTTTAATTCTGGTGGTGAATGTTATGCGTTATGTATTCTGGCGATTAAAGAAATTATCGAATTTGGCAATATTACTAAAATTCCCATGATGCCTATTTTTGTGCGGGGGGTAATTAACCTGCGCGGTGCTGTTGTACCGGTGATTGACTTAGCCGCGCGGCTTTATGGTGAGCAGCTGACAGCTGGTCGACGCACCTGTGTTGTGATTGTCGAGCTTGAAACCGAAGACGGCAAGATTGAACTGGGCGTCGTAGTTGATGCAGTAAATGAAGTGCTTGAACTTTCTGCCAAAGATCTGGCAGCGGCTCCGAATTTTGGCAGTCGAATCCGCACTGACTTCATTCGGCAGATGGCGCGTATCCAGGATCGTCTTGTGATGATACTGGCTCTTGAGCGGGTGTTGTCTGTTGATGAGATGGCCGGCCTGATGGCTCTGAGCCAGGAAAAGTCAACAACAGCGCAGGTGGCATGATGTTAAGCGTCGGCATGCAACAGTGGTGGCAAGCGCAAACAAACCGGCCAACAGCTTTGGCTGCCTATTGTGATCAGACAGCGCAGCGATTGGTTATGACTTTGCTGGTTTTAAGTCTTGCGCTCGCGCTTTTCCATTGGGTCTGGCTCATGACAGTCGTCGCTCTTGCATGCTGTTTGCGCCTGCAAAAGCTGACTTCCCATCATTTACAGCAACAGCTGCTGCAGAATGCACAATGGCAATCCGCGTTGCACACAAGCGAGCAACAGGCAGTAGCGGACCATGAATCAGTTGTCGCCGAAACACAGTTACTGGCAACGCTGATCACTCAGCTCGGCTTCGGCCAAAAATTAGGTGACCAGTCGGTTAATCAGCTGGTCGAAGATTTTAATCTGCTTTACGTCTCCCTTGGCCAGAGCATGCAACTTGCACAAAGTGCCGCGCAGCGATTCGAACCAGGGCAGGACAGCTTTGCTGCGACCAGCGAAATGTCGCTTGCGCAGGTGCTGCAAATGTTACAGCAGGCGCTGCAGCGAAAATCACTACTTTTAGAATCTAATCAACAAGTTGCCCAAGCTGCTGGCGCATTGAAAAACCAGACTGAAATTATTCAGCGCATTTCAAAAGAAATCACTTTGTTGTCTCTAAATGCATCCATCGAAGCTGCGCGGGCTGGTGAAGCCGGTCGAGGATTTTCGGTGGTGGCCGAACGGGTCCGTGAATTGTCAGATACGACTTCACAGGCTGCCAACGACATAATTAGCCGGATGCAGACATTAATGCAGGCGATCGACGGCAGTTCCAGTCAATTGCAGTGCAGCGGTGAAATGGATGAACAACTGATGGCAGATGCCAACCGTCAGATTGGCACTGTCCTGAGCGGTTTTAGTCTGATGACCAGAGAGCTTTGCGGCACTATCGGCCAGTTAGAACAGACTCAGCTGCAGGTACAGCACAAACTGGAAGACGCCGTGCGGAATTTTCAATTTCAGGATCGCGTCAGTCAGCGTTTAACTCACGTGATCAGTGCCATGCAGCAGCTGCAAAACCTACGCGCTGATAGTGCAGTGATACAGCGCGATGACCTCGAACAACTCGGTATTAATTTGTATCAGTCATACACCATGCAAGACGAACGTGAATTGCATCAGGCGGCAGTGCCAGGCGAAAGATCTGAACACAGCCAGCAAGACATTACTTTTTTCTGAGGACAGCAAGATGTCAAAAACAATTTTAGTGGTCGATGATTCCGCTTCCATCCGCCAAGTGGCTCGCATGACACTTGCAGGCCAAGGTTATGAAGTGCTTGATGCCTGTGATGGATTGGAAGCGCTTAAACATCTGGATGGGAAAAAAGTCCATTTGATTATCAGTGATTTGAATATGCCAAACATGGACGGTCTGACGTTGTTACAGCGGGTCAAAGGCGAACCAGCATACCGTTTTACTCCTTTTGTTATGTTAACCACCGAGTCTGGTGAAAATTTTATGGCGCAGGGCAAAGCGCATGGAGCCCGAGCCTGGATGGTGAAACCTTTTAAAGCTGAACAATTGTTGATGACAGTGTCTAGGCTGTTGGCCTGAGGGGGTTTTATGCGTGCTGAGATACTGAAGTTTCCGTCTAGTCTGACCGTGTATGAAGTGCAGCAATACGCTAGTGACTGGCAGGCGATATCTGTCCGGCAACCAGAGAAACTAGAATTAGACTTGTCCGACTTGCAGGAGCTGGATGCTGCCGGTTATCAACTGGTGTTGAGTTTACTCAAAGGGCTGCCTAATCCAGAGCTCACAGTCAGAGCAGGCTCTGACAGTCATCTTATTGCTGCCTGGTTAGCAGACCAGCTGAGTGCTCAGGGTTATAGTCTGGGAGGCATGCATGCTCAATCTGACTGAACTAGTTGGGGTATTCCTGACAGAAGCCCGTGAATTGCTGGAGCAGCTGGAGCGTGGCGTATTGGCGCTGGAAAAAGCGCCGGACAGTGTCAGTACTGAAGACATCAATGCGATGTTCCGCGCAGCTCATACTATCAAAGGCTCAGCAGGCGTAGTTGGACTGGATGCAGTTGTAAGCTTTACCCATCTGGTTGAAACTGCCTTTGAACAAATACGCAGTGCGCAGTTGCACGTTTCCAAACCACTTTCGCAACTTCTATTACGTTGCAACGACCATGTTTCAGCTTTGCTGGACTGTGCAGAGACGGCGGTTGAGCCTCCTGTTGCGTTGATAGAGGCTGGTGATGCCTTGCTTGCCGAGCTCAAACCCTGGTTGCAGTCTTCTGAATCTACTACTGTCAAAGAACAAGCGGCTCCGGCACTGGCGCTTGCAAAAACAGATCGCCGGCAGTGGCATCTGTTTATGAAGTTATCTGCCAGTTGTTTTACCGATGGGTTAGATCCTCTGGCATTGGTGCGTTATCTACGCCAGCAGGCGGCAGTCTGTGATGATTTCTGGTATGCCGATCAAGTACAGCCGTTGAGCCAAATGGCGCCAGCACAGGCAGAAACCTGCATGCTGATGCTGGATTTAATACTGCACGACATCGATGAACAGGTTCTATACGACGCTCTGGAGTTCATTCGTCAGGACAGTCTTTGTGCTTTGTTCAATATGCCGGGTTCTGACAGCGACAAGCAGACGTTTCTCGATAGCCTACAGAATCCAGAGTTGACGCAGCGTCTGCAACAACGCTGGCAGGTCGCAGGGCTTATGGCCAGACCTGACAGGCCGCTGCAGGCTGGCCCGCTGGCGGCTTGCAACCGCAACGAACCTAGGCCGGAAGTCAAAACAGTCCAGCGCCAGGCTGATCAGCGAATGATGCGCTTGCCGGCCTTTAAGCTAGATACTTTGGTCAATCAGTTAGGGGAATTGCTGATAGCGACCGCGACTTTGCATGAGCATAGTCGACAGTTTAACAACAGCGATTTGACTGAACGCGTGCAACAAGTGCAACAGCTGGTTGACGACATTCAGGGTAGTGCACTGCAGCTACGGATGGTGCAAATCGGTGAGACATTTAACCGCTTTCAGCGCGTGGTACATGATATCGCGGCTGACCTTGGTAAAGATGTGCATTTGGTCATTGAAGGTGCCGAAGCCGAACTGGATAAATCCATGGTAGAAAGGATTAGTGATCCTCTAATGCACCTTGTGCGCAACGCTCTGGACCACGGACTGGAAAGCGCGGCAGAGCGTATCAAAGCAGGTAAAAGTGCGCATGGCAGTTTACTGCTGCGCGCTTATCACGACTGCGGCAGTATCGTGATCGAAATTCGGGATGACGGCCGCGGTATTAATCGCGAAAAAGTGCGGCAGAAAGCACTGAGCCAGGGCCTGATAAGCGCTAATGCTGAACTGACGCTGCGCCAAATCGATGAACTGATTTTTGAACCCGGATTTTCCACAGCCGATGCGGTGAGCAATTTGTCCGGCCGGGGTGTCGGTATGGATGTTGTGCGGCGCAATATTGAAGCACTGCGTGGCACTGTCGATATCAGCTCAGAACCCGGCTACGGTACGCAGTTTCAGCTGCGCTTACCGCTGACGCTGGCCATTATTGACGGCTTTATGGTTCGGGTCGGTCAATCGCGTTTTGTGATCCCGCTGGATATGGTCAACGAGTGTATTGAATTGCCAGCTGCGATGGCGCTTGACGCCGCCGCAAGCTATCTCAATTTGCGTGGCGAAGTTCTGCCCTTTATCTACCTGAATCAGCTGTTTGGGCTGAATGAATCCAACGGTGACCGTCGCAGCATCGTGGTGGTTCGTTATGGCAAGCAAAGTGCTGGATTAGTGGTAGACCAGCTGCTTGGCGAGTTTCAGACAGTGATTAAACCATTAGGCAAATTATTTCAGTTTTTACAAGGCATTAGCGGTTCCAGCATCCTGGGATCCGGTGATATCGCATTGATCCTCGACATACCGCGTCTGGTGCAGATCCATGTGCAGGCGGCAGAGCGTCAGTGCACAACAACGACCATCTGAGGTGAAACTATGGGAATTTTACGGTTTTTTTCTGATAAGCAAAGCAGCCGTTTAACACAGACACTGCAACTGCAAAGGCAAAGTCAGCGCTACGAAGCATTATCGCCGGAGTCTTTCGACGCCGACTATCAACTATTGGCAGCTGAAGTAGATTTACTACTGCTTGAGTTGCAGCGGCGCTCATTGCCGACGACAGCGCTTGAGTACCTAAACACCTGCGTCATGCTGGCCGACCAGCAAGGCATTATTACTTACCTGAATCCGGCATTACAGCGTTTGCTGCAGCAGGCTGAGCCAGAGATCCGCACTCATATTCCATCGTTCTCATTACCACGTCTGGTGGGTGATTCTATTGACATGTTTTTTAATCCAGGAACCCGTGGCATGTCAGTGGTGGTGTTGAAATTGGGTGAGCGTAGCTTCCGGCTCAGTCAAAACACGCTTATGGCGCAAGGTCAGCAGATAGGCACGGTGCTGGAGTGGCAGGACCTGACTGCAGAGCTGCAGCGGGAGAAAACGCTGGCCGCACAGTTTGGTCAGAGTTTTACCGCGGCAGCACGCGGCGATTTCACTCAACTGATCAATATTGATTTACTCGATGGTATTGCTCGTGATATTGCGCAGCTGTCAAACGAGTTGCTCGGACAACTCGATACCGTGCTACGCGACAATCTGGCTGTGATCCGCGGTGTCAGTAAAGGCGATTTATCGGTGCGACCGCAGGTCCGAGCCGAGGGCCTGATGGGGGAGCTGGCTTCCTGTTCTCAGTCGCTGACTGATTTGATGAATCAGCTGGCGACGGCTATTGCTGAAATGACGTCGAAACATGACGACGGCTTCAGTAGCTTTCAGCTCAATGAACGCGAATTCCCAGGTTCATTCAGTGCGGTCTGTGGGCAAATTAACCGCCTAGTCAATTCTCATGTCGGTCTAATGAAAGATTATGTCAAAGTAACGACCGCCTACGGCATAGGTGATTTCAACGCTGATATGGCGCGCTTACCCAATGAAAAGGCGGCGATTTCTAATGCCGCTGACGCCACCAAAGAGAACTTGCTCCGATTAGCAGGATTGCTGGCCGCTGTCGTACAAAGTGCGAAAAACGGTGAGTTGCAATATCGAGTCGATGGCAGCGGTTTTGCTGACACATTCCGCGACATGATTAATAGCTTTAACGAAGTGTTAGCATTTACTGAAAAACCAATTATGGAAACGGCTTCGGTCATGACGGGTTTGCAACAAGGTAAACTTACAGTCCTTGTTGAGGGCGACTATCAAGGCGTTTATGCCAGTCTCAAAGACAGTGTCAATGGCACTGTTGAAAGTCTGCGCCGCATCATTGCCGATGTCAGGTCTAATTCTGAAGCCCTAGCTCAGGCTTCCACAGAAGTCTCTTCAACTGCTCAATCCTTGGCGCAGGGGGCCAGTGAGCAGGCCGCTTCAGTTGAGGAAACCTCTGCGGCAGTAGAACAGATGAACGCGTCGATTTCGCAAAATGCAGAGAATGCCAAGATCACCGACGGCATGGCGTCAAAAGCTGCTGGGGAAGCGGTAGAGGGCGGCCGGGCTGTAGTTGACACTGTGCTGGCGATGAAACAAATCGCCTCAAAAATAGGCATCGTCGATGACATTGCTTATCAGACGAATTTACTGGCGCTCAATGCCGCTATTGAAGCGGCCAGAGCCGGCGAACACGGCAAAGGCTTTGCGGTCGTTGCAGCCGAAGTGCGGAAATTGGCTGAGCGGTCGCAAGTGGCTGCGCAGGAAATTTCTGAACTGGCCAGTGGCTCGGTACAAAAAGCCGAAAGAGCTGGCGATCTCCTGAAAGAGATTGTCCCTGCCATAGGAAGAACCTCCGAGTTAGTGCAGGAAATCGCGGCGGCCTCTGACGAGCAATCTGTCGGTGTTGGTCAAATCAATGAATCTATGATGCAAGTCACGCAGGCGACGCAGCAGAATGCGTCGGCATCTGAAGAGCTCGCAGCAACAGCAGAAGAGATGTCGGGACAAGCAGAGATGTTGATGCAATTGGTCAGCTTTTTCCAGCTTGATCACAGCGAAGGCCAAAGTGTAAGTCCCCTGTCTAGGCCGGTATTGAATAAAATAGGTACAACTTCGAATGTTACACGGCTTAGTGGTGGGCCTGCAACTTTAGATCCTGCCAGTTTTGGCCGGTTTTAAGCAGGAGCCTCCTGATGAGTTTACAGGCTATCAGTGACAATGATTTTGCTGCGATCAGCCAGTTATTTTACGCCGAGTCGGGGATCCGACTTGGCATAAATAAACGGAGCCTGGTTTGTGGCCGGTTGGCTCCACGGCTAAAAGCACTGCAGTTGGATAGCTATGGCGCTTATCTGCAATTCATCACTGCACGTGGCAACGAGCTGGAGCGGCAATTGACGGTTGATTTGCTGACAACAAATGAAACGTATTTTTTTCGCGAACAGCAGCATTTTGATTTACTGAAGGACTTGTTACAACAAGGCTGGCCAGGGCATGTGCCGCAGATCTGGAGCGCGGCCTGTTCATCGGGTGAGGAACCCTACAGCATTGCGATGACCTTGGCTGAACATCTCGGCGATAAGCCATGGCAGGTTGATGCCAGCGACTTGTCGAACCGAATGCTATCAACTGCTGAACAGGGCTTGTATCCATTATCCAGAGCGCGTGAAGTTCCCTCAGCACTCCTGCGTAAATACTGCCTCAAAGGTCTGGGGCAATTTGATGGTTACCTATTGGTTGAACCCGGCTTGCGTCAGCGTCTGAGTTTGCATACCCACAATCTGATGGAACCTGTTACGCGCAAAAAGAAATACGACCTGATTTTTCTGCGTAACGTGCTGATTTACTTCGATGCGGCCAGTAAGAAAACCATCATCAATCATTTACTTCAGGCGTTACAGCCAGGCGGGCTGCTGTTTGTTGGCCATTCAGAGAGTCTCAATGGCATTACGGATGCATTGGTTCCGTTGCGCCCGGCGGTTTACCGGCTGGCCGAGGTATGACGTTACAGGTGTTTCTCAATCCCGGTGATTGTTGGATGGGAAGTTGCCGTCCGGGTCAGTTAACGACCATTTTGGGGTCATGTATTAGTTTGGTGGCCCTTCTACCGCCAGCTCGATGGGTGGGAGTATGCCATGCGGTGCTACCGACACGCGCGAAGCTGGTTTCGGCACCCTTGAGCGGGCGCTTTGTCGATGAGGCGTTCATGATTTTCGCGCAGGAACTGATTCGTTATGGAGCGACACTGCAGCAATGCGAGCTTCAGCTCTATGGTGGTGGCGATATGTTTTTTGTGAGCACCAGCAGCGATGCACCAGCAATGTTTCGGGTGGGTCAGCAGAACCTGCATATGGCGTTGAATTTGCTCGGCAACCTGAATGCGGTTCTGGCGGTGCAGGACTTTGGTGGCAATTGCTACCGCCACTTACGTGTCGATTTAAGTAATGGCCGGACGCAGCTTGATAAAAATGGGCTGCCTCAACGGGCGATATCAACGGTTTCATCATTAAAGGCAGGCAGATATGACCGAAAGAATTAATGTAATGCTGGTTGATGATTCTGCGGTGATCCGCCAGACACTGGGCCAGTTAGTTACCGCAGATCCTGAATTGACTCTGATAGGCGCACACAGCAATCCGATCTTCGCGATGCGCGCGATGGAGCAGCAGTGGCCTGACGTTTTGGTGCTCGATATCGAAATGCCAGGGATGGATGGCCTAACCTTTTTGCGCTCTCTGATGCGCAGTCGGCCATTGCCGGTAATTATTTGTTCTTCGCTGACACTGGCTGGGGCGCGCAGTTCTGTTGAGGCGCTTGGTGCCGGTGCTGTAGAGATTTTTGCGAAACCAGTGATGTCATCTAAAGACGATTTGCTCAGAGTCGGCCGGGACATAGTCCGATCTGTGAAAAATGCCGCAAGAGCAAAAATGGTCAAACAGCAGTCGTTCAGCAGCCTTAGTCATGCGGCGCAGCGCCAATTATTTGCTAAGACACTTTTGCATGAAAACCATCAGAGCATAAGTTTGGTGGCGCTGGGGACTTCGACCGGCGGGACCCAGGCGCTGGAGTTTGTCCTGCGCCAACTACCTGCAACTTTACCGCCTATCGTAATTGTTCAACATATGCCGGCCGCTTTTACCCGTGCTTTTGCCGAACGGATGGACCATATTTCAGCACTAAATGTGGTCGAAGCGAAGCATCATGAACTGATGCAACCTGGTCATGTTTATATCGCACCAGGCGGGTTGCATCTGCAAGTGGAAAAACACGGTCAAGAACTTTATACCGTAGTTCAGGATGGTCCTGCAGTATCCCGCCATAAGCCATCTGTTAATGTATTATTCAATTCGGTGGCACGTGAACTCGGCGCTGCAGCCCAAGGGTATATTCTGACCGGAATGGGTGACGATGGTGCCCGAGGTTTGCTAGAAATGCATCAGGCAGGTGCTACGACTTATGCCCAGGATGAAGCCAGTTGTGTAGTGTTTGGTATGCCAAAAGAAGCAATTCGCCTCGGCGCAGTGCATCAGGTTCTTTCATTACAAGACATCGCACACAAACTGGCGATGCTGAGTCATCAGACATCATAATCAGTACAGCAATAATACCATCAGACATAGGTATTATTGCTGTGCCGCCGTATACAACTTATCTATTAATGCGCCAAGTAACTCTTCGTCCATAGTGCCGGCTTTCAGTGCGCCGTGTGCTGCTGCCGCTAGTGCGCTGATATCGTCGAGGCCAAAGCACGCTGTTGTGCCTTTAATCTGGTGTAGCAGGCGATTGAGTTTATCCAACTCCTGAGTGTTCATCAAACGCTGGATGGTCTCAGCATGGCTGGGCAGAGATCGGCGGTATTCATGTAGTAGTTCGTCGTCGGTCTCTTTCAGTGTAGAGCTACCATCGTCTGTTGAAATCTGTAGTGTTTCTCTAGTCAAATCGCCCGACTGCATGTGAGCTAGCGCTTCTAACAATTGTTGCCGGGAAAATGGTTTTGTCATGGTCAGGGTGAACAAATCGCTGAGCTGTTTGGCCGGCTCTTCAAATACGTCGGCACTGAGCGACAAAATCGGGCACAACACACCCATATCCCGCAATTGCCGGGCTGCGGCCATTCCATCAAGTTCCGGCATCTGTTGGTCCATGATGATCAGGTCAAAGCTATGCTGGCGGCAGAGCTCAAGGGCGGCTAGTCCATTCTCGGCGAAACTAAGTGTCAGAGGTTGTAGTTCTAAATAGGATGCGATTAAGGCGCGGATATCGGCAACATCATCGACGACCAGCAAACGTGCCGATCTGAGTAGAACCGCAGGTGCCGATTTTTGCTCTAGCTCAGGTTTGTCCTCGTGGATTGTGCTCACTAAATGCGCTGGAACCTGCAGGGTAAAAGTGGAACCAACACCAATAGCGCTTGAGACCATGATTTGCATTTGCATCGCCTCAGCTAATTGGCGGCAAATGTACAGCCCAAGGCCAGTTCCGCCATAATGACGACTGGTACTGCTATCGGCCTGAGTGAAAGCTGAAAACAGATGTGCCTGCTGCTCTTGCTGGATGCCAATACCCTGATCGATCACGGCGATGTTGATACTGCCGTCGTTGCACGCCAGGATTTTAAGCGTGATTTGTCCAC
This sequence comes from Rheinheimera tilapiae, assembly GCF_042432165.1. Lineage (NCBI taxonomy): Bacteria > Pseudomonadati > Pseudomonadota > Gammaproteobacteria > Chromatiales > Chromatiaceae > Rheinheimera > Rheinheimera tilapiae. Next base: position 1,961,161 of record NZ_JBHLXP010000001.1, read on the forward strand.
TTGCGGTAAATTTTATGGCATTGCTCAAAAGGTTAAGCAAAATTTGCCTAAGCCGAAATGGATCTGCGGTCAAGGAAAGACCGTCTGCGTTATCATTGTTTACCTTGAGAGTCAGGCCTTTTTTTGCAGCAAGCGACCCTACATTGTCGGTCAGTAGCTGAATAAACTCCTTTAATGGCACAGCCTGCAGCTCCAGACTCATTTTTCCTTCATCAATTTTGGCCGTATCCAGAATATCGTCTACCAGCCGTTGCAGATGTTCAGTATTTTGTTGGATGCGGTTAATCAATACCAAATCTGTCGCTGTCAGCCGGCCGGCGAGTTGCTCGGTAAAACCTTTAATCACGGTGATCGGCGTGCGTATTTCATGGCTCATGTTGGCAAGAAAACGGGTTTTAATCGCGGCAAGCTGCGTTGCCCGGTCTCGTTCATGTCGCAGTTCTTCGGTGCGGTGACTGACGCGCTGTTCCAGCTCGTTATTTAGTGTCACGATTTGCTGCATTGACTGATACATGCCGCGACGTGATGCTCTGACACGGTGTTGCATATCACTGATGGTGAGCGCCAGTGTGTCAATTTCAATCGCTGACTGGTGCAGTAATGGCCGTGGTTGTGGTGGATCGTCTGGCTGCCAGGCAGAGGCGCTGTGGGCCAGCTGTTCGAGAGCTGTGGTATAACGGCTGACAAATGCCCGCGACAAGGCAGTAATGGCTTCAAGTAACAGCATCGCTACCACCATCGCTAATGCCAGAAATACATGATAGCGCTGGATAAAGCTGTCGGTATCGATAAAGTACTTTAACTGCCACTGGCCGGGCGACACGTAATTCTTGAGTAGGAAATGTGCGGCATTTTCTGTCAACATAATAGGGCCGAAGCTGTTGAACCAGTTATTACGTAAATACTCGCGTGGGTCTGGATCCGACTGGGAACTCACCGACCAGATTTGGCCAAGCGGACGATCATCCGAAGTGCCCCAAATTTTCTTTTGCTGATGATCTAACAACACCCGGTGGGAGATCTCGAGGTCAGTTGGTGAGATTGCTTTTGTCAGCTCTGACAGATTGACCGACACTTCCAACACACCGCTAAACGCTGCTTTGGTATCAGTCAGCGGTGTACTGACTGCAAACAACTGATCCTGTCCGAGATTACGACCAAGAAACGTATCGCTGATATAGGGTAAACCGGTGCGGCGTGGCTCGGTGAAATAGCTACGGTCTGCCACACTACTGCCAGGTTTCGCGGTCTCAGGCAGGTCCGCTTTATAAAAATGCTGAACTTTGCCTTCGGCATCAGTGATCAACGCCGAGCTAAATTCGGCGCGTTGTGCGGTCAATGCCGGCAATAACGCCGATGGACTGACAATATCCAAAATCTTGCCTGCCAGTACAACCTGGGTCAGATAGCCGGTCAGGTGACCGCTGATTTGTTTGGCAAGCTGGGCCTGTTCGTCACTGTAGCGCTGCAAATACCGCGATACATCTAATGCCGTCGCGCCATGCAATACCAGCGCAATTAACAATGTTGACGGAATGCTGCTGTACATCGCGACCCGATGAGACAATTGTTGAGTCAGAGACTGTTGCTGTTCGTGGCTGGCGGATGCAGTCAGCGTATCAAGAATTAACATCGCACGCAGGCAGAAGGCAAATACGGCGGTACTCAGGCCAGCATACAGCAGCAGGTAAAACGGCTCGCTGGTGATTTTAAACGGCGCGGTCAGACTGAATAAAACGGTACAGCTAAATGCATACAGCGCAATAGCTGCAAAACTGTATTGCCGGATACGGTCGTTAAAACAGAGCAGGACCAGCAATTGCAGCAGACTGGCGGTTAACGCCAGATTTTGCCACAGTGGTAACAGAATCAAGCCAGCGGCAGGGACCAGCCAAAACAGTCCCAGACGACGCAAGATTAAAAATAAAGCGACATTGCCTATGCTAAAAGGCACGACAAAAGGCAAATCGATAATGGTCATGTTGGCCAGCGTCCCGAGCAAAACCAGCAGCAACCAATAACGGATCCGACGTAAGCTCAGTGCTTTGTGTTGCCAAACCATCAGCGCGCCTCCAACACCGGCAGACGTAATTGAAAACAAGTTCCCGCAGCACTGGTATCAGCAAGTCTCAGCGTGCCCCCATGTTGTTCGACAATAGCGCGCGAAAGCGATAATCCAAGTCCGGTGCCTTGTCCTACCGGCTTTGTGGTAAAAAAGGGTTCAAAAATATGCGCCTGGGCACTCTCAGCAATACCACAGCCATTGTCCTGTATATCCAGTATCCATTGGCCATCGGCGGCATACAGACTCAAATCAATCTGACCTTTGCCGGCGCCGACTGCCTGATTGGCATTGATCAGCAAATTAAGTAGTACCTGACCAAGCTGTGTGGCATTGCCGCGCAATAACGCCGGCTCGGCCGGCAGGTGCAGCTGGATCCGCGCATTATGTTTGACCTGAGTTTGTGCGATCCGGATGCTGTCTTTGAGCAGGCTGCAAAAATCGAGATCATGCTGAGTTTTTTCGTCTGGATGTGAGAAGGTGCGCAGATTATTGATAATGTCGCGGGAGCGCCGTGCCCCCTCGAGTGATTCATTAATTAGATCCTGACTTTCCTGCTGCAGGTAACCAAGTTGCAGGCTGTCACCCAGCGTTTTCAGCTCCGGATGCAGTTGCGTGCTTTGGGTAATAAATTGATCATACTGTTGTAGGTAGTGACGTAAGGTATTGAGATTACAATAGATAAATCCAAGCGGATTATTCAGTTCGTGTGCCACACCTGCTGCTAGCTGGCCGATCGCGGCCATTTTTTCCTGACGCATCAGGCTTTGTTCAATCCGATATTGTTGCGCGCGTAAATCATCGCGTTCCTGTAACAGTTTACGCTTTTCGATTTGCGACAAAGTGCTGGCGATAAAGCTGCTAAACGAACGTAGCATGCCTGCGTTGTTGGCAGAAAACGCGCCAATTTTTTTCGAGAACAGCAATAAGACAAATGAAGATTGTGTCGTCTGCAACGGGTAGGTTAACGCAGATAAATAACCGTCACTAAAGCCAGACATTGCCGGTTGCCACCAGTCCAGTTTCGGCAAATTAAACAAATTTAAATCACGGAGAAATAACTGGGCGAGGGCGTCAGCATCGGGTAACAACTGTGCATTTAAAGCCGGTTGTGATGCTAAAAGTTGTAATTGCGCGCTGTCGTTTAAGCGCTGCAAAATACAAATGGCATCATAATCAATCACTTTGATAATGCCTTCAAACAGCTTGCTAAACAGCTCATCATGATGTTCGGACGATAAAATAGCATCGAGACCATGGCTCAGCAGCTCATTCAGATGTCTGAATTGTTCAAGCTGCTGCTTTTCGTAGGTTAGCTGCAGTATTTTTTCCTGCAATTGTTCCTGATTTTTCATCCCAGACCCTTCATTTGGTGTGGCCGAACAGCACTGCGGAAATCATCAGATTGCCGTGGCGGTTAAAACCATCGGCAAAACAGCCTTGTTCGCCATAAGTAAAGGCTACCAGATAGGGCAGACCTGGCAGGCTACTGGTCAGCGACTGCTGGACCTGGTGAATTTCGTCGCGTACGGCCAGCATACAACCAGCGCAATACACAATCAGCGCAGCGGCTGGTGCCGTATCGTGCCGTAACCGCAGGTTATTCGCTGCGACCTGGACGACATGTGCGGCACGACGCACTAACTGTTCTTTCGACCCGTGCATCAACGATATCTCGTCTCCAACTTGTAATTCTGCAAGCAATCTGATGCTGCCATCGTCGCCGACATTAGTCGGTAAACTCAGCAAGGAGAATGGAACATCGCGCGCCGACAGCTGGCGGCCAATCGGATGAAAAGTGCTCTGACTCATGACTACGCCGGGCTGCAGCGGCGCCAATCCGGCGCCGAGTAGCCAGCGGTTGTAGACTTGTAAGGCCGGTTCACCGTCGATTTGCATGATATTCCGGTCGCTGACGGCCGTCACAACACCGCTGAATTTGCCGGAACTGTAGCCACTACTGAAATAACTGCTGACCGGGACTGTCGGATAGAGTACCGCAATGACTAACAAATCACTGCCAAGCGTCGTACCGTCATACTGGCACCATTGCCCACTGACATCATCGTCTGCAGCGCTGCCCCCGAGGATCGGAACCTGATCGCCAACCACTTGTTGGATGCCGCTGATTATTTGCTCTTCAAACCCCGGCGCTTGCATACACCAAATCAAGCCTGGCAACTCCCCCGACCGCTTCGCCATAGCCATAGCAGCCAGTACAGTGTCCGCTGCCTGTTGGCTGATTTGCCCACTGATTTGTCTGACGCTGGCCACGCCATAACTGCCGGCAGGATCTGTCAATGCCAGTAACGTTAAACGGCGATCTGTTGCAGTGTCTACGCCAAACGACGATGCTGCGCCGATACAGGAGCTACAGGCAATCCAATTAGCGGCAAATTGCTGTGGCCGTTCTAATCCGCCCAACGCTTGCAAACTGGCGACATTGCCGGTCGCAATCAGCAGGTTGACTGGCTCCGGCAGCTGTTGTTGCAGTTCTTGCTGCAAAGTCTGTGGATCGGTCGCATTGAGTTGCAACAACCTGAACATTGGTTTCACTCCTCTTCGGTGTTATCCAGTGGCGAGACCATCTCCACCGGCACCACCAGCGATTCTTTGTGCTTGATCTCGTAACGCTGCAAGCTGTCAATGGTCGGACCGGTGAGTTGTTGTCCCTTAGGTAACAACAACAAGTGTTTTTTGTTGTACAAATTGTGTTTGAGCCGCATACCTGGCTGCAGTTCAGCGACGCTGATCCCATCAGAACTACGGTCGTTTCCGGTTCGCAAGCCGCTACGTACCAGAGTACTGAGCGCAATGACGACTTCAGGGTCGTACCAGGTGCCAAGATGGCGGCGAATTTGTTCTAACGCCTGTTCATGGGTATGGGGTTGTGGATGCAAGCGCTGAAACACATACAGCCAAAAATCACGAGCGACTGCTAAGACCCGGGCGGTCAGACAAATGTCGGTGCCGACTTTGTGCTGCGGTTCGCCACTGCCGTTAAAGCGTTCATATTGCTGAGCGATGGTGTCTCGCACGGCTTGCAGGTGCTGTGCTGGTGCCAGAATGTCTTCGGCGTATTGCGGATGTTGTAAATATTGACTGCGTTCTGCCGGACTCATTTTGTGCAGCGGTTGCAGCTGTAAATGGGTGGGCAGCCCCAGTTTGCCGAGCTCTGAAAATAAGCCTGCCTGGCGCAATTGCTGCCGCTGTTCGCGCGGTAGATTTAGCAGGCGTGCCAGTGCAACACAGGTCTGACTGACATTCAGAGCAAACTCACCGGATAGGCATGGACTACTGCTGATAATGTTGTACAACACCTCCAGCGTCGCTTTATGGTCCTGTTCCTTTTGGGCGATCATGGCTTTGAGTTGATGTAAGGTTTTTTTCAACTGTGCGGTGCGGTGCTGCACCATCTCTTCAAGATTGTGATTCAACGCCTTTAATTCGACATTCTGCCGGGCCACTTGCGCTGTCAGTTGTTTATTGGCGCTGACGAGACGAAACAGCTGCAGACCTTCTTCGATTAGTGTCAGTAGTTCCTGATTTTGCCATGGCTTTTGCACGTACCGATGGATTTTACCGATGTTAATGGCCTGCACTGTAGACGCCAAATCGGCGTAGCCGGTCATCAGAATGCGGTAACAATCCGGTTGTAACTGTGCGGCTTGCGCGAGAAATTCAGCACCATTCATCTGCGGCATCCGCATATCGCTGATGATCAACTGCACTTTTTCAGTTTGCATCAGCTGCAGCGCCTGTTGGCCACTCCCAGCCAGTAATACCCGCACGGGCTGGCCGACAAACAAACGTTGCAGTGATTTCAGAATACCGGGTTCATCATCGACACAAAGCAGCACTGGTATCGACGGAGCGGGTGTTGTCACTATAAGCTGTCCTGTATGTCGCATTTGTCTTTAAGCTGAAATGTATGCTATACCATGCAGAAGTCAAGTCAGTGAAGTAGGTTTGATTGATGAAAACACTAAAACCCGGTGAGATCGCAGCATATTGTGACGTGCATCACCGAACAGTCAGTCGCTGGATCTCGCAAGGTCAGCTCAAAGGCCACAAGCTGCCGGGACGCGGCAACTATCGGGTGCTGTTGCCTGACTTTATCAGTTTCCTGCAACTGCAGAAAATGCCGATGCCACCAGAGCTGGCCGACAGCATGCGCGAAAGCGAGCCGGAAGTAGCGCCGGCCGCGGCGCAAGACCGGCGGATCTTGGTGATAGACGACGAAGCGTCCTATCGGCAAGCGATTAAGCGGGTATTATTTTCCAGTGGCTATCAGCTGGATTTTGCTGCAGATGGCTTTCAGGCTGGCGTAAAGATCGCCGGTGGGCAACCAGATTTGATTACGCTAGATTTGTCCATGCCAGGTTTGGATGGTTTTGACGTGATCCGATATATCCGCCAGCAGCCAGAACTCGAGTCGGTGCGAATTCTGGTGATCTCGGGATTGGGCAGCCAGGAATTGGCCCAGGCCAAGGCACTAGGCGCCGACGCGACATTAAGCAAGCCGTTTGAAAACAATCAGTTATTAGAATTGGTCCAGCAACTGCTGCAGGGAGATCCCAATGCTGAACAAAGTGCTGTTGGTCGATGACGAAATTTCTATCCTGCGCTCGCTGGAGCGGTTATTGGTCCGCTCGGGCTATCGCGTGTTCACTGCAACAAGTGGTGCCGATGCGCTGTTACGCCTGCAGCAGGATAAGTGTCAGGTGATTATTTCTGATTTTCGCATGCCGGAAATGTCAGGCGGTGAGTTGCTGGCAAATGTGAAACGACTCTACCCTGAAGCCGTTTGTATGGTGTTAAGCGGCTATTCCGACTTCCAGTCTGTGTTGCAGCTGCTGAACTCAGGCACGGCATTTCGTTTCCTGCAAAAACCCTGGGAAGACGAACAACTGCTGCAAGAAATTGAAGCGGCGTTTCGGTTGTATCGCCATAACCGTAGCTTGCGGATCCGCAGCCAGCTGATGATCAACAGCAACGGCGCTTTGCTGGAACTATCGCCTGAAGGGGTGATCCTGCGCAGTAACGGCGTGGCTCAGAATTTATTAGGGCAAACCGAAGCAAGCTTGTACCGGAGCCTGTTTAGTCAGTGGTTTCAACTCAGTGATAGCCAACAACAGGTGTTCTTACAGGATATTCATGGGTCACTGGAAGTCAGTGACTTGGGTGATGAGCCCTGTGAGCTGCATGTGCAGTACAAAGACGCTGAATGTACGCTGGTTGGGTTTAAACGCATTCAGCAACAAGAAGGGCCGGCCGGGGTCTTTACCTCAGCGTTATTGGACCAGCATGCAGTGTTGCAGCAACTGGATAGTTTGTTGCAACAACAACGCACTTTTTCCGTGGCAGCGATCCGGCTGAAGAATTTCAGTGACTGGGCTGACATGCTTGGGTTTGGTGAAGCCGGTCAACTGTTTGAAAGTATCAGCCAGAGCCTGATGCAGGCCAGCCGGCCTTATGGTGCTTTGGCGTATCTGGCGAACGAATTATTTATTCTGACTATGCCGGCAGCGGTGACTGAAGTTGAAGTGCATCAGCAACTGACAGAGATCCTGCAAAGGGTGCGGCAACCATTCATGCAACAGTCACAGGTTTTACGTCCATTGTTTACTGTGACTTATTGTATGGCCCCCGAGGACGGTGACAGTGCAAAACTGCTGCTAAATAATGTCCTGACCAGCAATCGTATGCATTTACATAGCCCGCATGCGTTTTTTATGCGGTTTAGTGCCGGCGACGCCGACAAAAAGCGTCAGCAATTGCGTATTAGTGATGCCCTGTTTCGCGCCGTAGAGCACGATCAGTTTGAATTGTACTTTCAGGCCAAACTGGATTTGCATCAGGACCGTATCGATAGTTGTGAAGCATTATTACGTTGGCGTCACCCGGAACTTGGCTTCGTCTCACCGGCATTATTTATTCCGATTGCCGAACATGATGGACAGATCATTGAGATTGGCCTTTGGGTATTGCGTAAGGCTTGTATGTTGGCAACCCGCTGGCAACGGGACAAGATGCCACTGGTTCGTATCGCGGTGAATATTTCCGGTGTTCAGTTGTTGCAACAAGATTTTATCCAGCAGGTCCAACGCATCTTTGTGGAAACCGGTGTTGATACTGCGACCATTGAACTGGAGTTAACCGAGTCATGGATGATGCAGGATCTGGCGCAAAGTGCGGCCTCGTTGCAGTCGCTTAAAGCGCTTGGGGTGCGGATTGCCATTGACGATTTTGGTACTGGCTATTCGTCACTGGCGTATTTGTCCAGATTACCTGTGGATGTGTTAAAAATCGACCGTTCGCTGATTGTCGACCTGGAATCGAATATTAATACGCAAAGTCTGGTCAGCAATATTTGCCGGATGGCGCATGCACTGCATGTCGAAGTCGTGGTTGAGGGCGTGGAAAACGCCGAACAGCTGCAGATCCTGCGCAGCATGGGTTGTGATCTGGCACAAGGGTTTCTCATCGCAAGGCCGGTCCCGGAACATGAATTTTTGCGTCAACTGCAGGCCGGTCCGGCCGCAACAGACAGATCAGGAGTATGACCATGTCAGCCAAGCCTGTAGTACTGTTTATCGACGATGATAGTTTTATGCTCAAAGCCTTGCTGCGGGCTTCATTGCGGCTGCAGTCTGGCTGGACTTACTACTTGTGTGATGATCCGCAGCATTGGCCTTCCGCGCTACCAGACGGTGTGTTGCCCGACCTGATTGTCAGTGATTTTCTGATGCCTGATCTGAATGGCGACATGGTACTGGCTCAGGCGATGGCATTGTATCCGCAAACGGTGCGCGTCTTGATGACAGGGGATACGACGGAAGAAGTCGTCAGTAGTGTTAGTTTACAGGCCCATTTTGTGCTGAGTAAACCGTTCAGCGAGCAGGACATGCAACAGCTGTTTGGTTGCGTGGAACGGCTGCGTAGCCTGCAGATCCCGTTACAGTTGCGGCAGCTATTAGGGCAGGCCGACAGTTTGCCGGTGTTACCTGCGATTATCCGCCAGTTACGACAAGTGCTGGCGGCTGAGAATGCGGATTTAGTGCAGGCTGTTGATTTAGTGGCGCATGAACCAGTGATCGCAGCGCGTTTGCTGCAACTGGCTAACTCGGCGTTTCTTGGATATAGCCGGCCAACTCACTCCTTAGCGGAGTCGCTGCTGCGATTGGGCTTGCGTCTGGTTGAAGCCATAGTGACGCTGATGGCCGTTGATCAGACAATATCAGCGACAGCCACAGATGGCAGTCATCTGGCTATCAGCGAGCAGGCATTTAAGCAAGCCGGGATCGCGCGTCAGTTAGCAGATGCCGCGCAATTGTCTACTGAGCAGCAGGATCAGCTGTTTGTATGCGCTTTGCTTAGCGCGCTCGGGCCACTCAGTAAACTGAAATGGCAGCAAGATAAAAGCGTTATTCCTGCGACGATTAACGGTATCAACAGCGATAGTGTGATCACCATTTATCTGCTGACTCTGTGGGGCTATCCGGCATCCCTCTGCCAGTTGGAACAAGACAAATGCTTGTATGGCGCATCACCGGATCCAGCCGATTTGAAGCCGTATATTTTATTTATCGCCAGTGAATATCAACGCGGTTGCAGCAAGGATTATCTGCAGCACAGCGCCCGTTTGTTGCAGAATATCGGTCTACAACAAGCAATCTTGCACTTGCCAGTGCCCGCTTGATCGCTGCGGGTGCGGCTGGCTTCATTACTTCTTCTTGATTAAAGCCACTGGGTCTGTCGAAAAATTACTTGTCGACATGACCATTTGTCATGCACTCTGTAGAGAAATGACATCGCTGTCATTTTTATAATAACAGCGGGGCAGCAGAAAAAGTGGGGGGTAACATGTTGATACAAAGCATTTATTTGAAATCAGTTGTCGGAAGTTCCGATGCGTACTTCTGATCTGGATTTAAGCGCGGGACGAGTGTTGTCGATTGACGTGTTTCGCGGTATCACTATTTTTGTCATGGTGTTTGTCAACGAGCTTTCTGGTATCAATGACATTCCCTGGTGGATGAAACATCTACCGGCCAGCACCGACGGTATGACTTTTGTCGACTTAGTGTTCCCAGCCTTTTTGTTTATTGTCGGGATGTCGGTGCCTTTTGCGGTTCAGGCCCGCGCACGCAAAGGCGAAAATCCACTGCAGCAGTTTAAACATTTGCTGCTTCGCAGTCTCGGACTGGTGATTATTGGCGTGCTGATGGTCAGTACTATCGGTGGTTTTGATGAATCACAGATGGCGTTGTCGATGCCGGTCTGGACCTTATTGATGTATCTGGCGGTGTTATTGGTCTGGGCGCAATATCCCCGGCACGGCGCCGCGGTGATCCGCAATCTGGCACAAGGCTGCGGGGTACTGGCCTTGGTGCTGCTGGCCTACAGTTTCCGCGGTCCTGACGGCAGTTACATCAGCCCGCAGTGGTGGGGTATTCTTGGTTTGATTGGCTGGGCTTATCTGCTGGCAGGTACGGTATTTTTAATCAGTCGCCGTGTCAGTCACGTCCGGTTGCAGCTGCTGTTGCTTGGGGCTGCGGCATGTTTCTTTTTAGTCTTGTTTGCGCTATTGGACGGGCAAGCTGCCGTTGCCGGCCAACCTGCGATTGGATTTATCCAGCGCTGGGCGGTGGAAAACAACAGCCACACCCATACTGCGATTGTGTTGGCCGGTGTGATGTTATCGATTCTGTGTTATCACCCGGCGCTGCAAGCTAAACGATCACGTAATCTGCTGCTGTTCGCGGGTCTGTTGGGCGCGCTGGCGCTGGCCAGCTGGCAGTGGTTTCCAATCTCCAAGATCTGGGCGACGCCGAGTTGGGCACTGTTCAGCGCATGGTTCTGCACGCTTTTATTTGTGGCGGTTTTTGTGCTGGTTGATCTCAAAGGCTATCAGCGCTGGTGCACGTTGTTTGCTCCCGCTGCGGTCAATCCGTTATTGGCTTACATCTTGCCTTACATACTGGCAAGTGCTGCCGCAATTGTTGGCGCGACTTTGCGTCCTGCCGTTTTTGACAGTGGTGTCGCCGGCATGTTGTGGAGTCTGGCTTTTGCCGCGATCATTCTGTTGTTAACAGCATTGCTGACCCGGCTGGGGCTGAAAGTAAAACTATGACAGCTGGTCCTCGTCCGGCGCTTGCCGGGCGAGGAGGTTGCCCCCCGGTGATGCTACCGGGGGGCCTCTTCGAATAAAGTCAGCGAATAAAATCAGCAAATAACATCAGCGCATAAAATCAGCGCTGCTGTGGCGCTCTGGAACCTGTTCTTCCTCAGGCCCCCAGTTACGATTGACCCGCACGCCGCGTTGCACTGCCGGGCGCTCGTCAATACGCTGCGCCCAGGCCATCACATGCGGATACTCATGCACCGCTAAAAACTCAGCCGCGTTGTACAGGCGGCCCAGCACCAGCTGACCGTACCAGGGCCAAATGGCGATATCGGCAATGCTGTAGTTTTCGCCGGCGACATAATTGTGCTGGCTTAACTGGCGTTCCAGTACATCCAGTTGCCGTTTGGTTTCCATCGCATAGCGATTGATCGGATACTCAAATTTTTCCGGTGCATAGACGTAAAAATGACCAAAGCCACCGCCGACAAAAGGCGCGCTGCCCATTTGCCAGAATAACCAATTCAGGATCTCTGTGCGTGCGGCCGTGCTTTCGCCAAGCATGACTCCGAACTTCTCTGCCAGATATAACAAAATCGCGCCGGATTCAAACAAGCGGGTTGGCGGCGTGGTGCTGTGATCCAGCAAGGCCGGAATTTTGCTGTTGGGATTTATTGCCACAAAATCAGAGCCAAACTGTGCGCCACTGCGAATATCAATCAGCCAGGCGTCATAGTCGGCTGCAGCAATTCCCAGTTCCAGCAATTCTTCCAGTAACACTGTCACTTTGATGCCATTGGGCGTGGCGAGCGAATAAAGCTGTAATGCATGGTTACCGCGTGGCAAGGTGGTTTCGCTGCGCGCGCCGGCGGTCGGTCGATTAATTGCGGCAAAGGCGCCACCATTTTCGTTATCCCAGCGCCAGACGGCAGGTGGGGTGTAGGTGGGGTGGCTCATGGTTCGCTCCGGTCAGATTTGTTCAGGTCTGATCCAGCATATGGGCGGCCGGCGAAAATACAATGGGATAGGCTCACGCAAATGCGCATAGCAGCATCTTCATCACCGACAGCTCGTTGCGGCAACAGATGGTTGCAGTTTTGACCAATACTCGTTTAATTCCCCGGTTGTCATAACCACGCGGCCACGGCAAGATAGCGTTTTGATTCTGTTGTAGAGAGGCTCGCGATGTCACCGGTGCTCAGCAGCGCATTTTTACAAGAACTGGCTAAGGCCCGACACTTACTGGCCGTGGGCGACCAGACTCAGGCGTTTCGTCACTTAGAGCGCGCCCACATACTGAGTCAGGCTTATGTCTGGCCACATGTGCGGACGCATTGGCTGATGCTGCAACTGGCGTGGCAACAGTCTGACTACGGCGCGGTTGCCGGTCAGGCGATCCGGATGTTATTGGGGGCACTCGGCTCTGCAGTAGGGCGCTATCCGCTTGGTAATACCGGCGGCAGTAATATCAATATGTTCCTACATTTGCCGATCCCAGCTGATTTGCAGGCCGTGCTGGAGCAGGACCGATTAGACCGTTTCCGACGCCGGTGACCGGTTCGACGCAGCGACAGTTCAAGACGGAAAAAGGCCAGCTAGTTGCTGGCCTTATTGCATGTCTGAGTCAATTTTGGGTCAATAGCCCCGTAAATGGCTGATCCCAGGCGAATTAAACGCTTTGCCAAGCAAACTCTTTTAAACCTAAATCTGCCAGCACTTTGTCCAGATGCGCTTTAGCCTCTGGCGTTGGCCCCGGATAATCGCCACCAATTGCGGTATTGCCGACATAACCGATATCTTTGGTGCCTTGTGGCGTACTGAAAAACGCCGCGACCACTAAGCCACGCAGCAATGCAAAAGCTTTGGCGATACGCTGGAATTGTGGTTTGGTTTGGGCATTGTCGAAGGCAATATCGTCGATAATGGCTAGTCTTTGCGGCCGTTTTAGGCTGGCAAAGTTGCTGCCAAATCTTAAAGTTGCTTCATCATCAATCCACGCCAACGCGGCTAAAATGACCGGTCTGTCCTGCTGCTGACGCGGATAAGGCGCGCTGATCCATTCATCGATAATCGCCGGAGCGTCGACTTCAGACGCCGAAGGTACATCGCCCTCGCGGGGGATCAGAATATCGGACAGCAGTGCCAGCAGTGTTAGCTGCGCCGCAGACATCGTTAATGGCCACGGTGATTCTGGTGGCAAAATCATATTTGGATCTGTGCCATAGCCTTTGGCGGTGATAGGTTTGAGGTTTAACTGTGGCCAGTGCTCAGTCGTTGCCGCTGCCTTATCTGCCGGGTTTACCGGTGCAGCAGGTGGCGCACTGTCGCAACCACTTAACGTCGGTAGCATAGTGCTGGCGGCGAGGGCAGCCAGCAGTTTTAATGACTGACGCCGGCTCAGGCCAGACTGATAGTGGTAGCTGGCATCATCAGCAGCGCCAACTTCTGGTTGATTGATTTCATGAGTCATTTACAGTGCTCCCTTGTCTAACTGCGTGGCCAACCAGGACGAATTGCGCATCGCCAGCGTCATGATGGTCAGCGTGCAGTTTTTATGCGGATTGGAGGCAAACACACCGCCATCCATCACAAATAGATTCGGACAATCCCAGCTCTGACCCCATTGATTGGTGACAGAATCAGTTTTGCTGGCGCCCATCCGGGTGGTGCCGACTTCATGAATGATTTGGCCGCCTTTTAGAATGGCTTGTTCTGGTTTCGGTAATTCACCAACCTCTGCGCCGAGCAAGGTCAGGATCTCTTTTGCAGTTTTTAAACCGTGGGCCACCTGTTTTAACTCGTGTTCTGACCATTTCCAGTGAAAACGCGCCACCGGAATGCCCCATTTATCCGTGACTGTTGGATCTATATCCATATAACAATCCGGATTCGGCAGCATTTCACCGCGCAGCGCAAAAGACACATAAGCGCCGTATTTTTGTTTAACTTGCTGTTTTAGCTCGCTGCCATAGCCCTGCAAACCAGTATCGACGTTGGCGCCTGGCTCACCAAAACGCCCACCGAGCTCGAAGTGGTAACCACGCGGGAAATCCAGCTGTTTGGCGGCCTGGGCTTTGTGCCCCCACCAGGGAATAAACAGATGATTCGCGGTGTGACCATCTTCGTTGTAAATCGGCCGGCCTTGTAGCGCCGGCACCAGTGCGCCGATATTGGCACCGGTCGAATCCATCAGGTTTTTACCGACTTGGCCGCTGGAGTTGGCCAGGCCTTGCGGATGTTTGGCGGATTTTGAATTTAACAACAAACGCGCCGATTCACAGGCACTGGCGGCGAGGATCACCACCCGCGCTTTAAGCTGATGTTCGGTGCCGGTTTTTTTGTCGATATAACTGACGCCGGTGACTTTACCGTTGTCATCGGTGGTAACCGTTTTCACCATCGCATCAGTGCGCAAATCCAGTAAACCGGTGGCTTTAGCCATAGGCAACAACGAGGTCGTGGTCTGAAATGCCGCGCCGATCGAGCAGCCATGGCCACAAGGCGTGGCATAAAAACAGGCGGCGCGGTTATCCAGCGGCCGGGTCAACACCGCACGGTGCATTGGCACCGCCGGGATGCCGAGTTTTTTCGCTGCAGCGGCGATCAGCAGCTCTGGTACCCGTGGCTGCGGCGGTGGTTGCAATACGCCTTCCGGCGACGGTGGCATATCATCGAGGCCAGTGTTGGTGCCACAAACGCCGACTAAGGCTTCAGTTTTGTCGTACCAGGGTGCGATATCGGCATATTCAAAAGGCCAGTCGGCACCGAGGCCATCCCGGCTTTTGCCTTTAAAATCGTGTTCGCTGAAGCGCAGCGAATAGCGCCCCCAGTGATTGGTGCGACCACCGAGCATCCGCGCGCGCCACCACATAAATTCAGAATTTTCTGCAGCGGTGTAGGGCTCATCCGGTACCTGCCAGCCGCCATCGATAGTGGCATCATAAAACCCAAAATCTTTGTCCGGCGTGGCTGCGCCCATCAGCGGCGCATCACCATTGCGCTTAAACATCGGTGTTTCTTTTTTCGGGTCGTAATCGCGCCCAGCTTCCAGCAAAACTACTTTATGGCCAAGCCGGGTCAGTTCATAAGCTGCCATCGCACCACCGGCGCCAGAGCCAACCACTAAAATTTCAAAGTCTGCGCTCGCCATTATTTCAGCTCTTTAATTTTGATGTTTTTAAACCAAACAGTATCGCCATGATCCTGCAGACCAATGTGACCTTTTTTGGTCGCAGCGAAACCAGGCCAGGTGGCAAATTTACTGGTCGACAGCAATTGTTGCCAGCGGCTGTCGCCGATTTTGATGGCTGCGGTCTGCACGCCGTTTTGCCAGACATTTAGCTGGTCCTGCTGCAGCCGGATGGTCAGCTGATTCCACTGGCCGGCAATTTTATGCGAGGCCGGTGGTGAGGCAATCATGTCGTATAAAGAGCCGGAGCGGTGGCTCGGCAGTTTATTGTCGGGGTGGCGTTCGTTATCGAGGATCTGGATCTCAGGTGCTTGGGCGTAGATGGTGTTACCGGTTTCATTTACCCGCACAAAAACACCGCTGTTACCGCTTTCGGCGATTTTCCAGTCCAGCTTCAGCTCAAAATTTTCAAAAGTCGCTTTGGTTAAAATATCGCCGCCGCCTTTACCGGCCAGCTTTAGCGCACCGTCTTCAATTTGCCACAGCTCACTGATACCGGTTTGTTTGAAATTGCGCCACTGTGTGCGATCTTTACCATCAAATAGCAATTGCCAGCCGTCAGCCTGTTCTTGGCTGGTTAATTGGTTGTCGGCGGCGCCGGCACTGAGTGAAAGTGCGCTGCAAAGCAGTAACGCCGTGACTGTCGTTAAATTTTTCAAAGTCTATCCTCCTGTTGATGCTGCGTGCTGCCGGGGTGTCAGGCAGCATAAAACACAGTTATATCGCAGTGATCGCAACCGCTACTGCCAGATCCGTCCGAAACAGTAACAGTGGTCCCGCTGTTATTTTGTGCTCTATAAAAGCAATGGGAGGCAGGTTGATGCAAGTAAAAATTTACTTTTTTGAGGCAAAATCCTTCAAGCAGTAGATAAAGTGTGAAAAATCGCAAGCGCTTGCTTTGTTGGGATGAAACCGATTACATAAAATACTGGAAAAATCGGCCTGCTGCAGGCAGGCTAAATATCCAATCAGCGGAGGATGAATGATGGTCGGCTATCGAAGTTTTTTACCCGGAATAGGCTTTTGGCTGGTATTGCTCAGCACAGGTTGGAGCAGCACTTTGTTTGCGGCTGAGCCTGCTGTAAGCGGGGATGACGGCGTTAAAGTGCACCGCGATGTGATTTATGTCCGGCCTGCCGGGCAGCCGCTGGCACTGGATATCTATCAGCCGGAGCGGCCGGGCATCCGGGCGCCCATGCCGGTCTTGCTGATTTTTCATGGCGGTGGCTGGTTGATTAACACCAAAAGCATCATGCAGCAGATGGCCGGTTATATCGCGGCGCATGCTGATATCGTGGTCGTTAATGCCGACTACCGGCTGCTTAGCAGTAACTATAACACCACCAAACTGAATCAAATTGTCGAAGACGCGCTTGGGGCAACCTTGTGGGTGCAGCGCAATATTCAGCATTATCAGGGCGATCCGGCGCGTGTCGCAGTCACCGGCGACAGCGCGGGCGGCCATTTGGCGGCGATGGTGACATTGGCCGGGCAGAATTTATCGTCACAAGGTTTTGCCAGCCGTACGCCGGGATTTAAGCCCAGTTATTTACCGGAAGGTGAAAGTGCAGAAAGTATCCGCGCCGCGGGTGGCATTCAGGTGCAGGCTGCGGTGTTAAGTTATGCCGTGTTTGATTTGCAGGCGCGGGCCTTTGCCGATTTCGAAACAGCCAAAAATGGTTTTTGGGCGATGGGCAAAGCCAGTGCGCGTGGTTTTTTTGGTGCGGGTATCAATGTTCACAGCCATCCGGAGCTGTACCGGGCGTTATCGCCGCTGTATTTGATCCCAAAAGCCTGTCAGCGCCGACTGCCGCCGCAATTTGTCCATGTTGGTAGCCGCGATGCGCTGACGACACCGGAATCAGCGCGGCAATATGTCGAAGCGGTTAATCAGGCTGGGCATCACAGCGAGTTACATATCTATCCGGGCTTGAACCACGCTTTTCTTGATAATGACTGCAATGAATTTCTCGGCAATTGTTTTGACCGTGATGCCAAAGCACCGCTCGATGACATTATCCGTTTTCTGACTGAGACGCTGGCGGTACCTGCTAGCGACGCGAAACCAGCATGTTAAGGCGAGTACCGGCGCTGGTTTGTGGTTTGTGCTGGCTACTGGCTTGCCCAGCAGATGCTTTGCAGGCAGTCGAGCCGGCATCTGTAGCGCCAGACTGCAGCAGCTTGCGGCTGAATCAACTCAAAGTGCTGGGCTCGCATAACAGCTATAAACGACGGCTGCCGGATGAGGTCTATCAGGCTGCGGCAGCGCGGGGCATCAACAGCAAAGCACTGCGATACGGCCATCCTGCTTTGGCGGCACAGCTCGATTTTGGTTTGCGCCAGCTGGAGCTGGATGTGGTGTCTGACAGTGTGGCGGGGCAGCAGCACCGGCTGGCCGAGCCATTGGCTGAAAAATGGCTGGGCCGCCCGCTGCTCAGTAGTGCTGACCGTCATAAGTATCAACAAACAGGTTTAAAAACGCTGCATCTGCCGGATATCGATTTTGCCTCGCATTGCCCGTTGTTTGCCGATTGTTTGTTGGCGCTCAGGCACTGGTCCGATACACACCCGGCACATTCGCCGGTATTTGTGCTGATGAATGTTAAAGAGCGCGGTGCTTTTGGCGCAAATGGCGGTGGATTTCAGCCGGCGCAGTGGGATGCAGAGCTGTATCGCATGTTGGATCGGCAAATCCTGCAAGTGTTAGGCGCAGAGAAACTGTTGCGACCTGCCGATGTGCAAAAGCCCGGTTTATCGCTGCGCGATTCAGTGCGCCAGCATGGCTGGCCTAGTGTCAGTCGTACCTTAGGACAGTTTATTTTTATCTTTGATGGCGATACGACGCAGGCGCGCAGTTATCAGGCTGCAGTGGCAGCGAGGGAACAGGTCTTATTTGCCAGCACCGGCATCGACGACCCGCAGGCCGCGATCCTCGTGCTGAATCAGCCAGTAGCGCAGCAGGCGCAGATCCAGTCTGCCGTCGCGGCTGGTTTTATTGTCCGAACCCGCAGTGATGAGCCACTAAACGCCGACGCTACACGTTTTAACAGTGCGCTGCAAAGTAACGCCCAAATCATCTCCACCGACTTCTATCATGGCGCGCCGCAAGGGATTGCCGCTTTGCAATATAAACCGGCACAAGTCGCAGCAATAACATCTTGTACAAGCAAGGTTGGTTTGCCATAAAAAAGAGAATAAAAACAAGCAGATACTGAAGGTTTGTCATCACAGGCAGACGTTTATTTGCTGAGTTGCCACCGGTTGCAATTTAACGATCGCGCTAGATTGACACCGGTGTCATTGCTTGATATATCTACATTCATCTTCAGCGGTTGTCCCTGACAGCCAGCCATTTTTTCCGGGCGCAGTGGTCTTTGTACAGACGACGCCAGAGTTGGGAGCGGGTATGACTGCAGCATCACAGGCCAATAAACAGGCGACTTTGCCAACAGGCGGGCGTTTGTTGGCACTCGATTTATTTCGCGGCCTGACCATTTTGTTGATGGTGATTGTCAACAGTCCGGACTTAACCGGGCAGTGGCACCACGCCTATTGGAACGGCGCGACTATCGCTGACTGGGTGTTTCCGTGGTTCCTGCTGATCGTGGGTGTGTCGCTGGCGGTCAATGAACCGAAAATGCGCCAGCAACGCCAGTTGCTCGGTGATGGCGCACTGCTGTGGGGCATTGCCAAACGCACATTGCAGCTGTTTGCACTGGGTCTGCTGGTCAATCTGTTTTACACCGATTTCAGTGCGGTGCGGGTACTGGGTGTGTTGCAGCGTATCGCCATTGTCTATTTCTGTTGTGCCGTGTTGCTGTTGTATCTGTCGCGCCAAAAAATTCTGACCCTTGGTGCTGTGTTGCTGCTTGGCTATTGGGCGCTGCTGAGCTTTGTGCAGTTTCCGGGCGCTGTAGTGGGCGATCTGAGCCGGGGCAATACCGTAGTGAATTTGTTTGACCAGCATTATCTGCCCGGCAAACTATGGCGCGGCCATTGGGATCCGGAAGGCCTGCTCAGTACTTTACCGTCAATTGTCACCGGCATCACAGGGTTGTGGGCCGGTTGGCTATTGCAGGGCGTGACAGCTTTACCGCCTGCGCAGGCGACCCGACGCTGGGTTCAGCTGTTTGCCGCTGGTGTTCTGTTATCGCTGCTCGGCTACGGTTGGAGCCTTGATAACTGGCTGGGTAGTTACGCGTTTCCGTTAATTAAACAAATCTGGACCTCTTCTTTTGTGCTGTACACCTCGGGCCTGGGTTTTATCGGCTTTGTGTTGTTGCAGGTATTTTACCAGCAAGCCGGTCGGCGCTTTTGGGCAGAGCCGGTGGTGTTTTTACTCAAAGTGCTCGGCATGAATGCGACAGTGTTGTACCTGTGGCATGTGGTTTTACATTATTTACTGACGCAGAACTGGTGGTGGCATTTTACTGATACGGCGCCGGACCGCGCTTTATCGTTTTATGGCTGGCTGACGCAAAGCAGTGCAGGGCCTGCCGGCACCGCGACCGCATGGTATCTGCTGATTTTTATCACGTTGAGTATATTGCCAAACTTCTGGCTGTATCAGCGCCGCATTTTCATTAAGTTATAAGGAGCGCCTGGTATGCGTTGCAACCATCCAACATCCCGAAAAGCAGTGCTGATGCCGGTGCTGCTGCTGGCAGCACTGTGGCAGCAGGTTGCCAATGCTGATCCGGCGCAGGAAGCCAAAGCCGTGTTAGAGCGTGTCACCGGACAAGCGCTGCCGCAGCTGGAGCTACAGATCGAGCCGGCCGCTTCTGAAGCTTTTCAGGTACAGAGCAGCGCCGGCAAATTACAGGTCCGCGCCGGCAGCGCCGTGGCTGCCACTTATGGTGCTTACCAGTATTTGCGCCAGCAAGGCCAGCTGCATGTCAGCTGGGAAGGCAACCGCATCAATATCCCGGCCCGATTTGCCGATCAGCAGAGCCTTAACGGCAATGCGTTGTTTGCACTGCGCGCCTATATGAATGTCTGTACTTTTGGTTACAGCACGCCGTTTTGGGATTGGTCGCGCTGGCAGCGGGAAATCGACTGGATGGCATTGCATGGCATAAACCAGCCGCTGGCGATGGAAGGGCAGGAATATGTCTGGCAGCAGCTGTGGCGTGAATTTGGTCTGACCGACCCAGAGCTGGCCGGATTTTTCTCCGCAGCGACAGTCGCGCCCTGGCAGCGCATGGGCAATATTGAAAATCATTTAGGCCCGTTGCCACAAAGCTGGATCAACAAGAAAAAAGATTTACAGCTGCAAATCTTGCAACGGATGCAGGCGCTTGGCATGAAACCAGTATTGCCGGCGTTTTCCGGTTATGTGCCAAAAGCCTTTAAGCAACGTTTCCCGAACGCCAAAATTAACCGGATGGAACCCTGGTCCGGCTTTGATCGGGAAAGTTATTGGCTGGACCCGGCAGATCCGTTGTTTGCCACCGTCGCCAAACGCTTTCTTGAGCTGTATCAGGCCACTTATCCGGTCAAAACTGCCGGACAGTATTATCTCGCCGATGCCTTTAACGAAATGCTGCCGCCACTAAGCGGCGATGCCACTGACGCCGCCAACCGTGACCGGCAGCTGGCGGACTATGGTCAGGCGTTGTACCAGTCAATCGCGCAAGTGCAGCCTGATGCCACCTGGGTATTGCAGGGCTGGATGTTTGGCGACCATGCCAAATTCTGGCAGCCGTCAGCGGTGAAAGCCTTTTTAAGTAAAGTGCCCAAAGCGAAAACGCTGGTACATGACATCGGCAATGACCGCTTTGATGTCTGGCGCAGCACCAGTGCTTATGCCGGTGCGCAGTGGGTATATGGTTTTATCCATAATTACGGCGGCAGTAACCCGGTTTATGGTGACTTAAGTTTTTACCAACAGCAGGTCAGCCAGCTGACTGCTGATCCGGCGAAGGGAGCACTGACTGGTTACGGCGCCTTTCCGGAGGGCATCGAAAATAACAGCCTGGTGTATGACTTTATCTACGACCAAGCCTGGCAAGTCGGCGACAAGCCGGTCGCGGTGAAGCATTGGATCAAGGATTATCTGCAGGCGCGCTACGGCAAAGTGACGCCTGAACTGCTGCACAGCTGGCAGCTGCTCGAGCAGGCGTTATATCAAACGCGTTATTGGGGTTCACGTTGGTGGGAAGGCTCGGCCGGTGCTTACCTGCTGTTTAAGCGACCACAGCGTAACTTTACTGAATTTGGCGCCCATGCCGGCGACCAGGTCAAACTGCGCCGCGCGCTGAACAGTTTGTTGTTACAGGCGCCGCAGTACGTCGATTCGCCACTGTTTCAACATGATGTGCTGGAATTTAGCCGGCATTATCTCAGTATCGAGCTGGACCTGTTGTTACAACAAAGCGTACGGGCCTACCAAAAACAGCAATATGCCAAAGCCGATGTCTGGCTGAACGAATTTAGTGGCGTGGTGCAACAGCTCGACAGTTTATTGGGCGCGCAGCCGCAGTCATTAAGTCAGTGGCTGCAGAGTGCCGTTGCTTATGGTGAGAATCCGGAAGAATCCCGTCTATATCTGCACAATGCAAAAATGCTGCTGACCGTTTGGGGCGGCACCCAGTTAAAAGATTATGCGTCACGCGGTTGGCAAGGCATGTATGCCGGTTTTTACCTGCCACGCTGGCAGCTGTTTTTCCAGACCCTGCAACAACAACCGCAAATCAGCGATGTTGAGCTGGACCGGCGCTTACGCGACTTCGAACTGCAGTGGACCCAGTCAGCTGAATTGTTTCCAGCCGCAGTCCCCGCTGCACCACTGACCCAGTTGCCGACGCTGTTGCAACGCGTCGATCAGTTAAACAAAGCCGCTGGTGTGGCACTACAACCGAAAAAAGCGCTGGCAACCCATCAGGGAGCACGGCCATGATTAGTCGCCGCCAGTTTATGCAGGGATCCGTCGCGGCACTGGCGGCGACGCCGCTATTGGCAGACGCATTGGTACACCAGCTCGCAGCTTATGAACAACGTTATGACCAGCAGCGCAAAGCAACAAGGCTGGCGCAACGTGCTGAACCCGTGCTGGATTTTGCCAGTTTTCTACCGCACGGCGATGGTGTGCACAAAGATACGGCCGCGTTACAGGCCGCAGTGGACGCCGCCGCAGCCAAGGGCGGAGCCCGGATTTTAATTCCGGCCGGCACTTACCTGATTGGCGCGGTGCAGCTGAAAACGGCGGTCACGCTGGAACTGGCTGCCGGCGCGACGTTATTAGGCAGTGTCGATATCGCCGATTATTACATCAACGCGGCCGATGGCAGCAGCACGCTACAGGCATTGCTCTATGCCGAACATGCCAAAGCGATCCGGCTCTGCGGCAGTGGCACCATTGATGGCCGCGGCCGCGAACTGTCGCTCAATATCAACGATTTACATCATAGTGGCGCTCGGGTGGAGCCGGATTTTAACTATTGGCGCAACCGCTCGAATCATCGACCCAGTGTGATCGCGTTTCATCATTGCCAGCAGTTAGAAATCGTTGATATCACCGTGAAAAATGGTGCGTCCTGGGTGCAGCATTACGCCGGTTGTGATGACCTGCGGATTGAAAATATCAAAGTGCATAGTGACTGTTATTGGAATAACGATGGCATTGATATCAACGACTGCAAAAAAGTCCGGGTGCGCGGCTGCTTTATCAATAGCGCTGATGATGCGATTTGCCTGAAGTCCACCACAGGCCCCGGCCACTTTAATGATGACATTGAGATCAGCGACTGTGTGCTGCGCTCCAGCGCCAATGGCGTTAAGTTTGGTACCGAATCACAAGGTGGTTTTCGCCACGTGCGCATTCGTAACATCACGGTATTTGATACTTACCGCGCTGCGATCGCGTTGGAAACGGTCGACGGTGCGTTTTTAGAGGACGTCGAAGTCGACGGCGTTACGGCTAATAATGTCGGTTGCGGGCTGTTTATCCGCTTGGGTCAGCGCAACATGCAGGTCGCTGCTGACACACCACCGGGGCGGCTCCAGCAGGTGCGCATTCGCAATCTGCGTGCGGAAATTGCCTTTGGCCGCGCCGATGCAGGCTATGAAATGCGCGGGCCAGGGCTCAATGCTTTTTATAATCCGATCCCGGCGTCGATCAGCGGGCTGCCGGACGCCTGCGCCAGTGACATCGTGCTGGAAAATATCGATATGGTGTATCCGGGGCGCGCGAACCGGGGCCAGGCCTACCGGCCTTATCATCAGCTGTTTCTGGTGCCGCAGGAGCGGGCGGCTTATCCGGAGTATTCGATGTTTGGCGAACTGCCAGCCTACGGATTGTTTGTCCGCCATGTCAGAGGACTGGTTCTGAAAAGCGTGCGGTTGTCGAGCCTCGAAGCTGATTTTCGCCCGGCGCTGGTGCTCGATGATGTCATTGGGCTGACGCTAGATCAGGTACATTTGGGTGGCGCGCAGCGGCCACAGCTAGTGCTGCAAAAAGTCAAAGTGACAGCCAGCAAGGGCCTCAGCGGGCAGGACAATGCCGCTAAACCCGTGGCGCTGGGTAGCAGCGATATTGCCATCGTCAGCACAGACCGGCCTTACCTGGAGATCAGCAGCAGCCCGGGCGCGAATGCCAGTGTGGCGTTTAAATCAAAGGCTGATGCAAAGACAGTAGCCCCGGCCACAGTCGGCAAGGGACAGCGGTGATGACGACTCCCGGCATCTCAAGGCTCAGCGCAGGCCTGATGCTGCTGTTGCTGGCGGGCTGTCAGCAGCAGAGCGCAAAAACGTTGCCGGCTGCAGAGCTGGCGGTCAAACCGCAGTGGCTGGCGGGCGATCACCATGTGCATACGCATTACAGTGTGAAATGGGATAACTCGGTGTTTCCGCCCAAACCGATTTTGGGTGGCGATGCCAAATATTCAATTGAACACAATGCCCGCATGGCAGCTGCTTTTGGCCTGCGCTGGATGGTGATAACCGATCACGGCGGGCCGAATCGTGCCCGTCTTGCGCTCGAACAGGCCTATCCGGAGCTGTTGGCTTCACGCGCTGCCTTGCCACAGATTTTGCAGTTCTATGGTATGGAGTTTGACGTGCCGGGCAACAGTCCGGGCGGCCGGCATGCCAGTTTGATCATGCCAAAAACACCGACTGAAGCGCAGCAGCTCTTTCAGATTGAAAGCCGGTTTAATGGTCGCCAGGGTGTACCGCCGGGGCCGGAAAAAGCTGAAGACAGTTTTATGCTCAAGGCGTTGCAGGCGATGGCGGCATTACCTGATACCCCGTTGCTGCTGGTCAATCATCCGGCCCGCCTGGCTAAAGGGCTACGGCAGTATTTTAAAGTCACGCCAAAGCAACTCCGAGACTGGCAGGATACCGCGCCCGGCGTGGTGATTGGCATGAGCGGTGCCGAGGGCCATCAGGCGGCGACGCTCAATCCGGATGGCAGCAGTAAAGCCGGCGGTATTCGTGGCGAATATCCGGACCATCCGACTTACGGTGGCTACGACCAGATGACGGCGCGGCTTGGCGGTGTCTGGGATAGTTTATTGGCGGAAGGCCGGCGCTGGTGGGTCACCGGAGTGTCGGACAGTCATGGCCATTACACTGACGGCTGGGCTGATTTCTGGCCAGGCCAATATGCCAAAACCTATGTGTTGGCGCAGCAGGATTACGCCAGCATTTTTGCCGCGCTCAAAGCCGGCAAAATATTTGTCACGACTGGCGATCTGATCAGTGCACTTGATTTGACTGTCGCCGTCAAAGGCGCAGCGCAAGGCGTTGGTGCCGGCGAAACCTTAAAGGTCAAAGCTAATGATGAATTGGTGCTGCGGCTGTCTTTTCGTGATCCGGACGCGCCTAATGGCGGTGGTTTTAACCCGCAAGTGGCGCGGATTGACCTGATCCGAGGCCTGATAACCAGCACCGCAGCCAACGGTCAAGCTGGCGATCAAAGCCGAGCAGCAGATCGGAACAACGATGAGGCGCCGGCAACCAAGGTCAGCCAGCGCTGGTACGCTGGCGACTGGCGAATCCAATCCGACGGCAGTGCCATGCTGGAATGGCCGCTCGGCCGCATCAATCAGAGCCAATATTTACGCCTGCGGGGGACCAATCAGCGTGACGAACTGGAACCAGCACCGGATCAACCAGGCGAAAACCCCTGGCATGATTTGTGGTTTTACAGCAATCCGGTGTATCTGCAGCTAAGCGCGAACTAGGGCAGCTGCATAATCTGGTTGCCTTTGATACTGACCCGGTCGCCGACGCGTAAATCGCCAATCTGCTGATAATCAAACTGCTGCGTGCGGCTGTTATCCAACCGCACCAGCACCCGGTAAATCTGGTTGCCTTGTTGATTTTGTTTGGCGATCTGGTTGCCCGCCACAGCACCACCGATCACACCGGCTCCGGTGGCCAGCGTACGGCCGGAACCGCCGCCAAACTGATGACCGACCACACCGCCAAGCACGGCGCCGAGCAAAGCACCGCCGGTACCATTCATCGACGATTGCGGCAAGATCTGGATACTGGCGACAGTGCCAATTTGTTGTTGCGCACGAACGGATTGCTGCACGCCATAACCGGGATTGCTGCTACAGCTGCTAAGACAAAGCAGCACACAACCCAGAGCCAGATAGCGTGGTGACGGACTTTGAGTACCAGATAATTGAACAGAGTGCATCAGGAAATTCCTAAACGGGTGACTGAGTAATACCAGCCTATGCGCTTTTTGGCCGCGGCTCTGTGCGGCCGGGCACCCTGAGTCCGTTATCTGCCTGCCGAAAGAATGACAAGAAGTTCACACAGACCTGCCGGTGAATCGCTGAATAAACGCGCTGAATTTCAGATTGAACCGGCCTGCCCAAACCTTATAGCTTTGTAAGCAGGTTTGTCGATGCACTGCCAAAGTAGTTGTTTTTATTAGATATGCAAGATTGCATTGCGGGGAATGCTTAAAGCGGGATTGTTGTATAACCATAGCCTCATTAGGCTGCAGGGAAGTCAATTCAGACCTTTTTGCAGTACAGGAGGCTTTATGCCTGATCATCTTCATTCTACGACGACGCCACCATCGGCTTTACCGGCCTTCTTGCCAAGGACAGTGCAGCGCATGGCCAATCATGGGCTTGGCCAGTTTGTGCTGGCATTTGTGGTCATTCTGGTGCCATTTATTATCGCCAATGCGCTGGCCAAACTGACGCTCGATGGCGAGCAGTGGCTGCACCTTCGCAACGCCTTCAAAGTGGCGGTGCTGACCTTAGCCTATTGTTATTACGTGAAAAAAATTGAGCAGCGCCGCGTCACGGAACTGGCGTTGCCCGGTGCAGCGAAGGAAACGTTGCAGGGCTTTGGCCTCGCCACGCTGTTAATAACAGTGCCAGTGGTGTTGCTGTGGGTTGGTGGATATTTTACCGTGCAGGGCATCGCGCTGAATTTTTCGCTGTTGCATCTGTTGGTGGGTTTTTTCAGTGTCGCGGTGCTGGAAGAACTGATTTTCCGCGCCATTTTATTTCGCTTGCTGGAACGATCGTTAGGCACCTTGCTGGCCATCCTGGTGTCGTCGGCGTTATTCAGCGCGGTACATTTGTTAAACCCACATGCCGATTTACTCAGTACTTTCCAGCTGCTGGTGCTTGGCTTGCTGTTTATCGCCGCGTTTTTATATACGCGCCGCTTGTGGCTCTGTATTGGTTTGCACTGGGGCTGGAATTATGCACAGGGCGGCCTGTTCTCCAGTCCGGTATCCGGTCAAAAAGCCGATGGTATTTTACAGTCGACGATGACAGGCCCGGCCTGGCTGACCGGCGGTGACTTTGGGATCGAAGCATCTGTACTGGCATCCGGCGGTGCACTGATCTGTACCGTGTTGCTGCTGAAGGCGGCGCGGCAACAGCATTGGGTGTTACCGTACTGGCAACGTGCTGCGGACGCAAAGCCGGTGACACAGCCTGAAACTAAGACAACAACAACTGACTGATCTCACGGCTGAGCCGGTCATAGACGGTACGGATCAGCTTGTTGTTGGCAATATCGCGATGACAGCTGAGCCAAACACCAAATTCCGGCAGTGGTAAATCCGGCAGAACCTGGACCAGCTCGGTTTCCTGCGCCAGCACATAATGCGACGCAAAACCGATACCGGCACCGGCGCGCAGCGCGGTCAGATAACTGGCTTTGTCGTCGGTGCGCAGGGCAAATGCTGATTTTTCCTGCAGCAGGCCAAACTGGCGAAACCACTGCAGCATCACCGGCAATTGGTCATGGCCAATCAGCCGGTGCGCCGCCAGATCGTCAACTGACGAGGGCATGCCAAAATGGTCGAGATAACTGCGACTCGCCATCGCCTGAATGCGCACAGTACCAAGTTTTCGGCACACAGTATCAGGCTGCGTCGGTTCGACCAGCCAGAAGCCGATATCGGCATCGCGACTGAGTAAATCCGGCAGTTCGTCCGTTGCGACCAGTTCCAGCTGCAGCCCGGGTTGTTCACGCAGCAAAGTAGCGAGCAGGGCAGGCATTAAGGTGATTGCAATCAACTGACTGGCGTAGATCCGCACAGTGCCGGTCAGCTCCGCGCCCAAATCCTGCAGCGACAGGCAAAGCCGGTTGGCGGCAGTTTCCAGATCTTTGGCGTGGGCATAAATTTGCGCCGCCGCCGCGGTCGGGTGCAGGCCTCTGGGCGTGCGTTCGAACAGCGTGACCGCCAGTTGTGATTCCAGCTCGGCCAGTTGCCGGCTGAGGGTAGGCTGTTGCATACCAAGCTCGCGCGCAGCAGCAGCGGTGCTGCCGGCCCGATAGATCGCCAGAAAACTGCGTAGCAGCACCCAGTTAAACTGCTTGGCATCAAGTCGATGATTTTGCATAGCTATACGGTATTTTTTAATGATTTGTGTATAGCGACAATAGGTGGCACTTAGCGCGGGGTCAAGCGAACTTTGTCACTGTCGGGCAGCCCAGCGGCGTGCCGGGCGGCAGTGTTAAGTGAATTCAACATTCATCATCTAGAAGAAGGACAATACCAATGAAAAATTTAGCGTTGATTTTAACGATGTCAGGTCTGCTTTGTGCATTCGCGCTACCGGTGCTGGCTGGTACGCCGGTCACGGCAATGGCCCCGGCGTTGCAATCACAATTACTGCAAAGCCCAGATCCGCAGCTGGCGGCGAATAAAAAGCTGGTGTTTGATTTCTGGCGCGAAGTCATAGACGCGGGTCAGCTTGATAAAGCCGCGACGTATCTGACAGAAGTCTACATTCAGCACAATCCAAATATCGCCGACGGCCGCGCCGCATTTGTCGCGTATTTTGCCCAGTTCAGCAAGCCAAGCCCGGTGCAACCGCAGATCAGCCTGCCGCTGGTCAATATCATCGCGGAAGGGCCTTATGTCACGCTGGTGTTTGTGCAGACGTTGCCGGATAAAGCTAATCCAGGTAAGACTTACACCACCACCGCATTTGATCTGTTCCGCATCGCCGACGGCAAAATAGCCGAGCATTGGGACAGTATGCGCAAAGGCTAATTGGAATCTAGCACGGCGAAAACATTGGGATTTCGCCGTGCGGTCCGGCCGCTTTAACTGCGTGCATCAGCGGCCGCAAGTGGCCCGGCTGGATCTGATTGGTGGGCTTATTTCGGGGCCTACTGCAGATCGCAGCTGTGATCGCAACGGCCTGGTCTATCAGCTCAGCTACCTTCTGCATAACCTGTAACAAAGCCAATATATCCGCCTGCGCGGCACCAATCAGTACGACGAGCTGGAACCCAATGCCGATACCAAAGGCGAACCCCCTGGAGCGATTGGTGTTTTTGCAGCAATCCGGTGTTTATTGAAGTGGGGTCGTAGGGTGGAGTTGGTTTGACTGAGGTTTGCTGATAACAGCTGAAGCCTAACAACAGACTTATCGTGGCAAAGCCAACATCGCCACCACTGCGTTCGCCCGTTCGCGCCTCCCGCGCTCACTCTTGATCGCTCACTCCGTGGCTGCCGATGCTGGCGTTGTCGGAGTATTGGGACAACAGCTATGAGGGATATGCTAACGCCAGCAGCCGAAGGCTGCAAATGACGCGGCTTGTTAGAAAACATATTACTTAGCCCCCAAATATGCTACAAAACATACCATGATTGCTGGCAAGATCAAAAAGTTGAGAACTGTTTTGTATTCTTTCTTTATTAATGCGTGAATGCCGACTGCTGTGTGCGCAGAGAATATTGCTGTACAAATAGCTCCTGAAACAATAATACGATTAGTGTATTCAATATTTGGAAAGAAAAGATAAACCACCATGGCTGGTGGTATAAGTAGAAAAAATTTAGTTACTTGGATAGACGAGTCATTTATGAGTTTAACGTATTTCTGCACAAGGCTCATTGCGTAACCTTCTAACGCCCGCCACACAGGCGAGCAACTTGTTGCGAGTCCAGCGCCGTAGGCGCGGTGTGCTGGCGATTGTTATATGCCCCATTCAATAACGCTAACGCCCTTGATATTGCTAATAATGGTTTCAAGCTCACCTTTCACTCGTGTTTCAGTAGACTTATCAACATTACCAAATATTCTCTTGAACAATGAAACGCGTTGTTCAGGCCAGATTTGCCAAAGAGGTATATCTGTTTCTTCATCGTTCTTACCCAAATAAATATCAAGCTTTACTCCGTCAATTTCGATTTCAATTGAAAACATATAATCGGAATCTATTGGATCTTTAGGGGCGAAATTCAGTTTTTGAAGTGCTGTGTAAACGTATGATGCGAGTTCTTTAGCCGAACCAAATTCATTTGTTTTGAAGTAAAGATTTTGATTCATCTGCAGTCCTCAGGGGCATATAACATATTAATCAAATGCAAAAAGCACGCTTTAAACCCTGCGTTGTGCCTTTGATCTTTTTAACATCAGTTAACACTACCGAAAAAAGCTACAGATCTCAATCTCTTTGCCATTGCTGCACGCTTTGTAAAAAGCGAAAGCGTGCGCGGCGCCTTTGATCTAATTCAAAACATTAAATTTACATTGGCGGTTGGGTTATTCTGAGGACCTTTAGTCGTAATAGACCGCTATTGGTATACGTGATGATGCCAATGAACTCGCAAAACGGTCGGGCAACAACCTGAGCAGACCCTCTGCGGCAGGGACGCCGCAGAGGAGCCTACAGGGATTGTATTCACGGCGTGTCTGCGTTGTTGTTGCCCCGACCGTTTGCCACGGATTCGCCCTCAAGGCTCGTTATTTCCGGAGCTCTGCCGGCAAGCTTGTGACCCCCAGTTTTATTGTCGGCTACCGTGCTGTTTGGGTTGGAATTCAACGATGTACGGCGGCGCTTCGCTTGCCGATACCTACAGATCAAAATCTGTAACTGGGTGAGCACAAGCGAAGCCCGCGGGGCGTGACACGCTGGACATGAGGTTTAAATTTACCTGTAATCGCCACGTGTTGACTTTTCAAATGAACCGTCAAAACCTCGGACCGCCGCAGAGGAGCCTACAGGGATTGTATTCACGGCGTGGGTGGGATGGACAGGCCTATCGCTGCGATTTGTGCGCAGCATGCGGGCACCCGCGAGGGGTGCCCCTACGTTTTGCGGTGGTTATTTCATCGTCGGCATCGAGAACTGATTACCCGTTGGCATAGAGCCACTGGGCCAGCGGGCGGTGATGGTTTTCATCCGGGTGTAAAACCGCACACCATCCGGGCCGTGCATATTCAGTGGGCCGAACACACTGCGTTTCCAACCGCCGAAGCTGTGAAATGCCATCGGTACCGGGATTGGCACGTTGACGCCAACCATACCGACTTGCACCTGCGCGGCGAACTCGCGGGCCGCTTCGCCGCTGGCGGTAAAAATGGCGGTGCCGTTACCGAATTCATGTTGGTTAATCAGCGCCAGACCTTCGGCAAAAGATGGTACCCGCACCACACACAGCACCGGGCCAAAGATTTCTTCGCGATAGATTTTCATCGCACTGCTGACATGGTCAAACAGCGTCGGGCCGACGAAAAAGCCCGCAGAATCAGCCGCTACCTGCCGGCCATCAGCGACTAATACCGCACCTTCGGCCACGCCGGCGTCGATATAACTACGGACCTTGGCGGCATGCTGTTGGCTTACCAGCGGGCCCATTTGTGGCTCTGGCGTGACGCCGGTGCCCGGGCCTACCTGCAGCACAGCAATTTCACTCTGCAACTTCGCCACTAACGCATCGGCGACGGCATCACCGACACAAAGCGCGACCGAAATCGCCATACAACGCTCACCGGCCGAGCCATAGGCTGCGCCCATTAACGCGCCGCTGACCTGTTCTAAATCGGCGTCCGGCATCACCAGCATATGATTTTTCGCACCGCCAAGCGCCTGCACCCGTTTGCCGTGCGCTGAGCCGGTGGCGTAGACATATTCGGCGATAGGCGTTGAGCCAACAAAGCTGACTGCCTGCACCGTGGGGTCGGTCAGCAACACATCGACGGCCGTTTTGTCGCCGTTGATCACATTAAATACGCCAGGCGGCAGGCCGGCTTCGGTCAGTAGTTCGGCGAGGCGCATCGGCACTGTCGGGTCTTTTTCCGACGGCTTTAACACAAAAGTGTTGCCGCAGGCGATGGCGATCGGGAACATCCACAGCGGCACCATCGCCGGGAAGTTAAACGGCGTAATACCGGCACAGACGCCCAGTGGTTGCATCAGGCTGAAGCTGTCGACACCACGGCCGACGTTCATTGAATGCTCGCCTTTTAACAAATGCGGAATACCACAGGCAAACTCAACCACTTCCAGACCGCGCGTCAGCTCGCCTTGGGCGTCAGAAAACACTTTGCCGTGTTCTTTACTGATAAGCACGGCTAGTTCATCACGATGTTGCTCGAGCAAGGCTTTAAATTTAAACATCACCCGGGCGCGGTTTAATGGCGTGACCTGCGACCAGCTGACAAAGGCTGTTGCGGCTGCGCTAATGGCGGAGCGGGTTTCGTCGGCAGTCGCCAGACTCACTTCGGTATGGGCAACGCCGGTGGCAGGGTCAAACACTGGCTGGCTGCGACCACTGTGGCTGGCGACAGCCTGACCATTGATATAGTTTGCGATTTGTTGCATGAAAGAGATCCTTATCACGCCGGTTTGCACACCGGCGGGTGAACTGCGGTTAATACGGCTGTTGTTTTTTCTGCTCGCTATAACTGGCATGCGCCGCCTGTACACCAGGCAAAGCGGAAACCTGCGGGATCGCCACATCCCACCAGCTGCCGTTATCGGTGCTGGTTAACGGATCAGTTTTAATTTCAATCAGATAGCTGCGTTTGGATTGCCGTGCCCGTTGCAGTGCTGCTTCAAGAGCGGCAATGCTGCCAACCCGTTCACTTTGAGCGCCAAGCGCTTTAGCGTGGGCGGCAAAATCGATATCGGGCGCATCACCGTGGCAATCCTCCAGCAGATTGTTAAAGCCAGCATTACCAGTGCCGCGTTGTAAGCGGTTGATGCAGCCAAAACCACGGTTATCCAGCAGTACTACAGTGATTTTTTGCCCCAGCATCACGCTGGTGGCCAGCTCCGAATTCAGCATCAGATAAGAGCCATCACCGACCACCACAAAGACTTCACGCGAAGGGCTAGCCATTTTTACACCGAGCGCACCGGCAATTTCATAACCCATGCAAGAGAAGCCGTATTCAACGTGGTAAGTCCCCGGACCTTCAGCACGCCAGAGTTTATGCAGCTCGCCTGGTAAGCCGCCGGCGGCACAAACCACCACATCTGTAGCCGCTGATTGGCGTTTGACTGCACCTAGCACCTGCGCGTCGCTCGGCAGTTGCTGCCGGCTGCTGCTTGGGGTGGCTTCGGCCAGACTGCTGAGTGGATCCGCGGTCAGGCGTTCATATTGTTGTTGCCACTGATGGTCCAGCAACGCGGCGCGTGCTGACCAGGCTGGATCACTGTGGCGTTCGGTTAAAGCATCTTGCAGCTGGGCCAGCACAGTGGCGGCGTCGCCGACCAGTGGCAGGGCCTGATGTTTTCCGGCATCAAAGCCACCGATATTGAGCTGGATCAGCCGTTGATGTGCGCCGGCAAAAGCGGTGCGCGACTGCGTGGTGAAATCCTGCAACCGGGTGCCGATGGCGAGGATCACATCGGCTTCCTGCGCCAGTACGTTGGCAGCGGCTGAACCGGTTACGCCAATGCCACCGACGGCAAACGGATGAGTCCAGGCCAATGCACCTTTACCTGCCTGCGTTTCTGCAACCGGAATGCCCTGGCTGCTGGCAAACTGACTGAGTGCAGCACAGGCCTGACTGTAGTGCACACCACCGCCGGCAATAATTAATGGTTTTTTTGCCTGTTTTAGCAGTGCCACCGCGGCGGCAAGCTCACGCGGCTCGGCGGCGGGGCGGCGAATATAATGAATGCGCTGTTCAAACAGCGACACGGGATAATCAAAGGCTTCGGCCTGTACGTCCTGCGGTAACGCCAGTGTGACCGGGCCACAATTAACCGGATCCAATAACGTCTGAACCGCGACCGGCAACGAATGGATCAGCTGCTCTGGGCGGTTGATGCGGTCAAAATAGCGGCTGACTGGCTGGAAACAATCAGTGGCCGCGATCATCGGGTTACCGAAGTGTTCAATTTGCTGCAACACCGGATCTGGTGTGCGATTGGCAAAATGATCGCCGGGTAACAACAACAGCGGTAAGCGGTTGGCATGGGCCAGTGCGGCGGCGGTGACCATGTTGGTAGCGCCCGGACCTACTGAACTGGTGCAGACCATGATGCGGCGGCGCTGCTGCGCTTTGGCATAAGCAATCGCAGCATGGGCCATGCCTTGTTCATTGTGAGCGCGATAAGTCGGCAGCTTTGATTGTGCCGCAAACAGTGCTTCGCCAATGCCGGCGACATTGCCATGGCCAAAAATGGCAAACACACCGGCAAACAGCGGTTCAATCTGTGCCGAGCCAGCGTTGCTGTCAGCAACTGAATCATGGCTGATAAACTGGGCGCAGAGAAATTTCACCAGTGCCTGGGACATGGTCAGGCGGATGGTGCTTGCAGCTACAGTGTTTTGTTGGCCGCTTTGTGGTGTAGCCTGGTTCATACGATAACTCCTTGTGCTGATCTGTCATTACGCGCTGGCTGAGTGGCGGCAGCGTCGTGCCGGCTGAGCCAGGCCAACACTAAGGCGCAGTAGTTGCTGCGGATCTGCTGCATAAACGAGTCATCGTCCAGCTGACCTGCCAGCCACTGTTGGCTGGGCGCACCAAAAATGGTGCGGCCAATGGCAAAACCACGACACAACGCAAAGCCACTGGCGTCGCGAAACGCCTGCATCAGTTGTTCTGCCGGTGCGTCGAGGCCGAGTAAAATCACGCCCCGACAATGTGGCGCGCGCCGATTAATCAGCGCAGTGAGCGCTGCCCAGCCGGCTTTATCCGGTGCCGGTAACTTCCACCAATCGGGTCTGATTTGCTGGTCATAAATCCGGCTCAGGCACTCGGTCAGCGCGCCCCCGAGTTCTGCCTGACTGGCGACTGAGCCTGCCGGCGGGATCACTTCTATCAGCAGTTCGTGGCCTGAGATCGCACAAGCACGATACAACTCATTTAGCTGGCGAAGTTGCTGTTGCCACAGGTCTGCGGCGTCAGCCGGGTGCATAAACACCAGACATTTAACGATATGCTGGCGTGGCCAGCTAACAAGGCGAGAACCAATAGAGCGACCACCTTCCAGTTCCAGTGGACGGGAAGAGGGCACTTCGACCGGCCGGCCAATCCACCATGGTTGCTGGTTGGCTGTGTTTGTGCTTCCAGTTAGCGTATTCAACGCATCCTGACCATAGGTGTCGTCAATCAGCACACCAGGCTGGAAGCTGAGCACAGTCTGCAGCTCAGCCGCTTCGGCTTGCACCGCGGCTAATATCAGCTGTTTTAGTTGCGGCACGCGTGACAATGGCGCGTTGGCTTGTTGCGCCATGTCGGCAAACTGTTTGCGGTGGTCAAACGCCAGAATGCACAGCTCGCTCCACAGGGTTGGAAACCGCGTCGTCACACGATGCAGGTAATTCAGTTCGTCGTCGAGATCGGGCCTCGCGATCTGTTGCTGATGCGCCAGGTAATAATCCAGTTCTTCTGGTGTTGGCACCGCCGGCGCGCAGCCATGACGGGACACCACCAGCGCGCCGCTGGCATTGGCATAAGCACAGCAGCGGCTATAAGGCTCGTCTCTCAGCCAGCCACGCAGGAAACCGGCCATAAAGGCATCGCCGGCGCCCAGTACGTTCAGCACTTCGACCCGCACGCCCTGACTAAAAAACGCCGCGTTTAAATCAGCCGGGATCGCGCCATCAAACACACTGCAGCCTTCAGCGCCGCGTTTGAGTACCAGCACGGCGTCAGACAGCTCGCGCACTTTTCTCAGACAAGCGAGGGTGTCGGTGCTGCCACCGGCAATATGGAATTCTTCTTCGGTGCCGACAATCAAATCACACAGCGGCACAATCGATTGCAAATGTGCAGTGACACTGTGGTTAGAAACAAAACGATTATCGCCGTCGCCGGGACGGGTTAAGCCCCACAGTACTGGCCGGTAGTCGATATCGAGGATCACTTTGGTGTTGTTGTTACGGGCAAAACTAATAGCGTGCCGTGCCACTGCATCAACGTGGGCGGTCGAGAAGTGCGTGCCGGTGATCAGCAGTGCTTTGGCTGAGGCGATATAAGCTTCATCAAAATCAGTTTTATCTACGGCCATATCGGCGCAGTCAGTGCGGTAAAACAATAGCGGAAACTGATCTTTGGTTTTAATCGACAAAATCGCCAGCGCGGTCAACCGCTGTGGATCTGTTTTGACATGACTGACATCACAGCCACCGCGTTGCAGTTCTTCGCGGATAAACTGGCCAAATTGCTCATCACCGACCCGGGTCAGCATTGACGCCTTCAATCCGAGCCGCGCGGCGCCAAAAGCGATGTTACAGCTCGAACCACCGAGTGACTTGGCAAAAGACGCCACATCCTGCAGCCGGTCGCCAATTTGCTGGCCATACAGATCGACTGAGGCGCGACCTAAGCAGATTAAATCCAAAGGTTTGACTGACATTGCGGCAAAGCTCCTGGGTTGCGGACTCCGGTTTTGAGATCTGTTTATAATAGATTTGACACCGGTGTCAATTTAAAGCGAACCCCGCTAAAATAGAATATAAATTCTGCACAATCAATAGTTGGAATATTTGTTTTATTTTGTTAGGCTGGCCAGCATCAAGTAGCAACCGACCAGAGTAAGGCATGATGCACGGCACTAACTGCCAGACCCAGCAGCAACTCGAACAGTTAATTGAACAGCGATTTTCGACGCTGAGTAACAGGTTGCAGCTGATTGGTCGCTATTTGCTGGACCAACCGGAGCAGGTCGCTTTTGGCACTACAGCGTCCATCGCGCAAGGTGCCGGTGTGCATGCTTCGGCGTTAGTGCGATTTGCCAATGCCTTTGGTTTTAGTGGCTTTTCCCAGATGCAGCAGTTGTTTCAGCAGCAGCTGGTGCAAAGTGGTGTCGACTATCCAAGCCGCATTGCCGCCGTGCGTGAAGATCACAGCGTGGCGCCAGATATGGCCGGCCTCAGCTATCTGCAGCAAATTAGTCAGGCCAATCAACAGGCGATGCAGCAACTGTGTACAGATATGGACAATGTCACGTTGGCCAGTGCCACGCGGCTGTTACAGCAAGCGCGCATTATCCATATTCAGGGCGCGCGCCGGGCTTTCCCGGTCGCCAGTTACGCCGGTTATTTACTGGGTAACTCAGGCCGCGCCGTGCAGGTGCTCGATGGTGTTGGTTATATGCAGCACAGTGGGCTGAATCTGATCAGTGCCGATGATGTGGTGCTTGCCATCAGCTATGCACCTTATGCCAGTGAAACGCAGGCAGTGCTGGAGCGTGCACTGCAGTGTGGTGCCAAAATTATTGCCATCACCGACAGCAGATTGAGCCCGCTGGTGCCGCAAGCCA
This sequence comes from Rheinheimera tilapiae, assembly GCF_042432165.1. Taxonomy (NCBI): domain Bacteria; kingdom Pseudomonadati; phylum Pseudomonadota; class Gammaproteobacteria; order Chromatiales; family Chromatiaceae; genus Rheinheimera; species Rheinheimera tilapiae. The sequence goes on from NZ_JBHLXP010000001.1 coordinate 1,998,487, forward strand.
ATGTGGCGCTGTTGGTGCGTGAAGCCGAATTACATGCGTTTCGCTCGTTAAACGCCAGTATGAATCTGGTGCAGGCGCTGGTGTTGGCGCTGCTGCACGACGAAGGGCACACGGCAGCGTCTGATCAAGCGCATGCCGATGCTGCCAGCGAATCTTTTACCTAAAGCCGGGGGTTGCTGATGTCTTATTTACACCGAAAACCACAATTACCTGATGCCTCTGGCCGCATTCAGCACATTACCCCCGAGAACGCCGGCTGGCGTTATGTGGGTTTTGAAGTGGTGCTGCTCAAAGCCGGTGATAGCCGGCAGTTTGCCAGCGGCGCCGAGCAAGAGCTGTGTGCCGTGCTGTTGTCTGGCCGGGTCAATGTCAGTTCAGCCACGCTACAGGCCGACAATATCGGAGAGCGCATGTCAGTGTTTGCCGGCATCGCCCCTTATGCAGTGTATTTGCCGGCTGGCGACACTCTGACCGTCACTGCACTGACCGACGTCGAACTGGCGTTATGTCGCGCGCCGGTCGATGCGGCAGCAACACCGTTGCCGGCACGCCTCATCACACCGGCCGATTGTGCGCGCGAAAGCCGCGGGCAGGGTACCAATACTCGTCAGGTCTGCAATATTCTGTTTGGCAACTTACCGGCACAACGCCTGCTTATCACCGAAGTCATCACGCCGCCGGGGCATTGGTCTAGTTATCCACCGCACAAACATGACACCGATGCGTTGCCAGCCGAAAGTGCGCTGGAAGAAACTTATTACCATAAACTCAATCCGGTGCAGGGTTTTGCCTTCCAGCGCGTCTACACCGACGACCGGCGGATCGATGAAACCATCAGCGTGGAACACAACAGTGTGGTGCTGGTACCGGAAGGTTATCATCCAGTCGGTGCGCCACACGGTTATGAACTGTATTACCTCAATGTGATGGCCGGACCGAGCCGTAACTGGGTGTTTCACAATGACCCGCAACATGCCTGGATTGTGCAAAAGTGAGTCAGATGATGCGGGCACTGTGGCGGGCGATTGTACCAGCGGGCTTAACGTGCCGGCGGACAGGTCGAATCGCGTACTATCAGCTCACAGTCGTAAATATTGCTTTGATCTTCTGGCGTCAGCGGCTCAGGCATTGGTTTACCCTGCAGTTTGTTAATCAACAGCAAGGCCGCGCGATAGCCAATGGTGGCTATGGGCTGGCGCATCGACGTCAGATTGGGCCAGACTTTGGTAGTGATCGAGATATCATCAATGCCGCAGATCGACAACTCTTCCGGCACTTTAATGCCAAGGCTGTGCGCGGCGTACAACACGCCAACGGCCATTTCATCATTGGCTGCCAGAATGGCAGTAGGGCGTGGCGTACGACTCAGCAACACGCCAGCAGCGTCCACGCCGGACTGATAGGTGTAATAGCCCTGGACTACCAGCGTTTCATTGACTGTTTTGCCGGCATCGTGCAGCGCTTGGCGAAACCCTTTCTCGACGCGGTGGCTCGATTGCTGGTCCGGATGGCCAAGCACAAAGGCGATGTCAGTATGTTGCAGTTGCAGCAAGTAGTTGGTCATCTCGAAAGCCGCTTTGCTGCCGTTAAACCCGACGCTGTCACCGCTGCCCTGATCCTTCGGCCCGATGCGGATATAACAAACATTTTTCCGATCCAGCATGTCGAGCAAATCTTGTTTATCACTGAGCGGCGGCACCAAAATCAGCCCATCTGCCAGCGTGTTATCGATGAATTCTTCAATTTCATGCACCAGCGTCGGCGAGCGGTAGCTGCAGTCGTACAAAAACAGCCCCATATGTTCTTCACTACAACACTGCAAAATGCCTTTTTGCAGCTTTTGCAGATAGCCGGGGCTGGGGTTATCGGCCAGCAGAGCAATAAACAACGAGCGGTTTTTTGCCAGAGCCATCCCCAGCGGGTTGCGCTTAAAGCCCAGTTCGTTAATCACTGCCATCACTTTATCGCGGGTGTCCACCGAGACATTGGCTTCGTTATTAATCACCCGCGACACGGTCTTTTTCGACACGCCGGCCTGCCGGGCGACATCATTAATGGTGACAGAAGACATCGACTGAGTTCCCTCTTTGCTGCAGAAATATTCCGATAGAACGGATGGGTTAACTTGTTCACAACACACACGTTTTTGGATTGGATCTTGTGATTGAAGCTGCGCATGGTCAGCTTAGCATTAACAGGCAACGGCAGAAAAGCCAACCGCTGTCTGCGGCCATCAGTCACAGTGACGCTTAGCTATAACCACAATTGACACCGGTGTCAATTGACGATATATATTTAGCCATAGTTTTATTTTGTGCTAGCGGTGGCAGTGTGCCAACGGCAGGGCGAACGCAGGTAGCCCCCAGTGCAGACCGAGCATTGGCTGCGGTTTATCTGGCAGAACGGATGATGCACCGTCAGGCTGATGCACTGTCAGCTGATACAGCAAGTTGCAACAACGTACGCGTTCGAGCTGGCTGATGCTCTGACTGATCGACTGGTAAAACGCGCTGACAAACTTAAATAACTGCTTTGACTGGCCTTTGTCACTGGCACCGGCGTATGACAAGGCGCTAACTACTGAGGTATCTGGTCGTGACTTTACCGCGTTTATCCGTTGCCCTTTTTAGTGAAACCAACTTAAGCAACACCAACTTCAGCCAAACGCATCGTGTCGGGCCTTTGTTGCCATGGCGTCAGCGTCAAGCAGCGGTCACACCGCGGATCGTGCATCTGGGCATCGGTGCATTTCACCGCGCTCATCTGGCCTGGTATACCGACGCATTGATGCAGGCGGGAGGTGGAGATGATCCATGGCCTTGGGCCATTATGGGCGTCTCATTGCGTTCGCCTGAGGTTGCGGCGCAGTTAAATCCGCAGCAAGGCCTGTATACGCTGCAACAAAGTTCAGCCAGCAGTACATCACAGCAGGTGATTCAGTCGGTGCTGGGTGTCTTAGTCGCGCCGCAAGACCCGGCAGCCGTTATCGCGCTGCTGGGTGCGCCAACCACAGAGATTATTTCGCTGACGGTGACCGAAAAAGGTTATTGCCTTGATTTGGTCAGCCGGCAGCTTGATTTTGCGCATCCGGATATTGTGTTTGATTTGGCGCATCCTTCGACACCGCGAAGTACCATCGGTTATCTGGTGGCCGGTCTTGCTGAGCGATTTGAGAAAGGCTATCCGGCGCCGACCATTCTTTGTTGCGACAATCTGCCGCAAAACGGTGTAACGCTGGCGCGGCTGGTCACGCAGTTTGCCGAAAAGCTCAACCCAGAACTGGCTGGCTGGATCACGTCGCAAGTGGCGTTTCCATCCAGCATGGTTGACCGGATCGTGCCGGCGACGACGCAGGCCGATATTGAGGTGCTGGCTGCTGAGACCGGTTATATGGATCTGGCGATGGTCAAAACCGAGCAGTTTTCGCAGTGGGTGATTGAGGACAAATTTGCTGGCGCGCGGCCCGCATGGGAACAGGTTGGCGCTTTGTTGGTACAAGACGTGACGCCGTTTGAACACGCCAAACTGCGCCTGCTAAATGGTGCGCACTCTGCACTCGCTTACCTTGGCACTTTGGCCGGCTACAGCTATGTGCATCAGGTGGTGGCCGACCCATTGTTTGGGCGCTATCTGCGTCATTTGATGACGCAAGAATTAATGCCAACGCTATTGGTGGACGGCCAGGCGCCGGCTGGGCTCGACCTGCCGCGTTATATCGACGCGCTGCTGCAACGTTTTGCCAATCCGGCGCTGGCGCACCGCACCATGCAAATCGCGATGGACGGCTCACAGAAATTACCGCAGCGGCTGTTGGCGGCGGCTCAGCAGCGCCTGCAAGCCGGTTTGCCGGTCGATGCGATTTGCTTTGCCGTGGCAGGCTGGCTGCGGTTTAGCATGGGCTTTGACGCCAAAGGCGATGCGCTGGAAGTGTCTGATCCGCTGGCCGCGCGTTTACTGGAGATCCGTCTGGTGCATTGGGATCATATCGATGAGTTGGTCGGTGAGTATTTAAAGCTCAGTCAGGTGTTTGCACCGGCATTAGTGGCGTATCCACAGTTTGCTGAGCGGCTGACATATTGGCTCAGTTATATTCTGGCCAACGGCGTGCCGACGGCTTTGCAATCGTTATTACTTGAAGTTCAGGATTATGCCGCAGCGCCGCGACTGGCCGGGAGTGCAAAATGATTAAAGTGACCGTGTGGAACGAATGCCGGCATGAAAAAGAAGATGCTGACGTGCAGGAAGTGTATCCGGAGACGATTGGCGGTTGTATCGTCAATCAGCTGGCGCCTTATGGCTTTGACCTGACGCTGGCGACACTGGACGATGCCGATCAAGGCTGGCCCCAGTCCAGGATCGACGAGACTGAAGTGGCCATTTGGTGGGGCCACCGCTATCACGATGAGCTCAGTGATGCGCTGATCGACAAGCTGCAGGCGCGGGTGCTGGCGGGCATGGGACTGATTGTGCTGCACAGTGGCCATCATGCCAAATTGTTTAAGCGTCTGATGGGCACCAGCTGTAATCTGAGCTGGCGCGAGGCCGAAGGCGGTGAACGCGAACGGGTCTGGTGTCTGAAACCGGCGCATCCGATCGCCTACAATATTCCACCGCAAATCGAGCTGCCGCAGTCAGAAATGTATGGCGAACCTTTTGATATCCCGGATCCGGATGAGCTGATTTTTAATTCCTGGTATCAGGGCGGAGAAGTACTCAGAAGTGGCTGCACCTTCACACGGGGTCGTGGTCGAATTTTCTTTTTCGCCCCGGGCCATGAGACCTTCCCGATCTACCGTAACCCGCATATCACACAAATTCTGGCCAATGCCATCCAGTGGGCGCATCAACCGCATACTACCGGCTGGATGATGGGCAACTGGGGCCGGCCAGTGCCGCTGGAAGCGGGCGCGCCGAAACAAACTTACTTTAAAAAACCACGCAAGTTAATGCTGGCTGAAAAGGCGGCAAAAAAGCAGAAATAACGGCAAAAACCGCCGGCGATGTGCCGGCGGATGCTGCTTTCTATCAGTGTCTACCCAATGATTCAGCGCGAATACCTGAACTGTGACCACAGGCTAAGACAGATCATCGTCACAGGCCTTTTGTCTCAGTGCTGAATTGAAATCCTAGCTGTGTAAGATTGGATTAGCTGACTTTCGCTCTTAGTTAAACCGGATTGGGACAGCGATGATCGTCTGACCTCGCGTTTCCTGTGGTATCGAATACGCTGCAAGACTGCAGATCGGGATCTTGACCAGTAGTTATGGCTATACTCAACGTCAATACTTGGATGGGCGCTACCGGCTGAATAGGGTTGCTGTCCTCTGTAAGTTCAGCTGATGCCGGGATAACCATGTTCAATTTTGTGAAGTTCCTGATAACTGTAAGCTGCCTGTGGGTATCTGCGGCAACCACAGCACAACAACCACCACGACCGCAGACGATGACATTTTCTTATGTCGATCACCCAGCGATGGTGAACTTGATTATTCCGCTGATCCGCGACACTTACCTGAAACTGGGTATTAAAACCGAATTTGTCGCCCAGCCGTCGAATCGGAATTTGTTATTGGTAGATAAAAATCTGGTAGACGGTGACGTGGGCTATATGCGGATTGTATTGGCCGGCTATCAGAATATTATTACGGTTGAACCAGCATTAGTGTCCGGCATTTTTACACTACTGTGTAAGCCCCAGCTGAAGTGCACGCCAGCAGTGCTGGCGGATGCACAGCAGACAATAGTCAGTACTTCGGTTTCAAAAAACGGCATGGATGTTGGGTTTCGCGGAGAAATCCATAGTCAGTTTTATATCGTCAATGATCTGGCGCTGATCCCGAAATTTATCCGCAATGGGCGATTTGACTATGCGATATACCCAACGACTGAACAGGAGCTGGCACAAATGGACCTAACCGGCTTGCAGTATGTAAAGTTGTTTCAATCCGACCTGTATCATGTATTGCATAAAAAGTACGCATTTATGGCGCCTGAGATCAGTGCAGCGCTGGCAGCAACATTGGCCCAGAAGAAAACGAAGTAGAGGTGTCGGGCGGTATCTAGGCTCAGAAACAATCAATTGACGCAAAAGGAGGTATTGCGATGACAGGGACCCGTTGGTTAATGCTGTTGGTATGGCTGCTGTGTTGGCAGCTGTTGCCGGCGCAGGCGTGTGGTTTAAAGGTGCTGACCGAAGATTTACCGCCTTATCAGGTGGTGCGTGAGCAACAGGTGGTGGCAGGCTCGGCCTATTTGCAGGTCGAAGCGATACTACGAAGTGCAGGTTTGCCGTGTCGTACAGAGGTGTTGCCCTGGGCCAGAGCATTTGAGTTGGCGCGGACTGAGCCGAACACACTGATTTATTCAATAGCGCGGTTACCGGCACGCGAGAGCCTGTTTATCTGGCTGGCACCGCTGATTAACGCTGACTATCGCTATTATTCCGCCGACAGTGCGGTGATCGAGCAAATCCAGCAAGGCAAATCGCCACAGGATTTTGTCGCCGTGGCGGTCGCCGGCAGCATGATTGACAGTACCTTGCAACAAATTGGTTTTGTACCAGACCAGAATCTGATCCAGGTAAAAGATATCAACGCGCAGTGGAAAATGCTGCGGATCCGCCGCGCGCAGTTGACGCTGGCGTTTGCACCAGATTTTAAGGCGCTGGCTGATCCGAAAGTGGGGCAAACCCAGTTTTATGCCTCCCGCCAGGTGGTCCGGCAGATCCAGCTGTATCTGGCCGCGCATCCACAAACAGATCCGGGCCTGATCCGTCAGTTACAAAACGCGATAGAGCAACAATCGGTGCTCAGTGTGCCGGTCAATCCGGCTTTACACTGACCATACCCAAGCATCATGCGCAGGTGCGACCAGACAAAAAACAACAGCAACCAATGGTTGCTGTTGTTTTTTTAAGCTCTGGCTGTCAGATGCTACAAGGTCACCGGCGCGCCATGTTGGCTGGCAGATAACTTCACGGCATCCCACAACTGTGCCATCCGCAGGCCCTGACGCACATCAGATGGGTTGGTAATTTCACCCAATCGGGTTTGCATAAACACGTTCATCAGGTTGTTGGCCGCTTCCTGGTCTTTGCGAACCACATTGCCTTGCGCATCTTCAATTTCCATCCAGCGACCCCAGGCACAGATCCGCACAATAGCGGTCGGAAAGTAGCATTCGATGCGTGACACGCAGCGGATGGCGCGGCCACAAGCATGCAGGTTAAACAGAGTGCCGTCTGACAATTCGCCGGACACAGTCGTCACCACGTCGACCGGAAAACCCAGATTTTGCATCATGGCACTGATACGGGAAAACGGTTGGCTGGTGATTTTGGACACGGTATTCATCATATGCGCGCCGGTGTCGAACATAAAACCACCGCCGGAGATCGCCGGCACTTGTTTCCAGTGCCCCTGATATTTGTCAGCCCAGTCTTCCCAAATTGCCGCATTGATACTGACCAGCGGGCCATAGGTTTGATTGGCAATGGCGTCTTTTAACTCGTTGACCAACGGCGATAATCCGCCCTGATATGCGACAACCAGCGTTTTGCCGGATGTTTCCTGCGCGGCCACTAAAGCTTCGGCTTCGGCAACTGTCGTCACCATGGGTTTTTCCAGCAGCACATCAAGGCCAAGCTCCAGCGCCAGCAAGGCTTGTGCGGCATGGCTGGCGTGCGGCGTACAGATATAGACTGCATCCAGCGCAGCGCATTGGTCGCGTAATAAGGTTTCCCAGCTATCAAAACAAAGCGGGGCCGTTTTATTCGCGCCAGCGGCTATTTGGCAAACATTGGCCATCGCTTTGTCGTTCGGATCCATGATGGCCGAAATAACGATGTCGTCCCGGCTGATCCAGGTCTGGATGTACTGGGTTGCTTTGGTCCCGCAGCCAATAATGGCGAGTTTTAGTTGCACATCTTCCTCCACTGGCCGCTTGACCAGATTTTTTAGCGTACACCGGCTTAAAACCAGGTTTTTGCTCTGTGGTTTATTGCGGTCTTTCCGCAGTTATATCTGACATGCAATCATTATTTTATATATAAAATACAATAAGATAGATTTAGCTGTTGCCGGTCTGATATCGAATGTGTCCGGTACAGCACAAGCCGTCACTGATTGCAGGTGTTTGCGTTGGTATGCACCATTAATACGCATATTGACACCGGTGTCAATATGCGTATTATCAGAAAGGACAGGGTACAAAGCATAAAAAATCGCCGGCACTGAACCAACAGGGTGCAACCTTAACCAGGCAGAACCGGCAGATGCACAAATAGTGCGCAACAGAAAATAAAATACGGGCTGGACAGATGATCTGGACTAAACAGCGCGGCAGAGCAAATCTGCTGCTACCGGTGGCGGTGACGCTGGCGGTGAGTGTCATGGCAGCGATGTACTGGGGGCGGGGGGAGCCGACCACAGCACAACGTCTGGCAGAAACGGAAGCGGCAAAACGGCCGTTATTGGTCATAGCGGAGCACCGTACTGCACGTTTGCAGGCGCTTTATCAGTTGCAGCCGCAGCTGGAAGCGCAATTAGGGATCCGGCTGAAAATCGTTGAATATCCGGCGCCGCCGCAGGATTACTTCACCAAACTGGTGACAGAACTACGTGCCGGCAACGCACCGGATGTGTTTACCGTACCGCGAGATCTGCAAGTGGACGATTTGGCCGCCGCCGGTTATCTGGCCGATTTGACCACAGACGCACAGCAATGGCCGGGTTATGCCCAGTTGCCGGAGTTGGTCAAAACCCTGACCCGGGCCAGCTTCAACGAGCATGTGTATGTGATCCCGTCGATTGTCGCCGTCGAGCAGCTGTACTACCGGCATGATTTGCTGACTGACGCTGGCATCAGTACCGCACAGCCGCAAAATTGGCAGGAATTGCTCGAGCGTAGCCGCGAGATCAAACAAAAAATGGCGCAATATCCGCTGCTGATCCCCGCTGGCCTGACCTGGGGCATGGGCTCTTATACCGAAGGACTGCGTTATCTGCTCGCCAGTTTTCAACATTATCAGCTGCTCAACGGCCAAAACCAGTACGTGCTCGACAACAACGCGGTACGCCGGTCCTTTGGCTTTTACCAGACGCTGATTGAAGAGCAATTGATGCCAGTGCAGCCGCTGCTAAACCCAGAGCCTTGGGTTATCCCGAAATACGAAATGTTTCCCAAAGGTCAGTTGTTGATCACCACCTGTGGCAGCTGGTGTCCGGTGTTTGACTGGGGACCGGGTAGCCGCAATCCGATCCCGGACGTGGCCAATGCGGTGCGCACCTGGAAATTTCCATCAGCCGATGGCGGCAAGCCTTTTGCGCTGGCGTCTGTGGTTTATGCCTGGGGCGTCAATGCGAAATCGCGTCAACAGCCCTTAGCGCGCCAGTTGGTGCTGGCGCTGGGTGAAAACGACGTGGCTTTGGCTTATGCGAAACAATTGGGGAATGTGCCGGCGCGGCTCGATGCAGCTGAACATCCGGCTTTTGCGGCATTGGGTAATTTAATGGCCGACCATGCGTTATTAAAGGACGCGCGGGCACTGCGCACGACGGTAGGCTCTAACGCGATGATGGCTGGGGTGGCGCAGGCGTCCGAAGCGGTACTGACTGGCCGGGCTGATGGCGAGCGCGCCCAGCAAATGTTGTATGACTACGTGGTGAATGTGCTCGGTAGTGCTCAGGTCGAAACAGCAGGATTGGCTGCGGCCGGGCAACCTGATAAAGGACATAACGATGATTAAACTGACGTTTGAAGCCCGGCGCCAGCTCGGTTACCGCTTAATGATGACGCCAGCGCTGTTGCTGATGGCCGCTTTTATTGTGTTCCCGGCATTTTATGCCTTTTCACTGAGTTTGACTGACGACGCTTTGCTGGGTTTCGCCGCGCAAGGATCGTCCTTTGTTGGTTTACGGAATTTTGAACGGCTATTCGGCGACCCATTGTTTTGGAACTCACTAAAAGTCACGCTGATTTTTGTTATTGGATCGGCGGTGATTGGTCAGTTTCTACTAGGGTTTGCCTCGGCGCTGATGTTGCAGCGGCCGGTGAAATACAAAGGTATTTTTAACGCCATTATTTGTCTGCCAAACGCAGTGCCGGAAATGGTCGTTGGTTTTTTATGGATCTCGATGTTTGCCAGCGGTGAATATGGCACGCTGAACCGGCTAGTGGCCTGGTTTGGCGTTGAACCGCAGCAGTGGCTATACACTTTTCCATTGTTGTCGATCATCATCGTCAACACCTGGCGTGGCATTGCGTTTTCGATGATTTTGTTAACGTCCGGACTCGCTTCGATCCCCAAAGATATTTATGAAGCGGCACGGGTGGATGGTGCCACTGACAATCAAATCTTCTGGCGCATTACCGTGCCGATGATGATGCCGACGATTTTTCTCTACATGTTCATTTCAACGGTCACCACCTTCGCGATCTTCGGTCTGGTTTACACCTTAAGCCGTGGCGGCCCTGCCAATAGCACCGAGATATTGGGTATTTATATTTACAATCAATCATTTACTGCGTTTCAGCTGGGGTATGGTGCATCTGTCGCTGTGGTCAGTCTGGTGGTGTCGATGTTGCTTGGCATGGTGTATGTCAAAGCGCTGAAGGTTGAGGTTTGACATGTTGACAATAGTCCGCACAACCTCTGAGGGAATGTCCATGTCCGAGAATTCGGCGAGTTTTTTTGCGCAGCGCCGGGCTTACCTGACGCTGATCCTGATTTCACTGTTCTGCCTGATGCCGTTTTTCTGGGTGCTGTTGGCGGCGTTTGACCCAAAGGCCAGTCAGTTTCTGCAAATTCCGGCCGGCGTCACGGTGGACCATTTCTGGAACCTGCTGGCCAATGAAAGTGGCGTGCGCTGGGTGCTGAATTCTGTAGGCATTGTCGGCAGCGCAACTTTGTTGTGTTTGGTATTAGCTGGTTTTGGTGGTTATGCCTTGTCGCGGACCCAGGCCTGGTGGAAACGGCCATTGCTGTACGCCATTATTCTGGTGCGCATCGTGCCGCCACCGGCGCTGATTGTGCCGGTGTACAAAGTGATGCTGTTTCTGAACGAATGGGTGAATGGCCTGATTAATAGTCTGACATCAGACGTCGCGCAGCAAATGATGCTGAGCCGGATGTTCTCGTTTGTTGACGGTTATCTGGGCCTTATTCTGATCCAATGCGCGATGCAGTTGCCATTGGCGATTTGGATCATGAAGACCTTTTTTGACGCAATCCCGAAAGATTATGAAGAAGCAGCCGCGCTGGATGGTGCCAGTCAGTGGCAGACGGTGCGTCATGTATTAATTCCATTGGCCTTGCCGGGTTTTGCCGCGGCCGGCCTGTTTGCGTTTATCAACGCCTGGGGCGATTTCCTGATGCCGCTGATGTTCACTTCATCGCCGGAATTACAGACGCTGCCGCTTGGCATGTTCCGCGCTTTCCTGCGCGTCGATGCTATCGATTATGGATTTTTAACGGCGCTGGCGGTGATTTACACCTTACCGGCGGTCATCGCATTTGCCTTTGCCCGAAAGTTTTTAACCCAGACTTTCTCCGGTGGCGTCAAAGGATAAGGACCTGTTATGTCACAGATTGAACTGATTAATATCAAAAAGAATTACTTAGGCACGGAGATCGTCAAAGGCATCGACGTGACCATTAATGAAGGTGAGTTTGCCGTGATCGTCGGGCCGTCTGGTTGTGGTAAATCGACTTTACTGCGGATGATTGCCGGCCTCGAAGATATCAGCAGCGGCGAGCTGAAGATCGGCGGGAAGACGATGAACCATGTGTCGCCGGACCAACGCGAAATTGCCATGGTGTTTCAGTCTTATGCGCTGTATCCGCATATGACGGTGGCGGAAAATATTGGTTTTGCCCTGGCTCTGAAAAAAGTCGACAAGGCCGAGATCCAGCAACGGGTATTGGAAGCTGCCAAAATGCTCGAACTGGAGCATTTGTTGGACCGCAAGCCAGCGGCGCTGTCTGGCGGGCAACGTCAGCGCGTGGCGATCGGCCGCGCTATTGTGAAAAGACCCAAAGTGATTTTGTTTGATGAACCGCTGTCGAATCTGGATGCAAAATTGCGCGTGCAGATGCGCACCGAGCTGATGCGGCTGCATCGCGAATTTGGTTCGACCATTGTGTATGTCACCCATGATCAGGTTGAAGCGATGACGATGGCGCAGAAAATTATCGTGCTACATAACGGCCATGTCGCGCAGATGGGCAAGCCAATGGATTTATACCGCGAGCCGGATAATACCTTTGTTGCGCAGTTTATTGGGGTGCCGAAAATGAATCTGCTGCGCGGTGCGCTGAACAAAGGCCAGTTTGTGCTGCAATCCGGTCAAACCTTACCGGTCTGTCCAACTTTGCTCAGTAGCGCCATTGACCGCGACGGTCTGCAGTTTGGCGTGCGGCCGGAACATCTGAAGCTCAGCGCGGCACAACCGGAGCAAAGTGCCTGGACTGTCGATATGGTGGAGCGGCTTGGCGTTGAGAGTTTTATCCATCTGCATAACGCGGCGCGCGAAGTGCTGGTTGCCCGGATGGAAGGCGATTGCAACTGGATTTGTGATGACCAGTTGGCGATCAGCGTTGATCCGGCGCAGTGTTATTTGTTTAACGCTGAAGGCGTGCGGTTATGCGCGAAGACGGCGGCAGGCGCGACGGGCCTGTGTGCCTGAAGTGCGCCGGTCAGTCGTGAAGATTAATCCCGGGGTTTAAATTTAGCCCCGGGTTATCAGCGCATTCAGTATAGTCGGCAGCTGTGCCATCGTCGTCACTTCGAGCACCGCTGGGTCCGGCTTAGCTTCCTGATAACGGTTCAAAAACACTGTACGACAACCTGCCGCCAGGCCCGCTCTGATGCCGGGTAAACTGTCTTCAATCACAATACAATGCGCCGGCGCTGTACCCAGTGCAGCAGCGGCATATTGGTACAGGCCGCCATCCGGCTTAAAACAATTGATGTCATAACCGCTGAACACCCGGTCGGCGAAATAGTGGCTCAGGCCGCAGATTTGCAAAGCCTGACGGATTTTCGTTTGTGGCCCGTTACTGACTACGGCCAGCTGCATTCCGGTGGCAGTTGCCCAGTCCAGAGTGGCCACCACGCCGGCGATCGGGCGTAATTGCGCCGCAAACAAATCACTGACCAAACGCCGGTATTGCGCTTCACTGTCAGCAGGCAGCTGCACCGCAAAGCGGCTGGCCAGCTGAGAAAAGATCTCTGCCAGTTTGCCGCCGCGATAATCGCGCACCAACAAGCCGACATCCACTTGAACGCCAGCCTGCGCCAGAATAGTGGCTAACGCCTGATTACACAGCCATTCGCTGTCAACCAGGGTGCCGTCATTGTCAAACAGCAGGGTGGTCATTGTGACGCCTGCTGTGGTGTGGCGGTGGCCGACATTTGTAGCTCGAGCACGCCACCGGCGATGATCTCGCTATGCAGCAGATAGGTTCGTTTTAACACTTTGCCATTGAGCTTGATCTGACGGATGTAAGGCCGGTCAGGGCCATTATTGAATGTTTTGATACAGAAGCGCCGCTCTGCTGCTACCTGCAGGCAAGCTTCGTCGAATAATGGGCTACCCAGCTGATAAATAGGGTCTGCTTCCAGACCACCGCTGAGTTGAAACAATCCAAGCTTCAGTAGCACAGCCAGGCTGCCCATCAGGCCCTGATCTTCGTCACCATTGTAACCACGCTGTGGCGTCAAATGGCTGTAAACCGTATCGCTGATGCGACGCGACCAGTATTGGGTTTTTTCTGGCGCGCCCGCTGCGGCGAAAATAAAAGCCGTCTGGATACTAGGCTGATTGCCATAGTTAATCGGCGTGCGGCGATACTCAGGGTGTCCTTCCTGCGCATGCGCAGTGCCAGCGGTGAAATCCTGTTTGGCGGCCTGCTGAAATGCTTGCTCGAGGCGGTTCAGCAACCTCGTTTTACCGCCCATTACAGCCGCCAGTCCCTCGATATCATGCGGCACAAACCAGGTGGCCTGTGCGGCATTGGATTCGATAAAACCAGCTTCGTATTCCAGCGGGTCAAATGGTGTGCGCCAGTTGCCATTGATTTCCTTTGGCCGGATAAATCCAGTTTTGGCGTCAAACAGATTTCGCCAGTTCTGGCTGCGCTCTAGGAACTTCGACGCGACGGTCTGATCGCCGGTTTTTGCTGCCAGCTGCGCGAGGGCAAAATCCTGATAGGCATATTCGAGGGTTTGACCGCCGCCGCGCCGGTGGCTGCCGTAATTGCTTTCTGTTTCCGGCAACGGGTAGGGCACATAACCGCGTTTTAGGTAATAACCTAAGCCTCCACCACTGGCGCTATAGTGTTCGTAACCGGCTTTAGCCATCAGACCGGCCTCACTGTGATTTTTCTGCAGCATCGGCAGCAGTTCGCTGGCCGGCGTGTGCAGTAAACCTTTTTGTGCCAGCGAGACTAAAAACGGCGTCGTCGGTACTCCTGGCATCACAAGAGTGTCCTGTCCACCGGACGGGCCTCTTGGGATCAAACCAAAATCGCGGCCATATTGAATAAGACTTTCACCAAGAGCAGTTGCTGCTTGCGGATACACCAGTGGCCACAAAGTTGCGATAGTCCACTGCGCGCCCCAGAATGAATCTGAGTTGTGCATGGCAAAGCGCGGTTGTCCTTGTGCGTTAAGCGGTAACTGGCGAACTTTAGCGCTTTGGCCGGATAAATCCATATATTGGCCATTAACATCTGACACCACGCGCCGGCCCTGCAGTGCATGCCATAAATCAGTGTAAAAACGGCGTTGTTGCGAGAGGCTACCACCTTTGATGTGAACGCGCGCCAGCGTCTGGTTCCACTGTGCATAAGCTTCGGCGCTGGTTTTGGCAAAATCCCAGCCGGCTAATTCGCTTTGCAGGTTCAGCTTGGCATTGTCGGCCGAGACATAAGAAAAGCCTGCTTTTACCAACACACTGTGGTCACTGCTATTGAAGCTGACGCGCAAACCAGCGTCATCGCCGCTGATGCCATTGACGTTGGCGAACTGTTGGTCGGCACGCCACGCATCTAGCTGTTGCACCGGCGTCGAAAAGGCCAGATGGAAATAGACTTTAACCGGCTTCACGCGCCGCTCTGTGCCCTGATTGGTAATAAAACCAGCCAGATTATGTGGGTCAATTTGCCAGACTTCCGCATGCCCCAGCCTGGACGGGCCCTGCACGCCGCCTAGCTGCAGCAATAATTGTTGTGGCTGACCGGGTTGATACTGATAACGCGAAAAGCCGACGCGGTCTGTGGCCGTCAGTTCAACGTTAATGCCATAACGACTGAGCTGCAGTTGGTGATAGCCGGGGCGTACCTGTTCATTGTCATGGGAAAAGGCTGATGTATAGTCGGCCTGCTGCGCGGATAAAGGCCTGTGGTCTGACACCGGCATCAGCGACAGACCTGCTAATTGCCATTCGTGAATATGATTAAAACCTTTGACTGTGGTTTCGTCGTAGCGATAGCCGCTGCCCCATTCGCCGTTCAGCGCCGTATCTGGAAACAAGCTGACCATGCCAAAAGGCCGCGCCGCCGAGGAAAAGTAAAACCAGCGACTATTGGCGGTATCTAAGAACGGATAGACCAGCGCTGCCGGTTCAGCAGCAGTAGCCTGCGCTGTATCGGTTTGCGCTGTCAGGGTTTGCGCTGTCGGGGTTTGCGCTGCGCTGGCGGCGGCTTGTAACAACAGTAACGAACAGAAAATCCGGCTAACAACCAGTCGGGTAGAGCGAAATTTCGGGACAGACATGCACCAGCTCCATAAAAGAATATGCGCTGGTTATAGCAATTGGCCTGTCCAATTGCAATATGGCCTGTCCAGTTATATCGGGATTGTCCACCGAGTTATAGTGAAAGCTCAGCAGCTGCCTCATTCACCAATCAACAATACATAAGCTTCGGTGACCTGCGCGATATGCGATTGCATCGCTGCTTTGGCGCCTGCGGCGTCACGCCGGCTTAAACACAAATAGATTTTTTCATGGGCTTCGATGTTGGGGCCCGCGACCTGACGGCGGATCTTCTCGGCAAATAACTGACTAAGCTCCGAGCTTTCACGCAGGGCCCACAGCCATTCAATCATCGACTGCAACGCACTGTTGCGGGTAGCGCTTGCGATCAGCTGGTGGAATTTGCCATCAAAAGTCTCAGCTTCGGCCGATCTTTGTTGCGCCACTAAACTAATCATTTGCGTCAGATAAGCTTTCAGTTTCAGTAATTCTTCATTGCTGATGCGCTCTGCAGCGAGGGCGGCGGCGTCGCCTTCTAACAATAAGCGGGCTTCCATGATCTCCAGCGGGCCCGGCGCGTTTTCCGCCAATAACGAACTTTTCAGGCTGGCTTCCTGCAACACATAAACGCCGGAACCAGGCCGGATATCGACCAGACCTGACACTTCCAATGCGATCAACGCCTCGCGCACCGTCTGACGGCTCACGTCATATTGCTGGGCTAAGTCGCGCTCAGCCGGCAGACGCATACCGGGTTTCAGCTGACCGGCGTTGATTTGCTGCGCCAATTTATCGGCGATTTGCAGATAAAGTCTGGAGTTGGAAGCCGGCGCCTGACGACTGCTGGCCAATGCAAGGATCGTATTGTCGTTCATGAGTTTCCGTAGAAGTGGTTTGACCAAAAATTTATAGTTGCAAATTGGCCTGTCCAGATGTAAGTTAATTCCAACAGGCTTGACCAATTTAGCTGTGAGGCGACGTAGACGCAACACTCAGCGTAAACTTCAGTAGCGGTCAGACCAGATAGAATCATGATGCCCAGGATGCACGGTATTACCGGAGCAGGCGGTTGCAAAATGCCAGCGGTGGCAACACCGGCGGATATTGTAGCAGGGCGAAGCAAAGCAGTTGAAAGCAGTTCCGATGGCGGAATTTCAGAGGATCCAGATGAAAATCATTGATGCAAAAGTCATTATTACCTGTCCCGATCGCAATTTTGTCACGGTGAAAATTACCACGGATCAGGGGCTATATGGCATCGGTGATGCGACGTTAAATGGCCGCGAGCTGGCGGTCGCCAGCTATCTGCAGGACCATCTGATCCCTTGTCTGATTGGGCGTGACGCCAGCCGTATTGAAGATATCTGGCAATTTTTCTATCGTGGCGCTTATTGGCGCCGGGGTCCGGTTGGCATGACCGCGATTGCTGCTATTGATGTGGCGTTATGGGATATCAAAGCAAAAGCCGCCAATATGCCGCTGTATCAGTTGCTGGGTGGTCGTAGTCGTGACGGCATCATGGTGTATGGCCATGCCAACGGCAGCACTATCGCGGAAACAGTGGCAGAAGTGGGCCGTTATATCGAGATGGGTTACAAAGCTATCCGTGCCCAGACTGGCGTGCCGGGCCTTGCCAGTACTTATGGCGTATCGAAAGACAAAATGTATTACGAGCCGGCCGACAACGATCTGCCGTCTGAAAACGTCTGGTCCACCAGCAAATATCTCAATAGTGTGCCGGAACTGTTTAAAGTGCTGCGTGAAACTTATGGTTATGACCACCATCTGCTGCACGATACGCACCACCGCCTGACACCGATTGAAGCGGCGCAGCTTGGTAAGTCACTGGAGCCGTATAAATTATTCTGGTTAGAAGATGCTGTGCCGGCTGAACTGCAGGAAGGTTTCCGCTTATTCCGTCATCACACCACAACGCCAATTGCGGTCGGTGAAGTCTTTGCGTCAATCCACGATTGCCAGCAACTAATCAGCGAGCAGCTGATTGACTATATCCGCACCACTATTGTACATGGCGGCGGTATCACCCATCTGCGCCGTATTGCGCATCTGGCTGAGCTGTACCATGTCCGTACCGGCTTCCATGGCGCTACCGATTTAAGTCCGGTCACTATGGGCGCGGCGCTGCATTTTGATACCTGGGTACCAAATTTCGGCATCCAGGAATATATGCGCCATACCGATGCCACTGATGAAGTGTTCCCGCATGATTATCACTTCGCCAACGGCTATTTGTATGCCGGCGAAAAACCGGGCCATGGCGTGGATATCGACGAAAAACTAGCGGCTAAATATCCGTACAAACGCGCTTATCTGCCGGTAAACCGGTTAGAAGATGGCACCATGTTTAACTGGTAAAGAGTAGCCAGAGCCGGCGGTTTAGGCCGGCGCTAAAACAACAGCTAATTGGCGACAAAAAACGGGAAGTGAGTGCTGATGCAAAGTCAAACCACTGAATTCTATCAAGCTGGATTTATCCGCCAGCATTGCCGCGATATTCTCGGGTTTTATGACCCGCGGGTGTTAGACCCGGCCGGTGGTTATTTCCAGAATTATTATGATGATGGCAGCTTGTTTGCACCGGGGTTTCGCCAGTTAGTCAGCAGTACACGCTTGATTGTCAATTACGCCAGAGCCAGCCGTGAACTGGCCGGCGATGGCGAACCATTGCTTGCCGAAAAATACCGCGCTTATGCCAAGCATGGCCTGCAGTACCTTGAAACTTATCATTTTCAGCGCGACAGCCAGGCTTACGCCTGGACTTTGCAAGACCATCAGGTCCAGTCCAATACGCAGCAGGCTTATGGTTATGCTTTTGTGCTGCTGGCCTACGCCCATGTTCAGCTGGCGGGGGTCGCTGATGTCAGCAGCCAGTTGCAACAAACCTGGGATCTACTGGAGCAACGCTTCTGGCAGTCTGAGTATGGTCTTTACGCTGATGAGCTCAGTAGCGACGGGGTATTAAGCAGCTATCGCGGTCAAAACGCCAATATGCATTTATGTGAAGCGATGCTGGCTGCCTATCAGGCAACCCGGCAATCCCGCTATCTGCAGCGTGCGCAGTTGCTGGCCGACAATATCACCAACCGCCAGGCGGCTCTCAGTGACGGGCAGGTGTGGGAACATTACACGCCGCAGTTTCAGCTGGACCTTGAATACAACAAAAACGATCCGAAAAATTTATACCGGCCCTGGGGCTTCCAGCCGGGGCATCAGACTGAATGGGCGAAGTTGTTGTTGCAACTACACCGGTTAGCGCCGGATCCGGCGCTGGTCAGCCGCGCCGCTGAGTTATTTGACCGCGCTTTTGCTCTGGCTTGGGACCATGAACAGGGTGGTCTGGTGTACGGCTATGACCTGAACGGTCAATGGTGTGACGACGACAAGTACTTCTGGGTACAAGCCGAGAGTATGGCCGCCGCGGCTCTGTTATATCAGACGACGGCTCAGCCGAAGTATCTCGAACAATATAACCAGTTGTGGGCTTATTGCTGGGCGAATTTTGTCGATCATCAGCACGGCGCTTGGTATCGCGTGCTGAGTAGACAGAACCAGAAATTATCCAATGAAAAAAGCAGTGCGGGCGCGAAGTGTGACTATCACACCTTGTGCGCCTGTCTGGATGTGCTGGCCGGATTCTGACTACCGATAGGTATGCAGCGCCGGCAAGGTATACACCTGTGTGGCTGAGAGTTTGTGGTCCTCAGTTTGGCGATGAAACGGGTGAAATACCGGAATGAAATCAGGCTGGTTTGACGCTGTCGATGGCAGGAAACGTCACTGGCCGAAACTGTGGTAAAAAAAACGTCATGTCTGACACCGGTGTCATCAGGCTTTCATCTGCTGAATCGAAACTGGTCTGAACAGACGACAGAAAAAACACAACACAAACAGGGGTAGATATGTACAAACAGCAGAAAACAGCGGTCGCGCTTGCCGTGATCACTGCACTTGGCGCCGCTTTTAGCGCAGGTGCCCAGCAAAGCAACCAGACCAAGGCCGATGAAACTGAAGTGATTGAAGTCAAAGGCTTCCGCGATTCAGTGATCAAAGCGAAAGATTTAAAACGCGAAGCTATGGTGGCCCAAGATTCCATCGTGGCCGAAGACATCGCCGACTTCCCGGATCAGAACCTGGCCGACTCGCTGCAGCGCGTACCAGGTATTGCCATTACGCGGGAAGGCGGTGAAGGCCGCCAGATTTCTCTGCGCGGTTTAGGCCCTGATTTTACCCGGGTCCAGGTCAATGGTATGGAAGCGCTCGGCATTTCGTCATCACCGATGGACAGCCGCGGTGCTGTCGGTCGCTCGCGCGCTTTTGACTTTAATATCTTTGCCTCAGAACTGTTTAATCAGATCGACGTGAAGAAATCCTATTCTGCTGAGCAGGAAGAAGGTGGGATTGGTGGTACTGTCAATTTGCGCACTGCCAAGCCGTTTGATTATGACGGATTTCAAGGCGCCGTCGGCGGTCAGTTAGGCACTAACACCAATGCTGATGAAACCAATCCACGGCTGGTCGGCATGGTATCCAATACCTGGGGCAAGTTCGGCGCTTTAGTGTCAGTGGCGTACAGCCAGAAAAACTCGCAGGAAATGGGTTACAACACCTACCGTTGGCGTCAGGTCCGCGCCACCAACGGCATTAGTAGCACTGTGGATGCCGATACTGCAGCCAAAGCTGCTGCGGGTTCACTTTGGTTCGCGCGGGGGAATCGCTATTCGGTATGGAATAACGATCAGGAACGTTTAGGTCTGACTTCGTCTTTGCAATACCGCCCCAGCGATGATTTAAAATTCGCGCTTGAATATATGTATGGCAAGCTCGAAAACACGTTAGACGAGCATCATATTTCGACCGGCGGCGCTTCCAGCACTGCTTTGGGCAAAATCGAAGAACTGAAATACATCGATAACAATGGCGATCTGGAAGCTGTCTATGCGCGCTTCAGTAACTCCACTATTCAGACTGAAAACCGCGCTGATTACAATGAATCGGTATTTAACCAGATTACGCTGAATTCTGACTGGCAGATCACTGACAAACTTGGGGCTAAGTTCCAGTTCGGTACCAGCACGTCAGATTATGACCAACCTCGTGTTGATAAAGTCAATTTGATCCGCACCGGCGGCATCACCACTGACTTTACCCAAGACCGTTTTTATGGCGTCAATACCTATGACTTTGATCCCGCAGCGATGAGCGGCTGGGCCGTGAAAGATCTGTATTTCCGCGAAGATTACATCGCGACCGACTTTGACAATATAAAAGCTGACTTTGACTATTCGCTGGATGATGCCGGTGTGATCGCGTTCGGTCTGAACACCAAGTCATTTAAAAATAGCGGCGACAACCGGGAAGATTCTGGTTATGTGCAAAGTAAAGCAACACCGCTGAACAATGGTGTGAAGACGATTTCTGATGCGGTGACTTCGGTTTATAACGTGCACCCGAATATGTCTTGGCGTCAGGCTGATGTAGCGGCGTTACAGGCATTTTATGGTATTTCTGATTTGAAACTGGGCAGTGACAAAATCATTCAGACCAACTCATATACTGTGGAAGAAGATACCGATGCTGCCTATGCCACATACAGCTGGGATGCGACCATCGGCGGAAAGAACTTACGAGGCAGTATTGGCACGCGTTATTACAAAACCGATCTGACTTCGCGCGGTATTTCCAAAGGTTTACCGGTTGAAATCGCCCGCGATTACTCCGGCATGCTGCCGTCATTAAATTTAGTCTACGAACTGGAAGACGATTTGCTGCTGCGTTTTGGCGCCAGCAAAAACTTAACCCGACCTTCATTGAGTGCAATTTCGGTATCCGCTAACGTCGCGCAGATGACCGGTTCACCGGGTGAAGTCGGTAAAATCACGGTAGGGAACCCTGATTTAAAACCGTTTGAGTCAGTGAACCTCGATTTGGCTTTAGAGAAATATTATGAAGGCGTGGGTTCTTTATCTGCGGCCGTGTTCAAAAAGGACATTGATAACTTCATTGTTACCGAAGTAACCACGGTGAAATACAGTGACACCGGTTTGCCGGCTTCATTGTTGCCAAATGGTGCCACTATGGATTCACTGTTTGACGTGACGTCGCCGCAGAACTCCGATTCCTCGACGATTAAAGGCGCAGAACTGGCATTCCAGCGTGACCTGGATTTCCTGCCTGCTCCTTTTAACCAGATGGGTGTGATTGCGAACTATACCTGGGTTGACGGTACCACTCTGTATCGGAACGTGCAGGGCTCTGGCCAAAGTCAGGAGAAAAGTTTCCCTGGTTTATCCAAACAAAGTTACAACATGACGCTTTATTATGAAGCTGAGAAATTCGGCGCCCGTATTTCTGCAGCCCACCGCGACGACTATATCAGCGTGGTAGAAGGTGGCTTACGGGATGAAGATGAGCGCGGTTTCCATGCCACCACTTTTGTTGATTTCTCCGCGTTCTATCAGGTATCAGAAAACCTGAAACTGACCGTGGAAGCAATCAACATGACCAATCAGCGTGAGGAGCAGTATAGCGACTCCAATGATCGCCACTACAACACCACCACCAGTGGCCGGACCTACACCGCAGGCTTCAGTTATAAGTTCTGATACCTGATGTCTGATGTTGAAAAAAAGCCCTGCAGGAAACTGCGGGGCTTTTTTCTATATGTCGGGACTATGGTTTTAGTTTCAGTTCGTCTTTAACACTTTTCACCCCTTCCACGTCGCGGGTGATCGCGACCAACTGATTGATCTGCAGTTGAGTATCGACGCTGCCGGTTAAATGTACGTCACCTTTGGTGGTGACAACACCGATATCAAATCCACTCAATGCATTGTCCATGGCGATGGCAGATTTGACCCGATTTGTTACATCGGTATCCAGCGCCGGGGTGCCGTCCACTTGCCGGGTGATGTCAACACTGGTGGTATCTTTGGTTTGCGCCGACACAGGTGGCACTGTGCACAGCAGGACCGCCAATACTGGGATCAGGCTACGACGTAAAATTTGACTGAACTGCGGTTGAATGTTCATGTGATGCTCCGGGTTGGCTGGGGTAGTCGAAGCCATAATGTTACACAGCCATAACAGGAACTCCGTTCGCCAACGTACGCACAGCGAAATCAGTGCCTTTCATCCTGCATCAGCCACAGCGTTCCAGCAACAGTGCAATGCCCTGACCGCCGCCGATACACAAGGTAATTAAAGCAAACTGCGCATCGAGACGTTCCAGTTCATACAATGCTTTCACTACCAGTATCGCGCCGGTCGCGCCAACCGGATGCCCAAGCGCAATAGCGCCGCCATTTGGATTGACCCGCGCCGGGTCCAGCCCAAGTGTGTGGCTGACGGCCAGCGCCTGTGCAGCAAAAGCTTCATTCGATTCAATCACCGCGATATCAGCCAGACCAACGCCAGATTGTTGTAGTAGCTGCTGCACGGCAGGGATCGGGCCTAAACCCATCATCGATGGTTCGACACCGGCAAAAGCACAGCTATGCAAGCGGGCTCTGCTACGCAGGCCATGCGCACGGGCATAAGAAGCAGTGGCCAGAACTAGTGCAGCCGCGCCATCGTTGAGGCCGGACGCATTGCCGGCAGTGACCACACCGTCGCGCAGAAAAGCAGGTTTTAATTGCGTCAGACTTGCCAGCGTCGTATCAGCACGTGGATGTTCATCTTCAGCAAACAGAAATTCGCCTTGTTTGCCGGTCAATGTGACCGGCGCAATTTGCGCGGAAAAGAGCCCTTGTTGTTGTGCCCGTGCAGCCCGTTGCTGGCTCTGCAGCGCAAGCTGGTCAAGTTCAGTACGGCTAAACTGATACTGCTTAGCAATATTCTCGGCTGTGATACCCATATGGCCGCTGCCAAAAGGGTCAGTTAAAATGCCAAGCGTTAAATCGGTCACGGTCGCGTGACCAAATCGTAAGCCCTTGCGGACACCGGGCAGTAAAAATGCGCCCTGCGACATCGACTCCGCGCCACCACATAAGGCGAGTTGTTGCGGCGCCTTATCGCCGGCTAACATTAATTGCTGCGCCGCACTGAGCACCGCCTGCAGGCCGGAACCACATAGCCGGTTTACCTGAAATGCATCGCTCTGTACTGACATCCCGCAGTTCAATGCGATATGCCGCGCCAGATATACGTCGGCAGCGCTGGTGGTAATTATATGACCAAACACTGAGCTGGCGATATCGCCTGGTGAGACGCCAGCGCGCGAAATCGCCGCCTGCGCCGCAACAGTGCCAAGCTGGGCCGGTGTCTGACCCGACAGGCTGCCGGCAAAACTGCCGATCGGCGTGCGGGCAGCGCTGAGAATAACGATATCGGACAGTTGCATAGCCAAAGCCTCACCAATCAAAAGGCCATCATCGTTACACAACTTCGTAGATGCGGCTAGCCCCGCGGCTGCGCGCTATAACTCACTGACAGGCTTAACAACACTAGCCGCGATGATTAATCTGATATTTCGCCAACGCTTGCTGGTAACGCTCAGCTAGTCTCTTCACCGCTTGACTCGCCTGATCGGTATTCTTCGCCTGAACGCTGCTATGGTCCGTTGTCTGCATCAGCGCTGACGTTTGTTTTTGCATGGTAGTTGCCAAGGTCGCCTGATCTGACGCTAACCGACTAATTTGCTGATTCAGTTGCGTAATGGTTGAGCTGGCTTGTAATACTTTTCCAAGGGCTTGATTAGCTTCAGCGGTGTGTTGTTGCGATTCCAGCACGGTCTGACGATATTCGTTGTTGATATTCTCGACTAAGACCACGCCTTGCTGCAGCAAATCAATCTTCTGCCGGATCTCACTGGTACTGGCCTGAGTGCGGCTGGCAAGCGACCGGACCTCATCCGCAACCACAGCAAAACCGCGTCCTTGCTCACCGGCGCGAGCTGCTTCAATCGCTGCATTAAGTGCTAGCAGGTTGGTTTGCTCAGCAATAGCACTAATGACTTCTAAAATGCTGCC
The DNA here is from genome assembly GCF_042432165.1 of Rheinheimera tilapiae. Lineage (NCBI taxonomy): Bacteria > Pseudomonadati > Pseudomonadota > Gammaproteobacteria > Chromatiales > Chromatiaceae > Rheinheimera > Rheinheimera tilapiae. The sequence continues at coordinate 2,023,230 of NZ_JBHLXP010000001.1, forward strand.
GATTTGGCCACTGGCATTGTTCAGGCCTGACATCGCCTGCGCAGATTTCTCAACGGCTTCAACCTGCCGGTTTGACTGAGCGATGGCTCTTTGCAGGGCAACGCTTGCATCCTGAGTAATGCTGGCGATATTTGCACTACTGTCACTGGCAATGATTGCATTGTCTGTGACTGCGGCTGTTTTATCTGACAGCAATGTTGCCGCATCAGTAACCTGGGCCAGTCGATCGCCGGCATCCTGCGTGGCGTGGTAACTTTGCTGAGCAAATCCGGACAGTTGGTTCGAGGATGCCTGCAGTTCACCGGTGATTTGGCTGATTTGATGCATCATTTGCTGTAATTGCTCGAGTAACAAATCAAACTGACGCGCCATTTGCCCGAATTCGTCATCACTGTAGACCGCAAAACGTTTGGTCAGGTCGCCATCACCGCTGGTGATGGCGCAGATTGCTGCGTGGGTCGCCTCAATCCGGCTGATCACCAGTCTCTGCAATAACAGGTATACCGCAGCGATAAAACACAAGACCGCGCTACTGAGCCAGGCGAAGGCACGGACAATTTCCCCACGAACCACGGCATCGACTTCGGCATTATTGACGCCGGTGACAATGCTGTAGTTCCAGGGCGTGAATTGCTGTGTTTTCACCGTCCATTCGTCACTGTCTGCCAGGGCTTTTTTCAGCGCTTCAGGTTTGATATGGGATGAAGACGCCCGGACCACACCGGTTTTATCGATAAGAGCGACAAATCCTTGCTCCAACAATTTACTGTTGTTGACCAGTTCAGTCAGCTCAGCCAAATCGGCTTTGTATCCAACGTAAGCTATACCAACCAATTCGCCACTAGTGTTTAGCAGTGGTTCATAAGCCGTGACAAAAGGGTTACCCAAAATATCAACATGGCCATAAAATGCTTTCTTCTGGCTGACCGTTGTATAGGCGATGCCGCCCGGAGCGAGTGGGGTGCCGATGGCTCGACCGGTAGCGGTCTGAACGTTTGTTGAAACGCGGATAAACTGGTCAGCTGATTTGCTGAATAAAGTGGCAGTGCCAGCCATCATTGTGGTGTGCGCATCGACTAACTCAAAGTTATTCGCTTGCGGTTTGCCACCAATCAGTAAGTCCGGTGCTTGAACGGCACCGATAGTTGTGACGTTACCCGCTGCAATGTCTCCCGAAGCCGCCAGTTGTTTTTGAAACACCCGCATGCTTGCTTTAACCTGTTGAGACAACAAGGCATCTGTTAGCTGCAATGAATTCAGTAACTCACGTTGGAGATTTTGTTCCTGGGTGGTCAGGCTCTGGTGTAGTTCATCGTGTGAGCGGTTCCAGATATAAGCAAAAGCCAGCAAAAGCAGCACGGCGCTGAGCGTACATAACATCACAGTGAATTTTCGTTGAATGGTCATAGCGGCTCCTAGCCGGTATATTTGAGCAGTGCTAACTATAGGATCATAGTTGCATTTTTGGGAAAACTTAAATGATTAAGATTTCCGTGGGTTGATACGTAGGCGCAGGGCTTATTGTTCAGTGGAAAGCTAAAATTTTAGATTTGTTGAGCAAGCAGGAGCATGACCCTACGCTGAGAACGCAGAATGAACCAAAGATGTCAGTGAAAGTTAGGATTATTGGTGCGTCCTAGTGGACTCGAACCACCGACCCCCACCATGTCAAGGTGGTGCTCTAACCAACTGAGCTAAGGACGCATTTGGGTGTACTGTTTTGAGAATTTGGTGCGTCCTAGTGGACTCGAACCACCGACCCCCACCATGTCAAGGTGGTGCTCTAACCAACTGAGCTAAGGACGCAACCTGTGTCATCAGCAGTGCTGACAACGGCGGCTATAGTATTTTTTGCCTCAGGTGATTGCAAGCGTTTTTTCGGTAACTTGGCTTAACCGCTGCAATTTTGCGCGTTAGGCAGACTTAGCGGGGGGCATCACATTGGCGCCAGCGCTGCCAAAATGCCACGTGTTCGCGCAGATGTTGCTGCAGCTGAAGTTGTGGTACTTGCAGACGTTGTTGTACCGTCGGTTGCAGGGGATGTTGCTGGTAGAGCTGCAGCAATTCATTGATGAGCGCCGTTGCGATGCCATCAACGCGAGCCAAATCAGCTTGCACTCGGCCAATAAAGATTTGGCTCAGCAGATTTTCCCGCACGGTGTTGTCGGCCTGACAAAGCTGTTTCTGCGGGATCTGCGTTAAAAGCGCATTCAGCTCGGCAAAGAATTGTTGCGACAAGCGCAGGCTGTGTTGTAAGTCGGCAACGAGCTGGCTTTGGTGCAAGGCGCCTATTGCGTTGATAATGTGGATTTGGCTGGCAGCCAAATAATCCTGTTTCACAATATGGCGCCGCAGTAGGTTGAGTTGCTTTAACGCCTGGATACTCTCAGCGAGGCCGCTCTGGTCGGCGGCAATTCCGCGCTGACTGCCACTGAGTTGTTGGCGCAGGGTTTGGTCCCGGCTAAGCATATTGGCCAACACCGCCGGTAATTGTTGTTGTTTCTGCCGGTAAATTTGTTGCAGTGTTGTCTGTAGCTCTGGCGCTAATTGCCTGATAAGGGCAGGGGAACTCAGGCAATTGCCAAGCTTCACCAGCAACTTTAGTTCGTATTGCAATAACAACGCGTCATTCAGCACTTTACCGAGGCTATTATTGCGCTCGGCAATCAGCGTTTCTAAATCACAGATATCGAGCGCCAGCATATCGGTTAAATCAATTGTCGCTGACGGGATAACGATACTAAGCGCGCGGATCTCCGGCAGTGGCTGTAACGTTGATTTGCTCAAATCTACGGCAGGCACATCGAGCACCCGCTCGAGTCTTGCCTGATAATCATTCAGCAATGCTTCCGGCTGCGGTTGACAGCCACTTAATACCGCAGCCGTCAACGTGTAACAGATGAACCTGTTAATGCAATAAGGTGCTTTGATGCGGCTCTGCCGGTTGCCAGCTACCATCTTCCATCCGTTTCAGTTGCCAGACTAATAACCGGCCAAGTAACACTGCTGCGACAGTCAGGCCGATAATGATCCCCACCCAGAAGCCCTGCGCACCCATCGGCGCTACCAGCCAGTCGGTTAAACCCAATACGCAGCCAAGGCCAAAACCGATGGGCCAGTAGGCGATTAAAGTGATATAAAAAATAGGTTTGGTGTATTTGAGACCACGTAAGGTACAACTACAAATGACCTGCACTGCATCCGAAAGCTGGTAGAAACAGGCCAAAATCAGAATGGCTGCTGCCAGCTCTAATACGGCCGGGTCAGTACTGTATTGCGCAGCAACCCAATGCCGGGTCAACAGCGTCAATAAAGCGATGCCTATTGCCAACAACAAACCAATCTGGATAGCTGTCGCTATCGCTTTACGCAGCTCTTTGACGTCACTGCCGCCAGCCAGGTGTCCGACGCGAATGGTGGTCGCAAGGCCGATACTGAGTGGCAACATAAACACCATAGAACAGAAGTTGTTGGCAATTTGGTGCGCAGCAACCACAGTGGGGCCTAAATGTGCGATCATCAGCGGAATGCAAGTAAACAAGGTCACTTCAAAGAAAAAAGCGAATGCGACTGGTGTGCCCAGTGCCACGATTTGCCAGATTTGCGCCCAATCCGGTCGGTAAGAGTGCAGACGGGCGCGGACAAAAGCGGTGCGCCGACCAAAAGCGGCGTAGCCAAGCAAAGTCAGGAACATCGCGACAAACACCAGACTGGTCGCGAGGCCACAACCAGCGCCGCCGAGTGCCGGCATTCCAAATTTGCCGTAGATAAACACATAGTTGGCAGGAATATTCACCAGAATGCCAACAAAACTGATCCACATTGCCGCTTTGGTGTATCCAATGCCTTCATATAGGTTGCGTAGGATCATATAACCGGCCGCGGGGAAAATGCCCCAGGCGATGTAGCCAAGATAAGCGAGGGCTTTTTGCCGCAGTTCATCATCCATCTGCATCAGGCTCAGTGGCATGTCGATAAATTGCATGCCGGCAAAAATCAGGAACGACAATAACAGCGCGAGCAAACCACCCTGATAAGTTGCTGGCAGAATTTCTTTGTAGCGGCCGGCGCCAAAATGTTGCGCGATAATCGGCGTTAACGCCAGTAACAGGCCTTGAAAGGTCAGCAAAATCGGTAGCCATAATGCCGAGCCTATCGCTACGGCGGCCATATCGGTGACGCCAACCCGGCCCGCCATCAACGTATCGATGACATACATCATGGTTTGCGTCAGTTGCGCCACCATAATGGGGCCTGAGAGTTTCAGAATGGTTTTTGCTTCAAAACGGGAAAAGGGTAACATTGGGCGCTCTTCAGGCTGCAATCGGTCTTGCTTTAAGGCTTAAATGTTAACACAACGGGGAAATGCATGTTTACCGGAATAGTGCAGGCACAAGTAAAAGTGCGGGATCTGACGAAGCGTGACGGCTTTCTGCGGCTGACGCTGGATGCAGGCTCGTCGAATCTGCAGCAGCTGCAAAGGGGGGCCAGTATTGCGGTCAATGGCACCTGTCTGACGGCCACTGAATTTGATATCGACGCGGGCTGGGTCAGTTTTGATGTGATTGACGAAACGTTGATTAAGACCAATTTAGGGACGCTGCAACCGGGCTCCAAGGTCAATTTCGAACGGTCGCTGAAGTTTGGTGATGAGATTGGCGGCCATATCGTCTCTGGCCACGTCAGCGCGACCGCTGAGATCCTGACGATTAAGCGCAGCGACGACAATTGCGCCATGCAACTGAGTTTTCCGGCTGAACTTGCGTCTTACATTCAACCAAAGGGGTTTATTGCGATTGATGGTGCCAGTCTCACCGTCGGTGCGGTCGAAGGCCACAGTTTCTGGTTGCATCTGATCCCGGAAACGCTGGCCATCACGACTTTGGGCCACAAACAGGTTGGTGACAGGCTCAATCTGGAACCAGCCACGGCGCAGCCGGTGTCGGTGGGCAGCATGCCCGCCGCAGCATGGCAGCAGGTGGCAGCATCGCCGATCGGGGCACCCACGTCATCAAAAGTGTTGTCACCGGCATTGTCGGTTTATCTCGATGTTCTGCGGTTATTCGCCGCTTTGCTGGTGTTTGCCCACCATGCGGCCTATGAACGCTTTGATGGCAGCTGGATATCACCATTAGCTGGTTATGGCCACGATGCTGTGGTGATCTTTTTTGTCTTGTCAGGTTTTGTTATTGCATTTGTCCAGCAGACCAAAGAACGTACCGCGATGTCGTACGGCATCAGCCGGGTGAGCCGGCTGGTATCGGTGGCTTGGCCGGCGGTACTGGCAACCATCCTGCTCGACAGTGTTGGGCGGTTGATGTTGCCGGAGCTTTACGAACCTGCGCAGCCACTGCATGCGGCCTTACATAGTTCCTTGTTGTTTACCAACGAGTTTTGGGTAGGTGGTATGCACGTCGGCTCCAACATCCCGCTGTGGTCATTGTCATTTGAGGCGGCGTATTATCTGCTGTTTGCGGTTTTTATGTTTAGCCGTCATCGTTGGTTGTGGTGTTCGCTTGCCGCTTTAGTAATTGGCCCGAAGATCCTGTTGCTATTGCCTGCCTGGCTCGCCGGGGTTTGGGTGTACCGCTATGCTGCTACTGACCGCAGTCGTCCGCTGAATATGCTGATGGCCTTTGGCGGGGCGGCATTTGTGCTGTTGATGGTGGTCGGCAAGGTCGGGAACTTGTACATCAACTGGCGCGTGGCCCACTGGCTTGGCCCGCAAATGCATGAGTTTTTCGGTCATTCTACTGCTTTTGTCACTGACTATATTATCGCGCTTGGTTTTGCGGTGCATCTGGTTGGCATGGCTGGACTGTTACGGCAGATGCAAGTGCGTCAAACTGTGCAGGCCATGATTAGTCGTTTATCCGGCGCCACATTTCCTTTGTATGTGTTCCACTACCCGGCGCTGTACTGTTTTACCGCTTTGAGTGTTGGGCTGTTAGAACAAAAAGTCGGCGTCCTGATTGGTATTCTGGCGTTAGGTTTTAGCTGGCTGATGACCGCGCCTTGCGAAAAGTTGCGATCATATTTGCGCCGAAAACTGCTGGCGTTGTTTTTGCCGGAGCAAAAAAACGCCAGGCAATGAGCCTAATAAAACTGTTCGTCTTCGGCGTCGACAAACACCTGCACACTGTGTCTGGCTTCATCTTTGTGCATCACAATGTGGATAGGGTTGCAGCAATTGCTGCAATCCTCAATGTCGTCTTGGTCGTCGCCGCTGATATCCAGCGTGATATGGGTTGGGTGGCCACAAAATGGGCAGAGAATGGTTTTATGAAGGAGTTGCATCGGTATCTCCTTAGATTGGCTGTTGTCTGTGCAGTGTAGAACTGTCTACAACCAGCAGCGAGCAGCACATCAGACGCACGCCCACTGCTGATGACAGCAGCTGTAAAGTTGCCGTCATAAAGCAACGTCAGTTCAGAGGTTTAACAAATCTTTCTGTTCAAGCTGCAGCAATGAATCCAACACTTTGTCTGCAATGCTGTACCTGGGGTCGTGCCGGTGTTGCGGTTCAGGTACTGCGAAACAGCGCATCCGGGCAGCTTTCGCAGCAATCACACCTGTCACGCTGTCTTCCAGTGCCAGACACAGTTCAGGCGCAATACCAAGGGCCGCGGCTGCATTCAGATAGACCTGAGGATGTGGCTTGGCATACGGCAGATATTGCGCTGAACAAGTCGCGAGAAAGTAGGGCATTAATTCAAAATGTTCCAATGCAGCCAGCATCATATGGTGATTGGATGAGGTGGCAAGTGCCACCGGTAATCGGAGCTGCTGACAGAGTTGCAATGCCTGTCGTGCGCCCGGTAACAACACACCGCGCTGGCGGATCAATTCGATCACCTGTGCAATGATTTGGTCAGCCACTTCGCCTTGCGTCGGCCCGGTCCAAGGCGACTGCCGGTACCAATAGTCCACGACATAATCGCAGCGCCAGCCGACAGTTTTTGCTGTATCGGTAAGCGTGAGCGGTACACCGAGGGCTGAAAAGGTCTCATATTCTGCTTGTTGCCAAAAGTCTTCGGAATCGAGCAACAAGCCATCCATATCAAAAATAACTGCCTGAACCACAATATCTCCTGTGCGTCAGCTCAATAACTGCTGAATCAGCTCCTGTGCCTGCCAGCTGTATCGGCCACCACGTAAATATGCCAGATGCAATAAGTGGTACAGGTTATAGAGGTCTTTGCGTTCGGTAAATCCCTCTGGCAGGGCGTGCACCTGCTGATAGGCAGAAAAAAATGCATTTGGCAGCGGGTCAAACAAACCGGCGAAGGCAATATCTACTTCGCGATCACCAAAATAGCAGGCTGGGTCAAACAGGACTGGGGTTTCACCTAAAAAGCCAACATTGCCGCGCCAGCATTCGCCATGCACTAACGCGGGCTTGGGCTGATGATGATGCAAGCGTTGGCGCACTCGGTCGACTATTTTATCGATATCGCCAAACGTCTGCTGCTGCTCAGCTAACAGTTGCAATAACCAGCCGATACGTTGTTCGGAAAAAAACACCGACCAGTTGCTACCCCATTGGTTCGGTTGCAGGGTGGAGCTTAAATAGTTATCCCAGTCAAAACCGTACATCGCCTGGTCATCGGCCTGATGTAAAAAGGCCAGTTGATGGCCAAGCGCTTGCCAGCCATACGGGTGGTCTGTTGCCAGCGGCAGATACTCCAGTACCAGAAAGGCTTTTTCGATTGTCTGGCCAGCACAGATCACATGCGGTACCCGGACACAATGCCGGTTTTGGATAAATCTCAGCGAGAGAGCCTCAGCTTCAAAGCTATCGAGCACATCACGGCGATTCAGTTTGACCAGATATTGCTGCTCGGCACCACTGATGTGAAACAGTAGATTGTCAGAATGCGTGGCGAGTTGTTGTTTATGAGAGATCCGGAAATCTTGTTGCAGTTCGGTACTGATTTGGTCCGCAATGGCTTGCCACATGTCGCTGCTCCGCAGTGAAAATAAATAGAAACTAACTTCAGAATTATGGACGACTTTGCCAGTTCCGCTGGCCGGCGTATTGATCAGGAACAAACACAAGTCGGACAGCAGACTTGCCCCGACCAATCACAGCCAGTAATATGGCTGCGCTTTTTAGTGCCCAACCGCTGATACGTTCAGTCGTTGTGTTGTTTCGCCACTCGTACGGCAAAACCAAAAAGCCCACTACATACTTTTATTCAACATGTGACCCTTGGTACGGGCCACCACTGTGAGGATTTATCATGCCAGTCATTACTCTGCCTGACGGCAGTCAGCGCGTATTCGAAGCCCCATTATCTGTAATGGATGTTGCCAAAGACATCGGCCCAGGTTTAGCCAAAGCGACTATCGCCGGCAAAATCAATGGTCAGTTAGTGGACGCTTGCGAACTCATCACCGAAGACAGCAGCTTAAGCATTGTCACCAGCAAAGATCAGCAAGGTTTAGAGATCCTGCGCCACTCTTGTGCGCACTTGCTCGGTCACGCCATCAAGCAGTTATGGCCCAATGTCAAAATGGCAATCGGCCCGGTGATCGATAACGGTTTTTACTACGATGTGGATTTGGACCGCCCAATCAGCAGCGACGATTTAGCGCAGTTAGAAGAGCGCATGCTGCAACTGGCGAAGACTGAATACGACGTCGTGAAGAAAAAAGTCAGCTGGCAGGAAGCGTACGATACCTTCGCTGCCCGTGGCGAAAGTTACAAGATGGAAATTCTGACTGACAACGTCGCCAAAGACGACCAGCCAGGTCTGTACCATCACGAAGAATACATTGATATGTGCCGTGGTCCGCATGTGCCGAATATGCGGTTCTGCCAGCATTTCAAAATCATGAAAGTGGCCGGCGCTTACTGGCGTGGCGATGCAAAAAACAAAATGCTGCAACGTATTTACGGCACAGCATGGGCGGATAAAAAGCAATTAGCCGCTTATTTACTGCAGTTAGAAGAAGCGGAAAAACGTGACCACCGCAAAATCGGTAAGGCACTTGGCCTGTTCCATTGGCAAGAAGAAGCGCCAGGCATGGTGTTCTGGCATAACGACGGCTGGACCATTTTCCGTGAACTAGAAGCTTTTGTCCGCGAAAAGCTGGCTGAGTACGATTACCAGGAAGTCAAAGGTCCATTCATGATGGACAAAGTGCTGTGGGAGCGTTCTGGTCACTGGGAAAAATATGCTGAGAACATGTTTGTTACCAGTTCAGAAAACCGCGATTACGCCATCAAGCCAATGAACTGCCCGGGTCACGTGCAAATTTTCAATCAGGGCCTGAAATCCTACCGCGATTTACCGCTGCGGATGGCTGAATTTGGTTGCTGTCACCGTAACGAGCCATCAGGTGGCTTGCATGGCCTGATGCGCGTGCGTGGTTTCACTCAGGACGATGCGCACATCTTCTGTACTGAAGAACAAATTCAGACGGAAGTGTCGAGCTGCATCAAAATGATTTTTGATGTGTACAGCACTTTTGGCTTTAAAGAAGTACAGGTCAAGCTGTCGACACGGCCGGAAAAACGGATCGGCACCGACGAAATGTGGCACAAAGCCGAACAGGCGCTGGCCGAAGCATTGGAAGCCAATGGCATTGCCTTTGACCTGCAACCAGGTGAAGGGGCATTCTACGGTCCGAAAATCGAATTCACCTTGCATGACTGCTTAGGCCGGGCCTGGCAGTGTGGTACAGTGCAGCTAGATTTCGCATTACCGGGCCGTTTAGGCGCCAGTTATGTGGCTGAAGGTAATGATCGTCAGGTTCCTGTGATGATCCACCGCGCGGTCCTAGGCTCGCTGGAACGTTTTATCGGCATTCTGATTGAAGAATATGCCGGTTTCTTCCCGGCCTGGTTAGCACCAACTCAGGTTGTTGTGATGAATATCACGGACAATCAGGCCGATTATGCCAAAGAATTGGTAAAAACTTTCAAATCTCACGGTATTAGAGCAACTTCTGACTTGAGAAATGAGAAGATAGGCTTTAAAATCCGCGAGCACACGCTTGCCCGCGTCCCATATCTGGTCGTGGTCGGTGACAAAGAAGTCGAAAGCGGCGATTTGGCACTGCGGACGCGCAAAGGCGAAGACCTTGGTAAAATGACTGTTGCAGCATTTGTTGAAAAACTAACAACAGAAATCAACAACCGGGTCTGACCGATTTCAATCTCTGGAGGAACGTACCATTAAAGTAGGAAAGAAACCTTTACCAACGAACAGACCGAATCGTATTAACGAAGAAATCAACGTACGCGAAGTACGCTTGCTGGGTCTGGAAGGTGAACAATTAGGTGTAGTAGGTACCGCTGAAGCCATCCGTATGGCCGAAGAAGGTGGTTGTGATCTGGTCGAAATCAGTCCAACAGCTGAACCGCCTGTTTGTAAGTTAATGGACTACGGTAAGTTCCTTTTTGAGAAAGGTAAGGCTCTGAAAGAGCAGAAGAAGAAGCAAAAACAGATCCAGATTAAGGAAATAAAATTCCGGCCTGGAACTGATGAAGGCGATTACCAGGTAAAACTACGCAACCTGCGTCGCTTCATTGAAGAGGGTGACAAAGCCAAAGTAACGCTGCGGTATCGTGGTCGTGAAATGGCGCATTTGGACATCGGTATTGAAGTCCTCAACCGGATTAAAGACGACATGGCAGACATTGCTGTTTGTGAGTCGTTCCCAAGTCGGGTTGAAGGTCGTCAGATGATCATGATGCTGGCCCCGACTAAGAAGTAATAAGTGCATACAAGTGAATCCATACGCCACTGCGGTAACGTAGTGGTGCGTGGTTTTCCGCCTTATTATTCGTTGTAATATCACAATTGCGAGTGAGCTCACTATGCCAAAGATGAAGACCAATAAAGGCGCTGCCAAGCGCTTTAAAAAGACCGCTTCTGGTGGTTTTAAACGTAAGCAATCACATCTTCGCCACATCCTGACGAAGAAGTCTTCTAAGCGTAAGCGCCATCTGGGCCCGAAAACTTTAGTTGCTAAAGTTGACGTCGCTTCAGTAGCTCGTTGCCTGCCATACGCATAATTTAGGAGACTGACATGCCAAGAGTAAAACGTGGTGTGACCGCACGTGCGCGTCACAAGAAGGTATTAAACCAGGCAAAAGGCTACTACGGTGCCCGCAGCCGTGTTTATCGTGTAGCGTTCCAAGCAGTTATCAAAGCCGGCCAATACGCCTACCGCGACCGTCGTCAACGTAAACGTCAATTCCGTCAACTGTGGATCGCGCGTATCAACGCTGCTTCACGTCAAAACGGTTTATCTTACAGCCGTTTCATCGATGGTCTGAAAAGAGCATCGGTTGAAATCGACCGTAAAATTCTGGCTGACATCGCTGTATTCGACAAAGGCGCATTTGCTGCCTTAGTTGCGAAAGCGAAACAAGCACTGTCTGCTTAATCTGATTAAGTAGTTAAAAAGGCAGCCTCGGCTGCCTTTTTTGTTTTTGGAGAAAACCCACTTCGTTGCTTAATAACTCCTAAAAAGCAGTCATTAAAAAAGGCGCCGCAGCGCCTGATTCATTCGTTCCTACGGTTAATTGACCGCGGGTAGTAATTCCATAATCACCTTATTCTCTTTGAACAGTTGCAGTTTTTGCTGATTGACTTCAATCCGGTCAGCTGCCTGCAGCTGTTTGGTAAATTGTTGTTCATAGAAATTAGCGTCATTGCAAAACTTCCGGGTGCTGACAATAGGTAACACTTTGAGTTGGTTGTCTTTTTGCGCATAGCCGGCATTAAAATTATTGCAGCCGGAAAAGCCAAAGATCCGGTTGTTTTGGTCAAACATCAGCCGAATATTCAATTTTTGCGGCACGCTGATTTGTGACACTGTTTGCAGGCGCCAGACCAGATTTTGTACTTTTGCTGTAGCCGCTTTATCTGGGCATGTCGCTCCAGGCCAGAATTGGTCAAACTTATCGACTAACAATGCCTGCTGTTGTTCGTTACTCTTGCGTGCAGTCATGGTCGCCACTACGGCTTTACCGCTCAGCTTCGGATCTGTCTGATAAGAACGTAGCATCGGCATATGATGCTGCGTCATCGCAATGCTGTGATTTTCACCGGTCATACAGTCGATAAAACTGGCCTCATTATTTTTCAGCTGATAGAGCCCTAATAACGGCATTCTGGTATCGATCCGGGCGAACTGCTGGGTGCGGGTGAGCGTCTGGTTGTCTTTAGAAACCATGGGCTTGCCAGCCGCATTTAGCAAAATAAGATGTTGATTGCTGCCAAACTGAAACGACGGCACTTTGCCTTGTTTACTGGACAAATGCAGGGTGCGGTCGTCCAGTTGCCAGTTCCCGCTTAACAGCTCGACCGTGTTTCGGTCGATATAATCGCGGCGCAGTTCAAAGCGGCCATCCTGCAATACATTTAGTTGATATTGGATGCCCGGGCATTTTTTACATGGCAAGGTGCCATGAAAAGACATATCTCGGTCGATAAAAATCAGGCCGAAGTCGGTCGGCATTGCCTCGGTGTTATCAGAGCTGACAACTTCGCCAGGCACTAAATCCGGCTCAGGCGCTACTGGTTGGACGGGCTGCACCGGGTCAGGTTTTACCGCTTTTTGTGGCAAATTGGTACAGGCTGATAACAAGACTGCGGCAAGAACTAGACTACGTTTCATTCATTTTACCCATTACAACGCTGACTTCTGACATCAGAAGTCGGAAACATGCGACATTATAATGAAAATCTGGTTTTGATACAGGCGTTTTGTCAGTTGAATCGCTGCTGTTGCCGCAACCATTGCAGCACCAGCGCGGTACTGTGTTGCGGATCTTCCTGCATAAAACAATGGCCGCCATCCACCTTAATCACTTGTAACTGCTGACACTTTCTCTGGAACAAGGCTGCAGATTTAGCGACGAAAGGATAACTGCCGGTGCCATAAACTAATTGAATCGGTTTGCTGGTTTGATGCAACGATGACCACAGATTGCGCGGGAAACTGGCAAAGATTTCCGCTTCCCGCTCTGGTCGACAGCGTAGTATCAGGCCATCGTGAGTATCGACGAGTGCATGATCGATATAGGCCTTTAATGCATCGGGATGCCAGTTTTTAAACATGCCGCGTTGGTGAAAATACTGCCATGCCGTGCCGGCGTCTGTAAAATGTTGCCGGCGTTTTACCGCGCGGCGGGCAAGCGGATTGTGGCGGTAGAGGCCGGTCCATTCCAACAACTGCATACTCCGCAACATGGCGGGTGTAAACAGAACCGGATCGAGCAACAAGGCAGCGTCAAACGGACTGTCAGGTTCGCTGTGAAGCAGGGCCGTCAGTACACCGCCGAAACTGTGGCCGACGCCATAGACCGGCACAGCGCCATACTCCGGCAAATGTGCAGCCAATGCCTGCCGGGCTAATTCTGCACTTTGGTTCCAGCCGACAAAAGGTCCGCCATGTTCACTGTGACCATGACCTTGCGCATCGGATAAAAATAGATCCACATGTTGAAGTAAAGGTTGCAGCATCGGTGCATACATTTGGCTGCAAAACCCGTTGCCATGCAACATGTGCAGCAGAGGCCTGCCGCTGGGTTTGCTCCGCATACCTTGCAGGGTAAAGCCCGCCGGTGTGCGATATTGCCAGGGGATCAAATTCATGGTGATTCTCAAGTAATTACTCTAATCACACTGCCACATTCTGCTGTTGATGATCAAGTTGGATACCCGCAGTGAAAAGCAAAAAAGCCACCCGAAGGTGGCTTTCACTACAAGAACAACTTAGAAGTTGTAGGTCAGACGCGCGTAATAGAATCCGCCGTTGAAGCCCATAACTGTTGTTGTCGGGTATTTTGCCCCTAGCACCTCAGCCCATTCGTTTTCTTCTGGCAGGGTGTCAAACAGGTTTGATGCACCTAAGGCGATGCTGTAATTGTCACTGAAGTTGTAAGTTACTTCAGCATCTACAGTCATTTCTGCGCCTAAATACAGCGGTAAACCGCCATCAGCCGCAGAGACAACGCCTGAATCAGCATGGTCTTCATAGTAACTACCGTACTGGTTTAAACGGACATAACCGTTCCATGAGCCTTGGTTATGGCTGACAGTGAAGCTGCCGCGCACACTGGGTAGACCTTCTTCAATCTGCTTGATTTTCGCTTCCCAGATGTAATCGGAATGGCGATCTACAGTGGTTTCAGTCCAGTTTGCTGCTAAAGCATAGGTTGTACGGCCACCAAATTGGTCAACACCGTAGTTAGCAACAAAGTCAGCGCCTTTGGTTGTGGTGTCAAAATCGTTGGTGAAGTATTTAACCCCTGTGAAGCTGCTCGCATCCCGAACGCCCAGAGCAAGTAGCTTCTGGATATCAGTAGCTGTCAGTTCCTGCGACGATGATTGGCTGATGCGGTCATCCACTTTGATTTGGAAAAAATCTAAAGTGACATATAAATCATCAACTTCAACTACAGTACCGAATGACAGGTTGACCGACTCTTCCGGCGTTAATGCTTTACCGCCTTTGAGTACAGAGATTGGGTGGGTTGGTGGTAACGTAGCGTTATCGACCAGACCTTTACCTGCGGTAAATGACGTCGTCACGTTCCGAACCGTTGATTGACCAATGGTTGGAGCACGGAAGCCAGTACTGGCTGCCGCCCGGAAAGCCACTTCGTCGTTTAATTGATAACGACCTGTCAGTTTAGCGTTAGTGGTAGAACCGAAATCTTCATAGTCTTCAAAGCGTAAAGCGAAGTCAGAACGGAATTTGTCACTAAACTCAGCTCCAAACTCAGTGTAGGCTGCATAGTTGTAGCGGTTGAAAGAACCAGCGTCATCAGGCTTGAAGCCTGGGAAACCGTTTGAACCGATGCCAAACCCCTGAGAAGCCAGAGGGCCTACTTCAAACGAGTTTTTATCACCTGCGTAGATTTCGAAGGTATCAATACGGTATTCAAGACCTGCAGCAACAGCCAGCGGATATGGCAGCGCATCAACTTCTATGAGCTTATTCATATCGTAGTTAACAGCCTGTTCTTGCTGTACATATTTACCGGCGTTGAAATCGCGTGGTGTGGCTGAACCCATTGAAGCATTGATAGTGTTCTTAATATAGAACTCAGCTTCACTGCGACCATATGAAGAACTCAGGTCAAAGTTCCAGCCATTGGCTAAAGTACCTTTCAGGCCGCCGGCTAGGGCGGCATCTGTCACGATACCGCCAAACTTCGGTGTAAAACCACCAGGCAGCGATTTAAAGAACGTAAAGCAATGCGCCGGCAGTGCGTTTACTTTGCTGCTGATTTGGCTAAATGACTGACCGGTCAGGCCAACAGTCGGACAAGCGCCTTTAGTGGTATCTAAATTTCCAACCAACAGGGTCTCGCCACTGTCATTGGAATAAACACCGCCACGGCTTTGTGGGTTACGGAAATAGAATCCACCTTCTACGTCACGTTGGGCAAAGTTACCAAACGCATAGAATTCTTTTTCTTTGGCAACTTCGAGACCAATGTTACCGAACAGTTTAAAGTCACGTTTTACTTCAGGTGAACCCCAGACCTGTGCAGGGTTGGCAATATTGGTATTGCCTGCAGCGACTAAACCAGCCGCATCGCCGCGTTGCACACTGCGGCTGGTTGGGTCTGATTGTTTGAATTCTGTACTGAAGTTAGCGAAGCCGTTGTCAGTGAAAGGCATACCAATATTTGCACTGACTTGACGTAAATCACCGTCGCCGTCGTAATGCTGGCCGGTTTTAATTTCAATGGCGCCGCCTTCATTATTGTCTTTCAGGCGGAAGTTGATTACACCAGCGATGGCGTCAGAGCCGTATTGTGCGGCAGCGCCATCGCGCAGGATTTCAACCTGTTTCAGTGCGATAGAAGGGATAGTCGAGATATCAGGGCCTTGAGAGCCGTCTGATAAACCGCCACCAAGGAAGGTGATGACCGCAGAGCGGTGACGGCGTTTGCCGTTGACGAGCACTAACGTGCTGTCTGGTGGCAGGCCACGTAAGTTAGCCGGACGCACCAGAGTGGAGGCGTCATTGATCGGTTGGGTGTTTACGTTAAATGAAGGCACTACTGCACTCATCAACGTCATCATGTCACTTGGACCGTTTTTGCTAAATTCGTCAGCGGAGATCACGTCGACCGGCACAGCCGAATCGCCCACCGAGCGCGGCGCACCGCGTGAACCCACAACAACAATTTTTTCTACGTCCTGCTCTGCTTTTTTCTCCGCAGCAGCGTCTTGCGCATGAGCTAATGGGCTGGTGGCTAACAGCATCAGCGTACCACCGGTCACTGCGGCTTTGATGCACGCAGCCAGTGGTTGGATTGAGGTAGTCATTTTCATGGAGTTGCCTTTTATTATGTTTATCCTGGATAAATCAACGTGCTCTTTATGTGTTTTTTGGCACGCCTGATTAACTTATTGCAAATAAGTTCATTTGTCCAACGGCAGAAATTGTTGATCTGTCTCAAAATGTTTGCGCTGAGTGTCGCTCAGTCATGCCCGGAACTGTATTTTTACAGGAAAAACGAT
The DNA here is from genome assembly GCF_042432165.1 of Rheinheimera tilapiae. NCBI lineage: Bacteria > Pseudomonadati > Pseudomonadota > Gammaproteobacteria > Chromatiales > Chromatiaceae > Rheinheimera > Rheinheimera tilapiae. The sequence goes on from NZ_JBHLXP010000001.1 coordinate 2,039,732, forward strand.
GGCTGGAGGCTCATCTGACGCTCTGGTCATTTAACGCTTTGTGGCTTGAAAAAATCTGGCGGCTGCAGTTAGATGCACACTGATTAACCCAGCAGACGGATCTTTGATGAAAAAAACTATTCTGTCTGGCGTCATCCTTTGCGCCAGTCTCAGCCCGCAACTTCAGGCACAAAATCTAACCTTACCGCGATTATTTGCCGAGCCGGCATTAAGTGGCACAGCGCCGAAATCATTGGCCTACGCGCCGGATGGTTCACGTATTACTTATCTAAAAGGCAAGGCGAAAGATGCGAACCGTCTTGACCTTTGGCAATACGAACTGGGCACAGGGAAACACAGTGTGCTGGTTGATTCTGATACTTTGTTCAGTGGCACCGAAGTTCTGTCGGATGAAGAAAAAGCGCGGCGTGAGCGTTTACGTTTGTTTGCCAGCGGCATAGTCAGTTATCAGTGGTCCAAGGACGGCAAAGCGCTGCTGTTTCCGCTGAATGGCGACTTATACCATTATCAGCTGAGCAGTAAGAAAGCCCGTAAACTGACTGAAACCGAAGCCTTTGAAACGGATGCCCAGATATCGCCAACCGGCCGTTTTGTGTCTTTTGTCCGCGAGCAAAACATCTTTGTCATTGATTTAAAATCAGGGAAAGAAAGCCAATTAACCTCTGATGGCAAAGGCACAGTGCGCAATGGCATGGCTGAGTTTGTTGCCCAGGAAGAAATGGGTCGGATGACCGGGTATTGGTGGGCGCCGGATGACAGCAAGATTGCTTTTACCCAGTTTGATGAATCCGTAGTGCCGGAAGCAGTGCGTAATGAAATTTATGCCGATGAAATTAAGCTGTACAGCCAGCGGTATCCGTTTGCCGGCAAAAGCAATGTGCAGATTAAACTTGGCGTAGTCGAAATTACCAACCCACAGGTCAGCTGGGTTGACCTTGGCAAAGAACAGGATATTTATCTGCCCCGGGTGCAATGGAGTGAAAATCCAAACCTATTAAGCTACCAGTGGCAAAGCCGGGATCAACAGCGTCTGGAATTACGTCTGGCTGATTTGGCAACCGGGCAACAAAAGACGCTGTTGACCGAAACCAGTAAAACCTGGGTCAATCTGCATGATGATTTGCATTTCCTCAAAGATAAAAAATCTTTTGTCTGGGCTTCTGAGCGTGATGGTTACAAACACTTGTATCTGTATTCGCTGCAAGACGGCGCGGTCAAACAGTTAACCCGCGGTGACTGGATAGTCAATCACATTGAAAGTATTGATGAAAAAGCCGGTCAGATTTATTTTAGCGGTCGCAAAGATACCCCGCTGGAAAGCCACTTGTATCGGGTGCCGGTGCAAGGTGGTGAGATTGTGCGGTTGACCGAAGCCGGCAGTAATCACCAGGTCGTCGTAGCGAAAAATGGTAGTGGGTTTATCGACACGTCGTCGACTGTAGTGCAATTACCCAGCGTCACACTGCGCGACCAACAAGGGAAAGCCGTCACAGTATTGGCAGCAAATGCGCTGGATGCGCAGCATCCGCTGACCGCCTTTGCGCCAGAATTGGTAAAACCGGTATTTGGTACACTAAAAGCGAGTGATGGCCAGACTTTGCATTACCGTCTGTTTGCACCAAAACAACTTGCTGCCGGTAAGAAATATCCGGTAGTGGTCGGTGTGTACGGTGGTCCTGGCGCGCAGCGCGTAACCAATAGCTGGAGTGGCAAGGACCTGTATTTCCAGTACCTGGTGCAACAAGGCTATCTGGTGTTCCAGCTGGATAACCGTGGTTCTGAAAATCGCGGTAAAGCATTTGAAGATCCGATTTTTGGCAAACTGGCGGAGATTGAGTTAGAAGATCAAAAAACCGGTGTCGATTATCTGCGGACTCTGCCTTATGTCGATGCAAGCCGGATTGGCATCTACGGCCACAGCTATGGTGGTTACATGACGATCATGGCGATGCTGCGGGCAGGCGACTATTTTGCTGCCGGTGTGTCTGGCGCGCCCGTAACTGATTGGGCGTTGTATGACAGTCATTATACCGAACGCTATTTAGGGCATCCGGCGAAAAATGCTGCTGGCTATGAAGCGAGTTCGGTGTTTCCGTATGTTGATGGCCTTAAAGGCAAGCTATTGATTTATCATGGCATGGCTGATGACAACGTGCTATTCACGCATAGCACTAAGTTGTTCTCAGTACTGCAGAGCAAAGGGAAATCGTTCGAAATGATGACCTATCCGGGCAGTAAACACGCCATGTTTGGTCAGCCAGTCCAAACACATCTGCATCAGACGATCACTGAGTTCTTTGACCGGACGTTAAAAGCGCCGAAGTAAGCGGAAAATCAAATAAAAAAGGTCGCCGCGGCGACCTTTTTTGCTTTGATAAATCTTAATACGTACGCTGTTTTTTATGCTTTCAGTTCGTTAGCACAAACATCGCCCGAACATAAGGCGCGCAAGTTGGCCACGGTGATCTGACTGATTTGGCTTAGCGCTTCCTGCGTGAAAAAAGCCTGATGGCCTGTGATCAACACATTTGGGAACGTTAATAAGCGCTGGAATACTTCATCGGCAATCATTTCCTCAGACAGATCTTTAAAAAACAGATCGGCTTCCTGTTCATACACATCCAGACCCAACAAGCCGATTTTTTTACTTTTCAGCGCATCGATCACGGCTTTGGTGTCAATCAGACCACCACGGCTGGTGTTGATCAACATGACACCATTTTTCATTTGCGCCAGCGCCGCCTGATTCACCAAATGATGGCTGTCGGGGGTGAGCGGGCAATGCAGGCTAATCACATCACTGTCGCGGTAGAGCGTTGCTAAATCGACGTAGCGGGCCGAGGGCGGCAGAGCTGCAGGATTCGGTTGCGGGTCAAAGCACAGCAATTGCATGCCAAACCCGTGCAGGATCCGCGCAGTCGCCTGACCGATCCGGCCGGTGCCAATGAGTCCGACGGTTTTGCCATGCAAGTTAAAACCCAATAGACCCTGCAGGCTGAAATTGTCGTCGCGCACCCGGTTATAGGCTTTGTGCAGCTTGCGATTGAGGCACAACATCATGGCAACGCAGTGTTCGGCTACGGCTTCAGGCGAGTAGGCGGGAACCCGCGCAACTCGGATGCCAAGGCGATGTGCCGTGGCGAGGTCGACATTATTAAAACCAGCACAGCGCAATGCAATATACTTCACCCCCAGCTGCTGTAGTTGCTGCAGGATAGCAGCACTGAGGTCGTCGTTTACGAACACGCAGACCGCACAACTGCCCGTAGCAAGTTGCACGGTATCGATGGTCAGTGGTTGCGGCAGAAATCGCCACTGCAGATCAGGCCCGGCCGCGCGCAGGAATGATTCATCGTAAGGCTGATTACTAAATACCGTGATCTGAAACTGTGAGTCCATCGCTTCGTCCTGTTCACTGCGCTAATGGTTAAAGTTATTGTGCCGGTAATAATGCCAGTTCGGCTTCAATCGCATCAATAAACTGACCCGGTTTTGTCCGTGGTGCGTAACGTTTCACCACAACGCCGTCTTTGTTCACCAGAAATTTAGTGAAATTCCATTTGATAGCGCGAGTTTTCATTAAGCCGCGGGCTTGATCTTTCAAGTATTCAAATAAAGGATCTGCTTCCGGGCCATTGACATTGATCTTGGCCATCACGCCAAAGCTAACACCATAATTAAGCTGACAAAATTGCTGAATGTCGCTATCCGAGCCAGGTTCCTGCCCACCAAATTGGTTGCATGGAAACGCCAGGATCTCGAGGCCACGCTGATGATATTGTTGATGTAGCTTTTCCAAATCCTGATATTGCGGTGTAAATCCGCAGCGGCTGGCAGTATTGACGATTAACAGCACTTTGTCTCGATACTTGTTCAGTTCCAGCAGGTTACCTTGCGGCGTTCGTACTTTAAAATGATGGACGTTGGCCATAAATTCCTCTTTATACCTGCGTTAAAGCAGCCGGGCCCTGACTAAATCGGTATTTAGTAGTCCCAGTTGCCAATGATTTTGCTATTTGTAACATAAATTTGTACATTGGCGGCTAGCCTGTCACAGAATTAAGTCAATTGTATGTCAGAAATAACTTCAATATCTTCAACACCTTCAGTGTCTGTATCCATTGCTTTTATTGGTTTGGGCGTGATGGGTTATCCGATGGCCGGCCATCTGCGGACTGCAGGGCACAAGGTCACAGTGTATAACCGTACGGCAGCCAAAGCTGAGCAATGGGTTGCTCAGTATGACGGTCACAGTGGTCCAACACCCGCTGCTGCGGCTAGTGGCGCGCAACTAGTGATGTTGTGTGTTGGCAATGACGACGATGTCAGAGCTGTGGTTTTCGGTGAGTCTGGTGTTTTACACACTATGACGCCAGGGAGTTTGCTGATTGATCACACCACGGCATCTGCGGATTTAGCGCGTGAACTGGCAACTGCTTGTGCAGCCAAAGGGATTGCGTTCCTTGATGCGCCGGTATCCGGTGGTCAGGCTGGTGCAGAAAAGGGAGCGCTGACCATTATGCTTGGTGGCGAAGCTGCCGATTTCGCGCGGGCTGAACCGGTGCTCAAGCACTATGCTAAAAGTGCACGATTATTGGGGCCCGCTGGTAGTGGTCAGCTGGCGAAAATGGTTAATCAGATTTGTATTGCCGGTGTGGTACAAGGATTGGCTGAAGCTCTGCACTTTGCAGATTGTGCCGGGCTGGATGCAAAGGCAGTGCTGGATGTCATTTCCAAAGGTGCAGCCCAGTCGTGGCAGATGGAGAATCGGGGCTACACCATGGTTGATGGTCAGTTTGATTTTGGCTTTGCAGTTGATTGGATGCGCAAGGATCTAAATATCACGCTCAATGAAGCCCGCCGCAATGGCGCACAATTACCTGTTACGGCGCTGGTCGATCAGTTTTATAGCGAAGTACAGGCGCTTGGCGGCAAACGGCAGGATACGTCCAGCCTGATCCGCCGCCTGAAGAGGCCGAACCGCGGTTAGGCGCTATTCATCGCGCTGCTGAATAGTCAGCAGCGCGAAACCTGCCAGCAATATTAAAGGTACCAGTACCAGCTGACTGAACGGGTCTAACGTACTGCGCTGGTTCAACCACAAAATCACCACTCCCTGCAAAGCCAGCATTGCCCAACTGAGTTGTTTGACGTTCATTTTCATAATCCACCTCCTGTTGACTGAAGCTCAGTTTAACTTGCTGGAAATTTGCGCTATAGTGGCAATATTGACATATAAAGTGCAGAAAGTGACAAATGAAGACATTGCTGGTATTGGTATATCCCGGAGTGGCACTCGGACATTTAACCGGCATGGCCGAAGTATTCCGCTTTGCCAATCAGCTGGCACAATATTTGGACCCACTCAATCAGCAGCCGCGTTATCAGGTACAGTTTTACCATTTGTCCGGCGCCAGCAGCTATCAGGCAGATGGACTGCAGATCGCCTGCATTGAGCAACCGCCGGCGCAGATAGACGCTTTATTAATTCCCGGTAACTACGCACATCAGGCACCTGAACTGGAGCAAGTGATGACGCTGTTCCACGCTCATAAGGACTGGTTTATCGATCTGCAGCAACAAGGAACTTTGTTGGCTGCAGGTTGCAATGGCAGTTTTGCACTGGCGGCGACTGGTTTATTAGATGGTGGCGATGCGACGACCTGCTGGTTTCTGGCTGAGTATTTTCAGCAACTGTTTCCTCAGGTATGTCTGAAAGCCGAAGTGAGCGTCAGCCGCAGTGGTAATTGTCTGACCGCCGGTGCAACGACAGCCTATCTGCAACTCTGCTTGCAGTTGATCACAGAATTCGACGGTGTGCGCTTTAGTAGTCAGTTGGCTAAAGTATTGTTGGTGGAGCCAGCCTTACATAGTCAAGCGCCATTTCTGTCGGTGCAACAGTTGGTCAGCCATCAGGACGAACGCATTGCGGCTGTCCAAAGTTACTTGCGTAAACATCTGGCAGAACCACTCGACTTGCAGCAGCTGGCGCAACGTTTTGCCATGAGTGGCCGGACCTTGATCCGACGTTTTAAATCGGCCACTGGTGACACGCCGATGGCCTGGTTACAAAAATTACGCATCGATAAAGCAAAAAACTTGCTGGAAACCACAATGATGCCGTTGGAGCAACTGACTCAACAGGTTGGTTACGAAGATGTGTCTTCATTTCGAAAATTATTCCAGCAATATACTCAAATGACGCCAAAAGCCTACCGCAACCATTTTTTCCAGTGAGAAATGCGGAACAGTGTATTTTTCCTGCAATCAAAAGGTAAATTTAACTAAATTGTCTCGCGTAAAAATGATGGCGTGATACTATTTTGTTAATTATTCGCTATTAATTGCATCCGTATGCCTGTGTTTGAAATTGGTTGGCAGTTGTATCTACTGCTGTTCTGTTGTGTCGTTGGTGTTCCGGTCCTTACTATCTGGAGTTGGTGTCACTGGGCAAAGCGGCCATTAAAGCCGGCGCTTTGGTCGTTAGTCGCATCAACTGCAGTGTTTATGGGACTGACGTGGGCTATTAGCAGTAACAGCGTTACGATAGAAGAGAATCATCTGGCTCTAAAAGCTGGTTTTTATCAGGCACAAATCGACAATATCTCTCTCGCCAGCAGTGCTGTTCATATCATGCCACTCGACCAGTTAGGCGATTATACGCCGGAGATTGCAGTAAACGGCATTCGCCTGCCGGGTTATCAGGTCGGTTGGTATTTGTTGCACAATCGAAAATTGGCATTTGTGATGCTGATTGGTTCACTGGATGAAGTGAGTTTGGTTCGCTCCGGCGATATGACAGCAGTGGTTGGCGGCAATTTATTCAGTGGTGCAGGACGTTTTGTGGCTGCCAATTAAGGCCTTCGGTCTTCTGACCCGCCAGCAATAAAAAAGCGTCAGGAACGCTTTTTAACAATGCACAGCATTGGCTCTATGGGTGAGCGCCAGGGATGGCAGCGAATAAAAAAGCGTCAGGAACGCTTTTTAACAATGCACAGCATTGGCCTTGTGGGTGAGCGCCAGGGATGGTAGCGAATAAAAAAGGTCGCATTTGCGACCTTTTTCAACACTGCTTCATCAAATTAAGCAAAATGCATTTCCGGCACATCACCGTCAATAATTAAGCGACCGGCAGTTTTCTGCTGGATCTCTTCGACTGACACGCCAGGCGCGCGTTCGAGCAGATAGAAAGCACCATCGCGCACTTCCAGTACGGCCAAATCCGTAACAATCTTTTTCACACAGCCGACGCCGGTCAGCGGCAGGGTGCAGTTGTCGAGGAGCTTCGAGCTGCCGTATTTGTCAGCGTGGGTCATGGTGACAACAATATTCTGTGCGCCTGCAACTAAGTCCATGGCGCCGCCCATGCCTTTGACCAGTTTGCCCGGGATCATCCAGCTGGCGATATTGCCGTTCTGGTCGACTTCAAAAGCACCTAATACGGTTAAATCAACATGGCCACCACGGATCATGGCAAAGCTTTCGGCAGAGGAGAAAATCGCCGCACCTTTGATTGCTGTGACGGTTTCTTTGCCGGCGTTGATCATATCGGCGTCGACTTCAGCATCAGTCGGATAGGGACCCATACCGAGTAAACCGTTTTCAGACTGCAGCATGACTTCGATGCCCGCCGGCACATAGTTTGCGACCAGTGTTGGGATCCCAATGCCGAGATTGACGTAATAGCCATCTTTTAATTCTTGTGCGACACGCATCGCTACTTGTTCACGTGATAAAGCCATGACGTTCTCCTTAATCCTTGCGAACCATGCGACGTTCGATGCGTTTTTCAAAATCGCCTTTGATCACGCGCTGCACATAAATGCCCGGGGTATGAATTTCTGTCGGTGATAATTCGCCCGGCTCAACGATTTCTTCGACTTCAGCCACGGTAATTTTGCCGGCAGTCGCGACCATTGGGTTGAAGTTCATCGCCGTGTGGCGAAATACCAGGTTGCCGTAACGGTCGGCTTTCCAGGCGCGGACAATGGCGAAATCACCGGTTATAGATGGCTCCAGCACATAATTGCGGCCATTCATTTCGCGGGTTTCTTTGCCTTCCGCGACTGGGGTGCCGTAACCGGTTGCGGTGAAGAAGGCTGGGATGCCAGCGCCGCCGGCGCGGATTTTTTCCGCCAGCGTGCCTTGTGGCGTCAGTTCAACTTCCAGCTCGCCGGATAACAGTTGTTTTTCAAACAGGGCGTTTTCACCAACATAAGACGCGACCATTTTTTTGATTTGGCGGTCTTCCAGCAAAATGCCTAAACCGAAACCGTCAACGCCACAGTTGTTGGAGACCACGGTTAAATCACGTGTACCCATTTTTTTAATTTGGCTAATCAGGCCTTCGGGGATACCGCATAAACCAAAACCCCCAGCGATCACCGTCATACCGTCGGTCAGACCTGCTAAGGCTTCGTCGTAGCTATGCACGACTTTATTAAACCCTGCCATTGCTCTTCCTCTGTTGTGTAGGGCGGTCGCATCGGGGCGACCGACGTTTTTATCTATGAATGTTGCGTGCCGGAGCTAATGACTAACCCCAGCTTAGTCAGCGTCTTGCGCTGCATTTTGCTGACACTTCGCCTGCAGCGCCAATCCTACTTTAGAACTAGGTCTCTTCCCGAGCGCCGCTGTGATGGCCCAGCCGGCGCGGGCGAGGCTTTGTAACTCAACGCCATGCGCAATGCCAAGACCGTTCAGCAAATACACCACATCTTCAGTGGCAACATTGCCTGACGCGCCGGCGGCGTAAGGACAACCACCGAGACCAGCCACAGCGCTGTCAATCACAGCGATACCGCGGCTTAGCGCGACGTAAATATTTGTTAACGCCTGGCCGTAAGTGTCATGAAAATGTATCGCAGTTTTTTCCAATGGTACGACCGCCAGCACCGCATCCAGCATGGCGGATACGGTTGCCGGTGTGCCGACACCGATGGTATCGCCGAGCGAAATCTCATAGCAGCCCATGTCGAGCAGCGCTTTGGCCACGCGCGCAACATCGGCAGGCGCGACTGCGCCCTGATAGGGGCAACCCACGACACAAGACACATAACCGCGCACCCGCACGCCATCCGCTTTGGCAGCGGCCAGAACCGGCGCAAACCGGGCCAGGCTCTCATCAATCGAACAATTGATATTCTTTTGCGAGAAAGCTTCCGATGCGGCGCCAAATATGGCGACTTCATCGGCGCCGGCCGCGCGCGCCGCCTGATAGCCTTGCAGATTGGGTGTCAGCGCCGCGTAGGTGACACCGGCTTTGCGGCTGATGCCACTGAACACCTGTGCCGAATCTGCCATCTGCGGCACCCACTTCGGACTGACAAAAGCACCGGTTTCGATCGTAGTCAGGCCGGCGTCAGCCAGCGCTTCCACCAGTGCAATTTTAGCTTCCAGCGGCACTGCCACTTCGTTTTGCAGACCGTCCCGTGGTCCAACTTCGACAATGCGGACCGAGGCCGGGAACTGTGGGGCATTTAGCAGTGTTGTGTTCATGCTTTGGCTCCGGCGTCTGCGCTGAAATCGACCAGCTCGGCACCATCTTTGACCAGATCGCCGGCCTGATAAAATACGCTGTTTACCACGCCATCGGCCGGCGCTTTGATGGCATATTCCATTTTCATTGCTTCCATCACTAATAAAGTCTCGCCGCTTTGCACGCGCTGGCCAGCGCTGGCCATAACCGCGACCACAGTGCCGTTCATCGGCGCTTTTAGGCTGCCGGCTGATTCATCTGCGGCAGCCACTTCAACTTGTGTCTGATAGACAAAATCAAAGCGCTGGTGGCGGATAAATACCGACACTGTTGTTTGCTGCGGGCTTTGTTGGTACTGACTGACGCGCACCTGGAACTGATGATGGCTGCCTTGTGCACTGGACAAAGTGGCGGTCAGCACGTCGGCATTCAGTTCTGCTTTGGCATCGATGCAATAGTCACCAACACAGAGTTGATGCCCTGTAGCAGTACTTTTAATTTGGACTTGTTGTGCCACATCACCGTGTTGCAAGGCAAAGCGCACTTGTGCGGCTTCATTTAAGCGCCAGCCATAGCCGCAGCCCCATGGCGAATTGCCGTTGGTCTTCGGTTGCTGCAGTAATAACAAATACAGCGCTGCCAGCAATAAGGCTTGTTGCGGTTCTGACTGCTCCGGCGCGAACAGTTCGGCCTGATGATGTTCAATAAAATGCGTATCGAGCTCAGCGGCGGCAAAAGCCGGATGCGACACCAGACGGCTCAGAAACCCTAAATTGGTTTTGACTCCGGCGATGCGATAATCATCAAGAGCGCGGCGCATCCGCGCAATCGCCCGGTCCCGGCTCTCGTCCCAGACGATCAGTTTGGCGATCATAGGGTCATAAAATGGTGATACTTCATCGTATTCGACCACGCCAGTATCGACGCGCACGTGACGATTTTCGTCGGGTTGACGCAGATAGGTCAGCTTGCCTGTAGCCGGTAGGAAATTGTTGTCCGGATCTTCGGCATAGACGCGCACTTCAATGGCATGACCATCCAGCGGAATTTCTGCCTGAGTCAGCGGCAGCGGCTGATTGCTGGCAACCAGCAACTGCCATTTGACCAAATCCTGGCCGGTGATCATCTCGGTGACCGGATGCTCAACCTGCAGGCGTGTGTTCATTTCCATAAAATAGAAAGAACCGTCTTCGTCAAACAGGAACTCCACCGTCCCGGCACCGGCATAACCGATGGCTTTGGCGGCGGTGACGGCGGCGTCGCCCATTGCTTTGCGCTGCTCAGCACTGAAGTTCGGCGCCGGAGCTTCTTCAATGACTTTCTGGTGTCGGCGCTGAATAGAACAATCCCGTTCGTGTAAGTACACCGCATTACCAAAATTATCGGCAAATACCTGAATTTCCACGTGACGCGGTTTGGTCAGGTAACGCTCCATCAGAACTTTGTCATTGCCAAAACCATTCAGCGCTTCACGTTTGGCGCTGTGCAGCTGTTCGAGAAACTCGGCAGCCTGCCAGACCACTTTCATGCCTTTACCACCGCCACCATAAGCGGCTTTTAGCAGCAACGGATAGCCGATGCGGTTGGCTTCTGCGGCCAGGAACTGCTCATCCTGATTGTCACCGTGATAACCAGGCACCAGCGGAACGCCGGCGTGACTCATAATTTCTTTCGCAGCGCTTTTTGAGCCCATCGCGGCGATTGCCGGGACTGGCGGGCCAATAAAAACGATGCCTGCTTGGGCACAAGCCTCGGCAAAACCTTCGTTTTCACTTAAAAAGCCGTAGCCAGGGTGAACGGCCTCGGCGCCGCTCTGTTTGGCGATTTGCAGAATTTTATCGGCGCGCAGGTAGCTGTCTTTCGACGCGGCCGGGCCTAACAAAAAGGCTTCATCCGCCATTTTTACATGGCGGGCGTTGGCGTCGGCTTCGGAATAGACCGCGACGCAGCGAATGCCCAGCTTTTGGGCGGTTTTGATGACGCGGCAGGCAATTTCGCCGCGGTTGGCAATCAGAATCTTGCTAAACATCTGGGCTCTTCCTGTTATTGGCCTGCGCTGAATGAAGGTTGCCATGCCGGCGTGCGTTTCTCTAAAAAGGCGCTTAAGCCTTCCTGGCCTTCGGCAGACACCCGAATGGCGGCAATACGGCGTGACGTTTCGGCGATAGTGTCTGCGCTCAGTGGTGCGTCTGCGACATAAGCCACTAAGGCTTTGGCGGCAACAACCGCCTGCGGACTGTTGGCGACAATGGCGTCGATCAGCGGCTGCGCTTTGGCGCGTAAGGCCGTCGGTTCTTCGTTGCTTGCTATCTCGCTGACCGCTATTTCACAAATCAGGCCCAACTGCAACGCGGTAGCCGCATCAAAGCGTTCGGCCGTGGTGAAATAACGCCGGCTGGCGCGCTCACCAATAGCGCGCACCACATAGGGGCTTATCACTGCCGGGATCAGGCCAATTTTGACTTCACTTAAACAAAAACTGGCTTTGGGCGTGGCAATGGCCATGTCGCAGCAGGCGACCAAGCCAACAGCGCCGCCAAAGGCAGCGCCCTGGACTAATGCGATCACCGGCAATGGAAAGCTGTTGAGCTTCTTCATCAGCAGTGCCAATGCGCCGGCATCGGTTAGATTTTGCTGATAATCCTTTTGCGCCATCGCGCGCATCCAGTTTAAATCAGCGCCGGCTGAAAAGTTTTTGCCGGTCGATTCGAGCAGCAGTACCCGTAAACCGGGCAGGGCGGCCAACTCGTCTAATGCTTTGATTAATTCAGCGATCATCAGATCGCCGAAGGCATTATGTAGTTCAGGCCGGTTCAGGCGCAGCACGCCGACGTACTCACTCTCAGCGCCATAGGCGAGGAATTCGGTTTGAGTCAGTGCATGAGTGGTCATTGCTGAGTCCTCACATGCGGAACACGCCAAAGCGTGTCTCTTCAATTGGAGCGTTCAACGCAGCGGCTAACGCCAGGCCCACGACCATCCGGCTTTGTGCCGGGTCGATAATACCGTCATCCCACAAGCGGGCAGAGGCGTAATAAGGATGCCCTTGCTGTTCGTACTGCGCGATAATAGGTTTTTTCAGCGCGGCTTCGGCTTCTGCAGTCAAGGTTTCGCCTTTGCGTGCCAAACCGTCTTTGGTGACCTGCGCCATCACGCCGGCAGCCTGTTCGCCGCCCATCACTGAAATTCGCGCATTGGGCCACATCCACATCATCGTTGGGTCATACGCGCGGCCACACATGCCATAGTTACCAGCGCCATAAGAGCCACCGATCAACATGGTAAATTTCGGCACCTTGGCGCAGGACACGGCAGTCACCATCTTGGCACCATGTTTGGCAATGCCTTCGGCTTCATACTTCTGGCCGACCATAAAGCCGGTGATGTTTTGTAAAAACAGCAGCGGGATTTTGCGCTGGCAACACAGCTCGATGAAGTGCGCGCCTTTTTGCGCCGACTCGGAAAAGAGGATGCCATTATTGGCGACGATGCCAATCGGATTGCCGAAAATGCGCGCAAAACCGCAGACCAGCGTCGGGCCATAGAGCTGTTTAAACTCGTCGAAATCTGAACCATCGACAATCCGAGCAATAACTTCGCGCACATCAAACGGCTTTTTCAAGTCCGTTCCGACGATGCCGTATAACTCGGAAGCGTCATATAAAGGCTCTTCAGCAGGTTTTACATCGCGTAGCACCGGTGCTTCGCGGTTTAAGCGCGAAATGGCATTACGAGCCAGCTGCAGCGCATGGTCGTCGTTTTGGGCATAGTGGTCCGCCACGCCGGAAATACGACAGTGCACATCAGCACCGCCTAAATCTTCCGCGCTGACTTCTTCACCGGTGGCGGCTTTGACCAGCGGCGGGCCTGCGAGGAAAATGGTGCCTTGTTCTTTGACGATAATAGATTCATCCGCCATCGCCGGCACATAAGCGCCGCCTGCGGTGCAGAGGCCCATCACTACGGCAATTTGCGGAATGCCTTTGGCGGACATATTCGCCTGATTAAAGAAGATGCGGCCGAAATGCAGTTTGTCCGGAAATACATCGTCCTGACGCGGCAGGTTGGCGCCGCCGGAATCGACCAGATAAATACAGGGCAGGTGGCAACGTTCAGCAATTTCCTGTGCGCGCAGATGCTTTTTCACCGTCAACGGATAATAGGTCCCGCCTTTGACTGTGGCATCGTTGGCAACGACCATACATTCGACGCCGTTGACCCGGCCAATGCCGGCGACTACGCCAGCTGCAGGCACATAGTCGTCATAACATTCCCAACCGGCGAACTGTGCGACTTCAAGAAAAGGGGAGCCCGGGTCGAGTAATTTCTGAATGCGATCGCGCGCGAACAACTTGCCGCGTGCGGTGTGACGGGCGATCAGGCTTTCGCCGCCGCCCAGTTTAATTTGTTGTACTTTGCTCGCCAAATCGTCGACCAGCACCTGCATGGCCGCAGCGTTTTGCTGAAATTCAGCGCTTCGTGTGTTGATTTTACTGGTAATTTTGCTCACAGCATCCACCTGTCCAGTCAGATCCCGCGCCACGGGATAAAAAAACGGCAGCTCCAGGCTGCCGCTCCAGTGTTTATTTGGTTTCGTTAAACAGCTCGCGGCCGATTAACATCCGGCGAATTTCCGAAGTACCGGCGCCGATTTCATACAGTTTCGCGTCGCGTAATAAACGGCCTGTTGGGTATTCATTGATATAACCGTTGCCGCCCAACAGCTGAATGGCATCCAGCGCCATTTTGGTGGCAAGTTCTGCGCTGTACAGGATGACTGCAGCAGCATCTTTGCGAGTGGTTTCACGGCGGTCACAAGCTTTGGCAACGGTGTAAACATAAGCTTTTGCTGCGTTCATCTGGGTGTACATGTCGGCCAATTTGCCTTGCACCAGCTGGAACTCACCAATCGACTGGCCAAATTGTTTGCGGTCGTGCAGGTAAGGTACGACGATGTCCATACAGGCTTGCATAATACCAAGCGGGCCGCCGGCCAGTACCAGACGTTCGTAATCCAGGCCCGACATCAGCACTTTGACGCCGCTGCCAATTTCACCCAGCACGTTTTCAGCTGGCACTTCACAGTCTTCAAACACCAGCTCACAAGTGTTAGAGCCGCGCATGCCGAGTTTGTCTAGTTTTTGCGCCTGGCTAAAGCCTTTAAAACCACGCTCAACGATAAAAGCGGTAATGCCTTTGCTGCCAGCGTTCACGTCGGTTTTGGCATAAATCACATAAGTATGTGCATCCGGACCGTTGGTGATCCACATCTTGTTACCGTTCAGCACATAGACGTCGCCTTTTTTGTCGGCGCGCAGTTTCATCGAAACTACGTCTGAACCTGCATTCGGCTCTGACATCGCTAAGGCGCCGATGTGTTCACCAGAACAGAGTTTTGGCAGATACTTTTGTTTTTGCGCTTCGGTACCGTTACGGAAAATTTGGTTAACACACAAGTTAGAGTGAGCGCCGTAAGACAGGGCCACTGATGCAGACGCGCGGCTGATCTCTTCCATCGCGACCACATGCTCCAGGTAACCCAGACCTGAACCGCCGTATTTCTCATCGACGGTGATGCCGAGCAGACCTAAATCACCGAATTTACGCCACAGGTCATTCGGAAATGCGTTGTCATGGTCTATTTGTGCAGCGCGCGGCGCGATTTCTTCGCGGGCAAAGGCGTTCACCTGTTCGCGGATCATGTCGACGGTTTCGCCTAAGTCAAAGTTCAGTGTTTTGTAATGGCTAATCATTGGTTTATCCCCGTTTGCCTGTGTCGCGTCTGGCTGTTGATTGGAAGTTTGTTTGCGCTGGTGGCGTTATGTTCGCCACTTAATCAGTCGCAGTTTTTGTTTCATGGGTCCGCGCGTCGGTCAATGTGTCACGGCAGCGCTTTTCGACGGTGATCAATTCCATCAATACGACTTTGATGTCGTCCAGTTGCTGATGGAGTTCGGTTTTTTTCAGTTCAATCAGTTTCAGCATGGTGGTGAGCTGGGTCACGCTGGATTTGTCGGCGTCGTAGAGTTCAAACAACTGACCGGTTTCCGCCAGGCTAAAGCCTAGCCGCTTACCGCGCAGGATCAGTTTCAGCCGCACCCGGTCGCGTTTGCTATAAATCCGCGTCTGGCCCTGGCGCTGTGGCGTCAGCAAGCCCTGGTCTTCATAGAAGCGGATGCTGCGCGTCGTGATATCGAACTCTTTCGCCAGTTCGCTGATGCTGTAAGTTGTCTGATCTTTATCTGTCATAAAAGCCACCATCGGAATCGCTGGTCACTATAAGTGAAGTTTACGTAAAGGTAAAGCTGGGGCCAGAGAGGCGCATGGAAAGAAGCGCCTGGCAAATGTTTAAAACAAGATGAAATACAGTGACTTGCCTTTGATTCTTTTAAAGTTTGATAGCGGGCTCCAACGTCATATTGTTCGATTCGTGCTGCTGATCCGTAAAGTCTGGCTGCCAAATTAGACGCGGTCTGGCAGTTAAAACAGACAACTCTGATCAACTGATAAGACCAAAGTGCAGCATGGTTGACGTTGGCGTAAACGTAAATTTGGTGTAGGCTCAGCGTCAATTCGGTTAAAGCTGATTGGGATGAGGAAAAGCATGTCTGAGCAAATCGTGATTGTCGGTGCTAAGCGCACAGCAATGGGTGGTTTTATGGGTGGCCTGAGCGAAGTCACAGCGCCGGATTTAGGTGCTGTTGCTATCAAGGCGGCGGTTGAACAGGCAGGCATTGCTGGCGAACAAATCAGTGAAGTGCTGATGGGCTGTGTGTTACCGGCAGGTCTGGGTCAGGCGCCGGCACGACAGGCCGTATTAAAAGCGGGTTTACCGCTGTCGGCAGGCGCAACAACATTAAACAAAGTTTGTGGCTCTGGCTTAAAAACTGTGATGCTGGCACATGATCTGTTAAAAGCCGGCAGTGCTGACGTCGTTATTGCCGGTGGCATGGAATCGATGACCAACGCACCATACCTGTTGCCAAAAGCGCGCGCAGGCATGCGGATGGGGCATGGCGAAGTCAAAGACCACATGATGCTCGATGGCCTCGAAAACGCTTATGACGGCAAAGCCATGGGTTGTTTTGCTCAGGGCACTGCCAATGAGCAGGGTTTTAGTCGTGAAGACATGGACCGCTTTGCCATTCAATCAACCACTCGTGCCCAGCAAGCCATTGCCAATGGCGCTTTTGCCGCAGAAATTGCCCCAGTGACCATCCAAAGCCGGAAAGGCGAAACGGTGTTTGCCATCGATGAGCAGCCGGGTAATGCCAAAATTGATAAAATCCCTGGCCTGCGTCCTGCGTTTGCCAAAGACGGCACTATCACGGCCGCTAACTCTTCTTCTATTTCCGACGGCGCCGCCGCTCTGGTACTGATGCGTGAAAGCAATGCCAAAGCGCACAACTGTGAAGTGCTGGCGACCGTCCTCGGTCATGCAACCCATTCGATGGAACCGGCACTTTTCACAGTGGCACCGGTTGGCGCTATGCAAAAACTGCTGAGCAAACTGGGTTGGGGCGTCAATGACGTCGACCTGTGGGAAATCAACGAAGCTTTTGCCATGGTGACGATGCTCGCAGTGAAAGAACTTGGACTTGATGAGGCCAAAGTGAACGTCAATGGTGGCGCTTGTGCGTTAGGCCATCCGATTGGCGCTTCCGGAGCTCGTATTCTGGTGACGCTGATCCATGCGTTAAAAGCGCGCGGCTTAAAACGCGGAATTGCATCCCTCTGTATTGGTGGCGGTGAAGCAGTGGCGTTGGCCGTTGAAGTTGCTTAAGAAATCTCAATAAAAAAGCCGGCAAACAGCCGATGCGCCAGTTGTTTTAAAACTGGCGCAACCACGAAAAAAACAGGGTAAAACCGCGCCAATACGAAGCACAGACTTCGGGTGCACGTTGGGAACGCTGTGGCGGTTCCATAAAATTCAGCCGACCGGAACACCGGTTTAAGACTATCGCAGCGACCGCTCAGAAGGCAGGCCGCGCAACGGGGAAAATGCTATGACTACTCAGGTTCAGCTGTTTATCGACGGCGAATTTGTTCACTCAAAAAGTGAAAAACTAATCCCGGTCACCAATCCGGCCACGCAAGAAGTGATTGCTCAGGTACCATGTGCCACGGCAGATGAAATGGCGCAGGCCATTGCCTCAGCGAAGCTGGCATTCCAAAGCTGGAAAGAAACGCCGGTTTCCGAGCGTGCCCGGCTGATGATGCGCTTTGCCGTGTTGTTAAAAGAACATCAGGCCGATATCGCCGATATCATTTGCCGTGAACTGGGCAAAACGGTGGAAGATGCCAAAGGTGACGTTTGGCGCGGTATTGAAGTTGTTGAGCAAGCGGCCAATATCCCTTCGCTGATGATGGGCGAGACGGTTGAAAACGTGGCGCGTTCTATTGATACCTACAGCTACATTCAGCCACTGGGCGTTTGTGCCGGTATCACGCCATTTAACTTCCCGGCGATGATCCCGCTGTGGATGTTCCCGATGGCCATCGCTTGCGGCAACACTTTTGTGTTAAAGCCTTCTGAACAAGACCCAATGACAGTCAACCGCATCGCCGAACTGTTCGCCGAAGCCGGTGCACCAAAAGGCGTATTGCAGGTTGTGCACGGTGGTAAAGAGCAGGTCGACGTATTGCTGCATCATCCGGATATCAAAGCGATTTCCTTTGTTGGCTCGGTTAATGTCGGCCAATACATCTACAAAACCGGTACTGATAACCTGAAACGCGTACAGGCCTTTGCCGGCGCGAAAAACCACATGGTGATCATGCCGGATGCGAACAAACAACAAGTGGTGAATGCATTAGTCGGCGCGTCTGTCGGCGCAGCGGGTCAGCGTTGTATGGCGATTTCTGTTGCGGTCTTTGTTGGTTCTGCAGCGGAATGGATCCCGGAAGTTGCCGCTGCGATTGGTAAAGTGCGTCCTGGCGTGTACACAGATCCAAATGCGGCCTATGGCCCACAAATCAGCCCGCAAGCCAGAGCACGCGTGCTGTCGCTGATTGCCAAAGGTAAAGAAGAGGGCGCGACCTGTTTACTGGACGGCTCTGGTGTTGTAGTGGACGGTTATCCAAATGGGAACTGGGTCGGTCCTACCGTGTTCAGCAATGTCACGACTGATATGACCATTTATAAAGAAGAGATCTTCGGCCCGGTATTGACCACGATGACTGTAGACTCGTTGGATGCGGCTATCGGTGTGGTCAACGCCAGTCCATACGGTAACGGCACATCAATTTTTACCGCCAGTGGCCACGCTGCGCGTAAATACCAGCATGAGATTGAAGTAGGTCAGGTCGGTATCAATATTCCAATCCCGGTACCACTGCCATTTTTTTCATTTACTGGCTGGAAAGGCTCGTTCTACGGCGATCAGCATGCCTATGGTAAACAAGCAGTGCGTTTCTACACTGAAACGAAGACCATTACTGCGCGCTGGTTTGATGATGAAGTTCAGGCCTCAGGCCCGAACATGTCGATCAATCTGCGTTAATACCCAGCGATGCCACCGGCGCAATACCGGTGGCATCGCCAATATATTTCATTAAGTCCGGTCATAACTTCAAACAACAGCGGCTGGTCTGATCAACTCCGAGGTCAAACGATGAATTTTAATTTAACTGACGATCAAAAAGCCTTTGCCGACACCGCGCGTCAATTTGCCGATACTGAGCTGGCACCTTTTGCCGCCCAGTGGGACCGTGAACACCATTTCCCCAAAGATGTGCTGCAAAAAGCCGGTGAACTGGGTTTTTGCAGCCTGTATACACCGGAAGACGCTGGTGGCTTAGGCCTGTCCCGGCTTGATTCGTCGATTATTTTCGAACAATTGGCGATGGGCTGTACCGCGACGACAGCGATGCTGACTATCCACAACATGGCGACCTGGATGATCGCAACCTGGGGCACTGACGCAATCAAAGCCGCCTGGTGTCCAACGCTAGTGACCGGCGAGCAGCTGGCCTCTTATTGCTTAACGGAACCTGGTTCAGGTTCTGATGCCGCTTCACTTCGCACCAGCGCGAAAAAAGACGGCGACAGCTATGTCATCAACGGCTCAAAAATGTTTATCTCCGGTGCGGGCAGCACTGAAGTATTAGTGGTGATGGCGCGCACTGGCGAAGCCGGTCCAAAAGGCATTTCCGCTTTTGTCGTGCCAGCGAATGCTGAAGGCGTGATTTATGGCAAGGCCGAAGAAAAAATGGGCTGGAATGCGCAGCCGACTCGTCTGGTCACCTTTGATAATGTCCGGGTGCCCGCGGAAAACTTATTGGGCGCTGAAGGTCAGGGTTTCACTTTTGCGATGAAGGGCCTGGATGGTGGTCGGATCAATATCGCGACCTGCTCAATCGGTACTGCTCAGCAGGCATTAAACACTGCGCGTGATTACATGCTGGAGCGCGAGCAATTCGGCAAGCCACTGGCCGCTTTTCAGGCGTTGCAATTCAAACTGGCTGATATGGCCACTGAACTGGTTGCTGCTCGCCAACTTGTCCGTCTAGCCGCCTTCAAACTGGACCAGCAAGACCCGGAAGCAACCGCATACTGCGCGATGGCAAAACGTTTTGCCACTGACATTGGGTTTCAGGTCTGTGATCAGGCACTACAAATTCACGGCGGTTATGGCTACATCAAAGAATATCCGCTGGAACGGCATTTCCGTGACGTGCGGGTGCACCAGATTTTAGAAGGCACCAACGAGATTATGCGGCTGATTATTGGCCGGCGCTTACTCGATAGCGCGGCCTCTGATATTCTGTAATTTTGTATCCAAAATAAAAACAAAGAAAAAAAGCAGCGGGCTGCCGGATGCAGCCCGTGGATGGCAATTTCGAATGGGGGATCCCAATGGCCCAGTTAAAACTTGAGTTTTGTGGTCACACAGCGTTGCTGATCATGTCCAATCCGCCGGCCAATACCTGGACGCGTGAAACACTGACCGCCTTACGCGATACGGTGCGCGAACTGAATCAGAATAAATCGGTGTATGCGCTGGTGATCACCGGTGAAGGCCAGAAGTTTTTTTCTGCTGGCGCAGATTTAAATTTGTTTGCCAACGGTGATAAAGCAGTCGCCAGCGATATGGCGCGGATTTTTGGAGAGGCGTTTGAAACACTGAGCCAGTTCCGTGGAGTGTCGATTGCTGCGATTAACGGCTATGCCATGGGTGGCGGACTTGAAGTCGCTTTGGCTTGTGATATCCGCATTGCCGAAACCCAGGCGCAAATGGCGCTGCCTGAAGCCAAGGTTGGTTTATTACCTTGCGCTGGTGGCACCCAGAATCTGGCTTGGCTGGTTGGTGAAGGCTGGGCGAAACGGATGATCCTCTGTGGTGAGCGTCTGACGGCTGAAAAAGCGCTGCAAATTGGCTTAGTCGAAGAAGTGGTTGCGAGTGGCACTGCATTAGAAGCTGCCCTGACGCTGGCTGACAAAGTTGCCGAACAAAGCCCGTCGGCAGTTACTGCGTGTAAAACGCTGATCCAGCAGGGTCGCACTGTCACCATTAACGCTGCTTTGCCGCTGGAGCGGGAGCTGTTTGTCGGCCTGTTTGATACCAAAGATCAGGTCGAAGGTGTTAGTGCCTTTTTGCAGAAACGTGCGCCAAATTGGGTAAATGGATAAGGACTGCGGCATGACAGAGACAACGCAAAACGCCGCCGTAGTATTGTTTAGCGAACTGGTGGCTGAGAACGGCAAAAAGATTGGTGTCGCCACACTGAACAGCGAAAAATCGCTGAATGCACTGAGCCTACCGATGGTTGAACTACTGTTACCGCAGATGCAGCAGTGGAAGGAAAACCCGGATATCGCCATGGTGTTGCTGCAGGGCGCTGGCGATAAAGCCTTTTGCGCCGGTGGTGATATTCGTGACTTGTATCATACGATGAAAGCCAATCCCGGTACTTTTCAGCCTTATGTGACTGAGTTTTTTACCAAAGAATACACGCTGGACTACCTCATTCACACCTTTGACAAACCGGTGCTGGTGTGGGGCAATGGCATCGTGATGGGCGGTGGTTTAGGCCTGATGGCTGGCGCTTCGCACCGTGTCGTGACGGCAACCAGTCGCATTGCAATGCCAGAAATGGCGATAGGTTTGTATCCGGATGTTGGCGGTAGTTGGTTTTTAAACCGGATGCCTGCCGGATGTGGCTTGTTTCTGGGACTCACCGGCGCGTCGATTAACGCCGCTGACGCCAAATTTATCGATCTGGCTGATTTTTTTATTCCGCACGACAAACGCCAGCGAGTGCTCGACGCGCTGTTAAGCATTCGTTGGGGCAATACTGTGGTGCTGAACCATCAGAAACTGTCTGACTTGCTGATGAGCATTGAAACACAAACATTAAATCAGCAGCCAGCCAGTCAAATCAGGTTACATCAGGCACCAATTACCGCGCTGGCCAATACGCCGAATTTACCCGCTGCTATGACGGCGATTCTGGCAATGCCGAATGAAGACAGCTGGCTCGGGAAAGCCAAGGCATCGCTGAAGTATGGCAGCCCAATCACAGCGCATATCGTGTACCGCTTATTACAGCTCGGTCAGTCGAAAATACTGGCCGACAGCTTCCGCTTAGAGCTTGGTTTAAGTGTGCAGTGCGGCAAGCTCGGAGAATTTAGTGAAGGCGTGCGCGCGTTATTGATTGATAAAGATCAGCAACCACGGTGGCTATATGCTGACGTGGCGTCTGTACCCGAAACCGTCATTGATGAATTGTTTAGCTCGCCGTGGCCGGCTAGCGAGCATCCGCTCGCGACGCTGGGCCGGATCTATCCACACCAATAAAGAGAGCAGGTGGCGAAATCAGGCCGCCGGTTACAGGGGAGAATTTTATGCAAGTTGTCGCATTTATCGGCCTTGGCAATATGGGTGGCCCAATGGCGCTGAACCTGCAAAAAGCCGGGTTTCAGGTGCAGGCGTTTGACCTGAACAAAGACGCGTTAGCTGCTGTCGCAGCTGATGGTGCTATTGCTGCCGGGTCTGCCAAGGCGGCGGTACAAGGCGCTGATTTCGTCATTTCGATGTTACCGGCCGGCAAACATGTCATTGGTCTTTATCAGGACGTGCGCAGCGATATAAAAGCCGGTGCTTTAGTGCTGGATTGTTCCACAATTGATGCGCAAAGCGCGCGTCAGGTGGGCGCTTTACTGGGTGACGCCGGTATTGCCTTTGTTGACGCGCCGGTCTCAGGCGGAGTTGGCGGCGCCAAAGCCGGTACTCTGACCTTTATCGTCGGCGGCTCTGCGGAAAATTTCCAGCGCGCCAACGATGTGTTGTCAGCCATGGGTAAAAACTTGTTTCATGCAGGCGAAGTAGGTGCCGGTCAAATCGCGAAAATCTGCAACAACATGTTGTTGTCGGTGTTGATGGTCGGCACCAGCGAAGCGCTGCAATTAGGCGTCGATAATGGCCTGGATCCGAAAGTGCTGTCAGAAATCATGTTGAAAAGCTCCGGCCGGAACTGGACATTGGAGCTGTATAATCCGTGCCCGGATGTCCAGCCTAATGTGCCTTCCAGCAACAACTATCAGGGGGGCTTTATGGTCGACTTGATGGCGAAAGATTTAGGTCTTGCCAGTGAATGTGCCCAGCAAAGTCAATCGTCCACTCCGATGGGCGCGTTGGCGCGGAATCTATACGTGCAGCATCAGCGTCAGGGCAATGGCAAGCTGGATTTTTCCAGTATTTTCCGTTTTTTCAGTAAAAAATAAGTGCCTGTGGCACAAAGGTTAGTTCGATGAATTTACAAGATAAAGTGATTGTGATCACAGGCGGCGCGCAAGGTCTTGGCCTGGAAATGGCGCGGATGTGTGCAGATAATGGCGCTGCGCTGGCGCTGATTGATATGAATGCCGAACAGCTTATGGCGGCTGCGACAGAGCTTCGCGCTACTGGTGTGCGGGTTGAAACGTACGCTGCCAATGTGGCAGACGAAACCAGCGTGGAACAAACTTTTGCGGCTATTGCTGCCGATTTTGGTGGTATCGACGGTCTGATCAACAATGCCGGTATTTTACGCGACGGTTTGCTGCTCAAATATAAAGACGGGCAGCTCACCGGCAAAATGCCATTACAGCAGTTCCAGTCAGTGATAGACGTGAACCTAACGGGCGTGTTTCTATGCGGTCGCGAAGCGGCGGCATTGATGGTGCAGACCGGCCGCAAGGGCGTCATCATCAATATGTCGAGCGTGGCGCGGGGCGGCAATATGGGCCAAACCAACTATGCGGCATCTAAAGCCGGTGTCGTGGCGATGACCGTAACTTGGGCCCGTGAACTAGGCCGTTACGGCATTCGGGTTGGTGCTATTGCGCCTGGCGTGATCCGGACCGCAATGACCGATGCGATGAAACCGGAAGCCCGCGATCGTTTGGTGGCAATGAAACCTGTTGGCCGTTTAGGCGAAGCGGCAGAAATTGCCCATACTGCCAAATATATCTTTGAAAATGATTTCTTCACTGGGCGTGTTGTTGAGATCGATGGCGGCATCTCGATGTAACCTGACACCATGTGATCTGGCGCCAGTAAAAAAGCCCGCAGCAGCGGGCTTATTTCTATCAGCAAATCTAGTCAACTAAGCCATTTAGTCAACTAAGCCATATTGCTGCTTTAACACGTCGATGATTTCCGCCTTAGGATTAGCAGAGAGTTCAATACGACGGCCAATGACTTTTTCCGCGATCCCCAGATAGGTGCGCGAGATATCCATCATCACTTCAGTCGGTAACTGGTTGTCGCGGGCTAAAGCAGCACGCTCTGGCATGCGGTCTTTGTTCAGCAGAATATCCGGATCCGGGAAGTGATTAAGCAGCCACTGGCGGAAACCTTCTTTGGATTGTTCGACGATTTGGCCATCGCGCCACGAAGCGCCGTCCCAAATTCTCGAACTGTCTGGCGTGCCGACTTCATCCATGTAAATCAGTTTGCTGTTGCCCTGGGTGTCTTTGACATAACCAAACTCAAACTTGGTGTCGACAAACATCTGGTCAAGTGCGGCTAATGCATCGCTAATCACCGCAAAGCCTTGTTTCAGCAGCGTTTCGTATAAAGCGATATCGGACAGTTGTTCAAAGCCAAAGGCCTGATAATGACGCTCAATATCGGCACGGGAAATGTTAACGTCATCGGCTTCCGGTACGCCGGCAAGGCCAGTCAAAATGCCTTTGGTCGATGGTGTGATCAGGATCTCGGGCAGTTTCTGCTCTTTTTGCAGGCGTTCCGGTAAGGTGATGCCACAGAATTCACGTTCACCTTTGCTGTAAGCACGCCACATGGAGCCTGTGATGTATTGCCGGGCAATGGCTTCGATTTTTACCGGACGGGCTTTTTGTACAATCCAGACCAATGGGTGCGGGATGTCCAGAATATGGCTGTCAGCCAGCCCATGTTGTTTAAACAGAGAAAACCAGTGATTTGAAATTGCATTTAACGCCGCGCCTTTACCAGGCACGCCATTCAGGCCGTTTTCACCTTGCCAGATACAATCGAATGCGGAGATCCGGTCGCTAATGACCATAATAGCCAGTGGCGTATCGGCGGGCACCGGGTAATTTTTTTCGCGGATTAAACGGGCGCTGTCCTGTTCGGTCAGCCAATAGACACTGCGGACTTTGCCGGAATGTACAGGTAAATTCGTGCGGATCGGCAGGTCATCGTTGACCGCCAGGACCTGAGTTGCAAGAGTCATGATCACTTCTTCTGTCGCTGAAAAAAGGCGGGCCTGAGTGTAGCAGAAAGGGCGCTTTAACTGAATCGGTGGCGGCAGTTTATCTGCGCTCTGATATGATAGGCCGCATGAGAGATGACATGACTTCGGAGTTTTCCATGTCAGAGTATACCCGTCTGGTCTTGCCGGACCCATGCCCTTTGTGTCTAAACGCAGCTACCGCGCATTACCATACCGATAAATTACGCCAGTATTGGCATTGTCCGGTGTGTGAGCTGGTGTTCGCCAGCCGCCAGAGTCTATTGACCAATGACGCTGAATTAGCAATTTACCAACAACATCAAAATGATCCGGCTGATGCAGGCTATCGCCAGTTCCTGAACAAACTAGCAGCGCCCTTGTTAGACCGGCTTGGTTCAGCGCCTTTAACCGGCCTCGACTTTGGCGCCGGCCCTGGTCCTACCTTGTATTTGTTACTCGAGCAAGGCGGACACTCAGTCAGTAACTACGATCCGTACTTTGCACCAGACGCGCAGCTTTTACAGCAATCCTACGATTTTATCTGTTCGACCGAAGCCATCGAACACTTTTATCAGCCAGCCATCGAATGGAAGTTATGGTTGGATTTATTAAAAGACTCTGGTTGGCTTGGGCTGATGACCCGATTAAGACCTGAGCTGCCGGCTGATTTTGCCAAATGGCACTATAAAAATGACCCGACACACGTTAGCTTCTTTCATGCCGATACTTTTCGCTGGCTCGCGCAGCGCGATGGTTTTATTGTGGAAATCATCGGGCCTGACGTGGTGATCTTACAACGAATGGCGGCATCGTATCCGAGATAAGTCATGACGATGGGTGATCCTTTGCTGAACGCGTCTTTGGTCAGTGCCTGTGCGCAGCAAATCAGGCAGAACGGCCTAAAAATTTATGCTATCAGTGGTGCGCAGGGCTGCGGTAAAACTACCTTAGCTGCCAGCCTGCAACTGGCTCTGCAGCAAGATGGTCTACGCTGTGGCGTGGTGTCGTTGGATGATTATTATTTAAGCCGGAGTGACCGTCAGAGACTAGCCCGCCAAATCCATCCGTTATTCGCCATGCGCGGTGTGCCGGGGACTCATCAAATTGAGCGTCTCCATCAGGATCTGCAATTGCAGCGTGAGGGCAAAGCGTTAACCTTGCCAAGATTTAACAAAGCCAGTGACGATAGCTGTGACGACTTAGCCACCGCTCTTTTTGACGTGCTGATTGTCGAAGGTTGGTGTTTGGGCGCGGTGGCCCAAAGTGCAGAACAGTTGGCGCTAGCGGTGAATTCGCTGGATATGGAACCTAATGCAGCAATCTGGCGAGATTACCAAAACCAACAACTACAACTGTGGTACGAACCGCTTTGGCCGCTTTTTTCGCAGATGCTTTATCTGCAGGCGCCCAATTGGCCAACGATCTGCCGTTGGCGCCAGCAGCAAGAAGATTTGTTATGGCAACAGCAGGGGACAGGCATGGATACGCTAACCTTGCAGCAGTTTATGTTGCCTTTTCAACGCTGGACAGAAGCCATGCTTGGCGGGCAGATCTGGCCCGGAGTTCAGCGCGTCCAACTAAATCCGTCCCGCCAAGTGACCATTCTATAACGACGAATTCTGCCGCTTTGGTTGGCTAAGTAACAGAACTTCCAGCAAAAATTTGCTAATTTCTGCACAGTATCGTCATACTGCAATGGCATATTTATCAGCCGTTGCCAGACAACAGTTTACTGTTGCTAGCGCAACCTCAGACCAGGAGACCTGCGATGCCAGCATTGTTACGGACTACTTTGGCTCTGCTTGCCGGAGTGGTAGTGACCTTCTTCACCATCTCCGCAGTAGAACAACTAGGGCACATCTTGTACCGAGCGCCTGCTGAATTGGATTGGCAGGATAGTTCTGCCGTTTCGGCATATCTGAAACAATTGCCGGCTGGCGCCCTGCTGTTGGTATTGGTCGGTTGGTTGCTTGGCATCTTTACCGGCCTGACGGCGGCCACTACGCTCGCTGGACGTTGTCGTGGTCGCTTTGCATTGGCGATTGGCAGCTTAGTGTTTTTAGGCGCTGTATCTAATTTCTATTTGTTGCCACATCCGATGTGGCTGATAGTTCTCAGTTTGATCATGATCCCGCTTGTGGCAGTACTTTGCTGGTGGGCACTTAAAAAACGTTATGGCCATCCAGGGGTGGCGACTGAAGGAGACGGTAAATGACGGAGATCCGTTTATTAGGTATCTGTGGCAGCCTGCGCAAAGCTTCCCACAATATGACCTTGTTAAAAACTGCCCAGCAGCTGTTGCCTACAGGCGTGAGTTTGGAGATTGCTGATTTAACTGAAGTGCCGTTTTTTAATGCTGACTTCAGTGCAAAACCGACCGCCGTCATAGCGCTGTTAGAAGCGATGCAGCAAGCCGATGGGTTTGTCTTCGCCTGTCCGGAGTACAATTATTCTATCGCGCCGGCGCTGAAGAACGCGCTGGACTGGGCCTCACGCGAACCTGAGAATCATTTATTAGCCGGCAAAGCTGCGGCGATCATGGGCGCTGGCGGCGGGATGGGGACATCACGGGCTCAGTATCATTTACGTCAGGTTGGCGTGTATCTGGACCTGCATTTTGTGAATAAACCTGAAGTTTTCGTCAATGCTTTTAGTGGCGTCTTTGCGCCCGACGGAACCATACAAGACGATAAAATTCGCGCCACTATTCAAGCACAACTAGTGGCTCTGCAAGCCTTAGTCACAAGATGCAAAAAGTAATCAGGGCAGGTATGTTTTCAAAAACCTTAGTTGCATTCGCATTATCCGTTGTGGCGTTTCAAGCCGTAGCGGTGCCGGAAACCTCGCTAACAACTTTATATCCAACAGAGATCCAAACCTTTTGGCAGCAACAGGTTAAAACTGGGTCGATGATGACGGTAGATGGGGTAGCACTGGCGTACGCTTATGTAGTACCAGCGCAGCCTAAATACGCGCTGTTGCTTGTTCAGGGGCGTACCGAAGCGTATCAAAAGTACCATGAGCTCTATTTTGATCTGGCCGCGCAGGGTGTTGCGGTGTTTAGCCTGGACCATCGTGGCCAGGGCTTGTCGCCGCGTGAGCTGGAAGATCCGCACAAAGGCCATATTACGGACTTTACGCTGTATAGTCAGGATCAACTGCAGTTCATCGCAGAGGTTGTAAAAGCGCAGACCAATTTACCATTGGATCTGCTGGCGCATTCGATGGGTGGTGCTGTTGCTGTGCAGATGCTGACGCAGCAACCAACGCTGTTTCGGCGCGCAGTGCTGACTTCACCGATGATTGCGCCCAATGCAAAGGTGGCGTTTTCTGAACAGGATGGTTGTTATCTGGCTGCCGCTTTTGAATGGACTTGCCCGGATTGTTACGCTGGGTTTGTATCACAACCGTATCCGCTTGATCAGGCATTTGCCGACAATATTCTGACCAGTTCAAAGACGCGGTATCAACTATTTCGGGATTTGTATCAGCAGAAGCCACAATTGCAGTTAGGCGGGCCGACCTGGTCCTGGTTGGCGCAAGCCTGTGATGTGGCGCAGCAAATGCCTGAGTTGGCCGGTCAAGTTAAAACACCGGTGCTGATGCTGCAATCCGGCGCAGAGCATGCCGTTAGCAATAGTGCTCAGCAGCAATTCTGCCAGGATCTGGGGCCACTTTGTGCAGAAGGGAAAGTACAACAATTTGCCGGTGCTAAGCATGAGATATTGTTTGAATCTGATAGTCATCGCGACCTGGCGTTACAGAAAATTCTGGCATATCTGCAGGCCAGTGCGGTAGCACAATACTAACCTTTAACTGTTTAACCTCAAAGCGAACAAAAAAAGAGCCAGCATCAGCTGGCTCTTTCTATTTCAGTGCAGTTTATTCCACTGATGGTGGTTTAGTCATTGGTGCAACAGCAGACTGACGGGCTGACGCAGAACCTGCAGTGCCTTCGACAGTGGCTTTGACCTCGTACTGTACACCTTGTGGCACGACTGCCGGGCTGTCTTCTACCACGGCTACCGGTTTGGTCATAGTCGCAACAACCATATTGCCATAACGGTTCGCTTTGGCCTTAGGAGTTGTCACAGGGGCTGTAACAACAGGCGCTGCCACTGCTTCAACAACCGCAACTTCTGCCGGAGCTGTAACAACAGCAGCTTCGACCACAGCAACCTCTACCGGCGCTGGTGCCTGCACTTCAGTTACAGTTTCAACAACGGCTGGTGCAATCACTGGTTCAACAGTTGCTGCTACAGCTACCGGCGCTGCAGATTCTGCTTCAGCAGCGACGGACTCTGCAGCGACAGGTTCGGCAACTGAAACTTCAGTAGCTTCTACAGCTTTAGGTTCACGCTGACGCTGACGACGAGGTTTAGCTGGTGCTGATTCCTCTACAGCAGTTTCTGCTGCTGGTGTCTGTTCAACAACTACTGAGGCAACTTCTTCTACAGTCGGCATTGCTGAAGTTTCAGCTGCTACAGCTGCGGTGACTGTCGCTTCTGCAACAATAGGCAGATCCAGTTGCTGTTCTTCGACAACGCCATCTTCTTCCGGATAACGAGCATCAACGGCATCATCTTGATCACCATTTTGTTGCTCCTTTTTCCGTTTCTGTCCGGCAGCACGCAGATGACGTGGTGACCGGCGGCTACGGCTGCGGTTTTCGCTGGTTGTTGTATCAGTTGATTCAACAGTACCGTCGGTCTGTTGTTCAGCTGACACATCTGCTGGTAGCGATGCGGCCACATCTGTTGTTACTGCTACGACCGCTTGTTCTACCGGCGCGATTACAACCGCCACTGGCTCTGTGACTGCAAGCAGTTCAGTATCAGTGGACTGACCCGCCTGCTGTTGCTTGTCTAAACGGACAGACTTGCGCATATTTCGACGCTGACGACGTTCAGCCACTTTACTCGATGATGGGATTTCATCTTCCGCATCTACGATTGGCGTTGGCCGAGGTGCTTTTTCAGCTTGCGGCTTTTTGTCGAGGCGTTCAGTCCGTTCCGGACGTTCAGCGCGTTCTGGGCGCTCCGCACGTTCGGTCCGGTCGGTGCGTTCTGCACGATCAGTACGATCAGTTTTTACTTCTGGTCGCGTATTACGTGGTTTGTCAGAACGTTCCTGGCGCGGTGGTCGGTTGTCTGTGCGGGCGTTATCGTCTTGGTCCGGCCGGCGCTTTTGTCCGTCACGAGCTTCATTGCGATTATCTGTACGACCGTCCCGATTCTCGCGGGCGCCATCACGACCGCCACGACGATTGCGACTGTCGCGATTATTCTGACGGCGTTGTGGTACTTCAGCTTTCACTTCAGGTGCAGCGGCTGCTGCTGGAGCACCAAACAGTGACTTAAAGAAACCGCTGATTTTACCAAGCAGGCCTTCTTCAGTACTCTGAGCTGCAACGACTGCTACTTCAGCCTTCACTGTTGGCGCAGCAACTGGCGTTGGTGCATCAGCCATTGAAATCGAAGCAATTGCTGGTTTTTCTTTCACTGCGTCTGATACCGGATGGTACAGCGTGTTAGTCACAGCAGGCGCTTTGACCAGATTGTAACTGGACTCTTCAATTTCTTCGTCCAGACGGATCCGCGATACTTCGTAGTGTGGTGTTTCGTAATGCTCATTCGGGATGATAAAAATACGGATGCCATGGCGCGTTTCAATGCGGCGGATGGACTCGCGTTTTTCATTCATCAGATAAGTCGCAACAGAAATTGGCACCTGCGCATGGATTTGGCTGGTGTTATCTTTGATTGCTTCTTCTTCAATCAACCGCAGGATTGATAAGGCCGAAGATTCAGTACTGCGGATAGTACCGCGACCATGACAGCGCGGGCAGACGTGCGTGGCAGATTCACCCAGTGATGGCCGCAGACGTTGACGCGACATCTCTAACAATCCGAACCGTGAGATCCGGCCAATTTGAACCCGGGCACGGTCTTGTTTGACCGCATCTTTTAAGCGGTTTTCAACTTCGCGCTGATGACGAACTGGCGTCATATCGATGAAGTCGATGACGATTAGGCCACCTAAGTCACGTAAACGTAACTGACGGGCGATTTCGTCGGCAGCTTCTAAGTTGGTATTAAACGCGGTTTCTTCGATATCACCGCCTTTAGTTGCTTTAGACGAGTTGATATCGATAGCAGTCAATGCTTCGGTAGAATCGATCACGATCGAGCCACCGCTTGGCAGACGGACTTCACGACGGAACGCAGACTCAATCTGAGTTTCGATTTGATAATGCATAAACAGTGGCGTTTCACCCTGATACATTTTCACGCGATGTGCAAAGTCTGGGCGGAACTGCTGAATATACAGTTTGGCTTCTTCGAAAATACGTGGGTTGTCGATCAGGATCTCGCCGACATCACGACGCAGATAGTCGCGAATGGCACGGAAAACTACGTTGCTTTCCTGATGGATCAGGAACGGAGCAGGGCGATTTTGTGCTTCAGAAGTAATAGCTGACCAATGCTTCATCAGCGCTTTTAAATCGTAATCAAGCTCTTCGTATGATTTGCCAACACCAGCGGTGCGTACAATCAGACCCATGCCATCTGGCATCTCGAGTTGACCTAATGAATCCTTCAGTTCTTGCCGCTCGTCACCTTCAATGCGGCGCGAAATACCACCAGCGCGCGGGTTGTTAGGCATCAACACTAAGTAAGAACCAGCCAGACTGATAAAAGTAGTCAGCGCTGCGCCTTTTTGGCCACGCTCTTCTTTGTCGATCTGGATAATAACTTCCTGACCTTCGCGCACCACTTCTTTAATATTTGGGCGACCGTCAAAGGCATAATTGGCAGGGAAATATTCGCGGGAAATTTCTTTCAGTGGCAGAAAACCATGCCGCTCTGCGCCGTAGTCGACGAAAGCAGCTTCCAGGCTAGGCTCAACCCGGGTGATTTTGCCTTTGTATATATTGGCTTTTTTCTGTTCGTGACCTGGACTCTCAATATCCAGATCGTAAAGTTTCTGGCCATCGACCAGCGCAACGCGGATTTCTTCTTCCTGCGTCGCATTAATGAGCATTCTTTTCATTGTGTCTGACTCTTGCATTCAGCCACAACAACAGCGCGCACAATCTATGCGTGTCAGATAACGTCAAACATATATATATGCAGTCTCCCGACTGGAATGCTTGAAAATCGATTTAATTATCAATTGTTTTTAAAACAGAACATCGCCCGGTTTGTCAGGCCGCGCTGATCTTCATTGAGAATCTGCACACATCGCGTCAGCGTTGCGTTATAGCTTTACTTTTTTTAATTGTTGCTCAGTTAACTGGCAGCTGTGTTGCGCGTCTAACAGTAATAAATTACTCACATTACTGGATGCGCATAGCATTATTCGTCGGCGGGGAAGATAAAATCGTTGGTTTTCACCACGGATTCGGTATGATCTGCGTCCCGACCGGTGCCTCACAGCTTCTCTTACGTCTTTCTGAGCGCCCTAATGGCCATTTTGGCTCAATTAGCGGGTCGATTATCCCATTAATTAAAGTCCATTAGCAACCTAAATGTAGCAGCAAAAACGCATGACTGATGAAAGAAAAACCCCAGTGCAATTTATTGATGTAGATGCAGAATTCGCCGGTCAACGTATCGACAATTTTCTGTTGGCCCGCCTTAAAGGCGTGCCTAAAAGTGTGATCTACCGGGTCGTGCGCAAAGGCGAAGTGAGGGTCAACAAAGGCCGGATCAAACCAGAGTATAAGTTACAGGCAGGTGACCAGGTCCGGGTACCGCCGATGACGGTAGCGGCTGAATCTGACCCAGTATCAGTCAAACTAACTGCAGTCAAAACTCTGGAAAGTCATATCCTATATGAAGACAATGAGTTAATTGTGCTAAACAAACCGACCGGCATGGCAGTACATGGTGGTAGTGGTTTGCAATTTGGCGCAATTGAAGCGCTACGGGCATTACGTCCGCAGGCTAAGTTTCTGGAACTGGTGCATCGCCTGGATCGGGATACCTCGGGTTGTCTGTTGATTGCGAAAAAACGTTCCATCCTCACTGCGCTCCATGAGCAGTTGCGGTTAAAAGTGGTCGAGAAGAAATATTGGGCATTAGTCGCAGGGCAGTGGGATGGCAAAATCAAGAAAGTCACTGAACCACTGAAAAAGAACACTTTGCAAAGCGGCGAGCGGATAGTCCGGGTTGATGAGCGGGACGGCAAACCATCTGAAACGCGCTTTAAAGTGCTGCAACGCTTTGCTGAAGGTACGCTGCTTGAAGCATTTCCGGTCACCGGCCGTACCCACCAAATCCGCGTTCACACAGCGTGTAATGGCCATCCGATAGCTTGTGACGACAAATATGGCGACAACGAGTTCACCGGACAGATGAATGCACTAGGGCTGAACCGGTTGTTTTTACACGCGAAGCTGATTAGTTTTCAGCATCCGGTGTCGGCAGAACGGATGACCTTTGAAGCGCCACTAGACAAAGCTCTGGCGCAAATTCTGACCAAGCTGGTCAAAAAATAACAACGCAGCAGTAACAGGTGTGGTTATGTTAGATGTAAAAGTCGTGATCTTTGACTGGGATGGCACGGTAATGGATTCAGTAGGCAAAATTGTCAATTCTGTACGAATTGCAGCCGAGCGTCTGACCTTACCTGTGCCTACTGAGCACGCCGCAAAGCAAATCATTGGTTTATCACTGGAACCCGCGTTTAAGACGTTGTTTCCTGATAGTACCGTGGCTGAACGGGAGCTGCTGTCTGAACACTATAAAGATGTATACAGTAACGTCGACAAAACCCCCACGCCTTTATTTGAAGGGGCCGAGCTGGTGTTCAGTACCTTACGTCAGCGTGGCTATCAACTGGCAGTCGCGACTGGCAAAGCTAGACGTGGTTTAGACAGGATGTTTGCAGAAACGAAGACCGGGCATCATTTTATTACCAGCCGCTGTTCCGATGAAGCGCAAAGTAAACCGCATCCGCAAATGCTGCAGCATATTCTCAGCGAACTGCAGCTTGTTGCGGCGCAGGCGGTGATGATTGGTGATTCCCGTTATGACCTGATGATGGCGCATAGTATCGAGATGCCACGTATTGGCGTGACTCACGGCGTGCATGGTCACGCCGAATTTGCTCCGTTCAACCCGCTTGCAGTGGTCGACAATTTGACGGCGTTATTAGACATTTTTCCTTAATGCTGCAAGGTCACTAGCTCTTATTGTCCTTGCAACAACAAATCAACACCAAAATTTTTCAGCATCTGATGCAGGCGGATCAGCGGCAATCCGATCAAACTATTGGGGTCATCGCCGGTCATTTTTTCGAATAATGTAATGCCAAGTCCTTCAGATTTAAAACTGCCGGCACAATTCAGCGGTTGTTCGCGTCTTATATAGCAGTTGATTTCGTCGTCTGATAAATGACGAAACTCTACAATAAAGCGATCCAAGATTGTATCTGTCCGGCCTGATTCGTTATCTACGACCGATAGACCGGTTAAAAACAATACAGACTGGCCGCTAAAACTACGTAACTGGGCAAAAGCGCGTTCTTCGGTATGGGGCTTACCCAGGATCTGACCGTTGAATACAGCAACCTGGTCGGACCCTATAACCAATGCAGGGCACCCATCGTTTTGCAAGCGATTTGCTACAGCTTGCGCCTTTGCTGCTGAGAGCCTGAGTACCAGCTGTTCCGGGGTTTCTGTGCTTAGCGCAGTTTCATCGACTTCAGGTTTTGCACATTGAAAGTTCGTCGTCAGTTTTTGTAACAGTGCCTGACGGTACACTGACGTAGATGCTAACCATAATGATTTGGCCATGGGCTACCTTTATGCATTTGATGTCGTTTTATAATAAGGCCAGCACTATAATATTTTTCACGAAATTTAGCGTCAGAAAAGTTAACAAAAGTCTGATCAACCCTTTGACAGCAATAGGATCAATCTATATGATGCGCGCCTTATGCAAAAAGTAAAAATACCTGTCACCATCGATCCGTACCGCACTGCCCAAAAGCGCAGTAGCTTCGACGGGATCCTGCAGCTGCAAAATCTGACCCGGTTGTCAGAACAGTTGTCTAATACAGATGGTGATGTAGCGGTGATTGTTCACTGCGGTAACGATGAACAAGGTCTGGTCTATATAGAGGGCGAAGCCCAATGTACGGTTCAGGTCAGATGCGAACGTTGCGGCGATGAGATGACGCTGAACATAAACAGTAGTTTTGCATATACCCCGGTGAAAGGGGATGATTCGGCTCAAGAAGAGATTCCACAACGCTACGACGTGATCGAAACAGACGAACACGGCGAAGTGAACCTGCGGCAATTGGTTGAGGACGAATTAATTCTGGCTTTGCCACTGTTTCCGATGCACGATGAAGGTCAATGTGACCCGAATAAGGTGCAGATGAGCTGGGGTGAGATAGAGCCAGAACCAGAGAAACCGAACCCATTTGCAATTCTGCAAGAATTGAAGAAAAAGTGATTTTTTAGGAGAAAGACCATGGCTGTACAACAGAACAAAAAATCTCGCGCCCGCCGCGACATGCGTCGTTCACACGACGCGCTGACTGGCCCAACGCTGTCAGTAGACGCAACAACTGGTGAAACGCATCGTCGTCACCACATTACTGCTGACGGTTTTTACAAAGGCCGCAAAGTAAAATAAGTCCCGGTGCACCAAGTGCAACCATCCAGACTTAAAATTGCGTTAGATATGATGGGGGGCGATCACGGCCCCCTATCTACTATTCCTGCGGCGATAACCGCTGTCAGCGAAAACCCCCAACTTGACCTTATCCTTGTCGGCGACACAGTTGCTATCCAGCAGGCTTTGACCGATTCAGGAATTTCTTCACATCCTCAACTGCAAATTCAGCATGCGTCACAGCAAGTTCTGATGACTGACAAGCCGTCTGTAGCTTTGCGTACAAAACGTGATTCTTCGATGCGGGTGGCACTCGATTTAGTCGATCAACAGAAAGTTCAGGCCTGTGTCAGTGCCGGCAATACAGGTGCTTTGATTGCAATGGCGCATTACGTGCTGAAGATGCTCAATGGCATAGAAAGACCGGCGCTGATTAGTGCCTTGCCAACAACGGTCGGCACCCCGGTTTTTATGCTGGATCTCGGTGCAACGGTCAACTGTGATTCTGACACGCTGTTTCAATTTGCGGTGATGGGTGCAGTGATGGCTGAAGAGGTCGAATCAATACATCAGCCGAAAGTCGCTTTGCTCAACATGGGCGAAGAGGAAATCAAAGGCTCGGACCAGATTAAACGCACCTCCTTATTGTTGTCAGAGTGTTCTGACATCAACTACATCGGTTATATCGAAGGCAACGACATTTTTTCCGGCAAAGCAGATGTGATCGTCTGTGATGGTTTTGTCGGCAATGTTGCACTGAAAACCTGTGAAGGTGTGGCGAAACTCATCATTAAACGCTTCGAACAGGCGCTGAAAAACAGCATGTCTGCCCATTTATTCGGCTGGATGATTAAACCGTTACTAAAAAGTATCGGCACCGGCGTGAACCCCGACCACTATAACGGTGCAAGTCTGATAGGATTGCGCGGAATTGTAGTGAAAAGTCATGGAAATGCGACAAAAGAAGCATTTCTCAGTGCCATCCGGCAGGCGGTGCGCGAGGTTGAACGCCAGGTGCCCGCAAAAATAAAAGACCGGTTGGAACACGTATTAATCGATAAAGCGTAGGTCTGCATGTATTCTCGCATTATAGGCACCGGAAGTTATTTTCCGGCGCAAGTCCGCACCAATGCGGATCTGGAAGATATGGTGGAAACCACCGACGAATGGATCATCGAACGCACCGGTATTCGTGAACGTCGAATCATTGGTGAAGATGAAACTGTCGCCACCATGAGCACACAAGCCGCATTAAAAGCTATCGAAGCTGCCGGCATTGATAAAAACTCCCTTGATATGATTATTCTGGCAACGACCAGTGCTTCACGCGCACTGCCAAGTGCCGCCTGCGAGGTTCAGCGCGAGCTCGAAATTCCTGGGATCCCAGCTTTTGACATCGCTGCAGCCTGTGCCGGTTTTTGTTATGCGCTGAGTATCGCCGACCAATACATCAAAGGTGGTATGGCGAAACGGGTGTTAGTCATTGGTGCCGATTGCCTGTCGCAGTTAGTTAGTCCGGAAGACCGTTCTATGGTCATTTTGTTCGGCGATGCCGCCGGTGCTGTCGTGCTGGAAGCTTCTGAACAGCCAGGTATTTTGTCGACTCATATTCATGCCGACGGTAAGTATTCCGAATTGCTTTATGTCGACAATCCGCGTCGTGGCATCGAATCGTCCGTGCACGACAGCTGGGGCGCTATGAAAGGCAACGACGTCTTTAAAGTCGCTGTTACTAAATTATCTGAAGTGGTTGAACAAACCCTCGCGGCAAACAATCTGGAGAAATCGCAGATTGACTGGCTGGTGCCGCACCAGGCTAATCTTCGCATTATTTCTGCAGTCGCGCGTAAGCTGGATATGTCGATGGACCAAGTGGTGATCAACCTGGACCGTTATGGCAATACTTCGGCAGCAACGGTACCGACCGCGTTAGACGAAGCGGTACGTGATGGCCGGATTAAACGAGGTCAAACCTTATTACTGGAAGCCTTTGGCGGCGGTTTTGCCTGGGCGTCAGCACTGGTTCGTTATTGATTAACGATAGAATTTTCAGAGAACAACAATGACTAAAAAAATTGCATTAGTGTTTCCGGGACAAGGTTCACAGTCTGTCGGTATGCTGGCAGATCTGTATGCTGAATATGCCATTGTCCGTGAGACTTTTGCTGAAGCATCAGCAGCGCTTAATTATGACTTATGGGCTTTAGTGGCGAATGGTCCAGAAGCTGATTTGAATGAAACACATCGGACCCAACCAGCGTTGCTGACAGCTTCTGTGGCAGTCTGGCGCTTATGGCAACAACAAAACGGCACCAAGCCGGCATTCCTTGCAGGTCATTCGCTGGGCGAATATTCAGCGTTAGTATGCGCCGGTGTGATGAGCCTGGCGGATGCGGTGAAACTCGTCGAAAAACGTGGTCAGTATATGCAAACAGCGGTTCCTGCTGGCACTGGTGCTATGTCAGCGATTATCGGTCTGGATGATGCGCTGATTGCAAAAGCCTGTGCAGACGCAGCGCAAGGCGAAGTCGTCTCTCCGGTGAATTACAACTCGCCTGGTCAGGTCGTCATCGCGGGCCACAAAGCTGCTGTTGAGCGTGCCAATGAGTTATGTAAAGCCGCTGGTGCCAAACGGGCCTTGCCTTTGCCGGTCAGCGTTCCCAGCCACTGTGCTTTAATGCGTCCGGCTGCAGAGCAGTTATCGACAGACCTGCAGTCTCTGCATTTTAATACCCCTGTCATTTCCGTCGTGAACAATGTCGACGTTGCGGTTGCCACTGAGGCCACGTCCATTCAGGATGCACTAATCCGGCAGCTGTTCAGTCCGGTACGCTGGACTGAAACCATCGAGTTTCTGGTGACTCAGGGTGTTACTGAGGTCATCGAATTGGGTGCAGGTAAAGTATTAAGCGGCTTAATTAAGCGCATTAACAAAGAGTTGCTGACGACGTCGGTCCATGACGTTGCTTCGTTTCAGGCTGCGCTTGCAGCCAAAGAATAAGGAATTTTATGACTGCTTTTATCTCTCTGGACGGCAAAGTTGCATTAGTGACGGGTGCCAGCCGTGGCATCGGCCGCGCAATTGCTGAACAACTGGCGGCCTTGGGCGCAAAAGTGATAGGCACCGCCACCAGCGAAAAAGGTGCGCAGGCCATCAGCGATTATCTTGGCACTGGACAGGGACTGGTGCTTGATGTCGCGAGTCCTGAATCGATTGAACAATGCCTCGAAACGATCAAAGCTCAGTTTGGCGATATCGATATTCTCGTCAATAATGCCGGTATCACCCGCGATAATCTGTTAATGCGGATGAAAGATGAAGAATGGTTCGATATCATGCAAACCAATCTGACATCAGTATTTCGCATGAGTAAAGCTGTGATGCGTACCATGATGAAAAAACGTTTTGGCCGTATTATCACCATCGGATCTGTTGTGGGTTCTATGGGCAATGCAGGGCAAACGAACTACGCTGCTGCAAAAGCCGGTGTGCTTGGTTTTACAAAATCTCTTGCGAAAGAAGTGGCGTCTCGTGGTATAACTGTCAACGCTGTTGCGCCTGGTTTTATCGACACCGATATGACTAAGGAGCTGACGGAAGAGCAAAAACAAGCGATCTTTGGTCAGGTACCGGCGAATCGTCTGGGACAACCTGAAGAAATTGCGGCCACTGTCGCGTTCCTGGCTTCGAACCAGGCCGCGTATATTACCGGTGAAACGATTCACGTTAACGGCGGCATGTACATGGTTTAAATATCAGGTTTGACCAGCAGGAAATGCCAAACGCATGACTTGCATCGATCTGACTGAACCACTAAACTAGCCGCCACACAAAATTGCACGAACTGTTGCGATTTATATGAGAAAAAGGAAGAAAAGATGAGCAACATCGAAGAACGCGTTAAGAAAATTATCATCGAACAGTTAGGCGTTAAAGAAGAAGACGTAAAACACGAAGCTTCTTTCGTTGACGATCTGGGCGCTGATTCATTAGACACAGTTGAACTGGTCATGGCGCTGGAAGAAGAATTCGATACCGAAATTCCTGATGAAGAAGCAGAAAAAATCACGACAGTGCAATCTGCTATCGATTACATCAAAGCCCACGCTGAATAAGGCGTGAGGTCATCGCCTGGCGCGATGCAGACGGGTAGCGCAGGCTACCCGTTTTTATTTGTGGCGGTGAAAAACCGTGGGATTGCAAACAACCGAGGGTTGTTGTGGAGGATAACGTGACTAAACGTCGGGTCGTTGTTACTGGAATGGGGATGCTGACGCCGCTGGGCAATGATGTGGCATCGAGCTGGCAAGCGTTACAACAAGGCAAAAGCGGTGTTGATTTTATCACGCATTTTGACACTGAAGCGTACAGCACCAAATTCGCCGGTTTAATTAAAAACTTTGCAGTCGAAGACTTTTTCCCGGCGAAAGAAGCACGGAAAATGGATTTGTTTATTCAGTACGGCGTGGCCGCAGGCATTCAGGCCTTCCGCGACTCCGGCATTGAGATCACTGAACAGAATGCCGGCCGGATTGGCGCTGCCATCGGCTCTGGTATTGGTGGTCTTGGTCTGATTGAAGAAAATCACGAGAAACTGTTGGCCAGCGGTCCACGCAAGTTGTCACCGTTTTTTGTGCCTTCGACCATCATCAATATGATCTCCGGTCATCTGTCGATCATGCTGGGATTGCAGGGACCAAATATCAGTATTGTGACTGCCTGTACCACGGGCGTGCACAATATTGGCCATGCCGCCCGGATGATTGCGTATGGTGATGCCGACGCGATGTTAGCAGGCGGTGCTGAAAAAGCCTCAACCACACTTGGTATGGGCGGTTTTGGCGCGGCACGTGCATTATCAACCCGCAACGATGCGCCACAACAAGCTAGCCGTCCTTGGGATAAAGACCGCGATGGTTTTGTGCTCGGTGATGGGGCTGGTGTGGTGATGCTGGAAGAATATGAACATGCTAAAGCCCGCGGCGCGAAGATATACGCTGAATTAGTTGGTTTTGGTATGAGTGGTGATGCATATCATATGACTTCACCACCAGAAAATGGTCGCGGTGCCGCGTCTTCCATGGTGAATGCATTGCGCGATGCAGGGGTAGACCCTTCGCAGGTGCAATATATAAATGCGCATGGTACTTCTACGCCAGCCGGTGATATCGCAGAAACGATGGCGATCAAATCCGTGTTCGGTGCTAAGCCAGAAGGCCTGATGGTCAGTTCGAGCAAGTCTATGCTTGGCCACCTGCTAGGTGCAGCAGGCTCAGTTGAGTCTATTATCACAGTGTTGTCATTGCAGGATCAGGTGGTGACACCAACGATTAATCTCGACAACCCGGATGAAGGCTGCGATCTGGACTATGTACCGCATCAAGCCCGTCAAGCAAAAATGGAATATGCGCTGTGCAATTCATTTGGCTTTGGTGGCACGAACGGCTCGATCCTGTTCAGGAAGATCTGACGTTTTCTATCGCAATTAAATCACAAAAGGCTGCCTGGCAGCCTTTTGTTTTAATTGATTCTTCAACAGCCTGCGATTTATCCGTAAGAATTTTTCAGGCATACTCCCGCTATTAATGCTTTAAATTCAGACCCGATGCAGATCCAATCATCCGACCGCAGTTTTCAGTATGGCGATGCAATATTCTCCACGGTCCGTATTCGCGCCGGACGACCGCAACTCTGGTCGCTGCACTGGCAGCGTCTTTGCCATTCGATGCAACGGCTTGGGTTTGCTGCGATGAATGACGCCGCTGTGTTGCAGCAAGTGCTGGCGACCATCAGCGCACAGGAGCAGGTACTGAAAGTTCTGATTAGCAGAGGCGAGGGCGCACGGGGTTATGGCACGCTTGGCATCTTATCACCGCAGTTGTATTGCTGGACTGCGCCACTACCAGACTATCAACAGGTCCGCGAACGCGGTGTTCGGTTGGGTCTGGCGCAGATGCGCCTCGCGCAGCAGCCGTTGCTCGCCGGCATCAAACATTGCAGTCGCCTCGAGACAGTGTTACTGAAACGCGAAGCTGAACAAAGCGGGTTTGACGACTTACTGGTCTGTGACCAACAGGATTTTTTAATTGAAGCGACAGCCGCTAATTTGTTGCTGTGGCGAGACGGACAATGGTGGACACCTGAGTTGCAACAAGCCGGTGTCGCTGGTGTGATGCGCCAGTTATTGCTGGATACAGGATTAGTCAACACAACGCTGCTGCCTTTGGCAGACATAGCACAGGTGACGGCGATGGCTTTATGTAACGCCCTGACAGGTATAGTGCCAGTGCTTTCAGTTGCCGGCCGTCCGCTCGATGTGGAACCCGCCTTACAACTACAACAACAAGTTGATGTATTACTACAGGATCGCTGAATGAAAAAGTTTTTGCTGCAAAGTCTGGCGCTTATGGCCGTCGCGGCTTTCGGACTTCGCAACGAATTGCAGCAAGTGCTGCTAACTCCGC
Organism: Rheinheimera tilapiae; assembly: GCF_042432165.1. Classification (NCBI taxonomy): domain Bacteria; kingdom Pseudomonadati; phylum Pseudomonadota; class Gammaproteobacteria; order Chromatiales; family Chromatiaceae; genus Rheinheimera; species Rheinheimera tilapiae. The sequence goes on from NZ_JBHLXP010000001.1 coordinate 2,082,008, forward strand.
TGCAATTTCCTGCGGCCTATTATGAAGTTAAAGCGGGCAGTAATTTATCGGCGTTGTGCCGGCAATGGCAACAAGCGCAACAAATGACGGTTCTTGACTGTCAGCTGCTGAAACTGCAATCGCTGTTACAGCCACAGCTTCGCCAGCTAAAGGCTGGAGTTTACGCTGTGCAACCGATGTCGTTGCAACAGTTTTTACAGCTGGCTCGCAGTGGCAAAGTGGCGCAATTTAGTCTGACGCTGCGCGAAGGCTGGACTTTGGCGCAAAATCTACAGGCTTTTAGTGCATTGCCTTATCTCGAGGTCGATGTGGCGGGCCTAACCTCAGTTCGGGCATTGTTATCCTGGCCGGCCGATTGGGGACCGCAGCCGGTATCCGCCGAAGCGTTGGTATTTCCGGAAACTTATTTTTATACCGCGAACACAAAGTTATCGCTGCTGCTGAAAAGAGCTAACAAGGCGTTGCTGGAAAAGCTTGATGCGGCCTGGCGGGATAAACAAAGTGGGTTGCCGTTGCAAAATCGCTATGAATTGCTGACCTTGGCGTCGATCATCGAAAAAGAAACCGGCCACCTACCTGAAAAGCCATTAATTTCGTCGGTGTTTGTTAACCGGTTGCAGATCAAGATGCGGCTGCAAACGGACCCAACAGTGATCTATGGCTTGGGCGAACGCTATCAGGGCGATATTAAACGTGAACATTTAAAAGACCCGCACCCCTATAATACTTATGTTTATGCTGGATTACCGCCCGGGCCTATAGCTTTGGTGAGTTGGGGGTCATTGCAGGCTGCGGCACAACCAGCTGCTTCAGATAAACTGTATTTTGTCGCCAGGGGCGATGGGACTCATCAGTTTTCTTCTAGTCTGAGTGAACATAATCGGGCCGTGCAACAGTATATTTTTGGGAAAAAATCATGAACAAAGGCCGTTTTGTAGTCATTGAAGGCCTCGAAGGCGCGGGCAAAACCACGGCGATCAACACGGTATATCAGTGGTTAAACCGTCAGGGCCATCATGTGGTTCAAACGCGAGAGCCAGGGGGAACACCACTGGCTGAGCAAATTCGTACGCTGGTGAAATCAGTGCAGCAGGAACAAGTGTCGCCAGTGACGGAGCTGTTGTTGATGTACGCAGCGCGCGCGCAATTACTGCACAATGTGATTAACCCGGCTTTGCAGCGCGGTGATTGGGTATTGGCAGATCGGCACGATTTATCATCCCGCGCTTATCAGGGCGGCGGTCGTCAAATTCCGGATGAAGTGCTGGACCCGATTCGTCATCTAGTGCTGGGTGATCTGCGGCCTGATCTGACTTTGTACTTGGACATTGATCCGGCACTAGGATTAGAGCGCGCTCGTGCCCGTGGCGCGCTAGATCGGATTGAACAGGAACAACTGGCTTTTTTTCAGCGGGCGCGGGCGAAATACCTGGCGGTAGCAGCGGTCGAGCCACATATTGTCGTGATTGACGCATCCCAGCCTCTGGCAACTGTACAACAGCTATTAGCAGGCGCACTGGAGCGACATTTCGCGTGACCACTTCATTGCCATGGCTGCAACATACCGAGCGGCGTCTGTTTGAACTGGCGTGCCGGGAACAATTACATCATGCCATTTTGTTGACCGGTCCTGCCGGGATTGGCAAACATATCTTGGCGAAGCAGCTGGCGCATTTGCTGCTCTGTCTGGATCCATTACCTGATGGTGCTTGCGGACATTGTAAAAGCTGTTTGCTCGGTAAGGCCGGGCATCATCCAGACTTATTGTTGCTTGAGGTGACTAGTAGCATATCGGTCGATCAGATCCGCGATATCAGTTTGCTGATGCAAAGCTCTCCACAGCAGGGAGGCGCTCGTGTTGTGGTGGTGCCACAGGCAGAAAAAATGACTGAGTCTGCCGCCAACGCTTTGTTAAAAACGCTGGAAGAACCAGGTCAACGTAGTTTTCTAATCCTGTACACGGCTTTTGCTGAGCAATTGATGCCGACAATATTATCGCGCTGTCAGCGCTGGGACATACCGGCGCAATATGGTGATGACAGCCGGCAATGGCTGGCGCAACAAAGCCCTGATCCGGTGCCTGATTTTTTGCTCGAACTTTGCGGCGGCGCGCCACTAAAAGCCCTCACGTTACAACACAGCGGCGAAGCATTGACACTGGCAGCGCAATTAAAAGCATTACAGGCTTATTTACAAAGTGGCGTGGGATTAGCGGCGCTGCAAAAGCAGCTGGAATCACAACCGGAACTGGCTGCGTTGTTGTATTACACGGTGCGACACTGGACTTTACAGCAACAGCAATTACCACCGCCGCAGCTATTTTCACGCGTCGCCCGTTGGTGTCGTGACGAACAACGGATTTTGGGGCAGAATAAATCATTGGCGCTGACAACTTTGTTGTTGGACTTACATCAACTGCTCCGCTGAGGACCGCATGGAAGAACTCACGTTAGATTTTGCAGATCTGAAAGAGCTTTACCGCTCCTACATGCCGTTTTTTAAGCAAGGTGGATTATTTGTACGCACCAGCCGGCACTACAAAATGGGCCAGTCGCTGGCCTTACAGGTCACTTTGCCAGATGCGCTGGAATCGATCCCTGTTTCCGGCAAAGTTGCCTGGCTTACTCCTCAGGGCGCGCAAAATACCAGCCCGGCTGGCATTGGCGTGGCATTTATTGACGACAAAATGAATCTGCGCGACAAAATTGAAAAATTACTCAGCGGCACACAGGAGTCGGCTGAGCTGACATTCACACTTTGAAGGTTTCGTTCTAACAGCTTCAACACTTAAGCCGCATCAGGTACACTGCCGGCGTTTTTGTCTGTGTCACCTTTTGCCGGAGCTTCTTTTGTTTATTGATTCGCATTGCCACCTTGACCGTCTGGAACTGGATAAACTGGGCATGGATTTACCTGCGGTGCTGACTGCTGCAGCGCAAGCACAGGTTGATCACATGTTGTGCGTCAGTGTCAGCCTGCAGGAGTTTCCGGCGATGGCTGCGCTCGTCAACGCATATCCTCAAATTTCAGTGTCTTGCGGTGAGCATCCGTTACATCAACAACAGGAATTCAGTGCCGACCAATTGTTGAAGCTGTGTCAGTCGGAGCAGGTGGTGGCGGTCGGTGAAACCGGCCTCGATTACTTTTATAGTCCTGACAACAAAACCACCCAACAAGCCGCTTTTGCCGAGCATATCGCAGTTTCCCGCCAGCTGAATAAACCGTTGATTGTGCACACCCGTGATGCCCGCGTTGACACCCTGGCCTTACTTCGGGGCGAACAGGCGCAGGATTGTGGTGGTGTGTTGCATTGTTTTACCGAGGACTGGGACACTGCAAAAGCGGCGTTGGACCTTGGTTTTTATATTTCGTTTTCCGGCATAATGACGTTTCGAAATGCCGACTCGCTGCGTGACGTCGTAAAGCAGGTGCCGCTGGACCGGTTATTGATCGAAACTGATTCACCTTATTTAGCGCCTGTCCCTTACCGTGGTAAAACTAACCAGCCGGCTTATGTCGCGGCGGTGGCTAAAGCGATTGCTGAGCTCAAAGGTATCGACTTGCCTGCTTTAGGCGCCAAGACCAGTCAAAATTTTTGCCGGCTTTTTCCACTGGCAAAAGTCTGAACTTTTTGAGCCAGGTCCACGATATGAGCCTACTGCATCAGCGTTTACTGTCGACAAAAGAAAAGAAGCCCAGAACCAATCCGCATTGTTCCGGGCTTAGGGGAATGGCTCAAGATTGAGCCGTGCGCTAGAGGGGAAGATGCGTCAAGCTGCATCCAACAGATGGATCCAGTGTAGCCAACTGCATTTTTTTTGCGCAAACGGTCGATCGGATTAATACGTTGAATTAGTAAACAAATTGTTTATTGTCCGCATGTTACACCCAGCTTATCCAAAAGATATCCCCAGCTTTATTCAATAAGCAAAGCGTTATATAAGGCTTTGCGAGCCGATTACCGATCTCTGCCACATAAAACCCTCAGCTCATTTCGTTTCTACAAAAATATTCCTAATCACCAAATAGTCTATAAAAATATATATCTGGCGGCTGTTCAGCAGAAATGGAAGAAATTTGTTACATCAGAACAACGACCACCCAATGTAATCAATGAAGCGATAATTGATGGATTGTCGACAATAATACCAATATCCAACTTGACATCGCCTTTAATGCGCTTAAAAATGCCATATAAGATATTTATGTCGACATATTGCAGGTTTCTGTGCAAAAAGATCCTATCACCGCAGCCGACCGGGTCCTGCTCGAGATCCAGCGAGCCATCGTTGCAGGCGAGATCCCGGCAGGCAGTAAAATTTCAGAACCAGAACTGGCCCGGCAATTTGATCTAAGCCGGGCGCCTCTGCGCGAAGCGCTGGCACGCTTGGAACGATGCCATCTGATTGAGCGGGTGCCCAATGCCGGCGCCCGCGTGGTCAAGCTGACCCCACAAGGCTTAATTTCGTTGTATCAAATCCGTGAGAATCTTGAGGGCATGGCATGTCGATTGGCGGCTGAACAAATGTCGGACGATGAAATCGCTCAGATGCAAAGTTTATTGGATCAACATTTGTCGACGCAGCGTGTCCGAGAAGGCGAGAGTTATTATCAGGAAGCCGGTGATGTTGATTTTCATTACCGCATCATCCAGGCCAGTAAAAACCCATATTTAATCAATATCTTATGTGACGAACTTTACTACTTGGTACGGATGTACCGGGTACAAATGGGGATGGCGGGGCCGCGAGTGTCGCGGGCTTTTGATGAACATAAAGCTATTCTCAATGCAATCGCCAATCGGGACGGTGAACTTGCTGAACTTTTAATGCGCCGGCACATCAGTGCGTCCCGTCGCAACATCGAACTTCATTTACAACAGGGGAACTGAACATGACGCAAAGCGCAGGCTTAAAATTTCGTCAGGCTATACAAGCAAATCAACCATTGCAGTTAGTCGGTACTATTAATGCCTACACCGCCATGATGGCGGAGCGGGTTGGACACAAAGCGTTGTATTTGTCAGGTGCAGGTGTTGCGAATGCGTCCTTTGGTTTACCAGATTTAGGTATGACATCGCTGAACGATGTTTGTGAAGACATTCGCCGTATTACCGGCGCTACAAACCTGCCGTTGCTGGTCGATGCAGATACAGGCTGGGGTGGAGCATTTAATATCGCCCGGACTGTGCGCGAGATGACCCGTGCTGGCGCCGCTGGTTTTCATATCGAAGATCAGGTGATGCAAAAACGTTGTGGCCACAGACCGAATAAAGAAATTGTGTCGCAAGAAGAGATGGTCGACCGCGTCAAAGCTGCTGTTGATGCCCGTACCGATGCTAACTTTTTTATCATGGCACGCACTGATGCGCTGCAACAACAAGGCTTAGACGCGGCCATTGAGCGGGCGCAAGCCTGTGTCGAAGCTGGCGCCGATGCTATTTTCGCCGAAGCTGTTTACACGCTTGAGCAGTATCAGGCATTTACCAATGCGCTGTCAGTGCCGGTTCTGGCGAACATCACGGAATTCGGTCAAACCCCGCTGTTTAACACTGCAGAGCTGGCCGGCGTTGGCGTGAAAATGGTGCTGTATCCGTTATCCGCCTTTCGCGCGATGAACAAAGCCGCGCTGAATGTCTACCAGTCCATTCTGGCCAATGGTGACCAGAAAGCGGTTGTGGATAGCATGCAAACGCGGATGGAGCTCTACGATTTCCTGAATTATCACAGTTACGAAGAAAAACTGGATTCATTATTTGCCCAAGGCAAAAACAAATAACCCGAATTAACTCTGTACCTGGAGAACAGCTTATGTCGACATCTAAACAATTAACCGGTGCAGGCCTGCGCGGCCAAATCGCTGGTAAAACCGCATTATCTACAGTGGGTAAAACCGGCTCAGGATTGACCTACCGTGGTTATGACGTCAAAGATTTAGCCGCCAAATGTGAATTTGAAGAAGTAGCCCACCTGATCTTAAAAGGTGAATTACCAACTGTGGCCGAGCTTGCGGCGTACAAAGCTAAACTAAAAGCATTACGCAGCCTGCCACAGGCATTAAAAGAAGTGCTGGAACGCATTCCAGCCAGCGCACACCCAATGGATGTGATGCGCACCGGTTGTTCAATGCTGGGTAACCTCGAAACTGAACAGAGTTTTGCCGAGCAACAAGACGTTACTGACCGCATGTTAGCGGTTTTCCCTGGTCTGATTAACTACTGGTACAACTACAGCCACCACGGCAAGCGCATTGACGTTGAAACGCCGGCAGATTCTATTGCTGAACAGTTCCTCTGGACCTTGCACGACAAAAAACCAGAGCCATTGCACGTTACCGTGATGCACGCCTCGCTCATCCTGTATGCAGAACACGAATTTAATGCCTCAACTTTTACTGCAAGGGTCTGTGCTTCAACCTTATCTGACATGCACTCTTGCATCACCGGTGCTATCGGTTCTTTACGCGGTCCATTGCATGGTGGCGCCAACGAAGCTGCGATGGAACTGATTGAACATATGCAAAACCCGGAACATGCCGAAGAGACGCTGTTAGGCATGCTGGCGCGTAAAGACAAAATCATGGGCTTTGGCCATGCCATTTACTCCGAATCCGACCCACGTAACGCGGTGATCAAAGCCTGGTCCGAGCAACTGGCCAAAGCGAACGGCGACAGCCGCTTGTACGACGTGTCAGTGCGTTGTGAAGCCGTGATGTGGCGCGAAAAGAAACTGTTCTGTAACGCCGACTTCTTCCATGCCTCTGCCTATAACTACATGGGCATTGCGACCAAGTTGTTCACTCCGATTTTCGTCTGTTCACGCCTGACCGGCTGGGCAGCACATGTGATGGAACAACGTGCCGACAACCGCATTATCCGGCCAAGTGCTGATTATGTCGGGGTAGAACCGCGTGAAGTGCAGCCAATCGCCAACCGTGGCTGATAAATCCAGCCGGAGCTGCACTGCAGTCTCCGGTTATCACAGCGTGACGCTGGGCATTTATTTTCAAAGAGATGGCAATGAATACTTTATTTCGTAAACCGCTGGCCGCAACCGGGCTGGACTATTTTGATGCCGCCGCTGCTGTTGATGCTTTGCAGCCCGGCGCTTGGGCAACTCTGCCTTATACCTCACGCGTGCACGCTGAAAACCTTGTTCGCCGCGCTGATCCGGCGCAGTTAAGCGCCTACTTACTTCAGTTAATTGAGCGCAAGCAAGAGCTAGATTTCCCTTGGTTTCCGGCGCGCGTTGTTTGCCACGACATCCTTGGTCAAACCGCACTGGTCGACTTGGCAGGCTTGCGTGATGCGATTGCTGCCCAAGGCGGTGACCCGTCTAAAGTGAACCCAGTGGTCCCAACACAGCTGATCGTCGACCACTCTTTAGCCGTCGAACACGGCGGTTTTGAAAAGGACGCTTTTGAGAAAAACCGCGCGATTGAAGATCGGCGCAATGACGACCGCTTTCATTTTATCAACTGGACGAAAAAAGCCTTTAAAAACGTCGATGTGATCCCGCCGGGTAACGGCATCATGCACCAGATTAACCTGGAGCGGATGTCACCGGTCATTCATGCCAAAGATGGAGTGGCTTATCCAGATACGCTGGTCGGTACTGACAGCCACACGCCACACGTCGATGCGCTGGGCGTGATTGCCATTGGTGTTGGTGGTTTAGAGGCCGAGAGCGTGATGCTGGGCCGGGCTTCATGGATGCGTTTACCCGATATCATCGGGGTAGAATTGACCGGCAAAGCACAGCCGGGCATTCAGGCGACTGACATCGTCTTGGCACTGACTGAGTTTTTGCGCAAACAAAAAGTGGTTTCCAGCTACCTGGAATTCTTTGGCGAAGGTGCCGAGAGCTTGAGTTTGGGTGATCGTGCGACCATTTCGAATATGACGCCGGAATATGGTGCTACTGCGGCGATGTTTTATATCGACCAGCAAACACTGGATTATCTGACGTTGACTGGTCGAGACGCGGCACAGGTCAAACTGGTTGAAACCTACGCTAAAACAGCCGGTTTATGGGCTGACAGCTTAAAAACTGCCGAATATCCGCGGGTACTATCCTTTGATTTGTCGACAGTAGTACGCAATATCGCTGGGCCGTCAAATCCGCATGCCCGGGTTGCCACTGCAGATTTAGCCGCTAAAGGTATCAGCGGAGTGGTGGAAAACGAGCCCGGTCTGATGCCAGATGGCGCCGTGATTATTGCGGCGATCACCAGCTGTACCAACACCAGCAACCCTCGGAACGTCATCGCGGCTGGTATTCTGGCGCGTAATGCCAATAAGCTTGGTCTGACCCGCAAGCCATGGGTAAAAAGCTCGCTGGCGCCAGGTTCTAAAGCGGTCGAACTTTATTTAAAAGAATCCAATCTGCTGACCGATCTGGAACAGTTAGGCTTTGGCATCGTCGGTTTTGCTTGTACCACATGTAATGGCATGAGTGGCGCTTTAGATCCGAAAATCCAGCAGGAAGTCATCGACCGCGATTTGTATGCGACGGCAGTGTTATCCGGTAACCGGAACTTCGATGGTCGAATCCATCCCTATGCGAAACAGGCATTTCTGGCCTCTCCGGCACTAGTAGTTGCTTATGCGATTGCCGGTACCATTCGATTTGATATCGAAAAAGATGTGCTGGGAGTAGCAGCCGATGGTCGTGAAATCCGCTTAAAGGACATTTGGCCGACCGATGCAGAGATTGATGCGGTAGTGGCTGCCAGCGTAAAACCTGAGCAATACCGTAAGGTCTATGAGCCGATGTTTGCCGTTGATGTCGATTACGGTGAAAAAATCAGCCCACTGTATGACTGGCGTCCGCAAAGTACCTACATCCGCCGTCCCCCTTATTGGGAAGGTGCATTAGCTGGCGAACGTAGTTTAACCGGTATGCTGCCACTGGCGCTGCTCGGCGACAACATCACGACCGACCATTTATCGCCGTCGAATGCCATCATGATGGACAGCGCAGCCGGTGAATACCTGCACAAAATGGGCTTGCCGGAGGAAGATTTTAACTCCTACGCCACGCACCGTGGTGACCATCTGACGGCGCAGCGCGCGACTTTTGCCAATCCTAAGCTCATTAACGAAATGGCGCTGGTGGATGGCAAAGTGAAACAGGGTTCGCTGGCACGTTTGGAGCCGGAAGGCAAAGTGCTGCGGATGTGGGAAACCATTGAGACCTATATGGCACGCAAGCAGCCGCTGATTATCATTGCCGGCGCCGATTATGGCCAGGGCTCCAGCCGCGACTGGGCTGCCAAAGGTGTGCGTCTCGCTGGTGTTGAAGCCATCGTTGCAGAGGGCTTTGAGCGCATCCACCGCACTAACCTGGTTGGTATGGGCGTATTACCGCTCGAGTTTAAAGCAGGAACCAACCGTCTGACTTTAGGCTTAGATGGCACAGAAAGTTTTGACGTGATCGGTGAGCGCTTACCCCGCGCCACTCTGACGTTAGTCGTCCACCGCCAAAACGGCGAGGTGCTGCAGGTACCGGTTACCTGTCGCCTTGATACCGCCGAAGAGGTATCGATTTATGATGCCGGCGGTGTGCTGCAGCGGTTCGCCAAAGATTTTCTGGGCGGCAATCTGTAATTGATATAAGCCGGCCTTTGCGCCGGCTTCTTTTGATAAATATCAGGGTGAAGTCATGTCTTATGCTCCACAAATAAAAGTGCCCGCAACCTATATGCGCGGCGGCACCAGCAAAGGCGTATTTTTTCGTCTTTGTGATTTACCACCCACTGCACAGGTTGCTGGTCCGGCACGTGATGCGTTGTTATTGCGCGTGATTGGCAGCCCAGACCCATATGGCAAACAAATTGATGGCATGGGCGGCGCAACGTCCAGTACCAGCAAAACAGTGATTTTAAGCCCGGCCAGCAAGCCTGGCCATGATGTGGATTATTTGTTTGGCCAAGTGGCGATCGATAAGGCTTTTGTTGATTGGAGCGGCAACTGCGGCAATTTGTCTGCGGCAGTTGGCTCTTTTGCCATTCAGTCGGGTTTAATTGATGCAGGCACGCTGCCGCAAAACGGCCTGGCGACAGTGCGGATTTGGCAGGTCAATATTCAGAAAACGATTATCGCGCATGTGCCGATGCTCAACGGACAAGTGCAGGAAGATGGCGATTTTGAACTCGACGGTGTGACTTTTCCGGCCGCCGAAGTTGAACTTGAGTTCCTTGATCCGGCCGCCGACGAGGGCGAGGGCGGTGGCGCGATGTTTCCGACCGGCAATCTGGTTGATACACTGGATGTTCCCGGCATTGGCAGTTTCCGAGCGACCTTTATTAATGCCGGTATCCCGACCATTTTCCTCGATGCCGCAGAATTAGGTTATCGGGGCACTGAGCTGCAGGATGCAATCAACAATGACGTGCAAGCGTTAAGCCGGTTTGAAACCATTCGCGCTTATGGCGCGCGCCAAATGGGACTCATCAGCGATATCAGCGAAGCAGTTGCCCGTCAGCACACGCCAAAAATCGCTTTTGTCAGCGGTCCCGCGACTTACCTGTCATCAAGCGGAAAAACGGTTGCGGCTGATGCGATTGACCTGTCAGTGCGCGCGTTGTCGATGGGCAAACTCCATCACGCCATGATGGGCACCTGCGCTGTCGCTATTGGTACGGCTGCCGCTATTCCGGGGACTTTAGTGAATCTCGCTGCCGGTGGTGGTGAGCGCACTGCAGTCCGGTTTGGTCATCCGAGTGGTACTTTGCGGGTTGGTGCTGCAGCCAGTCTGGTGGATGGTCAGTGGCAAGTCACCAAAGCGATTATGAGCCGAAGTGCGCGCATCATCATGGAAGGCAAGGTGCGGGTACCGGCGAGTACGCTGGAATAATCCGAAGGTGTCCGTGATCTCGGATGCCTTCTTTATTGATTTTTCTACACTTGATTGCAAATTAAGATTTTTCTGATTAGATTGATTAGATAACGCAACTTAAGCGGGATGCTACTGATGAAAAAATGGTGTTTAGCGGGCTTACTTCTGACCAGCATGTTGCCGGTCCAGGCTGCAGATCAAGATTACAAGTTAGTCACTGTCGCAGGTTACCTGAATTTTTATCTGCTCAATCTGAATGCATGTCAGGATTTTCATCCGTCAGTGCGTAAAGATGCGTATGCAGCTGAAAGTACATTGTATCCATGGCTTGATAAATTGGATGCAAAAACCAAAGGTAGTATCGATTCAGGCATGCTGAACAGTGTGGTACAAAAACGCCGTGATGCGTTAAATGCCCAGATCAAAGAAGGTGACTTCACCATTGATCATTGTCATGCAGTGATTAAGCTGTTAACTGCAGACGGTCTGGACAAGACGCTGCTAAAAGCTATCGAATAATCTCACGCAGTGGATGCCTGTTGCAGCTGTCGCAGGCCTAAGAGTTATGTTTCACATCCGTTTAATGCAAATATCAGATCTGAGTGCAGTGGTCCGGTTACAGGACCACTGTTATACAGATGAGTTTTACGAATCCCCGCAAGTCGTTGCTAAACGACTGATGTTGTATCCACAATCCTGCTGGTTGGCTTGTTATCAAGATAAAGTCTGGGGCTACCTGTTTAGTTATCCATCACGATTAGGGCAGATTAATGTTCTAGGCGCTGAATTCGGCCAGTATGAACAGGCGAATTGTCTGTATCTACATGACATGGCTGTCAGTCCTGATGCCCGTGGTAATGGCGTGGCGACCGCGTTGCTGCAGCAGGCATTGACGTATGCCGGTACCCTTGGTTTGTCTTATGCTGCCTTGGTTGCCGTACAGAATTCTGCAGCATTTTGGCAGCAGCAACAATTTACTGCTGTTGATGAACTGTCAGAGCAGGCAAGCCAGGCGCTGACTAGTTATGGTTCAAATGCTATCTATCTGGCGCGTCCGCTGAACTAGTACAGGTTGTCATCCAGCGGTCATTTTTGCGACCTACACTTCGGAACATTGTAGATCCGGAGTGTTATCAATGCGTTTTTCCCTATTTTTACTTCTTTTGAGTCTGAGCTCACAAGCGGCATGCCCGGCTTGGCCGCTGATTATTGCTCATCGCGGCGCCAGTGGCGATTATCCGGAGCACAGTGAAATTGCTTATTGGCAAGCGATGTTACAAGGCGCAGATTTTATTGAAGCCGATTTAGTGCCAACGAAAGATGGCGTATTAATCAGCCGGCATGAGAATGAGCTCAGCCAAAGTACTAATATCGCTGAGTTGCCACAATTTGCTAATCGCAAAACGAGCAAAAAGGTTGATGGTGTGATGGTAGAAGGCTGGTTTAGCGAGGATTTTACGCTGGCCGAACTACGCAACGTCAAGTTGCGTGAATCAAAACCACTGATTCGTCCGGCAAGTCGGCGACACAACGATCAATACGGTATTTTAACGCTTGCCGAAGTGATGCAACTGGTGCAGCGCTTCGAACAGCAACATGGACGAAAAGTTGGCTTATATCTGGAAACCAAACATCCTACGTATTTTTTGGCTGAGGGCCGATTGCAGGACGGCCACCAGATCAATCGTAATATCTCTGAACAGTTATTACAGCAACTGAGTGTTTGGCAGCAAACGCAACACAACCCGGTGTATATCCAATCATTTGAGCTCAGCAATTTATGGTGGATGCGCCAAGAGGGGCTAAAAAAGTATCAGGTCAAAGCGAAGCTAGTGCAATTGATTGGGGATATCAGCGGTACTGCTTTATATCCTAAATCAAATTTCGCTGAGCCTTGGGATTTGGTAAGCCGACCAGCATCGATGCAGGCACTGTTACATCAACAGCAAAACTTTCTTGGCCAGGCTGGTTTTCACTATGGCGCTTTAATAACCCCAGCAGGCCTGACTTTTCTTAGTCAATACGCCGACGGTATTGGCCCTTGGAAAGAACAATGGTTTTCGCAAAACCTCGCATTGGTCACCGCGCAACAATTAAAAAGCTATGGGTTACAACTGCATCCCTATACATTTCGTGCCGAACCTGAATTTTTGCCAGAAGGGGTTGCAACATTAAAGGATGAATTGCAACAACGTTATCAGCAAGGTGTTGATGGTGTGTTTACCGATTTCACTGATATTGCCGTAAAAACGCGGTCAGAAACTTGTACTGTAAAATCAATGCCCAAGCAGGATCCTGATTGACATAACTTGTTACTGTTTAAGCTGTTGGTTTTGCGTATGCTTTCTATAGACTAGGCTTCGGAATATTATTTTTAATTTATCTGGAAGCTGGTTTATGAAAGGTTTACCTCAACTCACGATATTGGCACTAGCCCTGACATTGACGTTAAGTGCATGCTCAAAGCCCACTGAGACCAACACCACAGAAGAAACCGTCTCAAGTCTGCAGCTGGTCTCACAGGACATTCTGACCATCGCCACCAGTGAGTTATCACAGGGACCGATGATTTCTGGTACTTTGCAACCTGTGATCAAAGCTGAACTCAACGCTGAAGTCGGCGGCATCGTAACCCGAGTGCTGAAGGATAACGGCGATGTAGTGAAAACTGGTGAAGTACTGGTACAACTGGATCAAACCACTTTTCGAGATAAGTTATTGTCGGCACAAGAAGCCGAACGCTCTGCCCATGTTGCTGCAGATCAGGCAACACGCCAGTTAAAACGGATGCAGAAATTAAACCAGCAGAATCTGGTCACCGCAGAGGTGCTGGAATCAGCTGAAATCAAAGCTAACCAGACACAGTCTGACCTCGCCTCGGCCAAAGCCCGTACCGTTGAAGCCCGCCAACAATTAGAGCGTACTGAAGTCCGCGCGCCATTTGATGGTGTTGTCGCAGTACGTAAAGTCTCATCCGGTGATACGGCGCAAATCGGCAAAGCACTGTTGGTGTTGATCAACCCCGGCAGTATGCGATTTGAAGGTTATATCGCTGCCGACCAAGTTGGTGCTGTTAAAGTTGGTTCGGCGGTCAGTTTCAGGGTCAATGGCTACCCTGGCCAACGTTTTAACGGCGAAATTGAGCGGATCAATCCACAAGCCAACGAGCTCACCCGCCAGGTGCAAGTGTTTGTCAAATTGGCTGAACAAGCTTCTTTTGTTGCGGGCTTATACGCCGAAGGCTTCATTTCTGTGGAACAACAACAAAGTGTAATGCTGGCGCCATCCAGTCTGGTTACTGAAGGTGATCTGCAGTTTGTCTGGCTGATCAAAGACAACAAACTGGTGAAGAATGCAATTGAAACCGGCGCAAAAGATCCGCGTTTTGGCACCGTACAGGTGATGAGCGGTTTGACGGTAGGCCAACAGATCCTGCGTCACCCGCAAGGTGCATTAAAAGATGGCATCAGCGTGACCATCGATGCCAAAACTGAAATGGCCGTGAAAGCCACTGACGCCAGTCAGTCCGTGACAGGGAAATAATTATGATTTTATCGGATTTCAGTATTAAGCGACCCTTGGTCGTGGTCGTGGTGACAATCGCATTGATGCTGTTTGGCTACTTTGCATTGACCAATCTGAAAACGAACCAGTTCCCGGATGTACAACCACCAGTTTTGGTGGTCAATGTGCCTTATCCGGGCGCCTCGCCAGAAACGGTGGAACGGGAAATTTTAAACCGGGTGGAAGACTCGATGTCGACCATTCAGGGGATCCGCGACATTCGTTCTTATGCGCGGGAATCCAGCGCGACCATCGTGGTGTTCTTTGATTTTGACAAGGACTTAACCGCTGCAGCACAAGAGCTGCGCGATAGTATTTCGACGGTGCGCGACAAGCTGCCGACCGAAATGAAAGAGCCTTTTATCAACAGAGCAGATCCAAACGCGCAGCCGGTGATGTCACTAGCGTTGTCCTCTGATGTGTTATCGCCACTGGAATTATCCCGTCTGGCGGAGATCCAGATTGGTCGGCAATTGCGTTCAGTACCTGGTGTCGCACTGGTTGAACTTGAAGGTGAACTGGAACGCGAAATGACGGTGTTCCTCAATAGTCATGCGATGCGCGAAGCGAAAGTCTCGGCACAGGAAGTTGTAGCAGCTTTACGATCGCAGAATCTGGCAGCACCGGTTGGCAGGGTCGTGAACGGCTTGGAAGAACAGAGTATCCGTCTGCAGGGGCGTCTGAAAGATGTTACCGAATTTGAACAGATGGTGGTCAAACAAAATGGTGACCAGGCGATCCGGCTCGGTCAGGTCGCAGATATTGTCGACGGTGGTGCAGAACAGCGGCGTCTCTCGTTTTTTAACGGCAAAAAAGCGCTTGGCATCGATATTACCAAAGCGCGGGAAGCTTCAACGATTTCAGTAACGGATGACATCAAAGCCAAGCTGGAAGAGATCAACAAAACCCTGCCAAAAGAAGTCGAACTGGTCATAGTGTCTGACCAGGGCGAAGACGTTGCGGCCAGTATGCGTAATGTCACTGAAGCCTTAGGTCTTGGTGCATTGTTGACCATTGTCGTGGTGTTTGTCTTCTTAAATTCGTGGCGCTCAACGCTGATTACGTCGCTGGCCTTGCCGACGTCGGTACTGGCATCTTTTATTGCGGTCTGGGCCTGTGGTTTTACACTGAATTTTATGTCGTTGCTTGGCCTGTCGCTGGCGATTGGTGTGTTAATTGATGATGCGATCGTAGTTCGGGAAAATATTGTCCGTCACATGGAAATGGGTAAGGACAATATGACGGCAGCGCGCGACGGTACGCGTGAAATAGGCATGGCGGTTATCGCGACAACGATGTCCATTGTGGCAGTGTTTATTCCAATTGCTTTTCTTGATGGCATCACCGGCCAATGGTTCAAGCCTTTTGGCCTGACCGTCGCCTGTTCGGTCCTGGTGTCGCTGTTTATCTCTTTTACCATTGACCCGATGATGTCAGCGTACTGGCACGATCCGGACCATGATAAAAACAAACAACGTCGTGGCCTTGGCAAGGTATTTCAACGGTTTAATACCTGGTTTGATCATCAGGCAGAGCGTTACTCAAGGTTGATCGGCTGGGCGTTGAAACACCGTAAATCGATGTGGTCGCTGGCGTTTTTGAGTTTTTTTGGTGCGCTGTTTCTGCAAGCAAAATTTGGTGGCTCCGGCTTTATGCCGGATACCGATAATGGGGCCTTAATTGTCTCAATCCGCGCGCCGAGTGAGGCCAGCATTGATTACACCAAAGCGAAGGCAGCGCAGGTTGCCGAAATCACCCAGCAGTTGCCGGAGCATCGCTATACACAAACAACCATTGGTGTGCAGGGCAACATTACCCGTGCTCAGGTGTTTGTGCGGTTAGTGCCGGAAAAAGACCGTAATCGCAGCGCGAAAGAAGTGGCCGAAGAGGTGCGCGGTAAAATTAAGTCACTGGTCGGTGCTGAGTTTACCGTATCAGCTGACTTAGGCGGCGGCGGTGGTGGTGATGGTAAACCATTACAAATCCAGTTCCGTGGTCCGGAAACCCGCGTGCTGGAAGGTATTGTGATGGACTACGTCGAAAAGCTGAAAAAAGTCCCGGGAGCGGTGGACGTCGGTTTGTCTGCGCAGGATCCAAAGCCAGAGCTTCAAGTTGAGTTTGACCGCGGTCTGGCGGCCAGCGTCGGTTTATCAATGAGTGATGCAGCCAATGCGATGCGGCTGGCGTTTGCCGGTGCTGAAATTGGTGACTGGGTGGACCCGACCGGTGAAACCCGCAACGTGTTTGTCCGGGTGCGGCCAGAAGAACGTGCAACAGTCGCTGATTTGGAACAACTGCCGCTGTTATCCAGCAAAACCGGCGCGCTCGTACCTTTAGAACAAGTCGCCACTGTGACATTAGGTAAAGGCCCGGCGCTGATCGAACACTTAGATCGGGAAACCATGATGGCGGTGACTGCCAACGTGCAGGGCCGTAGTTTTGGTGAAGTATTCGCTGATGCGATGAAGCTGGCCAAACAAATCGACTTCCCGCCCGGATACGATCTGGTGGTTGGCGGTGAAGGCCGTGATCAGCAGGAAGTGTTTGGCAAAATCTTCGGCGCACTTGGTTTGGCTGTGGTGCTGATGTATTTGATTCTGGTTGTGCAGTTCCATAGTTTTATGGCGCCAGTGGCGATCATGATGTCATTACCATTGTCACTAATTGGCGTCGTTTTGGCATTGTTGATAGGCAACTCGACGCTGAATCTGATGAGTCTGATTGGTGTCGTGATGCTGATGGGCATTGTGGCGAAAAATGCCATCTTGCTAGTGGATTGCGCACGGAAAAAAGAGCAGCTGGAAGGCTTGTCACTGGAAGAATCGTTGATCGCTGCAGGTCGCGAGCGTTTACGGCCAATCCTGATGACTACTTTTGCCCTCGTCGCCGGTATGTTGCCGGTTGCAATTGGTGTGGGTGAAGGCTCAGGTTTCTATCGGCCACTGGGGATCGCAGTGATCGGTGGCACGATCACGTCGACAATCCTGACTTTGTTAGTTGTTCCTACGTTCTATGACAGCCTGGAAACGATGAAACGTCGGATTAAAGCACGGTTTAAACGCAAGCAAGCGGTAGCGTCGCATTCAACGGTTGAAACGCCGGCGTCTTGATATCGTAGTGACTAATTACAGAATGAACTAAGGGCGCCGCTGGCGCCCTTATTATTTATCGAACACTACAACTGATGGTATAGCATCAGAAACCCAGACTGACAGTGAAACTGGCAGTACGGCCAGCACCAATGTAATAAGCACCTTCCTGACCACCGGACAGATACTCTTCATCTGTCAGGTTATTCACCAGGAAAGACAAATCAACATACTGGAACATTGCATCCTGACTCAGCGTTTTTTGGTAACCTAAAGACAAGTCCAGCACTGTGGATGCCGGCAATTCGTCTTTGTTGCCACCGAGCGCAGCACCATAATATTCAGCTGTATGGCGGGCAGTCAGAGCGCCATTGTATTTGTCGGTCGTGAAGCGGGCAGACAAAGTAACAATCGTTTCCGGAGAACCTGCAACTTGGTCATCTTCGAAGATGCCACGTGGATTCTTCACGATTTGATTGCCTTCTTTGATGGTACCATTAATCGTCTGGTTGTAAACGGCGTCATTGAGCGTCAGTGCACCATATACCGACCAAATCTCGTTCAGTTGCCAGTTCAGACTGGTTTCCACACCTTTGGCATCGATACCACCCACGTTGATATAGGTGCCATCCAGCTCATTCAGATAATCTGGTGCGCCCTGATTTGCGCCAGGTTGTAAGAAGGTGATCCGGTTATCAAACGTCGTGCTATACAGTGTCAGATTTAACGACAGGTTGTCCGCGTTGTAACGCAAACCAAAGTCGATGTTGTCTGCAGTCTCTGCTTCTAACTTGCTGAAATCTTGGCTAGTTTCCAGAATTGCATCGCCAATGGCTTTGAAATTCTGGCTAAAACCAGCGAAGGCTTCAACGCTGTCGGTCATGCGGTATACCGCGCCGACTGAAAACAACGGATCAGAATCACTGGATAAATCACCGGCATTATTGGTGTTGATATTATCCTGACGTTCTACGTCAACGTAGAATTGCTTCACGCCGGCAGTCAGCGTCAAGTCACCCAATTCAATCGTATCCTGCGCAAACAGCTTTAAGGTGTCCGTGCTGTAATCACGGTCGTAATGAACCCAATATGGCGTTTCATTAAAATAATGATAGATTTTGGTATTCAGCACCTGGTGCCAATCACGAGTTTCATTGCGGTCTTGCTGTTCATACCAGATACCGGCGCGCAGTTGGTGATTATCCAGCTGCATTTTCAGTTCGGAAGTCAGACCGGCACGGTCTTTTTCATAATGCGTATGGCGGTATGATGCAACACGAGTGGCTTTGGATAAATCTGCTTTCGGATCCAGAATTGGCCGGCCTTGTGCGTCAACGTGGGTATAACGTTGTAACTGACCGTTACCCGTGCCTTTGTTAACACGCTTGCCATCTTTGTCAGTGACATAGACCTGGTAAGGTGGTAACCAGTCGCCGCGGCCACTTTGTAAGTGCAGGTACGGTGTGACCGTCAGATCAGTTTCGTCTGCCAGTTCCTGCTCCCATTTGACATAAGTGAAGCTGTTTTTACGTAGAGTAGACCAGGTCTCGGCGAAATTCTGGTCAATCTCCGGGTCGCCGGTCCATTGACTGGTCAGGCGGTCCCAAGTCGGGTTCTGTTCAAATTCGGCTAAAGACACTGTGTTGTAGTTATCTTCTGCTGTATCGTCGTATGAAAAACGTGCAGTGATTTTGCTATGCTCAAGTTCGGTGACCGACTTGGCTTCAAAGTGTGTACGTTCAGCAAAACCATTACTACCGCTGCCAATCCAACGGTTATTAAAACTATCTGACAAACTGATGTAGGCAGTGGTATTGCCAAACAGCTGACCAGAATCATAACGGGTAAAATACTTACGGGCGTTATGATCGCCACCGGTAATACCAGCACGGACACCCGCTTCAGCTTCTGGCGTGGCAGAGACAAAATTCAGTGTGCCGCCCAGTGCATCCAGTGATGCCGATGCAATGTCAGCAGTGCCTTGCGCAACTTCGACCATCGCGGTATTTTCGGTATCCATATACCGGTTTGCTTTACTGCCGCCACCATAAGCCGAACCACCGTTTGGCAGGCCATCAATGGTGATGCCAAGCTGCTGTTCGTTCAGGTTGACGTTAAAACCACGCATGGAGATAGTCGTTGACCAGTCATCGGCGCCAAAGGCGTCGCCCTGGCCGACACTGACACCCGGCAGATATTTGATAGCATCAAGAACGTTACCGGCAGGCGATACTGTATCCAGCATGGCCTCATCGGTGGTGTTATTGGCATAAGCAATGCGTTGCCCGGTTACAGCGATTTTTTCAATGCTCGCTTCTGCGTTCGGTTCAACCGCAGCGCTCAGACCGTTTGAAGCAACAAAAGTGCTGGCCAATGCCAGACTGATCAGTGATTTGCGAAACTGCACGATATTCTCCGTATTGTTATAAAATCGCGGACATTCTCTGCAGTTTCAGTGACGTTGGTGTGAAGTCACAGTGACAAAACTGCGACTTTCCGGTGACAGATATACGACAATCAGGCGGGGCTATTTAAATGGTAACAGCTCAAAACGGCTATTTGCTAAGTCGTCAGCCAATTCAAAAGAGCGCTCGGTGACTTCTTGCCAATAGGCGATACGGGCAGTATCTGACAGTTTATTAAAGTCAGTTCGATCCGGAATTTTGCCATAAGGCAGGCTGGCTATCCATTGCGGCGTCGGGCATAACATTGCGACTTGTGAGAATAATTTTGGCTTGGCCCGTCGCCATGGTAATGATTTATCAAACCAGCCCGGACTGGCGTGTGAATAAAAATGCGGAAAAAGTACAAGGCCGTCAGTCTGAAATGGCCAGGCAAAATGATAATCGGTCAGGCCACCGTCGATGAATTGTCCTTGTTGCATACCGGCAATTTCTGTTACCGGATCCAGTACCAGCGGGATAGAACCTGATGCGAGCAATGCTGCTTGTAAATTCGCCGCAGTCAAATCGTGACGTGTAGTCGGTAAGTCTGTCGGAGCTTCGAGCCGGCTGTACCTTTGCGAAAATAAGATGCGCTGATAAAACCGGCCAAGCCAAGGCCGGTGCAATAGATTAATAGCTGCGGCAGAACTAATCTGGCCTAATTGGCCAATCCTGCTGCTGGCAAGTGGTCGGCCCTTTTTTTGCGCCACAATAAAGTTAAGACGAAAGGTTTCGTTACTGACAACCTGGGAGATATGCGCAGGATTAGGGAACACCGCGTCCAATACTGTTTTGGAGATCGCGGTAACTTCACCGATTGGCGCTTTAGCCGGATAAAATAATGTGCGGTAGGCATCGCAAAACCGCCGTGATGCTGCAGCACCATCGATTTGAGCAAAACAAGCAAAGCGCCAGGCGCCAGCGGAACTGCCAAGTAATTCCAAAGGTGCCTGACGGCTCTTGAAAAATGTCGTCAGTAAATATTGGTCAAGGCCAAATAAACAAAACCACTTGGGACCACCACTGGCACCGACCAGCATTTTTACGTCGTCGGCTACCAATCCATCTCGTTGAATTCGTGTATAGGCGGTGGGACCGGCGAACAATTGCAGACGTGGAAGTCGCTTCACAACATCACTCCATACAGTCGCTGCATCATCCTGCTGGCATATTCATCCGTCATGCCAGCAATATAATCACAGACGGCCCGCTGCCCACTGCCTTGCTCTGATAGTAGTCTCCAGCGCTGCTGCGTGTTAGCAGGTAATAATCGGGTCGGTTCTGCGGCAAAGGCATCAAACAGAGACTGCACGATACGTTGGCCACGAAACTCATTTTGTTGCAGCTCTGGATGTAAAATCACATGCTGGTAAATAAAGCCCTTCAGCAACTGTAGGATCCGCTGCTCAGGCTCCGGCAAGCAGGCGTTATAGCGGATCAATGGCTCCTGCGCCTGCGGTAATGGTTCTGACCATTCAATTGAAGTGATCAACCGGTTGACCAAAGTGCCGATAGCCGTTTTGCGGATATAGTGTTCAGGGCGGAATAAATGGTGACCGGCCAGTTCAAGAAATCGCCGATCTGTAGCTTCAAGGCTGGTTTCAGCCAACCTTTGTTGCCACTGGTCAGCAGTGACAGTTCCAGTGACGACCGCGTCTTCCAAATCGTGGACGCCATAAGCGATATCATCAGCCAATTCCATAATAGAAGCGTCAAGCGATTTAAAACGAGACTTGCGGCTATTTTGTTCGACCTGCACCTGCTGAAATTCTTTACGATCGTCGACTTCCAGAGGCACCAGTACCCAATCAAGCAACGCGCGATCTTCAAGATAAATTGCTTTGGTTGGTTTGTGCTGCCCCGGTAACGCTGACATAGGCTGCAATACTGGATACTTTAACAAGCCTAATAATGTACGCCGGCATAGGTCCATGCCGCCCGACTCGGTATAAGGCTCAAGTTTACCGACAATCCGGAAAGTCTGACCATTGCCTTCAAAACCACCATAGTTCAGCATTTTATGATTCAACGCGGTTTCGCCGCCGTGGCCAAATGGAGGATGTCCGAGGTCATGCGCCAGACACAGAGATTCCATTAATGCGTCATCCGGCAGAATCTGTTGCAATTGCACATCGGTTGTTTTGTTGCGCAGTTGGGCAACCAGCGCTGTGCCAATTTGTGCAGCTTCGAGTGAGTGGGTGAGTCGGGTGCGGTAAAAGTCATTCTGGCCAACACTCATGATCTGGGTTTTAGCCTGCAACCGGCGAAAGGCTGCACTGTGTAAAATTCTTGCCTTGTCGCGCTGATAGCAAGAACGGTGATCGCCCGGGCGATTATCTTGTTGTGATAAGTGACGTTCAGTCCAGACATCCATAACCTGCTCCTTGAAGTACACAGCTATCTTACTGAATTTATTCAGATCAGGCGACTATGAAAAAAAACGCCACAACCACTGGACATAAAAACAGTTAAACTGTATAAATACACAGTACTCAATCAGGGAGCTAATCATGCCAGTTATTATTCAATATGTCGTGGAACGTGACGGGGAAGCCAAAATGACTTTTGCCAGTAAACAGCAGGCTGACGCCTATGACAAAATGTTAGATCTCGCTGAATTAATGGGTGATTTGTTGGGGCGCAGTCAGATGCTGAATGACAATCAGACAGAACTGTTGTCATTGTATTTGGCGCAAAACAAAGATGAATTGCTAGCTGCCTTGCAAGGCAAAGCCAAGGCTGTGAAAAAACAGAAAGATGAAGAGGGCGTTTTGACTGAACCAAGCCCATCGGAGCCGGATGACTCAGCAGTAGACACAGTGGTTACCGCGTTTGCCAGTGCAGCCTGATATTAGTTAATCAATCTGTAGCTTTCAGCAGGTTTAGCATTGTCTTGAGCTGCTGAAGCTGCAATTCGATCTTTTTACGATCATCTGTCGTTGATGCTTGTTGCAGCTGCTGTTCTGCTGCTTTGATCTGTTGCTGCAGCAGATTAACGCGCTGCGATTTTTCAGATTTGAGAGATTGCTGTTCAGTTGCAAGTTCAGCAGCGAGATCGTCTTCTGCAACTAAGTCTGCTTCGGCCGATTGCTCTTTGACTTGCTGCATCTGTTGCTGAGCTTGCTGTTTTACATCGGTGATCGGGGTCAGCACTGCTTGTGTCGATTGCTCTTTGACTTGCTGTACCTGTTGCTGAGCTTGCTGTTTCGCATCAGTGATCGGGGTTAGCACTGCTTGTGTTGATTGCTCTTTGACTTGCTGTACCTGTTGCTGAGCTTGCTGTTTCGCATCAGTGATCGGGGTTAGCACTGCTTGTGTTGATTGCTCTTTGACTTGCTGCACCTGTTGCTGTGCTTGTTGTTTTACATCGTTGATTGGGGTCAGCACTGCTTGTGTTGATTGCTCTTTGACTTGCTGCATCTGTTGCTGTGCTTGTTGTTTTGCATCAATTAATGGCGATAGGGCATGATCCACCAATGATTGTTTTTTCTCCTCTAGCAGATTTTTAGTCTGACCTTTTATGTCTTTCAGATTTTTTGCGTTATCTACTAAAGGCACCACTGCAGCTGGCACAGGGATGTTGTCTGATAGTTGTTGTTTTGCTTTGTTTATTGCTTGTTGCTGCAGTTTTGCCGGCTCTGTGTAGTCACTGAGTTCTTTAGGCCAAACTGGGATCTGCTCTACGACTTCGTTGTTTAATTTTTCAGCAAATACCTGAGGGGCGCCACCACTCACCATTAGCACTGCCATTTGGTTTGTTTCTGAGTTCCATACAAAACCAGCTTTTTCTGCCAGCTCAGGTACAGGTGTATATTTGGACACTACGTAAAACAGTGGTCCTTCTTGTTGGATTTTATCTGCTGTTTCAAGTAGTTGCACTGCGCCTGAATAGTGGCTACCTAATAGCGGCTCAAGTCTTGATTGAATTAATGGCTGCCTAAATAAATTCGCTTCTTTAGGATCCAGGCCAACCATTGGTTTTAGCAGTGCCCACATCAGCTGGCCTTGAGGCGCTAACAAAAGAGCTGGGGCCACACACTGAGTCAACAGACTGACACAAAGCAATAAACAACTTAAATGGCAAAATTTGCGAACAGACAAGTAGGTCAATGTGCATCTCCGGGGCGGGTTTGTGCGTCTAATTCCCTTTGTTTTTTACCCAATTTTTTCCGTTCTTTAAATTGCTCTATCGACTTAGCAACAGAGTGATATATCAGCGTTAAAGGGCCCATTTTTAACAAATGGCCACGAACAAACCAGAAAAAATGCGCTGGACTGTGCCAAAAACTAGCATGGTCTAATAGATGCGTTAACAAAAACTGCATTTGCCATAAGCGATAGCGGCTCGCAGCAGGGGCTAGTTGTTGTATCTCAGTTGGCAGTTCAATAGCAAACAGCTGATTTAATGTGTTTAGTGCATAAAAAACAGCAGCTTGAGCATTAGATTTTTCTGCGGCCTGCAAAATGTCAGTAAAGCTTTGTCTTGCCATCACTTCACGATAAAGCAGATTCAGGTCGACCAGATCTTTGACCAGTTTGTGCGTTTCATCTTGATAAAACAGATGTACTGCGGCATGCATAAAAAGGTACGCCGGAGAAGGTGTAGAAAACGCACTGCCCGGTAATACAGAAGCATGCCCAATAAGCGGTTCAATTAAGATATCTTCATTCGACGAAACCGGAAACAGGTGGTGGTGCAAATCAATATTGGCGCCACGCAGGAAGTGAGTCAGCGGCGGATGTTGATGCGTCCAACGTAAATAGTAACGTCTGTCGTAAGCTGACATGGTAAATTCAAGATAACCTGCGTCCTTTAGCATCTGCAATGCCAAGGCATAATGGCTGTCAGGCACTAGCAGGTCAATGTCAGAAAACACTCGGCCTCTAGCAAACGCATAGCCGTCTAAGCGATAAGCTACACCTTTCACCAATACAGCAGGAACATTTGAACCCTCAAAGATTTTCTCGAGTTCCAACATTTCATTTAATAGCGTGATTTTTTGTTTTTCTGCATAGTGAAAACCAGATATCAAATGGTTTTTTACCTGCTCTGGTATCAAATGCCAAATGCCTGCATCTTGTGCTAAAAAATAACAGCTACCCAAAAGCGCATACTGGCGAGCTTCCTCAATAAATGCAGTCCACTGCTTTAACGTCGCAGTTTGACAATAACCAGCGGGTGCACGGACAAAAGCTAAACATTCACTCTTCATTTAGCAGCGCCTCTATCTGATCTATTGCAAGCTGGCCATCACTATATTCAAAATAAAATCCTTCAGCTGCAACACTCATTTTATACAAGGCATGGAAGCCACTTTCGCCCATCACACTGTAATTAAAGCTATTGAGTGCTAACTGCATAAATAAAGAAGACTGTGACAGAGCATAACCAGAAAGGCCTTCAGCTTTGGCGTTATATTTTGGAAAAATGACCAAACGTGGGGTCGCTGATGTATGACGTTGAGTCCAGCTAACAGGTGTCGGCTGGAGGTAAGCCATAGTGCCTTTATGCGTTCCTTCAGTGCGCTGGTATAGATTTACTCCAGGAAACAGGCGATTAATTACGGCGAGGGAGTTATTTTTAAGACTCAGTGGTCTCACGCAAGGCAGGATTTGACCGGTTTCAGGGTCCAACATGCAATGTTCGTCTGATAACAATCGCCAGCCTTGTAACATCATCATCGCGCACAAGGTACTCTTTCCTGAGCCTGGTGGAGCTGGCAGAATCACAGCAAGGCCATTTTTTTCCAACACCGCAGCATGAATGCATAGGTAACGGCTTTGGTAAGTCGCTACACACCAGTTTAATCCCCACTCGAACATCGGTACTGCTTGAAAAGGTTCCGCATAGCGAAAATGTTGATTACCGAGTTTAAATGCCAAACTCCCACCAGGTTGCCAAAAGCGGCGTTTATAATTGACGCCAAAGTCGTAAATGCAATCCGAAGAAACGCTTTTCAGAACGTCCGGGGCATAGAGTTCGCTTAACTGCGAATAAAGGGTTCGGGAGCTGGTTTGGATGAGAAACTTAAATGGAGCAAGGTCGAGCGCAAATGAAGTGGTCATAAAGGCGGGGACTCTGTCTCTCCTGACTGAATTGCCTCTGACGCTGTGTTGACATCCGTGGCATGTGTCCAGCGATTAAAAATGATTTTATCCGAATTGTCCAGACAATCTAAAACAACTAAAGCACTGTCGGATTCAGGGACGAATCCAAGCAGTGCTTCTAAGTAGTTGGGTACCGATTTCAAAATCAGAGTGGAGACATATACAGTTTGAACAAACTATGCAGGTCTTTTAACCGGCCTTCTGCTTTTGCATTCCAGTACGCATCAATTAATGCCTGAGGTTCCGGGAAGCATTTGTCTGAACCGTAACGTGCAGTATATTCAGGATGACGTTCCCAGATGGACCCAATAATGGCGGCGATTGCATACTTCTCAGGAGTATCACCACCTTTCAGGATGGCACCAACCTGACCAGTCATGCCTGGGCACAATTTTGACGCATCAGTATTACCTTTTACCAACACACTGTTGCAGTTAGCCGGCATCCGAGAATTGTTTTTATTATAAGTAACGGGAGCTGAAGTAACCCACTGCCTGTTGCTGGCGAGTTTTGAAGTTGGCGCGTTTGTGACGATTAAAGCACTAGAACCTTTTTTAACCTGATTCCACCAGGTGTTAAAGCTGTACATATCACAAGTCAGTTGTGTATAGCGGTAATAAGTTCTGCCGGATTGTCTTTTTGTCTCATAAGTACATAAAACCGCTTTAAAAGTCGACAATAACCAATCGTCGAAATCAACATTGAATGCAGAGATAATTTGAGACATGCTTGACCACTGCGGGCGCTCGTATGCATTCGGGTTTTTCTCAGATGTTGCTGACGCAACGGCTGACCCTGAATTACTGAGACTGGTCTCGCCTGGAGTACAATTCAGTTCGACACAACCCCAAGCTTTACCACTTTTAAGTGACAGCACCACTGGCACGCTGACTGCACTGGCTTGTAATAAAAATTTGCGGCGGGAGAACGCTTTGTGCGCGTTACGCTCAGGCTGCTGTTCCATTTGACCTTGTTGCGCTTCATTTTGCTGATTCATCTTGGTACCTCATAGTCCGATTACATTGCATTAAGCAAAAAGCCTGCCACAAATATATATCACTGTTTTTAAACGATTTTATCTTAACTGCGTGCGGTTAACAACAACCATTGTAAAGCAATTTGACACTAATGTTTTTACATCTGTTATGAGATGTATTCTACACGGCAATATTTTGCCTCGCTACTATTGTTTGCGACGCTGACCTTGTAGTCACATGCTGTTTATATAACTGAATAATTGTTTCAGTAGTGCTACTGCTGTCGGATCATCTTGTTTTTGCTCTGCGCATTGCTCCAGTTCCAGCATGAAATCATCCAGGGTGCGGGCAGGTTGTTCAGCGCCAAACTGCAGACGGTCTTTACAGAAGCGCTGCCACAGCGCCAATTCTGTATGATTCAGCGAATGAGGGTAGTTGCGGGCACGAAAGCGAAACAACAGATGATTGAGCCTGTCATCCTGAAATACCGGCGGTGCAACCGCCAGCTGTTGTGGTGATGACTGATGGATTTGCGGCAGCAACCGGCGGTCTTGATCAGAGATGAACCCCTGATAGAGGCTATAGTCCGGACATTGGCTAGGTTCAGCTGCTGACTCTGCCTGATAAATATCGAGAACCAAACGAAGGATTATTTCCCGCTGTTGACGCA
Organism: Rheinheimera tilapiae; assembly: GCF_042432165.1. Taxonomy (NCBI): domain Bacteria; kingdom Pseudomonadati; phylum Pseudomonadota; class Gammaproteobacteria; order Chromatiales; family Chromatiaceae; genus Rheinheimera; species Rheinheimera tilapiae. The sequence goes on from NZ_JBHLXP010000001.1 coordinate 2,109,698, forward strand.
ATTGCTCAAGATGCTGCAGACATTGTGCTCGGTCTATGCCAAGTTCTTCGGCCCGTTCTGCCGATAGTGTTTTTGCCGGTGCCAATACCGGGCATTTGTTCAGGTGCACCAGTTTTAATGCAGGCCGGACTTCGTCAAACGACAGCTCGCTGGTCTTCGCATAAAGTCGACGCCGGGCTTCATCTGCACTGAGGCTAAACAGAAGCGTCGGATCCTGTTGTAGATTAAAGCAAATCACTGCGTTTTTGTTGGTTGGGTGAAATGCCAACGGCACTATCCAACTACAACAACCTTGTAGCGCCGGAAACTTAGATGAAACATGGACCAGTGGAGTGTGACCCGCGACATCAATTAATGCGGTCAGCTGCTGTTTTTGCCGGTGCTGCCATAAGTAATTGAATAATCTAGGTTGCGCCCGTTTGATTAAGGCAGCGAGTGCTACTGTGGCATAGACATCACTGCTGGCGTCATGCGCATTTTGGTGGCTGATGCCATTGGCTTTTGTTAGATCTTCCAGACGAAAACTCGGGCTGCCATCTTCTTTTAATGGCCATTGAATACCATCAGGTCGCAAAGCAAAGCATGCACGAACCACATCAATGAGATCCCAGCGACTATTGCCGTGCTGCCACTCCCTGCTATATGGGTCGATGAAGTTACGAAACAGAGTGTGCCGCACCATTTCATCGTCAAAGCGAATGTTGTTGTAGCCGATGACACAACTGCCAGCCGTCGCTAGTTGTTCGTGTAATCGCCGGATAAATTCAACTTCCGGCAATCCCTCTCTCTGACATTTTTGCGGAACGATCCCGGTGATCAGCGTGGCGGTCGGAGAAGGCAAATAGTCCGGCGCCAGCTGGCAATAAGCCATTTGTGGCTCACCAACAGGCTCAAGGTCCAGATTAGTGCGAAGCCCCGCGAATTGGGAAATCCGGTCCTTTTTTGGATCAGCTCCCCAGGTTTCCAGATCGTAAAAATAAAACGTTTCAGCGCTCAATCCAGCTTCCTTCGCACTTAATATGCGACTACAAAAATCGCCGCAGTATAAGTCAAAGGCTCTGGCTAAAAAAGGCGTAACTTTCTGTTATGCTGCGCGCCATGGCGTGCTGTTGGCTTGCAAACAGAAGTGAAGAGGTTGTTTGTGTTGTTCCGAATTATTTTTATGTTAGTTTTTACCTGTGTTGCTGTGGGATCGGTGCATGCGGCACCGGCTGATTTTGACTCAGCAAAACGCATTGCGGCACGAATTTTTGCCGATGAACACACTGACTTTTATTGTGATTGTCCGATCCAATGGATTAGTGGCAAAGGTCGGATTGATCTGAAGTCTTGTGGCTATCAGGTCCGTAAGAACGGTCCGCGTGCTCTGCGCGTTGAGTGGGAACACGTTGTACCGGCGCAACAGTTTGGCGCTGGGCGGGCCTGTTGGAAAAAAGGTGGGCGCGAGCATTGTGGCGATACGGACGCGAAATTCCGCCAAATTGAAGCCAACTTGTTTAATCTGCGTCCGGCACTGGGGGAGGTTAATGGCGACCGCGCTCATTTCAGGTTTGCCGAACTGCCCGATGTAAAGCCACAGCATGGTGCCTGTCCGGTCCGGATAGACTTTAGTCGCCAACTGGCAGAACCCCGGTTCGAAGTGCGCGGCGATATTGCCCGGATCTATTTTTACATGGCCGACCGCTATCAACTCACATTAAGCAAAGCTGAGCAAAAACTGTTTTTACGCTGGCACACTGAAGATCCGGTAGATGATCGCGAATTAACGTTAATGCGGCGAACTGCGCAACAGATGGGACATTCAAATGACTTTGTAACCGGTGAAAAACGCTGGTATCTGGGATATTTGTCAGCCCAGCCAGAGTTGTCGGAGCCGGAACCCGTCGCAGACACACTCCAGGTCAACTCTGCTGGGCAGTCATCGCTTTCACCAGCGGTGGTTGGCAATAAAAAAAGTAAGAAATATCACTTGCCACATTGCAGCGGCTATTCACAAATAAAGCCTGACAACCAGCAGCCATTTGCCACTGAAGCAAAAGCGATTGCGGCAGGATATCAGCTTGCCGGGAACTGTAAAAAGTAACAGCAGCCTTTTGGCTGCTGTTCTCATATTCAGGCCTGTTGCAGGCTTCTGAATAACTGGTCTTTTAGCTGGAGACGGACCTTTTTGCGCAATTCAAGATATTCTCCTGACGCAGTTTCAGCACCTTGTTCCAACCGGTACACTTCGTGGTCTACATCATGATATTCGGCAAACAAGCGGGCGAAGTGATGATCTGTCGTTTTCAGTTGATGAATTTTTTCCCGATATTCAGGAAATTCGTGTACTAAATCATGTTTTTCCAGGCTCATTTCATATTCCTTGTGCAACTAATAAGCTGCAGCCAGTTTAGGATAAGGCTGGTTATAAACTCTTGATCTGGCGCAACCTTCAGTGATTTGGTCCCAAGCCCTGGTCACAGCCTCCTCAGGCAGGCGTATGGTAACGAACATTTAAAGTGGAGAAACATATACATGAAACATAAAACTTTAGCCTTTATCGCCGCCAACCTATTGTGGTTATCACAGGCGCAGGCGGCTTCGGCACCTGTTGGTATTGTGATCCACGGTGGCGCCGGTACCATTTCACGTGACAGCATGACGCCAGCACAGCAAAAAGCCTATGAATCTACGTTAAAACACGCGGTTGATCAGGGTTATGAGGTGTTAGCGCAGGGCGGCAGCAGTCTGGATGCTGTCAGCGCCGCAGTCGTGATATTAGAAGATTCACCGTTGTTTAATGCCGGTAAAGGGGCTGTCTATACCTATGACGGCACGCACGAACTTGACGCAGCTATTATGCGCGGCGACAACAGAGCCGCAGGTGCTGTCGCTGGGGTCAAAACAGTGAAAAATCCCATCAAGCTTGCCCGCGCCGTCATGGAGCACTCAGAACACGTGTTGTTGACTGGCGCAGGAGCAGAACAGTTCGCCAAAGTGCAGCAGCTGGAGCTTGTCGACAATAGTTATTTCGATACTGAATTTCGGTATCAAGCGCTGCAAAAAGCGCTCAAAGCTCTGACTAAAACACCGCATCAGGCCAATCTACGACTAAGCCCGCTGTTTCCGCTCGAATGGAATGTTGGCACCGTCGGCGCTGTAGCAATTGATAAGAATGGACTGTTATCTGCAGCAACATCAACTGGTGGCATGACCGCTAAACGTTTTGGCCGGGTTGGAGATGCGCCGCTGATTGGCGCTGGTACTTTTGCTGATAATCATAGCTGCGCGGTATCTGCCACCGGCCACGGCGAATTTTTTATCCGGTATCAGGTTGCCGGTGATATTTGTGCACGGGTACGTTATCAGGGTAAAAAAGCCGCAGTTGCCGCAGATGAAGTGATGCAGGAACTCAAAGAAGTTGGCGGACTTGGCGGCGTTATTGTTGTCGATCAGAAGGGCGCGTTAAGTTGGCACTTAAACACTGAAGGCATGTACCGCGCCAAACGAGAACAAGGAAAAGACGCTGAGATTGCGATTTTCAAAGATTGATCTGTATCAGAGCATCCTGCTGAATTTGCACTAAGCTTGGGCAGAAGGGTGATAAAAAACCCTTTGTATCAACCGAAGTTTGATTTGGAGGGGATGCATGAACTTATTAAAAGTGTCTGATCACATGAACCGCCATCCGGTGACGTTTAATCAGGATATGACGCTCGAAGCTGCCGTCGACCGTCTGACCGATGTAGCACAACTCGGCGGGCCCGTGGTCGATACAGCACACAAAGTTGTTGGTTTTTTGTCTGAACAGGATTGCCTGGCGCGCATGTTACTGAGCTCTTATCACGACGAGGGTTTGGCTTATGTCCGTGAGTTAATGCGTAAAGATGTGCTCACTGTGCATATGGATAGCGGTATTATCGAACTGGCGCAGTTAATGCTCGGATTAAAACCCAAAATTTATCCGGTGGTCGATGATAACGGTGTTTTACAGGGCGTGATCAGCCGTACCGACGTGCTGCGTGCTATCGATCAGGAATTACACTCTCATTATCGCAAAGTCAGCTAATTCGCTGATGTGTTTAGCCATTGATACCTGAGCCGGCGCTGCCGGCTTTTGTCTGTTTGTGCTAGCATAGCTGCCTTATTTTTGCGGGGGCTGTGTTTTGTCTGAGTTATCGCCGGTTGTCGAACTATTACCTGTCAGTGCCTTGATGGATGCGGTGGCATTTTGTCTGCTCAAAGACCAATTCCGTTTGCGGCGGATGTGCCGTGAGTTGGCGAAGACTTCAGATCTGAAACGTCATACGCAATTACAAGCGGACATCATGTCATCTCAACAGGCGCGCCAGAGCAGAGCACAGGCGATGCCTGCAGTCAGTTATCCGGCCGAGTTACCGGTCAGTGGCCGTAAAGAAGATATTAAAGCTGCCATTGCCAAGCATCAGGTCGTGATTATTGCCGGCGAGACTGGTTCTGGTAAAACCACACAAATTCCAAAAATTTGTTTGGAACTTGGACGCGGTGTAGCAGGCTTGATAGGCCATACGCAGCCAAGACGCCTCGCCGCACGCAGTGTCGGCCAACGTCTGGCGGACGAACTTGCAGTGCCGCTTGGCCAACAAGTTGGCTACAAAGTACGCTTTGGTGATCACACGGGCAGCAATACATTGGTGAAGCTGATGACCGACGGTATTTTACTGGCGGAAATTCAGCAGGATAAATTCCTCAATCAATACGACACCATCATCATCGATGAAGCACACGAACGTAGTCTGAACATCGATTTTCTGCTCGGCTACTTTAAGCAGTTGTTGCCAAAACGGCCGGATTTGAAGTTGATAATCACCTCCGCGACCATTGATCCACAGCGTTTCTCCCGCCATTTTGCCAATGCGCCGGTACTGGAAGTATCAGGTCGGACTTACCCGGTCGAAGTGCGCTACCGGCCGGCGACTGAGATGGATGACAAAGACGCCGATCAGTTACAGGCTATTTTTGACGCCGTCGACGAACTCTATCGGGAGCCGCCGGGCGATATTCTGATTTTCCTTAATGGCGAACGCGAGATCCGTGATACCGCGGATGCGCTGGAAAAACTAAAACTGCCACATACAGAAGTATTGCCGCTTTATGCCCGGTTGAGCGCTGCCGAGCAAAACCGCATTTTCCAAAGCCATGCGGGCCGGCGTATCGTGTTGTCGACCAACGTGGCAGAAACCTCGTTAACCGTACCGGGGATCCGCTACGTCATTGATCCGGGTACAGCAAGGATCTCCCGCTATAGCTATCGCTCGAAAGTTCAGCAATTGCCCATTGAAGCCATTAGCCAGGCCAGCGCGAATCAACGGAAAGGCCGCTGTGGTCGCGTCGCTGCCGGTATTTGTATCCGCCTGTACAGCGAAGAGGATTTCAACAACCGGGACGAATTTACCGATCCGGAGATCCTGCGCACCAATCTCGCGTCAGTCATCATGCAGATGTTGGCGTTAGGCCTCGGCGATATTCAACATTTCCCGTTTCTGCAAAAACCGGACAGTCGTTTTATCAATGACGGCGTGCGCTTACTTGATGAACTCGGCGCGCTGAAAGCTGAACGCAAGCAAGGCCTGCAACTAACACCGCTTGGTAAACAACTGAGCCGATTGCCAATAGATCCGAGATTGGCGCGGATGGTGTTAGCCGGGGCAGAGCGCAACTGTCTGGATGAATTGCTGGTGATCACTGCCGCGCTGTCGATTCAGGATCCACGCGAGCGGCCACTGGATAAAAAACAAAAAGCTGATGAATTACATGGTCGTTTTGCTGACCCTGATTCAGATTTTGCCAGCTGGTTAAAGCTATGGCGTTATTTGCAGGAACAGCAGGACAGCCAGACCAACAATCAATTCCGCCGGTTGTGTAAACAGGAGCTGCTGAACTATTTACGTGTCCGCGAATGGCAGGATCTATATGCGCAGCTGTCGCAAGTCTGTGAAGAACTGGCGTTGAAAAGTAACAGCACTGCGGCAGACTATCAGAGCATTCATACCGCCATCCTGACCGGGTTGTTGGGCCAAATTGGTAGCAAAGACAGTGAAGCGGATTACATCGGCGCGCGGCAAAGCCGGTTTTTTGTTTTCCCCGGCAGCCATTTATTTAAGCGCAAGCCAAAGTGGGTAATGACCGCAGAATTAGTTGAAACCAGTAAACTCTATGCCAGAACTGTCGCGAAGATTGAACCTGAATGGGTCGAACCGCTGGCGCAACATCTGGTTAGCCGCAGCTACAGTGAGCCGCATTGGGAGAAAAAACGCGGCGCCGTGATAGCGTTTGAACAAGTGACGCTTTATGGTCTGATCATCGTCGGTAAACGTGCGGTGCAATACAGCAAAATCGAACCAGAGCTGTGCCACAAAATTTTTGTTCGTGAAGCCTTGGTCAATCAGGAGCTGGGGCTGAATGAGCCATTTTTAGCGCACAATGCCCGACTCATTGACGAAGTGACTGATCTCGAGGACAAATCGCGTCGGCGCGATATTTTGGTCGACGAAGAAACGTTAGTTGCGTTTTACGCAGAAAAAGTACCAGTTCACGCCAACAATCGTATTGAGTTTCAGCACTGGTGGAAAACGCAAAAGCAACAAGATGCAAAGTTTCTGAACTTTGATCCGGATATGCTCAAACGCCATGACGCCGACCATATTACTGACGACAGTTATCCGGAGTTCTGGTCGCAGGGCAATCTGCGTTTGCCGCTTGAATATCATTTTTCACCGGGCGCGCCCGATGATGGCGTTAGTCTGTGTATTCCACTTGCCTTGCTAAATCAGGTACAAGAGCTTGGGTTTGACTGGTTGATCCCTGGTTTGCGCCATGAATTACTGGTCGCGTTAATCAAGTGTTTGCCGAAGATGTACCGACGTAATTTTGTGCCGGCCCCCAATTATGCTGATGCCCTGATGCAGTCGGTAAGCCCAGAAGACGGACCTTTGCTCGCGTCTGTCACACAGCGTTTAAAACGGATGAGTGGTATAACCATTGCAGACGATGCCTGGGAACTCAGTGAGTTACCTGTGCACTTAAAAATGAATTTTAAAGTGACGGATGACAAAGGTGCGGTGATTGCTCAACATCGTTCACTGGCGTTATTAAAACAACAACTACAGGGACAGGTACAGGAAACGCTGAGTTTGGTTGCAGAGCAGGGTATTGAACAACAACAGCTGACTGACTGGAGCTTCGGTGAGCTACCCCGTGAATACGTCCGGCTGCAGGCTGGCTATGAAATTAAAGCCTTTCCGGCACTAGTTGATCAAAAACACAGTGTCGCGATCCAGCTACTGGATAGCCCGGAGCAGGCCGCAACGCAATCTCGGCTCGGACTACGCCGTCTGATGTTGTTGAATCTGCCGTCACCAGTGAAATATTTACAGGAAAACCTGCCGAATAAAGCCAAGTTAGGGCTCTATTTTAACCCGTTTGGCAAGGTACTTGAGCTGATTGACGATTGTATCGCCGCCGGCATTGACCATTTGGTCAACCAACATTCCTGGCCACACAACCAGCAGGAATATCTGCAGTTACGGGACGCGGTGCGCGCCGAACTCGGTGATACCGTGCTCGCCGTGGCGATGCAAGTAGAGCAAATACTGACAGTGGGTCATGAAATCAGTAAAAAACTGCGAGGTCGGATGGATCTGGCTCTCGCCTATGCAAACGCCGACATTAAACAACAGCTTGATGCATTGGTGTTTAAAGGCTTTGTCAGCGAATTTGGCGCAACACGGCTTGACGACATCAAGCGATACTTGTTGGCACTGCAAAAGCGGCTGGAGAAATTACCGGTCGATCCGCAACGCGACCGACTGCAGATGCATGAATATGAGAAAGCAGCTGACGCCTATCAGCAATTACTAGGCAAGTTCGCCGGTAAGCCTTTACCAGAGCCGGTACGAGACATTCGCTGGATGCTTGAAGAGCTTAAAGTGTCATTGTTTGCACAACAGCTCGGGACGCCATATCCAATATCATCGAAGCGTATTTTACTGGCGGTTCAGGAGCTTAAGTAGCTGCAAGCTTGTAGCTGGCAGAATTTTCAGCTACAACCTTTCAGGCAGCAACAATAAGGATATGGCCATGACAGGTGCTGAGTACAAAGTTGAGGCAAAGAAAGTACTGCTGGTGGATGACGAGCCGTTTAACCTTGCGTTGCTTCGTTTGGCGCTGCCAGTGTCACAGTACCAGCTGAGTTATGCTGCTCAGGGCCAGGCTGCATTGATGTTGATCCATGATGATAAACCCGATTTAATTTTGCTCGATATTTTGATGCCAGGATTAACTGGCATCGACTTGTGTACATTGCTTAAGCACAATCCGCTCACTGCGGACATCCCGGTGATCATGTTGTCTGGACTTGATTCACCGGCAGATGCGCGTGCGGCCTCTGCTGCTGGTGCATTGGGTTATATTCCGAAGCCATTTACTGCAGAGAAAATTTTATCGCAGATTGAGCAACTGACAGGTTGGTGCTGATGGCGGCGCTTTACAGTACTGACAGAAAGCTTTATAACAAATGCGGTCGGCCTTAGACGAGACAACCCATGCTGAGCAGAAACGATAAACGTAATTATTTTCGAATGATGGTAAATACCGAAGTCCAGATGATGATCAATGATCCGGAATCAGGCAGGATGCTGAGTGGTATCTGCCGGGATTTAAGTGCCACAGGCATGGCTGTTGAAATTGACGAGCCTCTGGAAATGGGCACGATGATCCATCTGCGACTCGAATCAAATAACAGCTCTGTTGTCCCGCTCGACGCGCATGCGAAAGTGGTGCGATGCACGCAGGAATCAGAAGATTTGTACCAAATTGGTTTGACGTTTATTGAACTGAATTAAATGGCCCTCGCTCCGGCTTTATGCTGAGCAATGGCCGATTTTTCGGCGAACTAACCAAAGCCGCGTGACAGCAACAGTCGTTTTGATTAGGCTGTGCCGCTTGTAACTGGTCAACACCGATGTTTCATCATGCCCTCATCTGAAAACTACTCTACCTTACGCAACTGGCTCATTCTGCTGTTGCCATCGTTACTCGGTGTATTTCTCTTTATGACGCCGATCCCTGCCGAAAAAGGCCTGACAATTCCGGTCGCAGTGATGGCAAATCAACTCAAAATGACGCTGGGTAGCTGGATGCCATATTTACTGGCATTTATCGTTACAGTGTCTGCAGTGCTGACTTTGCTTGTTAAGCTGGCAAAACCAGTCCAGGTCCCATCCAGTAGTTTTGCCGGTAAATTGTTTAGCCCGGGTTGGGGCTGGGTTGTAGTTCGCGTACTGGGTGCAGTCTTTTTACTGTTAGTGCTGTCCGGCCAGGGGCCGGCATTTATCACCAGCCCGGCGACAGGCGCGTTAGTGTTAAACGACCTGCTGCCAGTATTATTTTGTGTCTTTGTATTTGCTGGCTTACTGCTGCCGTTGCTGCTGAACTTTGGTCTGCTGGAATTCATCGGAACTTTAATGACCAAAATCATGCGGCCTATTTTTCGTTTACCAGGCCGCTCGGCGGTTGATTGCATCGCCTCCTGGATTGGTGATGGCAGTGTCGGGATCTTATTAACCAGTAAACAATATGAAGCTGGTTTTTATACGGCAAGGGAAGCAGCTGTGATCGGCACCACATTCTCAGCTGTATCGGTCACTTTCTGTATCGTGGTACTGGGCCAGGTCCGGCTTGAACACATGTTCCTGCCATTTTATGCCACCATTTGTACGGCTGGTCTGGTCGCAGCGATTGTCCTGCCATATTTGCCGCCACTGCGCGGTAAGCCCGACACATATATTGATGGGATTGATCATATGCGTGCTGAAGGGGGGCAGTTTAGCCAAACATCAGTGTTTAGCCGGGCGGTCGCGCACGGACTGCATCGTGCTAGTCAGGCCAGTGGATTTCGCGCGACACTACGAGAAGGTATTGAGGCGGTGCTGGATATGCTGTTCGGCGTTCTACCGGTCATTATGGCCGTCGGCACACTGGCGCTTGTCATTGCCGAGCATACATCTGTGTTTAGTATCCTTGGCGCGCCATTTGTGCCCTTGTTAGAGCTGTTGCAAATACCGTATCCGGACCAAGCGGCGAAATCGGTGATGGTAGGTTTTGCCGATATGTTTGTGCCTTCTATTCTTGTTAGCGAAGTACCCAGTGAGCTCACCCGCTTTGTCATTGCAGCATTATCAGTCACTCAACTTATTTACATGTCTGAAGTCGGCGCCTTGCTACTCGGCAGCAAGATACCCGTGACTTTGGTGGATTTGTTTGTCTTATTCATTCTGCGCACACTGATCACTTTACCGGTCATCGCCGGTATGGCTCACCTGTTATTCTGAAGCTAAATCAACCGCATGAACCGCAGCGCCTTAGCGCTGCAATTCATGTCTGCTGACAATTTTTGTACATCTGAAACACTTGCATTGCTTGACTGTCGCGTGGAGCTTGTTAATCTGTTCGCCTTACACAGAATTAACATTCAACGCGACTCGCCTGAGTCCAGGGAAGTTCCGATGTCTATGTTACGCGTTCTCTTGTTGTTGCCTGCGATGGTATTGTCAGCCTGCAGTCAGACACCACCATCAAACCAAAATCTACTGACTGAACTCGATGGACCGCTTGCACAGATGCAAGTGGATGGCCGCCAGCTATACCAGCGTATGCAAAAACTGACACTAGATAAAAGCTGTACCACTGATCAGCAATGTCAGGTGCTTGGTATTGGTTCTCGCCCGTGCGGTGGGCCTGAACAGTTTTTGCTGTTTTCCAGTCAACAGACTGACCAAAAAATGCTGACAATTACCAACGACCGCTACACCCGCATTCGTCAGGAGCAACAACAACGGTTAGGTCAACGCAGTACTTGCCAGCAATTAATAGCACCGCTGCCGGCATGTCGTCAGCAACAATGCGTGCTGCTTAACACTGACCGCTGAAAAAGTCGCGAACATTAACAGAACAAAAAAGGCCGCGAGTTAGCGGCCTTTTTAGATTTGATAATCTATCTATTTATGCTGAGAAGTTTTGTACTGCTCACAGCCGGCTTTATCAACACACTCTCCGTACAAATACAGACTGTGGTGCGTCAACTTAATGCCATTTTTCTCAGAGATCTCGAGCTGTTTACGTTCGATCTCATCATCTTCAAATTCAATGACTTTACCGCAATTGAGGCAGACCAGGTGATCGTGATGATCAATGCGGCTCAATTCAAACACCGATTTTCCACCTTCAAAATGATGGCGTGTAACAATACCGGCGTCATCAAACTGATTCAATACACGATAGACAGTGGCCAGACCGATGTCTTCACCGATCTCCAGCAGGATTTTATACACGTCTTCCGCGCTGATGTGTTGATGAGCGGGATCCTGCAGGATCTCCAGAATCTTTACGCGGGGCAGCGTGACTTTTAAACCTGCTTTACGCAGCTCGCTGTTATGATCAGGCATGTGGGCATCACTTAGAAAATAAGGGTTAGTTGATTATAAGGCTATTATTCGTTTGAGGAAAAGCGAAAAATGGCTCGGTTGCCGCATCGCTGGTCAGACAGAAAAAAAAGCGGCATAATCACAGGACAGACCAGTTAGGAAATACAATTTATGAAATGGGCGTTCAAACCCGGTGTGATGCGGCATTTGTTAAATTTTTGGCCGCCATTCTGGTTTAACGGCATCAAAGTCGCGGTCCTGGCAACTGACTATCGTTATGCCAAAGTCGAATTGAGCGACAGACCGTGGCGGCGCAATATAAATGGAACCCAGTTTGGTGGGAGCATGTTCGCAATGACGGATCCGATTTACCCGTTATTGCTGATGGGCGCAATGGGTAAGACCTACATGGTATGGGATAAAAAAGCCGATATTGATTTTATCCGGCCTGGACGCGGCACTTTAATTGCCGAGTTTTGGTTACATGACGCGACCATCAACGAAATCAAAGCGGCAACGGACGATGGACAGAAGTACTTCCCACAGTTTCTGGTGCTGGTGAAAGACAAAGCCGGTGAAGTGGTTTGTGAAGTGAACCGTACCGTCTATATTCGTAAGAAACCACAGCACAGAGAATAAATAGGCAGGATATTGATGCTCGGACTACGTACAGTGATTTACCCCGTTGCAGATCTAAACGCAGCATCTGCCTGGTATCAGCAGGTTTTTCAGACCACGCCATATTTTGACCAGCCATTTTATGTCGGATTTAGTATCGGCGGTTTTGAATTGGGTCTGGTGCCGGACGGACAACCAAGTCGTGATGGTCAGGTGGTCTATTGGGGGACCCTTGATATTGAGTCTGAAGTGGAACGAGTCCGGACATTAGGCGCACATATCGTTGCACCAGTGACCGACGTTGGTGATGGTATCCGTGTTGCCAGTCTGGCTGATCCATTTGGTAACGTATTGGGTTTCATCGAAAACCCACTATTTGACAAGGCCCAGGTGCGTTAACCAAATTGATTCATCACGGCAAAAAAAGCCACCTAACGGTGGCTTTTTTTCGGCTCGGGATCTGAAATCACAGACCTTCGAGATCTTTCAGACTCAATTCGTCATAAATTTGCTTACACCACTGTTTAATTCGGGTGTCACTGAGTTCAGGCTGGCGATCTTCGTCAATGCCTAAACCGACAAAATGGTCGTTATCAACTAGCGCTTTTGACGCGACAAAGTTATAGCCCTTGGTGGGCCAATGACCAACAATGATAGCGCCTTTTGGTTCGATAATATCGCGTAAAGTGCCCATCGCATCGAGGAAGTATTCAGCATAATCTTCCTGATCGCCACAGCCAAAAATTGCCACCAGCTTGTTATTGAAATCGATGTTTTCCAGCTCAGGGAAAAAATCATCCCAGTCACACTGCGCTTCGCCGTAGTACCAGGTCGGGATGCCGAACATCAGCAAATCATAAGCGGCGATGTCTTCTTTTGAACTCTTGGCAATGTCATGCACTTCGAGCAGATTTTTACCCAGTTCTTTTTGGATTTGTTTTGCAACATGTTCGGTGTTACCGGTGTCGCTGCCAAAGAAAATACCTACGGTAGCCATAATTAAGCCTTCTTACTTTGTTACCACTGGCTTTGCTAACGCCTGAGTTAACAGTTGTTCGATCAATGCACTGCGGGTAGTTTGCAGTGCCTGTGCTCTTGCGTCGAGTTTTTGATACAGGTCTTCCGGTATCTTGGTCTCAATGCGTTTTAACCCTTTGCTGCGATCGCGGCGCACCTGATTCCGTTTATTCAGTTTCAGCTGCTCTTCACGTGGCAGAGGGTTGGTTTTGGGTCGGCCCGGCCGCTTTTCGTGCGCGAACAGGTCGATGGTGGTTCTGTCGCTGGAAATTTTTGCCATCAGCCCATGCCCTGCGACTCATATATCACCTGGATAATGCCTTTGGCGATAAAACCAAAACATCCCAAGAATAATACCAGCCAGACGAAAATACGTCCGAATTTCGGCACATCACCTTTTTTTAATACGTCCTGGATCGCCATTCCGATGAGAAAAAATAACACGGCGAGCGCAAACCAAGTTCCAAACGTTTCAATTTGTTCCATGTACTGATTTAACATGACGGAAACCTTCAAAAAAAACCCGCGCAATATACCACAAAGGTATGCGGAAAATATTGCGTCAACTCAATAAAAAGTCTGCAGTAATTTTGGCAAAAGCCGCAGGCTTTTCGGCATGTAGCCAGTGACCGGTGCCCTCGATGATTTTGGCTTTGGCAGCAGGAAACAGCTGGCGAATGATGGACTGATGGTCCGGTTGCAGATAGTCAGAATTGCCGCCTTTGATAAACAAAGTTGGTCCGGTGTAAGGCCCGGTTGCTTCGGGGGCGGCTAACACCTGCGCATATTGCGATGTTAATGCGGCCAGATTAAAACGCCATTGAAACGCATCGTCGACTTTGACCAAACTTTTTAATAGGAAAGCACGGGTGCCGGCGTCGCCGATGGCCGTCTGCAATTGCTGATCAGCCTGTTTACGATCGGTCAGTGTTGCCAGATCAACACGGTTCAGCGCGTCAAGAATGCCAAGATGGCGCGCCTGACTAACCACAGGAGAAATATCCGCCAGCACCAGTTTACTCACCCGTTCTGGTTGGCTCAGTGCGAGCTGCATCGCCGCTTTCCCCCCCATCGAATGCCCGAGTACTGCAGCTGACGGGATCTGCAATGCATCCATCGTTTCAATTAAATCTTGCGCCATCAATGCGTAGCTCATCTCATTGCTGTGGCCAGAACGACCGTGGTTACGCAAATCAACATTGATAACGCGAATTTGCTCGGCCAATAACCGCGCGATCATGCCAAGATTTTCATAGCTGCCGAACAGTCCATGAATTAATAACAACGGAGTCCCTTGGCCTGTGATGTCGGTATGTAATATCATGGATTTCCTCTTGATTCTGCCGCGATCCCGCCTAATGGGCGTATTGTCCGTACCGGACACGCGGGCACTGTCATTTTGGGTCTAATAAAGGTAATTACATGAACACAATAGAAATTGATGATGAGCTCTACCACTTTATTGCCGGTCAGACCCAACGCATTGGCGAAAGTGCCAATGACATCTTGCGGCGCATTCTACTCAATAAGCAATCTGTTGCCCAGCAACCTGCCGCAACAGCCGTTGTCGCAGAAAATTCAAAATCCTCACAGAAAGTCTTTGATATTCTGAGCAAACAGGATCTTCAGGCTGAATTATCTGTGGTAGGGCGCTTTTTGATCATTTTGTCTGCGCTGTCACGGGCACACAAACAAGATTTTGCTCAGGTACTGGAGATCAAAGGTCGCAATCGGGTGTATTTTGGCCGCAACGAAGCTGATTTACTGGAAGCGGGCAGCAGCACCAATCCAAAACAAATACCAAATAGCGAGTTTTGGGTGATCACGAATTCGAATACGACCCGTAAAAAAATGATGCTGACTGAAGCTGCACTCAAACTCGGTTACAGTGCTGAAGAAGCGGAGACTATCCGCGATTTTCTCTGAATTGCCGCTATTTGGCGCATAAACGCTGCGGATAACAAAATCGTGCCGGAACAGAAAACCGGTTGAAGTGCAGGAATGTGAATTTAAAAAGGAAGCATCATGTCATTACATCCATTGGCGGGTCAGCAAGTGCCGCGCTCTATGCTGGAAAATATTCCTCGTCTTTGCAGTTATTACTACACGCTAAGCCCGGATATGACTGATGCGGCGCAGCGAGTGTCATTCGGTACATCCGGCCACCGTGGTGTGGCAAGTCAGGGTTCTTTTAACGAGGCACATATTTTGGCTGTGTGCCAAGCGGTTGCTGAATACCGGGCTCTGCAAGGCATCAATGGTCCTATGTTTGTTGGCAAAGATACCCATGCATTGTCCGAACCGGCCTTTCAGACTGCGCTACAAGTGCTGATCGCTAATGGCGTGACCGTAAAGATCCAGCAGGGCTATACACCGACACCGGTGATCTCACATGCAATCCTTACCTTTAATCGCGAAAAGCCACACGCGCTGGCCGATGGCCTGATTATCACACCTTCACACAATCCGCCGTCTGATGGTGGTATTAAATATAATCCACCACATGGCGGGCCAGCGGACACAGATGCGACCAGCTGGATTGAACAACGCGCTAATCTGCTGATTGAGCAAGGCCTGAGTGGCGTGAAACGTGTCAGTCTGAGCGACGCGCTGGGCAGTGTGTTATGTCAGACGCATGATTACATCAGTGCTTATGTTGAGGATTTGCAACACGTCGTTGATATGGACGCTATCCGTGCAGCAGGAGTCAGCATTGGTGTGGATCCGCTGGGTGGTTCTGGTCTGGAATATTGGCCGGTGATTGCCAGACGTTATGGTTTGAATCTGACCGTGGTGAATGACCAGATTGATCCCAGTTTTGCTTTTATGCCATTGGATAAAGATGGCAAGATCCGCATGGATTGCAGCTCGCCGTGGTCGATGGCAAACCTGATCAAACTCAAAGATGATTTTGATATCGGCATCGGCAACGACGCCGATTTTGACCGGCATGGCATAGTCACCCGCAGTGGCGGTCTGATGAACCCGAATCATTATCTTGCGGTCGCCATCGATTATTTGCTCGCCCATCGTCCCGACTGGCCTGCTGCGGTGAAAATTGGCAAGACACTAGTTTCCAGCGCGTTAATCGATCGCGTCGTTGCGGGTCAGCAACGCGAACTGTATGAAGTACCCGTTGGTTTTAAATGGTTTGTCCCTGGTTTGTTTGACGGTAGTCTTGGTTTTGGCGGTGAAGAAAGCGCCGGCGCCAGTTTCCTGCGCTTTGACGGTTCGGTCTGGTCGACCGACAAAGACGGTTTTATCCTTGGCCTGCTGGCCGCTGAGATTGTCGCCAAAACAGCGCAGGATCCTTACCAACGTTATATCAGTCTGACTAAAACTTACGGCGCGCCGCTTTATCGCAGACTCGACGCACCAGCCTCGCTGGCACAAAAAGCAGCCTTGAAAAAACTTGATGTATCCAGCGTCACGCAAACGATGCTTGCCGGCGATGATATTCTCACGGTAATGACCAAAGCGCCCGGTAATCAGGCAGATATTGGTGGAGTGAAAGTCGTGACAGCCAACGGCTGGTTCGCAGCGCGGCCGTCAGGGACCGAAAACAGCTATAAGATTTATCTGGAAAGCTTTGTTGATGCGGCACATCTGGATTTACTCGAACAAGACGCGAAAAACTTCGTCGCTGCGGTGTTTCGCCGCGCGGAATGATTGTCAAGGCTTTGCATTCGTATGTAATTAGGTTACAGAATGCAAAGCTACATCGTTAGATTCTTGCTTTATCACGGTCTATTCTGTAATTTTGTTACACGTTTATTTTCGTCTGGACTTTCGAGGTTAATCGATTAAGATTCAGAGAATACAAATTTTTACAGAGTCAACTGACTCTCATCAGCTGGAACTACATTATGAACGTCAAAGTCGCGACTGCTCCTGAAACGACCGCTGTTGGTCAACGGCCGAATGCCACCGAATTAAAAGAACGTATTGTCCGTCATTTGCACAGCACACTCGGTACAGACGTCAATAAGGCCAGTCCACAAGCCTGGTGGCGTGCGACTTGCGCTTCGATCAATGAATATGTGTTTGATGGCTTGCGTAATACACAGCGCACGCACTATCAGCAAAATACCCGCGCTGTGCATTATTTCAGTCTGGAGTATCTGATGGGGCGGTTGTTCAGTAACAACCTGCACAATCTTGGTTTTTATGAAGAAGCAAAACAAGCGCTGCTCGAACTCGGTATCAATATTGCCGATCTGGAAGAGCAGGAAGAAGACATGGCGCTCGGCAACGGCGGTTTAGGCCGTCTGGCTGCATGTTTTATCGATTCGCTGGCAACGCTGAACTACCCGGCAATTGGTTATGGCATTCACTACGAACATGGTCTGTTTAAGCAGGAATTTCAGCACGGTATACAAATCGAGCGGCCGGATTCCTGGCGTGAATACGGCAACCCGTGGGAGATTTGCCGGCCAGAATCGGCGCAGGAAATCTCGGTTTATGGTTACGTTGAAACCGTGTATGACCTGCAGGGCCGGATGAAAAAAGTCTGGCACCCGGGACGCATTATCAAGGCAGTCCCTTGGGATATCCCGGTAGTCGGCTACAACGGCAGCTCAGTGAACGTGTTACGTTTATGGGAAAGCCGCGCCAGTGATTTCTTTAACTGGGACGTATTTAACTCAGGTGGTTACATCGATGCGGCGCGCGAGAACATCGAAGCGGAAACCATTTCAAAAGTACTGTATCCGAACGATGAAACCGAAGCGGGCAAAGAGCTGCGCTTAATTCAGCAATATTTTTTCTGCTCCAGTTCGCTGAAAGACATTATTCGTCGCTACAAGCGGGCCCATGGTGATGATTGGTCACAGTTTGCCAAACAAGTGGTCATCCAGTTAAACGACACACACCCAACGGTGGCTATCCCTGAACTGATGCGTATTTTAGTCGACCGCGCCGAGATGACCTGGGATGACGCCTGGAACATCTGTCAGCATGTATTTGCCTATACCAACCACACATTATTGCCAGAAGCGCTGGAACGCTGGCCGGTGCGGTTATTTGAGAAAGTGCTGCCACGACATCTGGAAATCATTTACGAAATCAACCGCCGTTTCCTGGTTGAACAGGTTGATGTACGTTGGCCGGGTGATGTTGAGAAAAAACGCAAACTGTCGATTATTGAAGAAGGTCACGAACCGATGGTTCGGATGGGCCATTTATGCGTGGTCGGTTCTTTCCGGGTCAATGGCGTTGCAGAAATTCACTCGCAGCTGGTTAAATCTGACCTGTTTCCGGAAATGGTCGCTTTGTGGCCAGACAAATTCACCAACATCACCAACGGCGTGACGCCACGGCGCTGGTTAAAAGCCTGTAACCCGCGACTGGCAAAGCTGCTCGATAATACCATTGGGACTACTTGGCCAACACAGTTGACTGAGCTTGCTAAGTTAAAAGCTTATGCGGATGACCCGGCAATGCAGGACGCCTTTATGGCGATCAAGCAACAAAACAAGGCTGAGCTTGCGACAGAAGTAAAAAGACTGACTGGCGTCGATATCGACCCACATGCTTTGTTTGATGTGCAAATCAAACGCCTACACGAATATAAGCGTCAGCACCTGAATTTGTTGCATATTCTGGCGTTGTATCGTCGGATCCTGCAGAACCCGGATTACGACATGGTGCCACGGGTATTCCTGTTTGGCGCGAAGGCAGCACCAGGCTACAAGCTTGCCAAAGAAATTATCTATGCCATTAATAAAATTGCCGACAAGATCAACCACGACAAACGGGTTAAAAATCGGATCAAAGTGGTGTTTATGCCGAACTATCGCGTTAGTCTGGCAGAAAAGATGATCCCGGCAGCCGACGTGTCTGAACAAATTTCGACAGCAGGCAAAGAAGCGTCAGGGACCGGCAATATGAAGCTGGCGCTTAACGGTGCTGTGACTGTAGGTACGCTGGATGGCGCCAATATCGAAATTGCGGAAGAAGTAGGACTCGACAACATCGCAATCTTCGGTCTGACCGTTGACGAAGTGAAGGCGTTGTATCAAAGCGGCTATAACAGCCGCGATTATTACCTGAATAATCCTGAACTGAAGGCAATTCTGGATTGGTTAGAAACTGACTATTTCACGCCAGGCAAACCGGGTGAACTGGCAGCAATTAAACGCAGTTTATTGGAAGGTGGTGATCACTATCTGGTCATGGCTGATTTTGCATCATACTGTGACGCGCAACAAAAAATCGATGAATGGTATCGGGACCGCAATGGTTGGGCGCGTAAAGCGATGCTCAATACCGCCAGCGTGGCTAAGTTTAACTCCGACCGTTCAATTGAAGACTACGTTGAAAAAGTCTGGCAACTGAAGCGTTGCGTTGTGGCGGTGAAACCTTAAGCGGTTTTATCTCGACATCAAATAGATAAAGCCCCGGCCCCGGGGCTTTATCGTTTCTGAGTTCCTGTTTACGGCAGTTCAGAAAACCACAAACCTTCGGCATCCAGTTCTGCAATCGCCTGTACCAGTTGCTGTTTTTGCTTAAATAACACCGAGTTTTTACTGAATCCGGCCGACACTTTGGTTTGTGACAGACGCAATGGTGTGATCGTCAACTGTTGGTACTCCGGGAAATTGGTGATGGCAAATTTCAGATAATCCAAATCTTCCACCAGGCCTTGTGCCCGGTCTTTTAATACCAGTTCGTTTTTAACGCGGCGTTCAGCCACTTCCAGCGTTTTTTGCCGGAATTTGCTCTGTTGCAATAGCTCCATCATGGGTTGTCCCATATAGCTACCTTGGGTCAAGGCGATGATGCCGGGGAATTCAGCTAGTTTCGACAGGTCTTGCAGCTGTTGCCACTGCGGATCGGTCATCGTCGTGGCAAATGCCAACCGCTCCAGATGATGCGGCCGACTGAACCATAAAAAAGCTTCCCGGGCCGGCGTCGGTGTCAGGTTAAACATCAGGTCCAGATCGCCCTGCTGCAGTAACACCAGCGCCCGTGCCCAAGGCACGTCGTAAAATCGCACGCCACAATTGAGTTTTTGTGCCAGCCGCTGTGACAAAACGACCCGGCTGCCACGCCATTCACCGTCTTTTTGATAAGAATACGGCGGAAAATCACTGACTTGTACCCGCAACTCACAGGCTAAAACCCATCGTGGCCAAGCATACAACACACAACAACACAGGAAGATCCAGCGCATTAACAGCTCCGGCAACCGAGATTTCTAAACAGTAAAGCAGAAGACGACTTTACTGTCAGCCAGGGTCTTAACTTGCCAATAGATAAACTTTTACAGTTTTACACTGGAGATTGTCCGGTAAGTCCCCATATCCTGTAGCTAGTGCGACAATTAATCTGCAGCAGATCCGAGGTAGTTATGTCTGGTTTTGGCCAAAAAGGTCCGGTATTTATCCAGTTAAAAAGCGGCCGACCGGCCAATTGGTTTAGTCTCTTACTGCTGTTGCTAGGCGGTTTGTTCTTATTGGTATTCGGTGTTTGGTTATTATTGATAGTGGCAACGTTGTTGGTTTTGTTATTACCCTATTTATGGTGGAAAAAACGCAAACTAGTACAGAAGATGCAAGCGCAAATGGACCAATTCCGCCAAAGTCAGGCAAATAGTCAAAACGACATGGGAACTGCAGGAGCAACCACCGCACACCGGGCCGATCATACAGCACCTTCCGGACTGGTGATTGAAGGTGAGGTGCTGCAAAAACGTCAGGAAGATTAAAGCCTGCGGAAAAACCAGATTAAGCCTTAATCCCGTCGGAGCCGGGTGATATACTCAGGCTCCCATTGCCTTCAGTTTTCAGTGTTATGATCCCGAAGTTAAATCCAGAACAGATGTTGGCCCCGGTGGTTGCCCAGTATTGTGCCAGCCTGCAACAAGCCGGTTTTCAGGGTGAGATTGAAACCAGCTATGCAGCACGGTTGGCGGTCGCGACTGATAACAGTGTGTATCAAGCCTTGCCACAAGCTGTATTGCTGCCAAAACATCAGCAGGATGTCGAATTAATCACCCGGTTGGCGACTGAGCCACGTTTTATGCAGCTGAAATTCGCGCCCCGTGGCGGCGGTACCGGTACTAATGGTCAGGCCTTGACCGAGCATCTGGTCGTCGATTTATCTCGGCATATGCGAACCATTCTCGATTTTGACCCGGTAAAACGTCAGGTACGTGTGCAGGCCGGCGTCATTAAAGATCAGCTTAACGCCTATTTAGCGCCGTTTGGTTACTTCTTTGCGCCGGATTTATCCACATCAAACCGAGCCACTATTGGCGGGATGATCAATACCGATGCCTCCGGGCAGGGATCACTGGTCTACGGCAAAACCAGCGACCATGTGTTAGCACTGACCACGGTGTTGGCTGATGGCACTGTGCTGAAAACAGCGGCGCAACCTATTGCCGAAGCCGAAGCTAAAGCTGCACTCGACACTGCTGAAGGCCACATTTACCGTCAGGTGTTAGCCAGCTGTCGTCAATTCCGGCCCCAAATTCTGGCGAAATTTCCGCGCTTGAATCGTTTTCTGACCGGCTACGACCTCGAGCATGTGTTTAACCCCGATCTGACCGAGTTTGACCTTGGCCGCGTGATCACAGGCTCTGAGGGCTCGCTGGGTTTTGTCACTGAAGCATTGTTGAACGTGACTCCAATTGCCCGCCACAAATGCTTGGTCAACGTTAAATACAACAGCTTTGAGAGTGCGCTGCGTAATGCGCCATTTTTAGTCGCAGCCAATGCCACGTCGGTAGAAACGGTCGACAGTAAAGTTCTGAATCTTGCACGTCAGGACATCATCTGGCATCAGGTTAAAACTTACATTGAAGATGTGCCGGGCCAGGATATGCTGGGCCTGAACATGGTGGAATTTAACGATGAAGACGATGCCGGCATGGCAGAGAAAGTCGCGCATCTTGAAGAGCGGTTGCAGCATGCACTCGATAGCGGCGATAGCGGCATCATTGGTTATCAGCTGACCTATGACCCTAAGGCTATCCTGCAGATTTATGCCATGCGCAAAAAGGCGGTAGGCTTATTGGGTAATGCCAAAGGGTCGCAAAAACCTGTGCCTTTCACCGAAGATACTGCAGTGCCACCGGAAAACCTGGCCGATTTTATTATGGAATTCCGCGCTTTGCTTGATAGCCATGGCCTGAGCTACGGCATGTTTGGTCATGTGGATGCCGGGGTGTTACATGTACGCCCGGCGCTCGACTTGTGTGAGCCAGGTCAGGAAGCGTTGATGAGGACTATTTCTGATCAGGTCGTCGCGCTGACCGCTAAATACGGCGGCCTGATGTGGGGCGAACACGGTAAAGGCTATCGTAGCGAGTATGGCCCGGCGTTTTTTGGTGAAGAACTGTTTGCCGAATTACGCAAGATCAAAGGTGTGTTTGACCCGCTGAACCGAATGAACCCCGGCAAAATCTGTACGCCATGGCAAAGTCAGGACTTACTCGTCAGTGTCGACGGCCAAAAACGCGCCTATTTTGACCGGCAAATCCCGACTGTGGTGCGGCAAAGTTTTGAAGCTGCGACCAGCTGTAATGGCAATGGCCTGTGCTTTAACTATGAAGAAAACTCGCCGATGTGTCCGTCCAGTAAGGTCACCAAAGATCGCCGTCATAGCCCAAAAGGGCGGGCAGGTCTAATGCGCGAGTGGCTACGGTTGATGCAGAAGCAGGGCGTTGATGTGCTGGCCCAAGAGCAGCAATTATTGCAAGCCAGCAGCGGTCCGGCGGCTCTGCTGCACAAGGTGCAGAATACGGTCGGTAAATGGCGTGGCGAAGCTGATTTCTCCCATGAAGTGATGGAAGCGATGGAAGGTTGTCTGGCTTGTAAAGCCTGTGCCGGCCAATGTCCGATCAAAGTGGATGTGCCATCGTTCCGCGCCCGTTTTATTCAGCTGTATCACAGCCGCTATCTGCGTCCACTGAAGGACTATATTGTCGGTAATATCGAGCGCTCAGCCCCTGTCTTGGCCAAAGCGCCAGGATTGGTCAATGGCGTGGTGAAAATGGCCCCTGTGGCTTGGCTGTTGAAAAAGGTGGTGGGTTATGTCGATACGCCATTGCTGTCTACACCGATACTGACGGAACGCGTTCAACAGTATCGGCCCTTTGACTTAGCGGCGTTACAAGCCTTACCGGCTGCTGAAAAAGCCAAACTCGTTCTTTTGGTTCAGGACCCGTTTACCAGTTTCTACGAAGCGGATTTGGTTGCTGACGCCATGGCGCTGCTACGTAAACTTGGATTTGACCCGGTGTTACTGCCATTTTTGCCAAACGGCAAACCACAACATGTGAAAGGCTTTTTGCGTGAATTTGCCGCGACAGCACAAGATGCCAGCGATTTCTTGCAGCAGGTCAACACGCTGGGTGCGCCCATGATCGGTCTGGATGCTTCGCTAGTCTTGGTGTATCGCGACGAGTATGTCAAAGCTCTGGGCGAGCGGCGCGGTGACTATCAGGTGAGCTTGTTACAGGAATGGCTGGTCAATCAGCCATTGCCAACTCTGCAAAGTTCCGGCGTGTTTAAGTTGCTGGCGCACTGTACTGAAAAAACTGCGTTGCCAGCGACGGAAAAGAGCTGGCAGCAGATTTTCCAGCAAGCCGGTTTGTCGATTCAGGTGGTGGCGACCGGATGTTGTGGTATGGCAGGGACTTATGGCCATGAAGCGCAAAATCAGGCCAATAGCCGTGCCTTATTCGATTTAAGCTGGGCAGCACCGGTACAGCAAACCGCCCCGGATTTATTGCTGGTCACCGGCTTTTCTTGTCGCAGTCAGGTCAAACGTTATGAAGGCTTTAAGCCGAAGCACCCACTGCAGGCATTACTGCAACTGATGTGAACACGGATAGATACTTCTATTTGTTGCGTTTAATCAGTGATTTAGATGGATGTGATGAACGCATTGGCAGAAATGGCATCTGCTGCTA
The DNA here is from genome assembly GCF_042432165.1 of Rheinheimera tilapiae. Lineage (NCBI taxonomy): Bacteria > Pseudomonadati > Pseudomonadota > Gammaproteobacteria > Chromatiales > Chromatiaceae > Rheinheimera > Rheinheimera tilapiae. The sequence continues at coordinate 2,133,695 of NZ_JBHLXP010000001.1, forward strand.
GTGTTAGCAGCGGAGCTTTTTTTGCGAGGAGTGCGAGACATGAGTGTTGAATATAATCCGGTGGGTTGGTTTGAGATCCCATCACCCGATCTTGAAAAGAATCAACAGTTTTTTCAGCAAGCCTTTGGGTTTGAGTTTGAAGCGCTGGACATGCCGCCCTATAAGATGGCGATGTTCGCCGCAGATCATAGTAAGCCAGGATCTGCGGGCTCGTTAGTACAGGGACCTGATTGTGTACCCGCGACTGTCGGCACCACAATCTATTTTGGTTGTGCCGAAGTTGCGGCGCAACTGGAGAAAATAGCTGCGGCTGGTGGCACTGTTCTGATGGAAAAAACCGCGATTGGTGAACACGGTTTTATCGGCATGTTCCTTGATGTTGCGGGTAATAAATTGGGTTTGCATAGCATGAGCTAGGCCTAGAACTTGGCCCAGAGTGTCACAAAAAACGGCAGCGTCAGCTGCCGTTTTTCTATTTGAAAACTAATCAGAAGCGGGCAGTCAGACCAAGCGCTAATGAACGGCCTGGTAATGGCACGTCTTCTTTGACAAAAGAACTATGCACAAAGCCCAGTTTGTCCGTCAGGTTCGTCGCTTTCAGATAGGCAGTTAAATCAAACGCAGATAAGTCAAAGTCGTAGCTGACATTGGCATCTACCAGCGTATAGCCCGCTGTCACCGTTTCATCAACAGCGATTTTGTCTTGTTTGGCGTAGTGCGTCAGGCCAAATTGTCCTGACCAATTTTCGCCCTGATACTGATAGCTGACACCGGCTTTCATCGGCGGTGTGCGTGGCAGGTCACCACCAGACTTTAGTTCTGCTCTGACACTGTCGGCAAAAAACTCCAGCTGCTGAGCCGGGGCAAAGCGCCAGGTCAGGGCAAATTCAGCACCATAAAGCCGTGCATCGGCTTGGCGATATTGGTACACATTGAAGTCATCGTGCGCATGTTCATCGTCAGCTTCACCTTCGTGTGCTTCATGAGCATGCAGTTGCTCCATCGTCAGGCCGGTATTGGCCTGATAGATGAAATCATCAACTTCATTCAGGAAGAAATTGTAGCTAAAAGTCAGGTCGCCTTTAGTCTTGGCAAAACCGAGGTCGATATTGTTAGCTACTTCTTTCTCTACTGAGTCCGGATGGAAGTGGATGTCGCCGTCATCGGTGAGTTCATAACCCAAGCCAAGCTCATAACCCTGTGTCGCGATATGCAAACCGTTGGCGAAGAGTTCGCTGGCGCCCGGTGCCCGTGCTGAATGGCTGAGTTGCAATGACCACTGATAACCCGGCACAAACTGCCAAACCAGCCCGGAGGAGACACTGGCTGCTGTGGCGGAATATTTCGTCAACAGCAGTTCTTCATGTTCGTCCTCTTCTTCATCATGCGGCATGGTCAGCTCGCTGTTGACCGGAGTATGGCTGACACGCTCCAACCGCGCGCCGAGTTGCCACTGCAGGTCTCCAAATGATTTTTCTTCGAGGATAAACAGCGCATTGCTGTGGGTGTCTGTGGCTGGTGTGAAAGCCTCTTCACCGCTGGCGGCAAAATCGCTTTGTTGCTGATGGACACCGACCAGGCCATGCCAGCCCTGGAAGTCGCTATGTTCAATGCTCAGACGATTTTCCAGGCTGTCGTTTTCAAATCGGGTGCCAGGCACGCCTCCTTCTACTTCCGCGTGCTGATAGTCGGTGTAAGCGCTCTGTAGTGCGATAGTTTCAATGCCTTTGACCGGGGCATACCATTCAGCTGCCAGACCATAACGGTTTTGCGTTAAATCGGCATAAACACCTTCGTCTGCATGTTCTTCTTCAGCGCTCGCTTCTTCTTCGCCATGATGATGGTGGCCTGGAATACCGTACTGACTCGTGATCCGGCCATATGACAGGCCAACCAAACCATTTTGTGTTACCCAGCTGCCGCCAAGGTTCAGGCCTTGATTGTCGAGTTGGCTATTCTCAATCTGATCCAGCGTTTCGCCTTCATCATTGGTAAATGTCGGCGTATCGAAGTTATCAGTCTGGCGACCGTAACCATCTAAATGCCAGGCAAATTCGCCTTGGCTACCGTCGTGCGCCAGCGCAGCAGTTCTTTCATTGGCAACGCTATTGTATTTGGTGTCAATCACAGTCTGCGGGCTGCGCATCTGACGTGGGATCCGGTTGTCGACGAGATTCACCACGCCACCAATAGCTCCACTGCCGTAAAGTAAGGTGGCAGGGCCACGTAGTACTTCGATTTGTTCCGTCGTAATGGCATCAGCTGAAATGGCATGATCCGGACCTACGCGTGATACGTCGGCACTGTCGAGGCCATTGCTGAGAACTTTGACCCGCGGACCATCTAAGCCACGGATCACCGGCGCAGCAGCGACCGGGCCGTAATAGTTGCTGTGAACGCCAGGGGTAAATTTCAGTGTTTCACCGATGGTCGGCTCCTGACGACGGGTCAGGGCTTCACCAGTCAGGACTGAGGCAGGTTGTGCCATATCTAAATCATAGTGATGCAGGCCTGCAGCGGAAACCCGCAAATGTTCAATACTGCCTTTGCTCAGAGCGACGGTCAGATCCGGCGTTTCCACTTTGACAAACTGGTCGTTAAAGCCTTTTGCTGCGATGTGGATTTCAGCACCACTGGCTGCATGTAACTGAAATTCGCCGGCCGCATTGGTGTAGACATATTGTTGGCGACCATGCACATGAACTTTGGCATTTTTAACCGGTTGACCGTTGTCAGCAGTGATTTTGCCTTTGACCATCAGATCGGCAGCCTGTGCTGAGGCAGAAAAAAAGGTGATGGCCAATGCAAGTTGCAGCGGAGAGAGACGAAATGACATATGCATATTCTCTGAAATGACTGTGATGATATAACATTTTACGGTTTATCCCCCGAAGTCTCAATCTATTTAAACCGCGGTTATTGTCATTTCATAGCAGGAACACTGCATTGCTTTAGAGTAAAACCACCAATCAGATGATGTGCATGGGTTATGCATAGGTTTCCGGTAGCTTCTACACTGAAGAAGCAACTGGCAGAGTCAGCAAGAGGTGCGCTATGCAGATGCAACTGAAGGTTCTCAAACTTGAGCTGTTTTATAACAGCGCCGCCGCGCGGATGTTTCAACACGACACCCGCTATTTATCGCCTTTTCCGGCAGAGAGCGCTGAGCATTTCAGCCGGCGTTTGTTGGCCTGGCTTTGTTTATACGAACTACACCCAGCGCTCGCGGCCCAGCAAGCGAAAGGACCGGATTTGTATGTGCTGGACCAACATCAGCACTATCAACTCTGGTGTCAGGTTGATACCCCCAATGACAAACTGCTGCAAAAAGCCTCGCATCAGAGTGACCATGTGCTGCTGATGCTGGATACACCAAGTATTGCGCGGTATCTCAGCAGTCACCGCCAGCAGGCCAATGTGCAGGTGTGTGAGATCCCTGACACTACTGTGGCACAGTGCCTGAACATGCTCAGGGCTGGGATGCAATGGAGCGTCTGGCGTGACGATTTACAACTACAAATCACGGACGGCGACCAAATGCTGGAGCTGGACATGCCGCAGCTATCTGCAGGTCTACATTGATTGCACTTTCAGCTGGTGCCGGTATAATTCGCCGCTGTTTTTCTGCTCCGGATTTGCGGTCCGGCAAATTGCATAAAAGGTGAATCATGTACGTTGTTGCTGCGTTGTATAAATTTGTCGCTTTACCGGATTATGTCGCACTGCGCGACGCCTTGTACCAGCATCTGGTGCTGAACAAAGTCAAAGGCACTTTGTTATTGGCCGAAGAAGGTATCAACGGTACCATCTGCGGCACCCGCGAAGGCATAGACGCCGTGCGGCAGTGGCTTGACGCGGATGGCCGTTTTGACGGCCTGTCGTATAAAGAATCGTTCGCCGATGAACCAGCGTTCTACCGCACCAAAGTCAAACTGAAAACCGAAATTGTCACTATGGGTGTCCCTGGTGTAAATCCGCAACACATCGTTGGCACTTATGTCAAAGGCGACGACTGGAATCGGTTGATTGAAGACCCAGACACCATACTGATTGATACGCGCAACGACTACGAAGTTGCTATCGGTACTTTTAAAAACGCCGTCAATCCTAACACCACCAGTTTCCGCGAATTCCCGCAATGGGCGGCTGACAATCTGGATAAAACCAAGCACAAAAAAGTCGCGATGTTTTGTACCGGTGGTATTCGCTGTGAAAAATCAACGGCTTATTTAAAAGAGCAAGGCTTTGACGAGGTTTATCACCTCGATGGCGGTATTCTGAAATACTTAGAAGAAATGCCAGAAGACAACAGTTTGTGGCAAGGTGAGTGTTTTGTGTTTGATCAGCGCGTTGCGGTGAAACACGGGTTAGAGCAAGGCAGTTATGACCAATGCTACGCCTGTCGGATGCCGTTATCACAAGCAGATATGCAATCTGACAAATACATGAAAGGCATGAGTTGCCCGCATTGCCATGATCAGTTATCTGACGAGCAAAAGGCTTCATTTGCTGAGCGGCAGAAACAAATCGAACTGGCAAAGCAACGTGGCGAACAACATATCCGTGATGGCAAAGTCGATTTTTAAGTAGCCGGTTGAAATGTTGAAGGGCACCTGTGGGTGCCCTTGTCATTTTGGCGTCGTCAAAACAGACTTGGGTCTATTTGTTGCAAAAATGGGCGCAGGATCCCGGCCGCTTGCAGCGCAAAATCACAATAATCCTCTTTGACAATGTTCGTATTCATCGCAAGCATCAACTGATGATCCGGATAAATCACCAGCCAGCTCTGCGCGCCATCAGAAACGCCGCCGTGGTGGACATAGCGGATCTTTCTTTGCAACGGGTTGTCTTTATCGCAAAACAGGTTGCCATGCTCAGTGCGGCGAAAGCCCAGTGCATAATTTTGTGGATTCATGCTGCCATCCGCCAGTCGCTGCGGCGTCCAGAATTCTTGCTGTAACTGAGTCGGGATAAACGCGGGGTCAAACCAGGCAGAGCCAATGGTGACCAGATCTGTGGAGCTAGCCGCTAGACCACCACCTGCCAGTTTCTGAGATAAATCGACCGGCCAATGCGGTTTCACCTGGCCATTTTTCGACTGATAAAAGGTCACCTGTTCTTGATGGGGTAAATCCGCAGCGCCAAGGCTCTTTAGTTGCAGCGGCACACTCAGCTGTTGTTGCAGATAGTCCAAAAACGGCGTCTGACTGGCGCTTTGCAATACGCTACTTGCGAGATTGACATCAAAAGAGCTGTATAAGAAACCGTGGCCGGGTTGGTACTGTAGCGTTGCATCATCAAAAATCTGCAGACCGTCGTCAACATCGGGAAAATGACGTTGTTTCAGCAGGCTTTGAACCACGCCCCGCCAGTCATCATTTTGCTCATAACCGGGTAAGCCTGCGGTATGCGACAACAGTTGTCGAAGTGTCAGCTTTTGCCACGCCGGATTTGGTAAGTCGGCTTTGTACTGACTGATGGCAACATCAAGATCAAGTGTACCGGCTGCGACAGCGCGGGCTATGGCGGTGGCAGTGACAGCTTTTGACGTACTGCCAATCCGGAACTGGCTTTGCGTATTGGCGGCCCGACGAGTCCTGATATCGGCATAGCCGGCAGCGCCAGCCCACAGTAGTTTACCTTGCCAGGCCACTGCTGCTGTCAGTGCCGGCATCTGCTGCTGTGCTCTGGATTGTTGTAATGACGCGAAAGCTTTGTGTGCAGCGCTCGAGAATTCCTGCTGATAAATCTGTTGTGTCGCAGGGACATCGTCTGGGACCTGTTCCCAGCCAATAGTCAGGTACCAAAGCGCTGGTATGGCGATGACTAACAGGGGCAATAACGCCCAAACTTTCCATCCTTTCATTCTGATTTTCAACATGTTGTTCTTCCTTTTGGCAATAACAGCCCTACAGCACCTAAAAAGGGCTGACTGGCTATGAGATGTATGGTGGGTTGGGGGTTAGATCAGGGCGACATCAGCGGGCGCCCCGCGCCAGCAAAAACTGTCTGGTTTGTTCGTTGGCGGCACGACTGAGTGCGGAGCGCATTTGTGGGCCATCTGACAACGGCGTTTCAACCTGTAGATTGATCAGGGCACCGTGAGAAAGCAGTAGTTGCAACATGGCAAGGTCGCCGCGGGCACTGGCGTTGATAAGTGCCGTTTCATCCGCAAGTACCACAGCGTTGACATCAGCGCCGGCAGCAATCAACTGCTGGGCGAGCGAGATATTGCCCAACTGACTGGCGATAATCAGTGCGTTACCGTCGCCGCGGCTGCTGATATTCGGATCCGCGCCACGATCTAACAATAGTTTGACCATGTCTGGCAGTTGCTGGCGGACTGCGACCATCAGTGCATTACCATCGCCCGGCATTGGTAAATCGAGTGGCGCGCCTTGGTCCAACAAAGCAACAACTTGTGTTGAATTATTCGCCTGCACCGTCTGGAGCAGTTCAGCTAGAGGTTTTAACTGACTAAGCCGGACTTGCGCATGTTTGGCTGGTAACTCGCCCAGTTGCCACTGTTGTATCAGCAGCATCGATGCGATAAGCCACAACATGCATGCTGAAATGACCGCTGCGGACAGCCATGCCGGACCTGGAGCACGGGGCTGCAGTACCGCATCTATCCGCGTGGTCAGGACAGCCTGACGCAGAAAGTGCTGGGCAAAAAAAGCGCCGAAGTTTTGTTGATGTGTTACATGCACCGCACAGTCGAGCAGCGTTTGGGCATAGATCACCGCATCACCTTGAATAGCGGAGGCTTCAGCGTCACAGCGCAGTTCCCGCCATAGATTTAATTGATTGGCGACCAAGCGCCAGGCGGGGCTCCACCAAAACAGGCAGCCAATGATTTGCTGCAGCAGGTAACCGCGTAAGTCCTGATGTTTGAGGTGACACAATTCGTGATTAACCACGCAGCCAAGTTGCTGCGATGACAATACCTTGAGATAGCCTGCAGGCAACAGGATTTGTGGCTGGCGTATCCCAACCAGCATCGCACTGTGGATAGTGGGATGCTGCAAGAGGGGAACTGCTGACGACAATAGTTTTGTCGGGATCAAGGTCGCTTCCTGGCGTAAACGCCGGGCTTGAAAATAGCCGACCAACAATTTCATTGCACGGATCACGGTACCAAGCGGAAGAATAAGCCAAAGCCAAAACGCCGGAGCAATTAAATAGATGACCTGAGAGGTCAGCGGCCATTGCACTTGGCGGACAGCATCCGCGGAAAGGTCGCTCGCATTGGACGCTGTCAGCACAGTGTGTTGTTCTAACACAGGACTGACGCTGGCCTGAAACCATGGCATCAATTGTTGGTCGAGCGCCCAGGGTTGAAGCAGAAACATTGGCGTGACGATGAGCAGTACGGCTGCGATTTGCCAGAGTCTGAACATCGCGGCGGGCTGATGCTTCAGTCGGCTGCGGCCTGCGAGCAAGAAAACCGGCAGCAGCAAAGTTGCCAGAAGCAGATGCAGGAGCAGATAAAATGCCAGCCAGCTGATTTCGACCATGACGTTACTCTTTATCCGATGTTTTTTTGTCGCCTGCAGGAGTTGTTTGTTGCGCTTGCGCAGTGGTGCCGGCCAGATCGATTTTTTGTTGCAGTTGAGCTGCAAGCTCGGCAGATATCACAGTTTCCGCAATCAGATGCTGTGCCAACAAGTCCGGTGAGCCGCCAAAAAACTTCTTCACTAAAGCGAGTAAGGCCTGACTTCGAGCTTCCTGTTGCACTGTCGTCGCCTGATACAAAAAGGCTTTACCTTGTTTTTCACAGCTGACGTGGCCTTTATCCAGCAATATGCGGCAGAGCGTTTGTACCGTGGTGTAAGCGACCTGTTGTTCCTGGCTGAGTTCTGTAGCGATATCCCTGACGGTCAAAGGCCCGCGTTGCCAGAGCACCTGCATAATTTTCTGCTCTGCCGCGGTCAGTTCATTCGATTTTGGCCTCGCCATCCTCATTGCTCCAGTTAAAACTAATTCGTTAGTTTTAAAGCTACCAAATGGATGATTTTCAATCAACTAATTATTTAGTTTTTATTCGATGGTGAGCGATGAAACAGGCACAACCGTCATCATGACGGAGTCAGGTTAATGGAACACTTTGTCAGGTGCCATGAGATAACAGACTGCGGCTCCTGCTGATGATGCGCGTGACTATTGCGGCTTAAAATCGCGATAACGTCATATTCTTTTTATAAATTAGAATAATTAAGCCTAATTTTGCCACTATTATTCGATATCTGATTCAGCCAGAATGCAATCAGGAGGGGTTATGACCACAAAAACGCAACATTATCATCCGCTGCATATTGCACTGCATTGGCTGATGGCATTGATGATCCCGGCATTGTTTGGCGTCGGGCTCTGGATGACCGGGCTCGATTATTACAGTAGCTGGTATAAAACCGCACCGGATTTACATAAAAGTTTTGGCATTCTGCTGGCTATATTGTTGGTATCGCGCCTCGTCGTAATGCGTCGCTTTGGCAAACCTGCAGCGCTTAGCAGCGGTTGGCAGCAAAAGGCCGCAGGCATAGCACATGCACTGATGTACACGTTACTGCTGGCGATTATGGTTTCCGGTTATCTGATTTCAACCGCCGACAACCGGGGTATTTTGGTATTCGGTTTGTTTGAGGTGCCCGGTTTTGGTGAATTTTTTCCAGAACAAGCGGATATTGCCGGTACTGTGCATTTCTATCTGGCCTGGGCATTGATTGTATTGGTGGTGCTGCACGCTGCTGCTGCACTTAAACATCATTTTGTAGACAAAGATAACACCCTGAAGCGGATGCTCGGCCGTCGTAACGCTGCAGCGTCTTCCATTGATAAAACGGAGATTTAAATGAAAAAATTACTGCTTGCCGCTGCTTTTGCCGCATCTTTTACTTCTGTTGCTCAGGCGGCAGACTATGTGATCGACACACAAGGCGCTCATGCTTTTATCCAGTTTAAAGTTAGCCACTTAGGTTACAGCTGGTTACATGGTCGTTTTAATACTTTCAGCGGCGATTTTAGCTACGACAGTGCCAACCTGGCGGCAGCAAAAATTAAACTGGACATCGATACAAAGTCTGTGGATTCAAACCACGCTGAGCGTGACAAACATTTACGCAGCGCAGATTTCCTCAATGTCGATAAACAGCCAAAGGCCAGCTTCGTCAGCACGAAAGTGGTGCCAGGCGCCGACGGTAAGTTTGATTTGGTCGGTAACTTCACGTTAAACGGCGTGACCAAAGAAATCACCATCGCTGCGACGAAAACCGGCGAAGGCAAAGATCCATGGGGCGGCTACCGTGCCGGTTTCCACGGTACGACCAGCATCAAGCTGAGTGACTTCGCCATTAAAAATATCCTTGGCCCGGCATCAGAGACTGTTTATCTGGATCTGGTAGTTGAAGGTGTACGCAAGTAAGCGTCTGCTTAACGAAAAAAGCCTGCATTAGCAGGCTTTTTTTATGGCCGAAACCGATTGAAATTAGCGCTCGTTACGGGATCTCAATGTCTAAATCAGTAGCAGGTACGCTACAACAGGGCAGGAATTCACCTTTGCGGACAAAAGCGAGGGGTTCTTCCAGATAACTGATTTGCCCTGCGACTAACTTACAGCGACAAGCGCCGCAAAAGCCGGCACGGCAGTGGAAATTGACCTGATATTTCTGTTGCTCCAGGCTGGTCAGCAGATTTGGACTTTGCGGGTCAAAATCAAAACTGCTGCCATCCTGCAGCCGGATCCGATGCATCAGAGATCAAAATCGCCAAAGTCGGCGCCGTCGACCTCGTTATCAATCTGACCCACCAGATAAGAACTGATCTCAGATTCCTGTGGGGCGACCTGAACGTTATCAGACACCAGCCAGGCGTTGATCCACGGGATTGGGTTTTGCGTGGTGCTGAAAATGGCTTTGAGGCCAATCGCCACCATGCGGATATTGGTGATGTATTCGACGTACTGGCACAGAATGTCTTTATTCAAGCCAATCATTGAGCCATCTTTGAATAAAAACTCTGCCCACTCTTTTTCCTGCTCTGCGGCGCGGCGGAAAATTGCATAAGCCTGTTCTTCACATTCACGGGCAATTTCACCCATTTCCGGGTCGTCTTCACCAGCGGCCATGATGTTCAGCATATGCTGAGTACCAGTCAGATGCAGCGCTTCGTCGCGGGCGATCAGTTTGATAATTTTTGCATTGCCTTCCATCAATTCACGTTCGGCAAAAGCAAAACTGCAGGCAAAGCTGACATAGAAGCGGATAGCCTCTAACACGTTCACCGACATGATGCACAGGTACAGCTTACGCTTCAGCTCACGCCGCGTTACGGTGCGGCTTTCGCCATTGATTTGATGCGTACCTTCACCACACAAGTGATACAGATTAATCGAGTTAATCAGATCGTCGTAATAGCGAGTGACTTCATCGGCGCGCTCAATGATTTTTTCATTCAGCAGAATATCGTCAAACACCTTATGTGGCTCTGTGGTGATATTGCGCACAATATGGGTGTAACTGCGGCTGTGGATGGTTTCGCTGAATGCCCAGGTTTCAATCCAGGTTTCCAGTTCTGGCAGCGATACAATCGGCAACAAAGCGACGTTGGGCGAGCGGCCCTGCACCGAATCCAGCAAGGTCTGATACTTCAGATTGCTGATAAAAATATGTTTTTCATGGTCCGGCAAGTGCTGGAAATCAATCCGATCTTTACTGACATCCACTTCCTCCGGCCGCCAAAAGAAACTCAGCTGTTTTTCGATCAGTTTTTCGAAAATGCCATATTTCTGTTGGTCATAGCGTGACACGTTTACCGAATTACCAAAAAACATCGGCTCTTTCAGCTGATCGTTGTTGATCCGGTTAAAAGTGGTATAGGTCATGGATTATCTCATTGTTAGAGTACAAAAATACAAATTCGGCTGTTTTATTCCGGACACAACTGAGCCCGGGCACAAAAATGCGGAGCACATGGCTCCGCTTTTACTACTGTCGACGTCGCGTCAAATCTTACAGGCGCCGCCGGCACAACCGTCATCTTCTGCGGCTGCAGGTTTAATATCTTCCTGCACGTCCGATGCACCGTCACGGGTGTTGTGGTAGTACATCGTTTTCACGCCGAGTTTGTATGCGGTCAGCAAGTCTTTCAACAACACCTTCATCGGCACCTTGCCACCATCGAATTTGGCCGGGTCGTAGTTGGTGTTGGCAGAAATCGTTTGATCAACGAACTTCTGCATTATCGCCACCAGACTGATGTAACCGTCGTTGTTTGGCATATCCCACAGCAACTCATATTGGTTTTTCAGTCGGTCATATTCCGGCACTACCTGTTTCAGGATACCGTCTTTACTGGCTTTAATACTGATATGGCCGCGAGGTGGTTCAATACCATTGGTCGCATTACTGATCTGCGAAGAAGTTTCTGATGGCATCAGCGCTGACAAGGTTGAGTTACGCAAGCCATGCTGAACCACGTCTTTGCGTAGTTGTTCCCAGTCCAGTTGCAATGGTTCGTTGCAGATTTTGTCCAGGTCTTTTTTATAGGTATCGATTGGCATGATACCTTGGGAATAAGTGGTTTCATTGAACAGCGGGCAAGGACCAAATTCCTGTGCCAGTTTGTTCGATGCTTTCATCAGATAATACTGAATAGCTTCGAAAGTACGGTGCGTCAGCGCATTAGCAGAACCGTCTGAGTATTTCACGCCGTTTTTCGCCAGATAGTACGCGTAGTTAATCACACCAACGCCCAAAGTACGGCGATTCATCGACGCCTGGAAAGCTGCCGGAATTGGGTAATCCTGATAACCGAGCAAGCTATCGAGCGCCCGGACGGCCAGCTCTGCCAATTCTTCCAGCTCGCTTAAATCTTCGATGGCGCCGAGGTTAAACGCCGACAAAGTACACAAAGCGATTTCGCCATTCGGGTCGTTGACATCGTTTAATGGCTTCGTCGGCAGGGCGATTTCAAGGCAGAGGTTACTCTGACGCACTGGTGCGAATTTCGGATTAAACGGACTGTGCGTATTACAGTGATCAACGTTTTGCAGGTAAATGCGGCCGGTAGAGGCACGTTCCTGCATAAACAGCGTGAACAACTCCAGCGCTTTCATCCGTTTTTTGCGGATAGAACTGTCGTTTTCGTACTTCACGTACAGCTGTTCAAACACATCCTGATCTTCAAAGAATGCATCATACAGACCTGGCACATCAGACGGGCTAAACAGCGTGATCATTTCGTCTTTAATCAGACGATGGTACATCAGACGGTTGAATTGCACGCCGTAGTCGAGGTGACGCACCCGGTTCTCTTCAACACCGCGGTTGTTTTTCAGCACCAGCAGACTTTCAACTTCCAAATGCCACAGCGGATAGAACAGGGTGGCAGCACCACCACGAACGCCACCTTGTGAGCAGCTCTTCACCGCGGTCTGGAAGTGTTTGTAAAACGGGATACAGCCGGTATGGAAAGCTTCACCATTGCGGATTGGGCTGCCCAAGGCACGAATACGGCCGGCGTTGATGCCGATCCCGGCACGCTGGCTGACATATTTTACGATAGCGCTTGAAGTCGCGTTGATAGAATCCAGGCTGTCACCGCACTCAATAAGCACGCAAGAGCTGAATTGGCGGGTTGGGGTGCGTACACCGGACATGATCGGTGTTGGTAATGAAATTTTGAACAAAGATACCGCATCGTAAAAGCGACGCAGATAATCCAGCCGGGTCGCTTTTGGATAATTCGCAAACAGGCAAGCGGCGACCAGAATATAAAGGAACTGCGCGCTTTCATAAATCTGGCCGGTGACGCGGTTTTGCACCAGATATTTGCCTTCAAGCTGTTTCACTGCGGCGTAGCTGAAATGCATATCGCGGTTGTGGTCAATGAAGCTATCAATCTGGTCGATTTCTTCTTTGCTGTAATCCGACAGAATGTGGGCATCATAACGATGGCTTTCCACCATCTGCACGACGTGGTCATACAGTTTTGGCGGTTCGAATTGGCCGTAAGCTTTTTTACGTAAGTGGAACACGGCGAGACGAGCGGCCATGTACTGATAATCTGGCGTTTCTTTAGAGATCAGATCCGCAGCTGCTTTGATAATGGTTTCATGGATATCAGCAGTTTTAATGCCATCATAAAACTGAATGTGAGATTTCAGTTCAACCTGAGAGACCGACACGTTTTGCAGACCTTCTGCCGCCCAATCAATCACGCGGTGAATTTTATCCAGGTCTAAAGGCTCGCGGGTACCGTCTCTTTTGGTTACGTATAATGGCTGATTCATTGCGAAAGAGTTCCGTCTTAGTTGTAGTTTTTTAGGGTTGTCGCTGACAGGTGTCAGACTGCCTGCCCGCAAGATAAGGGCTGTCCGGGTCAATAGATGGAGAATAAACCGGAAGCACTAGATATAGGGCTAAAAGCATAACGAATCACAAGATAAGGTGGATCAAATTCGAATGCAACCCTAAAAATTTTGCAAAAACAGGCTTGATTTTCGCTATGTAAGGAGTCACTAACTTGTCAGCTTCGGGCCTTTGAACGGATCGCAGGAAGCAAGCGATCGAAGCGAAAAAAATTGAATTAAATTGATCGGTTAAAAAGTAAAAAGCATTGTTGGAAAAGCAAACAGCATGCGGCCGGACGTCTGTTGAAAAGCTGAGCGATTAGGGATATCACTTGCCGGTTCAATGACCTTTGATTGCTGAAGTAAACGGTAAAACCGCCACAAAGGCGTTTTGTGTTGACGTAAACAGGCGGCTTCTTCGTGATGTGCGCCAATAACTGCAAGCGAAAGATTGTTTTCGGTCTGCGCTAAAAATGTGGATTTAAAAATAGGGTCGCAAGCGCAATGCTTGTTGATAATGTTCCAGCGCGCTAATACAAGATCTAAAATTGGTAAAGATGCCAGCCAGAATTTTGTGGTAGCTGCACAGAATCCAGCGATCGTTCGCTTCCAGATTCACTCTTTTCTATTTGCAGATTCTCTTAAGTTTTTGGTTTTTGGGTGGTAAACCGCATTGAATAAGCAGAGCGCCTAGGCGCTGTTAAAATAGGCCTAGATTAATCGTCACTATGATAGGCATATGGACACAGTTTGTATGCCAACTTGGTCCAGCTTTGTAGCAACAGAAGCGAGAGTGAAAAAAGCCCGGAAATCCAGGCTTTACAGACTTTTCTTTGGTTAAGAAATTTCACTAGTTGAACTGTCACCTAAATCGTATTACATTGCATTTAGTCCAACGTTGTCCTTGGTTCCTTCTGCAAAGGTTTAATCACCGAACAACTGGCGATATAAACCGCTCAGGACATCACGACTGAATATCATGATGATTAGTTTTCCTAATTCACTCATGATTCTAGTTCGTTTGAATTTCCTGTGAGGCGTGCGCATAAGCACCTCCTTATCAAACTGTTCAAGTAATCCATCCCGCTGTATTAAGTTTCTCAGGCCTAGTCAGCGGGGTGGTCCCTTACCTCCATGTACAAAAAACATCCTCAAAAGCATATCGAATCACAAGATAGGGTGGATCAAATTCGAATGCAACCCTAAAAATTTTGCAAAAACAGGCTTGAATTTCGTTATGTAAGGAGGCACTAACTTGTCAGGTTCGCCCCTTTGAACGGGTCGCAGGAAGCAAGCGATCGAAGCGAAAAAAATTGAATTAAATTGATCGGTTAAAAAATAAAAAACATTGTTGGAAAAGCAAACAGCATGCGGCCGGACGTCTTTGGAAAAGCTTAGCGAAGAGGGATATCACTTGCAGTTTCAGTGACCTTTGATGTGTGTATCAACGTTAAGAAAACCGCCCTGAAGGCGGTTTGTTCTGATAAAAAAAGCTGCAGGCTTTACAGTGCGCCGACCAGCGTGAGCAGACTTTGCACCCGGCAATCAGCAAACCACAGGTCGGGTTCATCGGTATCGGCGATAAAGCCATAGTCAGCAATAATTGACGTCATGCCAGCCCGGTTAGCAGCCTCAATATCTCGCTCTGCATCTCCAATGTACCAACAATCGGCAGCGGCTACGCCCATCTTGTGCGCTGCCACCCACAACGGCACCGGACTCGGCTTACGCTGATGCAGGCTGTCACCGCCCAGTAAAATCTGACAATCTTCCATGCCACTCATTTGCCTGAGCATTGCTGCAGCGAGCTTGTAGGGCTTGTTTGTGACAATTCCCCAGGGAATACCACGTTGTTTCAGCAGAGGCAGGAATTCTTCTGCGCCGCCAAACAGATTGCTATATACAGTCAGATGTTGCTGATAATACTCCAGCAGCTCATTGCGAAGGATGGTAAATGGAAAATCGTGAAGAGCGGGACCAAAGCCAAGTTCCAACAAACCTTTGGCACCATGCGAGGCCACAGGTCTGTAATGTGCAGCAGCGACGGTCGGCAAGCCATGTTTGGCCAGCACATAGTTCAGTGCGGCACCTAAGTCATCGGCGGTGTCGACCAAGGTGCCGTCCAGATCGAACAACACTGCTTTTGCTGGACGTAGCGCCTGACCGGTTTTTACAGATATCAGCATGGTTTTCTCGCGACGACAAAATAGTTCACATCAACACCTGCGCCGAGGCGGAAACTCTGATTCAACGGGTTGTAATGCAAACCAATACAGTCAACCAGTTCTAAACCTGCGTCCTCGATAAAACGCATTAACTGCGATGGACGAATGAACTTATTAAAGTCATGTGTACCTTTTGGTACCAGCTTTAACAGATGTTCTGCACCGACAATGGCAAACAAATAACTTTTCGCTGTTTTATTCAAAGTGGAAAAGACCAATGTCGCGCCAGGCGCCGCTAAATCGGCGCAAGCCTGCACAACCGACGCCGGCTGCGGCACGTGCTCGAGCATTTCCATACAAGTGACTAATTCAAACTGGGCCGGATGGGAAGCAGCAAATTGCTCTGCTGTACTTTGCTGATAAGTCACATTCACAGCTGACTCTAATGCATGCAGTTTCGCCACTGCTAAGGATTCCGGCGCCATATCGATACCCGTGACGACAGCTCCAGCCTTGGCCATACTTTCAGCCAGAATGCCGCCGCCACAGCCGACATCAACAACAACTTTGCCGTGCAGGCCCTGAATTTGGTCACTGATATAGCTTAGACGGGTCGGATTGAGCTGATGCAATGGCTTAAATTCACCGGCAGGGTCCCACCAGCGTGACGCCAGTTCATTGAATTTGTTGATTTCTGCCTGGTCGACATTTACCGGCGCATTGGTTGCTGGCATGGTGCTGGTGAACTCAGTCATAGTGATGTCCAGAAAAAATTTGCGGCCATTATAAAGGCTAAGTCTGAACACGCAATGCAACGACGCCTGAGTCTGTTAAAAGTTGCCGCAGTTGATCATGGCATCATGGCGCCGTTGTGTTAGAATCCTCGGTTCGTGGTTTGCCGAGATAACAACTACACGCAAGCCAACTCACTGATTTTAAGGGATATAACGCTTTTTATGACAAATCTGGCCAAAGAAATTGTTCCCATCAATATCGAAGAAGAATTAAAGAACTCTTATCTGGATTACGCGATGAGCGTGATCGTCGGCCGGGCGTTGCCGGATGTGCGCGACGGTTTAAAGCCAGTGCACCGCCGCGTTTTGTTCGCGATGAAAGAACTTGGCAACGAATGGAACCGCGCTTATAAGAAGTCGGCCCGCGTGGTCGGTGACGTGATCGGTAAATATCACCCGCACGGTGATACTGCGGTTTATGACACCATAGTTCGGATGGCACAGCCATTTTCACTGCGCTACATGCTCGTTGACGGCCAGGGGAACTTCGGCTCCGTTGACGGCGACTCTGCAGCTGCCATGCGTTACACCGAAGTGCGGATGGCAAAAATCACCACCGAATTGTTGGCTGATTTAGACAAAGAAACCGTTGATTTTGTACCGAACTACGACGGTACCGAAATGATCCCGGCGGTATTACCGACCAAAATTCCAAATTTACTGATCAACGGTTCCAGCGGTATCGCAGTTGGTATGGCGACCAACATTCCGCCACACAATATCAGTGAAGTCATTAACGCGTGTTTGGCCATTATTGCTAATCCGGACATCACCATTCCTGAGCTGATGGAATATATTCCGGGCCCGGATTTCCCGACAGCCGCTATTATCAACGGTCGCCGTGGCATTGAAGAAGCCTACCGCACTGGCCGCGGCAAAGTGTATATCCGTGCCAAAACTCATATCGAAACCGACGATAAAACCGGTCGTGAGACCATTATCGTTGATGAGATCCCTTACCAGGTGAACAAAGCACGGCTGATCGAAAAAATTGCCGAGTTGGTGAAAGAAAAACGCATTGAAGGCATTTCAGCGCTACGCGATGAGTCTGACAAAGACGGCATGCGTATTGTGATTGAACTGAAACGCGGTGAATCTTCGGACGTCATGCTGAACCATTTGTATACCCAGACTCAGATGCAAACTGTGTTTGGTATCAATATGGTAGCGTTGGATCAGGGCCAACCGAAATTGTTGGGCTTGAAACAAATTCTGGAGTGTTTTGTCCTGCACCGTCGCGAAGTCGTCACACGCCGCACCGTGTATGACCTGAAAAAAGCCCGCGATCGCGCGCACATTTTAGAAGGTCTTGCAATTGCACTGACCAATATTGATGAAATTATTGAACTGATTAAAACGTCCGCCAGTCCGTCAGAAGCCAAATCTGGTTTAGTCGCACGCGGTTGGAAACTCGGCAATGTGCAGGAAATGCTGGAGCGGGCTGGTGAAAGTGCCGCGCGACCAGAATGGCTCGAAGCTCATTTTGGCATCCGCGAAGGTTATTATTACCTGACTGAGCAACAGGCTCAGGCGATCCTCGACCTGCGTCTGCACAAACTGACCGGCCTTGAACACGAAAAAATCCTCGGTGAATACAAAGAGCTGTTGGATTTAATCGCTGAATTACTGCATATCCTCGCGAGTTCGACCCGCTTGATGGAAGTCATTTGTGAAGAGTTAGAAGCGGCGAAAGCGCAATATGGCGATGCCCGTCGTACTGAGATCCAGGACAATGCGCTGGATATCAATATGGAAGATTTGATCGCCGAAGAAGACGTTGTGGTGACCTTGTCTCACCTCGGTTATGCCAAATATCAGGCGTTGACCGACTATGAAGCACAACGTCGCGGTGGCCGTGGTAAAGCGGCGACCACAGTGAAAGATGAAGACTTTGTTGACCAGTTGCTGGTGGCCAGTACGCACGACACCATTTTGTGCTTCTCTGACCGCGGCCGCTTGTATTGGCTCAAAGTGTACCAGCTGCCACTGGCTTCACGTCAGGCGCGCGGCAAACCAATTGTGAACCTGTTACCACTGGAAGAAAACGAGCGCATCACTGCCATTCTGCCGGTCCGTGAATATGAAGAAGGCAAGTTTGTCTTTATGGCGACCGCCAACGGCACCGTGAAGAAAACTGCGCTGACCGAATACTCGCGCCCACGTTCAAACGGCATCATCGCGGTCAACCTGAACGAAGGCGATCAGCTGATTGGCGTGGATATCACCGACGGCAGCAGCGAAATCATGTTGTTCTCCGATGACGGTAAAGTCGTACGCTTCACTGAAGATCAAGTGCGGCCAATGGGTCGTGGCGCCACCGGCGTACGCGGTATCAAACTGCGCGAAAACGGTTCTGTTGTGTCGTTAATTGTGCCGAAGTCCGATGGCGCTATCCTGACCGTGACTGAAAACGGCTACGGCAAACGGACTGGCCTGGCTGAGTACCCGGCGAAGAGCCGTGCAACGCAAGGCGTCGTGTCGATTAAAGTATCAGAGCGCAATGGTCTGGTCGTCGGTGCCGTGCAGGTTAACGCGCTGGACGAAATCATGTTGATTTCGAACAAAGGCACACTGGTTCGTACCCGCGTCAAAGAAGTTTCACAAGTCGGCCGTAACACCGCCGGTGTGATCCTGATCCGCACCCAGGAAAACGAAAAAGTCGTGGGTGTACAACGCATCGACGAAATTCAGGACGCCGAAGAAATCGCCGCAGCAGAAGCTGAAGTGCAGCAACTGGACGCCCAAAACAGGGTGGACATAGAGGTTGAGGCTGAAGAGGCCGACGACTCGGAAGAATAAAATATACAAGGCACCTGCGGGTGCCTTTTTCATTCTTGTTCGGAATAAAGTTAGTCTGGTTCTTTTAGAGGTATCGCCAATTTTCCTGCAGTTTAGCTGTAACTTCGGGTTTAAGCCGGGCGAAAAATACGGTACAGTGAGTCTGATAAAAAGAGCCATCCAGATGGCGAAAATAGCGTCAGTGCCGGTACTTCAATAACAATAAAACCGCCATATTCTGCCGCAAGGTCCCAAGCCGTTTTAAATCCGCGAATTTTATTTTTGACGCAATGAGGTAAAAATGACGACCTATAACTTTTGTGCTGGCCCGGCGATGTTACCGGTGGAAGTGATGCAGCAAGCACAGGAAGAGCTGATCAACTGGCATGGCCGCGGTTGCTCCATTATGGAAATGAGCCATCGTGGCAAAGACTTTATTAAAGTTGCAGCGCAAGCGGAACAAGATCTGCGCGATTTATTGCAAGTGCCGGCCAATTATAAAGTGCTGTTTATGCACGGTGGCGGTCGTGGCCAGTTCTCAGCTGTGCCACTGAACCTGCTCAAAGCTGGTCAGAGCGCAGACTACATTGTCTCTGGTGCCTGGTCTAAAGCCGCTGCTGAAGAAGCGCATAAATTCGGTGCTATTGCCGTGCAAGGTATTACGCAAAAGACTGAAGAAGGCCTGCGCAGCCTCAAAGCCGCTGCCGATTGGCATCTGGATCCAAAATCAGCTTTTGTGCATTTTTGCCCGAATGAAACGGTGGATGGCCTCGAATTTACCGATCTACCTGCGACTGATGTTCCGCTGGTCGCCGACTTATCTTCGACAATTTTATCCCGTCCAATCGATGTCAACCGTTACGGCGTGATTTACGCTGGTGCACAGAAGAACATAGGCCCGTCAGGCTTAACGCTGGTATTGGTGCGCGAAGATCTGCTGCCTGCGGCTGGTGCGACTATTCCGGCGATTCTGGATTACCGTCTGGCCGCTGAAAACGATTCGATGTTTAACACACCACCAACGTATGCCTGGTATCTGGCCGGGCTGGTGTTCCAGTGGCTGAAGCGTCAGGGTGGCGTGGAAGCGATGGGCAAACTGAATCAGCTCAAAGCCCAAACGCTGTACAACTATGTCGATCAAAGCGATTTCTACCGCAACGACGTGGATACGCGTTACCGTTCGTGGATGAATGTGCCGTTTTTACTGGCCGACGAGCGCCTAAACGATAAATTTGTGGCCGACGCCGAAGCCCATGGCTTATTGGCGTTAAAAGGCCACCGTATGGTCGGCGGCATGCGTGCCAGCCTTTACAATGCGATGCCATTGGAAGGTGTGCAGACGCTGGTGACGTTCATGCGTGAATTTGAGCGGGTGCACGGCTGATGAAGACGTTAACACTGAATAAAATCAACGGTGTACAAGGCACAGTGCATTTGCCGGGTTCTAAGAGTATTTCCAATCGGGTGTTGCTGTTGGCCGCGCTGGCACAAGGTGAAACTCAGATCAGCAATCTGCTGCACAGTGACGACATTGAGCACATGCTAAACGCACTGACAGCATTGGGCGTGTCGTACCAGCTGTCGGACTGTAAGAGCAAGTGTGTGGTTCAAGGGCTTGGTGGTTTGTTCAAACATCCGGCACCGCTTGAGCTGTTTTTGGGCAATGCAGGCACTGCGATGCGGCCGTTAACTGCAGCGCTCGCCGCATCGAATGTCGATGTGACGTTAACCGGCGAACCGCGCATGTACGAACGGCCGATTGGGCATTTAGTTGATGCGCTGCGCCAGCTCGGGGCAGACATTGACTATCTGCAGCAGGATGGCTTTCCGCCACTGCGTATTCGTGGCAAGGCTCTGCAAGCAGGACGGATCAGCATCGACGGTAGCATTTCAAGTCAGTTTTTGACTGCTGTATTGATGATTGCACCTTTATTGCCTGCAGACAGCGAGATCGACATCATTGGTGATTTGGTTTCCAAACCTTACATTGATATCACGTTGGCTTTGATGAGCCGGTTTGGTGTGGAAGTAGAGAACCAAAACTATCAGCGCTTTGTCATCCGCGGTCAGCAACAATATCAGTCACCAGGTCATTGGCTGGTAGAAGGTGATGCGTCGTCCGCCAGTTATTTCCTTGCGGCTGCAGCTATTGGCGGCAGCATTAAAGTCACTGGTATTGGCAAACATGCGGTCCAGGGCGATATTCGCTTCGCTGATGCGCTCGAAGCGATGGGCGCGACAGTTGAATGGGGTGATGACTATATTTCGGTTACGCGGAACCAATTAAATGGTATTGACCGTGATTACAATGCCATCCCGGACGCCGCAATGACCATCGCGACGACAGCTTTGTTCGCTAAAGGCCCAACGCTGATCCGCAACGTCTACAACTGGCGCGTGAAAGAAACCGACCGTCTGCACGCGATGGCAACGGAACTGCGCAAAGTGGGTGCTGAAATTGAAGAAGGCGACGATTACATCAAAGTGACTCCGCCGGCGGTGATCCAACATGCCAGTATTGCCACTTACAACGATCATCGCATGGCAATGTGTTTCTCCATGCTGGCCTTTGCCGATTGTGGTGTAACTATCGAAGACCCAGATTGCACGCGCAAAACATTTCCACAGTATTTTGAAGTGTTTAGCGGCTTAGCAATCTAAAACGCGTAACCATTATAGAGTGACGCTAAGGCGCGGTTTTTCTTAGAGAAACCGCGCTTTTTTTAACATTTGCCTGTATAATGCCGGCCTTTAGTGGTTTAACCAGTTAACTGGAGGCAGTATGCAGAATATCCCGGTCATTACGATTGACGGTCCTGGCGGTTCCGGTAAAGGAACTATTTGCCGTCTGGTCGCACAGAAACTGGGCTGGCATCTGCTCGACAGCGGCGCGATTTACCGTGTACTGGCTCTGGCGGCTATTCACCACGATATCGCCGAGGATGACGAAGAAGCTCTGCAACCACTGGCAGCACACCTCGATGTTCAATTCACTTCTGATGATGCCGGCAATGTCCGCATTATGCTGGAAGGTGAAAACGTTTCTCATACCATCCGCACCGAAGAAGTTGGCTCTGTCGCATCAAAAATTGCCTCGTTACCACGTGTGCGCGAAGCGTTGTTACGCCGTCAGCGTGCCTTTCGTGAAGCTCCTGGCCTGGTCGCAGATGGTCGCGATATGGGTACAGTGGTTTTCCCCGGCGCAGAAGTAAAAATCTTCCTGACGGCCGCGGCCGAAGAGCGCGCCAGACGGCGTTATTTAGAGTTGAAACAAAAGGGCCATGATGTTAACATCGGCGACCTTTTGAGCGAAATTCAGGCAAGAGATGAGCGCGATATGAATCGTGCCGTGGCGCCGCTGAAACCAGCCGCTGATGCATACCTGCTTGATTCGACCAATAAAACCATTGAACAAGTGTTGACAGAAGTCCTGAGCTTCACGAAGAAGCAACTGAACCAGGCCTGACAGTACTTTGGACAGCCGCAGACATGGATGCCTCGCGGTAAATTAAGCAACCCCACCCAATACGGATCTAAGGTGGAGCAACTAACCGAAACAGTGAAAAATGACTGAAAATTTTGCACAATTATTTGAGGAAAGCCTCAAGACTATCGAAACTCGCCCAGGTTCAATCGTTAAGGGCACCATCGTAGCAATCCACAAAGACGTAGTACTGGTTGACGCCGGTCTGAAATCTGAAGCTGCGATCCCGGTTGAACAATTCAAAAACCTGGCTGGCGAGATTGAAGTGAACGTTGGTGACATCATCGACGTAGCTCTGGATGCAGTTGAAGATGGTTTCGGTGAGACATTACTGTCTCGCGAAAAAGCCAAGCGTCACGAATCCTGGGTACGCCTGGAAAAAGCCTGTGAAGATAAAGTTACCGTTATCGGTGTTATCACTGGCAAAGTTAAAGGCGGTTTCACTGTCGAAGTTGACGGTATCCGTGCATTCCTGCCTGGTTCATTAGTCGATGTCCGTCCAGTACGTGACACGCTGCACTTAGAACACAAAGAACTTGAGTTCAAAGTTATCAAATTAGATCAGAAGCGTAACAACGTTGTGGTTTCTCGCCGCGCTGTTATCGAATCTGAGAGCTCAGCTGAGCGCGATACTCTGCTGCAAAACCTGGAAGAAGGCATGGAAGTCAAAGGTATCGTTAAGAACCTGACTGACTACGGTGCATTCGTTGACCTGGGTGGCGTAGACGGCTTACTGCACATCACTGACATGGCTTGGAAACGCGTTAAGCACCCAAGCGAAATCGTCAATGTTGGCGACGAGATCCCAGTAAAAGTTCTGAAGTTCGACCGCGAGAAGCAACGTGTTTCTCTGGGTCTGAAACAGATGGGCGAAGATCCATGGGCAGCGATCGCTTCTCGTTACCCAGAAGGTGCTCGCATCACTGGTCGCGTAACGAACCTGACAGATTACGGCTGCTTCGTTGAAATCGAAGAAGGCGTTGAAGGTCTGGTACACGTTTCAGAAATGGACTGGACCAACAAAAACATCCACCCATCTAAAGTTGTTAACTTAGGTGATTCAGTGGAAGTTATGGTTCTGGAAATCGACGAAGAACGTCGTCGTATTTCTTTAGGCCTGAAACAGTGCAAAGCCAACCCATGGGAAGAGTTTGCGAAAGGCTTCAACAAAGGTGACCGCGTTTCCGGTAAGATCAAGTCAATCACTGACTTCGGTATCTTCATCGGTCTGGACGGCGGCATCGACGGCCTGGTTCACCTGTCAGACATCAGCTGGAATTCAACTGGCGAAGACGCCGTACGTGAATTCAAGAAAGGCGACGAAGTGTCGGCCGTTGTTCTGCAAGTTGACCCAGAGCGCGAGCGTATCTCTTTAGGCATCAAGCAATTAGACGAAGACCCGTTCAACGGCTATCTTGCTGATAACAAAAAAGGTGCTATCGTTAAAGGTGCAGTAACTGCAGTTGACGCGAAAGGCGCAACAGTATTACTGGAAGGCGGCGTAGAAGGTTATGTTCGCGTTTCTGATATCGCTCGTGAGCGTATCGAAGATGCAACTACTGCGCTGAAAGTCGGTGAAGAAGTTGAAGCTCGCCTGATGGGTGTTGACCGCAAAAACCGCGTGATCAGCCTGTCAATCAAAGCCAAGTTCGAAGCTGAAGAGAAAGAAGCGTTAGAATCTATCAAGCAGGATGATACTGCTTTTGGTGGTAACGCAATGGCTGAAGCATTCAAAGCAGCTCAGAAATCTGAGTAATTGATGCCAGTCGGTCGGCTGGGGCATTAGCCTCAGCCGGCATTTTCCAGCAACTGTGTAAGCGGAGTCCTTATGACCAAATCTGAGTTGATCGAAAAGTTGGCCACTGATTTTCCTCACATCCAGGTAAAAGACGTTGAGTCTGCTGTGAAAGAAATCCTGGAACAGATGGCAGGCTCGCTAGCTGTCAACGAACGGATTGAAATCAGAGGTTTCGGTAGTTTCTCGCTGCACTACAGAGCTCCACGGGTAGGTCGCAATCCTAAAACTGGCGACAAAGTAGAACTTGACGGTAAATACGTCCCGCATTTTAAACCAGGTAAAGAATTACGCGACCGCGTGAAAGAAAATACCTGAGTCATGTCCGCGCTGATACAGCGACGGTGCTAACGGAGCAGAGTTTGAGAAAGCTGATTTTTTTCCTGTGTTTTTCTGTGCTCATCCTGATTGGACTGTTTTTCGGTTCAATCAACCAGCAAGTCGCTGAATTAAATTATTTTATTGCCAAAGCTGAGCTGCGGGTTGTCGATATTGCCCTGTTATTTTTGCTGCTCGGCTTTGCAATTGGTCTGAGTCTGTCACTGACTATTCTGGTGAAATTGCGTACTAAACGCTGGATTAACCGGGCCATGAGCAAGACCTGAACTTATGCTTGAACTGCTATTTCTGTTGTTGCCTGTTGCCGCCGCTTACGGCTGGTTTTTTGGCCGCAACAGTCTGCGGCAGGAAGAGCTGAAGAACAAAGCCAACGTCGCGAAAAACCTGTCCTCCGGGTTGAATTTCCTGCTGACCGATCAAGAAGACAAAGCCATCGAACAGCTGTTGCAGTTGCTTGATATCGAAGCCGCGACTATTGATACCTACCTGGCCCTTGCCAATTTATTCCGACGCAAAGGGGACTGGGACAAAGCCATCCGCATTCATGAAAAACTGCACCAACTGAAGTTACCCAAAGTTCAGGCGCAGCAAATTCAACTAGAACTGGCAAAAGACTATTTCTCTGCTGGTTTATATGACCGCGCAGAAAGCCTGCTGCGTAAACTGGTCGATAGCGATCCGCTGCAGGAAACCGCCTTAAAGCAATTGTTCGCTATTTTTGTCGTGACCCACGATTGGCATAAAGCCGTCGAGTTCGCGCCACAGGTAGACAAAACTGATTCGCGCTCGCTACGCATCGCGCTGGCGAACATGCGCTGTGAAGATCAGAAAAAGCCGATGGATGTGATGGCGCTGCGGATCCTGTCACAAAAATACCCGCAGGCGATCCGGCCGCGATTACAACTGGCGCGGCAGTTATTGGCTGAGCAATTACTGGCCGATGCCGCCGTCGCTTTTAAATCGGTGTTGACACAAAAACCGCAATGGGCCGCCGATATACTGCCCGAATTACAACGCTGCCAGCTGCCAGAAGACGAGTGGTACCCGCTGCTCAGCCAGCTGGTGCACAAAAATAAAAACATCACCGCAACGATGTTTTTGTGCGACTGGCTGGTACAAACCGGCTCACCAGCTGCCGGCGAGCAACTTCTGTTGGAAAAACTGCAGCAGCAACCGAACATCCGCTTGTTCCAACGTTTACTGCAGGTCCGCCAGTTAAATCAGCCGGCGCAGATGGAAGCGCTGCAAGCCATCGATGGTCTGGTGCGCGCCTATCTAGATACTAAAATCCTGTATAGCTGCCGGAATTGCGGCTTTAAAACCCGGCAACAATACTGGTTATGTCCGTCCTGCCAGCAATGGGAGACGGTTGAACCATTAAGCGGCATTGACGGCCGCTGATCCTGTCCCTTTAAGTTTTTTGGAAATGTCGTTATGCAATTAAGCCCTGTCGTGGTTGCGCTGGATTATGAAGACCAGCGCGCAGCATTAAATCTGGTCAGCCAGCTGGACCCGGCGTTATGTCGGTTAAAAGTCGGCAAAGAAATGTTCAGCCATTTCGGCCCCGATTTTGTGCGTGAGCTGCAACAACGCCATTTTGATGTATTCCTCGATTTAAAATTCCATGATATTCCAAACACAGTCGCCAAGGCCGTCAAAGCCGCCGCTGATCTGGGCGTTTGGATGGTGAATGTGCACGCCAGTGGCGGTAGCCGGATGATGATAGCCGCTCGCGAAGCCCTGCAAAGCTATGACGCTGAAAAGCCACTACTGATTGCCGTGACAGTGTTAACGTCGATGGAGCAGGCTGATTTACTCGAATTAGGTATTACACTGACGCCCGAACAGCAAGTGTTGAAACTGGCGGCGCTGACACATCAATCTGGTCTCGATGGTGTGGTGTGTTCGGCCCATGAAGCGCGGGCACTGAAACAGCAGTTTGGTCAGGCGTTTCAGTTAGTCACCCCTGGGATCCGGCCGGCCTTTGCTGGCGCTGATGATCAAAAACGTGTGATGACGCCGGCGCAAGCCGTTGCAGCTGGCGTGGATTACATGGTGATTGGTCGCCCAATCACCAAAGCGGCAGATCCACTGGCCGCCTTACAGGCGATTTATCAGGAATTAAACGCGGTTTAGACCGCCGACATAAGGACGCTTTATTGGATGCAGTCAACCTCAACATTCTGATCGCCGGTGCACTGTTCACGGTCAGTATCATTGCAACCTTAATCTCGGCGCGCTTCGGGGCGCCTTTGTTGCTGATATTTCTTATAATGGGCATGCTGGCTGGCGAAGACGGGGTGTTGGGAATCCAGTTTGCGGATCCTGATCTGGCGCTGCTGATAGGTTCGGTGGCGCTGGTCATTATCTTGTTTGACGGTGGGATGCGGACGCATCCGGATCGGGTCAAAGTAGTGTTAGCACCGTCGGCGGCTTTGGCCACGGTAGGGGTGTTAATCACCTGTCTGGTGCTCGGTTTAGCGGCTATGTGGTTGTTCCAGCTGACTTTACTCGAGGGGCTATTACTTGGTGCCATCTTAAGCTCCACCGACGCTGCAGCGGTTTTTTCTATCTTCCAGTCCGCAGGACTCAATATCAAAGAACGGGTTGCGTCGACACTGGAAATAGAGTCGGGCAGTAACGACCCAATGGCGGTGATGCTGACCTTTACACTGGTCGCGGTGGTTGCCGGTGAAGCTGAACTTGGTTGGAGCACCGTGCTGGTTTTTGTGCAGCAGGCGTTGCTTGGCGCTTTGTTTGGTTGGCTAGGCGGCAGGGGGCTGATCTGGTTTTGCCGCAAGTTACCATTAAGTCCGGCATTCTTCCCACTATTTGCTATTTCCTACGCCTTGTTTCTTTACGGTCTGACCAACCAGTTTGGCGGCAGCGGCTTTTTAGCGGTTTACCTGGCAGGCTTTCTGGTTGGCAACGCGAGGTTGGCACCAGTTCAATACATTTTGCGTCTGCAGGATGGTTTGGCCTGGTTGAGCCAAATCATTATGTTTTTGATGTTAGGGTTGCTGGTGACGCCAAGTAAGTTATTGGACTATTTGTTGCCGGCGGTAGCCCTGGCTGGTGTGATGATTTTTGTTGCTCGGCCGCTCGCTGTGGTGCTAAGTCTGCTGCCGTTTCGGTTTCCCAAACGTGACCAGATTTTTATCAGCTGGGTAGGGCTGCGTGGTGCTGTGCCGATTATTCTGGCCTTGATCCCCTGGCTTGCCGGTGTCCCTAATAAAGATTTGTACTTTAACGTCGCGTTTTTCGTCGTCATTGTTTCGCTGTTAATTCAGGGCTGGTCGATCGCGCCGGTTGCGCGCTGGTTGCGGCTGGAAGTACCAAAAGAGCCAGGACCTGATTATGTGATGCCACTAGAGGTGGTACAAAGTAACGACGTGTTGCAGGTGCTGGCGTATCAGGTCAACGCCGATTCGCCGGTGCTCGATACCGACTGGACTATGTTACCAGTACCTTCATCCGCACAGTTTTTGGGCCTGGTGCGCAATGGCGAGTGGATCCAATGTCTCAACTGTACACGCTTTAAAGCCAACGACACCTTGATGGTCATGGCCAAAGCGGCAGACAGCGCTGTGATCAGCGAAGTGTTATCCAGTTACGCAGCCGCAGCCAGCCAAAGCAAACAAGATTTCTTCGGTGAATTCGTGCTCAATGGTCAAATCACTTTGGCCGATTTGGGGGCTTTCTACACAATAGAATTCGGTGAATTAGATCCGTCGCAAACCATTTCAGATTACATTGGTAACCGGTTTTTCCGCCGTGTCGTAGTTGGCGACGACGTCCAGCTCGACCAATTAATCCTGACAGTCCGCCAGATTGATGAACAAGACCGCATTCTACAGGTTGGTATCAAACCGGCTTGATGGTATTTTCAGGTTTAAAGCTGAATTTCAAAGCTTGTTTTTAACATTTGCTCATCGTAAAACAACGCATCAGAAATGTCCCATAATGTATATTATGTTAAATTGAATTATGCGGGAGTGACCGCATCACTCTGGCTTGGTGAACTCGCCAGGTTTAACGTCAGCACTAAGGCCGCGAACACTCCCGCTAATCTCTTTAGCACTTTTTGGAGTTCCGCTTTAACCGCTGGTGATTTGCTGGTTTCCATATCCAGGCGAACTAACACCTCACCGATATCCATACCGCATTGCTCAGCAATAAACATTGCTTGTTCTGGTGTCAGGTGTCTGCGTCCAGCTTTGATGTTACTCAAATGGCTTTCGCTTAACTCATCGATAAGCGTTACCAAATCTTTGTTGGCTGACAGGCCTTTAACTTTTTTGAAAGTCTCTAGCAGCCAGTAGCTGTAGTTTTCGTTCATTCCGACACACCTAGCCTTTTTACGATTCGCTGATTTTAACAGCCGGAAACTTTTCATGTTGAAAAGTTTAAGTTATGGCGCTACCATCTTTTCAATTTGAAAAGTAAACGGATGTTTGCCATGACTAACCTCGTTTCGTATTTCCGCAAAACCGAAGCAACCACGTTGCTCGAAATGCATTTCAAACCACTGACCGTATCGCCAAATTTCGCCCAGGTATCGTTTCTTCACCAAATCCATGAAACCGAATGCGGTGGCGATAACCTGGCTGAACATCCATTCGCTTGCATCCTGACTGACCACGAAACCGGCCATTCTGTGCTGTTATCCCGCACTGAGGAAAACCACATTGTGTTTCATGGCTTTTTCGATGATTCAGAACAAGCCTATGACTTCGCCTGTGATCACTTCATGGCCGAGTTCCATCAATCGCAATTCGCCGCTTTAGCCGTTGCCGCTGATGAAACCGGAGCTGCTCAGTGATTGATATGGTTGCGATCAGCGTCCCGTTTCTGCGTAGATATTACGTAGATTCGCCAACAGGCGCCCCGTTTATCGATGACCGGACGTTGATTGAACGTTTCGGTCTTGATATGTCGGGCTGTGTATCCTGGGATGCTGAACACAACAAATTCACGTTTACGCAGCTGCATCACAAATTCGAATCGTTGCCGAGTTCCTTTGCTTCTCTGGCATTCAAAATCATCAACGGCACCGATTTTAAACAGATCCCGTACATCAAAATTGTCGGCAATCCCGCGAAATTACTGCAAGGTCATAACGTTTACGGTCCCGACAACCTAGAGCTTTGCATCATGGCCGTTGTCCAGGCATTTGTCTTTGGTGATCACAACCTGAGTGACTATCTTGACTGGGAACATGCCTGTGTCGATTACTTAGATTTGACCTATACCGCGCACGTTGCCAATCAGCAGCAGGCCCAACAATGCCTGGATATGATGCGCAATATCAAAGTTGGCCAGACCCGTCCCTGGTATGACGATTCCTATGCCTCGACCATCTACTTTAATAAAGGCTCAGAGCTTCGCATCAACAAGGTTTACCTGAAATTACTAGAACTCGATGCCCAGATAAACAAGCTCACCAGACGTTACGCACAAACCAAATATGAGCATTTCCGCCGCCAATTAATCGAAATTACACGCCCCGAAATTCGTCAGTTTGCAACGGGCGCATTGCGCTTTGAAACCCGAGTTTATCGCCAGTGGCTCAACGCCCAGGGTGTCAACACTTCACTTGGATTAATCACAGATCCCAATCTGCAAAAAAACGACACTGACATTATCCCGCGCCTGTGGCGCTCAGCATTTCAGGACATCTTCAAGTCCTTCGAAGGTGCAACCATGAACACATACGACACTGAATCAGTCTTAAACGGCCTCAAAATCGCTTTTGGCAGGCCGACCAAAACCGGCACCAGCTATGCCAAAGCAAACCGTTTATACGGCATTTACCGCAACATCATGGCCGACGGATTCCAGCGCACCAAAGCATCCCATGACCGCGCCACCTGGGGCCGTTACATGAAAGATCTGAATCATGCCGGTTTGTCCCTGGCACAGCTGATGAACCTGACCGGTGAACACTCAAACGTAGTCCCGTTCATCAAAATGATTAATGTCGATTTCTCCAAGCAACTCCCTGCTGACTATGTGGAACCGTTGCCACTGTCACAGCAATACCACCAAAACCCCGCGCTACTGCGCTTAGTTTCATAAGGAAACCATCATGGCTTTATTAAATATTCCGACCTTTGCAGGTTTGACAGTAAACGGAGTCTATCGCGGCACCCGCTTACAGCATGGCAAACCAGACCAAAACGGCCAGACCCGCCAAACCTTGTATTGCGGGATCTCGATAGAACGCCAGGGAAATTACGGCACCGAGGAAGACATTATCGAGCTGGTTATTTCTGACACCCTCGTCAAGCAAGGCATTCCCGCAAAACTTGCCGCACTTGAAAACACAGAAATCAGTTTGCCGTTCTGGGAGCGAGTTTGGACCGGTGCAAAATCTAGCGGTGTCACTCGTTACCTGGCAAACGAAGTGACGCAAATTCTCTAACCAATCTTTTGCTAAGCCGTCTGGCCCTTTATGGGTTAGACGGCTGCAAAAGAATCGGAGCAAGTATGGAAACGATCCTGATTGACGCCCAGCAGCTGCAAACCGTTTTAGATGCCATCAGCAGCGCCGCCAATATCGTCGTTGCTGGTTGTGCCTGTATTTGCTTCTGGCTGGGCATGAATTCATGGGAGACCGTCGCTAAATGATGACTATCCCTGAAGCCATCGGTCTGTGTATGGCCGCTGGAACCCTTGGCTGGTGTACCTCACTAGCCTTTTACCTGTTAAGGCGCTTTGCCTTTATGACCACTTAAGGAAAAACCATGAAAAAGCAAAATATTGCTGTATCGCTGTTAGTCGCTCTGGGTGCAGTTTCTACTCAGGCTCACGCCGTTTCTGCTGCTGAAACTGCCCTGACCTCTATCGGCACCGAAATTACTGCCCTGTCTACTGCCGCTTGGCCTATCGTCACCTCGCTGGTGATTGCGTTCGTCGGTATGAAACTGTTTAAGAAGTTCGCCAACAAAGCCAGCTAACATCAGCTGGCAAAGGACGCCCCATGAAAAACAGACTAATTCTGATGGCATGGGGCGTTTTTTTTGCGCTCTATTCCGTCGATTCATTCGCTGCTTATGCAAACTGTCGTTTTGTAGATATTCGAAAATCTAGCTCCCCTGCCAGTGTCATTTACAGTCCGAATTATAGAAACAAAATTATCGTTGCTGAGTACGCAGCAGGTGCATCACAGCAAAGTGCTTGCCTTGAAAACCTAAAAGCAAACATGAAAGTCACATGGATCGCTGATGGCTCTGTTTGTGATATTGATGCCACTGGTCGCGTGACTTGTGCTGGTAACTCGGTTGGTATTGTTTACTGGAACGGTATAACGTCGACTCCAACCGGTGAGGAAACTGCAAGTTGTAATCTTTTTTCTGGTGATGAATTCTTTAATCCGAATCAGAAAGATGTTTGTGCCGATACTGGTGTGAGTACTGGTGGAACAGCGCCCGAACCGCTTTATTGCATGTCTCAATGGCTCGGCGGTATTACTTCTGAATCAAAACACAAGTTTACTGCCACTCAGTGTTATGCGCTTGACCCTGACCCGACACCAGACCCTGATCCAGACCCTGATCCAGACCCAGACCCAGACCCAGAACCAAATCCCGGCACTCCGGGCGGCGGTGGTCAGCCTACCTCCGGCACTACTGGCAATGCAACCGGCACCAATGGCACAAGTCCGGTCAATCTGGTCATGGAATTTAAGCCGGTCACTGAACGGCTCGATTTGCTGCGCGCTGATGAAAAGGCCCACACCAATTATCTCGGCCAGCAGATCACCAATGGCACCGCTGCAACGAACAGCCTAAAACCATTGCTGCAAGCTATTGCAACTAAAACTGATGGCGTCGCGAATGCTGTTCGCCAAGGCACCGCCGAAATTAAAGGCGAACTGACCACGCTCAATAACACCGGAAAAGCCATCGAGGGGGCTATTAAGGACGGGAATACCGCATTGGGTGAAAAGCTCGACGGCATCAAAGAAGGCATAGATAAGCTGACCGAGGGCGAACCCATCGACGGCACCGCCGCAGCAAACAGCACTAATTTGCCGGACTATGACGACGCTGTTAGAAGAGGCGTCGAGCATATACAGAACACGATTGCCGATTATGCCGATGATTCAGGCATCAATAACCTGACCGACAGAAACGCCGTTACCGGCATGTTTTCTGCCGCAGAGAGTTTTGGTGATGTGTTTGATATTGCCCGCAGTGGCTGCTCGCCGATCGCCTTTGGCTCACACGGAAAATTCAACGTCTGCGGTGCAGCGCCGACCATTTCGATGGTGCTTGAAATGATTATTTGGGCCTTAACCGCCCTGTTTATCTTCCACTTTATCGGTGGTTTACTGACTCGGGAGCGCCTCACATGATTGCTTTAGTTCAACCCATCATTTTGTTCTTTACGGCCATCATTGGCCGGATTTATGGCTGGCTTATCGGTGCTTATTTAAGCGGTGCATTGCGTTCGCTGGTGATTAGTTTGGTTCTGTTTACCACCATTGCAACGCTCGTTTATAACCTTCTCACTGAGGCCAATGCTTACTTGTTGCAAGCGATTCAGGGTATGTCCCCGATGTCTCAGGCCATGTTAAGCCCCATCGCCTCGATGCTGCCGCCGTCTTTGGGTCTTTGTGCCTCGATTATCGTCAGCGTCTGGTTAATGGGTATCGTGTACAACTTGGCTAAAGAAGTCGCCAAAATGAAAGCCCACGCTGCCGAACGTGCAGCTGGCTTCTTTAAGGCTTAACCATGCCGGCCTATGTCATCACCGGTAAACTCGGAGCGGGAAAATCACTGGTCGCAGTGTCCCGCATCCAGCACTACATTTTGCAGGGGCGTAAAGTCGCCACCAACGTCAACTTGTTCCCTGAACATCTGACCAATAACCTCTGGTCGAAAAACTGCGAGATTTACCGCATTCCGAACAAGCCCACGGCAGCGGACTTACACGCCCTGCCGCTCGGCCATGACTTAGACCGCCCTGACGATAATCGAAACGGCTGCTTGGTTCTGGATGAATGCGGGACTTGGTTTAACTCCCGCAGCTGGAACGACAAAGGACGGGCCGAAGTCATCGAATGGTTTAGAAATGCCCGAAAAAACCGCTGGGACATTTTTTTTATCATTCAGGACATCGCTGTAATGGATTCTCAGGCGCGCGATTCGTTCGCGGAGCATGTTGTGTACTGTCGCCGCTTTGACCGCTTCAAAATCCCGCTGCTGCATCATTTGGGCATTAAGCCGCCAAAGCTGCACATGGGACTCGTTAAATACGGCTCAGAAGCAACCAGCCCGACCGTCGACCGCTGGATGTATCGCGGTGAATACCTCTACGACGCCTACGACACCGAGCAGCAATTTACCGCAAACGACGAAATACAGGGGTTAGCCTCAGTCCTTCCGCCCTATTACACACATGGGCGCTATATCAGCAAATGGGAGCATTTTAAAAATGGCATCAAACAGTACAAAGTGGGTAAATGGCAGTTTTTTTTAGTCGGGGCATTCGCATCAGCCTTTGCTGTGAATGCCCTTGTGACTTTTGAGGCCGAAGAGCCGAAAAAAGGCATCTGGTCGTGCAACGATGCTTACAAGCAGCTGTTCGGCAGCTGCGATGCTAAGCCAGTTGCACCGTATGAGTATTATTATCCAAATCCAGAAAATGCTCCGCCTGGGCAAACGGGTGACGGCTCCAAGCCGGAACCCGAAGCCCAGCAGAATCAAATTTATATCGCCGGATATGAGAAAACATCGCGGGGGGTGAATATGGCTTTTGTGACCGCTGACGGAGAGCCGTTCTATCCGAAAAGCTATTCGGTTAAGAAACTCGGGGACTGTACCGCTCTGGTGCGGATTGATAAGAAGATTCTGGACCTGACCTGTATGCCGGATTCGATGGCTTTTGCGCAGCCTGAACTGCCAAAGGATAACGGGACGGGGTTATTAGGGGGCAAAGCCCCCTGATGAAGCGCGGAGCGCGGTAACACGCTGCAAGCGTCTGAATGACTTTAGTCGTTCATCCTGTAAACTCGCCCCTTTTTAGGGGCGTTGATTTGTGTAATGATTTGAAACCTTTAATCGACAATATGGACATTTGTCTACCTATGAAGCTCTATAAATATCGAGCGTATTCACTCCGGTCGTTGGAAATTTTTATTAATAAACAAATATATTTTCCAAGGCCTGAAGAGCTAAATGATCCTTTCGATTGTTGAATGCTTGAAGGCGTAAGTTACGATATAGGAGACTATGAAAGACATTTTTATATTAATAGTTCCCTCTCGTTTGAAAGAAAGTCTATGGAAAATTTAAGTAAAATATATAAAGATTGCCAGGAAAGCGCCCAACAAATTGGAATCTATTCACTATCCAGAGATTTAAAGTCAGTTTTACTTTGGTCGCACTATGCAGATCAACACAAAGGCTTCGCTGTAGGGTTCAATTTGAGTGACGACTTAGTTTCGGAAATTGATCCACATATAACTGATTTGAGCCCTGTAACTTATGTAACAAAAAATCCATTCCCTACAAATCATATAGAATTATTCAATAACAGTTATCAGCAATACATGAATGGATTAGGATTCATTATTCCTTATATCACTCAAACAAAGTTGTTGACTTCTAAAACTAAGCCTTGGAGTTATGAAAAAGAGTACAGGCTTATTAGAGATAAAAGTGGCTTTGTGAATTTTGACCCCAAAATTGTTAAAGAAGTTGTATTCGGTGCTGCGATGCCTGACGCTCACATACAAACAGTCATAAAGATCCTATCGACAACTGAATGGTCACACGTAAAGTTAAAACGAGCATCTCTCGGGACAGATTTGAAGATTTGGATACACGATTTTACAGATTGAAAGTGTTACTATCTTGCTGAATTTCTTTTTAGCTAGAACCGCTTGGTCCGGCACAGTAATAGCCGGACCTTGTTTCATTTTGAAACAAAAGCCCTGTTTTTACCATCCTCACGACAGCCCCAAAACTGACTCTTCTGATACACTCGAACCAGGTTAAAACCCCCAAAATTGCTACCCGCTGCGCAACTGCGTAACAAATAAACTAACGCGATGATTTATAAGGATTTTATAGAAATATCGTGAGAAATTTCTCTATTCGGTACAGTTTCATGTTTTTCCAGTTCCCGAGCAGTAAGAGGACGGATTAACTATGGAAAAAAATCGGAAAATAAGACCTGAACGTTTAGATGACTTCAAAAACCTGTATTACGACGCATTCGGGTATGGCGAGGGTAATCATGAACGAGCAGCAGAATTCTTTGGCGTACCCGTATCTGAGTGCCAGAAATGGCATGATGAAAGACCGCACCCAGTAGCTCACCGATATTTGCAGGTTCATTGCAAAGGCTATTTGCCCTATAACACCAACTGGAAAGACTGCTATATCCGAAGTGACGGTATGGTGATTACGCCATTTGGTAACTGTATGCCATCAGATATGGCTTTGCTTCATCGCCGCAAGTGGTCAGCCGAGCAAACACGGCAACAATTGGTAAAGTGCCGTCAGCAGCTACAAGAACTTCGCTCAGGTACCAAACTCAAAATGCTGATCCATACAGCAGACTACCTAGGGCGACTTGTAAAAGAGCTTGCTGTTGAAGAATGAAACAAGGGGCCTAAGCCCCTTAAATTTCTAGTTTCGAACATTTCTCAATACCTCAGACATCGTAAAATACAGAAATCTAATCTATATCTAACACCGTGTATTTTTCATTGGAATTCAAGTCATTGAACAGGATTCTCAATCGCATAAACGTGGCTTATGTCTGGCCGTTAGCACTTGTAGTCATTTTAGTCATTGCAGTAGCAGACTATTACACTGGTGTATTAGTTACTCTGTCAGCTTTTTATATTGTTCCACTGTTTCTAGTTGCCTGGACGCGAACAAGATTCGAGACTCATTTACTTATCCTGATGATCGTTGGTGCTTGGTCATGTGCTAATTACCTTAGTGATGCTCAACACTTGTCTGCAGGAATATTAATTTGGAATTCATTTATTAGATGGTTACACCTAACTATGACAGCGGAGCTTGTCCGTTATATACGCCGTTTACTAACTATTAACTCTGATTTAGCGAATATCGACGTTCTTACAGGAATACCGAATCGGCGTTTCTTTAATTACAGTATGCAGCATGTATTGTTATTTCCCCCTGCTAACAAAATAGTGAGTTTCACTTTAATCGATGTTGATTATTTCAAAGTTTTAAATGACGCGCATGGGCACCAATTCGGTGATGAGATATTGAAGAAAGTTTCTCAGCAGCTTGCTAGCGAATGTATGAAAAATGAATTCTGTGGTCGTATAGGCGGAGATGAGTTTGCAATAGTTCTGTGCTGCGATGACTTTGTTGATAGTAAAAATCGCATTAAGCGCCTTGCTCAAAGGATTTCAGAAAATGCTTCCCCCTGTAGTTTAGGCACCTCTCTTGTTAGTACAGGACAGCTTCTTACAGAAGTTTTTGAGCAAGCAGACAAAGCCCTGTACCAGACAAAATCAGGGGGGCGTGGTTATGCAACTATTTTTGACGGTTGCCACTATCACAAAGCAATTTGATAAATAAAAAGGGGCGTAAGCCCCTGATTTCTATAACTTCCATTATGTTAAATAGGATTGTGCGGAAGCAGTCTGTCAGCAGCCCTATACTCAAAAAATAATCAATGGCTGCGCTAGCTTCACCGAGTGCCGTATCCAGGCGAGCTACATTCCTAATCCGCCTCTATCGCAACCTCATTTCCAATTGGCTGATATAAACTTGGTTTGTTGATTGGGATGGCCTGTAGCGCTGTGTAGATCTTTGGTTGAAGTAATTCGTTGAACTGATTGATATTGCTGTCCGGATCCAGCCATAGGTCAAATGCGCTTGGTGGTAACATCATTGGCATGGCTTTACTGTGAAATGCC
This sequence comes from Rheinheimera tilapiae, assembly GCF_042432165.1. Classification (NCBI taxonomy): domain Bacteria; kingdom Pseudomonadati; phylum Pseudomonadota; class Gammaproteobacteria; order Chromatiales; family Chromatiaceae; genus Rheinheimera; species Rheinheimera tilapiae. Next base: position 2,171,314 of record NZ_JBHLXP010000001.1, read on the forward strand.
AGCAGCTTCTGGTGTGGCGCTAAGGTGATGATTGAACAGGAATATGTAAGTTCGCCAGTGCTTTTATTTAGCCAGGTGCGGTAAAGGCCGGAAAAGGCCAAGGCGCGTTGGCCGATGAAATCGGTATAGCGACTGATGCCCTGCACTATTTCTGTTTCACCAAAACCGCTGGCCGGTATGATGCAACGTTGCTGGCGATACGCTTGGAAACCAGCGCTGCCACGAACATGTAGTTTGTCGGATCTGGTGTTAAAACTGGTGTATGGGCCTGGTTTAAAGCCTTGTTCTGTTTGTTCCAGCAGCAGCCACCAGATGGCATCCTGCAGCCGGCGCTGGCCATCTTGCTGCAGCACTATGGACACCAGATTAGTCGCCCGGATAAAACGCCCGGTTCTGACTGGCAGATGCAGCGCCAGTTGTTCAGGTGCTGCATCATTGCTGGCCGACGCTGGATACAAGTGGATGCCGAGCTGTTCGAGCAGCTCAGTCAGTAGTGGATTATCGGTGACATTCAGCCGGCCGCACATGGCTATTCCCGTGTTTTTACAGCATCAACACACTATAACCAAAGGTCGCTGTCTGCGTACAACACTTATCCGCAGCTGTTGATACCGCAGCGGATGTTAATGTTGCTGCGGCGCATGTCCGTCACGCATGTTGACGGTTGCACCAAAGGCATCCAGTAACGCTTTGTCGTTTGCGCTGACTGCTTGCTCGGCACTTTGCAGTGCACGGACAAAATCAGCGGCCGCTGCCGGTGTCATACCTAATTGCTGCCATAACGTTTTTTGCAAAATACCGGCGCCGCCGCAAAGGACCAGTTGCCATTGCTGATGGCTGCGCTTAAACACCGCACGGCCTCCCTTGCCTTGATGCCACCAATCGGCAGCGGCAAAATCGCCGGCTATATGTGTCGGTCCTAATGTTAACGGGTGCTGATGACTGTGCCAGGTTCTAATCATAAAGCCATGAATTTGTTCAAGATCTATATCAGCATTTGCCTGAGTGACAGTCTGAGCGACTGCCGGATGCTGCAGAGCTGCAACATCCGGTATCAACAGCGCTAAACCGCCAACCAGTAACAAACTATGCTGCGGGCGCATCAGAACTGCCCATCCCAATTCCACTGCGCTTTTAACCAGGCTGTGCGCCCTGGTTCATTGACGCGTAACGTCTGGACATAACCCGGGATGCCGCCGCCCATGCCGTTGCCCGCAGCACGGCTAACAAACTCGGCATAAGTCCGATCGAGCAGATTGTCGACGCCGGCGGTCAGCAGCAAGCTTGCTACCGGACGCCAGCTGCCGTTGAATGACACCACAGCAAATCCTGGCGTTGAACCCAGATCTTTGCCAACGATATTGCCTTTGTCGCGATCGAAATAACTTTGCGCGCCAACAATACGCACTAACGAACCCACCGACCAGTTATCCTGCGCGTAACTGAGACCCAGTTTGATTTCCAATGGGGAGATCTGTGGCAATGCAGTACCGTCGGTGTCGTTGTCACCACGGGTATAAGCCACTGTCACGTCGGATTGCCAATGATGAGAAAATTTCTGCTGAACACCCAGTTCAGCGCCATAACTGCTGGCGTCGATGTTTCTGACAAAACCGTTTGATTTCATCATGTTGCTATAGTCGACCAGAATATAGTCACTAATTTCATTGTAAAACGCTGAGACTGACCATTCAGTGCCTGCATTTTTAAACAAATAACCGGTATCGAGCTGCGTCGTTTGTTCCGGCGCTATGTCCAAAAACGCACTTTTCGATTTGATGCCCTCTTTAGCGATCAATTCCCAATAATCGGGGAAACGTGCGGTGCTTCCGACGCCGATATACCAGCTCGCCGGAATAGCACTGAACTGATGTTCATAACGGGCAAAACCACTGTGCAGGTCATCATCGCGCCGCTGCCCTGCAGTTGGGTTTGGCATTGGACTCATCATACCAGCGATTTTCAGCCGCTCATCTGTCGCTTGCCATTGGTCCAGCCGGTAGCCTGCTGCAACTGCGTCAAACTGGGCGAGCTGAAAGCGCCATTCCGCGAAAACACCGACCTGAGAAATTTCCGCATCATCAAGCAGTGCGCTGAAAACACCTGAAGCCGGTGCCGAGCGCGATCTGTGACCACTGTCCTGTTGATCTGCGCCCAGCGTCACTTTGTAATTCATTGACGGGGTAAAAATAGCACTGAGGCGCCCGCCTTTGGTATCGCGCAGCAAGTTGGCATAACCCATCATGCCCGGCTTGCGCAATTGCTGGTCGTCCATCAGGTGGTCGACTTCGTTGTCGAACCAATGGAATTTAACCTGCTCGAGCCAAGGCGTGATATTGGTTTTTTCCACGCGCAGATTCAGGCTATCGCGCCGGAAACGCGTGCCATCCATGCCACGATCGGCATAAGCTGCTTCGCCGTCACTGCGCGCACCGGATAGCTCTACTTTGGTATCGACATCCGGCGTCCAGCCAACTGCGATATTGCCGCTGTAGCGCTGATAACGCGAATGCACGTCGTTACCGTCACCATCCTGATAGTCATCCGAAGTGGAGTTGCTGCCACTTAGCAGCACATAACCATTTTGCTGACCGAATTGCAGATCGGCCAGTTCGTCGTGGCGACCAAAGCTTGCGGTGGTCAGGCTGCTATGTGTGCGAAAACCCGCTTGTTCAAAAGGCGCGACATTGCGGTCAAACAGGATCACCGCCGCGGAATGGCCGGCACCATGCGCCACCGATTGCGGGCCTTTGATCACGGTCATTGAATCATGTAATTCGGGGTAAATATAAGCCGTTGGTGCGTCCATCCGGAAATTACAGCCGCCGAGAATGTTTTCGCCATCGACCAGAATACCAAGGCGCGACCCGGCCATACCGCGAAATACGGCGTCACCGTCGGCACCGCCTTTACGTGTGACAGAAAACCCAGGGATCGTCTTCAGATAGTCGGCACCATCGTGCGCCGGCAAGGGCTGACGCGGCGCTTTGGGGTCCATCACCAGCTGGCCTGGCCCGTTCAACACCACCCCAGTGACCTGAACACGTTCGATGTCTTTTTCCGCTTTGGCATCAGCTGCATGCGCTGCAGTATCCGCCAGAACAGTAGCCGGCAAACAAAACAGGCTCAGCGCTAACGTCAGACGAGATAATTTGTATGAAGAGAGAAATGGATTCAGTGTGGTCACAGCACATACCTTTTAGAAAATGCATGTGCCTGATTTTACGAAAAAGTTCCTGTTATCCCCATGCGGCAAATTGTCGCAGCCGCTGTCACCCGGAGTAGATCCTGAGCTCTACAGCAGGATGTAATCATTACCTTGCCGTGCTGGCGCATAATCGCCTGGCACCAGCTGAACATAACGACCGGCCACAGCATCGATGGCGATGCAATCGTCAACGTCATACAGATTATCGGTGTGCGGTTTGTCCCACTGCTGTGGCATGCGCTGTTTGCCGAGTTGTTTCGCCTGAGCCAGGTTTTCCGCGACGACCAGCAAATACTGATGATCCTCGCCAAAGCTGCCGGGCAAATAACCACCGAGGTTAATGAAATAGAGCCGTGGGTCTCCGGCTTTGGGTGCGACGTCGCTAAAATGCAGTTGATAACCATCGACGCCCTGCACATGCCACCAGGAGTCAATGTGCAAGCCTTTGGCTGCACCGAACCATTGCTGTCTGAGCTGCTCATGACAATCGCTGAGCTGCTCACCAAAAGCAAACACAACGTCATGGACTTCGATTTTCGCTGCCGGGTGTTTGCCACCCAACATCACCACAAATAACATCCGTTTTTCCTATTGCGCCTCTCACTGCGGCCAAGCTTAATGAAAACTGGCCGCAGGTCAACTCAGCGAAGAACTTGCCGGACTAACTTTTGTTAAAACGCAGTGATTTGCTGAAAAACATCCCGCTTTGGCAGTTTTTATCTGGCGTCTCGCCGGGCTTCACCACACGTAGTTGGTCGAAACTACCTTCCGGCAATTGTGCGGTAATTTGCTGTTCAAAGGTTTTAGCGACTTTGCTGATCTCATCACCATACTGGCTGATAGCGTCAATATCGCCCTGATAGCTGTCAGTAATATCTTCAATGCGTTCGGCTGTCATACGGGTTTGTTCTAACAAAGTTTCGTCCGGCATCCGATCCCTTTTGGTTTGTTGCTCAAGTTCTGCGCTCAGCTGCTCCATTTTATCCTGATGCGGCCCAAGCGCCTTACTCATCTGATCCAGCGGGATTTGTAGCTGGTCCATTTTCAGTTCTGCTTTTTTTAGGTTTTGCCAAGCGTTGAGTTCAACTGCCGTCAAAGGCCGTTCGGACAGTAACTTACAGTCTTTGAGTACTTGCAGTTTGTAGTCGGTTGGCGCTGATTGTTGTGCTGCAAGTGCCAGGCCGCAGCTGCTGAGCAGCACTATGGCCAATGTGAAACGATGAAAATGATGGGTTGGAATGTAACGCTGCTTGGTGGATGGCATAAGGACCTCGGGCTATCAATGAAATGATGATGCGGGTTGGTCGTAGCGTGCTTTAAAAAAGTTGGTCAGTGGATAAGAAAAAACAGCGGAAAAAAAACGGCGAAGCACAAAGTTGCGTTTCGCCGGTCTTTTGGTCGTGCTTTCGTCGGTTTGTGCTTAGCTGCTGACGCGCTTATACAAACGGTATTCTGGTTTCCAGAAATTGCTGTTTATTTTACGCATCAAACGCTCATCATCCATTTCCAGCGCATGGCCTTGGGCCATCGCCATTTTGGCAACTGCAAAAGCGATTTCTTTTGATAACTCAGATAATTGTGTTAACGGAGGCAGAATACCGCCCTCGCCTGTATTGGCCAGCGGTGACGCCGCCGCCAAGGTTTCGCTGGCCACCCGCAACATATCATCGCTGATATGACGAGCTTTACAGGCCAGCACACCCAGCCCGATCCCCGGGAAAATGTAGCTGTTGTTGCACTGCGCAATAGGATAAGTTTTGCCATTGTATTCAACAGGTTTAAATGGGCTGCCGGTAGCGATAATCACTTCACCTTCAGTCCATTCAATGACTTTTTCTGGTCGTGCTTCAATCTGTTTGATTGGATTACTGAGCGGCATAATGATTGGCAGCGCGCAGTTTTTCTTCATCGCCTTGATGACGGCTTCAGTGAAAAGCCCGGCAACGCCCGAGACACCGATTAAAATGTCGGGTTTGGCACAGTTCATCACATCACGCAGCGAGGCATAATCGCCACTGAAAGACCAATGGCTGATCGCCGCTTTGGTTTGCACCAGCGCTTGTTGGAAGTCACGTAGATCTTCCATCCCCTCGGTTAACAGGCCATGACGGTCGACCATAAAGACCTGACCGCGTGCGGTGGCGTCATCAAGACCTTCGCTGACCATTTGGCTGATCACTTGCTCGGCAATACCGCAGCCGGCAGATCCTGCACCGACAAATACCACTTTCTGCTCAGATAATTTGCTGCCTTTTGAACGACAGGCGGCCAATAACGTACCAACTGTGACCGCTGCAGTGCCCTGAATATCGTCGTTAAAACAACAAATCTGGTCACGGTAGCGTTTCAGTAATGGCATCGCATTGGGCTGCGCGAAGTCTTCAAACTGCACCATCGCTTCCGGCCAGCGCCGTTTTACCGCCTTGATAAATTTGTCGACGAACTCATAGTATTCGTCGCCACTGATACGACGGTGGCGATTGCCCATATAAAACGGGTCATTCAGCAGTTTTTCGTTATTGGTACCAACATCCAGACAAACCGGTAAGGTATAAGCCGGGCTGATGCCGCCACAGGCGGTATACAGTGACAGTTTGCCGATCGAGATCCCCATGCCGCCAATGCCTTGATCGCCAAGGCCCAATACGCGCTCACCGTCGGTAACCACAATGACTTTGACTTTTTTCTTGGTGGCGCTGCGCAGCACATCGTCTAACTGATCGCGGTCGCTGTAGGAAATAAACAGGCCACGGGCGCTGCGGTAAATGTCAGAAAAGCGCTCACAGGCATCACCAACCGTTGGCGTGTAGATGATCGGCAGCATTTCTTCGAGGTGGTTTTGCAGCAGGCGGTGAAACAAAGTTTCATTATTGTCCTGTACCACACGCAGATAAATGTGTTTGTTGATCGGCTCTTCAAATGACGAATATTGCATATAAGCACGCGCGGCTTGCTCTTCAATGCTTTCATACCGCGGTGGCAACAGGCCGGTTAAGTTAAATGCAGCACGCTCTTCACGGCTAAATGCACTGCCCTTGTTCAGTAAAGGCGTTTCCAGCAGCGCTGGGCCGGCATAATGGGTGTACAAAGGGGTGTTATCTGCTTGACTCATAATATTCCCGGAAATAGCGGCCATCTGGCGAAAAGTGGGCGGATTCTACCGCTGTTCTAACCCTGTAGTAAAATTTCAGACAACTGGTCGGACATTTGCGGCTACCGGTGGCTACCCGTTATTTGTTGTTGCCTTACCAGCAATCGTAGCGCTCTGACCTTAGCGTTTAAATTTGGTTTCCAGGATCACTGATGAATTAGTCCTTTCAACGCCATCCAGATCACCAATTTGATCGAGTAAGTGACTGAGCTGCTCAGTGCTTTGAGCTTGAACCACTGCAATCAGGTCGTACTCCCCGCTGATGGCATACAATTCAGCGATCTGCGGGATTTGCTTTAGCTCATTATTGGTTTTAACCGTCAGCTTTTGTTTCACCTTGATTGAGACATGGGCCGACACCAAAGATTTAGTATAGCTGTCGCCATAGTCCAACACGTAACCGCGGATCACGCCGGTTTGCTCGAGCCGGGCAATACGGGTTTGCACGGTAGAGCGAGATAAATCGAGCAGTCTCGCCAGGTCCGATACGCTCGATCTGGCGTTGGTTCTCAGCAGTGCCAGCAGTCGCTCATCTTCTTTACTTAGCATTTTGTCAAAATACTCCGTCATTATGTCAAAACAAAACCAACATTTGACGATAATGATACTGCAGTTTGACGACCCTGCCCAATATAATAATGGCATAACGTCCCGGAATGCTGCATGCCTGCAATGTTCTTGCAAAGAGCAAAGCGACTCCGGGCTCCAAAAGCCGCTTCAGACGGCGACAACACTCACGAGGAATTCGCAATGCAATTAACCCGCGCCCTGTTTGATGAAGTTATGGTCCCCAACTACGCCCCGTCACCGATTATTCCGGTCCGTGGCCTTGGCTCCCGGTTGTGGGACCAGCAGGATCGCGAGTTTATCGATTTTGCCGGCGGCATCGCCGTCAACTGTTTGGGCCATTGCCATCCGGTGCTGGTAAACGCACTGACTGAACAAGCCAATAAGTTATGGCACTTATCTAACACAATGACCAACGAACCTGCCTTAGCGCTGGCACAACGTCTGGTCGACACCACCTTTGCAGAGAAAGTCTATTTCGCCAACTCCGGCGCTGAAGCTAACGAAGCAGCACTGAAGCTGGTCCGTCGCGTGGCGCTGAATAAATTCGGTGCAGAAAAATCGCAAATCATTGCCTTTAAAATGGGCTTCCATGGCCGGACTTTATTTACCGTCACCGTCGGTGGCCAACCGGCTTATTCCGATGGCTTTGGGCCAAAACCGGCTGATATCGACCACGCCGAATATAACAATCTGGACAGCTTAAAAGCACTGATCTCCGATCGGACCTGTGCCGTGGTGTTAGAACCACTGCAAGGTGAAGGCGGTATCATCAGCCCAAGTAAAGAATTTATTCAGGGTGTGCGTGAGCTGTGTGATCAGCACAATGCGCTGCTGGTGTTTGATGAAGTACAAAGCGGCGTTGGCCGGACCGGCGAGCTCTATGCCTATATGGGCCTTGGCGTCACGCCTGACGTGTTAACCACGGCTAAAGCCCTCGGTGGCGGTTTCCCGATTGGCGCGATGCTGACCACCACTGAGCTGGCTAAACATTTAGTCGTCGGTACTCACGGCAGCACTTACGGCGGTAACCCGCTGGCCTGTGCGGTCGCGCTGGCGGCTTATGACACCGTGAACACGCCGGAAGTGCTGAACGGCGTAAAAGCCCGTGAGAAGCTATTTAAAGACGCTCTGCATGCTATCAATGCCAAATACCAGGTGTTTAGTGAAGTGCGCGGTCAGGGTCTGCTGATTGGTGCAGCACTTAGTACCGAATGGGCCGGGAAATCACGTGACTTTATGCTGGCTGCTGCCGAACAAGGTTTGCTGGTATTGATGGCTGGCTATAACGTGGTGCGTTTTGCCCCGTCGCTGGTGATCCCAGAGCAAGATATTCTCGACGGCATGGCGCGTTTTGAAGCGGCGATTGCCAAACTGGTCGCCGCGCGCGGCTGATCTGTAACAAGAACAAGCCGGCATCTGAGGCCGGCTTTTGTCAGGACTTTTTCATGTTATTGATCCGCCCTATTACCCAAGCCGATTATCCTGCGCTGATGCAAATCGCAATCGAATCCGGTGCCGGTTTTACCTCATTGCCGGTTAACGAACAAAAACTAAAACAGAAAATTGCCCACTCCGAGCACAGCTTTGGTATCGATACCGAACAGCCCGGCAATCAGGGTTACCTGTTTGTGCTGGAAGACACAGAAACCGGCGAGATCTTAGGCACGTCGGGCATCGAAGCATCGGTTGGTCTGACGACTCCGCTGTACCACTTCCATAAAAGCACAGTGGTGCACCATAGCAACGAGCTGAACGTCTATAACCCGGTTGAAGTGCTGACCATGTGCAACGACTACACCGGTGTTTCTGAGATTTGTACGCTGTTCCTGCGTGAACCGTACCGCAGCGGCATGTATGGCCGTTTCTTGTCGAAAGTCCGTTTTATGTTTATGGCGGACCATCCGAAACGTTTCTCTAAAATCGTCATTGCCGAGATGCGCGGCATGGCCGATGAAAATGCGCTGCCACCGTTCTGGCAATGGTTGCAGTCGTATTTTTTCAGTATCGACTTCCCGACCGCCGACCATATGATTGGCATTGGCAACAAAGGCTTCATTGCTGACCTGATGCCGCGTCACCCGATTTATGTGTCGTTGCTGCCAAAATCGGCGCAGGACGTGATTGGCCAGGTGCATGTCAATACAGCGCCAGCTTTGAAATTGCTGGAAAATGAAGGCTTTATCCACCGTGGTTATGTCGATTTGTTTGATGCCGGCCCAACGGTTGAAGCGCAGCTAAAACAAATTAAATCGGTACGCAGCAGTCACCGGATTAAAGTTGCGATTGGTGCGCCGGTGGAAGGCCCGACGCTTGCGATCTCGAATCCACAGGTTGCCGCCTTTCGTGCCACCATCAGCAATCAGGCACAGCTGGATGGCGATGTGTTGATCATTACACAAGCGATTGCCGATGCACTCAACATCAATGCCGGCGACGAAGTACGTTATTTAAATCTGGATAGAGGTGCCAAATGAGTCAGCCGCAGACAATTATTCAGGGGTTACAGCTGATCAATGGTCAGTGGCAAGCAGGTGCTGGCGCGCTGTTTCAATCCGTTGACCCGGCGACAAGCCAGGTGATCTGGCAAGGCCAGGCAGCCGATGAACAGCAAGTGCAGCAAGCTTATCAAGCTGCCCGCACGGCATTTTATAGCTGGTCCAGTCGGCCGTTGACTGAGCGTATCGCCATTGCTGAAGCCTTTGCCGAACAGCTTAGAGCCAACACTGAAGCCCTAGCGCGCACTATTGCGCTCGATACCGGTAAATCATTATGGGAAAGCCGCACCGAAGTCGCGGCGATGATTGGCAAAATTGCTATTTCGGTTAAAGCCCACCAGGAACGTACCGGCACTGTGGAAAATCCGATGCCGGGCGCGCGGGCGTTTATCCGGCATAAACCGCACGGCGTGGTCGCGGTGTTTGGCCCTTATAACTTCCCGGGGCATTTACCGAATGGCCATATTGTACCGGCGCTGATCGCTGGTAATACGGTGCTGTTTAAGCCATCAGAACTCACGCCGTTAGTGGCGCAGCATACGCTGGAACTTTGGCAGGCTGCTGGTTTACCGGCTGGTGTGCTGAATTTACTGCAAGGCGAAGTGGCTACCGGGAAAGCGATTGCGAATTTACCAGGCATCGATGGCCTGTTTTTCACCGGTAGTTCAAACACCGGGCATTTATTGCATAAACAATTCGCCGGTCATCCCGGCAAAATTCTGGCGCTGGAAATGGGCGGCAACAACCCACTGATCGTCAAAGACGTGGCCGACGTGAAAGCCGCAGTGCATGACATTATTCAGTCCTCTTTTATCACCAGTGGCCAGCGCTGTACTTGTGCCCGACGTCTATTTATTGAACAGTCTGCTAATGGCGATGCCATTTTGGCGGCGTTAGTGAGCGCAACAAAACAGCTAGCGGTTGGCGCACCCTTTGCCGAACAGCAGCCGTTTTATGCCTCAATGATTAGCAGCAAAGCGGCGGCCGGCATGGTCAAAGCGCAGGCGGATATTGAAGCGCTTGGTGGCGTATCGTTAGTGCGCTTAACCCAGCTCGATCCTGCATTGGGTTTTGTCACGCCAGGCATTATCGACGTGACGCATGCGGCAGCATTACCGGATGAAGAACATTTTGGCCCGCTGTTAAAAGTATACCGTTACAGCGATCTGCATAGCGCTATTGATGAAGCCAACAACACCAGTTTTGGTTTGTCGGCCGGTTTGCTGGCGGACAGCGCCGCCGATTACGAGCTGTTTTTCAGCCGGATCCGGGCTGGTATCGTCAACTGGAACAAACCAATTACTGGCGCATCCAGCGGTGCGCCATTTGGCGGCATTGGTGCCAGTGGTAACCATCGTGCCAGTGCCTATTATGCCGCGGACTATTGTGCATACCCGGTTGCCTCGGTTGAAGCCGACAAAGTCAGTCTGCCGGCGACCTTAAGCCCGGGACTGAGTCTCTGAGCGGGTTGCTCATTCGCAAAATTTCGACGACAAGTTTTATTAAGATCAAAGTAGTTCCGGCCACAGGCGTTAAAATCTGTGGCCTTAGCAGTAAATAACAGGCAAACCCATGCATAGCAATTTTAAAGATTTATTCGCCGCTCTGTGGCAAGACTACGTGCAACTGACTCCTTCTGCAGAGCAGATCCATGCCCTGCTCGGTTCAGGCCAGCAAGACGATGTGATCAATGACCATATCGCGCTGCGTACTTTTAATCTGGACAAAGTGGGCCTCGATAAACTGGCCGCACATTTTATTGCTGTGGGTTACAAGGAAGCAGGCGAATACCATTTTGAAGCGAAAAAGCTGTATGCCAAGCATTTTGAGCATCCGGATCCAACGGCGCCAAAAGTGTTTATCTCCGAATTACTGGTAGAAAAATGCTCGCCAATGCTGCAGCAAGCGGTGCAGAAGTTAGTTGAGCAAATCCCGGTTGAAGCCGTGACTGCAGAGAACTTTATCTATTCAGGCCGCCACTGGAACATTGACCAGGCGACTTACCGTCTGCTGCTGGAAGAAAGTGAATACGCCGCCTGGATGGCAGTTTGGGGCTTCCGCGCTAACCATTTCACTGTATCAGTCAATGCCCTGCAGAATTTCACCAGCCTGCAAAGTGTCAATCAGACCTTAAAAGATGCCGGTTTCCCGCTCAATACTTCTGGCGGTGAAATCAAAGGTTCAGCGGACGTGTTGCTGGAGCAATCCTCAACGCTCGCCGATGAAGCCGAAGTGGCTTTCACCGATTGCGTGTTGTCGGTACCAAGCTGCTTCTATGAGTTCGCTCTGCGTTATCCAACTGCAGACGGCTCGCTCTACACCGGTTTTGTTGCAGCTTCTGCTGACAAAATCTTTGAGAGCACCAACGCTCGCTGAGCCTGATGGCTCTGAGCATCCGGACCGCTGGTTTGATTTGCCGGGGGGCAGATCGCTGGCAGTCTGACGACCCAGAATTCACCTCAAGAGTGTGTCAATTGAAGTGGATGTAGAAAAAGCAAACGGGCCTGCGGGCCCGTTTGTGCTTATCAGAGGTTAATCACCGCCAGAATGACAAAAGCGGATTGAATATTTGGCATGGAATTGCGCTGATGTCACTGTGACTGCTGAGTTAATTTGGTGACCGATCACCAACTTCAAGTCAAAAATCCTCCACCGCTAGCCACTGCTGACAACGTTGCCAGAATTCAGCCGCCGCTTGTGGCTGATAACCGTTAGAATGCGGATTGATAAAACCATGTGACTGCTGCCAATGCTGCTGTTGGAGCTGTGGATACTGCTGTAACAACATTTGCAATGCCCGGACATCAAAATGCAGTTCGTCCGACCATAGACAAGTAACAGGCCATTGCGGCGCTAAGGCACTGTAATGCCGGATTTGACCACCATAACACAACAAGGCTTTGCCGGCGCCTGGCGTGGCCGTACTTAACACAAACCAAAGTGCAGCGGCACCCGCGCTGAAGCCAAGCAGCAAGTCCGCTGGATATGCTTGTAACCTGTTCAGGATCTGTGCTTGATAGCGTTCCAGCCCGCCCTGCTGGGTAAACGCCTGATAGGCCAGCTGGTCATCGGCAAACACCGGCACGGATAAGCAACTATCAGGCTGGCAGATGTCGATGACCAGCTGTTGATTATCAGCCTGCAGTGCTGCCAGTGCCTGCTGTAACGCCGCAGTGGTACCAAAAATGTCTGTTGCAACCAATAGTCGGCGTGGCTGTTTCATCAATAGATCCAAATTAAAATTGATCCAGAGGTAACTTCAGATAACGAATGCCGTTCGCTTCCGGCACAGGCAATTCACCGGCTTGCATATTGACCTGTACTGAGGGCAGTAGCAGCTTGGGCATACTGAGAGTTGCATCACGAGCAGTGCGCAGTGCGACAAAGTCGGCTTCAGACCGGCCTTGCCCGACATGGATATTTGCCGCTTTTTGCGCACCGACACTGGTTTCATTAGCGACGTCCGGCCGACCCGGCGCACCGTAGTCATGGCACATCAACATACGGGTGTCGTCCGGTAACGCAAACAGCTTTTGAATAGAACGGTACAAAGTAGCGGCATCGCCGTCCGGGAAATCACAGCGCGCCGTGCCGTAATCCGGCATAAACAAGGTGTCGCCGACAAACAATAAATCTTCAATGAGATAAGACACACAAGCAGGCGTGTGCCCCGGCGTATGGATAATTTTGATGCTGGTGCGGCCGAGCGGTAATGTGGAGTTGTCAGCCAGTAACAGGTCAAAAGGCGCACCGTCTGCTTGCGAAGGTAGCGCGAATAATGCGGAAAAGACTTTTTGCACCCGACAGATTTGATCACCAATGCCAACCTGCGCCCCGCCACCGCACAACCTTTTCAATGCCGCCGCAGCGCTGAGATGATCAGCATGCACGTGAGTTTCCAGAATATACATTAAGTTCAGCTGGCGGCTTTGGATCTCGGCCACCACTTGCTCTACACCTGTGGTTGCGGTGCGTCCTGAAGCCTGTTCGAAATTCAGCACCGGATCTATCACCACAGCCGCTTGAGTGCTGGGCTCCCACACCAGGTAGGTGAAGGTACTACTGTCTTTATCGAAAAAAACTGAAAATTGCAGCGGGATCATGTCGACGTCCTGGCGCGAAGCAGCGCATTAAACCGGATACGAGCAGACTATACCAAATGTCTTCTATAACTTTAATCACTATGATTATTCTATAATTGCATATAGCAACGACTTTGCCGAGTAAACAAGCAGTTAACAACATCCAGATGGCTAAACGGCCTCATTGTCACATTTTTGTCATCTAAGCCTCCTAAGCTCTTGGCAGTTTTTGCCGGGACTTCGGCGCAATGACGGAACACTGACGATGAAAATTGCACAAAGACTTATGTGGGTAATGGGTGGTACCACAATCAGCGCGATGTTGCTGGCAGTCGGGATCAGCAGTTCGATGGCCGGCCGCTCTGCAGAAGCAGCGCTCAGTAGTAGTATTGACCAGCGTTTTCTGGCAGTAGCTACCGGCCGGCGTCAGGCATTGGCTCAGTACATGGACCAGCAGCGCGATATGCTGCAGAGTCTGGCGCACAACCGAATGACGCAGGAAGCACTGCAGGCGCTGCGCAATCCCTATCAGTCATACCGGTATGAGGTGGAGAATCCGGGACTCGATGGCCTGCGTGCGGAAGTTACGCAATGGTATCAACAGCAATACCTTCCGCTTGCGGCTCAGCAACAGGCGAAGCCTGATGTGACCAGCTGGCTGAGTAAAGCTTCGCTCGAGACCTTGTTATTACAGCGTTATTATCTGGCCACTAATCCACACGGCGCAGCAGCGCTGGCAAAATTGGTAGACCGGGCAGACGGATCTGTCTACGGACAGCAACATAAACGATTCCATCAGAGTTTTCGCGAAATCGTCAGCCGGCTGCACTATGACGAACTGTATCTGGTCGATGCCCAGTCCAAAGCGGTGTTGTATTCGGTGAATAAAAGTCCGGTGTTTGCCACTTCATTACAAGATGGCGCCTTTGCCAATACGCAACTGGCACAATTGGTCCGTCAGGTGATCAAAAATCCGGCGAATGGCTGGCAGGTATCAGCGGCCGCTCCGTTCAGTGGCCAATTTGATCAGTTGACTATGTTTATGGCCGCACCGGTTTTTAGCCCGCAAGACCAAAAAATCAGCGGCGTACTGGTCGCGCAATTGCCTCTCTCTACCGTGAGCCAGCTGATGTCAAATGGCAAGAACTGGCCAGCAATAGGTCTTGGCGACAGTGGCGACAGTTTCTTGCTGGATGCTGCCGGACAGCAGCTGACCACCAGCCGGAACGCACAACAGCCAATTCCAGACGCGACTGAAGTTGCGACCTTGCTACAAGGTAAACAACAATCTAAACAAATTCGGGCGGCAGATGGCGATCGCTGGTTGCAACGTAGTGAAGCGATTAATTTGGGCGGGCATCCGTTGTTGCTGGTCACGCAACAACGCAGTGAGGAGCTTTATCAGTCACTGAAGCAACTGAATCAACAGCTTTGGTACAGCAGCGCCCTGACCGCGTTACTGCTCGGTATTGCCGTGTTCTGGTTGACCCGCCGGCTCGGTATCGGCATTGCGCGTCCACTGGAACAACTGTCGGCACAGCTGGCCGATGCAGCCGAGCATAAAGACCTGCGTCAACAATTTGCACCGCAGCGTGATACCGAATTGGATCAAACCACGACGGCGCTGCAACAGCTGTTCAGCCGATTGTCGACACTGCTTCGTGGCGTGCAGCATGCCGGTCAACAAAGTCAGGAGCTGGCGGCGCAGAACTTACAAATCAGTATGCGCAGTAAAACTGCGGTCTATCAGCAGAAGGCCGCATTAACGCAGCTGGACGTGGAAGCGGCCGAGGCCGCGCACGCATTACAACAATTGCAGCAGCAAATTACGCAAGCCAACAGCGACGCAGAGCTGACCCATCAACAGGCGTTATCCGGCGAAGACAGTGTCAGCTCGTTGAATTCGCAGATCCGTCAACTGGCTGAACAGGTTGGTCATTCGGTCGACAGCATGCTGACACTCGACCAGGCAGCAACCGATATTATGCAGGTACTGGAGACCATCCGTGGTGTGGCTGATCAGACCAACTTGTTGGCGTTGAATGCAGCTATCGAGGCCGCCCGTGCTGGTGAGCATGGCCGGGGTTTTGCTGTGGTCGCCGACGAAGTCCGGCGCTTATCGGCAAATACCGCTAAAGCAACTGCTGAAATTCAGACCATGCTGAACCGACTGACCGGTTCGGTGACACAAACGCGGCAAGGGCTAGAACATGAGCAACAAACGGCTGAGCACTGCTTACAAAGTGCCGGCCATGCCGAAGAAGTCTTACTGGAGATCCGTCACGCTGCCGGCCGGATCCGGCAGATCTCTGCTGACATTAATCTGCTGAGCCGTAACGAATGTGCGCGCAGTCAGCAGATCAGTGCTGCGCTGGCACAAATTCACCAGTCTGCAGTCGAAACCGACAGTGCTATGACAGTGCTCGCCGAACAGGCAACGCTGCAACAACAGGTAAGCAGCGAGTTGTTGGCACAAGCTACGCAGCTGAAGGTTTGAAAAAGCGGGGCCAACTGGCCCCGCTTTCTTTTAAGACCAGATTTCGTTTTGCAAATGACTGATGAGATCTGTCACCTGCTGGCTAGCCTGCTCCATCGCGAGCAACGCTTGCTGCATACTGGCAAAATCACCGCGCTGACCTGCTGCCAAAGCATCACGGCCTGATTGATGTACCGCTTTATGTGGGGTATCTAACTGCTGAAAACTGCGTTTATCGCTATAACGCTTCTTGCCTTCGCCCTCAAAATACCATTTACCCAGACGGCATTCCGTGTGTGCGTTTACCACGTCGCCAAAACGCTGTTCCTGGATCAGTTTGTAGACATGATGCTTCCAAACCGCATGGTCTAGCTTCACCGTATTCAGAAACGCCATGGTTGAACTCTGGCTAATCACTTTTTGCATATGGCTGGACGTCGTGATCACTTTGGCTACAACGGCTTCAATCTGACCACTGGATGCGGCAACATCAGACGCACTATGTTGACTTTGTTCAACCATGCCACGGATCTGTCCGGTCTGGTCGATAATTTGCCGCACCAGTTGTTCAATCTGATTACTGGCTTGATGCGCTTTGCCGGCTAATTGCCGCACTTCGTCGGCGACCACCGCAAAGCCTCGCCCGGCTTCGCCGGCCCTTGCCGCTTCAATCGCAGCGTTTAATGCTAACAAATTGGTTTGGTCGGAAATTTCCTGAATGCTGGAGATCAGCTGATTGATCGCGTTGGCAGTGCCGTCCAGTACGGCTGTCACTGAGGCGCTTTGCTGAGCATCTTTACTGATTTGACCGGCACGATGTTCGAGATTGGCCAATGCCTGATGCGTCTGACCGAAGATCTCATCCAATGCGCTAAGCGCC
This sequence comes from Rheinheimera tilapiae, assembly GCF_042432165.1. Taxonomy (NCBI): domain Bacteria; kingdom Pseudomonadati; phylum Pseudomonadota; class Gammaproteobacteria; order Chromatiales; family Chromatiaceae; genus Rheinheimera; species Rheinheimera tilapiae. The sequence continues at coordinate 2,188,176 of NZ_JBHLXP010000001.1, forward strand.
TGATGCTCGTGCTCCAGCTGGCCGGCATTTTTCGCCAGTTCTTCGCGGATTTGGCCGAGCATCGCGCCACCAAGTAACATCGTCGCGCAGACAGATTGTTGATGCGCATCCTGCAAGCGCGCCGCTTCTGCTTGTTCTGTTTGTTGGCGGAATTGCTGTTGCAGCTTATCGATTTCGCTTCGATGCAACTCTTGCTGTCGTTGCAGCTGTTGCTCAAGTTCGGCAATTCGTTGTTTTAGTGCAGAGTTAAAAAACATAATTGAAGCTCCGGTGTCGTCAGGGGGGATTCTGAACGAGGGATACCAGGGCATAACACAACTATCCGTAGCGTGTTTGCAGGCGATTAAACGTGGCGCAGCCAAAGGCTCGCTATCGAGACTCCCCGGGTACAGATGCTGACGAACCTTGTCAGCATCTGTACCCGGATAAAAGCCTATCCTGACACAACTAAGATTAAGGTAACAGTTCGACTATTGTCTCAGGTCAAAACTAACTGCAATTTATTGAGCGCGCGCATCCTGTTGCAAGCGTTCCAGGGCTGCAACGACCTGTTGTGCAGCATCTTCCATCTGGCCCAAAGCCCTTGCCAGCGCACTGGTATCACCATTACGGCCAGCTTGCACTGCCTCTCTGGCAGCTTGGTGCAGTCCACGATGTGGCGCTTCTATCGCGCGGAAACTACTGAGCTGACCATAGTGTTTGGCACCATATCCGCCGGCACCACACCATTGTTGATACTTTTGTTCTGCCAAAGACGCTGTTAAATCGCGCTGTTGGGCAATCGCCTGATACACAGTGGCTTTCCAGCTGATGTAATCCATTTTCAACCCATCAAGATAGGTTTGCGTGGTGGTACTGCGGATCAATTTTTTCATCGCTTCAGAGCGATTAATCACTTCATTCACGACAGAATCGATTTGCTTCGATGATTGCGATACATCAGCCGCACTTTGCTGACTCTGTGACACCATGGTTTTGATGTTGGTCGTTTGTTCAATCACCTTGCGGATTAAACTTTCAATTTGTTTACTGGCTTCATTGGCTTTACCAGCCAAGGTACGCACTTCATCCGCCACCACCGCAAAACCCCGGCCTGCTTCACCGGCCCGGGCGGCTTCAATCGCAGCATTTAGCGCCAACAGATTTGTTTGATCAGATATTTCCTGAATACTGGAAATTAACTGATTAATTGAGCTGGCTGTGCCATCTAAAACAGCAGCTGTAGCCGCACTTTGATTGGCATGTTCGGTAATTTGTACGGCACGGTCTTCCAGTGTGCGGATGGCACTTTGGGTTTGACCGAAAATATCTTCCAGCCGCGCCAATGCGGTACGTTCAGCAATTAAATCATCGGCATGACGGCTGATACTGCCCCGCACTGCGTCCAGTACCGGGCCACCCAATAATTGCTGTTCCTGCCAATGACTCTGATTTTGTAGCGCCGCATATTGCTGAACCTGTTGTTCCAGCTGAGCTAATTGTTGCTCTAACTGTTGAGTGCTGTCTCTGGCCTGACGCTGTGCTTCTTTCAGTTGTTCTCTGAGTGTTTGGTTTTCTTCTTTGAGCGCACTATTAAAAAACATGAGGTTCCCCGAATTCTTATTATTGAATTTCCATCCTAAGTCATGGCATTGGCGCTGAAAAGCCTTTTAAAGGTAAAAGGATTAAGAAAACCGTCAGGAGCGGTTTTTAACAACGCAAAGCAGAGGATAAAAAAAGCGCCCGCGGGCGCTTTATTCATCAATAAGAACGAACTGAACCTGACTATCAGGCCAGCGCGAGTTGTTGAGCCAGGTAATCGTCATAGCTACCGACGAAATTACGCACGTCATTTTCGGTGATCTCGATGATGCGTGTGGCCAGAGATGACACGAATTCACGGTCGTGGCTGACGAACAACAACGTACCTTTATACAGTTCCAACGCCATGTTCAGTGACTCAATAGATTCCATGTCGAGGTGGTTGGTCGGTTCATCCATAATCAGGATATTTGGCCGTTGCAGCATCAGTTTACCGAATAACATCCGGCCTTTTTCACCACCAGACAGTACTTTGACTTTCTTCTTGATGTCATCTTGACTGAACAGCAAGCGGCCCAGAATGCCGCGGATCGCCTGTTCATCGTCTGACGGTTGTTTCCAGTACGACATCCAGTCAAACAGTGTCAGTTCTTTCATGTCGCCGGCGAATTCATATTCGTGATCCTGCGCGTAATAACCGATGTTGACGTTTTCTGACCATTTCAGCAGGCCGCCGTCAACCGGGTATTCTCCAACCAGACATTTTAACAAAGTGGTTTTACCGATACCGTTGGCGCCCAGGATCGCAACCTTCTCACCGACTTCGATCATCAAATTGACCTTTTTCAGTACAGGCACGCCATCAAAGCCTTTCTGTAAATCGTCAACTTCCAGTGCTAAACGGTACAATTGTTTCTGCTGTTCAAAGCGGATAAACGGATTAACACGGCTGGAAGCTTTCACTTCTTCCAGTTTAATCTTGTCCATTTGTTTGGCGCGTGATGTCGCCTGACGTGCTTTAGACGCATTCGCCGAGAAGCGTGCCACGAAGGCTTTCAGGTCGTCGATTTGGGCTTTTTTCTTCGCATTGTCTGACATCAACCGCTCACGGGCCTGAGTCGCCGCAAACATATATTCGTCGTAATTGCCCGGATATAAGCGCAGTTCACCGTAGTCAAGGTCTGCCATATGCGTACAGACGCTGTTTAAAAAGTGGCGGTCGTGCGAAATGATAATCATGGTGCTGTTGCGTTCTGCCAGCGTGTCTTCTAACCAACGGATGGTATTGATATCCAAGTTGTTGGTTGGTTCGTCCAGTAACATGATTTCTGGATCAGCGAACAGGACTTGTGCCAGTAACACCCGTAACTTCCAGCCCGGCGCTACCGCTGACATTGGGCCATAGTGCTGGTCGACCGGAATGCCGACACCTAACAATAATTCGCCGGCACGAGATTCTGCGGTGTAACCGTCCATCTCGCCAAAAGCCACTTCAAGGTCAGCGACTTTCATGCCGTCTTCTTCTGACATATCGGCGATAGCATAAATGCGATCACGTTCTGCTTTGACCTGCCAAAGTTCGGCGTGGCCCATGATCACAGTGTCAATCACGCTATATTGTTCAAACGCGAACTGATCCTGATGCAGCTTGGCGACGCGCATATTCGGCTCCACCATCACGATACCGCCGGACGGATCCAATTCACGACTCAGGATCTTCATAAAAGTGGATTTACCACAGCCGTTGGCACCGATCAGACCATAACGGTTACCTTGACCGAATTTGACCGAAATGTTTTCAAACAGCGGCTTGGCACCGAATTGCATCGTAATATTGGCAGTAGAGATCACAGTCAGGGGTTCCTGTTGGCCGATCAGGCACAGTTAACAAGTGGAAGCACAAAAAAGGCCTAGCGGATGGCTAGGCCAAAAAGCGCGCTATTATAGCGACAGCTCCATGTTTTTGCTATGCCGGCGTGCGGCTAACGGTGCAGTTCATCAAAGATTAACCAAAACGACGACCCAGTACGATACAGAGCACCACCAGAGCGGCGATGCCAAGTTGCACGCCGCTAATGTGTTCGCCAAGACACAAAGCCGCCCAGCCTAATCCCAGAAATGGACTCAGTTGCTGAAGTTGACTGATTTGCGCTACGCCGCCCAATGACAAGCCGCGATACCAGGCGAAAAAACCAAGAAACATCGAAAACACTGACAAGTAGGCAAAACCCAGCCAGGCTGACATTGAAACTGTGCTGACCTCAATGGCCGGGATTTGCCATAAGGTCCACGGTAGCAGCACCGGTAGCGCCAGCACCAGCGCCCAGCAAATCACCTGCCAGCTGCCCAGATCTTTAGCCAGCATGGCGCCTTTAGCATAAGCCAGGCCACAGAACAGGCAGGCCAGCAATAGCAGGACGTCGCCTAATGCCAATGTCCT
>NZ_JBHLXP010000001.1:2192290-2251999 GCF_042432165.1 Rheinheimera tilapiae
TCTGTCCATTGCAGGGCCAGCGCAGTAAATACCGGAAAAGCAAAGGCAGCGCCAAAGGCGACAATAGCGAGACCAGGCCAAAATCGGCGCGCCGGCACTTTTTGACGCATCACCCATAACAATAACAGGCTCAACAGACCGGCCACTGCCGCCCGGCCCGCGCCAACGAACACGGGTGGCAATTCAAGCACTGCCATCCGGGTTGCTACTATGCCGCCGGAAAACATCAGAACACCGGCTAAGCCATAAGCATAGGCTTCTGTCAGCACTGAAGACGGTTTAGTGACGACTGTGGTTCTGGGCAACACCTGCTCCGACATAAAAACTCCTGTGATTTAAAAATGTGTTCCGTGCCTGACAGTAACGCGAAAACACCTGTACACTCAGGACAGTTGATATTCTTAGTTTCGTACTGTACTGGTCGGTCAGCCGGTACAGTCGCTCAATAACCGGGAGTTACCAATGCAGGTAGCATTAAAAGATTTCCAACTGGATTTAGCTTCAGCGCAAGGTCTGACTACGCAACTGCTGCAGCAGTCGCGCCAGCAAGTGCAGCAAGGTAGCTGGCCGGCAGGCGCTCGCTTGCCCTCAGTGCGTGCGCTGGCGTCGCATCTGGGCATCAGTAAATTTACCGTAGCTGATGTGTATGAGCGGCTCAACGCCGAAGGTCTGGTGTTGAGCCGGCCCGGCAGCGGCGTATTTGTCGCGCGGCGCCATCCCGCCCTGCAGTTGCAGGAAAACAACAGTCCGAGTGAGCTGGCTGACGAAGTTGCACTGATGCGCCAGACGTTGCAACGCGAACCACACTGGCTAAAACCGGCCGCTGGCTGGCTGACGCCAGACTATCTGCCACAACAGGAGATCCGCGCTGCCCTGAAAGAAATCGCCCGCCAGGAACAAGCACTGACGGACTATGGTCCGGCCCAAGGTTATCTGCCGCTGCGTCAGTATTTGGTGAACCGGCTGGCGGAATTGCGCATCCAGTTGGCGCCACAGCAAATATTGCTGACTCAAAGCGCCACTCATGCGCTGGATCTGGTGCTGCGTCTACTGATCAAACCCGGTGATAAAATCATCGTAGACGATCCGGGTTTCTATAACTTTCAAGCTATGTTGCGCCTGCATCAGCTGGAACTGCTGTATCTGCCCCGCACTGCTGACGGTCCGGATCTGCAGATATTAAACGCCTTGCTGGACAACCATAAGGTGCGGGCCTATCTGACCAATTCGGTGTTGTCGAATCCGGTTGGAACTTGCGTCACTCCACCCAAAGCAGTGCAGGTACTGTCTTTGCTGAAACAACATCAGGTATTGCTGATTGAAGATGATATTTACGCAGATTTTGAAGCGCAACCGGCGCTACGTTATGCCAGTCTGACCGGTCTGCAGGAAGGTATCTATCTGGGCAGCTTGTCGAAAACTATTTCGGCTGACCTACGCGTTGGCTATATAGCAGCGTCGCCGGCACTGGTCGCATCGCTGACCGATTTGAAGCTAATCACGAGCACCTCGACGCCTGCGACTGTCGAGCGTGTGGTGTATCAGGTATTGACCAGCGGTAGCTACCGCCGCCATCTGAAACAACTCCAACAGCGCCTTGATGGCTTGCGTCGCGACGTCGTGGCTCAGTTTGCTTTACGCGGTATCCAGCCTTGGTATCTGCCCGAAGCTGGTTTTGCATTGTGGTTACGTCTGCCTGCAGGGATCAGTAGCCGTGCGTTAACAGCTTACGCGGCCGCGAAACAAGTCGTGCTGGCACCTGGCCCGAACTTCAGCCAATGGCCGGATGCCGATCAGTTTATGCGGGTCAACATCACTCAATGTGCCGATCCCAGGCTTTGGCAAGTACTGGATGACGCTCTGGCGTCGCTCGGCAACACATTACGGGGCTAAACAAAAAACCGGCGCTAGCCGGTTTTTTTCTGCAAAGTCACAGCGTTAGCCTTTGGCTTTTGCCACTGCGTCTTTACACAATTGCGTGATGCGGTCCCAATCACCGGCGACAATCGCATCATCCGGTACTATCCAGCTACCGCCAACACAACGCACGTTGGGCAGTGCCAGATACTCCAGGAAGTTCTTTTCATTGATGCCGCCTGTTGGACAGAAACGGATGTCTGAGAATGGACCGTGGATAGACTTCAGTGTTTTCACACCACCTGCCGCTTCCGCCGGGAAAAATTTAAAGTGGGTGTAGCCTAAGCCTGTCCCTTCCATCAATTCAGAAATCGATGCGATGCCTGGAATTAAAGGAATAGGAGCTTCTTTACCGGCAACCAGCAATTCGCGGGTCAGACCCGGGCTGATGGCAAACTTCGCACCAGCTTCCACCACTTTTTGCAGCTGATCAGCTGTAGTCACTGTACCAGCGCCAACAATGGCATCCGGCACTTCTTTGGATAACAACGCAATGGCTTCCAGTGCGACCGGAGTGCGCAACGTCACTTCCAGAACCTTGATACCGCCGGCCAGTAAGGCTTTCGCCATCGGCACCGCGGTTGCCAGATCTTTAATCACGATCACCGGAACCACTGGGCCCTGTGCAAATAAGGTGTCTGGTTGTAACTGCCAGTTTGAAAACGACATAATCAGCCCGCCAATTTTTGTTTTAAATAAACTGCACAGCCGAGTAAACCCGGTTGCTCTGCAGTGACGATATAAGTTGCGATTTGCCGGTTGAACGCGGCAAAGCGTCCTTTGGCTTCGAATCTGCTGCGAAACTCACTTTGCTCTAACAACGGCAGCAATTTGGGCGTGATCCCACCTGCGACATAAACACCACCAAAAGTGCTTAAGGTCAGGGCTAAGTCACCGGCCAGACTACCGAGTGAAGCAAAAAACTGCGCAACGACGGCCTGGCTCAACGCACAGCTACCATCCAGTGCCTGTTGGCCAATCTCTGCAGCCGTTTTTGCTGGTACATCCAGTTGCTGATAAGCAGCCAGTGCCAGATACAGACTTTCCAGTCCAGGGCCTGATAACAGCCGCTCCGGCGAGACATGACCATAATGCGCCGCCAGATAACGCTGGATGAACCACTCCTGATCGTTCTGCGCTGTCCAGTCGGTATGACCGCCCTCGCCAGGCAATGGAATGTAACCTTGTGCCGTTGGGATCAAATGGGCAACGCCTAAGCCGGTACCGGCACCGAGCACTGCCATTGGCTTCGTCAGATCGCGCTCGCCAGCACCAGTTTTCACCAGTTCTGCATCACCAATCGCCGGCAATGACATTGCCACTGCGGTGAAATCGTTCAGCACGAGAAACTCAGCCAGACCCAGTTCAGCTTTAATCTGCGCGATAGAAAATTCCCAGTGGAAATTGGTCATCTTGACGAAATCGCCGGTTACCGGGCAGGCAATTGCCACTGCCACATGCGCGATATCGGTCAATTCCTGCTGTTCGCGGTAATACTGCAGTGCCAATGACAGCGTGGCAAAATCCGCACAGGGATACACCACGACTTTATCCAGCGCCAGCGTGTCTAAATCCACCCGGCTGAACCGGGCGTTAGTGCCGCCAATGTCCGCGACGATTGCGAAGCGGATCTGTGCCTTAGCCATTGAGGTGCTCCTCAGTGGTAAACAGACTGCAGGCCCCTTGTTCAGCACCGGTCAGCACTGTGCGCAAACCACCAAAGATTTCGCGTCCCATACCGTAATAGCTTTCTGACATATCGCAGGTCGCCAGCGGCCGTGCATTAAATTCTGCAGCATCGACCAACACTTGTAACTCACCGGTCTGAGCATTGACGCGAACCATGTCGCCATCCTGAATGCGGGCGATAGCACCGCCTTCAATTGCTTCCGGTGTGACATGGATAGCTGCAGGGACTTTACCTGAGGCGCCAGACATCCGGCCATCAGTGACAAGAGCCACTTTAAAACCACGGTCCTGTAACACGCCCAGCGGCGGTGTCAGTTTGTGCAGCTCTGGCATACCACAGGCTTTCGGCCCCTGGAAACGCACGACCACGACACAATCTTTGTCCAGTTTGCCGGCTTTAAAAGCGGCATCCAGTTCATGTTGATCGCTAAAAACTACCGCAGGTGCTTCAACAATATCAGTGCCGGCACGCAGCGATGAGGTCTTAATCACACCGCGGCCGATGTTGCCGGATAACACGTGGACGCCACCGGAAGATTTAAACGGTGCAGCGACTGAAGAGATAACTTTGTCATCGAGTGATTTAGCCGGGCCATCAACCCACACCAGTTCGCCGTTTTGCAGCTCAGGCACCTGGGTGTAACGACGCAGGCCGTAACCGGCAACCGTGTGAACGTCTTCATGCACTAAACCTGCATCTAACAGTTCACGGATCAGCACCGACATACCGCCGGCCTGATGGAAGTGGTTCACGTCTGCTTCGCCGTTCGGATAGATCTTCGCCAGCAAAGGAGTTGCTTTGGATAAATCTTCAAAATCATCCCAGTTGACGATAAAGCCAGCACTGCGGGCGACCGCAACTAAGTGCATGGTGTGGTTAGTAGAACCACCGGTTGCCAGCAAACCGACAATACCGTTCACCACAGCTTTAACATCAACGATTTGGCCGATTGGCGTGTAGTTGGCGCCTAAATCAGTCAAACGGGTGACCTGACGCGCCGCCGCTTTGGTCAGTGCATCGCGTAATTCAGTACCTGGGTTGACAAAAGATGAGCCCGGCAGATGCAGACCCATCATTTCCACCACTAACTGATTCGAGTTGGCAGTCCCGTAGAAGGTACAGGTGCCAGCTGCGTGATACGACTTGGCTTCAGAATCGAGCAGTTCTTCTTTGCCGACTTTGCCTTCAGCATAGAGCTGACGCACACGGGCTTTTTCTTTGTTTGGAATACCGGAAGGCATTGGACCGGCCGGAACAAAAACAAACGGCAGGTGGCCGAAACTTAAGGCTGCCATCAACAGACCTGGTACGATTTTGTCACAGATCCCGAGCATCATGGCGCCGTCAAACATGTTGTGAGACAGACCAACTGCAGCAGACATCGCAATAATATCGCGGCTGAGCAGACTCAGCTCCATGCCCGGTTGCCCCTGGGTCACGCCGTCACACATTGCCGGTACACCACCTGCAAACTGCGCCACGCTGCCCACTTCAGCACAGGCCTGCTTAATCATGGCCGGATAAGTTTCATAAGGCTGATGTGCTGACAGCATGTCGTTGTAGCTGGAAATAATGCCGATGTTGGCTTTGGTCAGACTACGCAGGTCCGTTTTTTCCTGCGCGGTGCACGCAGCAAAACCGTGCGCCAGATTGCCACATGCCAGAGCTCCGCGATGCGGACCTTTGCGCCGGGCTTTTTCCATCCGTTGCAGATAAATGGCGCGGCTTTTTTCGCTGCGGGCCAAAATCCGTTCTGTAACCTGTAGTATGACCGGGTGCATATAAACCTCTATTGATCTGCGTACATAACTGATAACTCAGGAGTTGTCAGTTGAATAAAAGCTCGGATTGGCATCGCTGCCACATCAGTACCGGCAGCCGCCTGCTCGAGCACCTGCAATTTTTTACTGCCAACCAGATGTAGATAAATGGCGCGTCCTGCAGCGAGGCGTTTTTTGCTGAAACTAATGCGCTGATAAGGCGCAGTCGTTGGATTAGTTGCCAATAAGTCGGCTGCATCGTCCGCAAGGCCAGCCGCCAATTCTTGGCTACATGGAAATAATGATGCGGTATGACCGTCCTCGCCCATGCCGAGGATCACCACATCAAAGCGTGGTAAACCGTTAACCCGGCTCAGCAACTCAGGCACAGCAGCTTCGGCGTTATCTGCTTGAGCATACAGACTGACAAAACGCGCGGCTGCGGCTTTGTGCTGTAATAACGCAGACTTAACCAACCGTTCGTTGCTGTCTGGCGCGTCATCTGGCAAATACCGATCGTCAGCCAGCGTAATGGTGACTTTCGACCAGTCCAGATCGGCGTTTGCCAAAGTTTGGAACAATGGCAAAGGTGTGCGGCCGCCAGAGACGACAAGCACGGCTTCACCGCGTGCGGCGATCGCGTCTTGTAACTGAGCACTAATTTGCTCGGCAAAAGCGGCATTAAGCGTTTGTGAATCCGGAAATTGCTGCAATTGCATGTTATTCATCCCAGTTCCGATCGTCACGCGCCAGCAGTGAAATGGCGGCGACCGGGCCCCAGGTACCAGCCTGATAGGCCTTTGGCGGTTCATTGTTGATACGCCATGCATCCAGAATACCGTCGACCCAGGTCCAGGCCTGTTCAACTTCGTCCCGGCGTACGAACAAATATTGGTTGCCTAACATTGCTTCTAACAACAAACGTTCGTAAGCATCCGCGATGCGCTGTGACTGGAAAGTTTCGTCGAAACTCAAGTCCAGCTTGCTTTGCTGCAGTTGCATCGTTTCGCCCAGACCCGGGATCTTGTTCATGATCTGGATCTCGACACCTTCATCTGGCTGTAAGCGGATGATCAATTTGTTGGCAGGCAACTGTTTGTAGGTTTCATGGAAAATATTGTGCGGTTGTGGTTTGAAACAAATAACCACTTCGCTGACTTTATTTGGCATACGTTTACCGGTGCGCAAATAAAACGGCACGCCAGCCCAACGCCAGTTGTCGATATCGATTTTGATTGCAACAAAAGTTTCGGTTTTGCTATTTGGCCGCGCGTCTTCTTCTTCCAAATAACCCGGAACTGCTTTACCAGCAACAAAACCGCTGGCGTATTGGCCGCGGACAGTTTTTTCCTGCACGTTTTGCAGGTTAATCGGCCGCAGCGCCTTTAAAACTTTTAATTTTTCGTCACGGATACTGTCTGCATCAAGGCGCGCCGGTGGTTCCATCGCGATCAATGACAATACCTGTAATAAATGGTTTTGCACCATGTCGCGCATTTGACCGGCATCATCGTAATAACCCCAGCGCCCTTCGACACCGACTTCTTCGGCGACGGAGATTTGCACGTGGTCAATGGCGTTGTGATCCCAGTTCGAAGCGAAAATCGCGTTAGCAAAACGCAGCGCTAACAGGTTCAACACCGTTTCTTTACCAAGATAATGGTCAATCCGATAAATCTGCGATTCTTTGAAATAACGCGCGACTTCGTCGTTGATGACTTTCGATGATTCCAGGCAATGGCCAATCGGCTTTTCTAACACCACGCGTGATGGCTCTGCCGACAAACCTGCCGCATCTAGCCCTTTGCAAATGTTGCCAAACAACGACGGCGCTGTGGCGAAATAGCTGACCGGAATGCGTTTCGACGGATTGGTCACATCTTTTAATTGCAGATAATCCGCTTCTTTAGTCAGGTCAACCTGTACATATAACAGTTTGCCTTTCAGTCGTTGCCAGACGTCAGCATCGATTGGCTCTTTAATGAATTTGTGTAAGTTGGTTTCAACAAGCTCGAGATAGTCGGCCTGCGTCAATGCGTCCCGTGCCACGCCAATAATGCGCGAATCGGCATGCAGCAAGGCTGCACGTTCCAGTTGATATAAGGCAGGGAGTAGTTTACGGCGCGCGAGATCGCCTTTGGTGCCAAACAGAATTAAATCACAGGCTTTGTTTGATTGTGCTGTTGCTGTCATGCAAATGACCCTTGAATAGATGTAATTTTACAACACTTAGCCGCATACTAGCCGACTGAAAAGCGCTTGTAAACCTAATAAGATGTAATTAAATTACACATTAACTAAAGAAATTGACGAGCCGATGGCTGCACGCAGTCTTTGACAACTATCATCAATTGTGTGGTAAATTTATCACTTTTGATGTAGCCGTCCTTGTCAGACTACAAATAATATTACATAAACCTGCCCCCGCAGGTCTCATAACAAGCAGGTAACCGCGGATGAATGTGCTGGAAAAAATCGTCAACAGTGTCAACAGCTTTAGTAAGTCAGAGCGAAAAGTGGCAGATGTGATCCTGGCCAACCCGCAAACGACCATTCACAGCAGCATTGCTGCGCTGGCGAAAATGGCTGATGTGTCAGAACCAACTGTGAACCGCTTTTGTCGCCGCCTCGATACTAAAGGTTTTCCGGATTTTAAGCTGCACCTGGCGCAAAGTCTGGCAAACGGTACGCCTTATGTAAACCGCCACGTCGAAGAAGACGACGGCCCGGAAGCTTATACCGCCAAGATATTCGAATCAACGATGGCAGCTTTGGATGCCGCTCGACAAAATGTTGATATTCCAACGATTAATCGCGCGGTTGATGTACTGACTCAAGCGAAAAAGATTTCGTTTTTTGGCCTGGGCGCCTCTGCGTCTGTGGCGCATGATGCACAAAACAAGTTTTTCCGCTTTAACGTACCGGTTGTTTGTTTTGATGACATCGTCATGCAACGGATGAGCGCTATTAATAGTGCTGAAGGCGATGTAGTGGTCTGTATTTCTCACACTGGCCGCACAAAAAATCTGTGTGATATCGCCACTATTGCCCGCGAAAACGATGCGACAGTGATTGGTATTACCGCCTATGACAGTCCATTGGCGAAAGAATGCACGCTGGTGTTATCACTGGATGTGCCGGAAGATACTGATATGTATATGCCAATGGCGTCACGCGTTGCGCAGTTAGTGCTGATTGATATTCTCGCCACCGGTTTTACCCTGCGCCGCGGCACTAAATTCCGTGAAAATCTGAAGAAAGTAAAAGACAGTTTGCGTGGCTCACGCTTCGATAAAAAGGATTTTCACAGCTGATCGGAGCAGTTGAACGGCTAAAATTGTAGTTTTTTTTCAGATGCTCGCTATATTCTGTAATTTAATTACATTAAACTAATCCAGTTCGAACCGGGCATCCGCCCGGTTTTTGCCAATCAACAGGCAGGAGTTGCCAATGCCAAGAAGAACCAAAATAGTCGCCACTCTGGGTCCCGCTACGAATACACAAGCCGCCATTGAAAAACTGATCCAGGCTGGTGCTTCAGTATTTCGTTTTAACTTTTCCCACGGCAGTGCCGACGACCACATTCAACGTGCAGCGATGGTCCGCGCTGCCGCAGCCGCATGTGGTGCACATGTCGCTATCTTAGGTGATCTGCAAGGCCCGAAAATCCGGGTTTCCACTTTTAAGAACTCCAGTGTAGAACTGTCCGAAGGTCAGGATTACGTGCTCGACGCTGCCCTTGGTAAAGGTATGGGCGACGAGACTCAAGTTGGTATTGATTACAAAGAGTTGCCGGGCGATGTTTTCCCGGGCGATTTATTGCTGTTAGATGATGGCCGGATCCAACTGGTGGTCTCTCATGTTGATGGCAGCCGTATCGTGACCAAAGTCACTGTCGGCGGAAAACTCAGCAACAATAAAGGCATCAACCGTCAGGGTGGTGGTTTGTCTGCTCCGGCACTGACTGATAAAGATAAAAACGATATCGCATTAGCTGCTGATATTGATGTTGATTATCTGGCCGTGTCGTTCCCGCGTACCGGTGATGACCTGCGTTTGGCCCGTCAGCTGGCACGTGCTGCTGGTTCTGAGGCATTGATCGTGTCTAAAGTTGAACGCGCCGAAGCCGTTGCCGATGATGAAACACTGGATGATATTATCCGCGCTTCAGACGCTGTGATGGTTGCCCGTGGTGACTTAGGCGTTGAGATCGGTGATGCCGAGCTGGTTGGTCAGCAAAAACGTATTATTGCCCGCTCCCGTCAGCTAAACCGTGTGGTGATCACGGCGACGCAAATGATGGAAAGCATGATTGAAAGCCCGATGCCAACACGCGCAGAAGTGATGGACGTCGCGAACGCAGTACTGGATGGCACAGATGCTGTGATGTTGTCTGCGGAGACCGCGGCCGGCAAATATCCGACTGAAACGGTGAAAGCAATGGGCCGGGTGTGTGACGGCGCCGAAAAACATCCAAAAGTGTTGTCATCAAAACACCGGATGGACGTGACCTTCACTGAGATCAGCGAAACGATTGCGTTGTCTGCTATGTATGCAGCCAACCACCTGGCTGGCATCAAAGCGATTATTGCGCTGACAGAATCGGGTTATACCGCCAAACTGATGTCGCGCATCACCTCATCTCACCCGATTTATGCCTTATCGCGTCATGTGAAAACACTGAACAAAATGGCGTTGTATCGCGGTGTGTATCCGGTGTCCTTTGACAGCCATGGTATCAGCAACGACCATATTGCTGATGAAGCCGTCGCTGCGGTGAAAAAAGCGGCTGGTCTGCAAAGCGGTGATCTGGTGATCCTGACCCACGGCGATGTGATGGAAACTGTCGGTGCCTCAAACACCTGTAAGATTGTTACCGTGAAGTAAGTCCGTAGTACTACAAAAAAAACCGCCGATGGCGGTTTTTTTTTGCAGGTACATTAAGTTTCAGAACAACACTAGGCAGCAGCCCCCAAGTTAGACGGACTAAGCCCGATCAGCCAGATGTTGTTTCAATAGTGGCGATAACGCCGTGATCGCAGAACCAGCGACGACCAATAAAGCGCCAGTAACCGACCAGAAATTCAGCGCCTGTGCCGGCGCAGCATCCGGGAACAGCCAGCTCACTATATTGGCAAACAAAATGGTCAATAATGGCGTGATCGCCAGCACTGCACTTACTTTTGATGCTTCCCAGTGTTCCAGCGCTTCAGCGAATGCGCCGTACGCGATAATGGTATTTAAACAACAAAACGCCAGTAGGCCCCACTGTAAACCGGACAGATGTAAGATAGGGTTCAGCTCTGCGACCGGCAAGAAGCACAAGGCTCCGGCAAGATAAATAAACCACATAATTTGCTGCGAGTTGAAGCTCATCAGTAACTGTTTCTGTGCCAGCGCATAGCAGGCCCAGGTAACTGCCGCGATAATAACTAACAAAACACCAATGCTGTCCTGACCAAACTGGGTCAATAACAACACCAATCGTTCGTTGAAAAACAGCAACAAACCAATGAGCAGCAGAGTGGCGCCGATCTTTTGCCATAGCAATAACTGCTCACGAAAGATGAAAATACCGCCCATCATCATCAGGAATGGCGCTAACTGGATCACAACTTGAGCAGTTTCTGCGGTTAGCAGATGCAGCCCCATCAGATATAAGATGTAATTCGACAACAAACCGCCGATGGCAATGACCAGCAGGATACTCGCTTTACGGCTAAGCCCGCGCACGCTTGGCAATGCTTTTTGTTGCCAGAGCACAACGCTGACAAACAAAGCAGCGATTAAAAAACGGATCCAGGTGATGGTATTGGCGGTTAAGTCGACCAATAGATGTTTCAGTGCTATTGGCAACATGCCCCATAATACTGCTGTAACCAACGCTAACATAAAACCGTACAAACTGCGGCCAGACGCCTGATGCATACCCTACCCTTTGACCTGAAAAAACGCGCTATTGTCGTCGTTTTCACCGACGTTGTCGCCTGTTATCCATCACTGTGACCTTGTTTTTCCGTTGATTGACCTGTATTTGCGGTATATCAAGACAGGTTGATGCAGGCTGGTTTAAGCTCGATAGCATTCATACTGAAACTCAGGAATAGAGCGATGA
The DNA here is from genome assembly GCF_042432165.1 of Rheinheimera tilapiae. Lineage (NCBI taxonomy): Bacteria > Pseudomonadati > Pseudomonadota > Gammaproteobacteria > Chromatiales > Chromatiaceae > Rheinheimera > Rheinheimera tilapiae. Next base: position 2,203,773 of record NZ_JBHLXP010000001.1, read on the forward strand.
GCAAAATGCAAAGGATAGGCGTGTTGACTTCCGGCGGCGATGCACCGGGCATGAACGCTGCGATCCGCGCTGTGGTATTAACGGCCAGTCAATACGGACTTGAGGTCATTGGTTTTCGCCATGGTTTTAACGGCATTTTCCAGCGCGACTTTCAGTTACTGCAAAGCACAGACGTGCGACAGATTAGTCATCTCGGCGGCACCATCTTAAAAAGTGCGCGCTGCAAAGCACTGCCGCAGCCCGGCGGAGCTGAGCTTGCTGCGCAAATACTGCATGAGCTGGGTATCGATGCGCTACTGGTGATCGGTGGTGATGGTTCGTTTCGCGGTTGCATGGCACTGTCACATTACTATCAGGGTCAGATTGTCGGCTTACCCGGCACCATCGACAATGACCTGGACGGCACAGATCTCACCATAGGTTTTGCCACAGCGTTGCAGACAGCGCTGGACGCTATCGATAAAATCCGCGATACCGCTGATGCCTTTGAACGAACCTTCCTGGTGGAAGTGATGGGTCGTCATACCGGTTATCTGGCTTTGTCAGCGGGTATCGCTGGTAGTGCAGAACAGATTATTTGCCCGGAGTATGGCGAGACTGTTGATGTAGCGGATATTGCAGCTGATATTCGCAGTTATCAGCAACAGCATGGCGCCTGCAGTTACATCATTGTGCTGGCTGAAACCATGTATCCCGCTGGTGCGGCTGCACTAGCGCAAGAATTATCAGTTCAAAGCGACACTGAATGCCGGGCTGTAGTGCTTGGCCATTTGCAACGTGGCGGTAGTCCGGTCGGGTCAGATCGGATCCTGGCAACTAAGTTAGGCGCTTATGCGGTAGAACAACTGATGGCAGGACATGCCCATTTGATGATGGCAGGCGAACAAGCCGGCCAAGCCGTTTTGTTTCCCTTGTCATTGACCGGTGCACAGCACAAAAAAGCCGACCCGTTTTTATTGGCATGGCAAGACCGTGTGTTACAGCAACATAAAGCGACGTAGTAAACGGTTAAAAATAACGACCATAAAAAAAACGGCGCCCAATAGGACGCCGTTGTCTTGTTAGGCCTTCTCGCGATTAGTTAGCTGCCAAACACCGTTTTAACGCGGTCTTTATAACTGCGGCTTACTTTCACCGACTGGCCATTAGTCAGCATTAGCTGGTGTTCGCCGTTTGCCAGCATCTGTAATTTGGCAATAGTCGCAACGTTGACAATGGCTGAGCGATGCACCCGCACAAACAAACGTGGATCTAACTCCTGTTCGAGCTCTTTCATCGTCCGGCGCAGAATGTGCGTCTGGCCATCGTTGGTGTGGATGCACATGTAGTCACCGGCGGCATCAACCCAGTCGATGCTGGCGACCAGCACGCGGGTGATCTCGCCGGAGTCTTTGATACTGATCGCTTCCGGAAATTTATCATTCATCACCGGCTGCTCATTATCAAGCCGGCCGAGAATTTGAGCAGTATCTTCGCCGGTCAGCTTGGCTACCACTTCCGCCAATTGGCCTTTATGTTTGTGGTCATCCCTAGCCTCGTATGCGCGCAATAATTTTTCGACCGCCGCCTGCAACCGCTCAGCTTCCACTGGTTTTAACACATAATCCACGGCACTGACGTTAAAGGCGCTCAGCGCATAATGATCAAAAGCTGTGACAAAAATTACGTATGGCAGATGCGTCATTTCACTTTGCAGATGTTTTAACACGGCAAAACCGTCCAGCACCGGCATCTCGACATCGAGAAATAGTACATCTGGCTTGTGGGTCAGCACCGCAGCAATCGCTTCTTCACCATTGCTACATTCAGCGACCACTTGTAATTCTTTAAATGCCGCAAGCCGCAATAACATGCCCTTACGCGCCAGCGGCTCATCGTCAACGACGATGACTCTCAGAATGTTCTTCATCAGTTTCTTCCACCTCAAACGGGATCCGGATGTTCACTTTGACGCCTTGCGGCTGATTATGCGTCAGCACCAGCGAAAAATTCTTGTCGTACAATGCAGCCAGCCGCTCACGGGTATTCACCAGGCCAAGACCGCTGTTTTCTTTTGGCAGACCGGCATCAATTGGCATCCCTGGGCCGTTATCTGCCACCTCAATCAATAAATCATGACCGAACTTACGGGCTTTAATCGCGACTAGACCACCTGCTGCCTGTCGGGCTACCGCATATTTAATGGCATTTTCAACGAGGGGCTGCAAAATCAGGCTGGGGACCAGCGCTTGTTCGGTATTGTCGGCGATATCATATTCAATCGTCAGACGTTCAGAAAACCGCACTTTTTCGATTTCCAGATACAAAGAAGCTGCGTGTAGCTCTTGTTGTAACGGGACTTTTTTGATCGGGTCTTTGTATAACGAATAACGCAGGAAGTCACTCAAACGACTGAGCATTTTATTGGCGGTATCGGCCTCACCGAGCATGACCAGTGTCGAAATCGCATTCAGCGTATTAAATAGAAAATGGGGATTAAGCTGATAACGCAACATTTTTAGCTGCGCTTCGTGCGCTTTATTCGACGCAGTCAGCAGTTTTTGTTTTTCCTGCTGCAGACTTTGGTAATAGCGCACGCCGAAATATAGGCCGCTCCAGCTCAGCATCACATAAAAACTAACCGGGGTTTGCTCCAGATATTGCAGCCAGTCTTTTGGCCGAAAGCCGTGCCGGTAAATTTCCCAGTAATTGAAGTTTTTAATCACTGACCAGCAGGCGGCGGTGACCAGGGACGCCAGCAACACCGAGCCAATCAGTGCAGCCGGGTGAAAGCTACGGATGCGTTGGTAGAGATAACGCAATGGAATGGTTAATAACCAGCCCGCGTAGGCATCCAGCGCGACGACTAACAGATAGGCATCTCGCATCTCCTGAAATAACGAGCCGAGAAACGCAACCAAGGCAAAACCCAACCATCCAAGGCTGTGCAATAACCAAAACTGACGGTGGCGGTCTTCCAGAATTCGGAGCAAGGACGGATACCCATGTGTGTCGGGACGCCGATTATACCAAAGCTGCTGCCAGGATAACCGGCGTTGAACCCGCCTCAGTGCCTGTTAGTCGCAGCGTTGGCGGATGCAGCTTAGCTCAGTACCGGCGTTGGTTTGCGATCAGGCCCCAATGCAACAAAAGTAAAAGAGCCGGAGATCGCGCGGTGTTGATCGTCGCTGTACATATCTTCGACAAAAATATCGACATTGACGCGGATACTGGTGCGGCCAACGTGTTCAATTCGGGCAACCAACTCAATAATGCTACCGGCAGGGATCGATTCTTTAAAATCAACGCGGTCGGAACATACCGTGACCAGTGGTTTGCGGCAAAAACGGGTCGCGGCGATAAACGCAGCTTCATCCATCCAGGCCAGCGCCTCGCCACCAAACAAGGTGTTGTGGTGGTTGGTGCGGCCAGGAAATACTGTTTTGGTAACCCGGGTCACCGCTTGCTCTATCCGGACTGCCACTTGCGCTTCATTCATCATCATTGATCTCCATCCTGTTGCCGCTTTCTGTAAAGGCCGCGCATTGTAGTGAATGCACGGCATATTGCCAGCAAAAGATACTGTTCAATCAGCGCGCCAGCATGGGGCCAAGTGCTTTACCACCGACCAGATGCATATGAATATGGAACACTTCCTGCCCGCCGTGTTGATTGCAATTCACAATCAGCCGGTAGCCGTTTTCTGCAATGCCGGCTTCAGCCGCCAGTTTGCGCGCTACGGTAAACAAACGGCCAAGTGCAGCTTCATGTTCAGCTGCAACATCGTTCGCGGTTGGAATTAATACGTTTGGTACAATCAGGATATGGGTCGGAGCCCGCGGGTGGATATCGCGAAACGCGGTAACCAGTTCGTCCTGGTACAACACGTCTGCCGGGATCTCACGACGAATTATTTTACTGAAAATCGTTTCTTGTGCCATTTCAACTCCTTATTGCGTGGCGTCGGCGTTATAATCCGACAAAACAGGATGCAGGAAGTATATGTGATGACTGAAGTCCGTTACCAGCTGGAACTGGCAGATTTAGCCGGCCATTATATTGATGTGACGCTAGAATTTGAGCCACAGGACCAAGAACCGGTGGTATTGGCGTTACCAGCCTGGATCCCAGGCTCGTACATGATCCGGGATTTTGCGCGTAATCTACTCGATATTCGCGCTGAAGATGCTGACGGGTTACTGGCACTGACGCAGTTGGACAAACAACGCTGGTCGCTAAAACCGGGGGTTCTACCGGTGACAGTGCGGTACCGCGTCTACGCCTTTGATTTATCCGTGCGGGCGAATTATCTCAATAGCGAGATAGCCGTGATCAATCCAGCCGCAACCTGTTTGCAGGTGCAAGGCCTGGAACTGCAGCCGCAGCATGTCAGCATCTTACGCGGGCAAGCGCCAACACATTGGCTGCTGGCAACGGGGTTGCCGCGAGCCTCTAACACCGCTGCGTTGGCGTTTGGTGATTACTCGGCCAACAGCTATGCGCACCTGATTGATAGCCCGTTACTGGCTGGCGGATTAGATATCGCCAGTTTCGAAGTCGACGGTGTCCCACACCATCTGGTGCTGTGCGGTGCGATGGCCACAGACATCCAGCGAATTGCCGTAGATCTGTTGCCGCTGTGCCAGGCACAACGGCAAGTATTTGGCGCCCTGCCCGCGGATTTAACCGAATACTGGTTCCTGACATGGGTAGTTGATAACGGCTACGGCGGCCTGGAACATCGCAACTCAACTTTATTGCTGTGTAACCGTTTTGATCTGCCCAATCCGCGGCAGCCGCAAGAATTCACTGAGGAATATCAAAATTTCCTGGCGCTGTGCAGCCACGAATATTTCCATACCTGGTGGGTCAAACGGGCGCGCCCCACGCCGTACCTCGATTATCAACTGGCTGGCGAACAATACAGCACGCAACTGTGGCTTTATGAGGGTTTCACTTCATATTATGACGACCTGAGTTTGTTGCGTACCGGTAAGCTCAGTCTGGAACAATATCTGACTGGTCTGGCTAAAACCATCAGCCGGCTGGAACGGGCGCCGGCGAATACCCGGCAAAGTCTGGCGGACAGCAGCTTCAACGCCTGGACGCGGTTCTACCGTCAGGACGAAAATGCTGCCAATGCGATAGTCAGTTATTATGCCAAAGGCTCGCTGCTGGCATTTTGTCTCGATGCTGAACTACATGCGCTCGGGCTGACACTAGATGGCCTGATGCAGCAATGCTGGCAGCAGTATGGCGCGCCGGAATGCGGTAGCGACGATCAGACATTCTTTCATCTACTGGCGTCCTACAGCCAATCTGAAGCTCTGGCCACAACGGTACAAACCTGGGTGGATACCGCTGCAACGTTGCCGTTGGCGCGCGCTGCAGGCATCTTCGGTATAGATTTAACCTGGCGTCAGCCGGAACATCCATTAGACCTCAGCGGCGACAAGTCGCTGTCTTTGCCGGCAATCGAACCAGGTTTTATGTATGAAAGCTCAAATGAAGGCCTGAAATTGACAGCGATCCGTAACGGCACCGCTGCGCATCAGGCCGGCTTTAGCAGTGGTGATCTGTTGATTGCCGTTCAAGGGCTTAAGGCCAGTGAAAATACCCTGAAACAGTTGCTGAACCGCGCCAATGTGGGCGACGTGCTGCAATGCCATCTGTTCCGCCAACAACGCTTGTTACAGCTTGACCTAACGTTGGTGCCGGCAGCCGCTACAGTTGCCGTGTTAAAGCCCTTGTCTCAGCGCACCGCTTGGCCTGGCATAGCGTGGCCGCAACCTGCACCGGCAGAACTGAACTGAGTCAGCATAAAAAAGCCCGCAGCGTTTGCGGGCTTATTTATTGATAAGCTGAGAGCTCCGCTTAGGAAAAAGCGATAGCGCCTTTGCCGACGCCTTCATACGCCACGACTTTATATGGCGCATTCTCCAGTACTTTTAAGCAACCCGCGATATATTCCGCCAGGCATTCCACTGTGGTGTCGCAAGGGACGATTTCGCAGTGAGCAACCGGTAAGGCGATTTCAAACCAGCCTTGTGGCGCTTGATAGCGGAAAAAATAACTGTCTGGCTGCGGCTTTAGCCACAGGCAGTCACCGGCACTGACCTGATCTTCAGCAGTTCCGAGATAGATATCAGCCCAGCGCTCACTCCACAGTTTGTTCAGCCGTGGACTCAACATATTGTGCTGATAAATCTCGATGGTGGAACGGTGACCATGCGCAATGCGCTGACAGTTGCCATCGTGTTTCTTCAGACCGTGACTGTAATGGTAATAAAAGCCGTTTGATTTTTCTGGTCTGAGTACAAAGTTCAGCTGTTCCACGTTCGTTGGTAACAGCGGTTTAATCTGTTGCTGCAAGAATTCGGTCAGGCTGAGTTCGTTGATTTGCTGCGCTGGGATGGCCACATGCGCTTCTGCTGGGGATGCTACCTGGATAGGCCCACGCAGGCTGTCCATTTGTAGCAACTCAGTTTGATCGATTTGACTGCAACGAATAGCCGGGTTCAGCGCCGGATACGCCAGCTTATGATCCACCAAACTGTCGATGGCTTTTTTAATCAGCTTTTTGACATGGGCAAAATCCAGCACCATCGAAGTGGCATCGAGACCGCCGTGCAGTTCGACATCAACGATAAAACTTTCGCCAAGCAGGCCACGCTGCGGACACAGGTAAGAGAAATCGATGACAGTTAAATCGCGGACAAACAGGATCATCACAACACCTATGGCAGAAAAAGGGATGGCATTATATGGCAGAACAACAGCAGATGTCACAATTTGCGCTGTTTAGCGTTTATGTTCGTTTAACCAGCTATTTAGTAACCCTACTTGCCCGAGTTTATGCGCCGCATACATCAAGCGGATCGCGTTACTCAGTAGCAAGCTGTCATTCCATTCGGTTTTATCCACGATTTCCTGATAACAAGTCAGCGCTTCCGGCGTCAGATAACCACGCAGCTCTTTTTTCCCGGACTGGCGTTGTTTCTCGCGGTAGCGCTGTTGTTTCTCTGCATTACTGAGCGGGGTCTGGTCTGGCTTGCTCATTTGCGACGTTTCTCTTTGATCTGTAGCGGGAACAAGGTGTCATCTGGCTGTCTCATGGGCAATTTAATCTGTCACATGTGCAGAAAGCGACTAATCGGACTTGTTTAGCGTACAGCTGTTCGCTAAAGTGATCCGGCATTTTTTTTGGACCTAACATACATGACTCAGAATAGCTTTACAAAAGAAGAATTAATCGCGTGTGGCAAAGGTGAATTATTTGGTGCTGGCAACAGTCAGCTGCCAATAGACAACATGCTGATGATTGACCGGGTGCTGCATATTTCTGAGGAAGGCGGCAAATATGGCAAAGGCCAGATTGTTGCCGAATTTGATATCCACCCTGATTTGTGGTTTTTCGCCTGCCATTTCCAAGGCGATCCGGTAATGCCTGGATGCTTAGGCCTCGACGCGATGTGGCAGCTCGTTGGCTTCTTCCTTGGTTGGGCCGGTGGGCCAGGTAAAGGCCGCGCCTTGGGTGTTGGTGAAGTGAAATTCACTGGCCAAATTCTGCCAACGGCAAAGAAAGTCACTTACACCATTGATATGAAACGGGTGATCAAACGCAAACTGTTCATGGGGATTGCCGATGGTGTGGTCAGTGTCGATGGGCGTGACATCTATGCAGCAGAAGAATTGAAAGTGGGCCTGTTTCAGGATACGTCCAGCTTCTAAGCAACATCAGCAACGCCGGAAACGACAAACCCCGCAAGTGCGGGGTTTGTTCCTCTAAACATCAGTCATTGCAGACTGGATTATTGACCTTTACTAAACAGACCACCACCGCGGTCTTCCATCGCATCGCGATACCCCCCCAACCACTGCGAGCGCGCATCTAAACTCTGATACGGACAAAGCTCTTTTGAACGGCCTGTAACACCAGCACGATAACCTTGGGCATGGGCACGTTCTAAACGATCACGTTTTTGTCTTTTCATACGGCAGTCTTCCTCAACTCAATTGTTCTTCGAAGAAAGCACCGGCTGCTGGGGTGCAACACCGGCGCACATTTAATAGATAGACCTGAGTGCAGAAAGGTTCAAATCAAAATAGCGGATATACTGTTTGACATTCAGTAACAAGCTGAACTTTATTGCAATTTGACGACAAAAAAATAAAATTATTTTTTTAAATTATTCAGAACCTGCCTAGAAATACCAAAAAAGCCCGCTGACGCGGGCTTCTTTCCAATCAAGCGCTGACTTAACCGCGACGGCGGAACCAAATGAATGGCAGTAAGGCTAACAAGCCAAACAAACCAAAACTAGCGCCTTGCCGTTCATAGGTTGTCTCTGCGCTGGTATCACAGTTGTCAATGGTACCGTTCGCGATTGGATTTAACTGTACTGCAACTGCAATCTCTTCTTTGAGCACATTGCCTGCACTGTCTTTGATCACTTCACCTTTACTGTCACGACGTTCAACCTCTTTCACTGCAGTGGCAACAATAACATTCTTTTCATTGATGTCCGTTGCAGTGACAATGGTATAAGCAGACTTACAGCTTAATAAGGTATTGATATCTTTAAAACTATTGGCAGCAATATCATAGATAAAACCTACATTGCGACGAGTCGATGTACCGGCTGTAGCAGTCTCGGTTGTCCCTACGATGATATTGTTGTCGTTGATCGCTTCCGGAGCTGTCGAGGCAGATGAAAACAAATCCGCCGGGAATGTCAGCTTCTGAGTGTTGTAATCGTAAACAAAGAAACGATTACGATCGACGCTGGTAATAGTTTTAACCGCATAACCAGTGATGATGTTTTTATTGTTTACCCCGGTCGCAAAGCTGCTGTTCCATTCTTTGGTATCAATAAATGACTTCAGCTCAGTGCCATCAAAAATGGTCGCGTGATAGGCATGGTACACCTCATCACGACCGGAAAAACCTGATGCATAGAAACGAATATCGTCGCTGTCTGAGTACATTGATGCACCTACGACCAGCCCGAGGTCATTCACATCATTTGGTGTACTGCTATAGGCCACAGTCGGATATTCAGTGCGGGTATGCGCCTTGCCGGAGTTTTTGTCGCCCAAAAAGCCAAGAACCTGTGGTGTCCCTGGTTTGCCATTTGCATCCAGTTGCCACACCATGCCACGGGTTTCATAGCTGTTCGACACGGCGTTACGGTAATAACACAAATCTTTCGGTTCTGCCTTGCCATCACAGGAAGCCGCGATCGCTGTTTGCGCTTCTGTGGTCATGGTACTGCTACCATAACCAATCACTTTGCCGTTGTTATTCAGACCACGGCCAACGCTGTAGCCACCACCAAAATCGGTGTAAGTTGGCGGTAACGTGTATTTGCCTTTATCAGTGAACACCACGCCCGCCATATGCATCGGCGCTGGCACCCAAAGCTGCTGTGCTACCGGATTTGGCGTGGTGGTGGTCGCTGCAGGTGTAAACGACTGTTTAGTGAATGGCGCTGTTGCGTAACCAATCATCTGATTCAAGTCATTAATACCCAACAGATATTCATTATTGGTTTGCACCGCTGCAGTTTCACGGACCCGTACCAACTGCTTGGTATCGAGACGCGCCGGATAAGTACCGGCAAAACGTTGTGTCGTATACAGGCCACTGGCGATCTGCAGGTAATTGGTCAGGACCGACAGCGCTTTCGCGTTGATATTGCCCTTTTTAACCTCTTCAATCTCCGCTGCAGTCAAACTGCCGGTAATAGCCGTACTCGTCAAATCAATTGAATTTAAATCAATAGGATAATTAAATCTGTTACTTAAATTGCCGACAATCTGGTTGTTATTATTCAGGCCAGCGACAAAACTTGATTTATAACCGTCAACCGGCCCAAGTTCAACGACCTGGTAAGTGGCTGCCTGCCCCGTAAAGGCCACAACGGCCGGTAACATGGCGACAAACAACGGCGAAAATTTCATTCAATTCCCCTGCTACTGCTGGTTTAATGCTTCTAATTGTTCCCAACGCTGATAAGCGTGCGCCAGCTTCGACTCAGTCTGCTGTATTTGGTTCAATAGAGCTGTGGTGACATCGGCACTCTGGCGGAAGAATTCCGGATCATTGACCTGCGTCTGTAAGGCACTGAGCTGCTGATCGAGGTTTTCGATCTCAGCGGGCAACAGTTCCAGTTCGCGTTTCTCTTTGTATGATAACTTCTTCGACGACGAAGCTGAAGCCTGCGCGGCTGATTGCTCCGTTGGTTTTGTAATTATTTGTTCATTCGATGCTTTTTTAACTTCAGTCTTACTTTGTTGCATCTGCTGATAGGCCAGCACGTCATCATAACCACCGGCGATCTCAACAATCTTGCCAGTACCTGTGAACCACAACGCACTGGTGACTGTGTTATTGACGAATTCACGGTCGTGGCTGACCAGGATCACAGTGCCCTGATATTGCTGCAAAATATCTTCCAGCAGCTCCAGCGTTTCGACGTCAAGGTCGTTAGTTGGTTCATCGAGGATCAATAAATTGCTTGGTTTGGCAAATAACTTGGCGAGCAATAAGCGGTTTTTCTCACCACCTGACAGCGCCCGTACTGGCGTACGCGAACGGGCCGGAGCAAACAAAAAGTCCTGCAGGTAACTAAGTACGTGACGGCTCTGACCGTTTTGCACGATTTCCTGGCGACCTTCTGCTACGTTGTCCTGCACTGTTGCATCTAAATCCAATGCCATCCGGTGCTGGTCAAAATACGCCACCTCGAGATTAGTGCCGCGTTTGATATCACCGCTTTCAACCGGATATTCGTCTAACAGCACTTTAATCAGGCTGGTTTTACCGACACCGTTAGGCCCTACCAGCGCGACACGATCGCCCCGCATCAACAAGAAGTTAAAATCCTGCAGCAGTGCTTTGCCGCCAAAACCTAAATTCAGTTTTTTGCCTTCAAACACCAGCTTGCCAGATTTATTAGCCTGTTCAATGGCAAAATCTACTTTACCGAGTTGCTCAACGCGAGACGCCCGTTCTTTACGCAGCTCTTTTAAGGCTCGAACACGGCCTTCGTTACGGGTGCGGCGTGCTTTAATGCCCTGACGGATCCAGACTTCTTCTTCTGCCAGTTTTTTGTCGAACAACGCATTATGTTGTTGTTCAACTTCGAGCATTTTGACTTTACGGTCGAGATATTCAGCGTAATTGCCAGGATGTGACGTCAGTTGACCGCGGTCTAAATCAATAATACGGGTCGCAACGTTGCGGATAAATGCCCGGTCGTGCGAAACGAAGATAATAGCGCCGGCAAATTGCAGCAAAAACTGTTCGAGCCACTGAATGGCAGCAACATCTAAGTGGTTGGTCGGTTCATCCAGTAACAGAATATTCGGCTTTGCGACTAAGGCCCGCGCCAGTGCCGCTTTTCTGAGCCACCCCCCAGACAGGCTGGCGAGAGTCGCATCCGGCGCCATGACAAACTGTTCGCACAGTTGATTAACCCTGGCTTCGAGCTGCCAGCCATCGCGGGCGTCCAGCTCACTTTGTAAGTCAGAAAATTCGCGCAGTAAAGCTTCGTCGTCAGCGTCAAATTCGGCGGAGATCTGATAAAACCGCTGCAGTTTATCCGCAAGATCGCCAGCGCCTTCGCGGATAAAATCGGCGATGGTGACATCAATACGCGCCGGCGGATCTTGCTCGAGTCGTGCCAGAACAACATTGTTCTCCTTCACGACCTGACCGTCATCCAGCGTTTGCTGGCCAGTCAGCACTTTGAGCATCGACGATTTGCCGGCGCCATTACGGCCAACCAGACAAACCCGCTCGCCGGCAAACAAACTAAAGTCGACATGGTCCAGTACCGGGTGAGTACCAAATGCCAGGCAGGCTTGTTGAAATCTGAGTAATTCCACGCTTAAATTTTCCCGTTCACAGCGCTTGCTGTGTAATAAATAACTGCAATGCGGCCGCATCAAACGGCCATTTTAATTCGGTGGTTTGTCCTGCACGCTGATAAGCCAGTACCGGAATTTCGACGCGGTACAAAGCAAAAGCGGCAGGGTCGTCGACTATATCGACCAGGCAGAAGTCAGCATCCGCTGCGCGCAGCAGCGCTTCTGCTTCTTCGCACAAATGACAACCCCAGGTGCTGTACAACGTCAGCATCAGGCGCTCCGCGTCAGCTCAAAACAGACGTGGATCTGCGGGTTGCGCTTAAAATCTTCCGGCAGTGATGCGGCGCTGATGTCTTTAATCGACCAGCCTGCGGCTTCCAGCTCTTCCCGGGCAATTTTGAATTTACGTTTGTTATTGGAAAAAATCACCTTGCCCTGCGGTGCGACCAGTTTACTGATCATCGTCAGCAGTTTGACGTGGTCACGCTGCACATCCCAGGTGTCTTCCATCCGTTTTGAGTTAGAAAAAGTTGGTGGGTCCACAAAAATCAGCTCAAACTGGTTTTTGCACTCGGCCAGCCATTCCAAGACGTTGGCCTGGACAAATTGATACTGTTTGCCAGCCAGATCGTTAATAGCAAAATTGCGTTTCGCCCAGTCCAGATAAGTGTTGGACATGTCCACGGTGGTCACACTGCGCGCACCGCCGAGTGCCGCGTGTACCGACGCGGAACCGGTATAAGCAAACAGGTTCAGCACGGCCTTGTCTTTGGCTTGTTGCTGGATGCTACGGCGAGTGACTCGGTGATCCAAAAACAGGCCTGTATCGAGATAATCACGCAAATTCACCAAAAACTTAGCGCCATATTCGCTGACCGTTTTGTATTGGCCGGCTTTGGCCAGCGCCTGATACTGCTCTTTACCTTTTTGTTTTTCGCGGACTTTCAGTACTATGGCGTCGGTTGGCACCTGGAGTACTTGCGGCACTAAATTGACGATATCAAACAGCCGTTTTTGTGCGATCTGCTCATCGACGTTCGAAGGCGCAGCATATTCGTGGATCACCACTTCACCGTCGTACCAGTCAACTGCGACGTTGTATTCCGGGATATCCGCGTCATAGAGTCGGTAACAACTGATTTGTTCGCGTTTGGCCCACTTTTCCAGCTGTTTGACGTTCTTCTTCAGCCGGTTAGCAAAAGATTCACTTTCGGCAAAAAACATCGACGGCGTTTTGCTGGTGATTTGCACCTGCTTTTCGGTCAGGTCAAACAAACTGAATTCACAGTCCAGCGGGCCGTTGGCAAACTTATAAGATTTCAGCTTGGACAGTTTCAGTGAGCGCAGCAGATCGCTGTTACTGGTGATAATGGCCAGACGCCAGTTGGCATAGTGTTGCTTCAGCCGCACCGAGAATTCGCTGTATACCGGGATCAGTGACGGAATATCGCCCAGACGTTCACCATAAGGTGGGTTACAAATCACCACGCCCGGGATTTGCGTGCCGGCAGCTTCTAACGTAGTGGCATCACCGGATTTAAATTCAATAAATTCTGCAACACCGGCACGCGCGGCGTTCTGGCGCGCTTTCTCTAATTGGCGTGAGTCTGTATCAAAACCAATAAATTTGCTGGTTGACGCTAACGCCTGACGCTGGCCAAGCGCTTTGGCGCGTAATTCCTGATACAAAGCAGCGTCAAACTCGCTGTCATTTTCAAAGGCAAACTTTAAGCGCTTCAGACCAGGCGCTAATTGGCGTGCCATTAACACCGCTTCAATCAACAAAGTACCGCTACCACAAAATGGGTCAACCAGCGGCTGCTGGAACTGCCAACCAGAGCGGATCAGCATGGCGGCAGCCAACTGTTCTTTTAATGGCGCTTCGCCCTGCTCTTTGCGATAGCCGCGTTGATGCAGCGAAGGGCCGGAGAAGTCTTTCAGGAAGTAAAAGTGCTGGCGTTCCATCCGCAGCTGGAAGCGGACATCCGGTTCCAGTCGGCTGACATCCGGTCTTTCACCGAATTTGGCTCTGAACTGGTCAACGATGGCATCTTTCACACGCATCGCGCCGAATTGGCTGTTATCTATAGTGGCATGTTTACCAACACACTCCACCGCCAGGCTTTGACGCAGGTCCATCTGAGCTGTCCAGTCCAGTTCATTGGCGACGGCATAGACATCAGACTGTTCATTAATAGTGAGTTGATCGAGCTGGCGCATGATCCGGGTAGCGAGGCGCGACCATAAACAGATCTGATAGCCCTGCTCTAACGTTGCCTCAAACCGAACAGCGCCAAGGCTGACTTTACTGACGGTGGCGCCGAGGCTGGTCAGTTCACTGGCCAGTACTTCTTCAACGCCTTTGGAGGTTAACGCCCAGAATTGCAACATAAGAAAATCCACAGCAAAAAAATTGCGCAAAGTATATCAGAAGTTGGCACCAGACTGCCGTCGAATTTGGCTGTTGCGTCAGCCAAAGCGCTGTTCAAGCCGCAAATCGATGCTTTAAAACACAAGGTGCTGATAAAACCAGCAGTCAGTTCAGCCTTGCCATATTTCTGTCAATTGTCGCTTGCTATCGATATCTAAAAGCAATAAGATGCGCCCCGCAATGACGGACGCGGGATGGAGCAGCCTGGTAGCTCGTCGGGCTCATAACCCGAAGGTCGTCGGTTCAAATCCGGCTCCCGCAACCAACTAAGTCATTGCAAAACAATAGATTACATTAACTGCTCAAATGTAATTTTCGGACGCGGGATGGAGCAGCCTGGTAGCTCGTCGGGCTCATAACCCGAAGGTCGTCGGTTCAAATCCGGCTCCCGCAACCAATTGTGACTTGTTTTTCCGAAGGTCATCAATTAACGTCTTGCATATCAAATAGTTATCTCATCTGCTCAGGGGTAACGCACGGTCGCGGGATGGAGCAGCCTGGTAGCTCGTCGGGCTCATAACCCGAAGGTCGTCGGTTCAAATCCGGCTCCCGCAACCAATTTTACACCTTTTTAATCCATTGAAAAATATAGAGTTCCCTTTATTAGGGATTTTTATGTTTCTAAAATCGCCACTCTGTGACCTATCTGTGACCAAAAAATTTTTCCAGCTGCAATTTTTAAAATTTTTCTGTTCCTAAAAAGTTATATTTTTGACCTTCGGTCGAATATCCCCAGCACAAAAGCGTGTCACAGATTTCTGTGACCAAAACAGTCATTAATTGACCTTAATGGTTATTCACTTATTGCGAAAAGCAGAAGAAATTCGGATTTAAAATGAATGATTTAGTCGTTAGGGCTGCAAGTTTTTTTCTTCCTGCAGATTTGAGTTTCTGTGACAAAATCTAAATGTGTAATGGCATAACGCAAATTGAAAAATTGATTCATAAGAAACGGGTATGAGCTGAAAAGAATCTGACCGAAACCAGTGCAAAACTGGTAACAGTCAGATAAGGTCTGAGCTAGTACAGCTAATACAAATATCTGTTCACATTGGTCACTAGCTAAAAAAACAACTCATGCTTTGTGAGCAACTATGTAGCTGCTTCCCCCTGTTGACTCAATGTTGAAGTCCCAAGTTGTAATATCAAATGCTTGAATATTATCAAAATCGAATCTGAACCGGCTGTATGGACGACGAGTTGCCCAATAACCCATTCCTTGGTCAAATAAAATTCGAACCACCTCTCCATTCGTTAGTGTAAACGTCAAGCACCTTCCATGATCGATGTCATTTTTGGAAGCAAACTCTGGATATACGTTAATTCCGTATGTTCTACAAACCGAGTCGATGAAATCATTAACATCGTCAACATTGCAAAAGTTATCCGCAATGCAATAAGGTTTCTTATCACCAGAAGGGCTCGGATGGCATGTAATAATCTCAAAATCTCTTATCCCCATTGTTGCTTTAACATGAGCAAAAATAGAGATAACCAAGCCTATACTTATCGGGCTTATCAAATATCTGTCGGTATAAGTAACATTCTCGACACCTTGCTCAAAAACATTCTTGAATCGCGGTATTGCCTCTTCAAAAAGTGCAAATAAAGAACTTCCGAATAAACTAAATGGAACGTTCAACTTTGTCGTAATGTCATCCATTAGCGCTATATTGCTTGAAAGCTCAGACTTCAATACCAAGTCTTCTAAGTTGAAAGGACTAGTCTTTAAGTCAACTACTATTGGTTTTGCTGAAACTATTGATGTGCCTTCCGAAGAGCCCCATTGAGCGTTACAAGAAATTTTCTTCGGATCATCGGTTGCATACCAATAATCACCATCGGTAAATTTCATTCGTAATAACGGGAACGAGCCGGCAGATATTTCCCTTGGTAACTCATACGATGAGATCTCGACTTGAGGCGGGATTTTAGACCTAAGCTGCCAGGCCAAATTTGGGGTAAGTGATTGAATCGCTGCACTACCCAGCAGCAAACGAATTGGTACTCCCTTTAAATCATGAAGTTTAGATAGCACAGAAACTTCAGCGAGATCCCAATCCGACTCAGACACAAACAAATCTATTCCTAATGACGACCTACCTTTGATTGATAGTAGCTGGTCAATACTACTGAGTTCGGGAATTGAACGCTCTCCAAAGCATGCCCGAGAAGGTTCAACTTCAAATAACAAATGAAACTTTGTTTCTTCAAAAAACTTAACTAACAATTTCCGGTCCAAATGCTCGACATGATGCTGTGTGTCATAATCCAAAAGGCATGCGTGACAATATGCATCACAAGCAGATGGACATTCTGACGCGTACTCATAGGCAGCTTTAAAAAGCTCTGCCAATACCTCAGGGATTGACGATGCATAACCTGCACCTTGTTCTGCAGTATCGAAAATAAAAAGACTACAAACAGATTCACTGTCGGAAGATGCTGTTTTCCTTTGGTGGACTGAAATGCCAAGCTCTGAAGTCGAAATCCCCTTCTTTGCACAGTAAACCTGTCTTAAGGCTGCACCAAGACTAAACACAAGCCTACGATCAAAAATCCACTCGTGAGTTTTTGGATCCCTAATTTGCAACTCGAACATACTTGTCACACTGCTGAACCCTAAAACAAAAGGAATTTGTAATGATCCATCTTGTAAATTCGAAGAACTGACTTTAATGCTCCAATCACTCTTAATACAGTCAGCATTTCCATCTATTGACGTACCAGACAACCTAGGATGCCTTTCTCGAGTAAGTAATCTCACCTGGCTTTTCAGATCTAAAAAAGTACGACCTTCGCTACTATTGACTGCCAATGGCTCCATCCGGCCACAACTCCAACAGAGAGCATACCCCCCACCATTGCCATTGTTGTAGTAAAAAAGTTCTGCCGCGTCGGAGACCTTAAAGCGTCCTAATTCATGCCGACATAGCGCCTGCCAAGTTGTGCCTGTTATGGAAATTAACGGTTCTGTATATGGCGCGTAAAGCGGTTGAGTATAATCGTTATGAAGTGGCGTCTTATAATCGACTTTAAATCCATCGGGTACGATATACTCCATCGTCTTGATTTTATTGGAACCACATTCCGGACAAATTTTGATGTCTTGATTGCTTATAATGTCCAACTGACAAAAGCCGCATTCCTGGCAGCTGCTTGCATTCCGCAACTTTTGAACCTTAGATAAGTCATATTGGCTTTGTGGCACTTTCCAAGATAACTGAAGCCCCATCGAGCGATATACGGAGCCGTTTAAAACGATATCACTGCCTGGAGAGAACTCCCGAATAGCCGTGGCTAACCCCCTTGACGGGTAGCTTTGAATTTCCTTTGCCCTTTCCATTTTATTGTTGGTTACCAGTTCAACTACGTTTACCGGGAAACCGTAGCCTGGGAGAAATCCTCTTGAGGTTAATTCACTCAATAGCGAATCTGTTTCCATAGATTCTTTCTGCTTAATCAAACGTCTTTTGGCTCCGGACTCATCATCGCTTACTTTCTGAATTTCTGCGCAAAGTGAGTCCCAACGCCTTCTCCAATGACTTGACGCATTTACGATGTCATTTAATGTTTTCTGAATAAGTGAAACTTCGGCCTGCCCTGCCAATCCACTCCCTACAATCATCATGCGTAAGCACTGGCTAATGAATCTATCATCAACAGCTTCACTGGATAACCAGCTTATAAAACGCTCATAAATTGCAGTACCTGTATCCGAGGTGAAGAATTTTCCAGACTTCAAAGTCGGCAGATTCTCTTTGCTAAACTTGGTGTTTAGATAGCGAGATAGGAGGAATGCGTTGATGTGCCTATGGACAATAGTCACACTTTCAAGTGCAACCTTCGGAACTGGAATGGGCGTTTCAAATGGCCACTTCGGGTTTGCAAAAATTCTTTCACCATGCGGAGTAGATTTACAGAAAGTGAATACGATAGAGGTACTCTCACCTCGTCGGCCAGCGCGTCCAGCGCGTTGCAGGTAATTTGCCGTCGATGGAGGAGCATTGTTCATCGCTACCATGACTAGCGAACCAATATCTACCCCCATCTCCATCGTTGTTGAACAATTAAGGACATTCAAAAAATCTTTTTTAAATGCCTTTTCAAAAAGCTTCAAATTGTCAGTGTATTGTTGAGCTGAGTGTTCTGCAGAACGAAGCATGACTGGGGGTAAAAGCGCCGAATCAGTGATATCTCTCCAGTTCCCCTGCTTTTTCATGTTAAGGATAAACTCATTGTTGCGTATCCAGTTGCGAAGCGATTGCGAGCTATTGCTTTGCAACAAATCAGGGGCTGGATGAGGAATCTTGCAGTTCGTATTCTTAACCAAGCAATCTTCTATCTCAGTCTTACTGGTTAAATATGGCGACATTCCACGAAATGCCGTATCTAACCATCGGTTAGTAATTGGGCACACGGATGCATTTGTTATCAATTCAAAGGATGCTGAGTTGCTTAGCTTTAGGTGGTAGCCCTCACGCCACTCTTTATTTCCATCCTTGTAAGGCTGCAGTATTTCTTTTTTAACTAGAGTGCGCCACGCAAATCTGAGAATTGCATTGAAAAGCTCTGGGTCGTCTTTAGCTGACCTCTTGCTAAATAACTCGAGCATACGCACCAGCTTATGTTGGTTCCCCTTGTTCACCGATGGAAAAGCCCAAATAGCTTTTTTCTCTTCCTCGGATTTGCCTTCAAACTCAGGCCCCTGCAGAAGGCGTGCAAATAATTTACCGCCCATCCAATTCACTTGATAAGAGTGAATGTCAATGAGCGTGTTTTCTCTGACATAAAAATCAAGAATGATCTTTAGGTAGCTCTTCCAATCATCGAGATTGAGACCTAGAGTGCCCCATTCCCGACAGCCAACTCGCAGATCTTCCTCAGTTATGGAATCTAGGGCTGGGTAAACTATCTTCACCAAGCCTAATGTTTCTAAGTTGTTAGCATTTTTAGGCCGCCTCGCAAACTCTCGGAGTAAAAACAATTCTGCAAGGTGTTTAGTATTTTCTAAGCGTTGGTCTCGATTACTATATTCGCCTGGGAGCATGTAGTCTTCGACATCTAGGTCCCCTGCCATCAACCTTATTTCGTCAGTGTTTGCCAAGAGTTCAACCGCAGCTACCCAACTCAATTTGAATGAGACTTTCTTTAACTCTTCAAGCCTTATTTTTATCTGCGATAAAATTAAATCCTTAGTAGCGGCTTCAGGATTACTATCAAGAATCATGTTGAATGTTGCAATTTTGGGGTCGTTATACAGTTCGGAATCAGAACTTCGCATTGCAATTTCGCGATAGATTTTTGAACGACACCACTTACGCTCAGAATCTAGTTGCAACTTTGCAGAAAATCTTGCCGTTCCTTGTCGGCTATCCGTAAAAGTTATTAAACGAGCACCGAACAACGAGTCATCATTTTTCCTTGGGATATGCCGCAATAACTCGGGGACAAGATTTCCCATTAAAAAAGGCGCACCCAGAAGAGCTCTCTTAAAAGTCGAACTTGCTACTGCTTCCGTAGCGTCACAGCATGCGCAACGGAGATATGAGTCACGATCCGCTGTTGTGTATCTAACCGCAAGGGTGTTTTCAGAACGAGTTTTTACTCTTCGGGTACTTAGATCCAGATAAGCTTCGACTGAGCTCCCGAAGGATTTATATCGTTCCAAATCGCTCGATTGGGAGCTAAATATTTGCACATTATTGCGAGTCTTATGTTCAAGAATTACATCGTTTTCTTGATTATCTTCAATCTCATCCGAATACTCATCTAAATCATCATGCTCTCGTGATAGCAAAACTCGATTTCCATGTGAGTCAATGACCAATGAGGCCGCAAGAGAAGGTTCTTTACAGACTGCGCAATGCGTTAATTCGTATACCGGCGCACTGCAGCCATCCATGCACTTTTGTCGCTCTGAAACAAACACTCTTCCGAATGGCCATCCCTGCTCTAGTTCACTCCCCGTCTTATGACAACAATTGGGGTTAACACACGCCCATAAGCCTCTTTGGGCTCGATGAAATATGTGAGCTCTAACGGGAAAAAAAGGCTCAAGACTTGGATTGCCGTCAGGGTATGCATTTGTTGCAATATCAATTAACTGCATAGCATTTTGTGTGTGCAGGGCCTCTAATTGCTCCCGTTCTGGATATACCGTTTTTGCAATCTCGCTAACTGTCATCGGAGATTGAATTAGTCTTTGGCGTAAAATGCGCATGAGAGGGATTTGGCAGAGCTTCTGGTATGAATCTGCACTATTTAATTTTTCTAAATCCGGAATTGAAATTTTGCCTTCAATATCAGTGAAGTCGGGAATTTTAGGAATGTATCGAGTACCACGCACCACAGATACTTGCTCTGGGCTCACTCCGGCAAGCCCAGAGAGGAATTCTTTGAGTAACTTCTCTGTTCTAATCCAATCTTTTGAGTCACCGATGGTTGCTGAAGTTGCAATAAATCTTACGTCCTCAGGTTTTACATTAAAAGCTATCATCGTCCGACGTAACAACAGTGATATTTCTGCCGCCTGCGTCCCAACCAAGGTATGAGCTTCATCCAAGATAATCCAGCGCAGCTTCCCTTGAGACTTTGTTAAGATTTCACGGTCAACTGGGCGAACAAGCATGTACTCAAGTATTGTTGAGTTAGTTACCAATATTGGGGGAGGTGCATTTCTTATATCATCCCTATACTCGACTTTTTCAGGCTTGTGTGTTTTAAAAACTCTGCTCGCTTTGGGTGGTGCAGTATGTTTAGTTTCGCCAGTGTAAAGTGCATATCTTATCTTTCCCTCAAATCCTCTAGTCCATGCACTTAAACGCTCTTGCTGAGAATTAATTAATGCATTCAGGGGATACAACATTATTGCTTGAACCCCAACTAATACTTCATCTTGCGATTCAGCTTGTTTGGCTAAATCATTAAGTAATGGAACCAAAAAGCATTCTGTCTTTCCTGAACCGGTTCCTGAAGTAACAACTGTGGAACGCGGAGTGTCCTGTGAAAGGAGATTCCATGTCTCTAACTGATGAGTATAAGGAGCTCTATTTTCGGGCCAGGTATAGTCCTCATCTATGTCTGTCGCGTATCCAAGACGGGATTTTCCCACTTTTGAATCTTCAGACCTTTGTTTTTCAGTATCTGGCGCAAAAGCACCATCCATACACTTAACTAACCTTGCTGATAACTTTCCCTGCTTAGCCAAGTCGTTCAAGGCCAGCTCGGATGAATGCCAACCAAATGTTGCTTCAATTACTGGCTCTGCTAAAAATCCATCATTCTGGCGCATTTGACCAGAGAGGATTGAGCGTAGATAAGCTCGCAAACTGTCATGTCTGAAATTTAATTGGTTGAGAACCGCATCAACAGACACTGATGAAATTGCTGTATACAAATTGGTTAGGGAAATGCTTTTTTTAGACATTAAATGAACCTATCTCCGGGCTTAACCGACCACTGTAAATTCTGAGTTACAAAAAGCTGAATATGCCGCCCCTGTGGCTAATGACATAGCCTCCTGCAACCATTCTCTGTCGAACTGTTGCAGTTGACTCAAAGAGAAACTCAGCGCGTGAAATGCCCAGGTCGGAAGAGGTTGGAGGAATACATCCAAGTTATAAAAAGCCACTTTTACGGGTAATTCAATCGTAAGCTTGTATGCTCGCTTTTCCACTTCACTTTGTTCACCTGCTCCCATTGACATGAAAAAGCCTCGAAGATCGATCGGCAACGAAGATACAGGCCAGCAACTATCCAAGCATTCGATTAACTCAAGGTCTCTTTTCTTAGACTGTGAAATACTCATCAAATGGTTTTGATGACGCTTAAACAATTTGCTTCTAGCAATCAAGAATTGATTTCCAACAGAAGAAACAGTGCCTTTAGAGTCTCTTGTATCCACCCAGATTCTTTTACTTGGAGTAAAATTGACTAATGCGATATCGACCAATGTATTAAAATAGGGTCCTTTTGCAGTCAGATTACTAAATAGACCGCGCTCTACTTCGGCATATAAATTTGGATCTGTTTTTTTTATCAGTTCCAATAATGGGGCATTTTTTTGTTTAATTTTATCAATAGCTTTGATCCACGCCGATATCGGTATGAGAGTCCACTCAAACGGCAAATAATCGGCCAACTCCCACACCTTGTGGAATCTGGAGGTATCTCTAAGAAGCATTAAGGTTAAGCAAGAAGGGCGCGATAACAGTCGCTTGAGTGCATGAAAATTTGCAGGCTCGATATCTTCTACGAGGTCTATCAGATCATTTAAATATGACCAACCTTCATGATCTATATCGTTTTCCATTTTTTCTAGAATACGATCGAGTGATGAGAAGTTAATAGTACGCTTGTTACCCTCTTGCTTTAGATACTTAATCGCATACTGTATCGAGTCTTGTTTTAGAGGTTCATTAAAATCCGTGATGCCTTGAGAACACTGAAGTGCTGACTTTAGAGCCTGTCCGAACGCACCTAAGTTATCTATTTTCTTGCGTACAACCGGAACGTCAAATTCAATCAATGTCGGTTTAAAGTTTGTTTGTCCGGGCCCCCACAGTAACCATCCGCCATATTCATCAATCTCTGGTAGCTTTGCTTTTACAAAATCTCCATCCTCAACCAGAAATTCTAAATCTGGAGTGTCCCGGTTAAGATCCCAAATTGGTGTCAACTTTAACTTCAACTGGTCAAGATGCTTTATCAATAGAAGAGTTTTAGGAAAGTAAACGAATTGGCCGCGAATTTTTGGTAGATACTTAAATCTATACACTAGAGGTATGCGGTTCTCCAGAATTTCGTTTTTAGCAAAGAACGATAACCTGACAACATGTTCCGGAGTTGAACCATTGCGGAAAAGTCGACGCACTAAGTTAGCAACAGCTCTCGCAGGAAGAGTTTTACTTGTACCAGACGCGGAAAGATTCATTTCTTGAGAAACTGACATGACAACTTTGTCATCGGCGAGGAGATCAACTTTAACCCGGGTTTCAGATGTGTCTGGTTGAAACTTGAAAGTACAGTCAATGAGATCGTCAGCTGTCAGACATCCTAGGTCACATTCTCTATAAACATCCCCCGTCTTTGTCAGCAAAGATACCGCATTAAGTGCAATGGGCAATCTGAGTCTTATTGTATTATCAGGGGTATCTGACCAGGAGATACTGAATTCAACACTGTCAACTAGAAGATCAGTTAATCTGATATCACAAAACTTAAAGCCCGCTATGAGTTCGGGCTCAGCGGTCAAAATTGCACTTTGACCAGGAACTAAACCAACATGGGCATTTTCCAAACCCCGGAATTTTACTTCAAACTCCCCTTTTCCATTGTGAATTAGTTCTGCCAAAAACTCATCGTGAAGATAGACGCATTCATGCACCCAAACAATTTCGCCTTCAAGGACCCTAACAACAGCACCTGTTCCCGAAGTAACCGTATTACTAAAATAGGGAATCCTCGTACCATTGGTGCTCACCCAAAAATATTCTTCTTTATTTAAGGATGCACCAGGCTTTGATTCATCAATTACTAGATTTGGTTTACCAATGTATACCGGTTTATCGGATATAACATCTACCAACTTTTTCCCTTTGACATTTACGCAGTCTAGATTCAGTTGGCTAGCATCGGTTCGAATATGAAAATGGCCAAAAGTTGATGGTATTTTTACATGGCCGGATATTTTGTAGACGCTACGTTCACAGAAGCTGACTTTACCCAATAGTCTAACTTGAGAGGATGGACTGCATTTCGCCGGTTCGCAGTTACTCACAACAAGCACTGATGCTAATCTGTCACGAAAACTACCATGGCCTAAATAATTAAATTTTTGTTCGTCAGCGTCAAAAATCCAAGGAGCACGATCGTCAAACGACTCGCCGTGGCGATAAGTATTGCTCCCAATAAGTTCTCCATCAGAATATAGCTGATACTTGAGCTCGCCTGCAGCCAACGCGCCAACTATGGGACGTACGATCTCTGAAACTATCCATCTTGGCGCAGCACCAGTTTTATAACTAAAACTGGCCGCTCTGGATCTGTGGCCGTCTCCGGTAATAGTGATTAATTCAAAAAAGTTTGGAAGTGAATTTACTCCAAGAACCTTATTTAGGTCTTCGGGATGAATTGTATGGTTTACATGCACCTCACTAAACAAATTGAATTCGTCGGCGTTTTGTCGGAGATAACGCTTTAGTCTGACTGGGTTCTGTGAACGTCTAACTACTTTGCTAGTTTTCTTTAGCAGTGTGTTTATCAACCTGCTAGCTTCTTCATCAATAACTAAAAACGGTAAGTTATTTCGCCAATTTGGATTCTTCATGTCCAAAAATGCGAGAGGATCAGACGTCTCGTAAAGATGAAAACTATCTCTAAGTTCGAAAAGGTAACTAATTAGCGATGAAGCTAGTTTAGAAAAAGACTTCTGCTGTAAGGTTTCAGGTAAGCTGGACAATTTGCTCTCAGCGATTTCATCAACTGTGAGCGAGTGGACGAACGTTGCATAATTATTAAGTACATCTTCAAAATACCCCATTAGGTGTGAATGAGAGATGCCAAGTAAATCCGCTCGAGGAAAACCTCCATGGCAATACAAAGTATCAAGGTATCTATAATTCTGAGTGTGGTGTATTTTTATGCCGAATTCTTTTAGACCTGCTCTAATACAGTCAAGTATAAGGGCGCGGCTACTGGTGTTGTAATCTAAGCAGATGCTATCCGTAACAGGTTCCCAAGTAGGACGAGATTTAGTTTTCCGCTGAAGCCAAGTTGCGATATAAAGAACAAGTGGCCGTGATAAGACGCTCAGATGCTTATTGAAAAGTAAGTTAGTATTGGTCGTTGAAAACAAACGTTGTAAAACTGTTTGGAGATCTTCAAGCTCACTGTCTGTGATTTTGTAAGCCCACAAAGGGCTACCAAAAGGCACGTGTTGCCTGCTCTGAAGAACCGATGCCGTCCACAGTTTAAGTTGTTCTACCACAGCCATTTTTTTAAATCCTTTTAAGCACTTAACTTTAATGTAATGTCTTGGCTATAGAAGCCCCTCACCTCACACTCAAGTTGTAATTCCTGCCACTTCTTCCGCCGCGAGTAATTCGCTGCCATTTTTGGCGGCATCAACTCGACCAAGACCTGATGAACTCCAAGTCGCTTGATGTATTTTTTTAGAATGGCCTTATCTTTGTTTTCCTCTGCCACCATACCGGCGTAAAGAAACATCAGAATAAACTGCACCTCACGCGGCGTTTCATACTGCATCGCGATGTTAGTTATGTAATTGACTACACCACAATTTATGTCAGTTGTCACTAATTTGAACACAGTCAAAAAGTCCTTATATAACCAAAATCGCTGAATGCTGCCGGTATACTTCTGCATCAAACTAAAGACCTCTTCATCACGCAATGCATGCGCAAAACCATTACGAATGTGGTAAATGCACCAAAAATCGAACTTGCCTTGAGAAAAGACTAATTGCGTTCCATCAAGCAGTGTTGCAATCTCCGACGATTGTTCAGCAAAACGTTGCGTGACGACAAATGCCATAACTCGTTCCTCCCCCCTCTACTACTGCTGACACGCACTAGGCTTAAGCAGCCACAAAACGACTGCATTTGTGACCATTCGTTTGCCGTTGTGGTGTGCTGCACAACCGGTCGCCAGCACAAAGAACAACGACACTAAAAACGAAAGAGGACTGAACGCCACAGCTACCGCCGGAACGGTTTGGACACCGACCGCCAGCAGTAGCGCGATGAACATCGATACCACCATACTGTCTCGCCACTGCAAAAACGCTTTATGCGCGCTCTTTACCAGAGGTGCATTTTGGTGAGGATGGTAGATATTCTGGTACCACACACGGTTTTGTTGCTCTTCCGTTACGTTTAGCTGGACCAAAGGCAGGATCTGCTGTTTCAGTCTGAGCAAGTCGATGCGCTGGTCATGTTCGGCGAGTTGCAGGAATCGGTGGCCGGGTAATGCGTTTTTTCGTCGCAAAAAGACCAACTGATGCTTAACTGACGCTGGTAGCAGGCTGCTAAACAGCGCTGCCACCAACACGATCAGACTCACCACCACCGTATCTGGCGAAAATACTTCAATTGACGACCAATCGAAACCCGGGTTCGACAATGCGTATGCAATCGATACCTGGGCAATCACCACTAAAGCAAGCGTTGGCAAATTCTGAGTTTTAAGAGAAATCCAAGCCATGGTTATACCTCCTCCTCGTAAGAGAAGTGGTATGGCTCAGGAGTTAATGACGACCAACCTGCCCGTCCAGGCGAATTGTGATAGTGCATAATGCCTTGACCACGAGTGACCAAAACCCGGGCTCCGCGATGATTAAAAGCATTCAACACCGCCTTTCTTGGGTGCTTTGGTTCGCCGGCTTTGGCAGTAGACGCTATAGCCATGACTGAACGCTGCTCACCATGCGGCACGGGCTCACCAATCAAACGGTTTAATACCGTTGGCCCAATATTGCGTTTGCTACCATGATGTGGAATTTGAATCAGCTTCAACTCGGCACCTGACTGACAGCCATCTATTTGGTCTGCAGCATGTGCTAAAGCCTGAATACCGGCATCCGCAGTGAACACCAGGCGCTTGCCATCGACAATCAGCTGGGTGATCACGCTCGAGTTGTTTTTTGACGACGTTTGACCGTCGTCTGAAATATGGTCTTCGCCCCAGTTTGCAAAAAATTCTGTGACTTTTCGCAACGCTGATGTCAGCCAACTCTCATTGGAAACTGCCCCCTTGTCTGCTCGGGCAGGCATACCATCAAAATCAGGGATCAATGCTTCATAATAAGACTGGCTGGGGCCCAACACTTTGACTGCCCCCGATTTATCAGTCAGCCCAGTGAATGGCTCTTTGAGCACTATACCTTTGCGGTTCGCCAGTTTAGCCAGCGACCAGGCCCGCTCTAAGTTTTGTTTTAAACGCTCGCCAAGGCTTGAATCGGTTAAACGGCCATCAGCAAACTCATCGGCTAAGTTTTGGTTATGCTGCCATGGCTGATGCAACCACAGCTCTTTGACATCGAGCTCATTTAATAACGCCTCAAGACCATTGATGTGGTCTTGATCCGGATGGGAACTGATGACAAGGTCAACGGTATCAGTACCAAAGTGCGTGCGGATATGCTCAACCAATTCAATACCGGTATCGCTAAAACCGCCATCAATCACCACTACTGTTTGCTCGTCTCGGCGGCCATGCAAATTGCCAAACCGAATGGCAATGGCATCGCCACTTTTAGACTCGCTGCCTACACCTAAAAAATCTACTTCGTAACCCATTTTGTATCTCCTATGAAATGTTGGTCACAGGAGATAATTCACGAGGCATGCCATCAGATATAAGCGATATGAATCATGTAGATAGCTAGAAATTCATCATCCAAAGCCATTATAAAAGTAAAACTAATTACCGAAATATAATTATTAATACCACTATGTTCGGTATTACCTTCCGGAGTAATCTCAACGTAAGGTAATCAATAAAAAGAACTAGGATGGCGGTAGATTCGGGTGAGGTCTTACAGCATTTGAACCAAACTAATATCGAACTCCCTTTTTTAAGGTTAATTAAGAGGGCGTTACGGAATTTATTTTCAGTGCCTTCCAGCCCCATTTGTCTTTTTTCTTATCGTAACTTTTTATCGCAACTCCAGATACTTGATTGCCTTTTTGTATATTGTGATGTTTGACTGTATTCGCATCGATAAAGATACTTGAGGAAGTAAACCCCAGACCAGCATCAGAAACACTGCATATTTCTTCAAAATTTTTTACCAGAGATGGATCTGCAGTAACTGACGCACGTGCAATGCTTAATACCATAAACTTGCCACCGTCCTGAGGCATTTCGCCTTTTATTGCAATAACATCACCAGTGCCTAAGTTTAAGGCTTTTAACTTTTGCTCACTGACAGAGGTCTCATATGGATTCCCTGAACTACTCATTTTAAAGATTATTCGATATTTCTTTTTATTGGGCTTGTCTTTAATAGCAAAGCTTTCAGCGACAACACCAATAAATGTCGGATGATCCCTATAAAGGACTGCCTCAGCACGGCCAGCGGCATCGGAATAAAAGGCTACGTTAGTTTTGGATGCATTTGTTTCTTCAAACCACTGTTGCTGCATAAGCTGCAGTGCTTCAGGGCTAATGTTATGACCAAGATTTTCGGCAGTACGTTTGATCTGTTCCAGCTCACATTTAGCAGCTGATAAATTACTCTTAAACAGAAACCAATGAGCTAATTTCAATCGCAGCTTTGCTACATAAAGCTCATCAGGTTTAAGTGCCAGCGCTTTGCCGTAAAAATCCATTGCTGAATCGTCTTGCAACTGTTGTTTGATATCACCTAACAGCTCCCATATCCAATACTCTGACATCTTTTTGCCAGCAATAGCGACTATAAATTTGAAAGCATCATCAGCATAACCCAGCAATAACAACGCTTTTGCTTTGTAGTATGTTAACCAAATAGGATCGACTGAAGTTGTTATGGCTTTTTCTAACACCGGTAACGTTTGAGAGATAAAGTTTGCGTCGCCCTGTTGTATTGCTTGTTTAAACACTTTTAACAGTAATTTTTCGGCTAACGAAGGTGAGACTTTACCAGTTGCATCTTGGTGATAAGGCTGGAAATCCTGCGCCTGTAGATTTTCAATCCCCCAGATCCGCAAAAACGCCACTAAATTGAAGTTATCTTCTTTAGCTATCGACACAGCAATTCGCAGCATAGACGAATGCAAAAGAGATGGCCTCTCAAGCTGTAAATTGAGGTAGCTATTTAATAATTTTTTAACTGCCTGAGTTTCTGGCTTTTCTTCTTTAAGTTTAATACTTGCAACGCGGTACTGTTCCCACCCGATTTTTTGCTTAATTCCGTGGTCATCAGGACATAAACGAAGTGCTTCCAGATACAAAGATAAGGCCTTTTCGTGGTCCTTTGCTTTACTGGCAACGATAGCCTGCTCCACTATTGGTGCAGCAGCCGACCCGAGCGTTTTCACCGCTGCAACTGATTTAAGCAGTATTTCATCGTTAGGAAGGCCGATCGAATTCAACGTATTTAAATATTGACTGGTTTGATCTGGGGTATTGTGCTGCGCACTTTTTTTTATCAGATCAATCAAACACCAAGCTGCTGCACGTTGGTTCCATTCATCGTTTGGGTTTTCATCTAAAAGATGTTTCGCCATAGCAAAAGCCTGCTCTAATTCGCCCGCCTTTCTAAGTGCAAACACATCCTTGGTCGAAACACTCATTATTTAATCTCCGATGCGAACATCGCTTCTACGTCTTTACTTAAAGCGGGCGAATTAGTTTTAGAAGTTACACTGGCATAGCTTTTAATTTGTTTTTTGCTGTTATAGAAAATACTAAAAGTTGCTAATTCTTCTGCTCTTACAAAGGTATATTCTTGGCAATAGTCACGTGCTTTTACGGTCAAAACTCTAAATGATTGTCCGGCACAGCTCGCCTCTATGCGCTGATGGAAAATTTCCAAGAATGGCTCGGGCAATTCAATAGGGTTCTGATCGCATTGGATGTTCACAGCAAGAGGTCGGTCAACAAGTACATTAAGCATTGAACTAATCTGGGAGCTCGCTTCGGTGAGCTGTGCGCTCTGTATCTTTGTAACCTTATTTTTTCCAGAGTAATGCACATTGATGGTTAACTCAGTTTGCTGGAACTTAATCAGATAGCGTTCCTGATACTGTTTATGATCAATCCACAGCACCTCTGCACCAACATTCAGCAAAATTTTTTGAATTTGTTGGAATAAGGTAACCAGAAACAACTCACCAGAAGGAATACCAAAGTCTGTTGCTTGTTTTTCTGTGATATCAGACTGTGGTTCCATCACTGCCACAAAAGCAGTATCTAAAGAAATTTCCGCCTGTTGGTTTAAAGAATTCATCAATGGCATTGAGTTCGATGCTGTTGCCGACTCATGAGTCATAGCGTGTGCAATTGATTCAGATTGACCAATCCAGCCAAAGTCTTTTTGAGATGCTTTTTTGATGCCTGAGCCTATCAAAATATGAGGTTCATCAAGCACATATAACGTTTCTTTAGTACGAGTAATTGCAGTATACAACCATCGGAAGTACGCTTGACTGAGTGTCGAAAATTGTGGGGCCTTGCATTTTACAAACACGTGCCGCCATTCACTACCCTGGGCCTTGTGCACAGTTATGGCATAACCATATTTTGCGCGCAGCGCATTAAAATATGGATCAGACATTAAGGCATCTTTGAACTCCTTCGAGCCTTCACGAAGATAAGAATTCCGCATCTTAAAATCAACATACAGAGCTTTTTGTTGATCAGAATTTAAAGTACCATCTTCAGAATTAAGCAAAGTTTCAATAATCTTGCATTGCAGCGAGATTACGGTATCGCTTTCTGTTCTTAACGAAAATTCAACACCACGAAATAATAAAGGAACTATTCTGGTTTCAAGCAGGCCGCCATTGTTTTTTGATTTTAGCGGGATAGACCTTAATTCTGGTTGGGGATCGCAACTGCGGACATAAATAAACTCACCATTTGTAATTAAATGTCCAAATATCTCGACATTTTTCACAACTATTAGCTTATCTCTAGGCTGTAAGGAAGGGCTGTTTGGAAAAAACTCTTCCCTAATTCGATCGTTATAATGCTTCACATCAGCATTAGAACCACTAACGATAATCGCATCATTACTTACTGATTTGTATTTACAAGCATTGAGAAAAGCCGGAACTAGTTCTTCTGGTTTGATATTTTTAATGTCCGGGAATTGCAACTTAAAATCCAGTTGGTTAAACACACCTGTTGCCATCGTTTCACGGAGCATGATTGCATTCGCCATAACGCCAGAGTCGGCCTGTTGCCTTACAACTGTTGTAAGCTCATAACTCATGCAGTCGACATTAAAGCGTTGTTTCAAATAATCAGCATCCAGTGCTGGTGACGTTGCCATTCCAACCGGCGGTAATTGGGCAGAATCGCCAATCACAATTAATTTTTTGCAGTGGTCATTATGATCAAGGTTAATGAATTTCATCATGTCAGTGAGCAAATAACCCGTACCAAACCTAAAAAACTCGTTTTCTTGATACGTATCTGAAATCATTGAAGATTCGTCGGAAATATAGACGGAATTATCTGGATTCTCGTTAGCGCGCAGAAGTGAATAGTATTTGAATGTTTCAGAACCATCCACACCCGGCTCTTTAAACTCGCGAATGTCCTTAAATGAATAAATGGTACGATGAATTGTAGATGCTGGACTCCCCGTTTTTTGTGCGATAACTCTTGCAGCTTTTCCGGTTGGAGCCATCAAAGTGTAGTGTCTGCCGATAGTGCGAAGATATTCGGTAAGACCCTTCGTAATAAAAGTTTTCCCTGTTCCTGCGTAGCCTTTGAGTAGAAAAACTTGTGGTTTGGGTTCACGTAAAAACTGTTCCAGAGACTGCACTAGGGCAAGCTGATCTTCATTCAGCTCAAAATCACTATAAGCATCAACCAAAGATAAATGAGCGATGGTTGTAGATGTTTCTAGATCAAACTGTTGTGCCGCGGCATTATTTGCTAAAGCAAATTGCGCTTGTAGCGCTTCTAAATTTTGAACTGAATTGGCAAGGCGATTGATATCGGCTAAAGCCTTTACATGTTTTTCTTGCAATATTCTTAATTCTAATTGGGCTGCTTCAAGTTCAACAGAAGACGTTTTAGACTCAATCGGCATAACCGCTTCGGAGTTTGTTTGCGGCTCTTGATAGTCCGGTATCTCCCTCGCCATCTCAGGAAAATATGTACATGCAAACCACTTGGATACCAGGTAAGCCTCTTTGAGCAACCATTTCGCGTCGCTACGACTGATTTTTTTACCATGAGCAGCTTTATTCCCATTAATACGTAATGCATTAAGTTTTAGGAGAATGCCTTTTTCGACTAACTTTTCAAATTGGGGATTTGTAAGTCGTTGGTAAAAGTCGTCTTTAGACTCTAGGTTAATCCCTAGCTCATGGTAGAGATGATCAACTAATTGTTCAGAAAAACAACGCAATTTCACCAAGCATGCTTGCGGATCTCGCTCGACATACTGCTCTGCGCCTCGGGAGAAATTGTATAAATCAGTGAAGTTGTGTTGCAAAAAATCGAAATTCGAGACCATCTTCTTTCCCTGAAAAACAACTGTTGAGGGCCTTGTTTGGACCTATTTTCATATCAACGTTTAAGATACACGATTGAATTAATTGGCGCTAATAGCTGCTGATTTGATTCTGCTGGTTCTGCCTCAGATTGTTGGGCCGTTTGCTTTGATGAGATAAGTAACTGGCAATATGTCAGCAGCGACTCTACCGGTATCACCTTATCTTTGCCTTTGTTGATGCGTTTTGGCTGGCCATTGAGATAAATGGCTAACTCTAGGGCTACCTCAGGCGTTAGTTCTTCCCGCCTGGTTTGCTCTAAAGTCTGAGTGACCCACAGCCCTGCGTCACTAATGTGACCATTGATACTTAAGTCAGTGTTTTTCACCCAGGCAACGTCAAAGTTCAGCTGACTTAGTCTGTCTAACAGCAACGCGATATCACTACGTGGCATGTATTCAAGTACTCGCAAACTTTCAGCAAGCACCCACTGCCATTCCATTGTTAGACGCGCTGAAAGCTCATCTACCGTTAACTTCAATACTACGGGAAAAAACACGGTAAACCGGCTACTGGCTTCGACAGCTATCAGGGTTTTATGCAGCGAACCATAACTGTTGTCGATAATATGAAGCTGCCAACACATTTGCGTGCTGCCACTTGTGACCGTGTTCACGCCTACTTGCTTGCCTGGCTCGACTGGTAAGCGCGGTAAATCAGCTTTAAGCCATTTGGTCAGAAAATTTGTAGCACAGAGTTGTAATATTATCTTAGTCTTCAGTTAAGTAGGCAGGATCAGTAGAACTGAGTTTGGAAACACACGGCACGAATGGTTGAGCATCGTTGTAATCTCGAGTTGCATTATCTACTTGTGCTCTATTCATTGTTCGCAGATTTGTACTAACAAGACGCTGTTCGTGAACTGAAGGCTCAATAAATCCCCGGTCAAAAATGACACCGCCTCTTTCAGTAAACAATAATCGCTGATGCAACTGGCCAGTACCGCCGTCATTTAGGACAGACCAGATCAAACGGATGTTGTCGGGTAATAGCCTGGTAAGTTGTTGAAAATGTGCCTCAACCAAATCTCTAACAGCTGCTTCCTTACTGTAAATTTCAACTACACATTGCTTAGTGCCAATCACGCCAAATAGTGATCGCAATACTGCTGTAACACTAGGTTTAGTGGGGCACGCGTAAGGGTCAACCAAACGGATTCTTGATGATGCTGATAAAAGAGGCGCCACAGGTTGAATAAGAGCTAGGGCATTGCGTGGAACATCAATAGAGCCGAAACTTTCAAAGTCTATTAACTCAAGCTGCTCCAGCGATGGCAGATGTCGTGGCGGAGCATTCGTATCACTTCCGACAATACTGTAAAACGGTTTTTGGTCGTTGATTGCATGGGCGGCCTGAACCCAATTATCACCAGCATAATCTCGCCCTGATTTAACGACAGCACGATCTCTAATGGTTGTTAACAAAGCGACCATTCGCTGCTTTTGAATCTGGCTTAAATTGCCGGCAATACGCTGATCAAGTAGAGCAAGCCAATTTTTGGGGAAAGCAGAAATCAATGTGCCCCGGCTGAAGTCAAAGCTAGATTTGAGTTGCGCCAAATTATCGAGCGAATTGACCTGTTCCGGATTTACCGCAAATTCTGCAAACAGCATCAGAACAACTCCTTGCCCCGTTCTTCAAAAAAGCCATTGGGCCATGCGGTGTCGAAATCACCATCAGAGGTGATTCCAATAGGCCTAATGCGAGTCTCTCCGTCAAAAACCTCACAGAAAATAATCTGGGCCAGCTTGCTATCAAGTGGCAGGCTGGCATCCTGACTCTCTCGAATACGCTTTAACAAACGTAACACCATGTGCTCGCTATGCGTCTCAACCAGGAATAGCTTATCTGCACTGTACTGATTGGTTTGAGTGAGCATTAAATCCGCAAGCTCCACTTGCCAAGCCGGATGCAAGTGAAGCTCTGGCTGTTCGATGCTGATCATGCCTACATCTGGTTTAACCGCGGCAACAACAAATGGAAAAATTTGTGATACACCTGCGCCCACCTGTGATGGCAACAACGGCATTGCACTGTTTGAATCCGCGAGCGCTACGCCGTAGCCAGACGGTGACTTTAAAAACTGATAAGGGCAATTAAAGTGATTTTTGTACCAATCATTCACTTCCTGCTGCAGCACTGAACTGCCAAAAGCAAAGGCGTCCCATCCTGCCTCACCGTTAAACCAACGTGGTTTATCTGGCGATCTTTTTGCCACAAAGCTTCGATTTGGAATGACGCGCAGCGGGCCGATATGAATAAGCTGCTGTAGTCTTTTGCTGAAATGACGTAATGGTGCCAAGACGGTATCCGCAAAAGCGCATTCAGTAATGATCCGACCGGCTAGCGGCTTTTCGGAACATATAAGATCCCATTCAAGTGGGGCATCTTCCAACCCAACCCGTTCGTCGACATTCAACAAAGCTTTATACGGAAGATTCAATTCAAAAGGACCGACATCTAAAAATGGGGGGAATTCGTCGTCATCCCTATCACCTATGACAAATAGCGCTAAATCTTGTAAAACCTCAATTGTGACTGACTTTTTCCCTGCCGCCGCGCTTAGAGAACAGAATAACTGATGGTTTATCGAGACACGGCTTTGCTTAACGAAAGCTCTGTTCTCAAACTCGCTATAGCCAATATCCATCTCAATCGCGTAGTGCATAACCGGTGCACTTACGTTAGAAATATAACCCTCACACACATTCGAGTCGGAATCAGTCATGAAGGTGTTATAAAAATCCATTTTGGGATCAAGGCTAAAAGTAACGCCCAACGTGATAGTTTTCGATAGGTCCTTGCCATTCACCAGCTCGGAAAAACCACCCAAATAGATATGTTCACCCGTTATGGTGGAATATTCTGGGTCGGCGTTTTTGTTAACCAACAACTCATATAAGTAGAAAAATGCATGCAAGATACTGCTTTTGCCAGAGCTATTCGCACCAAACAACATGGTGACAGGCGCCAGAGGTATTACAGCCTTACGGCGGATGCCTTTGAAGTTTTGAACGGTAATAGATTCTAGTTTCATGCAGGTTCCTTATCCGCCATAAACCGCTTCAAGCCGTTGCAGCAGCGAATCTTTCACGCTGCTGACAACCTCCACATTCATCCGAGCAGCGACCAGGCTTTGCAAAGTAATGGCGGCTTCAATGTATTGCTTTTGCTCGGCGAAGCTAAAACGTGGCCAGTTGCTGGCGTTCTTTTTGCCGTTGTGGGTCTTGAGCAGCAGTTGCAAATTATCTGGGTGGTGTTTGCCTGGTGTTTTGGGGTTCAGTAAAGCCGAAGCATGGTCTACTTCAAAATCCAGCCCAAAGTAAGTTTTCAGTTGGCGGCTGATGGCTTCAAACTCGTCGACACGATATTGCTCGGCCACACTCAGCTGTTCACTGTCGCGTTTAATGATATCGATACGGCGAAGTGGTGCTAAGTCTTCTTCCACCTCTTGCGCTTCATGTTCTTTTTGCTCAACGGCCGATAAAAAACGCACTTTTTTCGGCCGCTCGCTGGCATCAACTTCGACCGAGGCACCAAAACCACCGCTGGATAAACGAGAACTTAAACGTGCGGCAATTTCGCGAAGACCAGTGGTGTCATTTTTCTGCTTGGCAGCTTGGGCGTCGGCAGCAACCAGCAAGTCTGGGTAAACCTCGGCAACCTTGCAAGCCCACTCAGAGACGGTTAGCCAGTCAGTTGTTTGACTAAGTGCTTGTAGATATTTGTCATTTATTGATAATTGAGCATTCATAATCAAGGAGACACGAATATTTTTAAATCAACATCATTGTTATTGGCAATTGAAATCCAACTATTTATTAATTGATAAGCTTGCAAAGTCTCACTCCTAGCTAAAGAACCTGCCTTTAATTGTGTCGAAAAGTCTTTCAACGAAAAACTATTAGCCGCCACTATCCATATTTCCTTGGTTACGGCACTAGAGCGTCTTCTTTGCGAAATTGTTTCCCAGATCTCATCCAACTTAGCTTCACGAGCCGCATCAGAACTAGCTGTATATCTCGTGCCACCCGCCAACCTAATCCTTTCAAACATCTGCAACTTAGCTACACTAGACGGCCATGGAGATGATAATTGGTTCCAATTCCCAGGTTTTAACATTTGATTGTGAGTAAGCAACATTTCAATATTCTTAATTGCTTGAGAACCAACTTCGGCTAAAGCACCTGCTGATGACTGAGGTTTAGATGAGTCACCACATTTAACATGAACGTAGATCAACTTACTTGCTGATGAAATAATAAAGTCCGCGGGTTCAGTGCCCATATCCGTGTTTAAAAGAATATCAGCACCCGGTACAAAAGGTCCAAAAGGGCCTAAGTCTTTTAATGTAGGATTGGGAAGACTGTAAGATTTTATTTTATCTAAAAGATAAAAAACCGAGCTCTGGCTAAACTCTTGATTTACAACTTGGTAGACACCTTTAAGCGGACCTGTCTTGATCAGACCTTTCTCATCTAGAGCTTTATTTAGCAGCTCAGGTAATGCAATAACAACTTTGGCTAAGTTCGATGTTTGAAAGTCGAATTCATTTATTATAGGTAGCGTTAGTTGATAAAATTTTCCATCCGAGTATCCGACACCTTTATTAAGTAAAATTTTATGTATTTTAGTCATTAAAAATCTGGGTATATCGGGCACGTAACAGCCATTAACATCAAGATATTTGATAACTTTTTCGGTCACAATTTCAATATAAGGTTCTTCTGAAATTAGTTTTATTTCAACTTTAGAATCAGGCACGCCCTCTACAAGTAAGAGACCATTATTATAACCCCGATAATGGAAAGTATTATCGATACTGTAATGATTACCTTCAATTTCTAATTGAACTGGTGAGGGAAAATCGAAAACAACACTTTGAATGCTTAAACTTTTATCTACGGGGATAGGCTTTGCAAAAGAATCGATTAAGTTGCTCCTCATGTTCCCGCTCGTTTTAAAAATACTATCTACTGTTTCTAACCATTCATTTAATTCGCTAAGGCTAAAGGAGTTTTCTTTTTGGTCAGAAATCCGTCCTGAATCAACACCGATATAGAAGCTTCCTGATTTTGCATTCGTTCCATCATAAGTGTCTAAAATTGCTGTGGACAATCTGTAAGAAGCATTCATTTGCGGATCGGCACCCTGATCTAAATTACGCCCTTTAATTGCAATATTTTCAGGACGTAAATTCGCAGTGCTTATAGATCTGCTACTCGCCTCTCTTGTCTTTGCGCTTTTTCCTAGGTTCAATATTTTGAATAAAATTTCTTGCGAGACAGCAGAACCTAACGCAAGATCGATGTCATTATTAAAACGCCTACCACGGCTATCGAATATAGCTACCACGCCGTTAGACAATAGTTTGAACAGCGTCACTTCCAATGAAGGTTCAAATAAAAACTGATTTCTTAAGAATTTTGACCGGTTAAATGCGATTGAAATGACTGAATGAATACCCGAAGAGGAAACAAAATTTTTTGCTAACTCGCCTCCGTTATTGCACCGCCAATACAACATATCGGAAAGAAGCTCGGCAGTGAAACCTGGTATTGTCTTTAAGAAGCAAATGGAAGCAGTAGGTATTATTAACGAATCATCAGGTTCAAATGAATTGAGATCGAATTTAGCTAAAAATCTATTACCATAGTAGCTAACGTCTGGGAACGCGTTCAGATATAGCTCTATCAGTTTATTTGCATCTAATGAATCAATGAACTTCTTTACGGCTGCTTGGCTGTTAAGTGATGCATCAAAAAGTCTGTAATTAAGCCACATTTTTTCATTTGCATCATTTGCGATCTCTATGACTTTCGGCTCAATGTCACCAAAAACCCTGACAACACGCCCTATTGTTTGCACTAATTCTCTACCACTGCCAACAGGGTATGTAAGAATCAATAACTTGGCTTGTGGGATGTCCACACCTTCATCAAGCTTTCGCTGATGAATAATCACTTCAACCTTTGAGCCTTTTAGATTTGCAGGAACTGAAGACTTAGCGTTTTCACGCTGATCACCGGCGTATTGGTCATGAATAGCAAGAACGTTAAAGTCATCATTTAATTGGGCATAATAAAATTCGACGTCTTCAAATTTGTTGCACTTAATTATACATTTTGTGGTCGGATGTTCGTTCAAAAAAATCCGAATGCTGTTACTCAGCTGATCGGCTTGGACGGATTCGAAGGTAGGTTCTTTTAAAACGCCATCTGCCAAAGCTTTTTCAAAGGTATAAATAAAACTATAATCAGCACTGATATCGAATTGAAAGAGATCATTACGGTAAGGCGTTGCTGTAATGACAATTTTGTGCGCATCCAGATCTCTGACCAAGGTGCTCCAAACGGGTGATGGTTCAGCATGTCCTTCATCAATAATGATTAAATCGATGTTTTTCTTGAGTTCAGCTAACTTAACAGAATCGAAAGTACTCAGTTTCTGAAATGTAGAAACATAAATACCATTAGCAGACGTGTCATCTATATTGCTAAAAACTTTCTTTAATTTAATAGATTGACCCGGCGCACGCTCACGAAAAAATTTACCGCGAATTTCTGTGAACAGCTGATCGCATACTGCTCGGCGGTGACAAAGAACAAGCGTTTTCTTTTGAGTCGCTTTGTGACTAACTACGCTTATAACTCCTGATTTTCCTGCACCAGTCGGTAAACTGATCAAGCAAGATTTCAACGCCTCATCAAAAGGCTTTCTTAAATAACTCAATGCCGTTTGTATGCTCTCTTGCTGGCAATACCTTAAACTTTGCCAAAGCTGGGCATTAATCGAAAAACCACAAATATTCATTTACAACATCCTTGTCTTTCTTTTATAGCTGGCCAGAAAAGGCTTTTTCACTTAATGCATCGAAAAGATCATTATTTGCTAGATTAGCTAACTTAGCTTTTAGATTCATATTCTTTTCGGCAATAGCAAAAAAATCTTCCTGAATTTTGAGATTTGGTAAGGGAACCATAAAACTCTTGATATGCTTCATGTTTAAAAATGGTTGTACTCCAGCTGAGGCAATTTCAAGCATCTTAGGCTTGTAAAATTTCAGGTAAAAATAGAAATACAATTTGTTTATTTTTGACAAATCCAGTCTAATTCTGCAACTTCCTGTAGTAGAAAGAACCGCTTCATGGAATGTCGCTGGGAAAATGCATACATTGCCTATGGTCCCGACCTTTGTTAGTACTATGTCCCCTGGTAATACTTGGCTTCTAATAACTGACTCATACTTTTCTCGACTCATAAACTTCAAGTCATCAGCATTAAAAAAACCATCTGCAGTAACATTTTTTGTTCTAATAACAGGAATTTCTCCATCTTCGATATAGTCGATTTGCGTATTAATGCTAGAACCAAAGGGCCCATCAACTAAATCGTTTTTATTTTTGATGAAAAATTCGAGTGGCTTAACCTCCCACCCTTTTGGGTTGGTGACTGGGTCGCCGAACATTTGTAGGAAGACGGCGCGGAGGAAGTCGTCGGCTAGTTGGATGGCTTGTTGGCGTTTGCGGCGGATGGCGTCGGCTTTGTCCAGTATCGCAGCAATCCGTTTTTGCTCGGCTAGTGGTGGGAGTGGGATTTCACTATCCATAATAATTTTGTCAGAAACAGCTGGATAATTTGCCCCCGTTGCCTTTTTAACCATATCCGAGATGAAAGACTGCGTTTGAACCCAATAAAATAAAAATCTACTGTCTAGTTTCTGGGCATTAGCACGAAGCACGCAATACCCTGTTGATGCAGTTGCACCACAGAAACTCTCACTTACTAACGCCACACCATTCAGATTAGGTCTGACAGTTGAGACGAGAACATCGTTAGCTTTTACAAGTTGCCTTGCACGACTTGGGGCGTCGCTAGGCAAAATTGAAACTACTGAGCTCAGATCAATTTCTTTTTTGTCCTTATCAACAGAGCTCAAGTCAATATATAAGAACGAGTCTGTATCAGCAGATTTGAGTGGGTTCCATGACTTAATTTTTTCAATACAGGACCCGATTTTCACCATCGGCCAACTCACAGCATTTCCTCCAGCGCTTTTAAATCCGCCAGAATGTCGTTTTCCAGCGCGACTAATTTACTGAGGATCACTTTCGGGTCGTCATACTGCTGTTCGGCGTACACCACTTGTTTATAGCGGTTAATCGATAGGTCGTATTTATTGCCGACGATATCGGCTTTACTGACCCAAAAGGCTTTTTGGCTGCGATCGTTTTGCGCGGTTTCGGCAATGGCTTTATCACGCTTTTTAAATTGAGCGACCAAATCTGGTAAGTCGTTGTCTTTAATTGGCGTGCGCTTGTCATCCAGGCTCATGCCGTCAGCTTGCACGTCGTAAAACCAAACGTGGTCGGTGCGTGAGCCTTTGGTGATAAACAAAATCGCAGTCGACACACCAGCGTAGGGTTTAAATACGCCCGATGGCAACGACACCACCGCTTGCAGCTCGTTGTTTTCAATAATGTGCTGGCGCAGTTGCTGGTGGGCGTTGGATGAACCAAACAACACGCCGTCTGGCACGATAATGGCGGTTTTGCCACCGTTTTTTAGCAGGCGCAGAATTTGCGCCACAAATAACAGCTCGGTTTTTTTGGTTTTTACCATGCGCAAAATGGCTGGGTCGACGTCTTCTTCATCCAGAGAGCCTTTAAACGGCGGATTGGCGATACACATGGTATAAGCGTCTTTACTTTGATTGGGGAAACGCTCTGTAAAGCTGCCGCTCAACGTATCCTGATAATGCACGTCAGGTTCAGTCACACCGTGCATCACCAGGTTCATGGCGGCAATGCGTAGCATAGTGGCGTCGAAGTCAAAACCGTGGAACATATCAGTGTTGACGTAATCGCGGTGTTCCACCAGCAAGTCACCACTGTAGATTTTGACTTGCTGCGGCTCGCCGTTGTCGCCTACCACAGTTTCGGTATGTACGCCTTCGGGCGAGGTGTATTTTTCCAGCAAATATTCGTAAGCCACTGTTAAAAAGCCGGCGGTGCCGCAGCTTGGGTCGACAATACGGTCTTCGACTGTGGGGTCGAGCATTTCAACCATAGCGCGGATAATATGGCGCGGGGTGCGGAACTGGCCGTTAATGCCGGCGGTGGTGAGTTTGCTCAGCAGGTACTCGTACAAATCGCCTTTGGTGTCGCTGTCTTCCAGCGGCAGCTTATCAATCATCTCAACGGCCGATTCCATCAGCGTAGGCTTTTGGATCATGCACTGGGCGT
Source organism: Rheinheimera tilapiae (assembly GCF_042432165.1). Taxonomy (NCBI): domain Bacteria; kingdom Pseudomonadati; phylum Pseudomonadota; class Gammaproteobacteria; order Chromatiales; family Chromatiaceae; genus Rheinheimera; species Rheinheimera tilapiae. The sequence goes on from NZ_JBHLXP010000001.1 coordinate 2,245,538, forward strand.
CTTTCATAAACTCGGCAAATAACGAACCTTCGCCCGAGGCATTTTTAAAATGCGGGAACACTTCGTCGCGCACCAGCTTGAGCATGGTGTCTTTGTCCTGGTGGATAAAACGGTGCCAGCGAATATGTTGCTGGTCGTCGTTAAAGCGCCGTTTAAAGGCAATGCCGCGCAGCTTGGCGCGTTTTTCGTCGCGCTGTTCGTGTAAATCTAATAAGCGGGCGTACATCAGGAAGGTGATTTGTTCTATCACTGTCAGTGGATTCGCGATACCGCCGGTCCAGAACTCTTCCCATAACTTGTTGATATCGCTTTTTAATTTACCAGTGATCATAAAATCTCTTTCTTTAAATCTTCGTGTTGTTTAAATAGGTTTTAAAGCCCGGCTTGTTGTCTGGCCGTCATATCGGCTTTGCTGAGCGGCACTGGCAACTCCAGCGTTTTCAGTAGTGAAAACACTTCATCTTCTGAACTGCCCAAAATGCCGTCATAAATGGTGTTGTAAGGCGCCTGATCTAAATCGGCCATTTTAATGCCGCCACTGCGGGCAATATGGCCAATTAACATATCAATCACCCGCAGCGCCTGCGGCGGCATGCGGTGTTTTTGCAACAGCGCGGTAAAGCTTTGTTCGATGTAGCTGGCATCCATGCCGACAATACTGCGCAGCAGCTTATCGAGTGGCTCGCTGGTATCCGGATAGAAGGTTTTCAGCGTTTCAATATCCAAATCGGCATACTTGGCGTGAATGATACCGTTTAACTGGGCAATTTCATCTAATGTAACCGCTTTGCCCTGACGAATTTTTTGAATAACCGGGTTGGTGTTAAAGATGGGCTCAAGCGCTTCCTGGACTTTTTGCTGATAAATTTTGTAATCCACCGTGTGGATATTGGCAGCCCGGGTTTTGTACTCGGTGTGCGCGTCTTCTTCTTTCACATCGGTGTATTTGGGACCGGGGTTTGGCGGCTGAATTTCACCTTCAAGCAAATACATGATGTCACGCAAGGCTAAGCGGTGCTGTTCTAACTGGGCGAATGTGATGCTTGGCCAGTTATCGTTATTCATCAGAAATTTAATTTCCACAGCCTTAGCCTGTACCTGCACCACGTTTTTCGGCAAGCGCTCCAGCACGCTTTGCACTTCAAACTGCAACTCGCCGATGCCTTGCGGGTTTTTAATCAGTTCCATTTGGGTTTGCGCGATCAGGCAATCCCAACGGAAGGCCTTACTTTGGCCTTTGATTGGCAACCAATCCATTAACGGCGCAATATTGGCTTCCAGCATGGCTACTGTGGGTTTGGCAAATTGTTTGAGCAGTTTCAGATCTGATAACTGCTCCACTTTGGCCCAATGATCACGCACGTTGATATTGCGGGTATCAAGTGACTTGATGTCTTGCTGCAGCAGTTTGATGGCAGTATCAAACTCGGCCAGTTCGAGTTTTTTTAGTGCCGTTTCAGCAAGTTGCAGGCGCAGCTCAAAGCGTTTTTGCGCCAGCGACTTGCCATTGGATGGCTCTACTTCTTGGTAATGAAACTCGAAGTAATCAAAGTTATTCCAGTGGTCGAAAATCAGGAAACGGCTTTTGTCATTACCTTTGCCGAATAAATCTTTGCACAGGCGTGTGCCGCGACCAATCATCTGCCAGAACTTCACTTTGGATTTCACGGGCTTGGCGAACACCAAATTGACGACGCTTGGCACATCAATGCCGGTGTCGAGCATATCGACAGAAATAGCCAGTGTGATTGGGTCTGGCAACGTCGGATCGGCGGCCTTTTCTTCTTCGGTGATTTTAAATTGGTCGATTAATGCTTCCGCGCGGTCTTCCTTTGAGTGGATAACTTCACAGAAACTTCTACTTAGCTCCGGGTACATTTCGTCGAACAGTTCTTTAAGCAAACGGGCGTGGTCGATGCGGCGGGCAAAGATAATCGACTTGCCAATTAACTGGTTGTCTTTATCTTTAATGCCGTTTTGCATCAGGTTACGCAGCACTTTGCGGTTGGTGTCTTTGTTAAGCACCGCTTTGTCGATTTCGGCCGACTCAAACTCAAATTCATTGGGATCTTCGCCCTGCGCTTCTAACTCGGCAATTTGCTCGTCAGACAAAGAGCGCTGGTTCATCCCTTCGCGCATAAATTTGGTGGTCATGGTGACAATTTCAAATGGCACCAAATGACCTTCTGCTATGGCTTTTTCCAGCGGATAGTTGGCCGTCGGGTCTTTGTAATCACAATCAAACAAATTACAGGTTGAGCGCGACACCATTTCTACCGGTGTGGCGGTTAGCCCTACTTGCAAGCAGTCGAAGTACTTAAACAAGTTACCAAACACGTTGTATATCGAGCGGTGCGATTCATCGGCGATAATCAGGTCAAAGTAACCAACATCAAAGCGTTCATAAATGCCCATCATGCCTGGGTAAGTGGCGATAAAGACTCGCGCGGTGTCCTGGTATTTCTTATCGCTTTTGCCAACCACATAAGGTTTGACGCCCAAGAACTCGACAAAGGCTTTGTCCGCTTGTTTACGCAGCTCTTTACGGTCACATAAAAACAGGATGCGCTTCACCCATTTGGCGTCCATTAAGGATTTTGCCAAGGCAATAGAAACACGGGTTTTACCGGTACCGGTGGCTTGCACGACTAAAGCCTTGCGGCGTTTTAGCTCAAAGGTTTCGTGCACACGAGAGATGGTTTCCAACTGATAACGACGGCCGGCAATATTGGTATCTATCGCTACCTCAGTTAGCTTTTTCTTTTCAATGCGCTGAAACTTCACTAAATGCTGCAACGAGCTTTTGGAATAAAAACCATAGATTTTGCGTGGTGGGTAACCTTGCACGTCATCCCAAATGTAGATGTCATGGCCGTTGGTATAAAACATCACCGGGCGCTGGCCGTATTCTTTTTCTAACGCATCGGCGTAATCTTTGGCCTGCTTTTTACCGATCCGGGCGTCTTTAGCGGTTCTTTTAGCTTCAACAACCGCGAGCGGCAGGCCGTCGTCATCCCACAGTACATAGTCGACATAACCTTTACCTGTCTCAGTAGGCTGGTGCTTAACTTCAACTTCCTGACCGACTTCATCGGTGGATGTGTTGTTGTCAGAAACGTCCCAACCTACCTCGCGCAGCTCCATATCAATCAGATATTTGCGCGTTTCCGCTTCGTTAAGGTTTAAGGTGTTGGCAACCGTTTGGCTATTGGTGGCAAAGGCTTCGAACATCGGCTCATTGCGCACTGCCACTGTTTGTTTGGCGGCTGCCAGCAGTTTTTCATTGGCTTGTTGCTGGCGCTGCAGCTCTTCCATCGCTTGTTGGTATAGCTCTTCTTTTTGTTCGAGCTTTTTCTTTAAGCTGTGGGTTGGTGACACATCTGCGGTGAATTCGATAAAAGGCGGGATCACATCCGCTTTGGCTTGGTGGTAGCTGCAATAAAACCAGGCGCCTAACTGATAACTCTGTTTAACCGCAAACACAGCATCTTTATCGGTGCCTTTGTTTTCGTGCGCGGCTTTATTACCTAGGGTTTTGATGGCGTGAAATTTGTCGAGAATGGCAGCGCCTGCCAGCTGCTCAAAATCAGTACAGACTAGCTTGTCGTGAAAAGTGGCTTTTGGCAGGCATGGCAAATTCAGCGCGTGGTAAATGAAGTTCACCATAAACTCGCCGTACGAGCGCAGTTTAATCAATGCACTTTGAGGGTCACTAAACGCATACTCTTCCGCATAAGCGCCAAAATCAGCGAGTTCAGGCCAATTTTTTCGTAAAAACTCAAAATTCATCGATTGCTTCATTCCACAGTATTCCTTTTTCCCTATGGGCAACTTTGGTGCCAATGCAGTTTTATGCTGCTGGTAGCATTATTTTTCAGTGGCTATTCCTAAACGCTTCATCCAGTTAGTCAGCGTTTGATGGTCTTTTAACCCAAGCATTTGGGTCGCGTGTTTCTTCACGTTACCACTGGCTTTAAGCGCTGCTTCGAGATACTTTTTCTGAAAATTATCAGTGAGTTGCACTATATCTACTTTGTCGTGAAATGTTAAGGAAATCGAAACATCTTCCGTCACAGTTGGCCTTGCCAACATCGCTTGAGAGAGTTCCTGCCGGCTAACAACAGAACTGTCTGACCACAAAAACGCTCGGTTTAAGGAGCTCCACAGTTCGCGGATATTGCCGGGCCATGGCTGCTCACAAATAAATTTTATTCCATCTTCGGAAATTTCTTTACTTGTATAAGCAGGATGCTTGGCACCCGCCTTATTAATTTGCGCGATCAGCTGCGACACAATCGCTGGGATATCCGCCAGTCTCTGTTTTAGGGATGGTAACGTAATAATGCCAACCGCCAGCCGATAGAACAAATCTTCCCGAAATTTACCTTCAGCAACCAGTTGCGGCAGGTTTTGATGGGTTGCAGCAATCACGCGGACATCTAGCGTTTTGGTTTCAGTGTCGCCTAAGCGGGTCACCTCCCCCTGCTGAATGGCGCGTAGTAACTTCACTTGAATATCCAGGCTGAGCTCACCGACCTCATCGAGAAACAAGGTGCCGCCATCGGCTTGTTCAAACAGACCGGGGTAATCTTTATCGGCGCCAGTAAACGCTCCTTTTTTATGACCGAACAAAGTCGAATCAACCAGCGTTGGCGCCAGAGCACCGCAATTGACGGTTTTCATCGGTTTATCAGCGCGGAGACTGGCTTTATGAATGGCTTTAGCCATTTCCTCTTTACCGGTGCCGGTTTCGCCGAGGATTAATGCTGGGACTTCCGAGGTAGCGACACGTTTGGCTTTGGTAACAACTTGCTGCATTTCGGACGAGAGAGCAGTAATGGATGAAAACGCGTCGGCAAGTTTAGGGCTCGCCACAGCGCCGGAGGCCTGGTTCTTTGCAGCGGAACGGATGTACTCACGACCAAAATCGAGTGGAATATCTGCGGCAATTAGCTCGTTATCTGGAGACACCTGGACAAAATCTACATTACTTTTGCCCTTGCCAACCAACACGGATAGGACAGTCATGGCTGGTGTGCCTGACGTCAGATTGATAGTTAATTGGTCCGCTTCATCGCTTAGTTTCCCGATCCATTTTTCAGTTTCCCGCGCAATGGTTGGATAATCAATTGGGCTTTCGATATGAGCTTGTTTCACAGCGACTTCGGCAGCTGGCCTTCCAGCGATTGCCAGTCGCTTTTGAATGAAGTTTTCAAATTCACTCCAAACTTCCTCCCTCTGGTTCGCCAAGATGACAATTTTATCAAATGGAATTTTTGACTTCACGGCTATAGAAGCTATCGCTGCAAGTCTGCCCTCTGACATGTTGTCGATATCTTTGGTACCAAGCCAAGTAAGAAGAATGTGCATTCGGTGGGTCCATCACTCAAGTTGGGTGTAAGAGATATTACCTGAAGCTAAAATTTTTACACGATTTTTGAACCCGTTCTTCTAACATGTTGGCATACAGCAAACGAATCTTTCGGTGCTTTCGGCTTAGCCTTGTCCAAACAATCAGTTTAGTTTCTATAAAATCGCACAATAAAAATGCGACCCGCAAAAACAGATAGCGGATCGCGAAGTCGCCCAGTGTTACATCATTGATGTTGAAGTGTATGAGGTGAGTTTTTCATCTAACTCGCTCAACTGATTGACTAACCTGTATACGTTGTCGCATACGTCCTCTAAGTGCGTATCCTCGTTAAAACGAAAAGTGGTTCCGACAACTAAGCGGTCATTTGAACCTTCAGGTATCACCAACAAGCCCGAGTATTCTCGCACAGCATGAGCAAGTGATTGGTGGTGACGATTGAACATCATGGTAAAGCCAAGATGCTGTGTTGGCGCTGTTGGAGCAGTCCAACACTTGGGTTTAGAGCTATACACAACCAGCGATCCAAATGGCATCGGGACTTCCAGCATAACGCCAACGTCAGGGTTGCTGGCCACGGGGCGAAAACACATGTTAAAACGAGCAAGCATCAGGAGGGTAAAAACTTTTGGGCTGATACCGATGATGCTGTCCTCGAACGGGTCGTTGCCGCCAATGACGCCTGTACGCGCGCCTTTGAACACCAAAAAGATATGTTTGCTGAAGTTTTCCATTTCCTCATCGTGACTAAAATAGCTCAGGTTAAACAACGACAATGTGTCGTCTTTCATCGTTGGAATGTTCATATGTTTCCCCTTCTGGTTGAATGAACACACCGATGAAAACACAGAAAAAAATTGACGCTACAAAACGGAATTTGGTGTTTGCCAGAAAGTAAAAACGGTGTTCGGCGACAATTAGGATGACCGCTTGACAACAATTATATTGACCGGTTGAGGGGGCTCACTAAGTACCTTGTTTCATGACTGAATCCCCGTACAAGCAACATTTGAACCGCTCGTACAGGGTTATTTTTTTCATTTAGCATTTAAATTTTATAGCTATGAAAACAAATCAGCTTGGGTAAACTC
>NZ_JBHLXP010000001.1:2252102-2394321 GCF_042432165.1 Rheinheimera tilapiae
GCTTGCTTTAACTCGGATTTTTTCGAAATGTGCATCGTTTATTGGGTCAGGATGAATAATAAATGTCATATCGCTCAGTTGGAATGATTCTGCGATACCTCTGCCTGCAAGTGGTGGTTCGGCGTGAGCTTGCGATTTAGCGATGATAGTATGATCGTAATTTGACAGCGCGATGGCCTCATCACCCAAGGGCAATTCATTTGGATTGTCCAAGTTTTTGAGACATGTCATCACGTTTCTAAACGCAGCGTTAAAAGTCGGCTTTTGACGACATTCAAGTTGACACACATAGAAGTTGTAATCGTCCTGCAGTTTTAATTCGGCTTTCTTCAGCCGCGATTTGACAATGTCAGGTTCATTCGAAAAAGCTAAGTTAGGCTGTGTTTCCTTGTTGCAAACGCCTAAAGCGCATATTTTCAATGTGCCTTTGCCATCATAAACTACAAATAATTCGACAGCATCCTTGTTATTGTTTTGTAGTAAATTTGCATACAAATTTTTCTTGGTCAGTAGTTGTTGAAGGATCTTGATAAACTGGGGCAAATCAAAAACATCTGACTGCATAAAATTCTCGATATTTTGAGTGTAAAGTGTTTCCATTTCTCGGTGCCTCTTTAGATATTATTCGGTGCGTAGAAAGCATAACTGCGAAAAAGACCACAATTTTTTGGCAGCGCTATCAGTTTTGAGTGCTCTGTGTAAGTTTTTCCCCCAGTGCTCGAACAGGTTATTTCGGGAGTTGATGTAAGCGTTAAAGTTCTCATTTCGGCCTCAATATCGGATTATTCGAAACTCAATCTTAATTAAGGAAAAATGGGCGTCGGATATTGGACGATGGTTTTTTGAGGGGTCTAACTTCCAAGCTATAAAGTTTGTTCTGTAAAATTGCGGACGGTTGGATCTTCAGAGAGATATTGCTGACGGTAGAATTTTCAGCATGGAATGACCATGTTCACTCAAGCTAACGATGTGAACATCACCTTAAAAATCATTCCTGTGCATAGTGATAACTATCAGTAGGAACTATCGGACAACTTAATAACCAAACTGGCGACGAAGAGCAGGTCCGACACTTGTGTTTGCTCGCGATAAAAGTGCCCGACTTCGCCTTTTTCAGTTAACAAACTTTTTTTCAATTTATACTGCGCTTCGCTAGAATAACGCAGTCCAAGCTTAGTGATGCCATTTACTGACTCAAGTTTTGAAGTCGTAAAAAAATATCCAAGTTTGCCGTGGTAGGACTCACTGACGAGATTTGCAGCAGCCAGAAGATGCGATTCGTTCTGCTTTGATAAATGCTGTAATAGCTTTGGCAGCGTGACTGCTGTCACTGCTTTTTTTACACGACGATGCAAATGTCGGTTCGCTCGAAGTTCGCCGTCTGAAGAGATGAGATCGCACGGCGCGCTGATTTCTCGATTTCGAAATAGTAAAAAAAGCTGTTGCATCATGACATGGTCAATGAATTTTTCAGGATTTTCAGATAAAACCAGCTTTCGCAACTCGCTAAGCTGCATCAACCATAGCTCATAGATGATACTGCGCCTGCTTTTCGCACTGAGCGCAGCATCGCTGCGGTTTTGCAGGCGCAGTTGTTCTGAAATTGGCCATCGATTGGTGAGCGTGCGCTGCATCATAGTGATGGCTGGCAAAAATGGATAACGGGACACCGCCTTTCTGCCTGCAGCTTCAGGTGTGTCTAGCCAGGTTGCATATGTTCTTTGGTCGACATGTCTATATTGGTCGTGATAAATCGTTTGTTGTTCAAGCTGAAACAGCGACATTTCGTGCACATAATGCGTCACCGTGGTCAGTGGTGTACTGTGGCCGATGACTAAACTGACTGTATGGAGAAACTTGAAAGCTTGATACGGCTGCGTACTACCGGTGGTGATTTGTATCCATTTATCCATAAAAGCGTCTGGCACTTGCCGACACCATGCGCTGACTTCCGGATACATCAAACTATGCTTTTTGCAAACACCCAGCCAGCAGAGGTGGCTTGCGAACGAATGCCGGCAATCGTAAAGGCGGGTCGTTGGATCTTCCGTCGTGACGATAAGTGCCTCGGTCACGCGCGCACAGTATTGTGCAAATGCGCTATCAGAAAGATGAAACACTCTGCCGCGCGCATCATCATATTCACGCTTGGCTATGTCAGTGAGAGATTGAAGGATCTGAGACTCTTGGTTGTTCAGCAGCAAGCCCTTGGGGATCCGCCGATTAGCATTGATGGATTTAAGACGATAGAAATGGTTACTACTAATATAAAGGATGCCATCATCGGAACACAGATCTTGCAACAAACGGAACTTAATTTCCCCTCGGCGCAAGCCAGCGCGGTAAGACAGCACTAAAATCGCGGCCTGAATGAGTTGCTCATGCTCGGTAGCGTATGGATCTGCCAACAATAAATGAAGCGCACACTGGTATTCAGATTCCGTGATGATATTTGCATACGGCTGTGCCTCGTCACCATTGATATTCGGTTCGATGTCTTTCCAGCTCACATGCGCAAGATAAAAGTGCTTTTCGACAGTTCGATGTAAATCGCGCAACATGTCGGCATGACGGCCACGTGTTTTCAAATCACGACTATCCAGAACGGCGATGTAAAAATCTTCAAGTTCGTCTTCATCAAACTCAAAGACTGCCTGCTGCTGCGCCACATCTAAAAAAGGCGTACAAGTCTTCGAAAAATATGTCGCCATCGTGCGGATGCTAATGGAATCGCGGTTTTTGCCCGGCCGTTTGCCGACATCGGTCATTAATATCAGCACGGCGACGGCCGCATCAGATAAATGAGACGACGCCTGTAGCAAATCGGACATCGCCGTACTTTTCGCGCCGACAAAGCTCTGCCAAAGCGTTGGGACCACCGTCTTTATGGTGATGCCTGGCCTCTTTTGTTGTAATTGAGTGCGGACGTTTCTCATGAAGCGATTAAAAAACGTGCGCTCCAAAGATGGCTGCGCGGCTCGACTTTTTTTGCGCTGCGCATGGTGCGCAGACTGTTGTGGCTTTTCAAGAACAACTGGTCGATCACTCATAACCTGATGCGTCAACAGCCGAGCCAGCGCGGATGGTGCTAACGGTTTACTGTGAAGCGCATTGATCCGAAACGAGCGGAGTAATCCCGGTTCTTGGGGTTGGACATCATAAAAAGCGAGCCATTTTGTCAGCGTGTTGATGGAACTCAACGCCGATGCTGGAATGCCGATGCCTGCGAGTATTTTTGTGACATAACGAATGAATTTGGCTTCAGAAAATGTTTGCTCAGTAAATTCAGGATATCGGTATATCAACCCTATCGTTAAAGCATCTAAATAAATCCGCTTTTTGCAGTTTTTGTCATCGAAATCAAAAAAGTGCAGCCCGCAGAGCGTGGAGCGATTGCGTTGTAGCGATACAACAAAATTAGTGTCCTCTATATGCTGTGCACTTTGTACCAGCGTACTGAGCACGATTTCATAAAGCGCATGCTCTACTTTGAGTCTTTCGGACAATGTAACGATGCGTTTTGAGACAAAACGTCGAAGCGCTAACACCCTGCGACATTCGCTAAAGTAACGGACATCTAGTGCAGTTTGTGGTTCATAAAGCGGCATCCGCCAGGTTTGTGCTGCCGGCTCGTCGCCATCGTTTTGATAGCGCTCCAGTTTTCGATTAATTAATTGCATGCACGCCGCGGAATCTTCGCGATGATTTAGTTTGAGGGCTTGCTCGATGGCAAAGCTAATAAACGCGTCGGTTTTATCGAGAATGGTTTCACCTTCATCGAGCGTTTTACTGAATTTGGTAAACAAATCCCGGGCCCAACCAAGACGTTCTCTAAACGCCATCCTTTTTACCTGCAGGGATGGTGGTAGATAACCTTCACTTGTTTTCATCACAAGATTTGCAGGCAAGCCTCGTTGCGAATCACTTTTGAACACCTCGATAGCCAACGGTTCGATTGCTTGATTGAGCAGCGTATTGCAACGGCTGATATCGGACAGACATAAAGTCGATGTGAAGTGCAGTGGATGCTCACCTAAACCGATATGGCCAATGAGCCAGTTGATACGATCACCACCATCAAAGTCAGAGAGCCTCGAACATAAGCGATGGCGAAAAAAATTAAGCGGTAAAATGAGCTGTTCCGCAGCGAGATAACGAACTAAATCGTCGGAGGTAATCGCTCGCGCGCTACCGTTTTTGATGACGCTCAGAAACGGTGCATCTAATGCTGCGGTTTGCCAATTTGATTTTTGACTCAGTTGTTCTTTCAGTGCCCTGTCCTTAAAGCATCCAGCAAGACGGCGTGCTGATTTGCCGAACTCCACGAGTGCAGCAAAAGCAACGTCGGTGAGTGGCACAAAACGGATAGCACCATCATCATATTGCATTTTATCGGCCAGCAGCAGTAGCTTTAAATCCGTCTGGATGGCGGCGGGTTCAAATTGAAATTCAGTGCGGGTGCGGTGACCGGTGGATGCCAGTAAGATGAGTGTCGTGTAACAGGCAAGTTCGTTCAAAAAAGTGGTTGCGCCGACTTCACTGTTTACATCCGCCGACAGGCTTTTTAGTTTTTGGTACTTGGTCTTAAAAAATTGTGCTAGGGCGTCATCATTTAACGCCAGATGACTACCGGTAAATCCAGTTGCTGATAGTAATCGCATGCAGCCAGGCGATAAACCGAGACGGGTGATGGTCTCTGCATAAGTTGACTGCAAGGTCGAGACATCGATACTTTTATAATAAAGAGGCGTCGGTGTGATGTACTCAGTCGTCGAAAACAGCAGCGCCGAGAATCCAGGATCTGATTTCAGTGCAACTTGCTGAAAAAGGCTGGAACGTACCTGTGCAAAGCTTGTGCGTCTTGGTACCACCGCCATGATATCGGTGAGTCGGGCTAATACGTCTTCTTGAGTTACTTTACAACGCTTCAAGATGTCATTGAGCGTTGTGGGCGTCTTCGCAATGCTGCTGATGGCTTGGATCAGAATGGCCGGCATCGGTAAGTCAACCATCTGCTGATGTTCAAAAAGATATGGGCTTGGCAACTCAGGCTTGACTGCTTTAGGCATCTCGATACTTTGACGACGCCAAATGCCAAGTGACCAATCAATCCCCTCCTGCTCAGCTGCCAACTGCCCACTCAGCGCCATCGTTAAGAGTTGTTCAAATTGGCGCGCCGTTAGCAACATCAGCAATAAACAACAGGCAGTGACTTGCTTAGACTGTTGACGTGACTGCAGATCTGATACGACACCAGCGATGAACATGTCGAGTTCAGCCTGAGTGAACACATTAGACCGAAGGGATAGCAACATGCGTTCCTGAATGCGAAGCCGACTCCCGTAAATGAGCGATTGCTCAGCGGACTCATAGCTGACAGGATGCTGCGGATCCGCTTGATACTCGAAGATTTCATCAAGCCGCTCGTCTTCCTCGTCACTTTGGGATGTGGTTACACGAACTTGAGCGATTTGATTGCCTGGCAATGCACTACTTGGTTCGGCAAATAGCTTGCGCTCTGAGAGAACATGGCTTTTTTCAGGCTCACTGTGTGAGCGGACCTGCAGCACTGCTGATCTTTGTGGTTTGGCACGACTTGCAGGTAGCTGCTCTTCAGCTATCCAGCTAATAAACTGCTTTTGAAAGTCCCAGAGTTTTTTATTCTGTGAGGATAGGAGCTCAACGAATGATTGTTTTTCCTGGTAAATCTCATCAGCAACGTAATTATGCCGGATCACTTTTTCAAAGCTTTGTCGGGCATCGGCGGCCATATTGCCTAACGTCGTTGCTGAGGATTGTTCAGTCGCCAATAAAGCTAGCGAAAGCCGCAGTGTATAAATTTTGAGGACGGCAAAGATATCCGAAAACAAATCGCCACTAGCCGATTCACTAAGAAAATGGGCCGTCAGTGGGAATTTGGTGACATTGTCTCCCAAGCTCCTGAGCTGACCATGATTGTCCCGAAGCGCTGCGACTAGGGCGTTTAGGATTGACAATTCCTGCTCATAACGAGGCTCGACAATCAACCAATGAAACTTTCGTGCCCGCTCATACTCGTCGACCAGTTTCAACGCAACGGCATACAAATGAAAGTAGCTGGAAGGAAGGCGTAGCGCCTTTATAAAGGTCAGATGCGCAAGGGTATCCAGTCCGCTGGCATGACAGTACGCAATGACGCACTGAATTTTGGTGTTTTCTTCCATGAAAAATCGCTTTTTTTGCTATCGGTCACTAAATAACCATAACAAAACAATGAGATAAATCAATCTAGGTGTGACAAATTTACATTTACTGCCGTGACCACTGGCTACTCAACGCCGGTTGCACTTTCATGTAACCACCAGTTTGCGTAATCATTCAGTGGCTTGGTCTTCAGCTTTGAAGGAATTGCAGTTGTTGAAATAAGACGCTATCGAAAAAACGAATATCCGCTTTGCCTTATTTGCAGGCATTCATTTTTCGTAACCCAGAAAATCATCTCTTTTTAAGTGGCCAAATTCATTATTCCAACATATTAGGCATTTCATTTCTCCTGACGTATGTCGATAACAATTCAGATAATGATAGATACAGGGTTATTGAACCATTAATTGGCTGGAGATTTTTGTTTAATCCATCCCTCATCAATAATTGTAAGCGTTGATGAAATAGTCTTAGTTGAAATATCGTAGTATCCATATTGCCAAAATGCACGCCCAGAAATTTCGATCTTTGCTACGCCCAAGGATGAACCGATAAACGACCAATTACGCCTTGCAGAAACAGTACCTCTACCGCCTAAAATAAAGGGTCCTGTTTTTTGTGGTGTTGCCCCCGGTGCAGACACGTAATTAACCTCCAAAACAAGATGTTCAAAATTTCCACCGCGATATGGGTCACTTTCAAGATGATTTTCGAAGGTATATGACATCACACTTGAGCCGCTAGGTAGGCTCACCAGCCACGAATCTATATCCTGAAGTAGCAATAGTCTACTAATTGCTGCTCCCGGAGCGTAGCAGAGCTCATTACTACAATCGAGCTGAATGGATTCACCAGCAGCAATACGGATTGGAAATCCATTGGTAATTACGGTTTTTCCATCAATAACATAGTTCACATCAATTGAATCACTGCTTGTGTTTGTCAGCTCGCCGTTTTTAGCAACTATCGAGCTCTCTGTGCGGCCTAACGACAAATTTAATCGTGCAGTCTGGTTAGCCAGTGATAAGCGAGGATGTTTCCAGCTGACGCTAACCTCAACTCCAAAAGGTTGTGATAGCCTTAATAACATTTGTCGAAAAGATGTTCCACTGACGAGTAAATCTAATTTCACATTTGTTCCATCCAAGACCTTTGAATTTCCATTTTTTATAATATCCCCCAGTCCAAGATTAAGAGTGTCGTATTCGAGGTCATCAGCTATTCGAACTTCAGAAGAACTTGGAAATTTAGAACGCACAAATTCTAAAACACTCGGGTCCACCGTCATTCGGCCATACAAGTTAACCAAAACATCACCTTCTGCAACACTCATGAAACCAATTCTAAGTTTGTTATTTTCTTGAAATGTACTTAACAATACTAGGTTAGGAACTACAGACACACTGCCTTCTGCTCGATCTCGAATGATTGTTACACGTTGTGATGGGCCACCACTAGTTGGAATGTAAATTTCTTCGACAATACTCTGTACAGTAAGCATTTTTTGTACTATATCTAAATCTTTAATTGCGCTATTGAAGTTAGCTGATGTCATAGCTGATGCTGGAGCTGTAGTCGTAAAAAGATTTGCTTTGCGTACCGCATTAAGTGCTAACTCGTAATCTTTATTTCCTACTGCTGCTGTAGCAAGAGCTGCCTTGCGCTGAATGTATGACAAATACCAAGGTGAAAGTATGTCGTCGGGTAAGTATTTTGTTGCATCTTTCATAGATCCCACGACATCAGGAATATTATTGCCAGAATTGGGATCTATTCTATGCGACACTAGGTTCAATTCCTTCGCAAGGATGTTTTCAATCGGCTCCTCATTCAACCAAGAAAGGTATGCTAAACCGAACCCCTCCCATAAAATGGTTTTCTTTTCTTTAATTACTTTGTGAACAGAATTTGTCGGAGAAAAGCTACGACTTATCATTTTTAGATACTGAAAAGGAATAGGACCATTTTTATCTCCTGAAACATTCAAAAAACTTATACGAGAATTTTTAAGATCTTCATCAAATTCTACCTTATTTACAAAAATATGTGTTCGACCATCTCGTGATTGTATAATTTCTGGATTTTCGAAATTCCTCCCTCCTTTCTGATATACCACTAATGGTATTGCGTTCTGATTGTTTGGAAGGCTACCTATAATTATTTTATCCGCTACAAGAAAAAAATCTCCGCCATTTAAGTAATTAGACGAAATAGAATTGAACTGACCATCTAAGTATATTTCAGTTCCTCCGAGCTTTATTGTTTTTGCAACAATAATAATGTCTTGTGTGCTTTTATTTTTTTTATTTTTTGATTCCAAAGTAATATCTGTTAGATCTAGATCTTCACCATAAATTACCAAAGAATCGCTACCTTGGGATTCGACAGCGATATTATCCAATGGTTTATCAAACCGTTCGAGTAGGTAGTAAGACGATTTAGATTGTACAGTAGCTGCATATATTAAAAGTAAAAGCACCGTTATTCTATTTCCATACTGAAAAACAGCCATCTCAGAAACTCCTGTTTTAGCATCTAAACTTAGTTGAATATCAGAACTGAGACTACATGGCTTTTCTTTGTAGTTAACTTTTAAATTTAAATTAATTTATCTGAAATCGTTTTACCGATTTAGCTATTCAGGTTTCGAAAAAAATTAAGCACTTTGCACAAGCTCTACATACAGCAAGAATAAAATAGCCATCAATTTATTTTTTACTAACCAATTGATTTAGCACGTTAAATGTAAAAAATTTTTATAAACTACACATTCGGTGAGTTTTACTACATTTACTCCAAGAGCTCTGAAATATCACTAAGCATTAAGCTACTGCCTGACACTCTTGCTATCGCCGTCGTTTTTCTTATTTTATCAATAATTATTTTATCAGATAAATCTAACTTGCTTACGCTGTTTTCAAATCGACGGAAACCTTCGACTGCAGGGTGACGGTTATATTTTAACAAATAATCTTTCACCATTTCTTTTGTACAATATGGTACATCCGGGTTTGCGTGAGTATTTCTTTCAATAATGGGTGGCTTGATAATGCATTTCAAAACAGAGTTGCTAAGTGGTTCGAAGTGTCGTTCATGGTTTTTACCTTCGAACAATATAATAAGCAGCTTTGATAACTCATTGAGACCGGGATCATTATAGCGCTCATCTGCATGAAATGATATTGCCAAGCTGTTACAGCTTGCAAAAGGAAGATGAGAAATAAATGGAGATTGGTCAACTATTTCTAAATTAATTCCACATATTGGGTGAGATGTTTTTGGCCCACTTACAAATGGATGAATATTTCCGTGTGATAAACAGCTAGCAGAAATCGTTAGGAAGATAGCCAGTATAATGTATTTCATAATTACAAAAACTCCTCTAAAAATAGATCGAGCATACCCGAAGCATTCACAGTGTGTGTGCGAGTAACAATTTTACTTTTATCGTTATGGATGAATCGAATTATTAGCTCTATTGGTGCGTCGCGTTCGGGTGAGAAAAAATATGCGTCTGAAGAAGACTGCCAAACACCATTAGCGTTAAACGCTTGAAAATTATAATACTTATTCTTACTTCCGGATTTTGCAATTACTTGAACACGGACAATATCTCCACCCACTTCTTTGAATGGAATTGCTGACGGAGATATGCGGACCCCAAACAAGCCATCCTGTAATTCAACGCTTGCTGCACCTTGCGATGCTGACCCCACGGTAACTACTTTGGTGTAGTCATCTTTTGTACTTAACACCTTGCTTATACTTACTTGAGCTTCATTAATTCCCTGCTTCCCGTAAGCTTGCTCAATACCGGCCATTGAAAAACTTATCCTGTCCGAAGTCCTACCAGATTGTAAGTTTTTCCAAGTATTCAATTCTCGAAGATACTGATATTGCCCGAAACCAAATGATCTTCCTTTAGCTTGCAGAGTTATATCAAGGTCTACTCGAGAAATTCCTTGTGGTATTTGCGGAAAAGCTATGTAGGTACCTGGGTTGATTGTTCCGTCAATTGTTAAAATAAGATCCTTTTTAATGCTGTCAGGGTAATTGCCAATTCCAATAAAACCTTGGGCAACCGTGGATCGTTCAACGATATTTGTTTGCTCAAAGCTAAAAGTTTCATTGAGTCTTCTGAGCTCAGACACTTTTTTTAATGCAACTGAGTAGCCTGCACCTCCAAAAAATCCGCCTGTAGAAGGGGTACCTACGTTTGCGGGATCGATTTTTTCAGGAGGTTTTAAAGTATCCAAGACCTGATCATTTATACGTTTGAGTATTGGCTGAATAAGTGAGTCTAATCGTTCCGAAGGACACTGATTTGATGCAAGCATCTTGATTTTGAGAGCCCCCGATTTCGTCAATTCCTCTCTTATTTCAGCTGCTTCTTTAGATACTGACGCGCTAAAAAGACCATAGTAGCTTGCACGAGCTGCGAATTTTTCATTTTTGCTATAGTGGTTGTGAACTTGCAAGTAATCAGCGGTTACCTCGTATCCGCATTTAGGTGTAGTACCATTGTAAGTAAACTGAACCGCAGTTCTCACGCCTGTAGGGCTTTTAATCAACTCTTCGAATACAGAGGTACCAAGCTGTGTCAGGGGCAGGGTAAATGCCATTGCTTGTGAAGCGAACGTTGGAGCTGTTCCCGTTCCTTCGGCTGCGCCAACTAAATTATTATCTGCTGAATAGATTGAAACAGTTGCGCTATTTATTGGTAACGCAGCAATTCTTATTTTTTCGGCTACAACTCTGCCTTTACGCTTAGCTATCGAATCTATTGCGGCGATTTTCATCGCATTTAACGCTTCCGGTGGTAAAGACAGACGAGCAGAAAAACTTAATAAGCCACCCCGTAAGATAGTCGTTGGGTTAATTGGGTCAGGGTAGTCATAACGAAGAAGTGTAAACTGTGGTACTGATTTATCACCAACTTTCGTTGTTACCAATATCGGCCGGCTTGGCACATAATACCATTGGTCAATATCGTGTTCATCACGTATTAGGGTCACATCTGCATTTTGCGTAGTTTTAGTATCATCAAGGTATGAAAAAATAACAGTATCAATTATGTTCTCTGCAGCTACACTGGTTTGAGCCCAAGTAGACTGAGCAGTTAAAAGTGCAGAGAAGGTAATGCACAAATTAGCGATTTTTTTTATCACGATACGCCTCCATGTATCAAAAAATATCCATCGAGTTTTCTGGCATTTTTGTAGGTCAAGGACAACCTGAGCCAGTATTAATGTAGTCGATGGTTCCCGATAAGCAAGTGAGGTATTGTTAACAGGCGAATTTTGTATTAATTCAAAAATTTTTAAGTGAATATGCTGGAGGGAGTCCTTCGAAAGAACCAATTTTATTAATAGCTTACTGATTGTGCATTTCCCCACTCGCACTCGTCAGCCCCTGTCATGATTTGACTAATTGCTGCGTCAATATCATTCGATGAGATTGTCTGCCGTGCCAGGTCGCATAAACGCATGCCAAAATTATTGACCAGAAAAACAAGCATCTGGTTTATGACAGCGAAGTGCTGTCGATGATTCAGGAAAAGGGGACTAGTGCTGAAATCTAATGATTTCAACCGCATGCCAGCCACTGATATTACAAAAATGCGAATTGTTCGAATCGAGGTTTTTGACTGCAAACCAATCAGCTGATTTAAGACGCTCAGTGATTGGGTCAATAAATTCAGACTCCCCGTCATCCATGATTACTTTGGCTGGCTTGGGGAGAATCAGGGTCCGTTTGCATTCTGGATCAAATGAAACCAACTGCCCTCTTTCATCCGCAAACTAAATTTGGGTGGCGCATTGAAAAATGACAACTCTATGTAAAAATTTAGTGGGATTGCTGATTAGGTTCATGCCTCAAAGGAACTAATATAATGAGAAAGATGTTGTTGTTATTCGTTTTGATTGGATCAGTCGCTGATGACAGCGCCTATCATAAGGTCCGGGACCAAATATTTTGGAAAAAGCTTTAGGGCCACTCATATGTAACTTTGTATTGCGGCGTTCCTAAACCTGCCGGTGAGAAAGTTACCGTAGAACATGTATACCCCGCCAGTTGGATTGCGGATGCTCAAGGATGCGAAGACCGAAATACTCGCCCGGTCGACATCTACAACAAAGCAAGCTCCGGGCTACACAACTTATAGCTAGCGCTCGGACGATATAATTCCAGTCGAGGTAACGCTCCGTTTGCAGAAATCGAAGATGAGAAATGGCGCTGGCCGGAATGTGATTTCGAAAAAAACGGTTCGGGCGTAGAAACACGAGAGTCGGTACGCGGGGAAATAGCTCGATCATTTCTGTACATGATTGATCGATACAATTTACCGGATCATGGCCAGCGTCCTTTGATGTTGAAATGGAATCGTGATGATCAGGTGTCTTAAACTGAAGTTCAGCGAAACCGGGAGATCTATCTGCTTCAAGGTGTGTACAACAAATACATATCCCAGCCAATCCCTTAGCTGCTTTTGAGTGCAGGTTGTAGCTCAAAAAAGTTATACATCTGAAAAATCGGTCTTTCTATATGCATTTACTAAAGTTTTTACCGTTATGACTAAATTATTTGCTACCAAATAGTTCTATTAACACTTGATCGCATAGATATCCGTTTTAATTCGAAATAAAAAAATACTGCGCTTAACTTTGCATATTTTACAAATCCAATCCCAGACATTAAAAATTTTGGGTACATCAAAGGAGGTTCGTGACAAATGAAATTAACAGGATGGTGTTACCTTTTAAGTGTTGTGATGTCCATGCTTGCTTTACCTATACATTCACAAGCAGCCTCTGTCACGGATATTCTCCCCCCTTCAGGCCAGTTAGTGGGCGAAATTGAGTACCTTGGCGAAACAAGATGGATGCTGCAGGCTACCGGCTCACAAGTAAAGTTTGCTGTACCGGCGGCAGTGGTTTCTTTTGATAAAGCAAAGAGTTCTGATGGGAGATTATGTGTATCAGTCGAGATGAGATCCGAGGCTTATTTGAATTCGTTTGAGCAATTCTTGAATGGTCAAAAGGCGGCGATAATTCCAGCATCCAACATTGTGATGTATTTGGCCCCGGTTGATGCCGCTGAACCACCTTATTTTTGGGTAGAGCCCCGGGCAATGGATTCTGGGGCTACTTCTGGAGCCTCATTAGAGACATGCTTTGATATTGGTAAAGGCAGAGATCCAGAAATAGTTGCTGCAGCATCGCAGTTACGAACCTACTATACAACATCATCACAAACAGGAAGGTCCGCCGAATGCAGTGTTGGAATCTCTCTGTCACAGTATGCCAAGCAGAGTCAACAAACTATAACTGCATCAAATATTGGTACTTCTGTATTTTTAACCGGTGAACAACTCGGAGATTTATTAAATTCGAATAAAGCTGAAATCAGTGTCAATTGCGTGGGTATGGATGAAGATGTAAATGCTCGGATCCGGGAGGAGATTAGGTCTGTAATCCCCAAATTACTTGACCGAATGGAGAGGCAACAAGTCACGTGGGATCAGTTACAGGGAAATATGTGGTCTATAGGATTTTCAACCAGTGCAGATAAAGTTATAGAAAAAATTAAAAAACATAGCAATGAGACCAAGACTGTTCGTGAACTCGAAGTCAGCGCTAAAGACTTATCAAATTTTGGGATCACCGGCAAAGACGGAAAAACGATTACAGATACTCACGAAGACTCCACTGATACGAAAGTTACTATTCCTGCTTCGATCAATGTTTTCAGACTGTCCACAACTGAACTTCAATCCACAGTTACGTTTTCAGCGCGTGAGTTACTAGTCACTGGCAAAACCGCAGCAACCTTGTATTTGCGAAGTAATTTCGTCCATAAAGGCGTTTTACGCACATTAAAGAACGCAATCATGGAGACTTATCCGGCCAATGCAATCATAGCCTGGTTAGGAAACCCTGATGGTGATATCCCAATTGGATGGGCACCATGTGATGGTAGGGACCATTTAGCAAGCAATGGAGCTATTGTAAAAACTCCGGATTTAAATGGACGGTTTTTATTTGGTGGTTACGGTCAAACAGGCCAGGTCGGGGGCAGTAGTGAATCGGCTACAGGTTTCCAAAAAAGCCCAAAGCAATCGACCAATAGATTCTACAAACGTTGCGCGAAAGACAGTAAAGATGGTGGGTGTGTTATACAGTCGAAACCGGTTGAAGTCGAATCACATGTCACAATCCCGAAAAAAATTTCAATTATGCCTCCTCACATAAATGTGACCTGGCTATGCAAACTACCCTGATTTGACCAACGAACGACTGGTATGGAGAGAATTTTATGAGAGTAGTTTTAATCACATTTGCCTTTTTACTCATGAGTGCATCTGCCATCGGTAAAACTATCAACCTTCGAAATAAATCGGATTCAGATGGCGGAGTTCGGGAAATAAGCTTTTGTGCGCGTCCGTCTCCTGCCACAACTGGCCTACCCGGGCATGCATTCGTTGTGTTTGCTCAAACGGCGTTAGGTGGGAAATCAAAATTTCGCGCTATTGGTCATACAGTCTTTTCGGTGGGTGACGCGATACTCAGCTACAAAGGGATAATTCCAGCAAATGGTGCATTGGTTAATGAGAATTACACAGCAATTAAGCAAGAATGTTTGACTGTACAAGTGAATGCATCTGAGTTTGAAACAACTTACTTAGACACAACACAGCCATTAGCAGTCTTGGGAATCAAATTTGACGAAAAACATCCCATCCAAAAATCGTATTCGCTATCGGAAAATGACTGTATGGATTTCATGTTAAACATTGCAAACCGATATAAGGTTAAGGGTATAAACATACCTAAACGCAACCAATCTGATTTGCCGCTTCCGTATCTAAGAAAGCTTATTGAGGCAAATTGATTACTTCAAATGTTTGCTAAGCCGATATACGGCCATAACTTACAACCCAATTGCAACTCTAACTTACCAGTCGTTGCAAATGTTGTTGTGAACCAATTTTGGCCATATTCTAATAGTCTGATCACTGGTAATCAGCAGAAACACGAAATGAATAACGCATGCTTTTTTAACGTTCTGGCGATGCGGGAATCTTTCGAAATTTTCGAGCAAAGTTATTTCTATATTCCCACAAATGTCCGCTTTCAGTGAAAAGCAGCGATTCGAAAGCTACCATTGCCTCTGTTAGCTTTTGACACGAAACTGCTTTTTCGGCACTAGTGGTAGAACAAAACAGCATGGCAGCGACAATTAGGATTCCACTCAACAATCTGTGGGAACTCAATATTGGGGATCAATGAGATGTAGGCCATAACCCGCAAAAACACTAAGAAATGCTGACGGGCATCTTTGTAAATATTGTGTAGGCGGTAGGCGAAGCGTTCCCTTAGCAATTTGGTTCGGAAACCAGTGCATGTCGCACTGCCACTACCAGTGTTCATCCGGATTAGAACACCTGTCAAGCTACACAAGACCATAAATCCGGCAAGCCCAGTGCAGAAGCTCATTAGTTACAGAACCTACTCTTGAATTTTATTCTTTAACGGAAACGATGTATATCGTTTTCCTCACGACGTTTTGAAACCCTCTTTGTTCTTTCCCACTGACCACATTTGAGTTCTTTCCATAAGTACTGCGTTCACTGACGCTGCAGCATAGATAGTCGGGATGATCTTGCTTTTGTTGTCATAAATGGAGCTAAAGCGAGCGTTACCAGTGCAGCTATCATTAAATTGAACAGGTCCAAACCATCTGAGGATGGACGCGATGAAAACCTGTTCTTGCTGGTAGACCAACAGTCTTAATTTTAATGATTGTTGCTTGATGACTGAGGAAATGGATTAACCATGGTCAATTGGCGCGACTTCGATTTCCGCAGCTTTAATCACAGCATCAGGACTTGTAAGAATCAAATCCAAAGAGCGCTGATTGCACAGCCAACTATTATTACTCGCAAACCAGGCGGCAATCTTAAGGTCAGATTTCTTGTCACGAAACACACCTAAGACATTTTTTATTGCAGGAATTGGCCTAAAATCATCGCCAAAAGCATAAGAAGGGTAAAATTCGGTATTGCCTCGCCGCAATGCAAATATTTTCCCTTCTTTCTTCCATTTGTGCGGTTGAGCTGATGAGTGAGTGAGTGAAAAACCAGCCAACTGACAGAGTTTTATTGAGTCATACCACTCAGATGCTGCGAATATTAGATTTGACAAGGCCTCATGCTTGCCCATTAATGGGTCTAGTTTTACGTCTAGTCTTTGCTCTTCATTCATTTTGCAAAACATCACCCCAATTTACCAACACGATCAATCACGGCCTACCACCCGTTGCACTTTCACTTAACCACCAATTTCAGCAATCATCCAGTTACTTGACCGACTGCTAAGAGCGAGTTGCGGACCAAAAAACAGTCAATTTGTTCAAAAAAATGTCTCTATCGCTTTGATTGCGGACATTTGGAAACAGCCATCAAACACCAAACGTTTAAATCATTGATTTGTAAATTGATTAACTTTGGGGGAAAGGTCACATCGCCAAAAGCATTGCTTAAAACAAGGCCCCGGTGAAGGGGCTGAATGGCCGTGATCAACGACCTGTGTAACAGCCTCGATTCTGAAATTTTCGGGTTAACGTTTACTGCTCATGGGCACCTCTCTTCGAGTCAATTTATCTAACTAAAAGGTGACTAAGAAATTAGTAACGACTCTGTGTCGAGATAGCGCATACCAAAGTTCCTTTTCAGTGTTGAACATTCTAAAAATTAAAAACGGATACTTGATTTATCAATAGCCTTCCATAAACAGGATAGCTTCAAGTTCACGTAACGTTATTGGCTGTAATGCGCCATAAAGAGTGGGTTGTTGATTGATGATCTGAAGCATGTCCAAACACAATCTATTGGCAGCAATTTGCGCAGTCCATTTCTGATAGCCACTTGGCCAAGGATTGCTTAAAAGCCTTGGTCGGCTGCCCCCACGCCCATTTACAAAACCCAACTGTTGGTAACGTTCCCATTCGGGCATTTGAACAAGGACTTGAAAATTGCTATCAATGATTGAAGTAAGTGCTGCAGCCACTCGTGAGTCAAAAATAACAAATATCTCTGGGCGTGCGATTGCGTAGAGTTTGGTGAATGCACTGTTTAAGCGAAACTGTTGGCTAGGCACCTCGCCTTTGTCGAGGCTCGCGAGCACTGAAAACACCTCGAACTTAAGTTGTTCAGCACTTATAGTCGGTAATCGGACGCCACCCCATTGGCAAATTTCAGCAAACAGTTTTAGTAAATTTTCGGCGCAGTCGTATTTATGTTGCTGTTGTTCGATGGCTTTAAACCGAGCCACAATATCTTGGATGATCTGTGAGGTATAAAACCAATCGTTGGCAAGGTTTGGCCAGAAATACGCCTTTAAACGGGCTCTGATACCAACAGCGGGTTTTAACGGATGTTTAGCTCGTTGCTTTTTAAAGAAAAGCTGGAATGGCTGCTCAGCCAAATATTTTACTAGGTAATCGGCAACTGAGGTACAACCTGAAAAACTGTACTGCTCATCAGCTGTTGAAGAAATAATATCATCTCCAGTTACTTCATCGTCAGACATGATAGGGCTAACTAATTGACTCTCTGCGCAATGAAGACGATATTTTCCGCGCTTTACTGCAACATATTGTGGTTTACTGCCTTTCTTCACATGATTGCCAACCTCAGTATCGTAAGCATGGATCGCTAAATTTGCTGGGGCTGTATTAATTGATGATTCTGCATAAGGATTACCCCCTACCAAAAAACGGCCATCTGACAGTGGTGTATGTTTTAAATCACTTGGGCTAAAAGTTTCGTTAACTTTATTGGCTTGAATATCTTTAAAAATATCGTTATGAAGAGCCATATTGCATCCTTATGAGTTCATGAATCACCACGCACGGCCCAAAACTCCTGATTCCCTTGCTAAGAAAAAGGGGAGTTTTTGTCGTTTCGATGGGGTTGTCCTTAGTATACTGGCATCAAGCGTCAATTCCTGACGCTCGCATAAGCTCTTAATATCAGTAAATTGTGGCAGCTGCTTTTAACTTTTCAGCGATGAGCTCTCTGAGTCTAAGCGGAGACTCCACTTCCACATCAGCACCATAACCAAGAATAAATCGGTGCAGTTCGAAGCAGTTCTTGACTGTAGCTTTTAGCCTGAATTCTTTGGAATTGATGGGTACGATTTGCTGGTCAGCAGCCAGAACTGTTTCGTGTAACGAGCGCCCCTTGCCATTGATAAAGCGCAATTGCAGTTGAATTTCTGCATCGTCTTCATTGGCAAAAAGATCAAGCTGCCGCTCTTTACAAAACTGTTGGAAATGATTTTTGTCTTGCGGCCTACCAGGCGCATTCTCGGTCAAGCGATTAGTGAATTTAGGATTTTTAACTCGATGTAGTGCATAAGTAACTGGCCATGGTTTGCCACTATCATGAGGATTGGCGACTAAATAACAGCTGTCCCCTTTCAGTAAGATGCCCCAAGGGAATGCTTCTAAAGTCGATCTTTTGCCAGTTGAGGTTTGGTAATCAAACTCGACAAATTGCTCAGACTCTACGGCCTTATAAATAACACGAATGATTTCAGGATCTGCCTCCGCACGATGACAAAAACCACTGCGACCTACATAAATTTTCTGTTGCCACAGTGCAACCGAATTGGGCATCTGACGGCTATCAAGAAGCTCAATCTCACTCCGCTCCTCAGCAGGTAAATGCATGACAATATTGCTGTTGAGTCCATACAATATTTGCAACAAGCTACTGTAGTCGGTTTGGTTTTTTAAATAAAAGGTGCGTGGTTTGGTTGGTAATTCCTCGACGCCATAAATCAGTTTATCGATCATGTCATCAAGGATACGTAAAACACGACGCTGCGCCTGTTTCTCAAGCACATCATCTTCTTGCTTTTGGTCTTTTTTTGAGAATTTATGTAAGCGAGACACGTCAATCAACTTGACGAGTTCGGCAGCACTCTTGGCTTTTCTGGGATCTGGTTTGAGAAGCGATAAGATGAGTTTTTGTACGTCGTTTTTATTTAAGTCGTTTGACATCCTTGTCTCCATATAAAGAGTGGTAATGATTCCCTTGAGCGCTGCAATTTCAAGCTGCCACAGTGTATGCATGGTCATAAAACTTGAAGCGCCAACGATAATTTTTGGTTTACGAATCTAACGAACATTTCATTGATGAATGGATGTCAGTAGAAGCATTCAGAACAGCCAAAACTCAATCACATCATGTAGCAAATACTGTATTAAAGTCAATTACTTAACCGATATGCATCCCTAGAGCATGAGCGCGTAATTTCAGTCATCCTATGAATAATTGCTCAAGCAAGACTCTGCAATTACAGAGTCAGGAGTTGACGCTCAGGGAGTTTATGCTTGCTAAACGTTCACCAAGACAGAACTAGGCCTACTACCGACTTCAACGAGGAAAAGTGTTCTGGCCAGTCAATATCTACGGGGTGCATCGGGTTTGATCTACGCAATCATCGATGATGAAGGAGGCGATAACCAACTAATCAGCACGTATGAAAATGGAATCTTAGGTCGTTATTATGCAATTCCAAATATTACTGCCGAACTCAGGACTGGCCAAATCATTGCTTCCGGTAATGCACTTGCAAATTTAGTTCAGCCTAAACGCGATTAATCCAAGGAGCTATCAGATGAAAGCATTACCAGTTTTTTATTGCGACAACGTCGTCAGTCAAGTGCAAAGCTTCTCTCCAAGCGCTGGGAAGCCAGCGGAGGTGGTAGCCTCTTGGCAAGAATTAAATATTCCATTCACAATAGAATCGTTTGAGCCTGTAACAAAAGAAAATATAGAGTTGGCTCATGCCCCGAGTTATGTTGATGGTGTTTTTTCAGGTGCTATAAAAAACGGCTTTCGAAATAATGAAATCGCCGTTGCCCAAAGTTGTCGCTATACCGTAGGTGCTTTGTTTGCGGCTTCTAAACATGCGCTTGTTAACAAACAAGTGGCGATCGCTCCAGTCTCAGGTTTTCATCACGCCGGGTTTGCTAATTCATACGGCTATTGTACTTTTAATGGTTTATTAGTCACCGCTCTCTTACTGAAGCAGCAAGGATTAGTCAAAACAATCGGGATCTTAGATTTAGATGTTCATGAAGGCGATGGCAGCCAGGAAATCATCGAAACATTAAAACTGCAAGAGTGGATTGTGCACCATAGCTTGGGCTATGCCGTGTCCCCTGTCCCAGAAAATGCAGATAGTTACCTGATTCAACTGCCTGAAGTTATTACGAGCATGCAACATTGCGATTTGATTATTTTCCAAGCCAGCGCAGATCCACATATTGACGACCCACTAGGCGGGTTTCTGACTACCGAACAACTCAGAACAAGAGACCGAATTGTTTTCGAGGAATGCGCTAAGCAAGGGATCCCTCTGGTATGGAATATCGCCGGAGGCTATCAACGTGATGATCAAGGATCGATCGCTCCAGTTTTAAGACTACACGATATAACTTTGATGGAATGTGCGAAGGTTTATTTGTACAAAAGTTCGCCCAATAAAATAGACAACGATGAAATTGGGAATGATTAAAACCAACGAACGGGCAATCATGAAATCAAAACGCTTTTCAGCTGAACCTGAAGCGAATCCCTTCGCTTCGATTCTTCACCCTTATCGTTTTTTTCGCTTCATGTTTTTTCGTTTTTCGTCCTTCCAGGCAGCGGCAAAGTACGCAGCTAACAGAATCGAAGCGATGGCGAGTACGCCAAAAAACACGATGATGAGGCTCATTGTTTGGATGGTCATTAGAGTATCCTTCATTTATAGGTTGTGGTTTGTTGCTTAAAAAATCGATCGTAAAAACTAGTCGGCTGCATCTTCCAAGCATCGCTGTAACTTATTCCGCAGGGTTTCGAGGTTGTCTTCTCCCTTCTCGCTTTCGCAGCACAGTTGGCTTTTAACCCAGGACTTAATCGCATCCAGATTGTTTTTGTCCCCTGCTTTGCCAACAATCTGCACGAGCCCTTTTTGATGCGGTTTAATCTGCATAACCAACATCAGCGAATCAGCGTATAGACCGGCTTTTCTATCCAGGTCCTTGTTTGCCATGAAGGAACGAAATGCTTTGCTATGTTCAATGATCATCTTCGTCTCCCGTTTACAGTGATGGGCCAAGAGTTGTTGTCAGTAACTTTTCAAAGGCAGAGCCGTCATGGCGCGTTAAGTTGGGGACAAAACGCGAATAGGTTTTAAACAGCATTTCAGTCGTGGAATGCCCCATTTGCTTGGCGATCCACTCAGGCGACTCCCCGGCGGCTAACCACAAAGTCGCGGCGGTATGACGAGTTTGGTAAGGCCGGCGTTTCCCCAGTCCTAAACGCGTCAGCATTGGATACCAGATGCGTTTGGTGACATTGTTGTGATCAAGCGGCTTACCATCCCGATTACAAAACACATAATTTGAGTAGCGACCGGTTGCGCGATATTGCCGACGCAGGGCTTCTACCACGGGCCCGATCATCTTGATATCACGCTGCGAATGGTCGTTTTTGGTGTAATCTTCTTGGCCCGCGACAATGGTTTCGCGCACCATAATCACGCCGCGGTTGAAATCAACGTAATCCCATTTCAAGCCGTCAATTTCCCCGGTGCGCATGCCGGTAAAAAAGCGAACAATGTAGTAGTTGCGATAATCCGTCCGAACCTTGTTCAAAATCAGGTTCACCTCTTCCAGCGACAGCGGTTGAACATCTGATTTAGGCACTTTGAGAGGTTTAATCCGCGTATAAGGGGTGTTAAAGTTAAACCGGTCAGCGGCCTCATCAAAGATCCGCCTTAACGGACACATGATTTTGTTAATTCGATTGTTCGTCAGGGTTTCTTTGTTGGTTCGGCCAGGTACTTTGGCGAGTGCTGCCCGAAACTTCAGTAGATCTGCATAGGTGATCTCGTCGACTTTTTTACCCGCAAATGCCTGCACGTAGTACTTATCGATTAAGCCCCGAACGGTGGTCCGATACGACGGCCGCCACAACACAACACTTTCGGCATACCACTCCTCCACAAAGACGGTAAACAATGGTGTGTTGCTGGCTTGGGCTTGCAACAACAATAATTCCTGTTGCTGCTCGTTCAGGCGTTTAACAAAAGGACTGTCAGGAAAATGCTTCGCGTAATTGAAGTTGTTGGCGTGGATTTCCGCTTCAATGAGTTGCAGCTGTTTTTCCAGCAGCTTCCGGTTGCCTTTATTGTCGAGCAAGGTGGTTTGTTCCCTGCACCGCTGACCTTGAAACTGGAAATCAAAATAGAGCCGCCCGGTTTCCGAACGAACGGAGACTTTACCCATGACAGACCTCCGCAGGCTCTGTCATCATGGCGATGCTATCGTGGGTTGAGCTTAGCCAGTCTGCTTCAATCGCTTCCCAGATAAACAGCAATTTACGCCGACCAAAAGGACGAATGTAATGGCGACCTTCAAACAGATAGGCGTCCAGTAGTACATTGCGAATGGAGCGAGCATCATAGTGAATGCGCGCTGCGAGTTGCTCTGTCGTTAAGTAAGTTCGAGTCATTGTCATTTCCTCTGTTTATGCCGCCATGCTGCGACACAGAAATCACGTTAACCCGTTTTCAAATTCACGCTACAAACCTTGCAGTAGGTAAAATTGATAATTAAAACAATGATTAACGTGACGCCATGTGGCAAGCGACTGCCACATCGTCAGCAGGCTACCGCAGAGTGAAATTCACGCCACAAATCGGAAAATGATAAAAGTGAGGTGAGTAATTGCCGTTTTTTAGGGTGATTAAGGACAGTTGAAGGGACGAAAACCTAGCTCAAGGTCGTTTTTGGAAAAGGTGTGGAAAAACGGCTGTGACATTTATTGTGCGTAAATCAATAAATGTGTGACACATAAATGTGGGTTATCGCGAAAGCCTGCTTTTTATCGAGTCACACACATTCAGATTTAACCCATTGTATATTAGTGATATTCGCTTTTTCATATTTCAAATATGCAGACGACGCACATTGCAATTTAATATAATTGTTGCACTCATAACCCGAAGATCTGCGATTTAGTGTTTTGCTGCAAGATAGGTAAAAGAACCCGACAACGGTCGTCGGTTCGCTCTCCAAAACCCCGGCGGCTCCCGCAACCAACTTTACACCTTTTTAATTCATTGAAAAATATAGAGTTCCCTTTATTGGTGATTTTTTGCTTCTAAAATCGCCACTCTGTAACCTATCTGTGACCAAAAAATTTTTCCATTTGCAATTTCCACAATTTTTCTGTTCCTAAAAAATTATTTTGACCTTGGGTCGAATACCCCCAGCACAAAAGCGTGTCACAGATTTCTGTGACCAAAACAGTCATTAATTGACCTTAATGGTTATTCACATATTGCGAAAAATAGAATAAATTCAGATTTAAAATGAATGATTTAGTCGCTGGAGCTGCAAGTTTTTTTGTTCCAACACATTCGGGTTTCTGTGACAAAATCTGAAGATAGCGACACAAAATACTGACCATTCTGCGAAGGTATGTCGAGAAACTGAATTGACAGTGTTGCTGAACTTAAAGCTGTGACACGGCGAATCGAATTTGCTATCGCTGCATCCAAATTTCATGGCGATATAGGCTTAGCAATTCCCTTTGATTGGAGCGCCTACTAGTGATCTAGCCGGAACGTTTCGGTCGAGCGAGGCCGAACATAAGTAACACTGAGCAAATGTAACAATTAATCACTCGAAGAACTATAAAGCCCGAGGAGCGTGGAGCGATTGCGTTGTAGTGCCACAACAAAATTAGTGTCCTCCATATGCTGTGCACTTTGTACCATCGTACTGAGCACGATTTCATAAAGCGCATGCTCTAGTTTGAGTCCTTCGGACAATGTAACGATGCGTTTTGAGACAAAACGTCGAAGCGCTAACACCCTGCGACTTTCGCTAAAGTAACGGACATCTAATGCGGTCTGTGGTTCATAAAGCGGCATCCGCCAGGTTTGCTCTGCCGGCTCGTCGCCATCGTTTTGATAGCGCTCCAGTTTTCGATTAATCAATTGCATGCACGCCGCGGAATCTTCGCGATGAGCGAGCTTTAGGGCTTGCTCGATGGCAAAGTTAATAAACGCGTCGGTTTTATCGAGAATGGTTTCACCTTCAGCGAGCGTTTTACTGAATTTGGTAAACAAATCCCGGGCCCAACCAAGACGTTCTCTAAACGCCATCCTTTTTACCTGCAGGGATGGTGGTAACTACCCTTCACTTGTTTTCGTCAATAGATATGCCGGCAAGCCTCATTGTGAATCACTTTTGAACACCTCGATAGCCAACGGTTCGATTGCTTGATTGAGCAGCGTATTGCAACGGCTGATATCTGACAGACACAAACTCGATGCAAAGTGAAGTGGATGCTCACCTGCACCTATATGGCCAATGAGCCAGTTGATACGACCACCGCCATCAAACTCAGACAGCCTGGAAAACAGACGATGGCGGTAAAAAATTAAGCGGTAAAATGAGATGTTCCGCAGCGAGATAACGAACTAAATCTTCTGAGCTAATCGCTCGCGCGCTACCGTTTTTGATGACGCTAAGAAACGGTGCATCTAATGCTGCGGTTTGCCAATTTGATTTTTGGCCAAAGTGCTCTTTCAGTGCCCGGTCCGTAAAGCATCCAGCAACACGACGCGCTGATTTGCCAAATTCGACGAGTGCAGCAAAAGCAACGTCGGAGAGTGGCACAAATCGGATCGAACCATGATCATAGTAAAAGCGAA
Source organism: Rheinheimera tilapiae (assembly GCF_042432165.1). NCBI lineage: Bacteria > Pseudomonadati > Pseudomonadota > Gammaproteobacteria > Chromatiales > Chromatiaceae > Rheinheimera > Rheinheimera tilapiae. The sequence goes on from NZ_JBHLXP010000001.1 coordinate 2,277,071, forward strand.
CGATAAGTAACGGCGGCCCCTAACCTTACGAAGCCACCGTTTATCTTTGACCTAACTGAGGGGGGTGTGTCAGGTAAAACCCGTTAATCCCATTGGGGAGCAAAGGATGGGTTAGCCAAGCGTAGCCCTTGTTCAAGGCCGGCAAAAACTGCGAGATCTGCCGCTGTCAAATTCAGCGCAGGCGTTTGCAAATTACTCAGCAAATTCTGCCGTTTGGTCGACATGGGGATTGTATCCATGCCTTGTTGAATCACCCACGCCAGGACCAATTGCGGCACCGTGACCTGATATTTATCCGCCATCGTCACCAATGCGGCTTCCTCCAACACTTTTCCAACCGCCAGTGGCATATACGCCGTAGGGCGAATGCCCTGGCTTTGCATAAACTGCCGTAGTTTTTGATTCTGCAGATATGGATGCACTTCAATTTGATTGGTGAAAATGCTCCCTGAGTCTAATACACTAATCGCCCGCTCCAGCTGGGCAATGGTGAAATTAGACACGCCGATACGTTTGGCAAAACCAAGCTCCTGAGCATATTTAAGCTCTGTAAGGCTCTGTTCCAACGATAATTCTGGGCTATCAACCGGCCAGTGGATCAGTAATAAATCTACGTATTCGGTTTGCAGCTGTTCCAAGCTAGACCGCAGGCTATCCAAAAATTTGGTTTTGTCTAAGTTGTCCCGCCAAATTTTGGTGGTTAAGAACACCTGATCCCTAGTGATACCGCTGTCTGACAACGCTTGGCCAACCTGTGCTTCATTGCCATAGATTTGCGCAGTATCAATATGACGGTAACCAAGCTCCAGCGCAGTCAGCACCGACTGATAAGCCACCTCATCTTTGAGTCGAAACGTACCCATTCCTATGTTTGGCATGTCCATCGTTATACTCCTGATAACACTTTTTGATGTTCAACAATCTCAACAGCATCAACCAACTCTGCTGTATCCAGTTTCATTTGCAGGTAGTGGCTGGTTTCCCGATGCAGCGCTAACGCAGCATGGCTCTGCCATTCTTCAAATAAGTAGAGCTGGTCAGGTTGATAAAAGTCGCGATACAAATCGTATTCAAGACAGCCAGGCTCTTGCAGCGAATGGGTTTGACATTGCAGCAACGACTCGTAGACAGGTTTGCCCTGACCGGGCTTACAACGGACAGTCACCCGTAGAATAATTGATGTTTTCATTGTTCAGCCTTCAATATCGCCACGTATTTGGCGTATTGCCCCTGTTTGAGCTTTTGCAAAGATTGCGGGATCTCTGCAAAGCTAATGGTTTGCAGTCTTGGTTCTACCGTCGATACGCCGCATTGCAACAGCTTTGCAAATTCAGTCTGCAGCGCCGTTATTTGCCCGGCCGACGGATAACGATGTAATGTGTTTAGAGCGACTTCGTGTAGCGATATGGCTTTGTCAAATGCCGGGAACGGGTTGTTCGTCAGTCTGCCTTGTATCGTAATGACATGTGAGTTCACATCCAACAGTGGGTAAAACGCAGCCACCTTTTCCGCATCAATGCAATCGAATAACGCAGTCAGTTTGTGTTCGCCCAATAGTGCTTGAGTGTCGGCCAGTACCTGTTGTTGCTGATAATTGACCACGCCAAGGGCACCAAGTTTAAGCAGGTGCTCCTGATGTCTGCTGGAGGCAACCGCAATCACCCGAGCTCCCGCCGCAGCTAATAACTGCACCAGCAAAGTACCTACCAAAGTGCCTGCACCATGCACAAGCACACATTGCTGTTGCATGGACGGCAATTTTTGCAGGCTTTGCAATGCAGTAAGCCCAGGGCATACCAGCGCGGCGGCATCGCTGAATCTGATATGCGCAGGAACTGGCCAACTGAGCCGGCTGTCGACAATTGCCATCTCACCATAAGAGCCATTGCCACGAATGGATTGATGATATGCGATACGGCTGCCGACCGCCGTCTTCGCAAGTTTACCTGCCGCAAGCACGATACCAGCGCCATCAACGCCGGCGACTTGCACAGCCGAACCCTCTAAAAAACCGGGCCGGATAATTTTCCAATCAACCGGATTAAGCGCAATCGCATGGTTTTCAACTAATAGCTCGTAGTCGCCAAGCGCTTTTACCGTTAAGTGGTGCTGTATTAACTCAGTCGGCTCTGTGGTTGAGGCGTTAAAAGTCCAGGCACGATATAACATGACGATTCCTCCAAGTCCTACAGTGCTAACCGTAAAATCGCTGCAGCTTTTTTCAGGTCGATATCGTTACGTTCACCCAATGCAGTCATGCCGTTGCGTTCAAGATTGTTAACGACGTTCTGTACAACCTGTCCATCCAGTTGGTAGTCAGACAAGCGGGTTTTCACGCCGACAGTTTCAAAGAAGTCCTGCACTGCTTTGATGGTTTGGTCGATCACAACGTCTTCGTTTTGGTCGTGAATAGCAAACACGCGTCGACCCAGTTGCACTAACTTGGCATGCTTCTGATGACGTTGCACAAACATCAAGGCTGGCAACACAATGGCCAGCGTCTGCGCATGATCAAGACCATACAACGCGGTCAGTTCGTGTCCAATCATATGAGTGGACCAATCCTGCGGCACCCCAGCCCCAATCAGACCGTTTAAAGCCATGCTCGCCGCCCACATCAGATTGGCCCGGTGTTGGTAATTTTCAGGCTGTTTTAATGCTTTAGGCCCAACGTCTAGCAAGGTTTGTAAAATACTTTCGGCAAAACGATCCTGGATCTCCGCATGCACCGGGTAAGTCAGGTATTGTTCCATCACATGGACAAAAGCATCGACAATGCCATTGCTGATTTGCCGTTTAGGCAAGCTGTACGTAAATTCTGGGTCGAGTACTGCAAACTGAGGCTGTACTAAAGTCGATGAAAACGAGCGTTTTTGTGCAGTTGCTTTCTTAGTGACCACGGAATTGCCGTTACTTTCAGAGCCTGTTGCCGGGAGTGTTAACACAGCGCCAATCGGGATCACCTGAGTAAACTTCGCTTTTGCGATTAAGATGTCCCATGGGTCGCCGGAAAAATGCAGTGCGGCGGCAATAAATTTTGCGCCATCAATCGCACTGCCACCACCGACAGCCAGAATAAAGTCGATGTGTTGTTCACGGCCAAGTGCAACAGCCTGCATCAGAGTTTCATAACTGGGGTTGGGCTCTACACCGCCAAACTCCCAGACTTGATGTTGCGATAAGGCCTGTTGCACCTGTTGATAAACGCCGTTGCTTTTAATCGAGCCGCCACCATAAAGCATTAAAATGCGCGCTGAGGTTGGGATCCGTTGTGATATCGCGGCCACCTGGCCTTTACCAAACAAGATTTCGGTTTGGTTTTTGTAGGTAAAATTAAGCATAGGTTTTCTCATTTAATACCGGATAATCGGTATAGCCTTCGGCCATACCACCATAAAAAGTTGATGTATTTGGTGTGGTTAAGGGCAGATCCTGTTGCAGGCGGGCTACGAGATCAGGATTGGCGATAAAAGGTTTACCAAAAGCTGCTAAATCAATCACTTGCTGACTAATCAATTGTTCGGCCTTCACCTTTGTCATACCGCCGGCTAAAATCACCGGCCCTTGAAAGTGGTACTTTAAGCTCGCCAGATAGCTGTCGGACAACACCGCTGCACCATCACGTCGTTCATCGTTCAGGTGCAGATAGGCAAGCTTGAAATGCGCCAACTCAGCGACTAGTTGCTGATAGGTTTGCTGCCACTCTGGATAAAACGGCATATCGAATACCTGACTACCGGGTGATAACCGGATCGCGGTTCTTGCACTGCCAATCGCCGCAGCAACATCGCTGATGATTTCGATGATCAGCCGCGCACGATTGCGGATAGTGCCACCGTAGATATCAGTGCGTTGATTGGTATGAGGGTTTAAAAACTGCTCCAGCAAATAGCCATTCGCTGCGTGGATCTCGACCCCGTCAAAGCCGGCATCCATGGCAAACCTGGCTGCGTCGGTATAGTCTTTGATCAGTTCTGCGATTTCATGCATCTCGAGTGCCCGGGGTGCATCAGGCGGCAATAATGCCAATTCACCATCGGAGCCGTAGGTGAACGATTTAGCATAAAGTGGGCTCGCAGTGACAGCGGACGCACTGACCGGCGCCCGACCATAAGGCTGCAACGTATGGTGTGATAAGCGTCCAACATGCCAAAGCTGTGCGAATATTCGGCCGCCGGCTTGATGAACATGGCGGGTCACATCGCGCCAGCCCTGTAACTGCTCGTAGCTCCAAAGGCCAGGGATCAATGCAAACCCTTGGGCTTCATGACTGATAGGAATGCCCTCAGATACTATCAAACCAGCCGTTGCACGCTGTTGATAGTATTCGGCATTCAAAAGGTTTGGGATCCCAAGCGGGCTACGTGCCCGTGTCATCGGCGCCATGACAATGCGATTGGCAAGCGTCATGGTTCCGAGTTGGAACGATTGGAATAATTCACTCATGGTTTTGTCCTTAAGGCTTTTGCCCGACCAGCCAGCGTTGGATCTTTGGCGTAACCCAAGGGAATACGCCATAAATCAGTAGCGCCACCGACACCGCTGTAACGGCCAGTCGGCCATACCAATGCGATGCCATCGCCGGTGCGACCGACATCAGTAAAGCTGACGTCAGCGTGCTAATCGGATAAATACTGCTTGTGACATACAGCCATTGTCGCCAGCGGATCGGTGGTTTCATCCAAGCTTGCCTTATCGTTTTTCAGCCAGTTTTTGCAATAATGCAGCTGCCAGAGCTTTGTCTGAGAACGGGTTTTGTCCGGTAATGAGTTCGCGGTCAACCACGACGTTGGATTGCCAATCAGCGGAAAACTGCATAGCACCACCGGCAAATGACATGGCTTTGGCTGGGTAATAAGTCAACTTTTCGCCATTGAGTGATTGCTCAAAAACGGCCTCTTCACTATTGGAAAAAATCGTCATCTTGTAACCGGCATAGATCCAGCCATCCGCAGCAACCGGCTTGCCATTGACCCAACTTTGCTGGTACGCCATAGGGTTTTGCTGAGCGGCCAACAGGGTAATTGGACCGTGGCAAATTGCGGCTGTAGGTTTACCTTGCTTGTTGAAATGTTTGAGGATTTCACCAACTTTCGGGTTGTTGGCTAAATCAATCAGCGGTGCGTGACCGCCGGGAATAAACACTGCTTTGTAGGAGTCAAGACCACTTGTTAATACTTCATCCAGTGACAAGGTGTCATTGATACCTGGTAACTTTGCAACAAAGGCTTGTACCTTTGCCATTTCCGACGCCTGACCACCAAAATATTGCGGCGAGACTGAATTTTTATCGACCTTCGGTGCGTTACCTTTTGGCGTCGCCAACACCAGCTCATACCCAGCATCCACTAAGGCCTTTGCCGGCACCCCAAATTCGTTCAGGTAGTAACCGACTTCGGTCGTCTTGCCATTTTGTAGCGGTAATGTGGTTTCACTGGACAACAGCACTAATATTTGTCCCTTTTCAGCGGCTAAACCAGGCAAGGACATCAAACCGGCAGTTCCAATTAATACGGCAACAATTGATTGTTTCATGATAACTCCATCAGTTTTTTTGGACACATAACTATGCTAATGTCAAAATTAATGCTGTAGAACGCAGAATTTCTCAGGACAGGCATCAGATTTTTGATGGCTCATTAAAAGGCAATCCCAATGTCGTATCTCACCCAACTCAAAACCTTTGTCGAGGTGTATCGCTGCGGCAATATCACCAAAGCGGCTGTGACGCTTGGCATGTCGCAACCGGCCGTGACGGCACATATTCAGGTTATTGAGTCGCTGATGGGTAAAACCTTGTTCGTGCGCAAAGCCCGTGGGGTGGAACCGACACCACTGGCCAATGATCTGATGTTGCAAGTCGCAGGGCATATTGACCAGATTGAACAACGTATTGAGTCTGTGCGCAGTCGCAGTCAGGCCGTGTTTGGCACACTGAATGTGGCAGGCCCTGCCGAGTATTTAAGTTTTATGGCAGGACCGCAATTTGCCAATTTGCTAAAAAGTGGCGAAGTGAATCTGGTGGTGCATGTGGGTAACAAAAACCGCATCTACGAGTTATTGCAATCCGGTGTCGCCGATTTAGCTATTACCGCCTCGCTGCCCGATCCGGCCGGTTACGACTATCAAATTATCGATTCAGAAACCTTGTTACTGGTGATGCATCAGCAGATGGCAACACAGTTTGATGCCGCAGCCATTGATTACCAGCAACTCTGTCAATTACCAGTGGTGAGTTACGATCACGATTTACCTTTGATCCGGCGCTACTTTGAGCTGATTTATAATCAGCCCTGTAAATCGACCGTCGCTGCAGTGATCCCGGATATTCGTGCTATCGCCGCTGTTGTGAATGCAGGAGTTGGTTATTCGGTACTACCAGATTATCTATACCGGGACAAACTGCGCTTTCCACATCTGGTGCAAGTCGGTGCGGCCGGTCCTGAAAACCACATCTACCTGGTTTGGCGCAAAGGTGCCCTCAAACAAGCACGGATCGCCTTTGCCAAAGACATGATGATGATGCATGCCAATTTAAACCGGCATAGTGCTGGAGCTAGTACTGGTGAATACGCGCCGCCATTGCTGCGGTGAGGTTTTAAAGCGCGAGCGGAAATGATGCCGTAGGCTTTCCACACTGCCAAAGCCGGTCAGCTCCGCCACACGCTCAATCGGCTGCACTGTATGTTCTAACAACTGTTGCGCCAGGTTAAGTCGCTCAGCGATTAGCCAATGGGTAACGGTAGTTCCGGTTAACTGCCGAAACTGCCGGGTGAAACTGCGCCGACTCATCGCCACTGCTGATGCCAGTGAATCCAGCGTATGCGGTTTTTCAAGCTGGCCACGCACTGTCTGCAAAAGTAAACTGAGTCTGTCATGGCCGGTGGTTTGCGGCAGAGGGTGCTCAATGTATTGCGCTTGCCCACCATCCCGATGGGGCGGGATCACTAAACGCCTGGCGATTTGATTGGCAGATGAAGCACCGAGCCTGCTACGGACAAAAGCCAAACATGCATCAAGCCCAGCTGCCGTTCCAGCCGATGTCAAAACCCTACCACTTTCGACATAGAGCAAATCAGCCATAACCTGTACCTCGGGATACAATCGCTGCAGTTCATCAGCACACTCCCAATGGGTGGTTGCTTGTTTTTCATCCAACAAACCAGCCGCAGCCAACACAAAAGCGCCGAGACAAAGCCCGACAATTGTTGCACCTTGCTTGGCTCGTTGCCGCAGGATATCAAGCAATACCTCAGGGGGGTGTTCATCAGGTGAGCGCCAACTAGGGATCACAATCACATCGGCTGATTGTAATGGCGTTAAGTCAGCGAAGCCGCTGAGCTGATAACCAAGGCTACAAGTAAGCGGTTGTGGTTCTGCACTGCAAATCGATACCTCAAAGAGCGATTTATTATGAGGCCCCTCAGCAAACACTACCGATGGTACAGCCAAGTGAAATGGACTGATCCCCTGAAAAGCAACAATAGCGACTTGTAGCGGTTGAGGATGCATAACATAACTCAGAATGGCCCGATATTAACGATGTTAGTTATTTGGGCCAAAGGTCGCAAGCGGGCGTAGAGCAGATAATGACGCCTCTAACACAGGAGGCTCAGATGCAAAAATCCGCTTTACTCATCATTGATGTTCAAAACGACTATTTTCCGGCTGGCGCCTTTCCGCTGGCAGATACTGACAACACCTTAACTGCGATTGAATTGGCAATTCAAAAAGCACAAAGTGCTAACATGCCGGTGGTCATCGTGCAGCACATTGCTGATGCCAACGCAGGTGTCGCTCCGTTTTTTAATCCAGGGACCGAGGGTGCTGACATTCATCCACGAATTTTACAGCTAGCGCCAACAGCGCCTATTGTTATCAAGCACTATGCCGACAGCTTTGTCCAAACAAACCTTGCAGATACATTAGCGCAGTTGGAGGTTACCGACCTCATTCTCTGCGGCATGATGACGCAAAATTGTGTGACACATACAGCTCTGTCACTCTCAACGGACAACTACAAATCAGTTACGGTGTTAACAGATGCCACTACGACAGTATCGCCGTTGTTACATGCCATCGCGCTGCATGCACTTTCGACACGGGTGAGATTAGCACCGGTTGCCGCAGCATTGTAATAATGCTTGCTTCAAGAAAAAGAGCTGCATATGCAGCTCTTTTAAAGTGATATCGAGCACAAATGCAGCAAAACAGCCAGAGCCTTTGGTTAGAAGCGGTAAGTTGCACCAAGCTGCCAGGTAAATGGCTTGTAATTCAGGCTGGTAAACTGCGCTTTGGTTTTTTCGTCTTCCAGCGTGCCGGATTTACCACCGCTATGGCGTAACTCTGTATGGACAGACCAATTGTTAGACAGTTTGTATTCCACACCGGCAAAGCCCTGATAGCTGAAATTACCGCTGTTGGAGTAAGACGTTTCGACGCCATTGCGCTCCAAATCAATATCAATTTCCTGGATCCAGCCAACCCCAACCCCGACATAAGGCGTCAGGCTGCCCCATGGTTCGAAATAATAAAGACCGTTTAAGTAAATGGTGTTCGAGGCATAATTGCCGTCCGGGTAAAACTCTTTACCCACCATGGTTTCACTGTCATTGCTGCGATATTCCCATACCACCTCGGCGGCAATGTTCGCGTTGTAGCGATAACCAAAGGAGCCACCTAGTACCAAGCCTTTTTCCAGCTCCACCTCAACCGGCGCTGTTGCCGTCTTGCCGGTCACATCGTTCATGTAGCTGATGCCGGTAAAAGGTTTGACGTAATAATGGGCGGATTCGGCCGCCTGAGCCTGTGCCAGCAGCGCTGTCAGCGCAGTGATGGCGGATAACATGTATTTTGTTTTCATAATGACCTCTTCGGTTAAATAGTCGTTTCTGGTTACCACTGCAGTTTAAAGCCCAGCAGAATGATCGATTCGCCATCCTCGACCACGTCAAGGCCCGTACGTTCGTTAAACTCAGCGGAGCTGGGGTTATCTGAACCGAGCAAGTTGATGATGTCGACAAAGGCCACCAGCTCAGTCCAGCTATATTGGCGGCGATAGTCGGCGCGGAAATTCACCGAGCTAAAACCGTCATACCGGTCGATATTGCGCGTGGTAATTTCCTTGGAATAACGCAGTAAGCCACTGGTTGGTAACACGTTTTGATTGATAACAAAGCCATCACGCGGGGCACCGGACGCCCATTTCCAGCGGGCGGAGAAACTCCAGCGATCATCGAGCTCATAAATCCCGCCGAGCTGGACAAAATGCGGTCGGTTAAAATCCGCCACGTAGTACGCGCTATCTGCCGCATCTTTGACGCGGGATTTGTTGTAGCTGTAATTGGCCTGCATCGACCAGCCATCACTGAAGCGTTTCGTGGCCACCGTATCGACGCCCCAGGAATAGCCTTCGCCGGTGTTACGCAGCGTTTGCTCAACGCCATCCTGCTTGACCAGCAAATCAGATAATTGCTGATAATAAGGTTCAAATAGCAACTCGATATCGCTGCTGAGCGCATATTTCCAGCCCACGCTGAGCTGCACTGTGCGTTCGTTTTTCAGATTTTGGTTGCTGTTATCCGCCGCTAAAGCGTCAAAGGCCGGCGGTTGATAATAAATGCCGGCCGTGGTGGTCATTTGTAAGCGGTCAGTCACCAGCCAAGACGTCCCAAAACGCGGCGACACCAAGTTTTCACCGGTGATGCCATCGCGCTCCAGCCTGGCACCGGCACGGAAGTTCCAGTTGCCAAAATCAACCGTTTGATTGACATAACCAGATGCATTGGTCGCGCTGCTGCTAAACAAACTATTGGTATTGCTGGGCGTGAGCACGATGTAGTTGGCGCCGGCAGGCCGGCTGTCGTCACGATCATAGACATAACGGATCCACTGCGCGTCATTTAGGCGTTGCTGGTATTCCACATCAATGCGTTGCAGCATCAGGCCACTATCGAGCTGGCCAAAATCGTTGAAAGTGACAAAATCCGACCGCCAGCCGTATTCACGTTCATCTATGGAAGAGGACAAAATATTCTGCCGCACCGGCACCTTGGCAGCTTCAGTGCCCGCAGCGACCAGATAAGGCATCGCTTCGCCAATCGAGGTGGTTTGGCCGAAATCACGGACGTAAACCCGGTTGGTCCACTGTGAGTCGCTGCCAAGCAGCTGGGTATAACTCACAGCCAGTAAACTATTGTCAGCTTCTGACGTGGCCAGCTCTAAATCTTCCCAGTTACCGGGGTCATCCTCGTCGGACGCCAGCGCATTTTCAAGATTGCGTTCAAACGTTTCCGGTGCGTAAATCGCCAGCACATTGAGCTTGCCGTCGGTCCCTAATTGCGTGGTGGTTTTAACAATGATATCGGTCAGTTTTGGCGTGCCGATGTCCTCCACGCCGACCGTTTCAAACACCCGGCCAAAATCCAGCTGGCGCGCGGAAAACAGCAGCGAGGTATCGTCATCCAAGCGGCTCGGGCCATCGTAGCCCACTTCCAGGCCAGATAAATCCAGCCGGGTCGAATAGCTGGCACTGTCATTGTTACCTTCCGCGACATTCAGTTTTAACAAAGACGCCGCGCCGCCACCATAAGCCGGGCTCCAGCCGCCGGGCTGAAATTCCGCGCCGCCAATCACGTTAGGCGCAAACACCGAAAAACGCCCGCCGCCTTCGATGTCTTCCAAATCACCAAAAGAGTCGTCAAAGTGCACCACTTTCTGAAACGGGATCTCATCAACCAGGATCAGGTTGTCTTTCGGGCCGCGCCCGCGCACGGTAAAGCTGGAAAATTCCCCGCTGGAGAATAACCCCGGCAAGCCATCCAGCGCCCGCAGCACGTCGCCACCACTGCCGACTGCGCTGGTCAGGTTATCGCCGGTTAAATAGCTGGTACCAGCCGATGCATTTTGGTCCAGCGCCCGCTGCGAGCTGGTCACTTGAATGCGCTCGATGCTCTCCGTTTTAAGCAACTCCACCGCGATGGGTGTCGTTTTGTCCTTGCTGACCCTTAGCGTCGGTTCGACAAAGAGTTGATAACTGCGGCCGCTGACGCGCACTTCATACAAACCGACTGGCAGGCCGTCAATCTTCACCCGGCCCTGCTCATCGGTAGTTTTACTGACGGTTTGGCCGTCGCGGCTTTGCAAGCTAATCGCCGCGCCTGCCACAGGTCTCGCGGTTTTGCCATCTAGTACTTGCACTGAGACTGCACCATCATCGGCGACCTGCGCGGCAACCTGTGCGGCAACTGCGCTGACCGGCAGCGCAAACGCGCAGGTTAGTAACCAGGTTGCCATGGTGGTGGACGTTTTGGTCCGTTGTTTTCTCTGCATGCTCCATTCTCCATCAGCTGAAACTTCAATCCATTGATTATGGAACACGCCTTGTTACTGACCACTTACGGCCAGATTAATAAAAGTTAATAAAACAACCCGGCGAAAGATGACGAAAACTTAATGGAGACTCCACTTTCTGTTAAGCCCGTGCCCGTCATACTGAAGCTATCTTTTTCTCGCAGTAGGACCCCGCAGATGGCGAACCACACTCCCCGTAAAACGATACTGATCACCGGTGCCAGCTCCGGGATCGGTAAAGCCACAGCGCTGGCGGCAGCGGCGGCGGGCTGGCAGGTGTATGCCTGTGGTCGCGACCAGCAGCGGCTCGACGCTTTAGCCCAACAAAGCACCAACATCACCACCCTGGCGTTTGACTTAACCGACCGCACCAGTTGCCAGTTAGTGCTGGGGAAGCTTCTTGTCGATGTGGTGCTGCTCAATGCCGGCACCTGTGAATACATTGATGTCGAACGCTGGGACAGCGAGGCATTTAAACGGGTCTTCGATGCGAATTTTTTCTCTGTGGTGTACTGCGTCGAAGCTTTATTGCCGAACCTGAGCGCGGGGAAACAGCTGTTAATCGTCGACTCACTGGCCAGGTTACTGCCGTTTACCCGCAGTGAGGCCTATGGTGCCAGTAAAGCAGCCTTGTTCTATCTGGCTCAGAGTCTGGCGGTTGATCTGGCCTCACGCGGCGTGATCGTCAAAACCCTATCACCGGGTTTTGTTACAACGCCACTGACGGCGAAAAACACTTTTGCCATGCCGATGCAAATCACTGCAGAGCAAGCGGCGCAAGCCATTCTCGCGAGTATCAACCGGCGCGGCGCCGCTTTTTACTTTCCACTGGTTTTTTCGAGGATATTGCGTCTATTGGCACTGCTGCCATTATCCTGGCAACGCAGTCTATGCAAACACTTGAAGCAACAGGAAATTTAGGCAGGTCAGCATGAAGTTACCTCGCTACTCAGTGCTTTACAACGTCGTGCTGTTTCAGCTGCTGTGGTTTATCGCAGTGTTGGGTGCCAATCAGTATTTGTTCGGCGTCGCGCTGTTACTGTCACTGCACTTGATCTGGTGTACAAACCGGCGCGCAGAGCTATTTTTGCTGCTGAGCGCTGCTGCGGCCGGTATTGTCTGCGATAGCATCATGGCGATGGCCGGGGTTTACGTCTTTGCGTCCGGTACGCAAACGCTGCCGATCCCAGGGTGGTTAATCGGGCTTTGGCTTGGGTTTGCCGCAACCTTACGTCACAGCATGGCACCACTGATGAAAAAACCGGTGTTGTTCACCGTACTGTCGATTGTGGCGGCGCCACTCAGTTACTTGGCGGCGGCCAAATTGGGTGCTGTGGAGTTCCCGTTAGGTCAGCTGACCACAGCGGTTGTTGTAGGCCTGTATTGGGCAGTGCTCATGCCGCTGTTGATTGCACTCACCCGCTACAGCGAGCGGTTGAACCAGCAGAGCTGACGACAACCGATTTGGCGGCGCGGGCAGGTATTCCGCAGCCGCAACCCCCAGGGGCTGAACTCCCGCCGATCTTTATCCGGCAAGCTGGCGATTGATGGGAAAGCGCAGTTCGCAACAAAGGCCAGCCGATGGCTGGTTAGCAAAGCGCACTTCGCCCTGATGCACCTGCATAATGGCGTTGACCATGGCCATACCAAGGCCAAAGCCCGGCGTGGTGCGGCTGCTCTCTGCCCGGTAAAAACGCTGGGTGATTTTGTCCATGTCAGCGGCTGAGATGCCCGGGCCAGAATCCGTCACGCGGATGACACAATCGCTGCCATCTTGTTGTAACGCCAGATGGATCGAACCATGCAGCGGTGTGAACTTCACCGCGTTATCCAGTACGTTGGCAATCGCCTGAAAAATAAGATCTTTATCACAAACTGCTATCAGATCACGGCACTCGCTGCTGAAGTCCTGTTGCCGTTCTTCAAAAAGTGGCGCATACAGCTCAATCACATCCTCGACAATCACGTGGACCGGCTGTAGCGCAAATGCGCTGCGTTGCTGGCTGTTTTCCAGTTCCGCAATGCGCAGCAAGCCGGCAAACATCGCCAGTAAATGATCAACATCAGTGACTAGCGTTTCTTTCAGCGTTTCCGGCTGCACCGGGTCTAATTTGGAGCGGATGCGGGTTAATGGCGTGCGCAAATCGTGGGCGATGTTGTCGGACACCGTTTTGATGGCATGCACCTGCTGCTCCAGTTCAGCGAACATCCGGTTCAGCGACAGCGACAACTTGCTGAGGTCGTCCCAGGAGTTGTCGACCGGCAGCCGTTCGGACAAACGGCCAGTATTGATAATGCGATCGGCGGTTTCAGAGATGCGGTTAATCCGGGTAACCACGTAATAAGCTACGGCAAAGCTAATCAGCGAGATCGACAGCAACAGCGCAATCATCAACCAACCAAAGGTACTGCCAACCCATTGCGCAATTTCTAAGTCATCAATATTGCGCCCGACCAACAGTTCGTGGCCGGAAGCAAACTGATAGGTCCGCGCCATCACGTCATAATGCTCACTGCGCCATCGGGTACTCTGGCTGGAGTGCTGCAGCAGCGCATTAGGGATCTCAAATAGGATCATGCCGTTGGGATAAGTCGTTTCAATCGAGGACGGCCAAAACGGAATATTGTGTTGCAGCAGCCCTGGCCCGGCAGGTGCACGCATGGCGAACAGGTAGCCCTGGTCATCGGCTTGCAATGCGGTTAAATGTGAAGAGACAGCATCAATGCCGGCTAACTTCTCAAGTTGTTGCAGCTGCTGCATTTTGACGTCAATCGCCGCCTCGGATTCACGCAAGAAGATGTCGTTGTTGGTTAATACCACAAAGTAAAACACGAAAAAAATGCCGACCAGCACCATGGAGCTAAACAATAAGCCGACAAAAAATGACGAGCTGGCGGTAAAGCGGTGAATGGCCCGCATTATTTATCCTGCATCCGGTAACCGGCGCCGCGCACAGTTTCAATCAGCGGGCCGTTGAAGTTTTTCTCGATTTTTTGCCGTAGCCGGCTGATATGCACATCAATCAGGTTGGTCTGCGGGTCAAAGGTATAATCCCAGACGTTTTCCAGCAGCATAGTGCGGGTCACCACCCGGCCTTTATTGCGCAGCAGATATTCCAGCAAACGAAACTCGCGGGCTTGCAATTCAATCCGCTGGCCTGCGCGGGTCACCTCACGCGATAGCAAATCTACCGATAAATCAGCACAGCTTAACGTGGTGGCTTGCTGCGCCGACTGATGCTTACGCTGCGCCAAAATCTCTACTCTGGCGAGCAGTTCTTCAAAAGCAAAAGGCTTGGTTAAATAGTCGTCGGCACCAGCGCGCAAGCCGCTGACCCGGTCTTCTACCTTACTCTTTGCCGACAAAAACAGCACTGGGGTCAGAATGTTGCAGGCTCTTAAGGTATTGATAATGGTCATGCCATCTACATGGGGTAGCATCCGGTCGAGGATCATCACATCGTAGGGCTCTGTGGTTGCCAGAAACAGGCCTTGCTTGCCGTCAGCAGCCAAATCGGCGGTATGGCCGGATTCTTTCAGTCCTTTGACGATATAACTGCCCACTTCACTGTCATCTTCAACCACCAATACCCGCATTCACTTGATCTCTTTGTTGCGCTATTAACATGAATCATACGCAATAAATAACCATCGCAACATTAAATCGGCGTAATGTCGGCAGCGGGCACCCGAGTTATTTCATTGTTTGTATGTTGTCGCTGCATAAAAATGGTCACTTCAGCAAAGGTGATACCGAACTTACGAATATACGAACGATTCATCAGCGTTTGGCTGTCAAATGCCCACATCCAGTCCTCAAATTTAACATTGTATGTACTGCCATCGACCGGCAAGTCCATGTGATAACCCCAATACAGCGCGTTGCCAAAACTTTGTCCGCGCGCAGGACCAGGGATATCGTTGGCGCTGCCGGCGAAGGTTTTACTTCCCTGCGGTTGAATCGTCCAAACCCGTTGTTTCACACCATCGCCCAAACCATAAACAAAGGTTTCATCTAAGGTTAAAACTCCGTTTTGGTAGTCGCCGTGGATAGTGACCGTAAACCGTGACACGACGTTGCCGCTGCGGTTTTGCACTATGCCCCATCCTTTCACTTCACCGGAGAAAAACCTGACTAAATCGAGGGGCGGTTGCTGTGTCTGATACTGTTGGCCGTCAATGCGCAAACCGCAACCGGACAGCAACAGCAGCGGTATCAAGAGCAGCCATTTCATGATTGCTCTCCGAGCAGTTGAGACCGTAGTTTCGGTTCCGAAGTCGCCTCACTGAGCCAGATATTAAAAAACCAGGTGGAAAACAGCGGCTCGTTTACCTCGGCGAGCGCCTGACCGTCCAGATAAAAGCGGGTGTGCTTGTTCTGGTCAACGACACCGGTCAGCCGTGTACCTTTCTTGACATCCGGCAGGAAAGCGCTGAGTTGCTGGTACCATCTCGCCAACACAGCTTCATCGCTAAAGCCTTGTTTGCGGATCTCTTCCACAGAACGTTTGGCAATGGCTTCGCCGTTCAAATCACGCAAGTAACTTAATTCCAGCGCAAACGGCGCGCTGGCCTGCCACTTCCCGTCTGCTGCATACAGTCTGGCGTCATAAACATCCCAAAACAGGTAAGTCATCTTGGCTTGCCCGACTAGCTTCGCCTGTGGCACCCACTCGCTTATACCCACAGTAGTTGCCGCTTTCGCGCCGTAACTGATACTCAGGAGCAAAATGATGATGTAGAAAGGTCGCAATAATGTTGCATTTGTCGCTGTCATGAAAGCCTCAATGACTATGCTGGTCTGTCGGTAAATTATGCGCGAATCAACAATCAAACCAAGTTACCATTTGGTAATGTTTACCCGAACAGACTTCCCGTGGGGGCGAAGTTCGCCGCCTCCCGAGATGCCTGTCTTTTAAAAGACTATATACTGTAGTGGTCTAATAAATCAGGACACCCGCAACCAACTCAAGAACCAGCAATTTGCTGGTTTTTTTGTATCTGCGATTAGATGTTTTAGGCCAACACGAATATCAGAACACGACGACGGTCGTCGGTTCGCTCTGCAAAAAAACGCCTTGCCTCACAAAACCATTTAAGCCGCCGCTTCTGCCAGTGGACTTTGTAATTGTTCCAGCCATTCTTTCGGCGATACGCCAAAACGCTGGCGAAATACCCGGTGGAATGCGGCCACACTTTGGTAGCCCACTGCCGGCGCGATTTGTTTTAGTGCATTGCCGGACAATAGTTGTTTGCGCGCCAGCGTCAGGCGCCAATGCTGTAGATATTCTGCCGGTGTCTGGCCAACCACTTTACGGAAATGCTCAGCAAAACGCGCGCGCGACATACCGGCTTCTAACGCCATACTGTCCAAAGTCCAATCCAGTTGCGGCTGACGATGCAGCGCCGTGATCAGTACTGCCAGTCGTTTGTCGGCGAGACCGGCAAACAAGCCCGATTGTGGAGGCTCCACTGCCATGATATGGCGCAGTAACAAGATCAGCAGATACTCGGTCAGGCGCTGTAATGCTGCTTCACGGCCACAATATTCCGCCTGATTTTCCTGCCAAATCAATGAAATGGTACTTCGCAGCGAAGAACAGCCAGACAGTGGGATCAAACTGAGATCCGGTAACGCCGCCAATAAAGGATTGCCCGCCACTTCGCCGCAATCTAACGTCGCGCAGAACAGCAATAACGATTGCTGATGGTCAACGACAAATTGATGTGCGCTGCCGCGTGGAATAAACAACAAGCAAGGTTCGTTGATGGCATAGCGACGACCATTGACCTCGACACTGCCGCTGCCGGCTTCAATCAAATGCAGATAAGCGCGGCCACTTTGCGGGCAAAACTGTGTTTTCTGGCAACTGGTGCCGTGAAAATATACCGATGCCTGCGGTGAAAAATGTGCCAGCAATGGGGTTAATCGATCCATTTTGATACTCTCTGCAACTGATAAGATACTTTTTGTTACCGTTCGTTCCGGATAATAGCAGTCATTCGAGAAAGCGCCAAGTCGGTGCTGACTGTAAGGAACATCCAATGACTGCCAATTTCCACCTTCGTATCAACCGCGCAATTTTTAAGGCGCTAGTGATGACTTTGTTTTGTACTGGTCTGTTTAATATGGCGCAGGCCGAGAGCCGGGATCAGGCGATTGCCGTCGATTATCTGCAAGGTGAAGGCGATGTGCAGGGGCTAAAGCTTGCCTATCAACATCACGTTGACTGGTTGTCCGGCCTCGACCCGCGCCTGACCATGTTGTTTGAAGCCAGCGCCAACTTCTGGCGTTACGGCCCGACCAATAGTTCCGACAGCAATGCTGTACTGGCGGTGTCGCCGGTGCTGCGTTATCCGCTTGGACACGCGTTTGACCTGCAATGGGACCTTGAATTTGGCATTGGGGTGTCGTTGCTCGATGACACCCGCTTTGCCGGCAAAGACGTCAGTACCCATTATCAATTTGAAGATCGCTTGGGCTTAGTCGCCTGGGTAAGCCCGACTGAAAGTCTGACGTTACGTTACCTGCATTACTCAAACGCCGGCTTTAAACGACCAAATCCGGGCCTTGATTTTATCAGCCTGTCATATGGCTGGTATTTCTGAGGAGGCCTTGATGCAACGCTTAGTGTTAGCAAAAATCATTTTAATGCTGTTCGTTCTGCTAGCGCCGCAACAAGTACCGGGGGCCGCCACACAGCCGCTGCCGCATACGGCAACCAGTTCACAGTGCAGTGAACCCGTGTTACGTAAACTTGATCTGGCATTGCGCCGGCTTAGCCAAACATTGCAACAGAATAAGGCGACAGTGGCATCCACCGAGCAGTTGCAACACATTGAAGACCTGTGGCAGCAATTGTTTGCACTGAGTCAAAGCCCGGCTCTGAACAAACTCTATAATCAATATCAAGTCCAGCTGCAGGTCGCTTTACATAACCATGCAGCAATTTCACCACAGACACAGGCCAGACAAATGACGGCGTTACGCCAACGCTTGTTAGCTGCGCTGACGCCAACGCCTTAGTTGGACGGTCGGGTTGTGATTGCAGAACCTAGGGGAAAAAACCAATTTCCCTCGCCTCCCCCTTGAATTTTCCATCCACAACGCCAATTAAACAGGTATACGCAGCGCGTTAATTTTCGCTGCATACCTTTGTCTTCTTGCCATGGAGCTGCATATGTCCGTCACCCGTCCTTTATTTACTGCTGGCCTGTTATTGTTGCTGACCAGCTGTGGTTACCTCAGCGAAAACCCGAAAACGGCATTAGAGCAACAATGGTTGCAAAAAGATCCGCAAATAGCGGAAGCAGTGAAACAAATCCGCGAACAGGGCCTGGCTGCAGTTGCTGGCAGTGCTGAAGCCGGCACTGTGGCTGCCTGTGTGGCGAGCCGGCTGGCGGCAGATCCGATGGGGAAACTCATCACTGTCGAGGGTGCATTGGTTGAATCCGCTAAAGTGACGCAATTGCTGGCAGACATTGAAAAGGTGTTTTCACAGGAACTCAGTTTTGACAGTGTCGCGGCAATGCTGGAACAAGGCGCGGATGCAGCGGCTTATGCCAAAACGCTGATTGACCAGCAAGGACTGGAACAAGCGCTGGCAACGCTGAAAACACTGGTGGCGCAGAGCCAGCAATTCGCTAGCAAAGATTTAGGCGGCCATTTACAGGCGTTGGTCAGCACTTGCAAAGCTTACGAAGTTGAGGAAACCACACCGGCGGCAGATGCCAGCAAAACCTGAACCGGAGCAACTGAGATCTGTATAAGTAACGCCGGTCAGCTCAACTCGCTGATACGGCGTAAATGTGCGGCATAAAAGCCATCAAAGCCGGTCGCTGCCGGGCTGATGTTTTGCTCTGACAACAACTGAAAATCAGGCCGGCTGGACAAAAATGCGTCGATTTGTGCGCGGTTCTCCGACGGGAATATAGAACAGGTGGCATAAACCAGCTCGCCGCCAACACAAAGCATTTTGCAGTAACGCTGCAGGATGTCTTGCTGTAAGAGCCGAAGCTCAGTCAGACGCATCGGCGAGCGCCACTTCGCATCAGGATTACGTCTGAGCACCCCGCTGCCGCTGCATGGCACATCCAGCAAGACAAAATCTGCTTTGCCAGCCAGGCGTTTAATCGTTTTACTGCTGCTGATGAGGCGAGTCTCAACATTCGCCGCACCGGCTCTGTTCGCACGTTGCTGCAAGTTATCCAGCTTCCATTGTTCGACATCCATCGCCAGTAAACGGCCTTTCGCCTGCATTCGGGCGGCCAACGCCAGCGTTTTGCCGCCAGCACCAGCACAGGCATCGATCACCCGGCTACCTGGCTTTACCGGTAAAGCAGCTGCGATGAGTTGTGAACCAGCATCTTGTTGTTCAAACCAGCCAAGTTTAAACGGCTCTGTCTGAAACAAGGCGCCATCGGAAGTGATCTCCAGCGCCGAATCGACTCCATCGACTGCTTTGCTTTGGATGCCGCCCTTTGCCAGGGCTCGTTGCAGCGCATCTCGGTTGGTTTTTAAACTATTGACCCGGATAAAACGAGGTGCAGCCTGCGCCAACGCTTCGCGCTCTGCAGGCCAGGCAGTGCCGAGTTCGGTGTGACCAAGCTGGTCCAGCCAACCCGGACAGCCATCCTGCATTGCAGGCGGCAGCTGCTGCCAACGCGCTGTGATGTCGCCGGAGCCTTGCTGCACTGCAAAATACAGCGCCACAGTGTCCGCTAAGCTGGCGTCAGCACCGGCCAATTGCTGATAGGCATTTAATTTGCGCAGAAAAGCACCACAGTGCCATACCACCTGACTTTGCAAGCCAACCGCCGGCCGCGCTGCGCCAAACACTTGCGCCATCGCCCGTTCCAGCTGTTGATCCTGTTGCAGGACCAGTTGCAGGATGGCGTACAACAATGGCGATGTGGCTTCGTGATGAGCAAATGACATGAAAATTTCCGGTAAGGCGAGCGGTGGCAACAAAGAGGCGCGATCATAAGAGCTGTCTGTCAGACTGGCAAGCCCTGAGCTGCCAGCCTGCGTTTTATGCAGAGAACAAACTGACATGCTGCAACTGCTGCTGCCGGTACTGACTGGGTGAAACGCCGGTCCACTGGGCAAATTGCAGTCGAAACGCCGAGCTACTGGCAAAACCGCAGAGACCGGTGACAGACTCAACCCGCTCGCCGCGACTTAACAACAACTTAGCCTGTTCTATCCGGGCCTGTTGCAACCATTGTTTGGCACTTTGGCCAACACTCTGCTGAAAATGCCGGTCAAAACTACGCCGGCTCATGCCTGCCTGCCGCGCCAGTTGATCAATATCCCAGGCCTGAGTCAAATCTGCCAGTACCGCGTCCAGCACCGCACTCAACGTTTTACTGGCCGTCGATACCGGCAGCTCGATAAATTGCCGCTGTCCACCCTGGCGGCTAAAAGGTACTACCAGCCGCCGCGCTGACCGATTCGCCTGCTCAGCACCAAAATCGGCTTCAATCAACGCTAACGCCAAGTCAATACAGGCGGCACTGCCGGCTGAGGTGAATATCTGCCCGGCTTGCACATATAAAGGATCGGTATCGAGCTGTACTTTGGGAAACAACCGACGGAAGGCTTTGGCGTATTTCCAGTGGGTAGTGGCAGTTTTGCCATCGAGCAGCCCGGCATAAGCCAGGATCACTGCACCAGAACAAAAGCTGACCAGACGAGCGCCGCGTGCTGCTGCCTGCTGTAAAGCTTCGAGCAAAGGTTGCGGTGGCTTTTCGTCAATATTGCGCCAGCCAGGCAAAACAATGGTATCTGCTTGCTGTAACTGATTTAAATCAGCCGACAGATGCAACGCCGAACCATCACCGAGTTGCAACACAGGCCCATCGGTGCCTATCACCTGACTTTGATACCAAGGTGAATTGGTCCGGCCGTGGCTGACAAAGATCTCCACTGCAGCGCCATATTCCAACATCGATAGACCGTGATAGGCGCAAATCACCACCCGATGTGTCTGATCCTTGCTGAACTGTCCTGTCGTCATCTTTCTCCCCATCTGTCGGCGAATCCAACGAGATTGTGACTGTCATGTACTCCCACGGCAAGCACTTGGCTGAAAACAGGCGTTCTTTGTCAATTTAGCCAGTGTTGTCTGCGGGCGCGCTTTGCTGAAATAGCACTGAGTTCACCCAACCCACAGGAGTATTCCGAATGACCTTATCTCAAAACCAATCCGCCCAGTCGGCGGTCACACCGCAAAGCCCTTCATTGGTTTGTCAGTACCCGGCAGCGCCAGCAGACGCCGTGATCAGATGGTTTAGTCAGCGTCTGCAGTTTGAAACCGATTGCAGTGATGTGCAAAGTGCACTCAGCAGTGGTGCCGACGATTTTGTGCTGCTAGATGTGCGCGGGGAAGCCGCATATGCCAAATCCCATGTCCCAGGCGCACTGAATTTACCTCATCGGCAAATCACCGAAGCGACGTTGCAGGCGCTGCCAGCAGAGCGGTTGTTGGTGGTGTATTGCGCGGGGCCGCACTGCAATGGCGCCGATCAGGCTGCATTAAAAATTGCCCGCCTCGGCTACCCGGTGAAAATGATGATTGGTGGTCTGCAAGGCTATCAGGACGAAGGGTTCGCTGTGACTGAGCCAACTGAAACAGCAGATAAATCGCTGCAATGCGGCTGTTAAGCAACACTGGCATTCCCCCGCATCTTCAGTAAAAATGCAGCCTGATAGTTTTTTCAGGCTGTATTTCATGGCGTTTTATGCCGACATTTTTCTGCAGTTTCTTCGGTTGGGACTTACCTCATTTGGTGGCCCTGCGGCGCATCTGGTTTATTTCGAGCGCCGGTTTGTCGCTGAAAAAGCCTGGTTAACCCAGGCGCAATACCAGCAATTAGTTGCGCTTTGCCAGTTTTTGCCAGGGCCTGCGTCCAGTCAGGTTGGTATTGGCATCGGCCTGCAACGCGGGGGATCTGCGGGTGCCGTGCTGGCGTTTCTTGGCTTTACGCTGCCGTCTTTTGTGCTGATGACGATGGCTGGGCTGTTTGGTCTGCACTGGTTGGGACCCGCGGCTATGCAGGGAGCACTCTGCGCCGTGGCAGTGATTGTTGCTCATGCTGTTTTTATTATGAGCACATCGCTGACACCCGACTGGCCACGCCGAATCTTCGCTGTGATTGGGTTCACGGCTTTTTTGCTGGTGCAGCATCCGGCACTTCAGTTGTTGATTCTGCTGATATTCGGGTTAACCGGCGCGGTAATACTTCGACCGACCGCTATTGCAGCAAACACCGCCTTAGAGACGCCGACACAACCAGGGCTGTTGTTGCTGCTGGTCTTCGCCGCACTGCTGATTGGCCTGCCGGTGATGAGCATCACGTGGAGCAGCGAGCCTTTATTACTGATGTTCGACCGATTTTTTCAGGCTGGCGCATTGGTCTTTGGCGGGGGCCATGTTGTGTTGCCACTGCTGGAGCAACAAGCCGTTGGGGCTATCGCCCAAAACGAATTTCTGGCCGGTTATGCCGCTGCGCAGGTCATGCCGGGGCCATTATTTAGCTTTGCGGCCTATTTGGGGGCTGCGGCCGGACACGGCATCAGCGGCGCTCTGGTGGCTACCCTCGCCATCTTTCTGCCCGGCGCTTTGTTAGTTGGCGCGATTTGGCCCTGGTGGTATCGCCTGAGCCAGTGTCGAGCTTTACTCGGCGCTGTTGCCGCCGTCAATTGCGCTGTGGTTGGCTTGCTGGCGGCCGGCTGGTGGCAGTTTGTTCTGCCTCATGCGGTGACTGTAACCTGGCATTGGTTGTTTATCGGATCAGGACTGTTCTTAGTGCTGCGTGGTTGGTGCCCGCCAGTGCTATTGGTGCCGCTCGGAAGCCTGCTGTTTGCAATAGGCGCATCGATTTAACCGGGAAAATAGCGGAAGTTCTGCAGGCTTTTGATTTTGGGCAGTTGTGTCTCTCTTCTATTCCGTATATAAATTAGCAAAGGAATAAGTTATTCCACTGATAACCAAATTCCACTGCTAACAAAGCGACCGGAGTCGACCTATGGCGATGAGTGTGATGCGCGTGCCACTGCTAAGTGGAATTATTTTGCTACTGAGTGCCTGCCAGCTTGCCGATCACAGCAAGACGCCCGACGCGGCAACAGACAGCCACCAGAGTGAATTGCTACAGCATTGGGTTACTGATGCCGCGCCGCAGCTCGCCGCAAATCCCGACCACTACCGGCTGCAAATTCTATTCACCGAAATTCAGCGTGATCAGACTGGCCGCCCTATTCTGCGGCAACAGCAATATCGCGCTGATGCCGAGTATCTGTATCCGGCGTCGACAGTGAAACTGGCGATCGCCGCGCTGGCGTTGGAATATCTGCAGCAGTTGTCCGTTCATGGCGTCAGCGCGGATGCGGTGATGCATACAGAACCTTTGTTGTCGGGTGATATGCTGGTGGATCGCGATGACAGCGCAGCCTCCGGTTTGCCGACTGTGCGCCATTATGTGAAAAAGATTTTGTTGGTCAGCGACAACGACGCCTACAACCGCTTGTATGAATTAATGGGTCAGCACTATATCAACACAAGGCTGACTGAGCTCGGTTTTACTGACGCACAGATTTTACACCGGCTGGAGCGGCCACTGAGCGCCGAAGACAATCGAGCCACCAATGCAATCACTTTTTATGACGCCGGCGGGCAATTACTTTATCGCCAGCCCGCCCGACATGCCCCGGTAATGCCGGCGCGGCCTTTTACGCCAGTTGGCAACGACTATCTGAAAGACGGCTTATTACAGGGAAAACCGCTGGATTTTAGTCAAAAGAACCGCTGGACCCTGTCGCATATGCACCGGATGACGCAGCTGATTATGTTGCCTGAAACCCTACCGGCTGAGATGCGCTTGCAGCTGGCACCGGCTGAGTTACAGTTTTTGCAACAGCAAATGGCACAGTTGCCGGGTGACAGTCAGGACCCTCGTTATGATCCGGCGCAGTATTGGCCGACTTATGTTAAATTTCTGGTATATGGCGCTGCTAAAGATGTCGCACCCGATCCCCGCGTCCATATCCATAATAAAGTCGGCGATGCTTATGGCTTTTTGCTCGATAGTGCCTATATCCGGGATGATTGCAGTGGTGCCGAATTTATCCTGTCGGCCGCTTTATACGTCAATCAGGATGGCGTGTTAAATGACGACCATTACGACTATGACACTGTGGGTTTGCCGTTGTTAAAACGACTCGGCGAGCTCGCGTTAGCGCATGCGCGGACGCAGGCACAAGCAAAGACTCAGGCGACAAGACAATGCCTGCACACTGCCCGCCCCTGAAGCTACTTTGTTCGTTTTAGTGCTGGGTTGGCAGCGCTGCCAAAGGCCAATGCGTTAAGCCCTTCACAGCCTGAATGCCTAAACCTGCGCTGCTATTAAGCGAAATGGTCGGGCCTTCAAAGCGCGTGCCGCCGCTGACCGGGTCAAACCGGGACAAGGTTGGCCCGTCCAAATCGAGATAGCGGATGGTCTGTGGAAAGGCCGCTGCCAGATGTGCGGCCGCGGCAACACTAATCGATGACTCCAGCATAGAACCCAGCATACAGGGTTTGCCGGCCACATCAGCCAACGCCAATATCTGCAGGGCGCCGCTGATCCCGCCGGTTTTCATCAGTTTAATGTTGATAATGTCGCAACAATCCTGCGCCAGCAGCGTCACTACGTCAGCCGGGCTATAGGCACTTTCATCCGCCATCACCGGCGTCAGGACCGCTTCTTTCACCGCTTTTAAACCGGCAAGGTCCGCCGCCGGCACCGGTTGCTCCACCAGCTCTGGCAAAATGCCGGCCGCTTCTATCTGGCGCAACGCGCGGATACTTTGTTTCGCAGTCCAAGCCTGATTGACGTCAAGCCTAAGTTTGATATAGCTTGGCACAGCACGATGGATCGCCAGCACCCGTTCGACGTCGAGTTCCGGCTCACTGCCCAATTTAATTTTCAAATGCCGGTAACCATCAGCGACCGCTTTATTGGCGTCCGAAACCATTGCATCGACCGGGTTCATGCTGATAGTGATATCCGTCACCAGGTTTGTCGTATCACCACCAAGTAACTGAAAAAGCGGAATCGCCAATAATTGCGCCCGGACATCATAAAGCGCAATTTCAATGGCCGCTTTGGCACTGCTGTTACCCACCACACGCCGTTGCAGCTGATGCAGCAGCGACTGGAAATTGAAGATGGATTGCCCGACCAGCATCGGTTTAAACACCGTGTGGATCACCGCCTGCATCGATTGCAAACTATCGCCGCTGATCACCAGTGTCGGGGCTGCCTCGCCATAACCACAAAGCCCGTTTTCCAGTTCAATACGAACGACCAGATCTTGCACGCTGTCGACCCGGCGCAGCGCTGTAACAAAAGGCGTTTTTAACGGTACTTCTAACAAATAGGTGTCGATGTTAAGGATGCGCATAGGTCTCCCGCGTCAGGCTTTTGATGTTGTAGAGCGCCTGCAGATAGCTGGTGTGCTGATTGAGCTGCAGCGGCAACAACGGCGTGATACTGACGCCATTTAACTTGCTTTGATAATACTGGCCATTGCTGTGGAAATAACTCAGGCCATTCACCGAGTGGATGACAAAGAGCTGCCCGTCGTCGGCACGACCGAGCACCAGCATCACATGGCCCGGGATCAATAACAAATCACCAGTATCGGTTTGACTTAATGTCAGCGTTTTTTCGGCAGCGCTGGCATTATCAAGCTGAATTTCCGCAGCAAAACGTTGTTTGCCGAGGCTACTGGTATTGCGGGGAAGCAACACACCAAAGGTCTTAAACACTTCACCGATAAAACCTGAGCAGTCGCGCGCATTGTAGTCATGGCCCCAGCCGTAGCGCTCGCCGAGAAACTTAAATGACTGACGGATGATATTGGCGCGGGTCAGCGGCAAAAAGCCGGTGCGAACATCCTGACTACGCGCAACCAGCGCCGGCAGCAGCTGTAAAGTGCCGTCCTGACGCCGTACCGGAAGCTGCACTACATAACTGAATGCCGGATTCTGGTCATGCACCAGCGCCGGAAAGTCTCTTAACAGCGGCAGGCGGACGCCCATATCCAGCGCTACCTCGGATACATCTGGCTGTTCAGCAGTAAAGTTGGTGTGCGCCCGTGCACCAGTCACCAGCAAAAAGTCCGGGTTATTGGCAAAATTGAGTGCGGTTTGTTTATCGGTCAGTGCCAGATGTTTAACCTGTAGCCAGCCACTGTAATGATAATGCCGGACAAAAGCCCATAACCGGTCCTGACTGTAATGCAGCACCTGCAAAGGTTGGCCCGGAAACACCGCAGTTTCCTGAAAACGGTCGATATCCGTGTCCATGCCATCATTAAACACCCGATCTAAAGTCGGAAAAGCGCGGATGATGCCGCGGCTGGTCACCAGTGCGTAAGCGGCTTGAACGCTGGCAGGCAAGGCGTCAAGCGCCATCGCCTGCTGATAACGCGCAAAGTGCGCCGGCGTTAACTGCCGGCCATCAGCATAAAACCGCGCCGCTTTGGGCAGAGCCGAGCTTTGGTTGATGAGCGCCCCCAATTCTTGTTGGCTGTAAGAATCCGGGGCTTTAGCAAGATCCAGCATATCCGGCAAAGTACTCAGCAGCTGCGCATTGCTGGCGGCGATTTGCGCGGGAGTGCGCAGGATCTGGTCAGGTTCTTTGCTGCGTGCCAGCCAATAGTCCGGCGCCAATTGCGCCGCGTGCAGGAATGGAATATCGTGCGAACTGGCTGTTGCCGTCGGGATCACCGTGATCACTCCTGTGCTGATGATAAGCAGACTGCAACGCACCAGATTAGACAGCACAGAGCAGTAGCGGATCGTTATTCCAATCATTCTAAACCTATTGGTGTGTCAGGAATTATTTATTCAAGTATACTGACCCAAGATCAAATTACAAGCACAGGCGACATGATGCGAAGACCAAAACAACTTGCAAAATCAGCTGTTAAATCAATCATTTTACCGCTTGGCTTGTTGCTCGAACGCGCGACAAACCGCCAGTCTGAGGACAAAAACAGCTGGCGCTGGTTAACCGGGGTGTTGCCGGGGTCGCTCTTATTACTGGCTGGGTGTAGCCAGTCGATGCAGCCCGCAGTCCAGCCGGTGACAGCAGAAACTGTGATCCCTGCCGGGACAACGCAGTTAGTAGTCGTGATCAGTGATGGCTGGGATGCCAGCAGCGGTCAGTTATATCAGTTTTCCCGTGTAGCCGGACAGCGTTGGCAAGACAACGGTCAGACTAGCCAGGTCGACCTCGGGCGCAATGGCACCGCTTGGGGCCTTGGTCTACATCCGGCACAAAGTGAAGGCCCGCAAAAACAGGAAGGTGATGGCAAAGCCCCGGCAGGTTTGTTTCGCTTAAGTGCGGCGTTTGGCGCCGTGCCAGCCCTTGCCACCCAGATGCCTTATCAGCAGATGAGTCGATTTGACTATTGTATCGATGTACCGACCTCGCCTTTGTACAACCAAACACTGGATATCCGCCAATATCGGCCCGAATGGACCGCCGGCAGTTCAGAGCCGATGCGCCGTGACCTGATAGCAAAACCAGATGCCGTGTATGAAAAAGGTTTGTTTATCGACCATAACTTCAGTTCCGGCGAAGCCCGCCAGACCGGTGCCGGCAGTTGTATTTTTATGCATCTAAAGTCTCCGGACGGTCGTAAAACGGCCGGTTGCACTGCGTTGACGCCTGAACATCTGACGGCTTTGCTGCAATGGTTAAGTCCTCAGGCCGAACCGCTGTATCTGCTGCTGCCCGCCAGCGAATATCAACGGCTAAAACAGGACTGGCAACTCCCACAGTTGCCCACTGTTCGCTAAGTTAAACCGAGGTTTTCCCTGATGTTGAGACCCGTTTCCCGGTACCTACTTTCTTCTATTGTGGCCCTGTTGCTCAGTGGTTGCGCCAATCAGACCGGTATGCAACTGCGTCACGACCTTCAGCAGCAGATCCTCGCAGCAGGTCTGCAGCCAGATCAGGTTGCACTGGTGGTGCTGCCGGTCGCAATGCCCAGTGAGCCTGCAGCGAACACTGCCGTGATCCAGCACAATGCAGATTTATTACTTCAACCGGCCAGCACCTTAAAACTGGTCACTAGTGCCGTGGCATTGGATCAGCTCGGGCCGTTATGGCGCGGTGAAACGGAATTCTTGGCTGATGCCGCAGATTTGGCGCAAGCCCGGCAAAGCGGCATTTTAACCAAGCCGCTGTATGTGCGCGGCAAAGGCGATCCAGAGCTGGATTATGCGGCAGTGTCGTCTATGTTAGCGCAGCTGTATAACGAAGGCGTGCGCGAGCTAGGCGCTGGCGTGCTGCTCGACCGCAGTTGGTTTAGTCCGTTATTGCCCGATCCGGCGGCGGCGCCTTTTGATGAGTCGCCGCGCGCCCGTTACAACTATATTCCGGATGCGCTCGGGCTCAATCAGCACATGCTGCAACTGCAGCTACGCAGCAATACCACTTCAGTTCAACTGACCAGCCTGCCGGTCTTAACTGACTTACAGCTCAAGTCTGAATTGCAATTAACCGACGCGCGTTGTGATCAGTTTAATCCGGATTTGCTGCTGTTAAACGAACGTACGCTGCCGAACGGCGGCGTTGAACTGGTGCTGCGTGGTGATTTTCCACGTAACTGCCTGCTTCAGGAAGATGCGGCCTGGCTCAGCCGCGATGCTCAGTGGCAATTAAGCTTAAGCCAGTTCTGGCGCCAACTTGGCGGCCGTTTTGGCGCCCCTTTGCGCGTACAACCGGGAATAACGCCGACTGATGCCGTGGTAGTGGCACAACATTTCAGCCGGCCTTTACCGCAATTGCTGCAACAGCTGAATAAGAATTCTGACAACGGCCTGGCGCGTATATTGGCATTGCAGCTAGGCCGTTTGGCGCCTGTGGGTGCAGATCCACAACAACCGGATACGGTGCAGGCCGCAGAACAAGTGGTGTTGCATTGGCTGACTCAGCGCCAACTGCCGGCACAAGGGCTGGTGCTGGACAATGGCTCAGGTTTATCGCGCCAGGCCCGCATCA
Source organism: Rheinheimera tilapiae (assembly GCF_042432165.1). Classification (NCBI taxonomy): domain Bacteria; kingdom Pseudomonadati; phylum Pseudomonadota; class Gammaproteobacteria; order Chromatiales; family Chromatiaceae; genus Rheinheimera; species Rheinheimera tilapiae. The sequence goes on from NZ_JBHLXP010000001.1 coordinate 2,306,483, forward strand.
GCGCCAGTCAGCTGGCGGCGTTATTACAACATGCCTGGCAGCAACCCTGGGGGCTGGATTTGGCCAGCAGTCTGCCACGCGCCGGCATAGACGGGACTCTGCAAAACCGGATGCGGACCACTTCGGCCCTGGACAGTGCCAGACTCAAAACCGGTACCTTACGCAATGGCACCGGCCTTGCTGGTTATGTGTTTGACCGCCAGCGACGGCCCTGGGTCTTTGTAGGGCTCGTCAATGCGGAACAAGGCGTTGCCAAAGGCAGGCCTCTACTGGATTTATGGGTGGAAAAAGTCAGCCAGTTCTAAACGTCGACCGCGTGGCAATTTGCCAAATAGAAAAGCCAGTCAAAACATCGACTGGCTTTTTTTATCCGTGTCCGTCGCAAGAGCTACTGGCGACGGCACTGTTCGGTATGGGTTAGAAATCGACCCGAACTGACAACTGTACGCGGCGTGGATTGTACCAGCGTCTTGGTTTGCCATATTGCGTGGCGAAGTCAATCGGCTCGATGTCATAGCCGGTCTGACGGTCAAAGACGTTAAACAGATCAGCACGGAATTTCACTACCAGTTCCGGGTTAATCACGTAGTCCTGCGTATAGTTCAGATCCATTTGCCAATGACTGCTGCTTCGTCTGCTACCCGCTTTTTCGGCATAAGCACTGACGGCCTCATAACTGCCGCGCGGATTGAGGCCATAATAAGCGCCTGACCAGGTTTCCCAGGCCTGACCGGACTGGAACAGGAAGTAGGCGCCGATATTGGCTTCCCAGTCTAATGTGTAATAGCCATAAACTTTTAGCAGATGCGGTTTGTCAGCCGACAAGGTACCGTCTTTGTTATCCCAGACGTATTTGCCTTTATCGTCGTTGTAATACGACGAACCGATAAAGGTGTTGGCGTCATTGGTATAAGTGGTGTTGTCCTGATCGAAATTACCGGTGTAACGGCTCCAGACATAAGACGCGTTCAGATAAGCGCGATCACCAACCCATTCGGCTTCAAAACTGGCTTCCCAATACTTGGTGTAGCCGCCATCGACCTCGGCAATAACATAAGTGGAGCCACCGATTTCTTTGCGAATGTCTTCCAGATTCTTCACGTAATCACCAAGCGCCCGCAAATCTGCCGGCACACCACCATTCGGGCCATAAGTACCTTCACGCGAACGCGCATAGTTCCAGATATCTTCCCAGAAATGCGAACCTTCGCGGTGACGGATGTGACTACGTAAATACCAGCCGCCGTCCAGTGCTTTGGTGGTGCCTAAGGTGAATTCATCGATACGGCGCGGTTTGAGGTCATCGGCAAATACTTTACCGCTGGACGAACCGCGGTTGGCCGTTTCCAGATAGTTGCCGTTTTCATCAAACCGCACTAACAACGTGCGCTGTGTGCTGCGGTCCCAGGATGCCGCGCGGGCCAGCGAGCTGGCTTCCGGATTGTAGGAGGCGTAGTTGGCAAAAATGGTATTTTCGCCGTCATAACGCCAGGTAGCACCCAAACGTGGCTGGATCATGTCTTTCCAGTCGATGGTGTACATTTTGTACTTGTTGCCGGGCGCCAGCTCAAAACCGGATACAGTACCGGCTTTTTCGCGTAAGCCCTGACCAAACAGCTCGTCTTTACTGATTAACACACCGATGTTGTAGTCGAAATCACCGTGCGTGATGGTGTCATTGATCTCAAAGTTATATGAACGTGCGGCAGATTTAATTGGTGGTACTGTTTTACCGCTGGCATCGAGCAAGCTCATTTGTTCGGTTGAGGTTTGATAAAAATATGGCACGCCGGCTGCGGTTTTTTGTAAACCACCGGTGTAAGCGATTGAGCCCCAGCCATTGGATAAGCGGCTTAATTCTTCTTCGATATCCGAATACTTAAAGCCGGCATGCAGTTTGTGCGTGGTATCGCCATGACTGAGCTCATGGTCGATGGCAAATTCCAGACTGTCGCGGTAGAAGTTCTGGTTATTGATTTGTGGCGCCCCGCCGACACGGCCACCGCCGGCTTTGGCACCGGCAGCATTGGTATAACCATATTGGTTAATCAGTTGCTGGGCAAAGCTGTTAAATGCCAGCTGCGCCGGTGTGGTCGCGTTAGCGATTAAGGTCGGGACCGCCAAAGTACCAAGGCCGGTCAGATTGTTTAAATCCAGTTTATTGCCAATGACTGGCTGGAACGAAAAGCGGTTATCAGGTGCAGTGGCGGTTTCTAATTCAAAACGGCCAGCGTTAAAGGTCAGACTGGTATTGCTGCTCAGCAGGTAAGAACCGTCAAAAGTCAGGATCGTTTGATCGGATATTTCACCAACTGACACTGTATCTGAGTCAAAAGCGCCAACAGAGGCCCCATCTGACTCACGGCTGGAATCGCGCAGACTCATGTTAAACAACAAATCATCTGTCGGTGCGAACGTCAGCTTACCGAAATATTCATTCCTTTCGCTGCTGTAATCTTTTACCGGGCCATAGTTGGTTTCTTTATTGGCACGTTCTGTTTCTGGCCGGTAAAAAGAGCCATAAAAATACAACATGTCTTCAATCAGCGGTCCAGCCAAACCCATAGTGATCCAACTGCTTTCTGATTTAAAGGCTTTAGCGACATCCTCGCTTTTAGCTGTTAGGCTTTTGTCCTGCAGCTTGTATTCGATATAACCTTCAAATTCATTGGTACCGGATTTGGAGATGGTATTAATGGAAAAACCACCGGCGCGGTTAAAACCAACCGCTTTGGCGCCACCGCGGTCCATCGACACGCTGGCGATATCATGGGTGGATGGATCTGACGCCAGGTTGCCAAATAATGGTAAAGACACGTCGACGCCGTCAAAACCATATTTGTTATCGACACCGGAACCACCGGCGGATGGGCCTAAGGTACCGTTTTCCGAGTACTGCACGCCCGGCACCAGTTTTAATAAATCACGATATTCCTGACCAACCGGCAGCGACTCGATGTTCTCTGCGCCCAGTGAGTTGGTCAGCGCAGAATTACCTTCGCGCGAGATGGCGCTACCCAGCACCTGGATCACTTCAACATCGGCACCGCCGGCACCCAGATTGACGTCAACAGTAGAGGTTTGTTCAAGTTGTACTTCAACCTGCATTTTACGCACAACACCGGTCGCGTTGCTGATCGTCAGGTCATATTTGCCAGGGAGTAACAACGGCAGGGAATAAGAGCCATCGGCTTTGGTCACTGCGGTACGTGGTTTTGGCATTACATTACTGCTGGCGGTGATTGTTAAACCTGCCACTGAACTTTGGGCAGAATCTGCGCTGATTTTGCCTTTGATGCCCCCTGCCTGCTGGGCCATTGCTGGCGCCGCACATAAAGCGCTGGCAAGCAGTGCACTGGTAATAAGGTTGATGCCAAAACGCCGGACCGGCGTCGTCGGATACTGCGGTGATGTTGTTATTTTCATTGCTAAGTCCCGGATTATTATTGTCTGTACCGCTGACCTGCTTTTCACGCTGATTTGCTGCCAAACCAGCCCGACTACAAAAGCGCTGCCGCTGCCACCGCCTGAAACCAGACGGTCCATCAAGGCGAAATTTTATTCTCGCCCACAGCAAAGATAGCAATAAATTATTTTATGAGAAATAGCTTATGCGAATTAATTTACAGATTAAGAATATTCAATTATTAGGCGCAGCGACACGATGCTGGCAGACAACCAAAAGGAGCAAATTCGTGGTGGGAAAAAATTTTATCTTACTGAATTATATGTATTTTAAAACCCCGCAACATCGGGAGCTGCGGGGGTGGTTTCAGTTAGCTTACAGCCGTGTGTTCATCAGCAAATTTATGTGCAGCGAATAATTGCTGGGCCTGATACCAGATAGCACCAACTTCGCCAGAGCCTACTGGCTGTCCATCGATAGCAATCACCGGCATTAACTCTTTTGATGAGCTGGTGAGCCAGACTTCATCCGCAGCCAGTACTTCAGCTTTGCTGATCACCCGTTCCTGCACCGGCAATGTGCTGTGCTTTCTTAAGATCTGTAACAGTAACAATCGGGTGATGCCAGGTAAAATCTGTTGGTCCAGCGGAGGTGTACTGATCACGCTATCTTTGACAATAAAGGCATTACAGGAACTGCCCTCGGTTAACTCATCCTGTTCATTAAATAACATGGTTTCCTGATATCCGGCATCGACGCCCTGCTGATGATGGAGCACATTACCAAGCAGCGCCGTCGATTTGATATGACAACGTTTCCAGCGTAAATCGCTGGCCGAGGCGACCTGAATAGGTTTGGCTGAACCCGGCAAACCGGTCGGCGGCGGATTGATGGTAAAGGCAAAAGCAAACACTGTTGGCGTCACTCCGACCGGAAAGGCATGGCCGCGTTTGCTATCAGTACCGCGTGAGACGTGTAAGTAAACGCCCAGATCGCCATTACCGTTGCGCATGAGCAATTCTTTGATCATGTCCAGCCATTGCGTATGGCTCCAGTCAAACTGAATGCCGATCTCTGCGAGTCCGCGCTGCATCCGGTCGATATGTGGCGTGAAGCCAACCAGTTTGCCCTGATAACTCGGGATCACTTCATAAATGCCGTCACCAAATAAAAAACCGCGGTCCATCGGTGAAATGCGGGCCTCACTGGCGGGCATAAAACTGCCGTTCAAATACACATCTGACAATTCAGGTCCTTACGCCGGTACAAACCGGTGTTGTTGATACAATTGATAAATCTGTTGGCATAACTGAGCGCCAATGTCCGGCGAAAGCCCATCTTCGGTCAGCGTATTTTGCCGGGTCACGCCATCGACACTGCCGTGACTGGATAAAAACTGCAGGGATTGCAAAGCGTCGCAACAGCCAAACAAATCGGCACCACTTTGCAGCGACCAGTGATAAGCCAGACCATACGCCGCCCAGTTCGAGACATCCGCCACAATCAGTTCGCTGCAGCTGGTCACCGCGGGCCTGATATCAAGGGCGCGGATCGTGTCGATAATCTTGCCCATACCAATTTCATTGCCACCATCACCGATCCCGACGGTTGGGCAAGTAGCCAGTCGCATCAGCGCATCTAAATCGGCGACTTTGGCACTGATATCTTCATGGCGCATATTGTAATATCGCCCATCCGCCGCCTGCCCGGGTCTTTCAATACAAAGCACCGCCGCTGGCTGATACTTGGTCAGTAACTGCGCGGCACGCTGCTGACCATCAATGCCAAGCGGAAAAGCTTCGACCTGGAAATGTCCATCCAGCACGGACAACAATGGGTCACCACACACCAGCACCGGTTGCACGCCAAGCTGTTGCAGCATGCGATATATCGCGATGGCGCCAACAGGCCCATCCGTTTCGAAGGTCCCCGCAACAGGAAAACCGGTGCCAATCAGCACAGTGCCGCCCGGCTTATTTAGCAAAGTTGCAGCGCGCGCGAGGTAGCCCGGTTGCAACGCCTGCCGCGCCAGCGCCATGCCACGCGGATTGCGGGCCACGAGCAAGGCTTCAATCTCTGTTGCTTCTCTCTGTCCGGCGCCTGTCTGACAGGTTTCTTGCTGTCCGGCTTCAGGCAGAACAGGCGTTTGTGGCGAACTGACCGGCTTATTCATTGTCATCTCCGCGCGTTTAGCCTTGCTGCCAGTCAGCAGCAATTGCGTCCAGCTGTTGTTGCAGCAAATACAGACGTTGACGCTCCTGCAGCACAGCGTCTGCCACATCCAACCAATAAAACCGTACAAAGTTGCCGGTCATCAGTTGGCCAAGGCGTTCACAGCCGCCGCGTGTTAAAGCACCGGTTTTGGGATAACCGCCAATGGTTTGATGATCATTGAGCATCACAATAGGTAAGCCATTCGGCGGCAATTGCATCGCACCTAAACAGATCCCTTCTGAATAGAGCTGCTGTGCAGTAACAGGTAGAGGCTCACCGCCTAATTGCATGCCCATCCGGTCGCTACGGGCCGTCACGCGAAATAAGCGCTGAGTCAGCAGCTGCGGCAGCTGTGGGTTGAGATCTTCCAGCTGAGCTCCGGCAATCAGCGGGATTGCGCGGATACTCTGATGGCGATAATGCTGATGATACGGCAATGAGATCTGTGGATCTGGCCGCTGCCAGGCTGAACAGGACAACAAAGTGCCGGCACTGATCGCTTTGCCTTGCCCGTCAGGCCCGCCGACTTTTTCCCGAAGCACTGTGGCCACACTGCCACCAATGGCTGGTGCGGGAAAACCGCCAGCCACTGCCAGATATGCGCGGGCACCAGCCCGGCTGTAGCCAATTTCGAGCAGATCGCCGGGTTGTAACAACAAAGTACGATATCGCTGCACTGGCTGACTATTGATTAACAGCGGCATCGCTGCGCCGGTTAGTGCCACTAACACTGGCTGTTCCGCCCGAAAGGCAACGGCACCGAGCGTGATTTCAATTACCGCCGGGCATGTGCTGCCGACGTGGTTGTGATTGCCGACCAGTGCATTGGCGATGCGGGCCGCCGTGAGATCCACAGCGCCGCCTTGGGTCAGGCCAGCGCCGGCGGCGCCAAAACGGCCCGCATCTTGTAACTGCACACCGCTATGGCTTTGCAGCACCCATAAGCCTTGCTGTTCAGATGGGTTGGCCAAAACGCTCATAACTGGCCCCCTAAACGCAGAAACTCGGCGCGTTCAATCGGCACAAAGCGCACGGTATCACCGACCGCAAATGGCAACATCGGATCAGCGGTTAAATCAAACAACGGTATTGGACAATTGCCCAGTAAATGCCAGCCGCCCGGAGATGCTGCCGGATATACCGCAGTCTGGCGGTCAGCGATGGCGACACTGCCGGCGGCCACCGCAGGTCTGGGATTGGCAAGGCGCGGTGTACTGATGCGCGGATCGGTAAAACCAAGATATGCAAAACCCGGCGCAAACCCAATTGCATAGACCTGATAGGCCTGACCGCAGTGCAGCTGGATGAGCTCGTTAATACTCAGCTGATGTAAAGCGGCGACGGCTTGCAGATCTGGCCCGCTTTCCTGGCTGTAATAACAAGGCAACTCGATAACTTTATTGCTGCTGGCCTGCAATTCTGGCCGAAACAACATCGCCTGCGCGCTGACAATTTTCTGCCAAATCTCGGTGTGGTCAGTTTTCAATACATCGAAAATAACCAACACCGAAGTGTAAGAAGGCACCAGCTCCAACAGTGCATCACCGAGCAATAGCGGTAACTGGAGCCGCAAGTTTTGCATCACCTGCATCAATTCCGGTCCTGGACCTTGCGGCGCCAGCGCGGTTAAATCCAACAGCAGTGCCTGCTCGCTGTGAATACGCAGCCGTACCGGGATACCTGAGCTTAATAATTGGCCATGCATTTACAGTACCGCCAGACTGGCGTTGGTTAAATCGGTCACCAGCATACAACCGGGACTGTGGCTAAATGCCAAATCCGCTTTGGCATTTTTAATCGCGACCTGAGGTGTGACGCCGCAGGCCCAGAAAACCGGGATCTCATCAGCTCGGATGCTGACGGCGTCGCCATAATCCGGTGCCTGCAGATCATTGATGCCAATCAGCTTGGGATCGCCTAAATGCACCGGCGCGCCATGCACAGTTGGAAAGCGGCTACAAATCTGAATAGCGCGGATCGCGTCCGCTGCGCGCATGGGTCGCATGCTGACCACCATATTGCCCAAAAAAGGCCCGACCGGCGTTAAGCGGATATTGGTGTTATACATCGGCACATTCTTCTGTTCAGTCTGGTGACGCAGTTCAATGCCACCTTGCTGCAACGCTTCTTCAAACGAAAAAGAGCAGCCAATCAGGAAGCTGACCATATCGTCGCGCCAGTGCGCGGTTAAATCAGTGACTGAATCACTCAGCACGCCGCCGCGAAAAATGTTGTAGCGCGGCGCATCAGTGCGGATATCCAGCGCTTGGTCAGCCAGCACAAAATCGGTTTGACCCGGCTCTGTAGCAAACGCCAAGAGCGGACAAGGTTTAGGGTTAGCCAGACAAAATTTCAGAAAGTCGTCCGCCAGCGCTTTGGGCAGTATCGCCAGATTGGCCTGCACGTAGCCATTGGCAAGGCCGGCGGTCGGCCCTTGCCACAGTCCTTGTCGTGCAGCGGTTCTGACCGCGGTCGGGCTTGAATGCGCATCCAATAACATTAATTTTCCCTCTTTTCACCTACGCCATCGCTTACTCTTACACTGCCATATTGCCATGACACATACCAGCTGCATCAATCCAAATGCACCGGCATCACGCCGGTTGCCGTGGTTTTACCGCTGAATAATTGCGCCAGCGCGACAAACACTGCGCCGGGTTCCTGATCCGGTTTCAGGCTAAACGGATAGCCATAAGTGGCCAGACGAATATCCACCTGGCCGGCAAACTGCGGCAACTGGTACGGCGACCGCAGTGCGACTACCACAGTGGTCGCGCGCTGACTTCTGGCAAAGGCAAGCTGCTGTTGCAGTTTCGCCAATTGCTGTTCGACACTGAGCGGAGCACTTAATGCAACATCCTGGCGTAAATCCGCCAGCACACCGGCTTCAACCGCGCTTTGCTCCGGCGCGACATAAGCGCCAATCACAACAGCGCCCGGCGCCAGTTGCTCCAAGCTGTTGTCACTGCGAAGATCAAAACATTGCAGCGGTACAGCCGGGAATTCGGTTCGCAGCACGAGGCTAAAACGCCGGCATTTGTCTGCATCCGGCATCAGTAAATAAAGGGCTTTGGCCTTGGTAATAGCGCTCAGGTCGCCATCCAGTAACGTTAACGCATTTGCGGCTATCTCAAGGTCGAGTTGTTGCTGGCGCTGATACAATGCATTTGCTTCATCTTCAGTCAGCGCTTCGGTTTTCGGTTGTTGCGCCAGCCATAGTTTCAGATCACGGATGTGTAAATAAGACTGCTCTAGCGCCTGCACGTCCAGCTCACCGCTTTGTACCGCTGCAACCAGTTGGTCCAATAGCTGCTCAAGTCTGGCAAAGTCGGCCGGGCTTTGGATCTCGAGCGGCATCAGCGCAATATCAGCACCGGCGGCAAAACTGTGTTTAACCGCTTGCAATGGCGTAAAGGCGTCACTAATCGCCTGCATATTCAACGCGTCGGTGATCACCACACCGTCAAACTCAAGCTGTTCGCGCAGCACTCCGGTCAGAATGGTGTTGGATAAAGTTGCTGGCGGTGCGATCCATTCCCCATGTTGGGTTTGGATTTGACTGTCATCTAATGCCGGATACTGGATATGTGCCGTCATCACCAGACGGGCACTACCCGCTTGCACGGCCTGCCGAAACGGCTCTAAGTCGATGGTTTCAGCGACAGCGCGCACATGATCAACCTGCGGTAAACCGGTATGGCTATCGGTTGCCGTATCGCCATGACCCGGAAAGTGTTTCAGCGTCGCGGCTACACCACCTTGTTGCAGGCCGCGCGCTAACGCAATACCAAGTGCAGCAACCTGTTGCGGATCATCGCCAAAAGCACGGACGCCAATCACCGGGTTCGCCGGATCACTGTTCACATCCAAGGACGGTGAAAAATTGATGTTGATACCGAGTTGACGCAAGGTCTGCGCCTGCGCCACGCCTTGCGCGCTGGCAAAATGCTGCTGGTGTTTGGCGTAGGTGGCGCCAAGTGCCATAGCGCCCGGAAATGCTGGCAACACTGATTCTGGCAACCGCGCGACGCGACCGCCTTCCTGATCTGTGGCAATCAGCAACGGCAAGCTATCGGTGGATGTTTGCTGCAAGGCCGCAGTCAAATCACTGATCTGTTGACGCTCCTGCAAGTTGACGGCAAATAACACCACCCCGCCAATATGCAACTCGCGCAGTTTTTGTTGCCATAAAGTCGGTAGTTCGGTGACCGGTTGCTGACATGGCTGCTCGGGCGTTGCGGGAGTTTCGCAGAAGTGACGCAAATCCAGCATCAGCCGTTGCCCCAGCCAAAACCGGATCTGTTGTTGTTGCACCTGTTGATACCAAAGCCATGCACCACTTGCGCCAATCAATAACAGCAATAACAGGCCATACAGGGCTAAACGGGAAAAACCGCGGCTTTGCATCTTGTCTTCGCACAGAAAAAAACAGTCAATACTGTTAGTTATGCCGGAGCTTGTGCTGAAAATCAAGAATATATTATTCCAGATGAAATAGTTTGAAATAATATTTAATGCACCTTATGCTTGGAAAATAAGCAAAAACAGCAAAAGAATCACAGGGGCGTAGATGAACTCGGCGTTTCAGTCTGCAGACTGGAGTATTTTCATTGTCTATTTTCTGCTGCTAGCGCTGACCGGCTGGTGGTTTAACCGTGGCAGTATTGGCACTAGCCGCGAGTTTTTTACCGGCAACCGCCAAATTCCGACCTGGGTTATTGCGGTATCAGTACTGGCGACGGCCCAATCTGCAGCTACTTTTCTCGGCGCGCCGGATTATGCCTACCGCGGCGACCTCACTTATCTAACCACCAATCTTGGTGCTTTAGCGGCGGCGTTTTTTGTTGCGCATTTTCTGCTGCCGAAGTTCTATCAGTACAAAGTCACCACTGCATACGCGTTGCTACAGCATCGGTTTGGTGAGCGCACCAAACGTCACGCCGGCTGGATGTATCTGGTCGGCCGTTTGTTTGCCAGTGGCGCCAGGCTTTATATGGCCGCCATTGCCTTGTCGATGATTCTGTTTACCGATATCGCTCCTCCTCATGTTCTGGGCGCAATTGCGCTGTTGTGTCTGGTTAGTTTTGCCTATTCGACCTGGGGCGGCATCCGCTCAGTGATTTATGGCGACGCGATCCAGTGCGCGGTCTATGTTGGTGCGGCTGTGCTGGTGCTGGGGTATCTGTTCTGGCAATTGCCGGGCGAAGGTAGCCAGATTTGGCAATCGCTGCAAGTTCCCGCTAATGGCAGCGCCAGTAAATTACGTCTGTTTGATTTTGGTACAGATATGAGCCCGGCCGGGGCCTTTAATCTGCTGTCGACTTTTACCGGGTTCTTTTTGCTGTTTATCGCCTCTTTTGGTTTAGATCAGGATTTAACCCAGCGCGCTTTGTCTTGTCGCGATGCCCGTCAGGGCACCTGGGCCCTGGTCGGTTCGGTACTGTTGGTGATCCCGGTGGTCACCGTGTTACTGGGTATCGGCTTGTTATTGTTTCTATTTTATCAGGACCCGGCTTACCACAGTAGCGAAGGACTGGCGCCGCAAAGCCGTTTTGCCGGCGAAACCATTACCGTCTTTATGTTTTATGTGCTGCATGAATTACCGGCCGGGTTACGCGGATTGGTGACTGTCGGTGTGATCGCTGCTGCAGTATCAACATTGACATCCGGCTTGAATTCAATGGCGTCTGTGCTGATGGAAGATATGCTGAAACCCAAGCTAGGCGCGCATTTGTCGGCATCTGCTGAAGTACCATTAGCGCGGGTCCTGATGTTTCTACTGATGCTGGCACTGGGTGCAATGGCGATGCTGTGTTTTTATTGGCAACAATACAGCGATACGCCACTACTGGCATTTGCACTTGGCGTCATGGTGTTCTCCTACAGTGGTTTACTGGCAGTATTCGCAGTTGCACTGTTTAGCCAACGTGGCAATACCTTCAGTTGTGCCCTCGCCTTGTTGACCGGCTTTGTCGTAGCGGCCCTGCAGCAGCCTTATATCCAGCAGTGGTATTTGCCACCGGCCTGGCAATTTGATTTGGCCTTTACCTGGCAACTTTGTATCGGATTTATTTTGGCAACACTGGTGGCGTTAAGCGGTAAGCCACAGCCGGTGACTACCTGGACTGCAAAGTCTGCAGGTTTGTCTTCACAGCGATCTGAAGAGGTGTCTGATGCCTGTTTATCTGCTCGGAATTGATGGCGGTGGTAGCAAAACGCTGGCGCTACTCTGTGATGCACAAGGCGTTGAGGTGGCGCAGGCGAGCAGCGGCCCGGCGCATCTGACCAACGATTTGCCTGGCGCCTGCGACACAGTCTTACAACTCATCAACACTGTCTTGCATCAAGCGCAGCTGACGCCGACGCAAATCGTGTTAGTCGTAGGTATTGCCGGTGCCGGTGATGACCGCTTAAAACAACAGCTGCTGACAGCGCTCAAGCCGGACCAATATGCCGGCTGTTATGTCACCACCGATGCCAAAACATCCTTACATGGCGCCAACAGCGGCGCACCTGTGGTGGCGATTGCGCTGGGTACCGGGTCTGTTGCGATGCGGCTTGATCAAAGCCAGCAAGAACAACAAGTCGGCGGTTGGGGTTTTAGCATTGGCGACGAAGGCGGTGGCGCGGCGATGGGAAAAGCCGCCGTGCGCGCTGCGCTGTGGGAGCAGGACTGTCACCCAGATAGCTATTCAAAACTCGCGCAGTATATTTTTTCGGTGATAGGCCAGAATAAAACCGACATGCTGACCTGGCTACGGCAAGCCAATGCTAATCAATATGCCGCGCTTGCACCCCGCGTGATTGCACTGGCCGGCAGTTGCACGGCAGCGCTTGGTGTGTTGCACAAGCATGCTGCTGACGTCGAACTGTTGATTAAAGCAACCCGTGCAGACACTGATTTACCGGTAGTTGTGCTTGGCGGCCTTGCTGAGGCAACTGTACCCTATTTGTCCGAGCGGGTGCGAAGTTGGTGCCAGAGCGCCAAAGCCGATAGCGTGCGAGGTGCTATTTTGATCGCCCGGCAACTGGCAGATTCTGTAGCAAAGTCGCCCGCGCCATCGAAGCCGGTAGCGTCCAGTGGCAACGACGACCGCGCAATAGCGCTGGCACGTCAGTTAAGTCAGTTGCCAACCGAATCGAGAGCTTCGGCGCGGCTTGATTTAGCCGGGTTAGACACAGAAAGTTTGTTAAAAGCACTGAATCAGGCTGACCAAACGGTACCGCAGGCAGTGGCACTGGCGATCCCAAATCTGGCGCTATTGGTGGACAAGGTAGTGGCCGCTTTCGCCGTCGGCGGCCGGTTGATTTACATCGGAGCCGGCACCAGTGGCCGGCTCGGTGTGCTGGATGCGGTGGAATGCCCACCGACGTTCAGTGTGGAGCCAGACCAAGTGATGGGCTTGATCGCCGGCGGTCATAGTGCGATGTTCCGCGCCAAAGAAGGCGCCGAAGATGATGAAGCGCTGGCTGTTGCCGACTTAACTGCAATCCACTTTGATGCGAAGGATGTGTTAGTAGGCATTGCCGCCAGCGGCCGCACGCCTTATGTCATTGCAGGCCTTCGCTATGCGCGCAGTCTGGGCGCACTGACGGCCGGCATCAGCTGTAATCCGGGCACTGAAGTTCTGACCTGCGCCGATCTGGCGCTTTGTGCGGCGGTGGGCCCTGAAGTACTGAGCGGTTCCACCCGGTTAAAAGCCGGTACTGCGCAAAAACTGCTGCTGAATATGATTTCAACCGCAGCCATGGTGCGAAGTGGCAAGGTGTATCAGGACCTGATGGTCGATTTGCATGCCAGTAATGCGAAGTTAAAGGCCAGAGCACTGAATATCATTCGCCAAGCCACCGGAGCTAGTCTGGAAGATGCCGGTTATCTGCTGCAACACGCCGGTCAGAGTGTCAAACTTGCCATTTTGTTGTTCCACTCGGTACCCGACCTTCGCAAAGTTTGCCCTGTTGATGTGCAGGCAGCGCAAGTGTTGTTACAGCAAACGCGCGGCCATCTGGCCGAGGCTATTCAGCGTCTACCGGCAGCCATATGTCCGGCTTAAAGAAGCTGATTTTTTTCCTGCTGCTGATGAGCCTCCTGACCGGTGCTTTGCCTGCTGACGCGGGAACGACCAAGCAGAGCCGGAGCTGCTTTCCAGACCAAACCGCAATCGCAGAGGATTTATCTGCCCGTGTCGGCGCGTTAAAACTCAGGCAGCAGCAGCCCCTTCTGCAGGGCAAACGATTGGGCCTGGTGGTCAATCAAAGCTCGCGGCTGGGTCATTGCCACCTGGTCGATGTGCTCAGTGAGCTTGGCCTGCAAGTGAGCGTGATTTTCACGCCAGAACATGGTTTTCGCGGCGACGCAGATGCAGGTGCCGCAGTCGCCGACAGCAAGGATAGCCGCAGTGGCGTACCGATTTACTCCCTGTATGGTGCGCAAAAAGCCCCAACCGCCGAGCAACTCGCGAATGTTGATGTGCTGTTATTTGACTTGCAGGATGTCGGCACGCGCTTTTATACCTACCTGTCGACTTTGCATCATGTGATGCAGGCCGCTGCTACCGCAAAACTTCCGCTCTGGGTGTTGGACCGACCCAACCCAAATGGTCGCTGGCTGGACGGTCCGCTGTTACAACGCGAATTCAACTCTTTTGTTGGGATGCATCCCATCCCGCTGCTGCACGGCATGACGCTGGGCGAACTGGCGCAGATGATCAAAGGCGAAGGCTGGATAACCGGCGCAAAGGCGTTATCGCTGACCGTGTTGCCGGTATCGCAGTACCAGCGTGACCTGCCTTACGATTTACCGGTCGCGCCGAGCCCGAACTTACCAAACCGGCAAGCTATCGCCTGGTATCCGACGCTGGCTTTATTTGAAGGCACTGCGGTGTCGGTTGGCCGTGGCACGACCTGGCCGTTTCAGTTGCTGGGGCATCCACTGTTACTCGAAGAGCAGGCTATCTGGCGGTTGACGCCGGTCAGTACGCCCGGTGCGGCATTAAACCCACCGTGGCGCGATACAGTGATAGGCGCCGAAGACTTTCGGCAACGCACACCAGAACATGGCTTGATGGTGGAAGTCTGGCTTGAGTGGCAACAACGCTTCGCCGCCAAGGGTGTGCGTTTGATTGATAAACCGGCTTTTTTCGACAAACTGGCAGGCAGCAGCCAGCTGCGCCAGCAATTGGAACAAGGCCAGACTGCAGCGCAGATCCGTCAGAGCTGGCAAGCCGATTTAGCAGCGTTTGCCAAACAAAGAGCGCCCTATTTGTTGTATCCGTAGCGCTGCTTTTACCAGAGCGCTCATCAACGAGAACGGTAAAACTGTGCCACCGCCTGATTGGATTTTTCCATTAGGCTACGGCCGGTTTTGCAGGCTTGCGTCAGACCGATAAACAATAAATCGATAACATATTCCTGCGCGGTCCGCGCCAGGATCGACGATAGGCGCGCGGATTCTTCATCGGTCGCCATATACAGTTGTAAATGGGCATGATCCCCAACCGGGGATTGGCCATAACGGGTCAGACTCATCACATTGGCCTGATTGGCGCGGGCCTGGCGGCTGATCTCGACAATCTCACGGGTATTGCCAGACTGGCTAATAGCAAATAACAAATCACCTTTGCCAAGAGTGGCGACCCCCGCCAGCTGCACGTGACTATCGTTTTCTGCCATGGCGCAAAAGCCCAGTTTCTGTAGCTTGTAAGCAAAATCTTTTGCCACCAGCGCCGATGCGCCAATACCACTAATATGAATACGGCGCGCGTCGCGTAGCATTTGCACCGCTTGTTCCAATAGCTCGGTACTGTTCAGAGTGGCTGTAGAATTTAATACGGCTATTTTACTAGCCAGCAGTTTATCGCTGACTTGCTGCAGATTGTCACTGAGCACTATTTTGCCGTGTAATGCGGTATTGTCGGGCTCGGATAGCACCGACTCATTGAGCGCAAACTT
This sequence comes from Rheinheimera tilapiae, assembly GCF_042432165.1. Taxonomy (NCBI): domain Bacteria; kingdom Pseudomonadati; phylum Pseudomonadota; class Gammaproteobacteria; order Chromatiales; family Chromatiaceae; genus Rheinheimera; species Rheinheimera tilapiae. Next base: position 2,322,054 of record NZ_JBHLXP010000001.1, read on the forward strand.
AAAATCCGGATAACCGCGATAGCCTAATTTCTGCGTGAACTTAACCACACTACTCTGACTGACGCCAACAGCGCCAGCCAGGTTCTGTGACGACAACTCCCGGATCAAAGCCGGTGATTTCAGTACAAAATCAGCAATTTTCAGCTCATTGGCCGACAGAGTATCTTTAATCGAGCGGATTTTGACTAAACAAGACATGCTGGTTGTCTTCCTTTAAAGTGCTGTTTACCTTTTTGCCCTGAAAATATTACAGGCGAAGGCTGTGGTAAAGCATTTTCTGCACGCAATCTCAGATAAGAAGAAAAGCCACTTCTTATACGAATGACTTATGCCTAAATTTCGGGATAAAATCCGTTTACCTGTTCAGTACCCAATAGAATACTGAGTTACAGTGGCATATTGGCGAGATTATAGTCGTAATATATTATTCCTCAAATATATTATCTGATGAATATTTGTGCTAAAAAATAGTCGTTACCTACTGATATCCCGGAGCAGAACATGGTTTATATGAGCAAGCCGCTGAGCGCTCTTTTCGCTTACCGAACGATGCATCTGTTACTTGTAATGTTACTGGCGATGTTGCTGCAAAGTTGTAGTCAATCCGGCCCGGTGCCAATCAATACCGAGCACCAGTCGGTGAACCGCAATGAACGGGTCCGGCTGTTGGTGTTGCATTACACGGCAATTAACTGGGAACGTTCGCTAAAAGCACTGACTCAGCCAGGTGCAACTGCAGTCAGCGCACATTACTTAATACCGGAGAGCTTTGATCCCACCTATCCTGCCGACAAGCCGCTACAGGTTTATCAACTGGTGGCGGAAACGCAGCGTGCCTGGCATGCTGGCGCCAGCCGCTGGGAAGACCGCAGCGCGCTGAATGATCAGTCGATTGGCATTGAGCTGGTGAATCTGGGCTGGTGCCATCAACGTACCGTACCTTTTGCTGAACCTGGCAACAACGAACTTTGCCTGACGCCGGATTTTGACCCGGCACAACTGCAGTTACTGGCCAACTTACTGAAAGATATTTTGGCGCGAAACCCAGAGATCAGCCCCACCCGTGTCGTCGCACACAGTGATATTGCACCGTCACGAAAACAGGACCCTGGCCCGCGCTTTCCGTGGCAATGGCTGGCAAATCAGGGCATTGGTGCCTGGTATGACAATCAGACGTTATTAAAGTACTGGCAAGGTATCAAGGCTATGCCTGACGCCCGCATGGTGCAACGCGCCTTGCAACGCTATGGCTATGGGATTGTCGTCACCGGTGAATGGGATCTGCAAAGCCGCGATGTGCTACTGGCGTTCCAGCGCCATTTTGTGCCAAATCGGGTCAGCGGTGAATTAGACCCAGAAACCGTTGCAGTGCTGTGGGCCTTGCTGGAAAAGTATTTTCCTGACAGTCTGAACGGTCCTGAAAATCTGGCACTGACATTAGAATAATAAGTGCCATGTCGAATTATTTAATTGGTTGAATTGAGGTGAAACTTTGGCTGAATGGATGACGCTGATCCCCGCGGTGGTGGCGATTGCTGTGGTGTTGTGGCGAAAAGAAGTAATAGTTGCATTGTTATTGTCATTATTCAGCGCTGAGTTGCTGTTATTGATCAAAGGCGGCAGTTCAGTGGTTGGCGCGACGGCCGTCGGTGCGGTCAACACGCTTGAGGCCATGACCACGGTGCTGACAGATCCGGGTAACGCCCGCCTGTTGCTGTTTGCGTTGATGGTCGGTGCCTTGATGGCGTACATGCGCTATTCCGGCGGTGTTGCGGCGCTGGTGACCAGTTTGGTCAACCGGGGCGTGGCCAAAACCGCCCGGCAAAGTAAGTTATTGGCATTCTGGACCGGTGTTGTCATTTTTATTGAATCGAATCTGTCAGTGTTAACCGCCGGCATTTTATCGCGGGGCTTGTTTGATAAATTTAAAATCAGCCGGGCCGAACTGGCGTACATCATTGACAGTACCAGCGCGCCGATTTGTATCCTGATCTTACTCAATGGCTGGGGTGCCTATGTCTTAGGGCTGATCTCACCTTACGCACTGCAAGACAACCCGGTGTCAGTGTTGATGTCGACTATTCCGCTGAATTTCTACGCCATTTTCACTCTAATGTTATTGTTTTTTACTATCTGGACTGGCCGTCATCTGGCGCCGATGCGTCGTGCTAATGAACAGCTGAATAAAATCGATGGTCATGACGAGCAGGAAGTCGCACCAACCAAAGCCCGTTATATGCTGGTGCCGCTGCTGACGATGATTGTCGGCATGGTCGGTTTCATGCTGTGGACCGGTAACGGCGATCTATCGCAGGGTTCTGGCTCTAAATCTGTGTTATATGCCACGACGTTAAGTTGTGTGGTCGCTTATCTGATGCTGTTACTGAGTAAACAATACAATCATCAACAGTTGGTCAATATCGGTTTTAAAGGCATGAGTGAGTTGCTGGGGTTGGTCAGTATTTTGTTACTGGCATTAGCGCTGGGCCAAAGCCTGAAGAACCTCGGCACTGGTTTATATATCTCTGGCGTCGTCGCTGAAACCCTGCCGCTGTGGCTGATCCCGGCGATGTTATTTTTAGCCGGCGCGCTGATTTCGTTCACCACCGGCACTTCATGGGGCACATTCGCCATCCTGATCCCGATTGGCATGCCGTTAGTGGTGAATCTTGGTTTACCCCCGCCGCTGGTGCTGGCTGCAATTCTGGGTGGTGGTGTATTTGGCGATCACTGCTCGCCTATTTCAGATACCACTGCCGTCAGTGCCGTGGCAGCCGGTTGTGACCTGCTGGAGCATACCCGCACCCAACTGCCTTATGCGTTAATTTGCGCGGGGCTGGCGCTAGTCGGTTATCTGGTCTGTGGCCTGGTGATGATTGGTTAAATCACCCAGTGGGATCGAAAAAGCAGCCTGGTGCTGCTTTTTTTATTAGTGGTGGTAGGCAAAAAATGCAGACGCTATTGTCGGCGCTGTCAGCGCAGCGGCTCTGCACTGGATTGCTGGTCCAGCAACTGCAACAAAGATTGGTAAATCAAACCACTATGGGCGGATAAACCAATTTCACAGGTGCGGCTGGTGGAATAACCGCCCTGACAACTACTGACTTGACTCTGCAGCGGCGCCAGTGCCGCGGCATTGAGTTCTGGTAACTGGAAGCCTTTGTCGCCGGCAAATCCGCAACAATGGATATCCTGCGGCACCACCACATTGCGGCTCAGTAGCATCGCGAGTTGCAACTGCGCGCCGTCGGCTTGCATCCGCCGGCTGGAGCAAGTCTGATGCAACGCAATGCTGTGCGCTGTCGGAGTCACCTGCAAGCGCGGCAACAGATACTGCAGCGCAAAACTGGCCGGTTCTAATAACTGCAGCTGGGCGTAGCGCGGATCTTTCGCCGCATCTTCCAGCAGTTTGTGCGCACAGGGGCTGGTATCGACCAGCACCGGACGTTGGCCCTGCTGACTTTGTTGCCACAATACCTCCAGCACCTCAGCGGATTTGGCCGCTGAAGCATGAAATTGGCCCTTACTCTGAAATGGCAAACCGCAGCATTGGCTCGTAAGCGCGGCAGGATAGCTAAAACGTAAGCCGGCTTTATCCGCGAGTGCGCGGACAACCTCAGTTAAATTACGCGGATCCGGATTGTCAGTCTGCGGCCCCATCACCCGGCTGACACAACTCGGCAGGTAGATAAAATCCACGTCATTTTGTTCATCTGCAAACGCCAATGCACCGGCACTGGTTGGCATGGTGCTAAGCCAGACCGGCGAACCATAAGGATGTAAACGCTGAGTCAGCCGTTGTAGCCGGCCGGCACCGACGATGCGTGCGGTGGCATGTCCAAGCGTCAGCCCCATACCAGCGATTGTTGTCACCGTAGCAAAATGAGCGGCCAGCGCTTGGCTGACTTTACCTTCAGGCTGGGCAAGACTGCGACTTTGCCGCGTCAAATCGCCAGTGTTAATTCCGACCGGGCATTGCGTTGCACAGAGACCACAGGCTGCGCAAGTCTGCACTGCCTGATAATCATGATGCTGCAACAAGTCAGCCGACAATTTCGCTTTGCCTTCTGCATCCAAAGTCGCGAGATGCCGGTTCGCGACAATGCGCTGACGTGGTGTCATTGTCAGATTGCGTGATGGACAAACCCGTTCACAAAAACCACATTCGATACAGGCATCGATCAGCGGATTGCTGATCGGCAATGGTTTTAACTGTTTCAGGTGTACCAGCGGGTCATCGTTCAGTAAAACGCCCGGATTAAAGATACCATTTGGGTCCAGCAGCTGTTTGATCCGGCGCATCGCGGCATAGGCTTTGTCGCCCCATTCGCGCCGGACAAAAGGCGCCATATTGCGGCCGGTGCCATGTTCAGCTTTCAGAGAACCGTCAAAGCCATCAACGACATGGCAAACCACCGCATCAATCAGCTGCTGATATCTGTGTTTATCTGCTTCTGTGGTAAAACCCTGCGCAAAAATAAAGTGCATGTTGCCGTCAAGCGCATGACCATAGATCACCGCATCGGCGTAGCCGTGTTGATTCAGCAAAGTACGCAGTGCTGCCAACGCTTCGGTCAGCCGTGCTACCGGATAACAGACATCTTCAATCAAAGCCGTAGTCCCGGCGGCTCTGGTGGCGCCGACCGCAGGAAACACGCCTTTACGCACATTCCAGTATTGCTGACATACCAGAGCGTCGGTGCTGAACGCCAGGCTACGTGGGTCTTTCATAGGCGCGATGGTCTGTTCAATCAGCGCTATCTGGCGCGCTAAGGAGTCCGGAGTTTCGGCACCAGTCTGAACTAGTAGCGCAGTGACGCCGGCTTCCAGACCAGCCACAATCGGCGGAACGCCTACCTGATGGCGGACAGCAGTCAGCGCATTGTCGTCGAGCAATTCACAGGCCCCGACCACCTGACGCCCTAACTCAGACAACGCCTGCACCGCAAGACCGGCTTGCTGCAGGTCCTGAAACAGCAAAAACGCACTGGCACTGCAGGGATCCAGTGCAATAGTACGCTGCGTGACCTCGGCGATAAATCCCAGTGTTCCTTCTGAGCCAATCAGCAAATGACACAGCATCTGCAACGGATCGTCGAAATCCAGCAGCGCGCGCAGGCCATAACCGGTGGTATTTTTCAGCTGATACTTACGACGAATGCGGCTACTGAGTTCGGTGTCACTGCGCAGCGTCGCAGCAACTGCACTAAGGTCGGCCAAGAGTTCAGCTTTGTGTTGGCGAAACTCGGCAACGCTGATTGGATCGGCACTATCGAGCACAGTACCATCCGCCAGCACCAGTTTTATTGCGTGCAACACCTGATAGGTATCCAGCGCATTCATCCCGGAAGCATTATTAGCGCAGATGCCACCAATAGTTGCACTCGCCAGCGACGCCGGCACCGGCGCGATCATCCGGCCATAGGGTTTTAGCAAGCTGTTGGCATCGCCGCCTCTGACCATCGGACCGCATCTGATTAACAAACCGTCCTGCTCTATCTGGCTATAACAAAAGCCATTTCCAAGTTGCACCAACACCTGATCAGTCAGCGTCTGGCCGGATAAACTGGTGCCGGCAGCCCGGAACGTCAGGCCAACTTGATAGCGCTGGGCTGCGGTCAATACCTGCTGTAGTTGTTCAAGATTATCAATACGTAAAATAAGCTGAGGGATCAGTTGGTAAAAACTGGCATCGTGGCTTTTGGCGATGAGATCTAACGGGTTAGTGTTGAGTGCGCCTGCGGGCAACTGCGGGCTGATATCACGGGCAAAAGCTGCGATCGCTGCTGCGTTGGTGGCAGACTGGTTGAAAAGGTTCCGGCCCGTCGCAACGGTTTGTTCCGCTGTAGCCTGATTGCCATGCATTGCCATCACAGTCACCCGATAATTTATTCGCCTATTACCCAATATACTTCAGTAATTATTCGAATGGTAGCAGGTGACTGTCGGCAGCGCTGGCTTTAGTCAGCTATTGGCTTCAGCTGCGCTATGCGGAGTCAACTCCGTCAGTTGTTGCGCCAGCAGTTCCGCATCGACCGGCCAAAACATTTCGTCGCGCGGTTGTTCCACCCCGGTGACACCGTCTTGTGGCCGGCAGTTTTTCAGGGCATCACGCCATTCCTGCGGTACTTGGTCAATTCCACCTATAGCACCAAAGACAGCTGCCACAATCACAGTATTCGAACCGGTATCGCCACCGAGTCTGATGGTGTCGACCATCGCCTCGCCAAGCGATTTAGCATACAGCAACTGAAATAACAGATTTTGAAAAGCTGCCAACGCCGGATTTTGTTGCCGCAACTCAGTGCTCCCCGGCATAAACAAAGCTTGTTGGATACTTTGCCTGATCGCCGGATCAACTTTGAGCTCTTGCGCCCAGACATCAACATCCTGATACAAGGTCTCAGCATCCGCGCCGGTATCGATGGCTTTGGCCAATAACATCGCATACAGACCGCTTAACTGCTGCATCTGTAAGGCATTTTGCGTCAACGCGGTATCGGCCATCGCCCAGGCGGCGATTTGCGGCAGCGAATAATGGACGCCCAGAATACACAGTGGCGTTAACCGTGCCAGCGCGTTAGCGGTGTAGTCTCTTTCATCGGCACCACCGACAATGGCGCGTTGTAGTGATGCGCCGAGCGCAAAAGGTTCAGTGCTGAGCCAGTAGCGATAAGCTGAGAGCGCCTGATCTTCGTGATAACTACGGCAATACTGCAGCATGCGGGCCTGCAACAGCATCAGTTCGCCCTCTTCGGTCGGTTGCCCGGCCAGTGTGTGCCATGGACCACAATCCTGGAGTTGCAACAGTTCGGCGGCCGGCTTCCGTCTAAGTTCCGCCGGCTGACAAAACTCAAACTGGGTGCCCAGTGCATCTGCTGCCAATGCCGCAGTCAGCGCGCCCTGTGCCCGTTGCAATGTGGATAAAGACATGACACCTCCTGTATGCATTTAAACTGTTGCACAGTCTGCAGGCTGAGCAGACACATTGCAAGCTTATGATTTTACAAAAGTCCGTATTTATGCGGCTTGCAGCCTGATCCAGACAACAAAGCCAACCCGAGGGTTGGCTTTGTTATGTGCAAATAAAAACGAGGTTAACGAATTAACCGCCGTATTTTTCTGCCAGATACAACCAGGTTTCCAGTACTGTATCCGGGTTCAGTGACACTGAGTCAATGCCCTGATCCATCAACCAGGCGGCAAAATCTTCGTGATCTGATGGGCCCTGGCCACAGATCCCGACATATTTGCCTTTGGCTTTGGCCGTTGAAATGGCCATCGACAGCAGTTTTTTGATCGCCGGATTGCGTTCATCAAACAGATGCGCAATCAACCCGGAATCGCGGTCGAGACCTAAAGTCAGCTGGGTCAGGTCGTTCGAACCAATCGAGAAACCGTCAAAGAATTCAAGGAATTCTTCCGCCAGCAGACAGTTCGACGGCAGTTCACACATCATAATGACTTTGAGGCCATTTTCACCGCGTCTTAAGCCTTGTTCAGCCAGCAGGCCAATCACCGCCTCGGCTTCACTTAAAGTGCGTACGAACGGGATCATGATCTCAACATTGGTCAGGCCCATGTCGTTGCGCACCCGTTTTAACGCTTCGCACTCCAGCGCAAAACAATCGCGGAAGTCTTCGGAGATATAACGCGAAGCACCACGGAAACCAATCATCGGGTTTTCTTCATGCGGTTCATACTGACGACCGCCAACCAGATTGGCGTATTCGTTCGATTTAAAATCTGACATCCGCACGATGACGCGTTCCGGCGCAAAAGCGGCGGCCAGCGTCGAAATACCTTCGGTCAGCTTGGCGATATAGAATTCGACCGGCGACGCGTAACCCGCCATCATTTCGTCGATTTGGGCTTTCACATCGGCCGGCTGCACGCTGTAGTTCAGCAAGGCTTTTGGATGCACGCCGATCATCCGGTTGATGATAAATTCTAAGCGCGCCAGACCAATACCGGCATGCGGCAGCTTGGCAAAACCAAAAGCACGTTCCGGGTTCCCGACGTTCATCATGATCTTCATTTTCAGTGGTGGCATCGCATCAACACGCGATGTCACGACGTTAAATGGCAGAATGGCATCGTACACAAAACCGGTGTCGCCTTCAGCGCAAGATACTGTCACTTGCTGGCCGGTTTTGACTTTCTCGGTAGCGTCACCACAACCCACCACAGCCGGAATGCCGAGTTCGCGGGCGATGATCGCCGCATGACAAGTACGGCCACCGCGGTTGGTGACAATGGCAGAGGCCCGTTTCATGATTGGTTCCCAGTCCGGATCCGTCATGTCGGTGATCAGTACATCACCTGGCTGGATTTGGTCCATGTCGGCGATGCTGGCCAGTACTTTGGCAGTACCAGAGCCAATTTTGTGGCCGATGGCCCGGCCTTCGGTGACGATGGCGGCGCTGCCCTGTAACTGGTAGCGTTCCATTGAATTGCTGTCTTCGCGTGAGCGCACCGTTTCTGGCCGCGCCTGCACAATGTAAAGCTTGCCGTCGATGCCATCTTTGGCCCATTCGATATCCATCGGACGGCCATAGTGTTGTTCAATCGTCACCGCCTGACGGGCTAATTCTTCAACTTCGGCATCGGTTAATGAAAACTGCCGGCGTTTCTCCGCCGCAACATCTTCGATCCGTACTTGTTTACCGTGGCTTTGTTCGCTGGAGTACACCATTTGCACCAGCTTGCTGCCTAAGGTGCGACGCACCACCGCCGGACGGCCGGCACTGACGGTTGGTTTATGCACATAAAATTCATCCGGGTTGACGGCGCCCTGCACCACCATTTCGCCGAGGCCGTAGCTGGAAGTGATAAACACCACGTCTTCAAAACCAGATTCGGTATCGATGGAGAACATCACGCCGCTGGAAGAACAATCTGAACGCACCATGCGCTGCACACCGGCCGATAACGCCACACCGCGGTGATCGTAGCCCTGATGTACGCGATAAGAGATGGCGCGGTCATTAAACAACGAGGCAAAGACGTGTTTAATCGCTTCAATGACGTGCTCGTAACCACGCACGTTTAAGAAGGTTTCCTGCTGACCAGCAAAAGATGCATCCGGCATATCTTCGGCAGTCGCGCTGGAGCGCACCGCGAATGAAGCGTCATTCCCCATGCCAGCACACAGCTGGTCAAAGGCCTGACGAATGGCAGTTTCAAATTCCGGTTGGAATGGCGTGTCGATCACCCACTGGCGGATCTGCGCGCCGGCTTTAGCCAAAGCGGTCACATCATCAACATCCAGGCCGTCGAGCAGCTGATAAATCCGCTCGTTGACGCCGCTTTGCTCAAGGAACTGGTTAAATGCGTCCGCGGTTGTAGCAAAGCCACCCGGGACTTGCACGCCAACACCGGCCAGGTTACTAATCATCTCACCCAAAGAGGCATTTTTGCCTCCAACCCGCGGGACATCGTGCATGCCCAAATCCTGATACCAAACAACGAATTCTTGCACAGTATGTCTCCAATTTTTGTTGCAGGTTATGTAAGCTTACAGCGGCAGCCACTAAAGCGAAATAATTCTACACTGCTGGCCGTCTGAATTAAAACGCTAATTTTTCATGAAAATTTATAACAACAAATGGAGTTTCAGATGCGTACAGCCTTTTATATCTCTGACGGTACCGGCATTACATCCGAAGTATTCGGACATGCTTTGTTATCGCTGTTTGAAGCCGAATTCGACCATGTCACTATCCCATTTGTCGAAACTGCCTTGAAGGCAGAACAGGCCAAGCAACGGATTAACGATCGTTATAAAACTACCGGAGTTCGACCTTTGGTGTTTTTAACTTTTGTCGACGAACAACTGCGCGCGATTATCAATAGCTCTGAAGGCGTTTGTTATGACTTCCTGAACGCCTTTGTCGACCCGATGCAAAAAGAGCTTGGCATCCCGGCGAAACCAAAAACCCACCGCACCCACAGCATTCACGAAAAAACTTATGATTTTCGCATCGATGCAGTCAATTACGCGTTAGCCAATGACGACGGCGCTAACCTAAAAGATTATGCCAAGGCTGATATCATCTTAGTCGGTGTCAGCCGCAGCGGCAAAACGCCAACTTCGCTCTATCTGGCACTGCAATATGGCATCAAGGCGGCCAATTATCCGTTTGTCGAAGAGGATATGGATTCGTTGAGTTTACCGGCGGCTCTGCGGCCGCACCGCAATAAGCTGTTTGGCCTGACCATCACGCCAGAACGCCTGAGCCAAATCCGCGAACAGCGTCGGCCTGGCAGTCGTTATGCGTCGCTACGCCAATGCAAGCTGGAACTGGATGAAGTGGAAAATCTGTATCAGAAAGAACGAGTGCCGTTTTTAAATTCCACCACGCTGTCGATTGAAGAGATCAGCGCGAAAATCATGGCCGAAACCGGGCTGAAACGGCAGAAGTACTAAGCTGGGTGCTGGGCCGCCAGTTGCCACAGCGACAATGCCCGCGTTGCAGCAGTGGGATCGGCGTTCAAGGCGGCCTCTGTTTCTGCGCCGTCTTTTAGCAGCAGGAGCAGCGCGAGCTTCGCACTGGCCTGTTGCTCCAGTGGCCAACATAACTGCAGATGCGGCGCTAACAACGCCGCCAAATCTAGCCTGAACTGCTGGCAACGCGCTAGGACTGCCTGGTCCTGCACTTCTAACGCGACTTTAGTAAAAAAACAGCCGTGAAAACTGTGTAACTGTGGAGCTTCGCCGGCAAACCAGTCGTGTAGCGCCAGAAAAAACGCTTCTAGTGCGGCCGAACCCTGTTCCACCTCGCTCAATCGCTTTGCCATCCAGTCCAGCCAATCGGTTGCCCTTTGTTCTAATACCGCCAGCAATAACTCCTGTTTGGCCGGAAAATGGTGATACAAGGTTTTTTTAGCGACGCCGGCAGTGCTGAGTACTTCGTTAATACCAACCTGATGCACACCACGCTGATAAAACAGCTGAAATGCCGCCGATACCAATTGGTGTTTTTTATCCACGACCTGTGCCGATGCTGTATTACTCATGGTTCTGTTCCTTCGTAACGAGCGAAACAGATTGACAGAGGTAGACCGACTTGTCTACCCTGCTGTTTCAGCAAAAAAACCGCAGTGCCTGCTGCGTGGAGTGTTAGAGCATGTCGCTATTTCGTTGGCAATTTGTGGTTTCTCTCGGTGCTTTTCTGGCGATTTGGCTGTTATGTCAGTCTGCAGTCTGGCTGCATGGTTATAGCCTGTTGATGGCGCCGTTTGGCGCGACGCTGGTGTTGATTTTCGCTACCCCTGACAGCCCACTGGCACAACCCCGTAATGTCATTGGCGGCCATCTGTTAGCCGCCACAATTGCGCTGGCGTTGGTGCATAATTTTGGTGACGGTGCCGCAGTCACCGCCGCAGCGGTCGGGTTGTCGATCTTATTGATGTTTCGCACGCATACAGTGCATCCACCGGCGGGCGCCACCGCATTAGTCGTGATGATGACCAAACCCGGCTGGTTATTTTTGCTAACGCCTGTCGCTGCCGGAGCTGTGGGGTTGGTGCTGCTGGCTAAGTGTTACCACCGCTATTGCGCGCAGCCATTGCGTTCCTGAGCGGTTATTTCAGTCCCAATTGCCGGCACCACTGCGCCGGGTCCGGTTTTATGCTGCTTCCCGCTTCGTATTGATGGATCCAGTCCACAATTGCCTGATTCACTGGCGTGGCAATACCGTAGCGCTGGCCCAGCGCAACGACTGCGCCATTTAAAAACATAATTTCTGTGCGCCGGCCCTGCAGTAAATCCTGATACATCGATAAACGAGCTTGCGGGTCAATCCGCAACATCCGGCTTGCTAAGCGTCGAAACAACCAGTCCGGCAGGTTTAATACCCATGGCAAAATGCCAGGGCTCACAGAAGTATATTGGCGGGGAGTCACTTGCTCTTTGTCGCAGATAGCCAGCCATTCCCGCATCGATGCGGCTAACAGGCGGCGCCAATCGCGGTGCAGCAATTGCTGTCGTAACGGCAGATCGCTGATCGCATTTAAAGCATTGTTCAAATTCAACAATAACTTACCGTATTCTGCTGCCTGCATATCGCTGTCAGACTGCACAGCCAATCCCTGCGCATGAAACACGTTAGCCACATATTGCATCAGGATCTGCGGCGTTGTTGGCCAGATCAGGTTGCCACTACTGCTTTGCTGAAACTGCCCCGGCGCAGCCTTCACGACGTTAAACGGTACGATGGCGCGATAGACCGGATTATGCAGTTGTGACTGGATGATGTCGCTGATACCAATGCCGTTTTGCAGGGCAATTATTGGTACGTCGGGCCGCAGATGCGGTTTGATTTGATGAACCAGCGTTGCCAAGGCTGTAGCTTTGACCGTCAGTAACACAATATCGGCTTCAATCAGACTGACGTAAGAAGTGTAAAATGCAACCGCCGCAAGGCTGGCCTGAAAATGTTCGGTGCCGCTTTGCCAGCTGGCCGTCAAGCCATGAGCGGCAAGTTCAAGGCCCATATAATCTCGACCAAACAACAGTAGTTCTAAGTCGGGATCCTGCGCCAGAATGGCAGTTAAAAAACAACCGATGCTGCCTGCGCCGACAATGCCCACCCGGTATTTACGACCACTGGTTTGCACTTTGGTTTGCAGATCCTGCATCGGTTGTCCTTGACCGGTTAGACCGGCTGCTTATTTCCGTACGCTTCTGAGTGTATCCGCAATCAAAAACGCCAGTTCTAACACCTGATCGGCGTTTAATCGTGGGTCGCACTGCGTAAAGTAGCGCTGACTCAAATCGTTTTCTGATAGGCCATAAGCGCCGCCGGTACATTCAGTGACGTGCTCGCCGGTCATTTCCAGATGGATACCGCCGGCATGCGAACCTTCCGCCTGATGTACGGCGAAGAAGTTGCGGATCTCACGCAAAATGGCTTCAAAATCACGGGTTTTGTAGTCATTGCTGGCTTTGACTGTGTTGCCGTGCATCGGATCAGAACTCCAGACCACTTTGCGACCTTCACGCTGCACCCGACGCACCAGCGCCGGCAGCTTGTCGGCCAACTTGTCGGCGCCCATCCGGGTGATCAAGGTCAGGCGACCTGGAATATTGTCCGGATTCAGCGCGTCGATTAAGCGGATCAGATCAAGTTCGTCCATGCCCGGGCCAATCTTGACGCCGATTGGGTTATGGATGCCACGGAAAAATTCAATATGTGCATGGTCCAGTTGCCGGGTTCTTTCACCAATCCACACCATATGGGCGGAGCAGTCATACCAGAGGCCGGTTAACGAATCACGACGGGTCAATGCCTCTTCATAATTCAGCAGCAATGCTTCGTGTGACGTATAGAGCGTAGTTTCACGGATCGAGGGGGAATTTTGCGCACTAATGCCACAAATTTCCATAAAGCGCAGCGCTTCCTGAATACGCTGGGCGATATCCTGGTAACGGCCTTTTAATGGATTGCTTTCCACAAAGCCCATGTTCCAGCGGCTGACCTGATGTAAATCAGCGAGACCGCCCTGAGCAAAAGCACGCAGCAAGTTGAGCGTTGCAGCACTGTGATGATAGGCCGTCATCAGCCGGTTCGGATCTGGTTGACGCGCAGCTTCGGTGAATTCAAAGCTGTTGACGATATCGCCGCGGTAACTTGGCAGGCTGATGCCATCAATGGTTTCTAAATCGCTGGAACGTGGCTTGGCATACTGCCCTGCCATCCGAGCAACTTTGACCACAGGGCAACTGCCAGCAAAGGTCAGCACCACCGCCATTTGTAACAGTACTTTAAAAGTGTCCCGGATCTTCGGCGCATTAAAGTTGCTAAAGCTCTCCGCACAATCGCCACCCTGCAGTAAAAATGCATTGCCCTCGGCCACCTGGCCGAGCTGACTAAACAGATCACGGGTTTCCTGAGCAAAAACCAGCGGCGGATATTTGTGCAGCTGTTGCTCTACCGAGGCTAATAAAGCCTGATCGTCATAATGGGGTTGCTGTTGGATCGGAAATGCTCGCCAGCTTTGAGGCGTCCAGGTAGTCACTTTAAGATTCCTATTTCAGGTGTTTGTGGATGTAAATTTCGCTTGAGTTATGGCTCCACCGCACAAGGTAAAGGCAGCCGCTCTGAAATTCAACGCTTTCACCGGATAAATTTCAATCTGGACGTATAAACGGCTATTTATTCGTCAGCCTTGCTTTAAATGGCGCAGCAATTGCTGACAAGACTGCTCAATCAAATCAAAAACTACGGCAAAACCACGTGGCCCGCCATAATAAGGATCTGGTACTTCCTGCCACTTTGGATATTCCGGGTGGTACTGCATCAGCAATTTCAGTTTATGTTGTTGCTCAGGCGGACAACGTTTGGTCAGATCAGCCAGATTTTGCTGATCCATCGCCAGAATCAAATCATACTCAACAAAGTCGGTACTGAGTACAGGTCGGGACTTAATGCCCTTAAAGGAATAATCTGCAGCGGCCTTGATGCTACGCGGATCCGGTGCATCACCTTTATGCGAGGCGCTGGTACCGGCGGATTCCACTTCACAAGGCAGACCTTGTGTCGTCGCAAGCTGGCGAAAGACCGCATGCGCGGTTGGTGAACGACAAATATTGCCAAGACATACAAACAGGATTTTCAAGGGCATTGTCCTTGTGCCTAAAGAAGTTGCGCCAGTATACGAATTTTGTGACTATTTGCCAAAGTGCAAGACAAACAAGGACATTCCGGTGGTAGATGCATTACACGCAGTCGAGCAACAACTAAATCAGGTGATCCTTGGTAAACCGGCTCAAATCAGGCTGGCCCTGACTTGCCTGTTGGCTGGCGGCCATTTATTGCTTGAAGATATGCCCGGCATGGGCAAAACCACTTTGGCGCACGCACTGGCTCAAAGCCTTGGTTTGAGTTACCGCCGCGTGCAATTTACCAGTGACTTGTTACCCGCTGACTTAACTGGCTTTAACCTGTTTGATACCAGAACACAGGAATTTAAATTCCAGCCTGGGCCTGTGTTCAGTCAGGTGTTACTGGCGGACGAAATCAACAGAGCCAGCCCGAAAACTCAAAGCGCCTTGCTCGAAGCGATGGAAGAACATCAGGTATCCATTGACGGTGCAACCCGTGAATTACCCTCGCCGTTCTTTGTCATTGCGACACAAAATCCACAAAACTACAGTGGTACCAATGCACTGCCCGAATCACAGCTCGACAGATTCATGATGCGGCTGAGTCTCGGTTTTCCAGACCGGGCCGCTGAATTGCTGTTGTTACAACAACCAGCCGGGCGTGTTGAAACGATGCGGGCAGTGCTCGATACGGCAGGATTGCTGCAGTTACAGGCGCAGGTCGATACAATCAAATGTAGCGACAGTCTGCTGCATTACGTGTTAGACCTGGTCCAACACAGCCGCCAGCGCGATGATATGCAGCCTTTATCGCCACGGGCTGCCAAAGCGTTGGTGCGTG
This sequence comes from Rheinheimera tilapiae, assembly GCF_042432165.1. Lineage (NCBI taxonomy): Bacteria > Pseudomonadati > Pseudomonadota > Gammaproteobacteria > Chromatiales > Chromatiaceae > Rheinheimera > Rheinheimera tilapiae. The sequence goes on from NZ_JBHLXP010000001.1 coordinate 2,337,503, forward strand.
CCGGACGCGCTTGTGCGCTGTTGGATCAACGTAGTTTTGTCACTGCAGACGATATCCGTCAGGTATTTAGTGCAGTGACCGAGCACCGGTTGCAGCCGCGTGGACATGCCGGCGAAACTGCCGCCAGCACGCTCTTGCTGCAGCATACTCCTTGTAATGTCTGATATGGTCGGGATCGCCGCCAGACTTCAAACACAATTCCGTCAGCGGATCTGGCGTTGGTTGGATACGCGCCAACCGATCTCTGCGGTGGTGCGCCTGCAACAAAGATTTATGTTTGTGTTCCCAACCCGCTTTGGCTTTGGACTCTGTGCGCTGGTGCTGTTGTTATACATCCTAGGCACCAATTATCAGAATAATCTGATTCTGCTGTTGGCTTACTTATTGTTGGTATTGGTGATCAGCACTATCGTGTTGGCGTTTCTGAATCTGCATCATTGTGAACTGTCCGCCCGGCCGCTGGCCGATGTATTTGCCGGGCAAAATGCCGGTATTCTGCTGACACTGCATCGCCGAACCGGAGTGCCGCTGGCGCTCGATGCCGGTTGGCAACAACAATCGGGCCAGTTAATATCGGTTAGTGATACCACTGTTGTGCTTGAACTGCCGGCACCAAAACGCGGTTGTTTTGTTATTCCGCGGCTAAAGCTGCAGTCAGTTTACCCCTTTGGCTTAGTGCGGTGCTGGTGTTATGTGCGGCTGGATTGCCACTATTGGGTGTTCCCGGCGCCGGTCCCTGCCCCTTACGCCGGCCCACAAGCCGACCCAAACCAGCAAAATGCTGAGGAATGGGCCGGACAACGTCAGTATCAGCCGGGCGATCCCTGGCGTCAGCTTGATTGGAAGCGGTTTAGCCGGCAACAACAGTTACTGGTCCATCAATTCAGGGCGACAACATTGCCCGGCACGGATCTGTGGCTGAGCGTTGATCCACGGCTTAATACGCTCGAAGCGCAGTTGTCAGATTTGGCCGAACGGGCGCTGCGGGCGGAGCAGGCACAACAACCGTTTGGCTTACGCCGCATGCCCACTGACATCGCGGTTGGCAGCGGTCCGGCCCACTTGCGCCAGGTATTACAGGCGCTCGCACTATGGTAAATGCTATCGCTCAGATCAGCCCTCAGCTATTTCAGACCCTACAATGGCGTTTATGGTTGTTTCAGCTGCTGCTCTGGGCGTTATTGCTGCCGGCATACAGCAGCTGGAGCCTCGCGGTGTTTGCTTTGTTATTGCTGGCAAAACTATGGCAACTTTATCGTGGGGGGCGGCCCTGGAGTCTGACCAAAAACAACTTGCTGGCTGCAGCCATGCTGGTCGCGTTGCTGATCAGCAGCCGTCAGCTCGGCGTCATGCACCTGATGTTTCATTTTTTATTGCTGGCAGCGATTTTGCGTCTGCTCGGTTTGTCTGAACGGCGACCCGCGGATATTTCACAACTGCTATGGGTGCATTATTTCCTGTTAGCCTGCGCTTTTATCCTGCATCAAGACCTCTGGCTGGCCATGCTGATTTTTTGCGCCTTTTTGCTGAATCTACATTGTCATCACTTATGTTTCTGCCGGGAACAACCACAATGGCAATGGCGCCAGGTGAGTCGTGTTGCAGCATTGATGACTGCGGCAACTGTACTGTTATTTCTGCTGTTTCCGCGTCTGCCACCGCTATGGCAATTGCCAGGAGCCAAGTTGAACCAGACCGGTCTGAGTGACAATCTGGCGCCTGGCTCGGTCTCTAGCCTGTTACAATCAAACGCGCTGGCGTTTCGCGTTAAATTTGACGGCGCTGCGCCACCGCCAGAGATGCGCTATTTCCGGGCAAAAATCTACGATGTGTTTGATGGTCAAAACTGGCGGGCGCAACGGCCGCAGCTCAAAGCCAGCCCGGCACCTGCAGACAACCCTCACTACCGTTATACCGTGATCGCCGAGCCCCATCAGCAATTCAGTTTGTTTGTCTTGGGATTACCAAACCAAAACAGCAGTAATGTTGGGGTCAACCGCGAAGCGCTGGTTGTCGCGGAGCAACCACTCAGTCAGCGCATCAGCTATCAGCTCAGCAGTTCACTGGTGCCACTGCCTGCGCGTGGCGACGTTTCGCGTTATCTGCAATTGCCGGCCGGTAATGTCAAAGCAAGAGAGCTGGCGCTGCAACTAAATCAAGGCGTGCCCTCAGCGAAAACACTGGCGGCGCGGATTGGCTCGTACTTTCAACAGCAGCAGTTCAGATACAGTCTGTCGCCGGGAGAAATCAACGGAGAGCAAATCGACAATTTCCTGTTCGATAAAAAGCTGGGATTTTGCAGTCACTATGCCAGCAGCACAGTGTTTTTATTGCGTGCTGCCGGCGTGCCGGCCCGCTTAGTCGGCGGTTATCTCGGAGGTGAATGGCAAGATAATGGCGCTTACTTGCAGGTGCTGCAAAAAGACGCCCACGCCTGGGTCGAATATTATCAGGATAACCGCTGGTGGCCCTTTGATCCCACCGCATTGATTGAACCCTCACTTTTGGTCGACTTGTCCGAAGACAGTATTGCAACCGAATTCTCTGGCCTTGGCGGCGATTGGATGTTGCAACGGCTGGAGATTTTGCTGATGCAGCCGCTACGGAACATGGATTATTATTGGTCAATGTGGGTGCTGAGTTTTGATTCTAACCAACAACAAAGCTTATTTGGTCAGTTAAATAATTGGCGGCAACAACTACAGGTTCAGCCAAAACATGCTTTTTGGCTATTGATACTGCCGGGGCTTGGACTCGTGATTTGGTGGTGGCGCCGGCCGCGTATACAGCCAGTGGAACAGTTATTTCAGCCGTTATTGCGATTGCAGGTCAAGTTACCGCAGCAAAGCTATCAACAATACTTGCAACAATGGGCCGAACAACACCCAATGTTGATGCCGGAGATCTCTGCTTGTCTCGATGCTTATTTACGCTGGCAATTTAATGGCGAGCCTGGCGGTTTAATTCAGGCCCGTCAAATAATGAAACAGCTAAAACCTAAACTTAAACGGCTAAAATTCTGAGCGCATGCTGGATATGTTCTGCGCAGCTGCGGCCCAGATCCGTCAGATAACCGCCGTCTGGTTGTGTCACCAGCCCTTTTTGATACAGCCGGGCGATAGCTGCTTTCGTTTCGTCGTCTGCGTCTTTGTGCGCTTTAATTCCTTCTAGGCTGCTATCAAGGTTAAACAAATTCAGTACCCGGATCTCAACATTCAGATGTGCGTTTACAGGCATAGCTACTCCTTGGTGTTATTCTGCTCTAACCATAGTCTGCATGACTATCGCCGGCAAATCCGGCGTTTAGTTTAAGGCGTCATCACGCCAGAACTTGGTGCCTTTGATGGTGGCCTGCAAGGCCAGACCTGTTTCAGTTAACTGGTAAATCGTAATATTATCAACGGTAATTTCGCCGCCAATCGCATCACCTTTTTCATCCGCTTTCGCTGCCGCATCCATTTGTCCGCCAAAAGCCCAACCGTCATCGACAAAACGATTCAGTGCCTGTTGGTTGTGGAAGACAAAGACCAACCGGTAGTCTTTCGCACCGATGCCAAGCCCAAGACCGATCTCGCCCATTTTCATATAAGTCACAGTGCCATTATTGCTGTGAACCACACCATGGCCACCACCCGCGCTGGCGAAAATCAGATTGACGTTGGCATTAGAAAACACGGCATAACCCGCAGCGCGCTCTATGGTGTCCGCAGCATAGGGTTTCTGTTTGTAAAGTTTGTTCAGTGTGCCGGCGCGCATTTGTTCGATCGACTGGCGCTTTTGATCAGCAGTCTGGCCACCGTTACTGGCGCAGCCACTGAGAACCAGCACCAGTACCAGCGCAGATGAAATCAGCCATTTTGTCATTGTGATGCTCCTGAAAATATTAGGCTCGCGTTTTCTGACCTGTCGCCGCTGCAAAAGGTTGCAGAACAATCGGCGATTTTTAGGGTGTGTTGACCCGTGATCAAAGCTAAAAAATTATATTGCGTCAGAAACTTACTCGCAGCAACCGGAATTTCTGCCCACAGGTGTTTAAAAAAAACAGGCCGCAATGCGGCCTGTTTTCTTCAGATGAACGCGTTTATGCAGCGTTTCTCAGCGCGGCAATCCGTTTTTCCAGCGGAGGATGGCTTAAAAACATCTCGCTGCGTGCAGACTTGTTGGCAATACCGAAGGCCATCATCGAGCCTTCCAGCTGACTGTCATGGTTGTTGCGCAGGCGTTCCAGCGCCGCCACCATTTTATTGGCACCGACCAGCTTGGCAGCGCCGGCATCAGCGCTGTATTCGCGCTTGCGGGAGAACCACATCACGATGATGCTGGCTAACACGCCAAATAACATTTCCAGCACAAACACCGTCATCATATAAGCGAAACCACCGCTTTCTGATGATTCGTCATCACTGCTGCGTGTGGCGTTGTGGATAGCGCCAGCGATTAAGCGCGCCAGGAAGATTACGAAGGTGTTGACCACGCCCTGGATCAGCGTCAGCGTCACCATATCGCCATTGGCGACGTGTGACACTTCATGCGCCAGCACAGCTTCTACTTCATCTTCACGCATGTTGCGTAACAAACCAGTGCTGACCGCGACCAGCGCATTATTCCGGCTCATACCGGTCGCAAAAGCATTCATTTCCGGTGAATCGTAGATGGCTACTTCCGGCATGCCGATCCCAGCCTGTTGCGCCTGACGGCGCACTGTGTCAAACAACCAGTGCTCAGTGGCATTTTGCGGTTGAGTGATAACAACGGCGCCAGTCGACCGTTTTGCCATCCACTTGGACATCGCCAGTGAAATAAATGAGCCACCGAAACCAAATACTGCCGCCAGTAACAGCAAACCGCCCATGCTTTGACGATCGATGCCAAAGACACTGAACAAAATGCTCAGCACGACAGACAGTACCAGCATCACAGCTAAGTTCGTCATAATAAACAACAGAATACGTTTCATCATTACCTCTTATTTCCGATGACCTGCAAGCATCATATGGGCGTTTGCGCCGATATCAAGGCTGTTACGGAATCTCGGCGCAAATCGACTATGAGCCACCGCGAAAATTATTTAAAAAAGCCTGCGCCAGCTCGGCACACTGAGCATCCGTTGGACCTTGTGGCGCAAACGGCAAAGTGGCCAAACATGGCAGCTGCAAACGACCGCACAGGTCTTGCAACGTTTCCGCCAGATAATGCATGTCGGGATCCAGCACATTGGCGATGTAACCAAGCAGCGGCACGCCGGCTCGGCGCAACTCACGGACTGTCAGCAGGCTGTGATTCAGGCAGCCAAGTTTTACGCCGACCACCAGCACCACCGGCCACTGGTGGGCAATGACCCAATCAGCCAGATATTCCTGTGCATTCAGAGGCAACAACCAACCACCGGCCCCTTCGACCAGGGTCAGATTGTTGTCTTGATTTGGCGCTGTAGCAACCAGCAGCATATCGAGCTGCTGCAATGACAGGGACTGGCCTTGTGCTTGCGCGGCAAGATGAGGCGCGGTTGGCAGGTTAAAACATATTGGATTGACCGCACTAATAGTTTGGCCGGTGACCGCCGCCAGCGCACTGGCATCGGTGTTGTGTCCTGCAGCATCGACACCACTGGCGACCGGTTTCAGCGCAGCGCAGCGCACGCCGCTTGCTAGCAACCCGCGTAACAGTGCAGTGCTACAGTAGGTTTTACCGGCATCTGTGTCGGTACCGGTGACAAAAAAATGCGCTGCCATCAGTTCGGTTCTCCCGGCATCTGACCAAAGATAAACAACACCTGATAACTCAGCGGCAAACCTTGGGTGGTCAGATTGCGCTGATAGGCATCGGCAAAACGTTGCCAATAAGCGCGCCCGGCGAGGCCTGGGATCGCTGCCGGTTTAAGACCAGTATAATTGGCGCCAATCAGCTTAAATTCACGGGCCAGGGTAAATACATCAGGGAAAAACAATTGAAAGGTTTTTTGCTGCGCGTGACATGGCAAACCTTGTTTGCGTGCACTGTGCAGATAATCCGCCACCGGACTGAATTGCAGCGTCGGCGGTACTTGCCCGCTTAAACGCCAGGCTTGCTGAAATTCAAACATCGACTCTTCCACCAGGGTCGTCAGCACAAAACGCCCGCCGGGTTTCAGCACCCGGGCGATTTCAGCAAACACCGCGGCCGGATCAGCGCACCACTGCAGCATCAGCGAACTAAATACCGTATCGACACTGTGTTCCGGCAGCGGAATAGCCGCAGCATCGGCCTGGATAAATTCATTGGCGATACCGTGACGCTTCGCCTGTTGCAGCATCGCGGCACTTAAATCCAGCGCGACCAGATGGTCACAGTGGCTGCTCAGATTGTGATGAAACCAACCCGGACCGCAGCCCAAATCTAACAAGGTCCCGTGCTGCTGCGAAGCCAAAAACCGCAGGGCGTCAAAGGCCACTTCGCGTTGCAGCCGCGCACCTTGTTCGTAGCTTTTTGCCGCTTTACTGAAATGGGCATTAATTTGGTCCGCTTGCAGCAGATTATTCACGTCAACTCTCCGGTATTGTGGTCGTGTGGTTTTGCGCAGTGACGGGTTGTGTTTGTACCAGCACCTGCACTAACTGACGGATCTGTAATTCGCTATGACTGGCACTGAGGCTAATACGCAGCCGCGCCTGCGGCACTGTCGGTGGACGGATGGCATGCAACCAGATGCCACGTTCTTTCAGCGCGTTGCTCCAACGCATTGCACTGGTATTGTCGGCACAAAGTACTGGCTGAATGGCGGTCATCGAATCAGCGATGCCCAGCCCAGCCTGCCGCGCCAGCTGGCGAAACAAGGCAATGTTGTCGGCCAGTTTTTCGCGACGCCACTGCTCAGCGCGACAAAGTAAAACGCTGCTCTGCATGGCGCGGCATAATGCCGGCGACAAGGCAGTGCTGTAGATATAGTGCCGCGATTGCTGGCGGATAAAATCGATCACATCGCGGCTTCCTGCCAGAAAACCGCCCTGTCCGGCTAAGGCTTTGCCAAAGTTTGCCATCAGACATTGCAAAGCTGAGACCTGCACGCCATGCGCAGCCCAGCTGCCACGGCCCTCGCTGCCGAGTACACCAATACCATGCGCATCATCAAGCAATAGTGGCTGTTTGGCTGTTAACAGATGCAATATTGCGGCACAGTCGGTGACATCGCCGTCCATGCTGAACACGCCCTCGGTGGCAACAACAACATCCTGATTTTTAATGCCAGATTGCTGCAGCATGGCCGCCAGCGCGGTCAAATCCTGATGTGGATAGCGTTTAAAAGACCGTTGTCCGCTGGTGAGTAGGTCCTGCATCGATGCGTGGCAATATCTATCCAGTAACAACAAATCATCTGGGCCGACCAACGCACTAAGCATCGCCTGATTGGCGGCAAAACCGGAGCTGAACAACAACACGTCTTCAACACCCAGCCAATCACGTAACGTAGCGATTAGTTCGGCATGCGCAGGCTGATAACCAGTGATTAGCGGTGAGCCGGTACTGGCCACGCCATCGGCAAGCGCAGCATCGGCCATGGCCTGCCTAAGCAACGGCGCTTCTCCCAGCCCCAGATAATCATTGCCGGAGAAATTGACGAACAGCGCGCCGTTGCTGTTCAGCAAACCGCCCGGCAAAGTCTGGACCTGCTGTTCCTGCCGATACAGGCCTTGCTCGCGGCGCGCTGCCAACCAGCGCTGGATCTCAGCATTTTGCATGAATGTCAGACAGCGGCGTGAAATAAAGCCGGTTCTAGCTGGTCCTGGATCGCCTGCGCCATCGCCGCTTCATGCGCTTCATCCGACACGTCACCGCGCTGTTCAGGTTTTAAGCCAAGCTTGGCAAACAGCTGCATATCAGCATTTGCTTCCGGATTTTCGGTGGTCAGCAATTTGTCGCCGTAGAAAATCGAATTGGCGCCCGCCATAAAACACAGCGCCTGCATTTGTTCATTCATTCGTGAGCGGCCAGCGGATAACCGGACATGGCTTTTTGGTAACATGATGCGCGCCACGGCGATAGTACGGATAAATTCAAAGCCATCCAGATCATCGACATTTTCCAGCGGCGTACCCGCCACTTTGACCAGCATATTGATTGGCACCGATTCCGGATGTTCCGGCAGATTGGCAATTTGACGCAGCAATGCTGAGCGGTCATTAGCACTCTCGCCCATACCGACAATACCGCCACAGCATACTTTCATCCCGGCATCGCGCACATGCGACAGCGTATCTAAACGGTCCTGATAGGTACGGGTGGTAATGATTTCACCGTAAAATTCCGGTGACGTATCCAGATTGTGGTTGTAATAATCCAAACCAGCACCGGCGAGCTCCTGCGCCTGATCCGCCGTAAGTTTACCCAGCGTCATGCAGGTTTCCAGGCCCATGCCCTTCACACCCTGGATCATTTCCATGATGTAAGGCATATCGCGTTGCTTTGGATTACTCCAGGCCGCGCCCATACAAAACCGGCTGGCGCCCTGATCTTTGGCCGCTTTGGCCTGCGTCAGTACTTTTTCTACTTCCAGCAGCCGCTCACGTTCCAGCCCCGTGTTGTAATGACCGCTTTGCGGGCAATATTTGCAATCTTCGGCACAGGCACCCGTTTTGATCGACAACAAGGTACTGACCTGCACTTCGTTGGCTGTAAAATTAGCGCGATGCACCAGTTGGGCGCGAAACATTAAGTCGTTAAAAGGTAAGGCGAATAAAGCGTTGACTTCGGCCAGTGTCCAATCATGGCGGACCTGCGACAGGCTTGGATCGGTAAAAAGCGAATGCATAAAAGTCCCTGTATTTCATTTGTCTTTGACTGGGTTTGTCGCTAGTCTAACCGCGCACCTTGCCTTGTCAACGCGTACCAGTTCTCCAAGTTTACCAGTGGTTAATATATGAGCATAGATCTGCAGTTTGATCGCCAGCATTTGTGGCATCCATACACGTCAATGGCCTCGCCTTTACCGGTTTATCCGGTGCGTAGCGCTGATGGCTGTAAATTGTACCTTGATGATGGCCGTGTCCTGATCGATGGCACATCAAGCTGGTGGGCTGCCATTCATGGATACAATCACCCGCAACTCAACGCCGCGGTAAGTGCACAGTTACAGCAGATGAGCCATGTGATGTTTGGCGGTATCACCCATGCACCGGCTGTTGCACTCGGTAAACTGCTGCTCGAACTGGTGCCGGCGAACCTGCAACATATATTCTATGCCGACAGCGGTTCTATCGCCGTCGAAGTGGCACTCAAAATGGCGCTGCAATATCAGCTTGCCCTAGGCAACCCACAGAAAAGCCGCGTATTGAGTCTGCGTAAGGCCTATCACGGTGATACTTTTGCGACTATGGCGCTGTGTGATCCGGTGGATGGCATGCACGCGATGTTTCAGGCGCAATTGACTTTACACTTATTTGCCCCAGCGCCGACACGGGCATTCAACGAGGACTGGCAAAGCGCTGATGGCGATGCGCTGCGGGCGATGTTCGCCCAGCATCATCAACAGCTGGCGGCCTTTGTGCTGGAACCTGTACTGCAGGGCGCAGGTGGCATGCGACTTTATCATCCACAGTATTTACGCTTGGCGCGGGAGCTCTGTGACCAATATCAGGTCTTGTTGATTTGTGACGAGATCGCCACCGGTTTTGGCCGCACCGGTAAGTTATTCGCAGTCGACCATGCTGGGATCCAGCCTGACATTATGTGTCTAGGTAAAGCGCTCAGTGGTGGCTACATCACGCTGGCGGCAACCTTGTGCAGTTCAACAGTTGCCGACGGTATTAGTCGCGGGGCTGTTGGCGCTTTAATGCATGGTCCGACTTATATGGCGAATCCGTTGGCTTGTGCTGTCGCTTGCGCCAGCCTGAAGATTATTCAGACTGGCATTTGGCAAACGCAGGTCGCTCAGATTGAACAACAGCTGCAATTGTTAAAACCACTTGTGCAATATCCCGCAGTCAAAGCGGTGCGCGTCTTAGGCGCTGTCGGAATTGTCGAGATGAATGGCAATATTGATGTAGCCAAAGCACAAGCTCTGATGGTAGCGCAAGGCGTCTGGATCCGGCCTTTTGGTAATCTGTTTTATCTGATGCCGCCCTATATCATTCAGACAGCTGAGCTTGAACAGCTGATCGCTGCGTTGCAATTTATTGTGCAGCAGGATGTCCTGCATCAGGCGCAGGCTTTACCTGGCGCTTAGAGCTTCCACTACGCCTTAGACGTGTCGCCTTGCCTGAGGCAAATTCAAGCGGCTCTGCTGTGCGCTTATTCAGCTATATGGTGCACTAGACTTGATAAAAGAAACTTAATGCAGCCAGCGCGATGAGTAACAAGGCCACGGAGTTGTACTGCTGTCGGTCTGTCGCGCGCCGCAAGCGAAATTGATTTAATACAATGCTGCACAGGCTAACCAGACAACACCACCACAGCAGGTAAATCAGCTGCCCGGTCAGCGTGGGTTCCCAATAATTGCGCAGCTGAATACCCCAATAACGCACCAGGCCAGTATTCATTTCAGGCTTCGCCATATGACTCAGGCCCAGTGCCACGATCAGAATGACCCAGCCAATCACCGACAACCAATGAAAACTGAGGACTATCCAATCCGGACCTTTGCGGCGATTTTTACGCGGTCTGCTGCTAACAGGTTCATCCACGGCGCGGTTCCTTCGGTTTGTGACAAGTTTTGCTTGTGCTTAAGCGCTGCCTGCGTATCATTACACCTCCTGAATTAAAATCAAACTTTTCTGAAGCGCAAGTTGGAGCCTGATGCATGACGCATGCAGTGATTAAAGACGTACTTGCCGGCCAGTATGCTGCCGGCGCCACTATTACCGTCAAAGGTTGGATCCGTACCCGTCGTGATTCCAAAGCCGGTATTTCTTTCCTCGCCGTACACGACGGCAGCTGTTTTGATGCACTGCAAGCCGTCGCTCCGGCTGAACTCAATAATTACGAGACCGAGATCAAACGCCTGACGACTGCATGTTCGGTAATTGTCACCGGCACCGTGGTGAAATCTGAAGGTCAGGGCCAATCCTTTGAAATTCAGGCGAGCTTGGTTGAAGTGCTGGGCTGGGTAGAAAATCCGGATACCTATCCGATGGCGCCAAAACGCCATAGTATGGAATATCTGCGTGAACAGGCGCATTTACGCGCCCGCACCAATATGGTTGGTGCCATCACCCGCGTCCGGCATTGCCTGGCACAGGCCATTCACCGTTTCTTCCACGAACGTGGTTTTTACTGGATCAGCACACCGATCATTACCGGTGCTGATGCCGAAGGCGCCGGCGAAATGTTCCGCGTCAGCACGCTGGATTTAGAAAATCTGCCGCGTGATGACAAAGGCCACATCGATTACAAACAAGACTTTTTCGGCAAAGAGACTTTCCTGACTGTTTCAGGCCAGCTCAACGTTGAAACTTATGCCTGTGCGCTGTCCAATGTGTATACCTTTGGCCCGACTTTCCGTGCTGAAAACTCCAATACCACGCGTCACCTCGCGGAGTTCTGGATGATTGAGCCTGAAGTGGCTTTCGCGGAATTAAAAGACGTAGCACAACTGGCAGAAGACATGCTGAAGTATGTATTTAAAGCTGTGCTGGCCGAGCGTGCCGACGATATGGCGTTTTTCGCTGAACGCGTCGACGACAAAGCGATCAGCCGTCTGCAGCAAATCGTTGAATCCAGCTTTGTACGGATGGATTACACCGACGCCATCACCATCCTGCAAAACTGCGGTAAGAAGTTTGAATATGCCGTGGAATGGGGTGTCGACTTACAGTCTGAGCACGAACGTTATCTGGCCGAAGTGCATGTTGGCGCGCCAGTGATCCTGCAGAACTATCCAAAAGACATCAAAGCATTTTATATGCGGATGAACGAAGACGGTAAAACCGTGGCCGCGATGGATATTCTGGCGCCAGGCATCGGCGAAATCATCGGTGGTAGCCAGCGTGAAGAGCGTTTGGAGCAACTTGATGCGCGGATGGATGCGATGGGCCTGAATAAGGAAGACTACAGCTGGTATCGTGACCTGCGCCGTTATGGCACAGTACCACACGCGGGCTTTGGTCTTGGCTTTGAACGTTTAGTGTCTTACGTGACTGGTGTCGGTAATGTGCGTGATGTCATTGCATTCCCGCGTACACCGGGCAGTGCAGACTTCTAATCGAACTCATGAAAAAAAACCGCCTTCCGGCGGTTTTTTTTTTCAGCTGCAAAGCATGATTCACTACTGATAATCGCTGAAAAACTCACTGACCTCTAACTGCGGTCGCTGTGGCATTTCCGAAGCACAGGTGCCGAGATACAGATAACCGACAATTTCATCGTCTTCTGCCAACCCCATGGTTTGGCGCACAAATTCATATTGGGTGTAAGCACCGGTGCGCCAAATGCCGCCAAAGCCTTGCGCAAATGCTGCTTGCTGCATTGCCATCACCGCACATGCGGCTGATTGAACCTGTTCGGATACCGGTACTTTATGGTGTTCGCGACATCTGGCAATACAGGCGATCACCATTGGTGCGCGCAGTGGTAGTTGCCGCGCCCGCTCCAATAAATCATTGGCGATGGTAGGATCATCTTCAAGCGCCGCCTCAGCGAAAATATCGCCAAGTTTGGTCAGTGCCGATTTGCCGCTGAACACGACAAACCGCCAGGGACGCAGGCCGCCGTGATCAGGTACCCGCAATGCGGCTTGTTTGATCAGCTGTAAGGCTTCGCCTGCAGGTGCAGGCTCAGTTAAGCGGGAGGAGGAATAGCGGGTCGTGAGTAAGGTCATTGCGTCCATAAAAAAGCCCTTGAGAAAGACCCGCTAAGGCTAGCAAACTTCATTGATAAACGACAACCGAAATTGCCTATTCCAATGCCGGTTGCGGCTAATTCAGCCAAATATTGTTTATATTCAAACAATTGCAGACGATTTATTCTGCGTTCGCAATCGTTTGTGCATATAAAGCCTGATATGCAATAGCGGCCTGTTGCCAGTCAAACACTTGCGCCATGCCCCGTTGCTGAACACTGCGGTAGCGACGCTTATTGCGATATAACGCTGACGCAATCGATAACGCCTCGACCAGTGCCGCCACAGTCGGCTCTTCAAATACCACGCCAGTAGCCCCCCGTTCACTCAGATCGGTGACGGTGTCTTTTAAACCACCCGTCGCCCGCACCAATGGCACAGTGCCATAACGCAAGCTGTAGATTTGGTTCAGGCCACAGGGTTCAAACAGGCTGGGCATTAAAAAAAAGTCGCCAGCGGCTTCGACCTGATGCGACAGCGGCTCATCAAAACCTTCCAGTAAGCGAAATTGCTGCGGAAACTGCTGTTCCAGCCCACGTAACGGCTGGATAAACTGTTGTTCCCCGGTCCCCATCAACAGAACCTGGGCATCTGTATTGCTAAGGAACTGCTGCAAGGCCGGGATCAACAGCGTAAATCCTTTTTGTCCGGTGATGCGACTGACACTGACAAATAATGGTGCGTTACTGTCAGGCAGCTGCGTTTGCCGGCGCAGTTCGGCTTTACACAACGCTTTGCCGCTCAAATCGCTGCCATCGTAGCGGGCCGGCAGACTCAAATCAGTTGACGGGTCCCAACGGCTATAATCACAGCCGTTCAGAATGCCGACAAAACGATTCTGCTTCTGCTGATAGAGTTCGGCCAGTCCATTCGCAGCCGGCTCTGTCAGCAGCTCATCCCGATAACCCGGACTCACTGTGTTGATACTGTCAGCCTGCCATAAGCCGAGCGCCAGTAAGGTGGTCGGTAGTTCAGCCGGCAAATGCCAGTGGTCCAGCCCCAACAGGCCAAGCTGTTCGCGGCCAAACCCCTGTTGGTAAGCGGCGTTATGTACGGTCAGAACAAACTTACTTTGGGCTAAAGCGCCCAGCTGCATTTCTTTTAAATAACAAGCGGCTAAAGCGCTTTGCCAATCATGTCCATGCACGATATCTATGGATTCAGGCTGCGTCTGCAGATAGGCCAGCGCAGCCTTACAGAAAAAAGCAAAGCGCTGCAGGTTGTCCGGATAAGGCTGCTCGCCGTCATCATAAGGCCGTGGCCGCTGAAAAAACTGATGATGTTCAATCAGCGCCACTTTGATCCCATCAACTACGGTATGCCTGACGGCACAACCATAAGTCTGATGACCAAGGTCAAAATACAAGGACTGCCAGTCAGCCGTTTGCTCGACCCCATACAAGGCGCCATAACGCGGCAAAATAACCTGCACTTGATGCCCGGCCTGCTGCAGGGCCGTTGCCAGCCCACGGGTCGCGTCGGCCAGACCACCGGTTTTCAGCAGTCCTTCAAACTCACTGCAGATAAATGCCAACCGCATCACATATCCTTCTTTTAAGCCAGCATAACTAAACTGGGACAGTCCAACCTGCGAATCAAAAGCTGTTAATCAAAACCGACCATGGCGCCTTTCGGGATCACGACCACACCGTCTGGCGACACGTGGAAACGTTGTTTGTCCAACACCGGATCTTCACCAATCACAGTGCCCGGTGCGATGCGCACGTCTTTATCGATAATGGCGCGGCGAATGCGACAGCCCCGGCCAATATCGTTATTGCCCATCAGCACGCTTTTTTCAATATAAGCATGGCTGTGCACGTGACAGTTGTAACCGAGGATCGAATGATACACGATTGAACCACTGACGATGCAGCCGGCAGCGACCATCGAACTAATCGCCTGCCCAGTCCGGTTGGCTTCATCGTGGACAAACTTCGCTGGTGGCATTGGCGGTGTATAACTGCGCATCGGCCAGTATTTGTTGTACAGGTCAATTGGTGGCACGATGGAAATTAAATCCATGTTGGCTTCGTAATACGAATCGATGGTGCCCACATCGCGCCAATAACCGCGCACTTCTTCTTTTTCACCGCGGATGCGGTTCGTCGAGAAGTCATAGACGTACACTTCACCAAGCGGATACAACTTCGGAATAATATTGTGGCCAAAGTCGTGTTTGGAGTCAGGCTCTTTCGCATCCGCTTCCAGCACTTCGACCAGGGTTTTGGCTTCGAAAATGTAATTGCCCATCGAGGCCAACACAAAATCCGGCCGGCCCGGGATGGTTTTTGGATTGGACTTCGGTTTTTCTTCAAAACCGATCATTTTACCGTTGGCATCGACTTCAATGACGCCGAATTCATGCGCCAGTGCGACCGGCACCGGGATAGCCGCAACGGTCAGTTTTGCTTCATGCTGGCGATGGAACTCCAGCATCTGGCGGACATCCATCTTGTAAATGTGGTCCCCACCAAACACACAGACATGTTCAGGATCAAGGCCTGAGATCAGGTGTAAATTCTGATAAACCGCGTCGGCAGTGCCCAGATACCAGTGTTTACCGGTTTGCATCTGGGCAGGGATCGGATCGATAAACCGGCTGGTCAAGCCTGTTACCCGCCAAGCCCGGCTTAAATGTTTCATCAGGGAGTGCGATTTAAACTGCGTGATCACGAAAATTTGCAGCAAATCCGAATTAACGAAGTTGTTTAATACAAAATCAATAATGCGGTAATTACCACCAAAAGGTACTGCGGGTTTGGCTCGGATCCCGGTAAGTGGCGCCAGACGCGTCCCCTCACCACCAGCCAGAATCATTGTTAACACACCTGACATATAGACTCCCTGTAGATTTCGACAAACTGCACTTGCTGGTTATGCCATAACTCTAAGCAAGGCCAATACCATGATTGGCAGTTACGCCGATAATTCCCTGCAATGTGGGAAATACCACTGCGGCGTCCGAACCACTTTATGGCGGCCCGATGGCAACAGTATGACAACGCGCGCTAAAATGGTGCAAAAAGAAGCCCTTGCACCAAAAACACGCTGTTGCAGCTGTATGACAGTTACTTAACTTGGGAAAGGCCCGCGGGGCAAGTGAAATCTGAAAAAATTGTTTTCAGCTGGGGGAACATCAGGTCGGTTTGTTCCGACCTGATGAATGGTTTTGCAGAGGTTATCCGTTTGATCTTGGTCATCTGCCGATGTGATATCAGCGATCAAATCACCGCAGCAAGCTCAGCGCCCTGTCGGATCGCTCGTTTGGCATCCAGTTCTGCAGCCACAAAAGCGCCGCCTATCAGATGGCTGTTCACGCCTTTACCGGTTAGCTCGTCATGCAGCGAACGCAAACTTTCCTGGCCGGCGCAAATCACCACATGATCGACATCCAGACAACGTTCCTGTCCATCCAACTCAATCCACAAACCAGCATCATCTACACGCAGATACTGCACGCCGGCGAACATCTCGACGCCTTTTTTCTTCAGCGAACTGCGGTGGATCCAACCGGTAGTTTTGCCAAGTCCGGCACCTACTTTTGAGGTTTTGCGCTGCAACAGATAAATTTTGCGTGCCGGCGCCGGACTGATCTCTGCCGGCAATAATGCACCGCGCGTCTGATAGTCGGCATCAATGCCCCAGTCTTTTAACCAGACTTCAGGCTGCAATGTCAGCGAATGTGGTTCTGTCAGATACTCGGCGATATCAAAACCAATCCCACCGGCACCAATCACGGCAACTTTTTCGCCAACCGTCTTGTGGTCACGCAGCACATCGAGATAACTCAGTACTTTCTTATGGTCACTGCCCGGAATTTGCAGCGCGCGCGGCTTGATCCCACTGGCAATGACAATTTCATCAAAACCGCCACCGGCAAGGCTTTCTGCGGTTTGCAGACTGCCCAGTTCCAATTTGACCGCATGGTGTTTCAGCATCTGGGCAAAATAACGCAGCGTTTCATGAAACTCTTCTTTACCCGGTACCTGTTTGGCGTAATTAAACTGACCACCGATGCGGTCGTCCTTATCAAATAAAGTGACGCTATGACCGCGCTGCGCGGCATACACCGAAAAAGCCAGTCCGGCGGGGCCGGCACCGACCACGGCAATTTTCTTCGCTGTGGCGGCTGGATGGAAATTCAGTTCGGTTTCATAACAGGCGCGTGGATTGACCAGACAGGTCGCGCGTTTTTTCTGAAAAATATGGTCAAGACAGGCCTGATTACAGGCGATGCAAGTGTTGATTAGCTCAGGCGTGCCGGCCGCCGCTTTGTTAACAAACTCCGGGTCAGCCAGAAACGGCCGTGCCATACAAATTAAATCGGCTTCGCCTTTAGCCAGAATGTCTTCCCCGACTTCCGGTGTGTTAATCCGGTTGGTCGCGACCACCGGAATGCTGACTTGCTGTTTGATCCGCGCCGTAATCCAGCGAAAGGCCGCGCGCGGCACCATAGTGCCGATCGTCGGCACCCGCGCTTCATGCCAACCGATACCGGTATTGATCAGCGTCGCACCGGCTTGTTGCACAGCTTTGGCCAGTTGCACCACTTCGTCATACGAATTGCCATCTTCAACCAGATCAAGCATCGACAGCCGGTAGATAATAATAAAGTCAGGCCCGCATTTGGCACGGACCGCCCGGATAGTTTCCAGTGCCAAAGCACAGCGCTTTTCAAAACTGCCACCCCATTCATCCTGGCGCTGGTTGGTGCGCTGACAGATAAACTGGTTAATCAGGTAGCCTTCTGAACCCATGATTTCAACGCCGTCATAACCGGCTTTTTGCGCCAGCGCTGCTGAACTGGCGAAATCTTTGATGGTGCAGCGTACCTGACGGGATGACATTGCTGCCGGTTTAAAGGGTGTGATCGGCGACTGAATGGCGCTTGGTGCCTGATTCAGTGGATGATAACCATAACGGCCAGCATGCAGCAGTTGCAGACAAATTTTTGCGCCATAGGGATGAACCGCTTCAGTTAACAACCGATGTTTGCCGGTTTGCCAGAACCAACTGAGCTGACTGCCAAAGGGGACCAAAGAACCGCGAAAATTCGGACTGATACCACCGGTAATAATCAGGCCAACCCCACCTTTTGCCCGCTCGGCATAAAAGGCGGCAAGTTTATCGAACCCCTGTTTCTCTTCTTCGAGTCCGGTGTGCATGCTGCCCATGATCACCCGATTTTTCAATTGGGTGAAACCTAAATCAAGTGCTGACAATAAATGTGGATAAGACACTGCGACCTCTCTGGTCATACCTGTTAGATGTGCGGAATGTAGCGTCTTTTTTCTGAGCTGACAAGCCGCGACTGTTTGCTTTCTCACCGGGTTACGAACATTTTCTTACAAATTGCCGTCGAACACTGGCGGTGAATTGAGTATCTTAGCGATAACTGTAAATGTGACGTAGGTTAGTTGAATGTCTGAACAAAAACCTGGTTTTATCCGTCGTCTGCTGCACTCTGTATGGCAGGGATTCCGGTTTATCCGCAACTTTGTACTGAATTTTGTTTTTGTGTTGTTGTTTATCGGCTTTATCGCCGTGCTGTTCAGCGACAAAGAACAAGTTGAAGTCAATGAAAAAACTGCTCTGGTGCTGAACTTAAAAGGCGATTTGGTTGAAGAAAAACAATGGGTTGATCCAGTGGAAAAAGCCATTAACGAATCGACCGGTTCAGAAGACGAAAGACCAGAAATTTTAGTTCGTGATCTGGTGAAAGTCATCAACGAAGCCGCCAAAGACGACCGGGTTAAAGTGATGGTGTTGGCGTTGTCCGATTTAGGCAGCGGCTCACTGGACAAACTGCAGCAAGTCGGTGGCGCATTAGAAGCATTTAAGGCCGCCGGCAAAAAAGTGTTTGCCACTGGCGCCTATTACAGCCAGAACCAGTATTTCCTTGCCAGTTATGCCGACAGCATTAACCTCAACCCAATGGGCGCAGTGATCCTTGAAGGCTATGGCAGCTACCCGATGTATTACAAGGCAGCACTGGAGAAACTACAGATCTCCACGCATGTCTTTAAAGTCGGCACCTATAAATCCGCGGTAGAACCATTCACCCGTAATGATATGTCGCCTGAAGCCAAAGAAGCGAATGGCGTCTGGCTGACCGAGCTTTGGCAAAACTATAAAGAACAAGTCGCTGCGCGTCGCGGTTTTGCCGTCGACAATTTTGACGAAAGCTTTGCCCGCCTGTATGAACGGATTAATGCTGCAAACGGCGATATGACGCAATACGCGCTGGATGCCAAACTGGTCGATACCATTAAGACCCGCGAAGAATTCCGTCAGGATATTATCGCGCTGGTCGGTGAAGATGAAGACAATCACACCTTCACTCAAATCAGTTATGAAGACTATCAAAGCCTGGTAGTTCCACCATTTCCGGTGGTGAATCCGCTGACAGATAAAGTCGCATTGGTCGTTGCCCGCGGCGCTATTGTTGATGGCAATGTCAAGGCTGGTATGATCGGTGGCGAAAGTACCGCGAAGTTACTGCGCACGGCACGCTATGACGACAAAGTGAAGGCGGTTGTATTGCGTATCGACAGCGGCGGCGGCAGCGCCTTTGCTTCAGAACAAATCGCTCAGGAGATCCGCTTATTAAAAGCCGCTGGCAAGCCGGTGATTGCTTCGATGGGAGCTGTCGCCGCATCAGGCGGTTATTGGATAGCAGCTCCGGCTGATCAAATTTTTGCAGCCCCGACGACCATCACTGGCTCAATCGGCATTTTTGCTATGTTCCACACCGCTGAAAACGCCATGTCGACACTGGGTCTGAATGTCGATGGTGTGGGTACCACCGAACTGGCTGGTTTCTCCTCGGGTCTGCCGCTGTTTAAAGGCTTGCCAGCCGATGCGGAAAGACTGCTGCAACGCAGCATCGAAAATGGCTACGACGAATTTATCACCCATGTCAGTACCACGCGTAACATCGACAAAGCGCAAGTGGATAAAATCGCGCAAGGCCGCGTCTGGACCGGTCAAACAGCGCTGAAACTGGGCCTGGTGGATAAACTGGGTACTTTAGATGATGCCATTGCAGCAGCGGCTGCGACAGCCAGCCTGAAACATTTTGATGTACAGCTGATTGAACAGGAAATGAGCGAGCAGGAAAAATTAATGGCGCAACTGTTTGGCAGTGCCAAAACGCTGGGTTTATTGCCACAACAAGCGACCACTGTGACACCTGTGCAAAAACTGATGCGGCAGTTAAATCAGGAATTACAGGTCCTCAGTCAGTTTAATGATCCGAATGGCATTTATTCAGTTTGTTTCGCCTGTCAGGTGCAGTAGAACTTCAATCTCAGGCCGGTGTTCCCGGCCTGAATTTTGTGTAGCCAGAAAAGTAAAAACCCCGCACTCAGGCGGGGTTTTTGTATTTGGCGGAGAGAAAGAGATTCGAACTCTTGAAGGGCTACTAACCCTCGCCGGTTTTCAAGACCGGTGCATTAAACCGCTCTGCCATCTCTCCGTGGCGCGTATATTAATCAAGACGCGCTCAAAATCAAAGTGTTTTTTTCCGATTTAACACTTTGAATTCACTAAAAGAATATTTTTTATGCAAGCTGGTGATTTTTTGACTGACTCGCCGGTGAAATGGAATCTTTTTCATTCCATAAGGTCTGCATAACATGACAGTAACCGATCGGATTCTGTATAGTCGCAGTATAACCAAGGAGAGTCTATGCAATATCAACAATCACAGGTGCTGTCCGGCCACGACAGCGCAGCTATCAACAAAGTCTTGCGTAACACTTATATGTTACTGGCGATGACACTGACCGGCAGCGCTGTTGCGGCTGGTATCTCAATGGCGCTCGAATTAAGCGCAATGGCAGGTATCGGTTTATCGCTGCTGGCATTTGCGTTGGTCTTTGTCGTAATGAAAACCGCTGATAAAGCCTCAGGTATCGCCTGGGTGTTTGTCTTTACCGCAGTCATGGGCGCATCGATCGGTCCGATGCTGAATCGTTTTGCCGCCATGCCAAACGGCTCTGAACTGATCATGCAAGCCTTTGGTGCAACTGCACTGATTTTTTTCAGTTTGTCGGCCTACACCCTGACCAGCAAAAAAGATTTCTCATTTATGGGCAATTTTTTGTTTGTCGGCTTGGTGTTAGTCATTATCGCTGGTATTGCCAACCTGTTTTTCCAGGTGCCGGCATTGCATCTGGCAATCAACGCTGTGGTCGTACTGATTATGTCGGGCCTGATTTTGTTTGATACCAGCCGTATCATCAACGGCGGCGAAACCAATTACATCCGGGCAACGGTCAGCCTGTATCTGAACATTTTTAATCTGTTCACTTCGTTACTGCAATTGCTGGGCGTATTTGGCAGCGACGACTAACGACAACAGTCTGAGGATGCTTTAAAATGCCCCGCTTTCGGGGCATTTTTTTGTTTGGAGCCTATGGCCAGCTTCGTGTTGTATATTCAATCTGACTGTTATGCCAGCCCGGTACTTGATGATGTGCTGCGTTTTGCCAGTGCGGCACTGCAACTCGGGCATCAAATCAATCACCTGTTTTTTTATCAGCAAGCCGTTCAAGCCATTTGCGCCGACATCGATTTACCGGCCGATGAGCCCGACCTGGTCGGCCGATTAATTGCCTTTACTGAGTCGAATCAAATCCCGTTATTGTATTGTGCGACCGCAGCTGAGAAACGCGGTTATACCCAGGTGCGCCAGGGATTTACTCTAGCCGGCCTCGCCGAATTTGGCATGCGGCTGGAAAACACCGACCGCGTGGTACAGTTCTGATGGCAAAAATTCTGTTAATCCACCAAGCCAGTGCCTTTGAAGCCGCTACAGCCCGCGAAGCGCAGGATCTGTCGTTAGCATTGGCAGCCACTGAACACGAGGTGACATTATTGTATAGGGGGGCAGCTGTATTACAATTGCTACCGCTGCAAACGACAGTTGCCGTCAAAGATTTCACCCAAAGCCAGAAACTGTTTGCCCTGTATGACATTGCGAAGGTCTGCGTTTGTCAGCAATCGCTGCAGCAGTTTCAATTGACCGCCGAACAATTGCGTATGCCAGTGCAGGTAGTCGATTTACCGACTCAACAACAGTTGCTGGATGACGCCAGCCATATCCTGGTGCATTAATGCGATTATTCCAGCTGACTCAGGCCAAACTACCCGCATTGCTGACATTTGCTACGGCAGATGACTATCTGTTACTGCGCCAGGACGCGGTGTATTTACTATTACAGCCTCAGCGCTGGCCGTGCCGGCTTGGTGTGCAGGCTGACGATTTGCGGGCACGTGGACTGGTTTGCCCTGCAGATGTAGACAAACTCACTGACAGCCAGTGGGTTGAACTGACATTACAGGCAACACAGGTGATTTTATGTCAGAACTAACAACAAACGCCGATGAGGCATTGGCGGGGATCCCGCTCGATAAGCATGGTTATCTTGCTGACTTACATTGTTGGACTGAAGCATTAGCACTCGCTTTTGCCAGGCAGGAAGGCATCAACATGACACCGGCACACTGGGAGGTGGTCTGGTTTGTGCGGGATTTCTATCAAGAGTACAACACCTCTCCGGCCATTCGCATTCTGGTCAAAGCCATGGCGGAAAAACTGGGACCAGAAAAAGGTAACAGTAAATATCTGTTTATGTTGTTTCCAGAGGGGCCAGCGAAGCAAGCAACCCGGATCGCGGGTCTACCTAAACCTGCCAAGTGTCTTTGATGCCTGGCTAGCAACAACGTCTCCTGCGTCAAGAGACTTTTACCGGCCGTAACTTTACAGTGGTTTAGTGTGCGGTGTTTTTATAAATCATCCAGCCCGCTTCAAAACTGATATAAAGCACGATAGCGAGAATAGACAGTGTAATCAGCCAGTACACAGTGCGCAGGAACACTTTCACCGGACTGGTGCGGGTGCGTTTAACCCCCACCTTTTTTGTGATACCGGGATTACGCAGATCGGTTGACTGTGGTTTTTGTGGTTCTGTCATCTGACTCTGGACCTATCTAATTATCAAGTGAGCCGGCGACCTAAGCCGCCGGCATCATGGCAGATCAGGCAATCACGGTTTTACCAGCCATATAAGGCTGTAATACCGCTGGGATCGAGATAGAACCATCAGCCTGTTGGCAGTTTTCCAAAATAGCCACCAGCGTGCGACCAACCGCAAGGCCGGAACCATTCAACGTATGCAACAACTCAGGCTTTTTACCTTCTTCCGGACGGAAACGCGCTTGCATACGACGAGCCTGGAAATCACCCATGCTGCTGCACGAGGAAATTTCACGATAAGTATTTTGTGCCGGCAACCAGACTTCCAGATCGTAGGTTTTGCAGGAGCCAAAGCCCATGTCACCAGTGCAAAGCAACATGACCCGATACGGCAGCTCTAACAGCTGCAGCACTTTTTCTGCATGGCCAGTCAGTTCTTCCAATGCAGCCATCGATTGCGCCGGGTGTACCAGCTGCACCAGTTCCACTTTATCAAACTGATGTTGACGGATCAGGCCACGCGTATCGCGGCCGTATGAACCAGCTTCACTGCGAAAACACGGCGTGTGCGCGGTCATTTTAACCGGCAGTTCGGCCAGATCATAAATGCGGTCCCGCGCCAGATTAGTCACCGGCACTTCTGCGGTTGGGATCAGGCTCATGCCAACGCCTTCTTCTGTCGCTGGCTGGGTATGGAATAGATCAGCGCCGAATTTAGGCAATTGACCGGTGCCAAACAGTGAATCTTTATTGACCAGATAAGGCACATACATTTCGGTGTAACCATGCTGTTCCGTATGCAGATCGAGCATAAACTGAGTCAGTGCGCGGTGCAGACGGGCGATTTGGCCTTTCATCACGACAAAACGTGAACCGGCGATCTTCACGGCACTTTCAAAATCAAGGCCTTTGTCCAGCGCTTCACCAAGTGCCACGTGATCTTTGACGTCAAACTCAAACTGACGTGGTGAGCCGACCCGGCGCACCTCAACGTTACCGTGCTCGTCGTTGCCAACCGGCACCGATAAGTCCGGCAAATTCGGGATGGTTGCGGCAATAGCATCAAGTTCAGCCAACACGGCATCCAGTTGCAGCTTGGCGCGATCTAATTCAGCCCCAAGTCCATCAACTTCAGCCAGCAGCGGTGCGATATCTTCGCCCCGAGCTTTGGCATGACCAATGGCTTTAGATTTGCTATTGCGCTGATTCTGCAGTTCCTGGGTAGCCACCTGCAATTCACGCCGCTGCAGCTCCAGCGCATTGATCTTTTCGACATCCAGTACAAAACCACGAGTGGCCTGACGCGCGGCAGTTTCGGCCAGTTCGGCACGTAAATATTTGCTATCTAACATGTTTGCTTACTTCATAGTCCCCAGCTTGATACCAAGCCAGGTCAGGGTTAAACACAACACCACGTTGGTCAGCACATTCAGCGTCGCTTTGACAAAAGCGCCCTGCTGCAGCATCAACACAGTGTCCATAGAAAAAGTTGAAAAGGTGGTAAAAGCACCCAAAACACCAATGCCGACGAAGATCCGCCACGGATTCGGCGTTAACTGCTCTGTCAGGATTAAACCATAAAGCAGCCCTATGGCAAAAGAGCCGAGAATATTAACCAGCAATGTGCCAAAAGGAAATGCCCGGCCAAAAAGATGTAACATCGCTTCACTGAGGGCAAAACGCAGGCAGGCACCGGCGGCGCCTCCTACTGCGATTGCGACATAGTTAATCCACATCTGCTGCTCCGCCTTGCTGTGCCTGCTGCGCCTGTGCATCTAATTGCTGCAGATAACGCAGTTTTTCGCCAAGCTGCTTCTCAAGACCTCGATCAGTTGGTTGATAAAACTGCATCCCTTGCATCTCCACCGGCAGATAGGTCATTCCGGCGGCATAAGCGCCAGCTTCGTTGTGGGCATAGCGATAGCCTTCGCCGTAGCCAAGCTGTTTTAACAAACCACTGGCAGCATTACGCAACTGGATCGGCACGTCAAAAGAAGGCTGTTCGCGAACAAAAGCGCGCATCTGATTAAAGGCGCTATATAACGCATTACTTTTGGGTGCCAGCGCACAATAGACCGCCGCCTGTGCGATCGCGCGCTCGCCTTCGGCGGGTCCAACACGCTGAAATGTATCAAAAGCCGTCAGCGCCAGTGATAACGCGCGTGGGTCGGCATTACCGATATCTTCCGATGCAATTGCCAGCAGGCGCCGCGCGACATACAGCGGATCACCGCCACCTTCTAATATCCGGCAATACCAATATAAGGCCGCGTCCGGCTGAGAGCCGCGCACAGATTTGTGAAACGCAGAGATCAGGTCGTAATACAGCTCCCCCTGATTATCAAAACCGGGCAGTTGCCGTTCAACCAGTTGCTTTAACAAGTCCGTACTGATCTGCCCGTCACTGGAACTCTGGGCGGCAAGCTCCAGTAGATTCAGCATCTTGCGTGCATCGCCATCGGCTAGTTGTAACAACAGTTCAGCAGCATGCGGTTCCAGCGTGACCGGACTGGCCAAATTCAGCATGTTGTCGGTCAGCGCCCGGCTCAACAACTGGCGTAAATCATCGCTAGTAATTTTGCGCAGCACACAGACACGGGCACGCGACAACAAGGCGTTATTCAATGAGAACGACGGGTTTTCAGTGGTGGCGCCAATAAACACAATAGTGCCGTCTTCGATATGCGGTAAAAACGCATCCTGCTGACTTTTATTAAAACGATGTACTTCATCAACGAACAACAAAGTGCGCTGACCTTGCTGCAACCGGATCCGCGCATTGTCGATAGCTTCGCGGATTTCTTTGATGCCGGCTGTTACAGCAGAAATTTTTTCTATCGCCGCATCTGCGCTGGCGGCAATCAATTCGGCCAGACTGGTTTTGCCAGTACCCGGCGGGCCCCATAAAATCAGCGAACTGATTTGGCCGGCTTCAATAGCGCGGCGCAGCGGCGTGTCTGGGCCAACCAGATGCTGTTGGCCGACATAGTCGTGTAGGGTTTTGGGCCTTAACCGTGCAGCCAGTGGCCGCACGTCTGGCGCAAAACTAAAGGACAGATTGCTCACTTGCCGCGCAGATCAACAATATCGACGCCGTTAGGCGCACTGAATTTGAACTGGGCAGTGTCAATATTGACGTTGCTTTGCATGGCAATGAATTCAAAACTGCTGGTCTGGCCGTCCTGACTGGCTACTGCCATCTTGGCGAGACCAACACCGGAAAACTGCAACGTCAGTTTTTGTACCGGATTGTTTTTGTCTTTTGGCGTAATGGCAAAAGTTTCACCTTCACCAGTCACGTTATATAAAGCCCAGAGCTTGGCATCGCTAGAGGTCAGTAACACAAAAGGCGTTTTATCGACTTCTTTATTAGCGTCATATACTTTGAGCTCTTCCAGCGTCTCATCATAATGCCATAGCGTTTTTCCATCGCCGATCAACAGATTGGGCGCTGGACTGATGGTCTCAAAGCGAAATAAAGCCGGTTGCTTCAAGCTAAGATAACCTTCACCCTCCTGCACTTTTTTATTAGTGGCGTCGGTAACGGTTTGCTGGAAACTGGCCTGATAGCTATTCAGCCGCGCCAGTTTATATTTGAGCTGTTCGGCAGCTGTTTCCGCCGCATTAGCGAGTCCTGAGACGAATAACAGACTTAATGCAATCACTGAATGCTTCATTTAAAACCCTTTTGGCGGTGGTGGCGCTAAGACTTCGCGGTTGCCGTTATGGCCTGGACCGCTGACAATTCCAACCTGTTCCATCGTTTCCACTAACCGCGCGGCGCGGTTATAACCGATGCGGAAGCGACGCTGTACACCAGACACTGACGCCTTGCGGCTTTCAGTGACAAATGCAACCGCTTGATCAAACAGCGGATCAGCTTCGGCGTCTTCATCTTCCAGTGTTTCACCAGGTAACAGGTTTTCTTCGGTAGTTTCGCCGGACAAAATTTCCGGAATATAATTTGGCCGGCCGCGGGTTTTCCAGTCCGCAACGATGGCATGAACTTCATGGTCGTCGACAAAAGCACCGTGCACGCGATTTGGTACGCCAGAACCTGGCGGCAGATACAACATATCACCCTGGCCTAACAGGCTCTCGGCGCCCTGCTGATCCAAAATGGTCCGCGAGTCGATTTTTGACGAGACCTGGAAGGCGATCCGCGTTGGGATATTGGCTTTAATCAGGCCGGTGATCACATCGACTGATGGCCGTTGCGTTGCCAGAACCAGATGGATCCCGGCAGCACGGGCTTTTTGTGCGATCCGTGCAATCAGTTCTTCAACCTTTTTACCGACAATCATCATCATGTCGGCGAATTCGTCAATCACCACCACAATAGATGGCAATTTCTCCAGCATTGGCGGCTCGGTGCGCATATCGTCCGATGCTTTCCACAGCGGATCCCTTAGCGGCTTGCCGTCAGCAATAGCTTCGGCAACCTTGGCGTTGTAGCCTTTGAGGTTACGTACCCCCAGCATTGACATCAACTTGTAACGACGTTCCATCTCGCCAACACACCAGCGCAGACCATTGGCCGCTTCTTTCATATCGGTGACGACTTCAGTCAGCAAATGCGGGATCCCTTCATAGACCGACAGCTCGAGCATTTTGGGGTCAATCATCAGGAAACGCACGTCGTCTGGCGTCGATTTATACAGCAGACTACAAATCATCACGTTGACGCCAACTGACTTACCGGAGCCGGTGGTACCGGCGACCAGCAAGTGCGGCATCTTGGCCAGATCGGCCACCACTGCCTTGCCGGCAATGTCTTTACCCAGCACCATCGTTAGCGGAGATTTTGATTGTTCAAATACCTCATCACCAATCACTTCAGACAAGCGGACAATTTCGCGGTGTTGATTAGGTAATTCCAAACCGATAAAAGATTTCCCCGGAATAACTTCAACCACCCGCACGCTGATGGCGGACAGTGAGCGGGCCAAGTCTTTAGATAATCCGGTGATTTTCGACACTTTGACGCCTGGCGCCAGGTCGAGCTCAAACCGGGTGACGACTGGTCCCGGATAAACCCCGACCACTTTTGCATCGACATTAAAATCGAGTAACTTCACTTCAACCAAGCGTGACACCCGTTCCAGATCTTCTGCGGAGATTGGATTGACAGTACGGTTTGCCCGCTCCAGCAAACTGATTGACGGTAATGCATCGACCGGCGTCTGCTGTTGCGGATACAGGACTTCGTCCTGCGCATCGTCATCTTCTTCTGTCACTAGCGCAGGCGGAGTTACTGACGAAACTACGTGCGCAGGGGATTGGGTATGCAGGAAGCTTTGCGCCAGCTCATCGTCGGCGTAACTCTCATCAATGGCGCTATAACTCAGTTCGTCGTCGGCAATTTCATCGATACTGACAAATGCCCGGGCTTCGGTGCGGATATCCAGTGGCTGGATCGGCAGCGGCTCGACTCTGGCACCTGCTTCCGGGAAAAAGGCGCGGCTCTGTACTGAGGGATCCACTTTAATCGGGCTGGCCGCTTTGGGCTGAACCACAACCGCAGGGACTGGTTCTGTAGCGGCAGATAGTATCGGCTCTACTGCTGAAACCTCTGCGGCGACCGGCTGGTATGCACTGAAATGTGGCATATCGTTATCAGAGGGCAGCACCCGCTCTGCCTCACTGCCGACAGCAACACTAAATTCAGGCTCAATGCGCAGCGAGGAGTTGGTCTCGACCGGTTGCTCAGCAGGGAGCGACACTGCAGGAGCAGTGACTGCAGCAACAGGCTGCGGTTTCTCCGGGGCCTGGTACGGCGGCATTTTTAAGTCAGTGCGTTGCAGTGGTGCCACTAGTTTTGCTTTTGGTCTGAGCCGGCGTAGCAGTGCGTCACGGCTGGCGTTAAAATTCCACAGGTGGCGGGCAATGCTGACGGTCAGGGCGCCGAGCTGATCGGCTACTGTCAACCAGGAAATACCGGTTAACAAGGTCAGGCCGATACAAAAACTACATAATAACAGCAGGCTGGAGCCGACGAAGCTCAGTTGTGGTAATAGCAAGGCGACTAATACATCACCAACTACCCCACCGCTCGAATACATAAAGATATCGTCGAAATTGATACTGCTAATGGCGCAAGCACTGATCACCGTCAGTAACAAACCAAGCAAACGCATGCCGAGGACAAAATAATCCAGCGACAATAAATCGGTAAAACGGCGAAATAGCAGGTAGCCACAAAACGCCAGAAACGGTGGCACCAGATACGACAACCAGCCAAATACGGCAAACAGAATGTCAGCGACTTCAGCGCCAACCGGGCCGGCGATATTGCGGATATCACTGTGATAGCCGGTTTGTGTCCAGCTTGGATCGGCCGGGTCGAAACTCAGCAGTGCCAGCAACATAAACGCGGCGATGCCCAAACAGGCAATCAATCCGACTTCAACCAGGCGCTGGACTCCGTTCAGCGAAAATACAGTTTTAGCTTGCAACAGCATGACCCTATGAAAGACATTCGATAAACGCAGCAAAGATACCAGACTGCCTTTGCCACTGCACATATTTCCACGTCAGAAAACAGCGCCGGACGGGCCTTTGCTGATTTTTTATCCAGTATTGCTGCTTTCAGCCCCGCACTGCAACAAAAGTCGTTTGTTTGACTTCTTCCATCACGACATAGGTTCGGCTTTCACGCACGCTGGGCAGGCGCAATAAGGTCTCACCCAGCAATTCCCGATAGGCCGCCATATTGGCCACCCTGGTTTTTAACAGGAAGTCAAAGCTGCCGGAAACCAGATGGCATTCCAAAATTTCATCCAGTTTTTGTACCGCTTTATTAAATTCGTCAAAATCTTCCGGCGAGGTTTTACTCAGCGTAATTTCAACAAAAACTAACAGTGCCGCACCGACTTTGTTCGGGTCGACCCTGGCGTTATAGCCGAGAATGAATTGTTCCTGTTCCAGCTTACGTACCCGCTCGAGGCATGGTGTCGGGCTCAGCCCTACCCGCTTCGCTAGTTCAACGTTGGCAAGGCGACCATCGTTTTGTAATTCGGTCAGAATTTTCCGATCAATACGGTCTAATTTACGCCCGTTGGGCTGCGTCATTGCTGGCAAGTCACTTATCCTGTTATTTTGATATGCACGATATATTATGCTGCGATATCAAATTAAAACAACCAGCAATTCTACATTTATGTCTTTATACTAGCGAAAAATATCACTCCCCCTACAACAGATCAGAAAGGCGACTTCTATGATTATTGGCGTACCAAAAGAGATTAAAAACCACGAATACCGCGTCGGTATGACTCCAGCCAGCGTGCGTGAACTGGTGGCGCATGGCCACACTGTTTACGTTGAACACAACGCAGGCGACGGTATTGGTTGCGGCGATGCCGAGTATCAGGCTGCAGGCGCCAAAGTCCTGAATTCTGCCGCTGAGATTTTTGCTATCGCAGAAATGATCGTTAAAGTAAAAGAGCCTCAAGCCGTTGAACGTGCCATGTTACGTGAAGGCCAAATCCTGTTTACCTACTTACACCTGGCACCAGACCTGCCGCAAACTGAAGACTTAATCAAATCAAAAGCAATTTGTATCGCTTACGAGACGGTGACTGACAACCGTGGCGGTTTACCTTTACTGGCACCAATGTCTGAAGTGGCAGGCCGGATGTCGATCCAAGCCGGTGCCCGTGCCCTGGAAAAATCCTGTGCTGGCCGCGGCATGTTATTAGGCGGCGTGCCTGGTGTTGAGCCAGCTAAAGTCGTTGTGATCGGCGGTGGTATGGTCGGTACCAATGCTGCACAGATGGCCATTGGTCTGGGTGCTGATGTCGTAGTACTGGACCGTTCAGTTGATGTATTACGTCGCATCAACGCGCAATTTAATGGCGCAGTCAAAGCGATTTACTCTACTGCCGACGCGTTGGAAAAACACATTCTGGAAGCTGATTTAGTGATCGGTGGTGTGTTAATTCCTGGCGCTGCAGCACCGAAGCTGGTGACACGCGAACACATCCGCAAGATGAAAGCCGGCTCTGCCATTGTCGATGTCGCCATTGACCAGGGTGGTTGTGTTGAGACCTCTCGTGCCACTACGCACGCAGAACCAACCTTTATCGTCGATGACGTTGTACATTACTGTGTTGCAAACATGCCAGGTGCAGTACCACGTACATCTACCTTTGCCCTGAATAACGCCACACTGCCATTTATCATCAAATTGGCGAACAAAGGCTACAAACAGGCGCTGTTGGACGATCAACATCTGTTGAACGGTCTGAACGTGATCAATGGCCAGGTTGTCAATCAGCATGTTGCTGAAGCGCTGAACCTGAGTTATGTCGACCCACGTCAGGCTCTCTCTGCGTAAATCTGCACTCAGTACAGCAAAAAGCCGGGGAAACCCGGCTTTTTGCTGTGTATCGTCTGACAGATGCATTGCATTTCTGCCGGGGTCAGCGGCACAATGACAGAAAATGAAGGAGTATTTTTCGATGCGTATAGGCAGCTGGTTGTGCGTGTTACCCTTGCTCGGGTGCCAGGTCGATGTGTCTCAGGCCGAGGTACCGGTGTTTCCGTTAATTCCACTGCAGGCCGGCAGCCAGACACTGCAAGTGCAGCTGGCCGATACGGTTGAACGGCGTATGCGGGGTCTGATGGAACAAGCGCCAGTGCTCAATGGCATGTTGCTGGTATACGAATCGCCGCGACCGATGACTTTGTGGATGAAAAATACCCCAACCGCACTCGATGTGGCGTTTATCAATCCAAACTGGCAGATCAGCAAAATACAGGCGATGGCAGCCAACAGCGAAGATTTACATGAATCACCGGGTGATGTGATCGCAGCGCTGGAAATGCCTTTAGGCTGGTTTGCAGCTAACGGCGTTCAGGTGGGACAAAAGATCCGCAGTTGTCAGGCATTGCCGATCAGCTGTCAGTCTGGCGACTGATAAGTCGGCGCTGGCGCAGACACTACCGGCTAGGGTGTCTGCTCAGTATCGTCTTTGTGTAAATAGATGTTGGCAAACCCCATTCGCTTAAACTCACTCAACCGAAATTCTTTGATTGCAGACTTATGTTTCGTGGTCGCGGCGATTTGCTGTTCCATTTGCAGAAATTTCTGCAGATCGATACCTTCAGCAGCCGCTACGGCTTCATAGACATCGTGGAATTTGTCATAGCTAAAAGCGAGCTGCCGTTGTTGCCCTTTGAAGGTATAAGTGATGTGGCGGGCCATTTATTCTTCCTGCACTTTGTGAAAATTTTTCAACGGATTGGCGTACATGGTGCGCGCATAACTCTGGATCTCCGGCAACATATGGCCGAGCCGACTGGCAAATTTTGCTGCAGCCTGCTCGTCTGATACAGGCTCACCGGCGGCATACTGATTAGCCGGATAAATTTTATAGCCCTGATAAATTTGTTTATCGATCAGTTCTGCCAGTTGTTCCGGAGTGCTAAACCCCGCATCGACTACTTGGCCAAAATGCAGATGGATCCGGCCTTTATAGCCAGTGATCCCTTTGATGATACTATCAATATCTTCGAACTCAGCTTTTTGGTAGCCGCCGTCTTCCGCCCGTTGATATAACTCCAGCGCTTTGGCTTCATCACAGGGATCGTATTCATAAGAAATCGCTACCGGCACAATGTTCAATTGCTGCATGTAGGCAGCAAATTCCTGGCCTTCGGCTTTACCAGCCATATAAAACATTTTCAGAATGGCCGGATCGGTCTGGTCAAAACCATCTTTGGCGCGCCCTTCTTTTTGCGCGATCCAGATGTGTTGGCCTTGCTGCAGGGAATGACGGATATAAGCGGACAGCTGGCTCAGCGCTTTAAGCATTTCGCGCGGACCTTTGGCACTGCGGCGCACAATAAAACTTTTGTTTAGCTTCATCAGCGCTGTGACACAAGGCTTTTTCAGCAGATTATCACCAATAGCTATACGGGCGGTATCAAAGCCATGCTCGTGCAGGCACCAGTTGACCAATGCCGGGTCCATCGCGATATCACGGTGATTGCAGACAAACAGATACGACTGCTGTTTTGGCAAAGCATCAAGCCCACTGCAACTGACACCATCGGTGGTATGTTTCAGCGCCTGTGCCAGGTAACCTGAAACGTAACGTTGCACATCCTGTACCGTCTGCAACTTTCGCCAGTGCCGGCGTAGATACCAGCCCAACAACGGGCTCAGCACTTTACTGAGGCCACCAAAGGCTTTGCCAAATTTAAAACGGATAATCGCGGCAGTAAATTCAGGATCTGAAATGATTTGTTCGACAGCCTTTGGCACTTCGGC
Organism: Rheinheimera tilapiae; assembly: GCF_042432165.1. Lineage (NCBI taxonomy): Bacteria > Pseudomonadati > Pseudomonadota > Gammaproteobacteria > Chromatiales > Chromatiaceae > Rheinheimera > Rheinheimera tilapiae. Next base: position 2,370,572 of record NZ_JBHLXP010000001.1, read on the forward strand.
ATCGGAGTACGGCCGGATCTCGTCAAAATTCTGCACTTCAGTGTTCACGCGGTCTACCTGTATGGGCTCAGAAACGGCGTATTTTTACCTATCTGCCGCCAACTGCCTAGCATTAATCTGCGAAACCGCCGATGTTTTCGGCAAAATCAGCAGATCTCCGACCAGATCACGCTGATTTACGCAGTGGTGTGTGAGGCGGATGGTAAGGTATCAGCCGGTCGTGCAAGCTGCTAAAGCTGTGGCCGGCATGAAACACACGTCCGGTCAACGTATCAAGCTCAGACAACAACATGAGCCGGCATTGACTGGCATCAGCAGTCAGTACTATTGCTAACGCCCGATTACGGCCACAGAGTTCCACTAAATCAAAAGGTTGTGGATGACAGCGGCTATGCTGGCTTTGCAGATAAAAACTCTTGTGTGCGCACGCCTGAGCAAATTCAAGCTGAGCAACCGCATCGACACAGGCGGAAAATACGGCTTGCTGCGGCCAGTGCAACGGCTCCAGCGCAAACAGGCACTGCCAGTAAATCTCGGCCTGGCCCAGGGTAAAGGCACCGGCTGCACTTGCCACTGAGTTTCGACAAAGTGCAGTCCGTTGCAAGCCAGCAGATGTCTGCAAACACAGCTGGTCTTGCTGCCAGCACCAGTGCCAGTCGAAATTGGGTTCGATGGGTTCAGTCACAGTTTTTCCAGGCATAATATGGCGATAACAGCGTTATATCCGAAATGGATCAAGCAGTTAAATACCATTTTGCACTAGCAGCACATGATCAGATCAGGATCGTTATAAGCCGCTGACGATCTGTTTAATCAGCGTTGGTCCCTGATAAATAAAACCGGTATAAACCTGCACCAACTGCGCACCAGCAGCGAATTTTTCCTGCGCAGCCGCCGCGCTGTCGATACCACCGACGCCGATGATTGGAAAGTCTGGCCCAACGGCCTGACGCAACTGACTAACCACCAGCGTACTTTTTTGCCGGACCGGTTGACCGCTGAGTCCGCCCATCTCTGTGCCATGTGCCAAACTCGCGACAGCTGATTTATCCAGCGTGGTATTGGTGGCGATAGCGCCGTCCATCTTGCTGCGTAACAAAGTCTCTGCCACCTGCTCGACGGCTACAGCATCCATATCTGGCGCGATTTTTACAAATACCGGTACGTATTTGCCATGTTTGGCAGCCAGATCCAGCTGCTCATTTTTGACTGCAACCAGTAGTTCAAACAGCGCTTCGCCAAACTGCAAATCACGTAGACCTGGTGTATTAGGCGAGGAAATATTGACGGTGATATAAGTCGCATACGGATAGACTTTGCGCATACAGGCGACATAGTCATCTTTGCCCTGCTCGTTTGGCGTGTCTTTATTTTTACCGATATTGATGCCAAGCACACCTTTATAACGGCTGTTCTTCACGTTCTCGACCAGATAATCCACGCCTTTGTTGTTAAAACCCATCCGGTTAATGATGGCGTCAGCCTGTGGCAAACGGAACAAACGCGGTTTGTCATTCCCAGCCTGGGGCCTTGGCGTCACAGTGCCAACCTCAATAAAACCAAAGCCCATCGCCGCAAATGCATCGATGCAGTCAGCGTTTTTATCGAGGCCTGCGGCAAGGCCTACCGGATTAGCAAAAGTAATACCGGCGACAGTGACCGGTTTTGACGGGATTTGTTGGGACCATAAAGCCTGCAGCGGCGTATGCTGCAGTAACTTCAGACTTGCCAGAGCGAAATGATGCGATTTTTCTGCATCCGTCTGAAACATCACTGAACGCGCCAACTGATAAAACATAAAAAGTCCTTAAAAAAAACCCCGCAATTTGCGGGGCATTTTACCTGTCTGTCAGCATGGACAGAAGCATTTATTTACTGCAATTACTTCACAGAATCGCAGTGATGACTGAGCAACATCAGCTCACGCAGCGCGACTGAGAACTTAGCGAACTCATGGCTCTTCGTAGTTTTGAACTCAGCCAGCATCAGGCGCCAGCGTGCTAACACGCTGTCGTTGGCGGCCAGCCAGTTGCCAACCACATCTTCGGCCACGCAGTTACCGTTACAGCTGTGTACGACGACTTGCGCTAAGGCACGTTGTTGCCAGTCCAGCTCTTCGCGATAAGAGGCACGGGCCAGCGCCTGCCAGTGGTTCGCCACTGGTTGCTGGGTAATTTGCTCTAAGAACCAGTGCAGATCCAGCTTATCACCGAGTTTAAAGTAAATCTCAGCGACCAATAACAGATCCGCTTGCTCTGCCGCAGCAACCTGAGCGATGTCCATCACCGAGAACACAGTACTGAGTTGCGCCATGTAAGCTGCAACTTCAGCCGGCACCTGTTGTTCCTGCAGTTTTTGCGCATACATCGACAATGAATCTGCTTCGGCGCGAGCCAGCAATGTATCCAGTTTCACGCTGACGCGGTCAAGCGCAGGTTTAAAGAATGCCACAGTGTCAGCAATGCTCAGTGACTTATTGCGGTGACGCAGGAACCAGCGGGTAACGCGGCGCATGGTGCGACGTAACTGGAACAGTAAACGCGTTTGCAGTTCAGCTGGAATAGCCGTGTCCAGCGCTTCCAACTTGCTCCAAATCCCCGGCAGGTCAAACAGCTCACGCGAGATGGCGTAGCTGATCGCTACTTCCGATACGCTGGAGCCAGTCTCTTCCATCATACGCTGAACGAAGTTCGCGCCCATATCATTGACCAACATGTTGGCCAGTTTGGTTGCGATGATTTCGGCCTTCAGCGGGTGCGTTTCCATTTCAGCGGCAAACTTATCCACCAGCACGCTCGGGAAAGCACCCAGCAGCAGCTGTTTGAAATATGGCGCTTCTGAAACCTCTGGTGTGACCAGTTGTTCTTTCAGCACCATCTTGCCATACGCTGTCAGGATCGACATTTCCGGACGGGTCAGACCCTGGCCTTTGACCATGCGTTCGGCCAGAGCTTCGTCTGTCGGCAGGAATTCCAGTTCACGGTTCAGTTTGCCGTCTTTTTCCAGCGCGTGGATAAAGCGGGTGTATTCTTTCAGCTGCTCAGCACCAAGCAGCATCGACACCGAAATTGACTGCGTTTGACGGTAACAGTCGCTGATCACGATATCCGCGACGTCGTTGGTCATGCTGTACAGCAGATCATTACGCTGTTTCAGCGTCATGTCGCCACTGGCGACCAGCGCGTTTAACAAGATCTTGATATTTACTTCGTTGTCAGAACAATCCACACCGCCGACGTTATCGATAAAGTCGGTGTTAATGCGGCCACCGTTCATCGCGTATTCGATACGGCCACGTTGGGTTGTGCCCAGGTTACCGCCTTCGCCGATGATGCGGGCTTTGACTTCTTTGCCGTTGACGCGCAGCGGCTCAGAAGCACGGTCGCCTACTTCGGCATGCGTTTCGTCAGACGCTTTAACATAAGTACCGATACCGCCATTCCAAATCAGGTCGACATCCATCATCAACGAGGCACGGATAAACTCATTTGGCGTCAGGCTTGCAGCAGTCACACCGAGCATTTGCTGCATTTGCGGCGTCAGTTTGATCGACTTGGCACTGCGCAGGAAAATACCACCGCCCTCAGAGATCAAGTCTTTGTTGTAATCGTCCCAGGTCGAGGTTGGCAGATTAAACATACGCTGGCGCTCAACAAATGAGCTGGCTGCTACCGGGTTCGGGTCCACAAAAATATGCATGTGGTTAAATGCCACTTGCAGGCGGATATGTTCAGATAACAGCATGCCGTTACCAAACACGTCACCGGCCATGTCACCGATACCAACACAAGTAAAATCAGTGCTTTGGCAGTCAATGCCAACTTCACGGAAGTGACGTTTGACCGATTCCCAACCACCGCGGGCTGTAATACCCATACCTTTGTGGTCGTAACCATTCGAGCCACCGGACGCGAAAGCATCACCTAACCAGTGGTTGTATTCCAGTGAAATACCGTTAGCGATATCTGAGAATGTCGCAGTGCCTTTGTCGGCAGCAACTACCAGATATGGGTCGTCTTCATCCAGTCGTACCACCGACTTCGGCGGCACAATAGCGCCGGCGACGATGTTATCAGTGATATCGAGCAATGCACGGATAAAGGTGCGGTAACAGGCTTTACCTTCGTTCAGCCAGGCTTCGCGACCACCAGTTGTTGGCAGCTTTTTACAGACGAAACCACCCTTGGCACCAACCGGCACAATCACGGTGTTCTTCACTTGTTGTGCTTTCACCAGACCCAGCACTTCGGTACGGAAGTCTTCACGGCGATCCGACCAACGCAGACCACCGCGGGCTACTTTACCAAAGCGTAAATGCACGCCTTCAACCTTCGGTGAATACACGAAGATCTCAAAGAATGGCAATGGCAGCGGCATATCCGGGATCTGTGATGGCCGGACTTTAAAGGAAATATAAGGTTTTTGGCTGCCATCGGCGGCGTTCTGGAAGTAGTTAGTGCGAACAATCGCCTGAATAATCGCCAGGAAACGGCGGATGATCCGGTCATCGTCCAGGTTCGCTACTTGCTCCAGCTGCGCCAGAATTTCTGCTTCAACTGCAGCTGTTACTTCAGCAGTCGCGGTGGCTGCCGGATCAAATTTGCTGTTAAACAGTTTCACCAGCAAATTCGCCAGCTGCGGGTAACGGCCAAAAGTTGATTCGATGTAAGCCTGGCTGAATGTACCGCCAATCTGACGTTTGTATTTGGCAAAAGAACGCAATAACGAGGCTTCGCGACCAGTCAGGCCGGCACCTAAAATCAGCCGGTTGAAACCGTCGTCTTCCAGATCGCCCTTCCAGACTTTATCAAAAGCGTCCTGGAACAACTGCTGGGCTTTTTCAAAGTCAGCCGGCATAGCACCGTTTACTTCCATACTGAAATTCAGTACCCAGCCGACCGAGCCATCCGGACAACGCACGGCATACGGCGTTTCACCGATCACACGCAGACCAAAGTTTTCCAGCATTGGTAATACGTCAGACAGGTGGATTGGACGGTCTTTGTGGAACAGATTCAAACGCACTGCTTTGCTGTCGGCAGCCTCTTCTTGTGGCCGGTAAAACAGCATTTCCAACGGATGATCGGCACTTAATGCTTCGAGTTTCGCAATATCGACCAACGCGTCATTGGGTAACATTTCATCTTTGTACGCGCGTGGGAATGCGTTCAGGTATTTGTTGCCCAGCTCACGACCGCGCACTTCACCGAAACTGCCGACCAAGGCGGTGGCCAGTTTATCTTCCCAGGTACGGGCGGCTTCAATCAGATTTTGTTCGATTTCTTTCACATTGAACTCGACTGTGCTGTCGTTGATCCGCACGAAATAATGGGTGCGTGCCAACACGGATTCAGAGAAATAAGTGGTAAATTCCACCGGCTCATCACTGCCAAGGAAACCTTGCAGGATCTTTTGGGTGTCTTTACGCAGCTGAGTGTTATAGCGTTCGCGCGGGACATACACCATGGCGGAAACAAAGCGGCCAAAGGCGTCTTTACGCAAAAACAGTCGCGTCATATCACGCTCTTGCATCTGCAGTACACCAGTTGCCACATCCAGCAGCTCGTCATAATCAGCCTGGATCAGCTCATCACGTGGATAGGTTTCCAGAATATTCAACAGCGCCTTGTAAGCGTGGGTCCCCACAGCAAAACCGGACTGTTCCATCACCTTGGCCAGCTTGTTTTTTAACAGCGGGATATCCGCCGCGCTGTTGTTGTACAAGGAACTGGAATACAAACCAATAAAGCGGTCTTCACCGACTACCTGCCCCTTGGCGTCAAAACGTTTGATGCCGATGTAGTCGATATAGGCAGGTCGGTGGACACGGGATTTGTTATTGGTTTTCGTCAGGATTAACAAATCCGAACTCAGCGCCTGTTTGCGCGCCACATCCGGCAAGTCACTTAACATCAAATCACGAGACGTGCTGCGACGCATCAGGCCTAAAGCGCTGTCTGCAATGCCTTCGATTTTATAATCGCCGGCAATCGGCACGATGGCATACTGGCGGTAACCGAGTAATGTGAAGTTATCCTTCACCAGCCAGTTCAGGAAATCAGTCGCCTGCTGCAGTTGTTCAGCGGAAGCCAGACCAGCATGCTTTGGCAGATCCGCAATGACCTGCTCCAGTTTTGCCCGGGTCGGCTGCCAGTCAATCACGGCCAGCGACACATCCTGCATCACTGAGCTCAGCTCAGCGGTCAGTTGTTCCATCGCCGCTTTATCCGTCATCCGGTCGATTTCAACGTGGAACACAGTCTGTTTCGTCGATGGATTGGTTTTGGTACCTAATTTATGGAATTCGGTAATATTGCCTTTGTCGTCACGGAAAGTTTGTAACGGATGATGCAATAACAGGTGCGCAGTAATGTTGTGGCGATTCAATGCAATTCGCAATGAATCTACCAGGAATGGCATATCTTTGATCACCAGCTCGACGATGGTGTGCTTGGATTCCCAGCCGTTTTTGGCAATTTCCGGATTAAATACACGGATCATCGCCTCATCGCTATGGTGGCCATTAAAGGTCTGCCACAGGCTCAGTGTCGCGCCGTATAAATCGCTATCAATCCGACCGACCAAGTCGTCATGCGCGACATTGCCATACAAGGTGAAGGCGAATTTCTCGACCAGGTCGACCTGATCTTTGACTTTCTGACGAATAAGTTTGCTTACGTTTTGTAGTAGTACAGATGGTTGACCGTCTATCAGTGCCATTTTTGTATCCTTATTTTGTCACCGCCCGGGGGGGAGCAGGACATTTGTGCATAATGTACAGAGCGTGTCAGGTGCGAAGTTTATTGAGAATTGTAGTGCTTTTCGAGCTTTATTTCTGCCTTTCATTCTGGTTGTACCAGTCGTAAAAGCCAGATTTGACAAGATATTCAGCGGGATTAAATAACAAAATGGCCTTTCGGCCATTTTCATCAGACTTTTTGCATAAAGATGCGTTTTGCATCTTTATGCAATTTCGTAGTTTGTACGCCGTTTATTTACGCTGTGGCCAGAAAAACGCAGCCAGTGCCGGCAATACAAACACCGCACCGAGCATGTTCACCACAAACATAAAGGTCAACAGAATACCCATATCGACCTGGAATTTCAGCGCCGAGAATACCCAGGTACTAACGCCAATGGCCAGTGTCACCGCGGTAAACAGCACGGCACTGCCGGTTGATTTCAACGCGTTGAAATATGCGGTACGCAGCGGTACACCATCGCGCAGCGGTTGCGTCATATTGGTCAGGATGTAGATGCCGTAGTCGACGCCAATACCAACACCAAGCGCTATCACCGGCAAGGTCGACACTGTCAGACCAATTTCCAGATAAGTCATCAGCGCAGTAGCTAACATCGTCACCACGTACAACGGCACAATCACCGCCGTAGTAGCCCGTAACGACCGGAAACTGAGCAGGCACAACACAATCACCGCAGCATAAACGTACCAGGTCATCGGATCTTGTGCCGCAGCTACTGCTTCATTGGTTGCAGCCATCACACCGACCGGACCGGATGCCAGCATGAACTTAGTCTGGTCAGTACCGAGTTCTTTGCCGATCCGCTTGGCCTCAGCCACTACTTTTTCGATAGTCTCGGCTTTGTGATCCTGCAAGAACAGGATGACCGGCATTACTGAACAGTCAGGGTTTAACAGACCAGTACTGGTTTCGACCCGGCTGGACGATTGCACCAGCGATTCAGTCGTGCGTGGCAGTACCCGCCACTTCACGTTGCCTTCGTTAAATGCCGCATTGATGGTTTTTGATACCGATGCCAACGAAACCGCACTTTGAACACCGGGTACGTTTTCCATCTGCCATTGGAACTGATCAATTTTTTCCATGATGGGGTGGAAAGTACAGCCATTGGCATCGGTCTCCACCATCACATTGATATAGTCCACTGAAATGGCGTAGCGGTCAGTGATCAGGAAAGTGTCCTGGTTGTAGCGAGAATCCTCGTGCAATGCCGCAGCGCCCGGGTGCAAATCACCAATTTTCAGCTCTTTACTTTGTTGATAACCAAACACAAACAGTGCAGCCGTCACCAACAAAATCGGTGCAGCAACTTTCCGCTCGGTACAGGCTGACAGCGCATACCAGAACTTATCCGCTTTTGGCGTCGGTGCTGACACTGCCTGCACGTATTTATCGCTAAACCGGATATACGACATCAGGACAGGCAACAGGATCAGGTTGGTCAGAATAATCACGCCAACGCCGAGACTGGCCGTGATCGCCAGCTCTCTGATCACACCAATATCAATAGCCAGTAACGTAATAAAGCCAACGGTATCGGACAACAGTGCCACGCCACCCGGGATCAGTAACTTACGGAAGCTGGCCTGAGCTGCGGTTTTAGCGTCCAGTCCTTCAGCAACCGATTTACCGGTCGCGTTGATCATCTGAACACCATGGCTAACGCCAATGGCAAAAATCAGGAACGGCACCAGAATCGACATCGGGTCAATACCAAAGCCCACCACGGTCAGCAGGCCCATTTGCCAAATCACTGCAATCAGCGAACAGCCAATCGGCAGTAATGTCAGCTTCATCGAGCGCGAGAACATATAGACCATGATCGCCGTAATAAAGATCGCTACGGCGAAAAATACCAACACGCCTTTCGCGCCTTGCGCGACGTCACCAACCATTTTGGCAAAACCAATGATATGGACAGTGATTTTGTCATTCTCAAACTGGCCGCGCACATCAGCCTCTAACTGGCTGGCAAAGGCGATCGTATCAAGTTTTTCCAGCGTATCCGGATTCACTTCCTGTAACTGGGCGGTGACCATGGCACAGCTGTAATCATCCGCCACCATCCGGCCAACAATGCCGGCTTTGTCCACGTTTTGCCGAACTATCGACAGGCCGCGTTCATCGGCAGTGAAATCAGCCGGGATCACCGGGCCACCGGCAAATCCGTCTTCAACCACTTCAACAAAACGAGTGCTGGGACTAAACAGCGACTTGACTAACACCCGGTCCACACCAGGCATGTAATACACCTGATCATGGATTTTCCTGAAGGTTTCAAAGAAGTTCGGATTAAATATGTTGCCGGACGTATCACAGACCGAGATCAAAATATTGTTAGCACCACCAAAATCTTTGGCGTGCTTCATATACGTCTGCATATACGGATGCGCCAGCGGGATATTTTTAGTAAAGGCTGCATCCAACTTGATTTGGCTGGCTTTGAATAACAAAAATAATGTTGCCAACACGAACGTGATCACCACCAGACCACGATGGCGGAACAACGCATATTCACACTTATTGATAAAACGATTTGCGCTCATAATTATTGGCTTACCACTTGTTGCACTGTCTTAATGCCCACTTCTGTCGCCAACACCAAATCTTTACCGACGGTGATGCCATTGAGCACTGCTTTGCCTTCCGTTTGTGGGATCAGCTGAAAACTTTGGCCATCGTCTTGGCTTTTAAAGATCACGCCACTGTTACCAAATAACCAGACCAGTCCATCCGCTGCCACCACTGAATTTAATGTGGCTGGTGAGCTTAATGCGATTTGTTGCCAGCTTTGCCCATTGTCGCTGCTGCGAAAAGCGTTGCCGCGCAAGCCAACGGCAAACAACGTATTCTGTGCGCTCTGACTGACCGAAAATAACGACCCGTTATAAAATTCGGGCTGGCGCTGCCAGCTGGTACCGCCATCAGTGCTCACGGCCCAGAACCCGGCTTCACCAACCATCACCAACCGTTCTTTGTTGGCAAACACACGGTTAATATGCGGCAGCACTGAACTCAGTTCGGCCTGATAGCCTTCCGGATCTGAATCTTTCAGCTCCGCCAACATGGCTTGATCATCAGCGTTTGCCAGTTCTGCATGAAATTCCTGTTGCCAGCTTTGGCCACCATCTTTGGTGCGGTAAAACAAGCCATAGGCGCCCACGGCAAAACCGTGCTGCTCGTCGGTAAAGAATACGTCAAATAGTGGTTTGTCCAGCTCTGGCAAAAATTGCTGTAATTGCCAGCTTTTACCACCATCAGTGCTGGCGATAATACTGGCGTCATGGCCAACCGCCCAGCCGTGGTTTGGATTGACGAAATACACTGAATTCAGACTGGACTGCAATGGCGTTGGGCTTTGCTGCCAGCTTTTGCCGTCACTACTTAATAAAATATGCCCGCGTTCGCCGGCGGCAACCAACATATCTGCTGACACACGCACCAAATCAGTCAGTACTGATTTTTCGGCATGCGGCAGCAGATACGCACTTTGCGGTTTGATACTGGTTTCTGCCAGTGCAGGCCATAAAGTACAAATCAGACTCAGGCCAGATAAAAATTTAAACTTCATTAGAGTGATTACTCGAGGTGCGGTTTGAAACAAAAACGGTTGGCCATCTGCCAACCGCTTTTTCCGATCATGCTGATTTAACGGGTCCCTTCACGACGCAGCGCTGCTGGTGTGAAGTCGTTATCAGATAATTTCACTGAGAAATCATACATCTTGTCTTCGTTATCCAGACCGATGGCAATATAACGGCGTGAATTGAGGTCATGATAGACTTCCAGCGTACTCCAGTGCGTTGGCACTTCATAGTAGTTCAGACCATGTGCAACGGCCACGCGGTACAACTCGCCGCGTGCGTCATACAGATCTGCCACATGGATTTGCCAGCTGTCTTCGTCAATAAAAAACACACGTTTACCATACACATGGCGCATGCCGTCTTTTAATTGCGCTTCAACCTGCCAAACGCGGTGTTTTTCCCAGCGTACATATTCCGGATTAATATGCCCTGGTTTTAACAGATCGGCATACTTCGTGTCTTTACTGTGCAGTTTGTAGCTGTTGTACGGGATATACAGTTCTTTTTTACCGACCAGTTTCCAGTTATAGCGATCTGGTGAGCCGTTAAACATATCGAAATCATCCGTGGTACGCAGACCATCTGACGCTGTACCTGGAGCATCATAAGCAACGTTTGGTGCACGGCGCACACGACGCTGGCCAGTGTTATAAGTCCAGGCCTGACGTGGAGTTTTCACCTGGTCCATCGTTTCATGTACTAACAACGCTGTACCTGCCAGACGTGCTGGCGTGGTGACGCTTTGTTTAAAGCGGAACAGGATGTTTTCAGCTTGTAATGCCTCAGCAGTCGCCGCTTTGTCAGAATATTTGAACATGATTTGTTCATCAAAGCCGATCAGCGTGTAGTCGCCGGTAGCCGTAGGTGCAGCTTGACCGCCGTTACGCGTTGCAGCAACACCACGATAACGCACTGTATGGTTCCAGATCGCTTCCAGACCATTGGCTGGAATTGGGAAAGGAATACCAATCGCAGCGTTAATGATACCGTTACCGCCCTGCACTAACTCTGCTTTGCCGGCGATGTCTTTCGTCGCATCGTAAACATACTGTGGGTAAGACGCAGTACGGCGAGTCTGGTACACATTCATTTTGTAGGTTGGATACAACTCAAACAACGCAAGCTGGCCTGGTGACAAAGAATCTTTGTACTTAGCCAGATTGGATTTATCGATTGTAAACAGGACTTTATCACCTGAAAACGGATCCGGGTGATGGTCACCTGGTTTATAGCCAGCTGGAGCCGCCGTAATACCGCCTTCCCAGGCTGGGATAGAGCCGTCTTTGTTGGCCGCTTTTTCCGCGCCAAGCGGAGTTAAGTCTGCGCCTAAACGGGCGACCTGATCCGGGCTGATTTTAGCCAGTGCGCTGGCGCTCAGGACCAGCGCAATAGCGCTGGATAACAGGGTGAGTTTTTTCATAATTCTGTCTCGTCCCTTCTTATAAAGAGTATTTGATGTTAAAAGACACGAAATCGCGGTCTTCAGTGTTGTTAGTAGTGCCGACGCCATCAAAGAATGCGTTGTACGACAACTCAGCTGACCATGCACTCAGATAATCAAACGCCAGTGAATAACTCAGCGCTTTTTTATCTTCGGAGAACATGAACAACGGATCTGGTGTGATGCCGTTGACGTCATGCGAGAAGGTCAGACGTTGCGTCAGGTTGACGCCTGCCATTACGTTGTTGTAGTTGGCGATAGCAACCAGGCGATAACCCCAGGCTGACTTGGTTGGGAACGGGTTGGTTTCCGCGCCGTTTGAAACGCCAGTATGCAGACCAGTTTTCAGGATCAGCTGACCTTGTGCATTGGTGCCCATCAGTGGATAGCCACTGCGGTCTGTGTTCGGACCGTTTAGACGCAATACATCTTCTGCCGGCATATCTTTGATATCGATACCACCGATTTCAGCCAATACAGTGAAGTTATCAGTATTCAGTACCGGTCCAAACAGATGAGTGACCGTTAACTGCGCCTGCATGGTATCGCTGAGCACATAACCCTGCGCAAACTGACCTGGCTGAACTTTCTTGCCATCAAAGCGGCCGATTTGTGAAATACCAGCTAAGTCAGGACGGATACCCGCGTTTGCCAGCTGTTCCGGCATACCGGCGTACAGAATTTCCACGTCATCAATTTGCAGTGGTTCATCCTGACGATATGCCAGCTCACCGGCGATGGAAGTACCTTCCAGCGTGGTGTTGAAGCTGAAACCATACAGCTTGATGTCTTCAGGATATTCAATCAGACCTTTAGACATCGCTTTGAGGTTGCCAACATTGTCAGCAGTCAGGGTATTGGCTGCCATATAGGCAATGTCAGTCTGGATAGCTTGAGTACGGAAATCAGAAGCGATACCTGAAATCACCGGCGTACGGCTATGGTAATTCATGTGGTACAAAGCGAACTCAGTATCGTTCAGCTCTGGTGAGAAGTACTCCAGCTTCAGACCGTATTGGCCAGAATCGCTCGGCTCAATTTCACCGGCATCGCCTTTTGGCCGCAACGTGACTTTAGTTGGATACGCCAGGTAGGCGCTCGACAATTGACCCAGGCTGGTCTGTGCTGCCGCTTTTTGCGCTGCAGTTGCCGCCGGGTTTTGTAACACAGCCATCGCAGCTTTTACACCGTTACCAATGCCATTCAGACCAGCCAGTAATGTGCTCAGATCTAAATCCGGGTTACCGGCAAAACCGAGCTGGATGTTTTGGTTATAACCGCCTTTCCCAGCAAAATCATTGGTTGAGAAATAAGTGCCTGGCACTGGCAGGTAACTGTTTTGCCAGTCGTACTGGTAAAACACTTCCGCTGATAACTGCTCAGTAATACCTAAAGATGCCCACGCCATACCCACCGGAATATAAGCTTCTTTTAAGTCAGCACCTGGCAGACGGGCAATACCTACGTCAATTGGCGTAATGTTGATACCGTGCTGGATCAGGGTACTTTCACCCCAGCTCAGCACCTGCTCACCGACACGGATTTGCAACGGATTCGCACCATCATTCAGCGCGAAGTTGGCAAACACATAAGCATCTAACAGACGTACATCACGGCAGGCTAAATCACGGGCGTCGTCATCCAGACAAGGATCGACTCCTTTGCCAGATACCGGATTGGTATAAGCACCCTCATTGTCCATCAGGGCAGCATCGTAGAAGTACATAAAACGGGTAAACAGACCAAAGTCGCCTTTGGTGATAGATAATTCGTGGGTGCCTTTAAACAACTCAGAGAAAATATCGCCTTTGTCGTAATTCAGGTTACCGGCGTCACCATTCGAGGAATAGCCGCCTGGCTGAGCCCAAATCTCTGACGATGGATAAATGACATTGGTCGCGGCGTTGTAGCCGGTCCAGTTAAAACGTGGATGGTTGACTTTACTGATGGTGTCCCAGTTACGGTCCTCTGCCCGCCAGCTGGCACCATATGAAAAGGTTGAGTCAAATACAACTTCGACATCCTCACCCAGTGTGAAACTGGCTGCCTGAATGGACGTTGCAGACAAGGCTAACAGTGCAGACGCGACACCAAGCACCAATGGCTTTTTGGTGAAGGCTAATGGCCTTTTGTTCATGTTCGTTTCTCCCCCCTGTCCCTGCAGGTATATTTTGTTTTTGTAATCGGTCGCTTTGATCAACTGCTCTGATCTCTACGCACGTAGCAGAAATAATTACATCATTTTCCAGAGGGCGCAAGGCTATAAGATGGGTAAATCTGTTGATTTGTCTTTAGTTTTTGCCGTTATAACCTTGCCCGCGGTACATCCCTCTCCCTATCAGTTTAACTGAAGACTGACCAGTTGCTGAGAATTCGCTTAACTACATGAATTAGAACATTAAAAACATCAAAACTGCTGTACGTGTTTTAATCTGGCGTTTAAAGTATTCACTCTAATTTATTTTGTGCAGTGCTTTAAACTTCCCTTTGGCATCGGTTAATAGCTCAAAACGCCCATCCAAACCGGAATGCTGAAAAAAGCGGCGAAAATGAACTAAATCCAGTTGGATGCGCAGGCCGTTGTCGGCCTGCACCACCACTGATTTGACGTGCCCCTGATAATATGACAACACCTGATCTGCACTAAGCAGCAGGCGAAACCGGTAACACCGTTCAGTCATGCAGCGCCTTGTTTAGCTTTTCCGTCAAATCCGGGCTGAGACCTTGTTGCTGCAACTGACTCAGCGCCTGTTGCATCAGTGCCGCCCGCGCTGGCGCAAAACGCTTAAATGACAACAACGGCGTCACCAGTCGGGATGCGAGCTGCGGATTGATCACATCAGCTTTACCAATGACACTGGCGAGCCGCTGATAACCAGCGCCGTCCGCCTGGTGAAACATCGCCGGGTTCTGCTGACCAAACACCGCATAGAGTGCGCGCACCCGATTTGGGTTTTTCCAGTCAAACTGTGCCAGCTGCTCAGCCTGATCCAGTAGCGCAAACACTTGCGGTGTGCCAAGCGATGCTAACAACGCTGAGTGTTTGTCAAACAACTGGACGTTATGGCCATACTGCAGGTAAAACTGTTGCAACATCTGCTGGGCTTGTGGATGAGCAGCTCGCACCAGCGCCTGTAACACAGCCAGTTTGTCGGTCATATTGTCTGAACCGGTATATTGCTGCTGCCACAGCGAATCCGGTGTTTCAGTGACGCGCAGTAAATAACGCAGCGCAGTATTACGCAGTGCGCGCAGCCCGGTTTGTTCTTCTGAATAGCGATAAGGCGCAGGTGCCAAACGTTGATATAAGTCCAGCCAGTCGGCGTTAAACAACGTCGCCAACTGCTGCTGATAACTCTCCAGCGCGTCCAGGATCATCTCCACCGGAATTTGCTCGTACTGTTCAGCCAGCGTATCAAAGCCCGGTAAGGTCAACAGCTCCGCGCTAAACGCCAAATCAGTCAGAGGCGAGCGGATCAGCTGACCTAACACATCAAGCAGCCCTGACGGAATTGCTGCTAATTGCCCATCACGCACGGATCGCCGCACCAAATCAGACCACAATTGCTGCATCGCATCCCAGCGCGCCACGCCATCCTGTGCATGCTGACTCAGGTACAGCAGTTCGTCGGTCTGCCAGGCGTAACTAAATTTCACCGGCGCACTGAAATCGGCCAGCAGCACCGGGATCACCGGCAATTGCAGATCAGTAAATTCAAACGATTGTTCCGCGCTGGCAAACTGCAGCAAGCCGCTTTGTATCTGGCCTTTGCCATCGTGTAATTCATAGCGCAACGGTAACAACAATGGATGCTTGTCAGCCTGATCTTTGGTTGGAGCTGTTTGCTGGCGTAAGGTCAAGCGCACGCCAGTTGCAGTATTTTCCAATATAGCGCTGAGCTCTGGCGTACCGGACTGGCTGTACCAACGTTTGAATGCACTGAGATCCGTTTGATTGGCATCCTGCATCGCCTGGACAAAATCATCACAGGTCACTGCCTGACCGTCATGACGCTGGAAATACAAGTCCATGCCGCAGCGAAAACCTGCAGCGCCGAGCAAAGTATGCTGCATCCGGATCACTTCGGCGCCTTTGTCATACACAGTCACCGTGTAAAAATTGTTCATCTCCTCGACAACATCAGGGCGGATCGGATGCGCCATCGGGCCGGCGTCTTCAGCAAACTGAGCTGTGCGGATGGTTTTAATCGCGTCGATGCGACATAAGGTTGCCGAGCCCATCGCCGCGCTGAATTGTTGATCGCGAAATACGGTCAGGCCTTCTTTTAAACTGAGCTGGAACCAGTCACGGCATGTGACGCGGTTGCCGGTCCAGTTATGGAAATATTCGTGGGCGATGATGCTTTCGATATTAAAGTAATCGGTGTCGGTCGCAGTCTGAGCATCCGCCAGCACAAACTTGCTGTTAAACACATTCAGGCCTTTGTTTTCCATCGCGCCCATATTAAAGAAATCGACAGCGACCACCATGTAGATATCGAGGTCATATTCCAGACCATACACATCTTCATCAAACTTCATGGCGCGTTGCAACGATTCCAGCGCGAACTGTGCCTGTTGTTGCTGGCCCTTATCGACATAAAACTTCAGCGCCACATTACGGCCACTTTTGGTGATATAACTGCCGGTCAGTTCATCAAAATCACCGGCGACCAAAGCAAACAGGTAACAAGGTTTTGGGAAAGGGTCATGCCAGCTGACCCGAACCCGGCCATCAGCTAACTGATGACGAGCTATCAAATTGCCGTTAGATAACAAAAACGGCAAGTTCGCATCAGCGATGATATGTGTGGTAAATACCGCCATGACATCAGGCCGGTCCGGGTAGAACGTAATACGACGAAAACCTTCAGCCTCACATTGCGTACAATAGGCACCATTCGACAGGTACAGACCTTCCAGCGCAGTGTTCGCCGCTGGGTTTATTTCGGTGCGGATACAGAGTTCAAACTGTTCAGGTAGGTCCCGCAGCAAGATACCATCCGGCCGTTGTTCGTATGTTGTCCAATCCTTACCATTCACCGTCAACGAGATTAATTGCAACTCTTGCCCATCTAGCCACAGACTCGTCGCGCCTGCTTCGGCACGGCGTAGCTGACTGACCGCCAGCACCCGCGTTTTCGACGGCAACAATTCAAATTCAAGCTCAACCTGACTAATAACATAAGCCGGTGGCTGATAATCAAGACGATTTTTGGCGGTATTGACGCTCATAAAAAACTCCGGAACAGAAAAGTCGTAACAAATGGCACTGTGCATTTGCGGCATATCAACAGATAAAAAAGCCTGCGAAGTCGCAGGCTGTCGGATCAGGCCTTTGGTCTGTCCACAACGGGCAACAGCGCTTCCGGTGGTGTTAGCCGCAGAATTTTAATGCCAAGGTAAGCATATACAATCGCCAGCACAGGATTGATCACATTAAAGAATGCATAGAACATATATTCCAGCGGACTTACACCTAAAACACCGTGCATATAGGCACCACAGGTATTCCAAGGGATCAGCGCGCTGGTAATAGTACCGCCGTCCTCTAAGGTCCGCGACAGATTCACTGGCGCCAAGCCACGTTTTTCAAATTCTTCTTTGTACATCCGCCCCGGCATCACAATCGCCATGTATTGATCAGCAGCCAGAATATTGGTGGCGATACAGGTCAGAATAGTACTGGTGATCAGCGAGCCCGTGCTGTGGGCACGGCGCAAAATCGCCTGAACAAAACGCCGCAGCAATCCGGTGTGTTCCAGCACTGAGCCAAATACCATTGCCGACATAATGAGCCAAACGGTATTCATCATTTTTGACATACCGCCGCCGCTCAGCAGTTTGTCTAATTCGACATTGCCGGTTTCGATCACAAAACCGCTGTGTAAAGTAGTCCAGACAACTTTTAATTGTGCCAGCACGGTTGGGTAGGTCTGGTCGGCCATTTTCTCAATTAAAGGCTGCTGAAACAGCACTGCCCAGACACCGCCAAGCAGTGCACCAATAAATACTGTCGGGAACGCCGGGACTTTCTTCACCGCCATCACCAGTAGCACTACCATTGGTAACAAATGCAGTACGGAGATATCAAAGTGTTGCTGTAAATCACGGCTGATCTGGTCAATTTTTTCGACGTTAGCCACGCCATTGGCGTTAAAACCGATCAGAATAAACAACAAAATGGCCAGGATCAGGCTCGGGATCGTGGTCCATAACATATGACGGATATGCGAGAACAAGTCGGAACCGGCCACGGCCGGCGCCAGATTAGTGGTATCAGACAGTGGCGAAATCTTGTCACCAAAATAAGCGCCTGACACTATCGCGCCAGCGGTGATCACCGGCGACAAACCCAAACCCATCGACACGCCAATCAGCGCCACACCGACAGTGGCGGCGGTGGTCCAGGAACTGCCAATGCCCAGTGCAACAATCGCACAGAGCACACAAGTGGCAGCGTAGAACCAGCTTGGGTCTAACACCTGCAGGCCATAATAAATCAGCGCAGGGACAGTACCGGATAACAACCAGGTGCCAATCAAAGCCCCAACCGAAAATAGAATCAGCACAGCGCCAAGTGACAAGGCGATGCCACGGATCATCGCCTGTTCCATTTCTTCCCAGCCGAAGCCGTTTTTCAGGCCAATCAATACGGCGATGCCAGCGGCAACAAACAACGCCATCTGGTTAGGACCAAAAGATGAGTCACTGCCGTACAGGTAAACAGATAAACTCAGCAGGAAAATCAGCGCGCCAAGCGGAAGCAGCGCGTCCAGCATACTGGGCGCTTTGGGAGTTGTTGATGTTGTCATTTATTGCTCTATTGTTTGCTTTATTATTAGTATTTGGCCCGTCAGGCGGGCTTTTGTTTTTTTATTAGAGTACACCGGTCAGATTCAGAAACACGGCTACGATCGCCACTGGCGTGAACCAGCGGATACAGAACAGCCAGATACTATAAGCAACCGGCGATGTATTCAACTCTTCCCGGCTGGCGTGTTGCTGTACTTTCCAGCCGGCAAAAATGGCGATGGCGAGACCACCGAGCGGCAGCATGATGTCTGAGGTCAGATGGTCGATGATTTCAAACAGGTTATTCACTTCTTTACCGACAAAATGGAATTGCCATTGGGTCCAGCTGGCGCCACTGAAACTGAAAACAGTTAACAGGCTTAAGCACCACAACACAATGCCGGACAACACACAAGCGCGTACTCGGCTGAAACCTTTAGCCTGTGTCAGCCAAGCAACAACAGATTCAATCATCGCAATGGTTGAGGTAAAAGCCGCAAACACCAGCATGACAAAAAATAAGGTGCCAACCAGTTGGCCACCCGGCATCTGGCCAAAGGCCACCGGCAAGGTGACAAAAATCAGTCCAGGCCCCTGCCCGGCATCAAGATTATGCGCAAATACAATAGGATAAATCACCATGGCCGCGATCAACGCGACTGAGGTGTCTGCCAGTGCAATCCAAATCGAAGTGCGGGCAATCGATACTCTGCCCGGCATATATGCGCCGTAAGTGATCATGACGCCAGAGGCCAGACTTAAGGTAAAAAACGCATGACCCAATGCGATCAACATGCCGGACACTGACAGTTTGCTAAAGTCCGGCGCGAACATAAAATGCAGCGCTTTGGCAAAATCACCGGTTAGGCCGGCATAGATGGCAAGGCCAATCAACAGCAGATACAAAGCTGGCATCATCCAGCGGATCACTTGCTCCAGCCCTTGTTTCACCCCACGGGCAACCACAACGCAGGTCAGCACAATCACTAACGTGGTCCACAGCAGCAAACTAGACAAATCGGCAGAAAACTGTCCAAACATCGCGCCAATGTCACTGGCGCTTTGGCCGGCAAAACTGTTTTGCGCGGCCTTACTGACATAAGCAAAAGCCCAGCCGGCGATCACTGAATAAAACGACAGAATTAAAAATCCACCGACCAGTCCCATCCAGCCTGCGATCTGCCAAAGCGGATTCACTTTGGCTTCAATCGCCAGCGCTTTGACGGACAACCCCGGGCTTTGTCTGCCACGCCGGCCAATCATCACTTCAGCCATCAACACCGGAATGCCTATCAGCAAAATGCACAGCAAATACATCAGCATGAAGGCGCCGCCGCCGTTTTGCCCCATGATGTACGGAAACTTCCAGATATTACCAAGGCCCACGGCCGCGCCCGTAGCAGCGATAATAAACATCAGCCGGCTTGACCATTGCGGCTGGACGGCAGCGTTTGCAGTCGTCATAACATTCTCTTTTTGAAGGATCTCAGATAAAAACAAAGGACTGCAGGCAGTCCTTTGTTCGTGGTCACACGCAATGCGGCGTTATTTTTTGGCGATTTTGCTGCTCAGCACCAGATCAGCGGTGATCAGCACAGTTTCTTCCAGCAATGGATCGAGTTTTTCCAGCACTTCCGGCGCGTCGTCCACCGATTTAACCGCCGGCAGTTTTAACCGTGCCAGCCGTTCGTTCAGCCGCTGCAGCTCACGCTTGCTGTCGCTATCTTTTTTCGCCAGCCGGACTTTTTCATTCAATGACACTGTTTTCAGATCTTTTTCCTTGTTGTACAAGGCAATATCATCATTCAGATATTTGAACTCAACTTCCTCGGCAATGCGTTTCTGGTGTTTTTCCTGCAGAATTGGCAGTGCAACTTTGATATCAGGTACGCTGGCATAACTGGCTGGCGCAATCGAATCCCATGGCAGCGCATTCTCTTCTTTACTTTCGCCCCATTCTTCCGGATTGATTGGTGTTGGATAGGTAATATCCGGTACTACACCTTTATGCTGTGTACTGCCGCCATTGATGCGGTAGAACTTGGCGATGGTGTAATTAAGTCCGCCCAATTCAGCATCAAAAGTGTCATAGATCCGGCCAAGACCACGATGCTGTTGGACTGTACCCTTACCAAAAGTGTGTTCACCAACGATAAGCGCACGACCATAATCCTGCATCGCGGCAGCAAAAATTTCCGAAGCAGAAGCACTATAACGGTCTACCAGTACGGTCAAAGTACCGTCATACAAAGTAGCGCCGTCAGTATCGTCATTTTGTGTAATGCGGCCATTGCCTTCACGGATTTGCACCACCGGGCCGCGGTCAAAAAACAAGCCACTCAACGAAATAGCTTCAGGTAACGAGCCACCGCCATTTCCGCGTAAATCGATGACCAGTGCGTCAATTTTTTCCGCTTTGAGTTTGATGATCTCTTTGCGCACATCTTCGGTCAGGTTGTTATAAAAACTCGGGATATTAATCACACCGACTTTTTTATCGCTCTGATGCAACTGCGACTTAAACACTTCGCCTTTGGCGGCACGATCTTCCAAGCGGATTTTATCGCGGACAATTTCAATCAACTGTGGTGTTGCACCAGCGCTGTCGCTGGAAGCCATTACCTGCAGCCGGACTTTGGAGCCTTTAGGTCCTTTGATTAAATCAACTACGTCGTCGAGACGCCAGCCGACAATATCAACAAACTCGTCATTGCCTTGAGCCACACCGACAATTTTGTCTTTTGGTTTCAGTTTTTTGGTTAAATCCGCCGGACCACCTGGTACCAAACTAGAGATCACGGTGTAATCATCATCGGCCTGTAACACAGCACCAATGCCTTCCAGCGACAAATTCATTTCCTGCTGGAAACGGTCGGTATTGCGCGGCGACAGGTAGTAAGTATGGGCTTCGATCGAACGGGCATAGGCATTCATTACCAGCTGGAACACGTCTTCGCTTTCAGTCTGAGCCAGACGTTTTTTCGCTGATTTATAACGTTTAGTCAGGATATCTTTGATTTCTTCTGGTTTTTTACCGGCCAACTTCAGATTTAATGCATCGAATTTGACCCGTTGCCGCCACAGTTCATTCAGCTGCGCTGCAGTTTCTGGCCATGGCGCGTCTTCACGTTCAAATTCGTAGGCATCTTCAGTATTAAAATCAAAGCCTTTATCTAACACTGATAAGGCGTAATCAAAGCGTTCAGCCCGACGTTGCAGACTCAGATTAAACATCTGATAGGCAAAATCGAACTGGCCTTTGGCGATAGCATCATCGAATTGAAATTTATATTGTTCGAACGTCGCTACGTCCGATTTGAGCATCACATTGTGAAAATAATCCAGACTATCCAAATACTGATCGAACACTTTTGCCGACAGTTTGTCGTCAATCTGCACCGGCAGGTAATGCCCGCGGGTCAGAATTGCTGCAATACGTTTACTAGCAGTAAAATGTTGATCAAGCTGAGACAGTTCCGGCAGCGTGACTTTCTCCGCGACCGGTGCAGCAATAGTGGCGCCACTGAACGCCAAAAACAAACCTGCGGCAATACCTGATAATTTTCTCATCGGACACTCTTTGTGTTAAGCCTGAAATAAACTTCCACGCTGGGTTTTGACAATCATGCCTGAAGCCAGCTGCACAATAACGTCTTGTTTAGCTAACTCTACGACAGTGGCGGCGATTGGGCTGGCACCAAATTTAACCAGAACTTTACCGCCTACCACTAACTGACCTTCTTCCATCGCTTTGAGTTCAACTGCCGGCGCTTTTACCGGTTCTGCGACAGGTTTTGATGTCAGATTAGCGGCTTTGGCCACGCGACCGTCAGATTTGCGCTCAGTTTTTTTGTAAGCAGGTTTTGCCGGTTTGCCTTCGCCTGGTGCTTTAGCCGGAGCCGCAGTACCTGCCGCAATCGCAGCAGCTTTCGCTTTGGCACGCTCAGCAGCCTGACGCGCTTTACGCGCTTCCTGCGCTTTAGCTTTGCTTTCGCTCAGCGTGGCGGCAGCGTGCTCAGCCTGGCTGGCATCAATCACTGCACCATCAGTACCGTCTAAATCAACACGGCAAACGCCTTCTTTCACTGCTTCGAGGTAGCGCCAGCTGCTGGTGTACACGCGAAGCGCTTGACGCAGCATCGTTTTGCTAATCAGTGGGTTTTCTTGCAATTTTTCTGCAAGATCTTGAAAGATACCGACTTTCAGCGGCTTTGCCGGACCAGTCAGACTAAAACACAACGGAAATTGTTCGGCCAGGAGTGCCACAACTTCTTTAACATTGTGCGGTTTGGCTTGGACTTCGACTTGACTGGTCATGGTTTAATACTCTTCTTCATCAATGACATCTTCGGCGTCGTCATCTGCATCTTCATCTTCGTCATCAGATGGCGCGCCATATTGTTCTATAAACTGCCGGCTGTGGTTCACTGCCCAGTCCACCAGTTCATCCTCATCTGCCTCGACCATCACTTCGCTTCCGCGCAGCTGATCCCAGACATCACGCATCAGCCGATCGATCAATGCAACATCTGCTTCATCTGGAATTAACGGCCAGATTGCATGATAAATGGTATTGATCCGGTCGGCGACCAGTTCTTCTTCACCTTCCCAGTCACCTACATCCCGGACATCGTACAGATAATCCTGGACCGACAACCAGTCTTTCATAAAGTTTGTTCCAAACGTTGCTCCAAAGCAGCCACTATTTTCGCCAGGCCCTGCTGGTCATGCTGATCAAACCGGGCCAGCGACGGGCTATCAATATCCAGAACTCCGATGATCTCACCGCGCAGGCGCAGTGGAAACACAATCTCAGAATTACTGGCCGCATCACAGGCAATGTGCCCCGGGAATTCATGTACATCTTTTACCAGCTGCACTTCGCCGCTAGCCACCGCAGTACCGCACACCCCTTTGCCAATATCGATACGCACACAAGCTGGTTTGCCCTGAAACGGGCCTAACACCAACTGCTGTTGTCTTAACAAATAAAAGCCGGCCCAGTTCAGGTCCGGCATTTCCATAAATAATAAGGCGCTGATATTGGCGAGGTTGGCGATAAAATCGGTCTCGTCGGAGATTAAAGCTGCACATTGAGCCGTGAGCGTGTCATAAAAGGCTAGTTTTTCAGCAAACATCAGGTCTGGACGGGTTATTAACTCA